>JAYZES010000001.1:0-40386 GCA_036337195.1 Pseudomonadota bacterium
ACGACACCAGAACTTAGGTCGAGCTCGTCGTGCGCAATCAAGATTCTTTTAAGAGGAATTTTGTAGAAATTGACTAAAGCACCAACAGCTTTCCCGCTTTCATTCATATAAGTATTAGGTATCAGCATTTTTAGCTCTCTCCCATGAAGAGTGATACTTGAAACTGATCCAAAAAACTTTTTCTCTTCTCGGAATTCTCCCTGATGAGAGGCAGCCAATTCCCTCACAAACCAGGCTCCCGCGTTATGCCTTGTTTCGGCATACTGCTGTCCGGGATTACCGATACCTACGATCAAGCCAAGGGGCGAGCTCACGTAATCTCCTGAACAACTATCGAAAGGATACTTTCTTTAATCCTACTCGTTATCGGTACCTTCGGAGGAACCACTCTCTGGTGACCCAGGTTGCGGGGATTCATCACCATCTCCTGTCTGATCCAGGCCTGCAGTCTCATTATCTTCAGATCGCCGCATCACGTTACAGGCGACTACAACCTGATCATAATCGGCACCTTGTGCCAATACTGGGATGGTTAATCCCTCCGCCAAGATAAGTTCGCTCATATGAATCGACGAACCAACTTCAAGATCGGCGATATCAACTTCAATAAACTCTGGTAGGAGCCCTGGCAAGCAACTAATTTCTACTGAAGTCATTGGGTGAGAAATATTTCCTCCACCTTGCTTTACACCTACACATGTGTCCTCATTGAGAAAATGCAGAGGAACTTCTACGACTATTTCTTGATCCATCTGAACCCTAAAAAAGTCTACATGTAAAATCCGATCCTTGGAGGGGTGTCTTTGCAAGTCCTTGACGATAGCGTCCTGCTTTTTACCGCCTACTTCAAGGGAAATGATACGTGAAAAAAAAGCTTCATCCCCGCATGACTTATAAAGATCCTTATGAGGGATTGATAAACTTTGAGGGTCCTTCCCCGCACCATATAAAATAGCAGGAACAAGATCCCCCTCACGCCGCAGGCGGCGGCTCGCGCCTTTCCCTGCATCATTACGCAATGCGGCTTGTAACTTAAATGAATCTGCCATATTTTGCTCCTTAGTACGCGCTAACACCAAATTGCGACCACTCAGTGAACGCCATTGAAAGTAATAAAATTAAAATAATACAGGCTGTATTCTCTTGCTAAATAAAGCACTTAATGATTCTTCATTACTAATTCGACGGATTGATTCCGCTAATTCGTCAGCTACACTAAGTTGTTTGATCTTAGGACACTCAACAGCCTCGGTTTTAAGTGGAATGGTATCCATTACCATTAACATATCGAGCGTGGAGTTCTCAATGTTTTCAATGGCTTTGCCAGATAGAATAGGATGAGTACAGTACGCGACCACGCGACTCGCACCATTTTTCTTAAGTTCTTTCGCTGCGGCACAAAGTGTCCCTGCGGTATCGACCATATCGTCCACCATTAAACAGGTCCTACCACCAACATCTCCTATAATATTCATTACTTCCGCCTCATTAGCATGAGGTCGTCGTTTGTCAATGATTGCAAGATCAGCATCATTTAGCTGCTTGGCTACAGCACGTGCTCTCACAACCCCTCCAACATCTGGAGAAACAATCATTAAATTATGGTACGACTGCTGCTCAATATCCATTAGCATCACCGGTGAGGCATAAATGTTATCAACTGGGATGCTAAAGAACCCCTGGATTTGATCCGCGTGTAAATCTATCGTCAGCACTCTGTCGATCCCAGCGCTACTTAACATATCCGCAACCACCCTAGCAGTAATAGGGACTCTGGCAGATCGAACTCTTTTATCTTGCCGGGCATAACCAAAATAAGGCACTACTGCGGTTATTCTAGCGGCAGAGCCTCTACGCAGACAATCCGCCAAGACAATTAGCTCCATGATGTTGTCGTTAGTTGGCGCGCATGTGGGCTGAATTATGAAAACATCTTTACCTCTAACATTTTCATGGATTTCTACACTAACCTCTCCATCACTGAACCTACCCACCTCTGCGACACCAATCTCAACACGAAGACGGTCCACAACGCGCTCCGCCAAAAGTGGGTGGGCATTACCTGAAAAGATTTTTAATTCGGCCACAATCCTCTTCCAAAAAATATGGCTGGGGTGGCAGGACTCGAACCTGCGCATGCAAGGATCAAAACCTTGTGCCTTACCAACTTGGCGACACCCCATTTGCTCAGTTTTGAAAAGACTTTCTGTTCTGTTTTAATGCATCTGTTAGCATAGATCGCCTTGTACTTCTTGTCACAAATCCCTGCCAACCACTTAGAGATAGGATCGCTCGAGCCTCAGCCTCATCATCAGTTTCTAAGAATATACACGATCCGGTGCCGGTCATTCTAGCAGTACCATGCTCTCCCAACCAGTCGATAACGACCCCAACCTCAGGAAAAAGTCTGCGAACCACAGGTTCACAGTCATTACCCAGAACTCCACTCTGTAAAAAACGCGACATTGTGATGGGACTTGTATCCCGTGTCAAATCAGAACTTTGAAAAACCTGCTTTGTTGGGACTTTGACGTTCGGAAAAAGAATTACATACCAAACCTCTGCCAAATCAAGGGGTGTTAATTTGTCACCAATACCTTCCACAAATGCATTAAACCCTCTGATAAAGAAGGGTACATCCGCCCCCACTTCAAGGCCTACTTCTGCTAAATCTTTCTCCTGCATCCCAAGCCTCCAAAGAAGATTCAGACCGTGAAGAGTCGTCGCGGCATCAGAGCTGCCGCCGCCAAGACCGGCTCCCATGGGTATGCTTTTACGCACCTTGATTTCTACCCCGGAGGTATGAGTAATCTCAGAGAGAAGCGATGCAGCTTTAAAAACGAGGTTATCTTCCTGCCTAACACCCGCCATTTGAACTTGAATCCCGTCCTTTTTCTCTCTGAATGAGACAATATCAGCAAGACGCAAGAAACACATCGCGCTCTGGATTTCATGGTAACCGTCCAAACGCCGACCCAAAACATGCAAAAACAGATTTAGCTTAGCAGGAGCAGGCAAGCGCAATCTCACAAGTCGACTACCCAGGACGCTATTACTAAAGTTATTACCAGGTCTTCTCTCTGAAAGGTTATCTTTCGAGGTAACAAATCCTGATATTGGGAATAACTAACACTCCACCCATCCTGATCAAAGCTAGTCGCTTTACCAATAAAGTCATAATCAGGATTTGGAAGTCCTTTAACCCAGAATGGCAGATGGTTAAGCGGTAAATCATGTCCGATATAGCGATGCAGATTTTTGGACGAAATTATTTCCTCACTTTTTGGGGGTAAGGTTATTTTGAGTAACTCTCCATTACCTTCAAGTTTAGCGATCACCATGCCAAGAGGGTTCCTTACTAAAAGCGAAAAATAATCCTCGCTATACGACCAATCAATGGATGCACTAAAGTTGACTTGAGAGGATCTGACGTTCATTTTTCCCTTCAATCCCCAACGATCTGAGGATGCCTCTTCAGAAATCCTAAGGTTCGTGCAAGCTCCCAGCAGGAGCAAAGAAAAAAATGCTAAAAAGAACTTCAATTGGTCAAGGCGAAATAAATTGTTCGATCACCCTTTTCAGGATCTCACTGTCTGGCGCAAGCTCTAACGCCTCCTCCCACACCCTGCTTGCCTCTTTGCGCTCCCCAGTAACCCAGAGTACTTCCCCCAAATGAGCAGCGACTTCATCGTTTGGGAATAAACTTAAAGCTTTACGTAAATAAATCAGTGCCTCTTCAAAACGCTTTAACCGATATAACACCCAACCAAGACTGTCTATGAATGCCGGCTCGTTAGGTTTAATTCTCAAAGCCCTTTGAATAAGCGCTAAAGCCTCCTCGTGTCTATCAGTCAGGTCTGCTAGAGTATATCCTAGCGCGTTGAGCGCATCCGCGTTTACGGGATCTTTAGTTATAATTGACCTAAGATCACGCTCAAGGATATCCAGTTTACCAAATCTTTGCCCTTTGGTTGCTCGGAAATAAAGTAAGTCTAAACTATCCGGATTGGCTGACACGGCTCCGTCTAGCAGCTGAAAAACTTCTTCTTCATAGTTCCTGTCGCTCAAGATCTGGGCCTCAAGAAAAACCAGTTGCTCATAAAAATTTGGGTACTCTCGACGCTTAAGGTCCAAATGTTCTCTCATTTCAGTTATAAGTCCTTGTTTTGCTAATATTACTGCGATCCGAGATTGTGCTGGAAGAAACTGATACCCTCGACCAGCTTGCCTATATTCTGCAAGTGCCTGTTCTAAATCTCCTTCATTCTCTGCGATACTCCCTAGATAAAAATGTGCCTCATCAACTCTACGATTCCAGCGCACCATATCTTCAAGATATCTCCGAGCTGCATCATTATCTTGAAGTTCAAGGGAAATTAACGCTAAAGGAAACAAAATATCCCCGTCACTAGGAGACTCTACTAGTAATGTTCGATACTGCTCTTTCGAGCCTTCTAGATTTCCCTCTTCAAACAAAAACTGTGCATAAATCGAACGTAACCGACGACTGTCTGGTAATTCCATCAGCATGGTTTTGAAGAATTTACCGACTTCTGTATTCCGCTGCAGACCTTTAAGGGAATTAACCTTTAAAAGTATTACGTTTAAATCACTCTTTCCCTCGAGTAAGTCATTTGCTATTTCGAGCGCCTGCTCATAATCGCCATTTTGTTCTAGTAAGACCGCTCGCGAAAATCGTAATTGTTCATCCTCTGGATCAGCCTCTAACATTACAGAAATTGTAGATAGTAGGGAGTCTCTGCCGGCTTTATCAAGATTTTCGGCTTGGAAAGCAACAACTTCGAAGTTAGCAAGCCCGCCAAGTCGCTTGATCGCTTCCATATGGAAAATTGCACTTTTTAAGTCGCCAGCTATTCGGAATTGATCTGCAGCATATCGATGGGCATCGATATTATTAGGGTCCTCTTCCGCCCAGATTTGGGAGGTGATTATTGCAGATTCGTAACTTCTCAAATAGGATGATAGAAGAGTAGCCCTAGCGGCCACACCAGGATCCCTACTAGTTTTTGCGATGTCAACATAGGTCTTTAAGGCGAGCTCATAGTTTCCTCGAAAGCCACCTATTTCGGCAAGAAGGAGACCGTAAAGATTATCCTCATCAAAATTCGTAACGGGATAATCTTCAGCACTGGGCTTTTGTCTCTCTACCATAGGCTGAGACTCATCTCGGCTGATTACCTCGACAACTTCTTCTTCCGGTGAGATTGTACTGCAGGCAGTTATGTAACTTAGTACGACTATTAAGTGTATAATACTTAGGTATTGCACTCTTCCACTGTTCATTGTACGTGATCCTATCAAACCAAAGACCAAGCTATGTATTCGGCTGATTAACCGACGTACAATAGGTGGTGAGCACAAGTTTCCTAATATAGAGTTACTGAACATTGATCTCTATTCTACTTTTACTAAACAGACTAGTCATCTGATAGTTAGATATCTTGGAATGGTCATAGTTTAATGGATTTAACAGTAGTCGGCCTAAATCATCGCACAGCACCTGTTTCCCTAAGGGAGCGAATTGCTTTTGATTCCAATCAACTAGCCGATGCACTGCCAGCCATCAAAGAAGGAGGGCGCCATGAAGAAGTCGCCATCTTATCAACTTGTAATAGAACCGAAATAATGGTCTACACAGACAATCAAGACCCCAATGTATTAGTCGAATGGTTGGCTGAGTACCATAGTATTCCGATCGAAGAACTAAGAAAAAGTATCTACTCGTTTGTGGGTCGAGAAGCTATTTCCCATGTAATGCGGTTGGCGTGTGGCCTCGACTCTATGGTACTTGGCGAAACGCAAATTTTTGGACAAGTTAAAGACTGCTTTAATCAAGCCAAAATTCATAACACTATTGGCTCAAACCTCTACAGCTTATCTCAAACGGTCAATAGAATCGCAAAGGCAGTGAGAACAGAAACAGGTATCGGAGAGAATACAGTCTCCATTGCATCAACATCAGTAGCACTAGCAAAACAACTGTTTTCTAATATTTCTGACTGCAACGCTTTACTCATTGGCGCTGGAGAAACCATTGAACTCGTTGTTCAGCATCTGAGGAAAGCAGGGGTAAAAAAGCTCATGATTAGTAATCGAACTTTTGCAAATGCAGAAGCACTTGCAAGAAAACACGGGGCACAGGCATTAAACCTTGATGCAATCGCCCACGCACTCGAAAGTAGCGATATTGTTATATCTTCCACCGGTTCCACATTACCCGTCCTAGGAAAAGGGACCGTAGAAAGAGCACTAAAACAGCGCAGGCACAGACCAATCTTTATGGTTGATCTCGCAGTGCCTCGCGACATCGAACCTGAGGTTTCCCATCTACAAGATGTATACTTATACAGTATTGATGATTTACAAGATATCGTTTCTGGAAATATCAAACTGAGGAGAGACGCTGCTGGTAAAGCAGAGACGCTAATAAATCGTTTAGTTAAAGAGTACTTAGATAACGATCCATCCGCAGAGGCTCTGAATACTTTACGACGTTTTCGTCAACACCATGAAAACTTGAAACAGCTAGAGATTCAGAAAGCTCTTGCAAATCTGGCGAAAGGCGACGACCCAAAGGCAGTAATAGAAAAACTAGCCAATCAATTAACCAATAAAATTATTCATAATCCTAGTCTAAAAATTAAGGAAGCAGGTAGTCTTCACGGCGGAGACTTACTGGAGGTGATTGATAGTATTTTCCTCTTAGAGGATAAGCGATAGATTATGAATAAAACCCTCAGAAGAAAAATAGAGCAGCTTACTGACCGCTATCAGGAATTGGGAGAACTGCTAAGCGATAACGATATTATCTCAAAACAAAAGCTTTTTCGCTCATACGCGAAGGAATATTCGGAAATAGAACCTGTCGTTCTAACATACAGGGAACGACGTAAAAAAGCGTTGGAATTAACAGAAGCGAGACAAATGGTTGGGGATGTAGATCCAGAAATTAGTTTAATGGCCACTGAGGAAGCAAAAAAACTAGAGGTATCAATCTCCACATTAGATCAACAAATACGAGTTTTACTTCTGCCCCAAGACCCAAACGACAATAGCAATATATTCTTAGAAATTCGTGCTGGAACAGGCGGGGACGAGGCAGCAATTTTTGCCGGAGATTTATTAAGGATGTACACCCGCTTTGCTGAGATGAAAACTTGGCAAGTCGAACTGCTCAACGAACGCATGGGCGAGCATGGCGGCTATAAGGAAGTTATAGCTCGAATCTCTGGAAAAGATGTTTATGCAAACTTAAAATTTGAGTCTGGAGCACATCGCGTGCAAAGAGTACCTCAAACGGAATCACAAGGAAGAATTCATACATCTGCATGCACCGTCGCAGTGCTTCCCGAAACTGAAGATATTCATGAAATAGAAGTCAATAAAAGTGAGCTACGTATTGATACCTTTCGAGCTTCTGGCGCAGGGGGTCAGCATGTCAATAAAACTGATTCCGCAGTCCGACTAACACATATCCCTACTGGAATTGTAGTTGAGTGCCAAGACGAGCGCTCTCAACACAAAAATAAAGCGCGAGCAATGAGCCTTCTACAGGCAAAACTACTCGAAAAAGCGAAAGACGAGCAAGCTGCAGACCAAGCTCAAACAAGGCGTAGTTTAGTTGGAACCGGCGACCGTTCTGAAAAAATTAGAACCTATAATTTCCCAGATGGACGAGTAACTGATCATAGAATAAATCTAACATTACATCGTTTAACCCACACTATAGCCGGCGATTTAGAGCCTATAATAAACGAACTGATGCAGGAGCATCAGGCGGATCAACTAAGAAAGCTTGGTCTTGATGATTAGATCGACATCTACTGTCCGTAAGCTTTTAGCTAGAGCTATGGATATACCCCTTTTAGACGCTCAATTAATATTAGGATCCGTGCTTGGTTGCAGTCGATCCTGGATCATTGCTCACAATAATGATTTCGTTTGTGAAAAAGCGGAAAAGCAATTTCGCTGCAAGGTAAAACGACGCATAAGCGGAGAGCCAATTGCGTACATATTAGGGTACCAAGAATTTTGGAGTCGTAATTTTGAAGTAGATCAGACCACTTTGATTCCTCGACCAGAGACAGAAAGCCTGGTTGAACTAGCGCTCGAACAAATACCAAATAAGCCTATCACAGTGCTAGATCTCGGCACAGGATGCGGCGCAATAGGTATTACGCTTGCTAGTGAGCGCTGTAACTGGACCGTCATAGCGAATGACCTCAGTGCTCCCGCTCTTAAAGTGGCCCAGAAAAATGCTCATACCATTCCGAATATAGCTTTTTTTCAGGGTAATTGGTGTGAGGCTATAAAGCCTAATAGTATGAACCTAATTATTTGTAATCCGCCTTATATTGAGTATGGTGATAATCACCTACGTAGCCTCCGATATGAACCACTCGAAGCTCTTGTTTCCTCAGATTCCGGACTTTCTGATCTGAGAGAAGTAATCAAAGAATCACGCAAGCTATTAGTAGAGGATGGGATCTTGGCTCTGGAGCATGGCTACCGTCAAAGAAATAAAGTTTGCCAAATGCTAGTCGACTATGGATATAGAAATTTTCAAACTTTTGATGACCTAGGTGGAAGACCTAGGACTATTTTAGCGAGAATTAAATGAAGGACGAATCACTACTTCGTTACAGCCGTCAGATAATGCTTCCCGAGATTGGTATAGACGGACAAGAGCGGTTATTAAATTCCCGGGTTCTAATTATGGGCCTCGGTGGTTTAGGATGTCCCGTAGCCATATATTTGGCAGCCTCTGGCGTTGGACATCTCGTACTAGCAGACTTTGACATTGTAGATCTTAGCAACCTGCAACGTCAGATCATCCATACGAATGAGCGAATCGGACTAACAAAGGTAGAATCGGCTCGTGCTGCTATAGAGGCGCTTAATCCTGAGATAAAAGTATCCTGTATTTCAGACCGAATGAATGCGGACACGCTTTCCAAGGAGGTGATGCTCGCCGATATTGTAGTCGATTGCACTGATAGTTTTGCAACCCGCTTCGACATTAACCAAGCCTGCGTGGCCGCACAAACACCTCTGGTAAGTGGAGCCGCCATAAGGTTGGAGGGACAGGTCTTAGTTTACGATCCGAATCAAGACTCCTGTCCCTGCTACCGCTGCCTACACGAGCATACTGGAGAAGGTACACTAAATTGTGCAGAAAATGGTGTAGGCTCCGTGACTGTAGGCGTTATCGGAACAATACAGGCGACTGAGACGATCAAACTTATCGTAGGTTTTGGACGTAGCCTCGCGGGGCACTTACTTATATTTGATGCGAAATACATGGAGTGGAAAAAACTCCGATTGCGCAAAAATCCGAAATGCACTTGTTGTGGCGTTATTCGTCCAGAAATTTAGCCTGTACATCAGCATGGTAGGACGATCTGACCATTGGACCACTGGCCACCGTTTTGAAACCAAGACTTTCCGCGTAAGAGCCAAGAGACTCAAACTCTTTTGGGTGCAAAAACTTTTCGACAGCAAGATGCTCTCTACTAGGCTGTAAATATTGTCCCAGGGTAACCATATCAACTTGATTTTTTCGTAAATCTTTTAATACACACTTGATTTCCTCGCTACTTTCTCCCAAACCAAGCATCAATCCTGATTTAGTCATAACTTCAGGGTTCTCATCCTTGTATCGCTTAAGCAAATTCAACGACCATCCATAATCAGCACCGGGACGCACCTTCTTGTAAAGCCTTGGTACCGTCTCTAAGTTATGATTAAAAACATCTGGTCTCGACACAGAAAGTCGTTCAAGAGCGATGTCCATTCTCCCCCGAAAGTCAGGTACTAATATTTCCAAGCGAACATTAGGTGTTTTCTCTCTGATTGCATCTATACAGTCTGCAAAATGACCAGCACCACTATCTTTTAAATCGTCCCTGTCTACTGCCGTTACAACTACATATTTCAATTGCATCTCATCAATTGCAAGTGCGAGATTTCTTGGCTCATCTGGATCCAATACATTGGGTTTACCATGCGCCACATCACAGAAAGGACAGCGACGTGTGCAAATATCACCCATAATCATGAAAGTCGCTGTACCGTGCGAAAAACATTCTGGCAGATTTGGACAGGTCGCTTCCTCACACACAGTAGCCAATCGGCTATTACGCAAAATCTTTTTTATTCTTGCAATTCGCGAAGTAGCCGGGACCCGAACCCTAATCCATTTTGGTTTCTTTGGCATTTTTTCTGACGGTATAACTTTAATTGGAATCCGCCGTACTTTTTCAGCTCCACGTAACTTTTCACCCTGAACTAATTTATTTCTTTCTGCCATATCAGATTGCTACGCTCTCTGAGGCTGGAAGGGAATAATGAAATACCCGCTTAAGTTCTCTCGACAATAAAAGATGTATTCTCTCCAACGTTGTGTCACCACCTTCAGTAAAAATGTCAGTTACTTCTAAATCTTTGTATCCGCAAGGATTAATTCGTGAAAAAGGTTCTAGATCCATATGTACGTTCAAACTAAACCCGTGGTAAGTGCATCCTCTGCTGACTCGGAAGCCTAGAGCAGCGATTTTCTTATCCTTCACATAAACACCATGAGCCTTCTTCTCAGCATAGCTTACAACATTCATCTCACCTAATACGTCTATAATTGCTGTTTCGACGCCGGCTACTAAATGCTTAATTCCCATACTTTTTCGATTAAGATCCATCATCAAGTAGCCAATTACTTGACCCGGGCCATGATATGTTACCTCTCCTCCCCTGTTGCAACGAACCACCTCAATATCCTGTGGGTCCAGAACATGGCTCTCCTTTGCGCCCTGACCAAGAGTATAGATAGGCGGGTGCTCTAGTAACCACAGTTCGTCTGGAGTTACAAAACTGCGATTAGCAGTGAAGCCCTTCATCTTTGAATATATTTCATTGTAAGATTTCGACCCTAGATTCCTAATAACTAGAGCACCAGTTAACGTATTCACAAGACTACACGAACCCTATTGCAGTTCTTGAGTTCTGCAAACATTGCTTCTAGCTGTTGTTTCCCTGAAGCATAAAACTGGAAAGTAATAGAGGTATAATTACCTTTTCGACTTTGTCTCTCACTAGTCTTGTCCGATGTTAGAGTCGGATCATATTTTAATAGTATCTCCGTCACACTTACCAACAGTTCTGGAGACGTTACCCCGATAACTTTAATCGGGTAATTACACGGAAATTGAATTTTCGCATCTTCCACCTTAGCTTTTTAGTCGGCCCGTAGAGGGTCGCCTCCAAACAACTTTATAAAAAATAACTGAATGCTATGCCAAACCCGCCTGACTAAACCTGCTCTCTCCACTGCATTCAATGCTACCAAGGGCACCGATAAGAACTCCTCACCACTTAGAACTACTGACAAGGTTCCTAATTCTTGCCCTTTGCGAAGTGGTGCTCGGATTTCTGAGTTTATGATTAGATCAGAAGTAAGATTTTCTGCAGCCCCCTCAGGTATCGTAACCGATAGATCCTCCACCAAACCCAAATTGATAGACAGATGAGTGCCATCCCAAACCCTAACTTTTCTTATTGACTCATTTGACCTATAAAGGTCGACAGTATCGTAGTAGCGAAATCCGTAGGCCAATAGCTTCTGACTTTCCTGCGCCCTTATCGTTTTCGATGAAGCACCCATAACTACAGCAATCAATCTCATCCCGTCTCGGAACGAGGATGAAACTAAACAATATCCCGCTGCTTCGGTATGACCAGTCTTCACACCATCAACCGTATTGTCCCGAAATAACAATGTGTTTCTATTTCTCTGAGAAATATCGTTATAGGTGAAGCCCTTTTCAGAGTACATTTTATAATGCTCTGGGTATTCATTAATCAGCTCTTGGGTCAGGGTAGCCATATCTTTCGCAGACGTATAATGCTCCTCGTGGGGCCAGCCGGTTGCGTTGACAAAATTAGTATCTAACATACCCAAGCGTAAGGCATGCTTGTTCATGAGATCAGCAAAAACATCCTCACTACCAGCGATATGTTCTGCAAGAGCTACACTTGCATCATTGCCTGATTGGATAATGATTCCTCGCAACAAGTCTTCCAACCTGACTTTAGTGCCCTCCTGAATGAACATCAAAGAGCCTTTCATTCGCCACGCTTTTACACTAACCGACACCTCATCCGACAAATCGATCACACCATTTCGAATTTGGAGAGCCCCAATATAGCTAGTCATAATCTTAGTTAGACTAGCAGGCGGTAGTCGCTGTTCACTATTATGTTCAGCCAGGATACTGCCTGTTCTGCCATCTATAAGGATATAGGCCTCCGCAGATAGTTGGGGCGCTGCAGGTATAATAGCCCCAGACGCTGAGCTAAAAACTAAGAGCCAGAGCTGCATCAGTGCCAGAGCAGATAGTCGAATACTCATGATCAAGCTTCCTTTGTCTATTCCACTTCAACTTTAACCGGCTTTTCCATACCGGCTCCCTCGAGAATTTCTGTCAGGGCATATCCGTGCTGTTCCTCGTTAATTGGACCGATCCAAACTTTGTGGAGCAAACCCAGTTCATTCTCGCTTTCTGCTAATCTGATATTAAACTTGTAACCATACTCGAAAATTAAGGCACCAATGTCCTTAAGCAAGAGTAAGGCCCGATCTTTTTCGTAAAACGCGGCCGCCTGCAGGTAAAAGCTACCATTGTCTTTATTACTATTAAGGTGAGGGTAGTTCATTTCATCAAGAGCCTCTACCACAACCGACGTAGTCCCTTGCTTCTCAAAACCCAATTGCTTTGCTGCCTCCCGTGATAGATCAATTATTCTATCCTCATAAAAAGGTCCACGATCATTCACTCTTACGACCACACGTTTACCATTCTCCAAATTAGTAACTTTAACAAAGGTAGGCAAAGGTAGGGTTTTATGAGCAGCAGATACTTGATTCATATCATAGATTTCACCGTTTGCCGTTAAATTACCGTGAAATTTTTGCCCATACCAGGACGCAATTCCAATTTCGCGATATCCCAAACTACTCTCCATTACCTTGTACTTCTGCCCAAAAACCTCGTAAGTCCCAGGTTCTCTAAGCGCAACTGGCTCCATTGTACAGCCGGCGATAAAAAAGCACGGAAGGAGATAAACTAGGCGGATGTCACGCTTCTGAATCATAATATAAAGCTTGATCAAAGAACGATTTACTGGGCCAACTAATATCCATCATATAACTAGTCTATTTATTTAGCGCCTCACTTAGTTGGTAAACAGCCATCGCATAGAGTTTGCTATGGTTGTATCGAGTAATAACATAAAAGTTATTAAAACCTAACCAATATTCTGAACCTTGCTTACCTAATAATTTCATCGGCGATACCCTCTCATTCCTTGGGGCGGCAACCGAAACCCCAAATTTCTCTAAATCTGCGATAGTGATGCTTGGTTTTAAGGAAACATTGAATATTGATTCATCAATATCGTCTGCATCAATTCTGACGACAACCTGTCCATTAGACCATCCATGCTCGGACAAATAATTTGCGACACTGCCTATTGCATCCACAGGATTTCGCCAGATATCACGAATACCATCTCCATCAAAATCAACTGCATAACGACGGTAGCTACTAGAAATAAACTGTCCATAGCCCATCGCACCAGCATAAGAACCTTTTAGATCAGTTATCTCCTGCTTCTCCTCACGAACCAACATAAAAAATTCATAAAGCTCTTTACGAAAGAAAGTAGCTCTAGGTGGATAGTCAAAGGCTAAGGTAACCAGGGCATCAAGTACTCGATAATTACCAAGATAACGGCCATACATAGTCTCTACACCAATGACCGCAGTTAATAAGGCGGGCGGGACACCGTACTCTTCAGAGGCTCGCTGAAGCGGTTCATCGTAGGTTTCCATGAAACGTTTGCCTGCTGATATTCTTGGTTCTCTAAGAAAAATATCTTGGTAATCGCTCCAGGCAAGCACTTTTTCTGCAGGCCTAGATATTGCTTCGATTATATTTTGTTTATACTCCGCCTCTCTGAATACCTTTAGTAACTCTGATTCAGAGAAATTTTCAATTACCAGGCTTTTAATAAACTCCCTGACGTCATCACGACTCGAGTAATTTTCGCCAAGAACAGCTTGTGTTTGACCTACTAAAATTATCATGCAAAGTGCTCTTACCAACAATATCACTCTCCTCTAAAGCATAATTCTTCTATGGGTATGGATTGACATCATAATCCCAAAACTAGCAAATAAGGTTAAAATTGACGTACCGCCGTAGCTAACCAGGGGCAAGGGAATACCAACAACGGGTAGTAAACCACTAACCATCGCAATATTTACAAAAACATAAACAAAAAAAGTAAATGTGATAGTACCGGCCAACAAACGGCCAAACGTATCCTGGGCCTGTATCGCTATCACGATGCCGCGAGTCAATATAACAAAATAAAGCATGAGTAGAAAAACAACACCTAAGAAACCCATCTCCTCTGCAAGAACGGCAATAATGAAATCTGTTTGACTCTCAGGGAGAAAGTTCAGGTGTGACTGGGTACCCTCAAAAAGCCCTTTCCCTGACAGACCACCTGATCCAATAGCCGTCTTTGACTGGATAATATTCCAGCCATCTCCAAGGGGGTCCCTCTCAGGGTCAAGAAGCGTTAAAATTCTCCGCTGCTGGTAGTCCTTTAACAAAAACCAGACTGCTGGTGCAGAGAGGAATGCAACTCCAATCGCCCCAAAAACGAATTTCCAAGCAACACCCGCCAGAAGAAGCACGAGGATACCCGAGACAAAAATGATAAGCGCGGTTCCTAGATCAGGCTGAGGCACTATAAGTGCCGTGGGTAGTGTAATTATCATAAGCGCCCAAAAAATATGTCTTTTCTTGGGTGGTAAATGTCGATCGTGGAAATAAGACGCTAAGGCTATGGGTAAGGCTAGTTTCATGAGTTCTGAGGGTTGGAATCCCACAAAACCGGGTATCCGCAACCACCTTCTGGAACCGTTAACCTCTGTACCAAAAAAAAATGTCAAAACTAGCAAAAATACGGCAAAGATATATAACCAAGGAGCGAGACGCTGGTAAAAAATAGGTGAGATCTGCGCTAAAATAATCATCACCAACCCGGCGATACTAATTTTTACTATTTGTGAAATAACCGCCGACTGATTAGGGTAAACAGCGCTATATAAAACCAACAGGCCATATGCAGATATAACGATTAATAGCAGCACAATTGTGATATCCAAATGCACCTTATCACCAATGCCTACAGTTCGCTCAAAACCATAACCTGTATCTGAGAGACGTCTAACGAAATCTTGAGGCATAACTTACTTTTTTCATTAGTGGGTTTTTCTCTTTAAATAATAGTCGAGAATTTCTCTAGCAACAGGTGCAGCCACTTCACTCCCACCACCGCCATTTTCAACTAAGACTGCCAATGCGATTTTAGGCTCTTCTACCGGGGCGAACGCTATAAACCAGGCATGTTTGCGTTGTCTCTCAGAAAGTTCATTTTCATCGTATTCTTTTCCCTGTTTTATGTTAACCACCTGAGCTGTTCCTGATTTGCCCGCCATCCTGTATGGTATGTCCTTTCCGATATAAGCCCATGCCGTTCCGTTCTCGCCTAACTCTTGGTCACCACGATGTACCACTTTTTCCATGGCTGAAATAATCTCATCCCAGATATAATCAGGAACAACATCAATATCCTTATTATTACGATCCTCATCAAGCACATAGCCGCTCTTTAGCATTCTGGGAGCGACCCATCGCCCGCGATTTGCGATAAGCGTAACGGCCGTAGCCAATTGAAGGGGTGTGACAAGCATGTCTCCTTGTCCGATACCTATATTGACGGTATCCCCAGGGAACCAGGCCAGACCTCGATTCTCATTTTTCCATTCTACCGAAGGCAATAATCCTGATCTTGCTTCCGGTAGATCTAATGCTGTATTTTTTCCGAAGCCAAATAGGTCCAAGTACTGATGAATTCGGTTTATTCCAAGTTTCACTGCTAAGTCATAGAAATAAACATTGCACGATCTATAAATCGCTTTTTGTAACCCCACCTCGCCGTGACCACCCGTGTCAGACAAACGCCAATTCCAATCTCTATATAGACGGTCTTCGTTCGGTAAACGAAACCAACCAGGATCAGATATTACATCATCAGGACTTATCGTTCCTGTAACAAGTCCTGCTATGCCAAGCAATGGTTTGATGGTGGAACCAGGCTCATATTGTCCTTGTAAAGCTCTATTGAATAATGGGACGTCGACGGACTCAAGTAGTTGTGAATAAGTCTCATGATCAATACCAGTAACAAACAAATTAGGGTCATAGGATGGTTTACTAACCAAGGCAAGGATCCCTCCTGTGCTGGGCTCAATCGCCACGATGGTCCCACGTCGTTCGGCCAACGCTGCACTCGAAACTCGCTGCAGAGCGGCATCAATATGTAGTGTTAGATCCGTACCAACCTCCGGGTCGACAGAATCTAACTCTTTCATAACTACACCCCTGGCGTTCGTCTCTACTCGCTTATGACCCACCTTACCCAAAAGTATGCTTTCATAGTGCTTTTCCACCCCAATTTTTCCGACATGGTTAGTCCCAGAGTATGCAACTCTGTCTAAACGTTTAGCATCATTTTCATTTATACGTCTCACCGACCCCACTGCATGAGCTAAAAGAGATCCTTGTGGATAATGTCTTATAAGCGTAGCCTCAACTTGAACTCCAGGTAAGATATTTTTATTTACTACGATTCGCGCATGGTCCTCGGCAGACAGCCGAAAGATCACAGGGACCGGTTCGTAAGGTCTTTGTCTTCGTTCTAACCTTCTTCTAAATGCTTGCTGCTCTTCAGCAGATAAACCAATTAAGTCATCTATATTGGAAAGAGTTAAATCAATATCCGGCGATACTTCTTTTATAATAGTGAGATTCAGCGAGGGCATATTGTGGGCGATTATTTCTCCATGCCGATCATAGATGAGACCTCGCACAGGTGGGATTGCTTCAACCTGAATTCGATTTTGGTCAGCAAGAGTTGCATACATGTCATGCTGAATAATTTGTAGATGAAACAAGCGCCCTAAAAGAAATAACATAAGGGCTATTAAAACTAAGAAACCTATTATGGCGCGCTCGAAAAAAATTTGACTTTCACCAGAATGGTCCTTTAGTACAAGAGGCTCTCCCATTTATCTTTACCGATGATAGGGATGGTGGTTTTTCATGGTCCAAGCTCTATATATCTGCTCCAGTATGAGGAGGGGTACAAAAGAATGCGGAAATGTTAAGCGAGATAGGGACCAGATATCATCGGCACTATCAACTAGGGCGTTATCCATCCCGTCGGGACCTCCAACAAAAAACTGTACCATTTGGTAATCTTTTAACCAAGTATCTAATTTGTTCGATAACTGCTCCGAGGACCAAATCTTTCCTGTAGCTTCCATTACCACCTTGCGGGCATCGGGCGAAGATGCTGATCTTAGTTTTTTATACTCGGACCGAACTAACTGCTGGGTTAATGCGCCCTTGGTCCTCTTGGGCAAAGGTATTTGTCTCAAAGAGATACCCCACTCCTTTGGGATACGTCTGCGATACTGTTCCACTCCCTCCCTCAACCAGGACGGAGGTCTGTTACCAATCGTTACAACTTCCAACTTCAATTATCACTCCTGCAGTCCTTTTTTTGAAGGAGACAAACCCCACAATCTCTCTAAATCGTAAAACTCTCTTACTTTTGGGAGCATTACATGCACCAAAACATCAGCCAGATCTATCAATACCCATTCCCCCTCTATTAGACCCTCCACACCAAGGGGTCTAATAGACATTGCAGACACTTTTTCTATGACACTTTCTCCCAAGGCCTTTACCTGACGACTTGACGCGCCACTAGCGAAAACCATGTAGTCAGTTATATCAGTCATATCAGATACTTCTATACACCGAACGTTCTCACCCTTGCGCTCACTCAGGGCCTGCACGACCACCTCTAAAAGTTCTAAATTAGGCATTGACATACCCTCCCTGATATAAACCGTGGACTTGGATATAATTTTCAACTTTAGTCGGTAACTGCAAGGAAGGTTTTAGGCCCTTACGCAAAGCTTCTCTAATTTCTGTTGACGAAATATCCATTTGTTCCAACTCCACAAAGCACACTTTGCCGCCTGGTCGCCCTTGCAATTGTTCCAATGAACACAGGCTATTTTCTATCCAACGATTCATTAAAGATGAGAATCCTGCGCTATTTCCTGGCCGCTTTAGTACTAGGATATTACAGAGGCAACCAATGTCCTGCCATCTATACCACTCGTCAAACTTATTAAAGGCATCCATTCCCATGATCAAATAGATAGCAATTCGTAAACCAAACTCATTACGAAAAGACTCTAGTGTGTCGACTGAATAAGATAAGCCCCCTCGCGCTATTTCTCGATCATCAATAACAATACCAGGAAAATCTAGCGCAGCGAGTCGAAGCATCGCAAGGCGATGTTCAACTGTCGACTCAGGAAGTTTCCGGTGTGGCGATTCCAAAGACGGGACCAGCCTGATCTCATTTAATGATAGGACACTTCTAACATGTTGCGCTGAACGAAGGTGACCTAAATGCACAGGATCAAATGTACCTCCAAATAGCGCAATGTCATTTTTCATGACCGAATCTGTCCATCTCCAAACACTACAAATTTTTGTGAGGTAAGACCCTCTAAACCTACTGGGCCGCGGGCGTGAAGCTTATTCGTGGATATCCCAATTTCAGCACCAAGACCGTATTCAAATCCATCAGAAAATCTAGTTGATGCGTTCACGATCACGGAGCTAGAATCCACTTCCTGAATAAATCTGCGCGCGTTGGTAAAGTTTTTTGTAACTATAGTATCGGTATGGCCTGATCCATATCGATTTATATGCTCCATTGCTTCCTCTAACCCGTCTACAATCCTAATAGCCAAGATAGGAGCCAGATATTCCTCACTCCAATCCTTTTCGGTCGCGGGAGAGATCGAACAGACTCCAGATAATTGCTGAAGACAATTATTACAGCCCCTTAGCTCTACCCCTTTTTCAACGTAAGCCTTAGCTAAAGATGGGAGAAAATTAGGAGCAACCGATCTCGCTACTAGCAACGTTTCCATTGCATTGCATACGGAGTAACGACTAGTTTTTGAATTGAACGCTATTGAAAATGCTTGCTCATGATCTACTTGGTCATCAACGTATACATGACACACACCGTCCAGATGTTTTATAACCGATATTGTTGCGTCTTCCATAACCCTTTCGATAAGGCTCTTCCCACCTCTCGCTACTAAAACATCTACAAATTTATCCATCGTAATTAGTTCACCTACTGCCTCCCTATCGGTATATTGAATTAATTGAACAATCTTAGGAGATAAACCCTGCGTTGCTATGCCTTTCGAAATACATTTACCGAGAGCTAAATTAGAAAAAATTGATTCAGAACCCCCTCGAAGAATAACCGCGTTACCAGACTTTATACACAAACTTGCTGCATCGACAGTGACATTTGGCCTTGACTCATAAATTATTCCGATTACACCCAAGGGTGTTCTCAATTTACCAACTTGAATTCCATTAGGCCTAAAGTTCATATCACTGATCTCTCCAACAGGATCATTGAGACCTATTACTTGGTGAATGCCCTCAACCATCGAGTCAAACCTACTTTCGTTGAACGCCAAGCGGTCTAACAACGCATCATCAATGCCATTCTTACGACCAATGGTAAGATCCTTCTCGTTTTCACTCATCAAATAGGGGCGACTTCTTACAATTTCATCTCCAATAGCAAGAAGTGCACTATTTTTCTGCTCAGTTTTAGCTCGCCTTATTTCAGCAGCAGCATTATTTGCCGCAACCCCAAGATCCAGCATATAAGCTTTTATATCATTCATAATTAAGGAACCAGGATGGACGACTTCTTACTATTATACATATGTGATCCCTTCCATGATAAATAAACACCGGTACAAAGCCGAGATAAGTACTGAGGACAACGGAGGGAGATCACTGAACAAGTGACAATCACCTGGCTAGACGTAAATTAAAACAAAAGCAAGGTAGTAACGATACACTCTAAAGGAAATATTAGCATGGCGCAGCTAATGCAGCATCGTTATTACCTTATCCAGCTCCTCCAGGCGTACCAAAGGATTTCCAATCTCAAATAGCCTTTGCTTTTCCTTAATGGCCAGTGGTAGCAACTCCACGAGTCTTGCCCCAACCTCACTTGCAGCATCAAAGTCGACTGTATAATTCAGGCCAGCGACCCACTTATCTTTCATCAATGACCTTAATAGAGTTACGAGATGGACTTTGTCTGAAGGAAGAGGAGCCTCTTCCTCTTCATCAATAAAGTCTACCTGAGCCACCAAAAGATGGTCTCCCTGTTCGTATTTCTCACGTATTTCGAATTTTTTTTTCCCTTCGGTCATTATCCCTAGAAGCCCATTAGGGAATTGATCAAAATCGACAATTACGGCGTAAGTGCCTTGGGAACTTATGTCGTTCAAAGCATTTTGCCCATCGAACACCTCACCACCAGTCTCCAACATTACGACCCCAAATCCAGAATTCTCCCGCATGCAAGATTTAACCATGTCAAGGTACCGCACCTCGAAAATTTGAAGAGGTAAACGACCGCCAGGGAAGAGCACAAGGGGCAAAGGAAACAAAGGTATTTCTTTCATTAAAGTATAATACTCGATTTCAAATAATAATCTTAATGCTTTCCTAAGGACTCACTGAACTTTAGAATCAGAGATTATCGCAAAGTTAAGAATCGCTTGGACTTTTTTCAAATTATAGTGCTTTCATTGATTCAGGGTGTCACTGAGTTTTTGCCCATCTCAAGTTCCGCACATCTGCTGCTTCCTAAGTACGCATTCCATTGGGCAGATCAGGGCTTGGCGTTCGATACAGCAGTGCATTTAGGATCCCTATTAGCCGTCTTATGCTATTTCCGCAAAGATATATGGACTTTGATAATCGCAGTAGCTCAACACCTAAAAACTCGACGTCCTTCTAAGGATAGTCATTTTGCTTATTGCTTACTTATCGGAAGTCTACCACTTCTTATTATGGGTCTCATTGGACGAGACTGGATCGAAATAAATCTCAGGACTCTGCAAGTAGTTATTGTTAGCAACCTAGTATTTGCACCATTACTGCTTGTTGCGGATATTTATGGAAACAAAAAACAAGAACATCAAGATTTGAACTTTTTTTCAGCTATTATTATCGGAACGACGCAAGTCCTGGCGCTGATACCAGGCGCTTCGCGTTCGGGGGTCACCATTACTGCCGCTCTATTTGCGGGTTTCAACCGAGAAGCCGCAACCAGAATCTCGTTCATGATGGCAATACCTGCTATTGCTGGAGCAAGCTTTATAAAGCTTTTTGACCTCTCTTCAGGAGCATCAGGGGTACAGTGGAGTAATATTGTAGTTGGGATTATGACTTCTGGGATAGCTGCGTTCGCGTGTATAACAATATTCCTTCAGTTAATCGATCGAATAGGATTCCTTCCTTTCGTTGCATACCGACTTCTTCTTGGCGGTTTATTGCTCTTAGCAATGTAACAAAGCGGTCCTTTAAAATGGAATGTCGTCATCAAAATCTTCAGGAGGTGGTGATGCAAAATTGCTAGTGGTACTAGTGGGGTTAACATCTGTATTACTTACTGGCATATCCCCGCGATTGTCGAGCATCTGCATTTCGTTTGCTACAACCTCAGTGGTATAGTGCTTTTGTCCCTCTCGTTCCCACTCTCGGGTGCGCAGCTCTCCCTCAACATAAACTTTGGATCCCTTCCTAAGATATTCATTGGCTATTTCTGCCAATCGATTGAAAAATACAACTCTATGCCATTCTGTGCGATCCTTTTGTTCACCGCTATCCCTATCTTTCCAACTCTTGGACGTGGCAACCGACACATTGGTTACTGCATTTCCGCTAGGCATATATCGAGTCTCAGGATCGCGCCCAAGATTACCAACTAGGATAACTTTGTTTATACCGCGCGCCATAATTTTCTCCTAAATTTTATTTGTGATGAATTCCTGCAGCTGCGAATCGTCGAAAAGATCATTTTGGACCTTTAGATAAGCAACGCGCTCCTCATAAATCAAAACTGCATCAAGTACACCATTGAGTGACAACAACTGTTCTAACAAGAGCTTTTCCGGCTTACCCTCAAAAGTCTTGAGATGAACAACCCTACTTTGAATACCGTCCAGGCTTTGAAGTTTAAAACACATCACAAGCCAAACGACACCTATACCCGCGTTAGCATACAAAAGCATAATGATGTCCGCGTAACTCAATAACAGTCCAGCTGAGACACCCCCCATAAATGTCCCCAAAAATTGAAATGTTGAATATATACCCATCCCCGTTCCCCGGGTTCCAGCGGCGACAATTTTACTCATATGCGCTGGCAAAAGTACCTCCAACAGATTAAACCCGACAAAAAAAACTACCATACTTATGAGTATAACCACACTGCTTAAAGCATTGGCAAGACCGATCATTGCAATAATCAAGCAGCATACCATCCCTCGTAAGACGTTATGTGACCTCCCTGGTCGGTCAGATAACCAGACTAACGGACTCATCAAAAAAAGCGCTACTAAAAATACTCCAAAATAATAGATGGAATGCATACCATCCTCTATTCCAACGTCCCTAAAAATTAGAGGGAATACCATAAAACCAGAGGTCAGAAGATAGTGAAGAAAAAAAACGCCAGAGTAAATTGGGACCAAAGTCCGATCAGAGAGCATCAGCCAACATTTGTCTAGCGCAACCTTCGTATCGAGGTTAGTTTTCATAGAAATCGGAGTCGGTACCACCTTCCATAGAATTATCAACCCAATAAGTCCTAGGAATGCAGAGAAACTGAAGATACCAGAAAGACCTTGGTAGCTAAATATTACTGGACCTAAGATGATAGAAAACCCAAAAGATAAACCTATGGCTATCCCGATTATACCCATTGCTTTAGATCTGTGGTCGATGCGAGTAACGTCAGACACTAAAGCCAGCAATGTGCTTGATATCGCTCCGCAACCCTGAATAAATCTACCTAAAATAACAGTAAAAATGTCTTGTCCAAATGCAGCAACACAGGACCCGAATATAAATAATATCAGGCCAAACGTAACTACAGATTTTCTGGAAAAATGATCGGAAGCTAAGCCAAGTGGAATCTGAAGGAAGGCTTGGGACAGACCATAGATACCGAGCGCCAACCCAACACGGAAAGGTGTGCTTTGTTTCAGCTCCTCTCCAACTAACGGAAGCACGGGTAAAATCATAAATAAACCGAGCATCCGGACTAAAAACAAAGCAGCTACAGCCACCGCAGCGCGTATTTCTTGCTTATTCATCGACGAGCTTTGCCTAGAAGAAAACAAACTTATAACATCTACCCACTCCAAAGCAGTAAGATCAGCTAAGAGAGGACTTCCAATTGCGAGATTCCTAAATGATAACAAATCTCAGAAAATCTAATAGGAGAGAATGTAATTCTCGCCTACCTCTCTTCAATCGATTAGGTAGAATATAAATTTCGTTAGAATTCCACCAAGAGAAAACTATTGATGGGTAAAATAGCCATTAGAGGAGCTCGGACACATAATCTAAAGAACATTGATCTTGAGATACCGAGAGACAAACTCGTAGTGATAACTGGTTTATCTGGTTCTGGCAAATCCTCTCTTGCTTTCGATACTCTCTACGCAGAAGGGCAAAGACGTTACGTAGAATCACTCTCGGCTTACGCGCGTCAATTCTTGTCCTTGATGGAAAAACCAGATGTTGATCACATCGAAGGGCTCTCACCCGCTATTTCGATAGAACAGAAATCGACAAGTCACAATCCGAGGTCAACGGTAGGAACGATTACAGAAATTCACGACTATCTCAGATTATTATTCGCTAGAGTGGGAGATCCACATTGTCCAGAACATGGAACTAAACTTAAAGCTCAGTCGATTAGCCAGATGGTCGACCAAATCTGCAAGCTAGAAGTTGGGACCAAATTCATGCTCCTTTCGCCCATAGTTCGTGGTCGTCGAGGCGAACATTCACATACATTCAAAGAGCTGACCTCCCTTGGTTTTGTTCGTGCGCGCATAGACGGAACGATCACTGACTTGGACGATTTGCCAGATCTCGACAAGAATAAGCAACATACCATTGAGGTCGTAGTCGACCGTCTGCGGGTTAGGGAAGATATCAAAACAAGACTGGCTGACTCGTTGGAAACAGCAATCCAAACCTCTAATGGTCTTGTAATGGTAACCTTCATCGATCAGGATAAAGAGGACTTGCTATTTTCCGCGAAGTTTTCTTGTCCAATTTGTCAACACTCTATCAGCGAACTTGAACCTCGCTCCTTCTCTTTTAACAACCCCGCTGGTGCCTGCAAAACGTGCGATGGCCTGGGTTCGAAACAGTTTTTTGATCCAAAAAACGTAATCCAAAATGATGAACTAAGCCTCTCAGAAGGTTGTATCTATGGCTGGGATAGACGAAATATGTATTATTTTCAGATGCTTGAGAGCTTAGCCGATCACTATGGCTTCGATTTAACTAAGCCCTTCAAGAAAATTGACAAGGCACATAGAAATATAATTCTAAATGGTAGCGGAAATGACCAGATAAACTTTCGGTATGCCAACGAAAAAGGTAAAGCTTACTCCAGAGAACATCCATTCGAAGGAATAATCCCTAATATGGAGCGTCGATTTAGGGAAACCGATTCTCAGGCAGTAAGAGAGCATCTTTCTAGATTCTTGTCTACTCAAACTTGTCCCGATTGCAAAGGAATGAGACTTAATCGAGATGCCTGTGCAGTGACAATAAACAAAAAAGCGCTGCCTGAAGTTTCAAATCTGTCAATACAAGAGGCATTTAATTATTTCAGCTCTCTTCGGTTAACAGGACAAAGAGGGAAAGTTGCCGAAAAAATACAAAACGAAATTCGTTCCCGGTTAAGCTTCCTAATTGATGTAGGGCTAAACTACCTAACGCTCTCTAGAACCGCTGAAACCCTATCTGGCGGCGAAGCACAGCGTATTCGGTTAGCTAGCCAAATAGGCGCCGGCTTAGTAGGCGTCATGTATGTCCTTGATGAGCCTTCAATAGGACTGCACCAACGAGACAACGGTCGATTATTGAAAACGTTATACCGACTCAGAGATCTTGGTAACACTGTTATTGTAGTGGAACATGATGAAGAAGCTATCAGGAATGCGGACTTCATTATAGATATTGGGCCTGGCGCTGGATCACAGGGTGGCGAGGTCGTCGCCGCAGGTTCTATTGAAGATATTAATAAAAGCAATAGGTCCCTCACAGGACAATTCCTTGCAGGCAAAAGGGAAATAAGTGTACCCAGTCACAGGAAAATTGCAGATCCAGAGAGAATGCTACATATTCTTGGAGTAAGTGGTAATAATCTCAAAGCAGTTGATGCAAGTATTCCCCTTGGACTAATGACGTGCATTACGGGCGTATCGGGATCCGGGAAATCAACACTGATTAACCACACGCTTTACCCAATCGCCGCGCGTAACTTGAATGGCGCAACCCTAGTTTCTCCTGGTCCCTACCGGTCAATTGATGGGCTCGAGTATCTCGATAAAGTTGTAGAGATAAACCAGAGCCCCATTGGAAGAACTCCTAGATCTAACCCTGCGACTTACACTAATATATTTACAGCTATTCGTGAGCTATTTGCTTCCACTGAAGAGGCCCGATCACGAGGTTATAAGCCCGGGAGGTTTAGTTTTAATGTGAAAGGTGGCCGGTGCGAAGCCTGTCAAGGCGGGGGTATGATCAAGGTAGAAATGCACTTTCTGCCAGATATCTATGTAACCTGTGATGAATGTCAAGGCAAACGATACAACCGCGAAACCCTGGAGATTCAATTCAAAGGGAAATCTATTGACGAAGTTCTGGAAATGACAGTTTTGGAGGCACACACATTTCTTTCCGCGATTCCAATGCTATCCCGCCGTCTCCAGACTCTGCTAGACGTGGGTCTTGGCTATATAAAACTTGGCCAAAGCGCAACCAAGCTTTCTGGTGGTGAGGCACAACGTGTCAAGCTATCAAAAGAGCTATCGAAGAGAGACACAGGGAATACCCTATACATTTTGGATGAGCCAACAACTGGACTGCATTTCCATGATATACAACAGTTACTCGATGTTATCCACAAATTGCGAGATCGTGGAAACACCCTGGTAATAATCGAGCATAATCTTGACGTTATAAAAACTGCCGACTGGGTTATTGATTTAGGACCTGAGGGAGGGGACGGTGGTGGAAAGATAATTGCAGTCGGGACACCTGAAGACTTGACCCGATGCACCTCCTCTTTTACAGGAGCCTCCCTTAAGTCAGTTTTGAAGTAAAGGTGCCAGGTTATGAACAAAGAATCTACGTATACTTATTCTAGTCTTCGTCCTTGACCTCGGACTCTATATCCTCACTGGGTAAGACGGGGCGGTCCACTAACTCCACAAGTGCCATAGGTGCTGAATCTCCAGCGCGGAAGCCACACTTTAGGATTCTTGTATAACCTCCCGCTCTATCTTGATACCTAGGTCCCAGTTCAGTGAATAGCTTACCAACTACGCCCTTATTACCAGTACGAGAGAAAGCTAGCCGCCGATTGGCGACGGAATCTAGTTTTGCTAAAGTAATTAGAGGTTCCGCAACCTTTCTTAACTCTTTGGCCTTTGGTACTGTAGTTTTGATCACCTCATGCTCTAGAAGAGAACAGGCCATGTTCCGAAACATAGACTTTCTGTGGGAACTATCTCTGTTAAGATGCCTACCGCTTTTTCGATGTCGCATAAGGATTAATCCTAAATAATCAAATATTTTAGCTAAGAAGTCGTTCGTCGCCGCGCAAACTAGTCGGCGGCCAATTTTCTAAACGCATGCCAAGAGATAGTCCTCGAGATGCCAAAACATCTTTAATCTCTGTTAATGATTTCTTACCCAAATTGGGCGTTTTCAGCAGTTCTACCTCTGTACGTCTAATCAAATCCCCGATGTAGTATATGTTTTCTGCCTTGAGACAATTAGCAGACCTTACTGTTAATTCAAGATCATCAACAGGTCGCAAAAGGATGGGGTCGACCTCTTCCTCTTTTTCCTCAGCTTCCGGCTCCTTCTCTTTCTCTAGGTCCACAAATACAGCGACTTGCTGCTGAAGTATAGTCGCTGCTCGCCGAATAGCCTCCTCTGGATCAAGAGTTCCGTTACTCTCTAAATCTATCACTAATTTGTCTAGATCAGTTCTTTGCTCTACCCTAGCGCTGTCTACATTATAAGAAACTCTGAGAATCGGACTGTAGGATGCGTCCAGTAAAAGGCTGCCTATCACTCGTCCTTCCTCGTCATCTGTTACCCGGCTGTCGGCGGGCTCATAACCTCGCCCCCTCCCCACCGTGGCGCGAATGTTTAGGCTACCAGTTCCATTCAAATGCGCAATTACATGCTCTGGATTAGCAATTTCAACATCATGATCTAATTGAAAATCTCCCGCTGTGACAACTCCATTGCCTGCTTTCTCTAGAGATAACTTAGCTTCATCTGCTGCATTTAACTTTACAGCAACTCCCTTCAGATTTAGGAGAATCTCTATGACATCCTCCTGAACACCCTCTAAGGTGCTGTACTCGTGCAAAACGCCGTCGATTTCTACCTCAGTGATAGCACAGCCAGGCATGGAAGATAACAGAATACGTCTTAAAGCATTCCCTAACGTGTGGCCAAAACCTCGTTCCAATGGTTCAAGGATAACTGTCGCTCGGGTATCACTTTTTTGATCAACCTGAATGTGCTTGGGTGTCAAAAACTCTAATGATGCGTGGGGCATAAAATACCTTCCAATGAAAGAATTAATGTTTCTCTGTTTTTACCTACTTGGAATACAACTCGACGATTAGATTCTCATTGATTTCTTTTGGTAATTCGTCTCGATCAGGGTAACTCTTGAAGAGCCCTTCGAGTTTACTCGTGTCTACAGACACCCACTCAACAGCTGCTCTTTGTCCAGATAAGGCCAGTGCTCCCTGAATTCGCAGCTGACTCCGGGCTTTTTCACGAATAGATATTAAATCTCCCTCTTCAACTTGATAAGAAGGGATATTAACTACAGACCCATTTACCAAAATGGACTTATGCGAAACCAACTGACGCGACTCCGCTCGAGTAGATCCAAATCCCATCCTATAAACAACGTTATCGAGTCGTCTCTCTAGAATACGCAGCAGATTCTCTCCAGTTGCGCCCTTCTGCCTATCGGCTTTCTTGTAATAATTCCGAAACTGCTTTTCTAAGACCCCATAAAGGCGACGGACCTTTTGTTTCTCTCTGAGTTGAAGGGCATAATCAGACAACCTACCTCTTCTTTGACCGTGTTGACCAGGTGCACTTTCTGCTCGGCATTTTGATTCTATTGGTCTTACACCGCTCTTTAAATAAAGATCGGTGCCCTCCCTTCTAGAGAGCTTTAATTTTGGTCCGAGATATCTAGCCATTAATCTTTTCTCCCTAAACCCTTCGTTTCTTTGGTGGCCTACAGCCATTATGAGGTATGGGCGTTACGTCAGTGATGTTTGTTATGCGAAATCCCACCCCATTTAACGCTCGCACGGCTGCCTCTCTCCCAGGACCAGGACCTTTTACAAAGACCTCAAGATTCTGTAGACCATATTCAAGAGCGGCATTACCTGCTCGTTCCGCGGCCACCTGGGCGGCAAATGGAGTACTTTTTCGAGCCCCACGAAACCCAGATCCCCCCGCAGTTGCCCAAGATAATGCACCGCCTTGCCGATCTGTTATCGTGATTATCGTGTTATTAAAAGAGGCATGTATGTGTGCCAAACCGTCTGCAATCTGGCGTTTCCCCTTTTTTTTAACAGGAACTGCCACTTCTGATGATACTTCCGTTTCTGACATAATTTATTTCCTAATTGGTCTTTTAGGGCCCTTGCGTGTTCTCGCATTTGTTTTGGACCGCTGCCCATTTACAGGGAGATTTCGACGATGACGAATCCCTCTGAAGCAACCAAGATCTAGTAGTCGCTTAACGTTAAGCTGTTCTGCTCGTCTTAAGTCACCCTCCACTACCAGCTTAGATATCTCGTTCCGCAAACTGTCTAATTCTTTTTCGGATAAATCACCTACTTTTGATAAGGGGTCCAAACCAGTCGCATCACAAAGATCCCTAGCTACTTTTCGCCCGATACCATAAATGTATGTTAATGAGATCCCAGTATGCTTGTTATCTGGAATGTTTATCCCTGCTAAACGCGCCATAAAAACTCCTAGATTAACCTTGCCTTTGCTTATGTTTTGGGTCTATGCAGATGACACGCACAGCCCCTTTTCGCCTGATTATGCGACAATTTCGACACATCTTTCTAACCGACGCTCTAACTTTCATAACCCGCTCCTAACGTCTACCAAAATTTTGCAAATTTGATTTTTTCATCAACGAATCGTACTGGTGAGACATTAAATGAGTCTGTACCTGGGCCATAAAATCCATGACAACGACCACAACAATTAACAAGGCAGTTCCACCTAACTGAAAAGTGACATTGAACTGTACAACAAAAAACTGTGGTAACAAGCAAACGAGCGTCATATAAAGTGATCCGAACAATGTAAGTCGCGTCAAAATACTATCTATATATTTTGCTGTCTGCTCACCGGGGCGATAGCCAGGGATAAAGGCCCCCGAACGCTTAAGATTATCAGCAACCTCTTTTGAGTTAAACATGATTGCTGTATACCAAAAGCAGAAAAAAATAATTCCAGCCGAGAAAAGTAAAATATTTAAGGGTTGCCCAGGAGCGATTTGGAGGCTTAGCTCTTGAAGCCACGTCATACCTTCAGACTGACCAAACCACTGCCCCAGCGAAGCGGGGAACAATAGTAGGCTACTGGCAAAAATCGCGGGGATCACACCCGCCATATTAACTTTCAAAGGAAGCATACTTGTTTGGCCTGCGTACATTTTTCTTCCTTGCTGACGCCGAGCGTAATTAACGGTAATACGTCGCTGCCCGCGTTCAACAAACACAACAAAAGCTATGACCAAAACCGCTATCGAAGCGATAATCAAGAGCCCAAATAAAGATATTTCACCTTGACGGGCTTGCTCGAAAGATTGACCTAAGGCACTAGGCAATCCCGCTACAATTCCAGCAAAAATCAATATCGAAATGCCATTACCAATCCCCCTTTCGGTTACCTGTTCACCTAACCACATCATAAACATCGCGCCGGTCACCAAAGTAGTAATAGCTACGAAATGAAACGAGAGTGACCCCTCATAAGCGAGCCCCTGAGAAGCTAGCCCGCTGCTAAACGCGAAACCTTGTACCGTAGCTAATAGAAGCGTGCCGTAACGCTTATACTGATTTATTTTTCGCCGCCCCGACTCCCCTTCTTTGCGTAATTGCTGCAAACTAGGTGTTGTGGCAACTAAAAGCTCTCCAATAATTGAGGCGGAAATATAAGGCATGATACCCAGCGCCAAGATACTCATTCGCTCTAATGCTCCGCCAGAAAACATATTAAATAGGTCTAGTATTCCTCCCTGGTTCTGCTCAAACAAAGATTTTAACCGCTCGGGGTCAATGCCTGGGACAGGAATGTGGCTACCTATTCTATAAACAACAATCGCGAGAAGCACATAAAGCAGTCTCCTCCGCAACTCTGCAAGCCCTCCATTACTATGATCTGTTATCACACTAGCCATTATATTAATGAGTCACTAGGAGTGACTATTCCTTCTCCTCAATTTTCCCTCCGACCTTTTCAACAGCGATCCGAGCTCCTGCAGTCACAACTAAACCTTTCAGAACTAGAGGCTTCGTGACCGTTCCAGAGGCGATAATTCGCACACGCTTAATACTATTGTTTATAAGATCAGCGGACTTGAGAGCCTCAATATCAACTAAGCTCGCCTCTAACTTATCTAAATCAGACAACGTTAGCTCCGCAGTTAATCTCGCTTGCGAAGAGTTAAACCCAAATTTAGGCAATCGCATTTGCAGGGGCATTTGACCTCCTTCGAAGCCAGCTGGCACTTTGCCCCCAGCCCGAGATTTTTGACCTTTATGCCCGCGGCCTGCTGTTTTACCAACACCACTGCCGATGCCTCGGCCAACGCGCTTCCTCTGAGCTTTTCCGCTTCTGCCACCACCCAATGTATTTAGGCGCAATCTTCCATCCCCTCTCTATTTGTCTTCGACACTCAAAAGATAAGAAACTTTATTAATCATTCCCCTATTGGCGGGCGTATCTATTACCTCTACGCTTTGCCTTATTTTGCGCAGACCTAGACCGGCCACACAATCTTTGTGTTTCTTTAGTCTCCCTATAGTACTCTTGACCAAAGTTACTTTTATTTTTTTTTCCGGCATATGTTTTAGGCCTTAATTTGGTCTACGGACAAGCCACGTTTCTCTGCTATTTGGTCAGCTGATCGCATATCCTGTAAACCATTGAATGTCGCCCGAAGAACGTTGACGGGACAGGTTGATCCGTAGCATTTCGCAAGTACATTGTGAACCCCGGCAACTTCTAGCACCGCACGCATAGTTTTCCCTGCAATTACACCCGTGCCTTCAGATGCAGGCTGCATATAGATTTTAGAGGCACCGTGTCTGGCTGTCACCGGATACTGAATTGTAGAGCCATTAAGCTCTACTTGGATCATATTCCGCCTTGCGGCCTCCATTGCCTTCTGGATCGCTAAGGGAACCTCACGCGCTTTCCCTCGGCCATAACCTACGCGGCCATTTCCATCACCCACTACAGTTAAAGCGGTGAATCCAAAAATTCTGCCCCCTTTTACCACCTTTGCAACACGGTTTACCTGTACTAGCTTTTCTAGTATACCTTCCTCATTTTCCTTGTCGTTAAAAGCCATCAATTATCCCCAAACTTAGAACTTTAGCCCACCGGTACGAGCCGCGTCGGCTAGCGCCTTTACTCGACCGTGATACTTATATCCGGACCGATCAAAAGCCACTCTTTCTATTCCTTTGCCTTTAGCCCGTTCTGCTATGAGAGAACCTACTACAATTGCACCCTGGACATTACCCAAGCTTTGTCCCTTGAATTCGCCTTCTAAGGTTGATGCTGCAGCCTGAACTCGATCTCCGGATGGAGAAACTACCTGAGCGTAAATATGCCTAGGTGAACGAAATACACTTAAGCGCGGAATACCCAATTCTCTTATATGTGCTCGAAGCTTTGTGGCTCTTCGCAGCCTTGCGGTTTTCTTCTTGTTCATGTTTGCCTACTATTTCTTCTTCGCCTCTTTTCGTTTTACGTACTCATTAGCGTAGCGCACACCTTTACCTTTATAGGGCTCTGGTGGTCGAAACGCTCGAATCTCTGCTGAAACTTGCCCTACTAGCTGCTTGTCAATGCCTTTAACTAAAACTTCGGTTTGACTGGGGGTTTCAACTTCAATCCCGTCTGGTATCTCATAATCTATTGGATGGGAAAAACCCAAAGTTAGATTAAGTTTTTTCCCTTGAGCTTGAGCCCGATAACCTACCCCTTGTAGAAGAAGTGATTTTGAAAAACCCTTACTTACACCTAGCACCATATTGTTTACAAGAGAACGGTAAGTACCTGCCAAAGCAACTGATTTTTTTGTTCCATTGGCCGCCCTAAAGGTAATGCGCCTATCATCCTGATTAATCTCTACCTGTCCATTAATGACAAGTTCTAAAGTGCCTTTACTACCTTTAACTTTCAAATTTGGACCGTCGAGGGATACCTCTACATCAGAGGGTACCTCTACTGGATTATTCGCAATTCTAGACATTAATCATCCATCCATCTATTCGTTAGAAAACCGAACAAAGTAATTCCCCACCGACACCGTGTTGCCGTGCCGCACGATCAGTCATTACCCCCTTGTTTGTAGATAGAATAATGATACCTAATCCCCCTCTTATTTCAGGAATCTCATCTTTATGCTTGTACTGTCGCAACCCCGGTCGACTCAATCTCTTTATTTCTTCGATGACAGGCTGCCCTCCAAAATATTTCAAAACTATAGTTAAGATAGCTTTACCATCTTCAGAACTGGAGGCCTCAAAACTTTCAATAAAGCCTTCTTGCTTCAATACCTCCGCCACCGAGATTTTGGTAGAGGAAGCAGGCATATTAATTTCCTTGATTTTCACTTGCTGTGCATTACGAATTCGCGTAAGCATATCTGCCAAAGGATCTTGCATACTCATAGTTCTCCCCTTACCAACTAGATTTTACAAGGCCAGGAACATCTCCACGCATAGCAGCTTCCCTTAATTTCGTGCGCGCTAACCCAAATCGCCTGTAAACTCCATGGGGCCTACCAGTTAGGCCACACCTCCTTACTTGTCTACACGGACTTGCATTCCTTGGTAACTTTTGAAGCTTCAATTGAGCATCCCAGCGATCATCTGAGGACGCCTCAGGATTGCGAATAATCTCCTTTAAAGCGGCCCTTTTTAAAGCATATTTTGCAGCCACACGCTGGCGTTTTAGTTCCCGATTTATCATCGACATTTTGGCCATATAAAATCCTATTAACTTACTTCTCGAAAGGGAAATTTGAAGGCTCGCAATAACGCCCTTGCCTGATCATCAGTTTTCGCCGTTGTTACAATACCTATATCTAACCCTCTAATTTTATCAATTTTATCGTAATCAATTTCGGGGAACACAATCTGTTCAGACAAACCCATAGAAAAATTTCCCCTACCATCGAACGACTTGGGACTGATTCCCCTGAAATCTCTCTGCCGAGGAATCGCAATATTTATTAATCTGCTCAGAAATTCATACATTTTTTCCCGACGCAACGTCACCTTACAACCAACTGGGAAACCTTCTCGAACTTTAAAACCTGCAATAGACTTCCGAGCATTATTAATTACCGCTTTTTGCCCAGCGATCGCTTCCATATTTTCCACGGCTGAGTCGAGCTGCTTTCGATCCCCGATCGCCTCGCCAACTCCCATATTAAGAACAATTTTTGTCAACCGCGGCACCTCCATCACATTCTTGAGACCCAACTCTTTCTGCAACTTTGTTACAACTTCCTCGCGGTATCGTTTTTTAAGATCTGTCATTTGACTTCCGTTAGGCTAACTATCAATCTGGTCACCACTAGATCTGAATATGCGAACTTTCCTTCCATCAGCTAGGATCTTAAAACCAACCCGATCTGCTTTACTCGTCACGCCGTTATATATAGCAACGTTAGAGGCGTCGATAGGCGCCTCTTTCTCTATAATTCCTCCCGGCTGGCCCGCCTGAGGGTTGCCTTTAGTATGTCTCTTCACCATATTTATTCCACTCACGTATACCCTACCGTCAGCCATAGCACGAGTGACCGTCCCTATCTTTCCACGATCTCGACCAGCGATAACCATTACGCGATCATCTCTCTTAATCCTTTGCATTTCCCTTCCTTACAGCACTTCTGGCGCCAGAGATATAATTCGCATGAAGTTATCATCTCGTAGCTCCCTAGTTACTGGACCAAAGATTCTTGTTCCGATTGGCTGTTTCTGCGCGTTTAATAATACGGCCGCATTCCCATCAAAACGAATCAAAGATCCATCTGGCCTACGGACACCCTTTTTCGTACGAACAACAACAGCGTCAAGAACTTGCCCCTTTCGCACACGTCCTCGCGGGATGGCTTCCTTAACGGTTACCTTGATTACATCCCCGACATTGGCGTAGCGGCGCTTCGAACCGCCAAGCACTTTTATGCACATGACTCTGCGCGCGCCGCTATTATCAGCAATATCTAAATAAGTCTGCGCCTGAATCATTCCCTTAACCTCGTTGTGTTACGAAAATTGAGACCACTAAATTACCGCACCTTCGCGATCAATGCTTTTTAAGGCCCAGGTTTTAGTCTTCGAAATGGGTTGGGTCTGCACTATAGTAACCAAGTCCCCCTCCTTACACTTATTCTCTGGATCGTCGGCGTGAAATTTTTTCGAACGCCTAACATACTTACCGTAGATGGGATGTTTGATTCTCCGCTCGACTAAGACCGTGATTGTTTTATCCATTTTATTACTAATTACCGAGCCTGTAGCTGTCCTAGCTAATGTATTCTCTTCCCTCATTAGGCTTCCTTAAGTCCGATCTGTCTAGATTTTTGATTTAAAAAGGTCTTCACTCTAGCAATATCTTTAGATACTTGTTTTAGTAGATGGGTTTGTGTCAGTTGTCCCGTCGATTGCTGCATCCTGTGCGCAAACAGGTCTTTCTCTAAAGAGCGTAACTGCTCGTTCAGATCTTCAATGGATTTAGTTCTTAATTCATTAACGTCCATTGCAACCCCTCATCACATTGCTTGCCGCTTTACGAAGGTTGTAGGAAAAGGAAGTTTCGCTGCAGCTAGTCGAAATGCATCCCTCGCGGTTTCTTCAGTGACCCCTTCCATCTCATAAAGCACCTTACCCGGTTTAATCTGTGCAACCCAATATTCTACATTTCCTTTTCCCTTGCCTTGCCGAACTTCTAAGGGCTTTTGCGTAATAGGTTTATCCGGAAAAACTCTGATCCAAATCTGCCCACCTCTTTTAACTCTTCGAGTCATAGCTCTTCGGCCTGCCTCAATTTGACGGGCAGTCAACCGCCCTCGACCTACTGCCTTCAAGCCATACTCCCCGAAACTTACTGCACTACCTCGATGAGCAAGACCTCGGTTTCTGCCCTTGTGCTGCTTCCTGAACTTTGTCCTTTTAGGTTGTAACATACTTTTTAACCAAAACTCTGAGTTGAGGACGTTTGAGAAGTGTCTTCACGCTGTCCTAAAACCTCGCCCTTAAATATCCAAACTTTCACACCCAATATTCCATATGTAGTAAGCGCCTCAGCCGTTGCGTAATCGATATCGGCCCTAAGAGTATGCAATGGAACTCTTCCCTCCAAATAACTCTCAGCTCTTGCTATTTCGGCACCTCCAAGACGGCCAGCAACTCTTACCTTAATACCCTCTGCACCCAGTCGCATAGCGTTTTGCTGCACCCTCTTCATGGCTCGCCTAAACATAACCCTTCGCTCCAATTGTTGAGCAACATTGTTTGCTACTAGATATGCATCCAATTCAGGCTTCTTTATTTCTTCAATATTTATATGTACCGGAACCCCCATAATCTGCGAAACTTCTACCCGAAGCCTCTCTATATCTTCTCCCTTTTTACCTATTACAATACCAGGACGTGCGGTATGTATGGTAATGCGAGCTGTCTGCGCAGGCCTAGCAATCTCAATCCTGCTGACCGATGCCTGAGCTAGCTTCTTTTGGATATACTCGCGTACCTTCAAGTCCTCATGGAGGTTAGATCTATAAGTAGGGCCGCTGGCATACCAAATCGACGTATGACCCTTCACAATACCTAAACGTATTCCAGTTGGATTTACTTTCTGACCCATAACGGACTCCCTGAAACTCCTCTATTTATCCGCTACCGCTAGCGTAATATGACAACTTCTTTTAAAAATACGATCAGCGCGACCTTTCGCCCGTGGCCGGATTCTCTTCATCGTCACCCCTTCGTCGACAAATATCTTGGATACGGCGAGATCATCAACATCTGCACCATCGTTATGCTCTGCGTTGGCAATAGCCGACTCCAGCAACTTTCTTACAAGCCGCGCCCCTTTCTTTGTGCTAAAACTCAGTAGATCCAAAGCCTCCCCTACGTGCTTACCCCTAATTTGGTCTGCCACCAAACGGGCTTTCTGCGCTGATATGCGAGCACCTTTTAACCTTGCTGAGACCTCCATCATTGCTCCTCTTATCGCTTGATCTTTTTATCACCAGCATGGCCGCGGAAAGTTCGAGTAATAGCAAATTCTCCAAGTTTATGTCCAACCATATCTTCATTTATAAATACTGGAACATGTTGGCGACCATTATGTACCTGTATAGTTAGACCAACGAAGTCAGGTGTTATCAATGAACGACGAGACCAGGTTCGAATTGGTCTTTTGTCATTTGATTCTAAGGCCTTCGTCACCTTGTTCATAAGATGCAGATCCACGAACGGTCCTTTTTTCAAGCTTCTCGGCACAAATTATCTCCTGGTCTTCGATCGTCGACGAACAATCATCTTATCGGTACGTTTGTTCTTCCTGGTTTTATGACCTTTAGTTGGCTGCCCCCAAGGTGAGACAGGATGACGTCCACCTGAAGTTTTACCTTCACCGCCACCGTGAGGGTGATCAACAGGGTTCATAACGACACCTCGAACGGTTGGCTTAATACCTCGCCAGCGAGAGGCGCCTGCTTTTCCCAAAGAGCGCAAGTTATGCTCTGAATTGCTTACCTCGCCAAGTGTAGCCCTGCAATCTCCCAGGACCTTTCTCATCTCACCAGACCTGAGTCGGATTGTAACGTGCCTCCCTTCCTTAGCAACGAGCTGAGCAGAAGTGCCTGCACTCCTAGCAATTTGTGCTCCCTTCCCTGGTTTTAGCTCTATACAATGTACTACGCTACCCATTGGTATATTACGCAATGGCATAGAATTCCCAACCTTTATTGCAACGTTATCACCAGACTGAAGAGCAGTCCCTATCGGGAGCCCCTTTGGGGCGACAATATACCGTCTTTCACCATCCGAATATTTCAACAAAGCAATGTTGGCAGACCTATTAGGATCATATTCTAGTCTCTCTACCGTCGCGTTTATCCCATTCTTATTACGCTTGAAATCAATAACGCGATACCTCTTCTTATGCCCTCCGCCTATATGCCTTGTCGTGATGCGACCATTATTATTTCTGCCACCACTCTTGGTCTTTTTCTCTGTCAAAGGCTTATAGGGTTCCCCAGAGTGTAGTTCTGGATGAACAACCTTTACGACGAATCTGCGACCTGGTGAAGTTGGTTTTGTCTTTATAACAGGCATCAATGATCTCGCTAGTTTATACCGGAAAAGTCAATATCATGGCCTGCTTCCAGCCCAACATATGCCTTCTTCCAATCTGATTTTTTTGACACACCGCGAAAGTTGCGTTTCACTTTTCCTTTTACGTTCAAGACGGTGACGTTTTTAACAGTTACCCCGTATATTTTTTCTATAGCCTCTTTAATTTCTGGTCTAGTTGCGTCCTTTGCTACCTTGAACACAATTTGATTTGACTCGTCGGCGATTAACGTAGCTTTCTCTGAGATGTGAGCACCTAGCACTACCTTATATAGTTTATTTTCATTCATCCCAGAACCTCTTCAACTTTTCTTAGGGCCCCAACAGTAAAAAGTACCTTTTTGCAGCGTATCAACGTGACCGGATTTATGCCTTGGACATCCACAACTTCTACACTCTTGAGATTACGCGAACCCAAGTAGAGGTTCTTATCCACTTCCTCCACGACAACCAAAACATCTTCGAGCGCAAGGTCTCTCAACAGGTTTTGCACTTGCTTGGTCTTCGGCACTTCTATACTAAACTCGTTAGTAACAACAACCCTATCCTGTCGAACCAACTCAGACAGTATAGACCTCATCGCACCGCGGTACATTTTCCTGTTAACCTTCTGGTAATAATCCCTGGGTTTAGCAGCAAAGGCTTGGCCACCTCCCCGCCATATGGGGCTTCTGATAGTGCCTGCTCTTGCTCGACCTGTTCCCTTTTGTCGGTAGGGCTTGGCTCCACCTCCCCTCACTTCTGACCTGGTTTTTAAAGCCTTCGTTCCCTGCCTACTCGATGCCATGTAAGCCACAACTACTTGATGTATCAGAGCTTCGTTATACTCTCGCCCAAATGTCACCTCAGAGAGATTAACAGCTTCTTTTGTGAGCCCTACACCGGGGTCTGAAATATTGAGATTCAATTTATTCCTCCACTAAGCTCGCGTCTTCACCGACGGCTTCAGGAATACTCTACCACCGCTAGCGCCAGGCACAGCACCCTTCACCAGCAGCAAATTGTTCTCATCATCAACACTCACGATCTCCAAAGACTGGGTGGTTACTGTCATCGCTCCCATATGACCGGCCATCTTTTTACCCTTGTATACCCTGCCCGGAGTTTGGCACTGGCCTATCGAACCGGGTGCTCGGTGAGAGATAGAGTTACCGTGGGTAGCGTCCTGCATCTTGAAATTATGTCGTTTGACCACGCCTGCGAATCCTTTTCCTTTGGACTGTCCAGTAACATCTATCTTTTGCCCAACCTCAAACTCAGACACATTTAAATTATCACCCAAGTTGATTTCTTCATCGCCCATAATCCGAAACTCGTTTAATGATCTACCGGCCTCAATAGCCGCCTTGCCATAATGTCCAGCTAAAGGCTTTGTCAGCTTCGAAGACTTTATCTCTCCTGAGGAGACTTGGACAGCTGCGTAGCCGTCGATGTCTTTAGTTTTTATCTGAGCGACGCGATTAGGTTTAGCCTCTATAACTGTCACTGGCACAGAGTTTCCGTCTTCAGAGAAAATTCGCGTCATACCCCTTTTAATGCCTACTAATCCTATTGCCATCTCTTTCTCCTGGACTCCTTCTATCAATCAGCCTAAGCCAGATTGATTTGCACCTCTACACCAGCAGCCAAGTCCAGCTTCGTAAGTGCGTCTACTGTCCTCTCAGTTGGCTCCAAAATATCCAACAATCGCTTATGGGTACGAATTTCATATTGATCTCTCGCGTCCTTGTCAACGTGGGGCGAAATTAAGACGGTGAACTTCTCTCTCCGAGTGGGTAAGGGAATCGGTCCATGAACCTGAGCACCAGTGCGCTTCGCAGTATTCACTATTTCCTGTATTGAGGCGTCTATCAGGCGATGATCGAAAGCCTTCAACCTAATCCTGATTCTCTGATTTTCCATGACTTCTCCCTTCAGAGCCAATTCAATAAGGCAAAAGCATCCCTCCCTCGTAGTAGGGAAGATGCTCGACCATGCTCTAATTCAAGCTACCCGCGATCTCAATTTGAGATCCTGAATTTCCGCCCAGCCCCTGCTTCCAGCAGCGAGCCATAGCAGGGGCGGCATGATACATGCCCTCTGCCCTAATTACCACCGTTCAACGTGACATATTCACCGTTTTTCACAACTTTCCCCTGGGAAAGAGTGAAACAGAAATTTCCCGGCTTCGCAGAGGTGATTTTATAATTTCAATCATTAATCTTAGTAACAACTCCTGCCCCAACTGTCCTGCCACCTTCACGAATAGCAAAACGCTGACCTTCCTCCATCGCTATTGGTGCAATCAACTCAACATTCATTGCAATATTATCACCAGGCATTACCAT
>JAYZES010000002.1:0-79296 GCA_036337195.1 Pseudomonadota bacterium
CATCATGGATATGAGTACGATAGATTTTGGACACCAAAAGATGAATGCCCACGCAAAACGGGACGATATGTTTGCTGTCGAAGAATATCCAAACGCCATCTTTGAAGGAGAACTAGTAGAATTCGTTAATGAAGCCCCGACAAAAGTTAATGGTCAGTTAACGCTTAGGGGCGTCACCCAGCCACTTACGCTCGAGATAAAAACGGCTAAATGTATGCTTCACCCGTTTAAATTAAAGCAGGTCTGCGGAGCTACAGCAGAGGGGACTATCATGCGAGACGATTTCGGAATTGATTACGCGAAGCTCATGGGCTTTGATATGGAGGTGCGTCTTCTTATTTCAGTTGAAGCAATCAAGGTGAGAAATAACGCCTCTAAGTGAATTGCTTCACTAAGCCATTCATCCGCGTAACTAGGGCAGTGTGGAACCACTAGATTAATCAGTACCCAATAAAAAACGAAGAGGAATATGGACACGCTCTCGCCAATCCTTTGGTCGGTGACCCGCCCCGACAAACCGACGCGTCACCCAATCTTCCCCCTCTACGAATCCATGCTTACTCAATACATTGTCCATTTTTTTCTGGCCTGGCTCATACTTCGCATCAAGCTCTTTTGTCCCGTAATCAAAATAAACTCTAGTTCGACCTGCGGTAGGCCAGTGGCTACTTAACCACTCTACGACAACATCATTATGCCATGCTGATTTAGCACCATCCATCGCGGTCCATGCTGTTGATAGACACGCGGCGCCACCGTAAACTTCTGGATACTCGGCAACAGCATATGCTGAGATCAACCCACCCATACTAGAGCCCATAATAAAAGTGTCGGCTTGACCCATTAATGTGGGATAAGTTTTATCGATGAAAGGCTTAAGTTCCTCTACTAGAAACCTCAAATAGTTATCGGACGAAATCACATAGTCCTCTTCCTCGATTCCACCAACATCAGTAGACCTAACCTCACCTGATTCCATGCGACTCTTTAAATTTTCTTCCACCGGCTTCTGGGGCATGAACTCCGCGCGCCTTGCATCTTTGTGCCACTTTACATGACTTGGATCTAGAGCTGACGCTACGGCTACTACAATTGGCGGCCTAATCTCGTTACTTTTAACTAATCGGGTAATCGCCTTGTCCACATCCCAAAAACTATCGCTACCAGCAAACAACGATTCAGGATAACGAAACATCATTTGGCCATCCTGCATATAAATTACCGGTAGTGACTTTTTTGATTTCCTATCAATGCCGTCGGGAAGCCATACGTCTACTAGTCTCGATGGTACAAATCTAGAGGAAAAATCCTCGTGATGAATGATGGTTCCATTTAGAAGCGGGACTACCACTTATGAACAACCCTCTGCACGGTAACATTGCTCTTGTTACATTGATTCTGCGACATCAAAATATTCCGATAATAAGACGAGTTAATCTGCTCTTATCTTAACTTCAATATGCTTATTCGCGGTAGCAACTTTCTCAGGATGACTGTTTAACAGATCAAAGCCCGAGAAGGCTTGTTTTTTGGCTGCCTCAGCTTTGTCCAGGGCCAATTGCTGAAGCGTATCTTTTTCAGTCGGGCACAAATGTCTCATCAGTGGTTTCAGATCTTCGGGTAAGGCATCATACTCTTTCTGCGCCAGGGGTCTACAGACTGTGTTCACTACCCCTCCTGGGGCATAGTCATCGACGGCAATCCACCAGGGACTCCATCGATTCACAATAGCGATACGTCTCTGGCCGGTATTGTGCATAGGAGAAGCATGCCAGAGTCGTGAATCCTGAATAAAAACCGATCCTGCTTTAGCCGTCACCTGCATGTCGCCAGAAACTGGTGACGTAACACAAATGCCATCGTTTGGGCCCCTCGGATTTCGTAGGTCTCGATGCGAACCCGGAACAACGAAGGTTGCACCGGAGTCCTCATCGACGTCCGTGAGAAACCAGATCATTGTCAAACCAAGCGTAACATCTGGAAAGGGTTGTCTGACGCTTCCAATATTAGTCTCCGGGTCACCTGCGCCATGGGACATCAGATCATGCGGCCAATCAGTGTGCCAATCTCTGAGATCCGACCTACCCATTCCAAAAAAACCTCCCGGGTCTCCATCCTCCGACGCTGCTGCAATATGACGGAGATGCAACTGCGCTATTTTCAAATGATCATCAAGAACTGCTCGTGCAATACTAGTGATTGATGGGTGGGCAAGAAACTGAGCATACTTCGGCAGCCAAACGATGTCATTGACAATCTTTGGATCGTAACCAACCTTTCGAACCGGCCGAAGGTCTATACCAGGGGTCTTCGCAAGCTCGTCAAGAGACTTGCCTTCCTTCAACCCATCAACAACCCGCTGCTTGTTTTTCTCTACTAGCTTTTCTGCTTTTTCAGCCTCTTGCCTTAGATCGCGAATCTGATCGCTAGGGATCACGTTATCAACCACACAAAACCCATAGCGTGCAAGAGAGTTCAAACACCCTTGGAGCCTATCATTCATCGGCGAAGAAGCATCAAACGCATAGGCTCTACTATCCTTCAATGCTTCCGTCGTCAGAGGGATGCCCCGTCTATTGGCAAGTTCCCTCTTCACCTCACTGATTTCTGCAACCAACCTGGCTTTTTTTAGCTCAAGCTCCTCAATCGATTCCGTCATTACCTTGATACAAAGCTATCAGAAGGTGTGATTATATGGGAAATCAAAAAAAAATACTTCCGCGGTTTGACAGCAACGTGATGGCAAGAATGAAAGACTTCAAGGGGTTACTGACACTAGACAAACATGAGGGACATTCGAGTTTAGGACCTTTTTTAGTCACCCGTGCCCTTTATCGATCTTACGGATTTCTGGGTATAACAAACCCAGAATAAACGTGGAAACTATCATCATGACCGAACCAAAAAAAAGTGCAGTTTGAATATTAAAACTCTCTGCAACGATACCAATTGGTATAGCACCAAGCGGCATCAATCCATTGACCATTAAAATTAGGCTGGCAACACGACCACGCACGAACTGTGGAGTTATTATTTGGGTTAAACTCATATTAAGTGACCCAAAAAAATTATGAAATAAAGCTGTGAGCGCTCCTGCTATTATTGCTGCGTATAAGTGGCCTGAAAAAGTAAAAATAGCGATAGTAATTGCCCAACCATAGGAAGTAAGAAACATAATTCGACCTTTACTCCCGGAGTCAGAAAGTTTTGCTAGTAATAAAGAACCGATCAACGCACCAAGCCCCATACCAGCTGATAAAAAGCCGAGCTCTTCAGGACCACCCGATATCACTTCTTGGTTAAATGCTGGTAAGAGAAAATTGACTGCAGAACCGAAAATCGAAGGAACAAGACCTATGAAGATAAGGCCTGTGATTATTTTCTCTTTCCTTAGAAACTGAAATCCCTCGACGAAATCTTCCAGTGGTGTCTTCTTCTCATAATTAGATGTTCGTTGATATTCTAAAAATAGCGGAAAGATAGCGGAAATAAGCATAAGTATCGAAATGAGAAAGAAAACTAACCCGACCCCCTGAGCTGAAGTTGTGTCTCCCGCCGCGAAGACAGCAATCAATCCTCCAGCGAGGATAGGCCCTGTGATACGAGATAGGTTGTAAGTTGCAGTCTGCAAAGCAGAGGCATTTACGACGTTATTATCACCGACCACTTCAGGTACTATAGCGAATCGAGCCGGCATACTAACTGATCCAAGAATTCCGTTAAAAATCCCAAAGAATATAAAATGCGAGAATGTAACTTCGCCAATATACGTGACATACGACAGGACGAGCGTTGCCGTCGTGTTCAATAACTGGGAGATGACCATTAAGAACTTTTTATTCATTCTATCGGCAATCACCCCGCCGACGATAGAAAAAACAGCAGCAGGTAACATGTAAGATATCATTACCCAAGTTAATGCCATCGGGGATGAAGTCATATCATAAATTAGCCATCCCCTTGCGATATTCAGCATTTGACTGCCAAAGGCAAGACAGACAGTAGACATCCACAGAAGTCGAAAACCTCTAATTTCTAGTGATTCAAACAAAACTTATTTTAGTCCAGCTGGGTACTCTGCAAGTCACTTTGCATCCCCTATCCTGACGTTTCTCATAGGAGAGCTCGAATTGGCAATTAATCTCGTTCAAAAGGATGGTAGAGCTAGACCATTGATCGTAAAACTCGCAATCGAAGACTAGCCCACGATTAATCTGCCTGTCAGGTGATTATAAGTTATATGCACCTCTGTAGATACTTAATGATTTTCCAAACGTAGATTCCCCATGTAAATTATTTTGGGAATAGACTACTGTAGTAACAGGAATGGAAAACTTGGGTATACGTAAAATCAAACCTTAGTTCGCTTGATTAGCGTCGAAGACTCCCAGATTTCTTAATGAAGTTGTTTGTCAGACCAGTAGGAATATGGCGAAATCCTACTCGCGGCTCAGTTAACTAAAGTAAGGATTTAATTGAACATGGGAATCGAAAAACACCGCTGGGGTGGAAGAAATAGTCTCAAAGATAAGTTAAGACATCAAATCTGGAGAAAACTTGAGTCCTCAGGGACTGCAATAGGTGACCCATGGAGCAAGATTCCAAACTTTGAGGGTTCAGAAGAAGCGGCTTTCAAGCTGAGTACACTTGATTTCTGGAAGGCTGCTCGGGTTGTTAAGTCAAATCCAGATCGTGCGCAAGCTTGGGTTCGCTTAAATGCATTACAAGATGGGAAGAAGGTTTACACCCCAGTCCCTGAGTTAACACGAGACTACCCATTTCTGCTGTTAGACCCTGAAATCTTGTCCAAAAGATCAGTGGCATTTGAGGAAGTCATGTATTCAGATGGTGCGTTGTTGTTCGGACAGCGAGTTGACTTTTCGGAAATGGAACCGATGGACATTTGTGTCGTGGGCTCTGTCGCTGCCTCTTTAGCCGGCGGTAGGATGGGGAAAGGTGGAGGCTTTGCTGATCTGGAGATGGGAATATTCCGTTCTGTAGGAACCCTCTCTCGCGCATGTCCGATAGTAACAACGATAAGCGAGTTACAGATTGTTGAAAATGCCAATATCTCTCTCGAGTCACACGACACGCCTCTAGATTGGATCATCACTCCGAAGCGCGTAATTAAATCGCAAAACAAGTTACCTAGACCTGGTCCAATAGACTGGGCTTTAATACAAGAGGACCAGTTTCTTACAATTCCTTTTTTACGCAGGCTACAAGAGGAACTATCTAGAAAAGAAATTAATAAAAGCTAGTCTACTTTTCCAATTTCCTAAGCCAGTAAACCAAACCGTAGACTATCGGTGTATCAATTAAGGCAATAGCGACTTTAAATGCCCAATAACCAAGGGTCATCATAATAAAGACCTCAAAAGTGATCTTTGCAGGAGCAAATATCCAAAACGCTATGCCATTAAAAACGATCGAATCAATCAGCTGCGAAGTTATCGTACTGAGATTATTACGTAACCAAAGATGTCTTCCTTTAGTGACTCTCTTCCAGAAAGCAAAAGCCCAAACGTCATGAGATTGCGCACACAAATATGCCGATAAAGATGCCAACACAATTACAGGCACGGCTCCGAGTACAGTCTCCAGCTCCGTTTGATGGGTGTAACCGCTAGCTGGAGGTAAAATAATAGCCAACTGCGACATACCTAGAACCAGCAAATTAGCACCAAATCCTAGCCAAACTATTAATTGGGCTCGAGCCCGCCCATAAATCTCTCCAACTACATCGGTAATAGGAAAAGTTAACCAATAGGCCATAATTCCGCCTGAAATAGTCAATCCCATAAATGTCCAAAGTTTAGCGCTAACTATATTGATGAACGCCATAGAAGCGATAAATACAGTAAGTAATACTATGAACATAAGTTCTCTTGATTTCATCTTTGGGATTTTCCTCGTCAATAAAATTTGAACTTAGTTAGGTTCGAGGGAACTTTGTAGTAGCTTCTTGTTTAACTCATTGGTTTTGGCAAAAGACAGACTTCCTTCTCGAATCTTAGCGCGAAAATTTACCTCAGACCAAAATTGAAGTCTTTAGACCATGTTCACAGCCGGAGCGAAATTGCCCTAGCCGATTTAACGGTGCCTCACTCGTGGAATAATCAATCGTCTTTGAACCCTTCAAGATCTTCTTGAATTGGGGTGGACGATGGGGTTTGAACCCACGACCGCTGGAATCACAATCCAGAGCTCTACCAACTGAGCTACGCCCACCACTGACCTGCATGGCACGCCCGGCAGGAATCGAACCTGCAACCCTCGGCTTAGAAGGCCGATGCTCTATCCGATTGAGCTACGGGCGCACTTAAACAAGTTGGTCGGGGTAGAGAGATTTGAACTCCCGACATCCTGCTCCCAAAGCAGGCGCGCTACCAGACTGCGCTATACCCCGATACAATAACCCGAATAGAATTGCATATAATCCACACCAAGCACCAGATAATGACTGACATGGAGCCACAGCCAAAGCTTGAGAGCGCGCATTTTACTTAACCGACGACGACTACGTCAAACAGATTAAAGTGAAATAAGCTGTAATTGCGTATGCTTGATGGAGAGATAAATAACGGAGAACCTGAGTTTTGAGTTACATCTTTATTTCCGATTTACACTTGGACGAATCTCGTCCCGACGTCACAGAAGCTTTCTTTAGTTTTATCAAAAACGTTGCAAACAGAGCCGACGGCTTTTATATCCTTGGGGATTTATTCGAGGTCTGGGTTGGCGACGATAACGATAGCGAGTTAAGTCAAAACGTAATCTCCGAACTCAAGACACTCTCGGTACCACGATTTATTATGCACGGTAATAGAGACTTTCTTATCGGAAAGGCCTTCTGTGAGCAAACTGGATTCACGCTTTTACCTGACCCTACTCGAGTTCTCTTTTTCGATAGACCAGTATTACTTATGCATGGCGACAGCCTATGTACTCTCGATATTGAGTATATGAAGATTCGTAAGATGCTGCGTAATCACGTCTTCCAAAAAGATCTTCTGTCGAAAAGTCTCAAAGAGAGGATGGTCATAGCCTCGGGGGCAAGAGACCGAAGTAAAGCACATACGAGACAATCAAAAATGGATATCATGGATGTCACGCAGGAAGAAGTTATTTTGGAGATGCAACAACATGAGGTCCAGCTTCTTATACATGGTCATACCCATCGACCTGACACACATAAAGTGCCGGAGGTTTTAGGCCATCGTGCAGTTCTGGGCGACTGGGATACCAAAGGATGGTTTTTAGAACTTACCGAAGATAGCTTCAATCTTCAATCTTTCCCGATCAGTTAGTCGCCTACAAAGATACCTTTTCTCTTAGGAATGCCGCTATGGAATCGGAATAGATTATCTGGAGACTGAATCAGCCTATGGTCAATGGCTAGGAATAGGTTTAAGCGATCATCGAATTCGCTCCCCGCATAACGCTTCGCATACTCTAAATAAACCCCCGCATGCCGGGACTCTGATTTCAAGAGTGACTCATAAAAACTAGCCAATTCATCATCCAGAAATTCAATCAGCCTAGAAAAACGCTCACAACTCCTTGCTTCGATTATCGAACCAACCAGAAGAGAATCAATCAATCTGTAAGGTTCGTTCTTCCGAATTTTTTCATGGAGTCCACTCGCATAGCGACCCGGGAGGATATGCTGGTAGGTGATACCTTTACGCTCGACAAAGCCGAGAACTTGCTCGAAATGTCGTAGTTCTTCTCTAGCAAGCTTTGAAAGCCTTAATATTAATTCGGGTTTATCCACGTAACGATAAATCAAATTGAGGGCAGTCGAAGCAGCTTTTTTTTCACAATTGGCGTGATCAATTAGTAGCGTCGGGACTTCCTCAACTGCTTTTGTCAGCCACTCTACAGGCGTTGAACAAAATAAAAAAGTGTTCACATTCATAGTCTTACAATATCCTCACCTTAACTTTTCTATCTACATCAGGTAGACTCTCCATCCCTTTTCCAATTCTTCGTCAGGAGTTTTTCGTGCTTGATCGTTATCGTGAACACGCTGCAGAAAGAGAGGCACAAGGCATAGCGCCAAAACCACTCGATGACGCAGAAGTTAACAGCCTTGTAGCCCTTTTGAAGGACCCTCCAGCTGGTGAAGAAGAATTTATATTAGATTTATTTACAAATCGGGTCCCCGCAGGAGTCGACAATGCAGCCTATGTTAAGGCCGCCTTCCTTTCTGATATTGCCAAAAACAACGCCGTATCACCACTAATAAATCGAAAGCTTGCAATAGAATTACTGGGAACAATGCTGGGAGGTTATAACATCGAACCTCTAATAGAACTGCTTGACGACGAAGAAGTAGCAGACAAGGCGGCTGAAGCTCTTTCTCAAACTCTTCTTATGTTCGATTTTAGACTTGATATCTTTGAAAAAGCGAAAACCAATAAATATGCGGCAAAGGTCTTACAATCATGGGCAAATGCAGAGTGGTTTACCAAAAGGCCACCGGTTAAGGATAAGATCACGGTCACTGTCTTCAAGGTAGATGGGGAAACCAACACAGATGACCTATCTCCTGCTGGAGATGCATGGAGCAGGCCTGACATCCCCTTGCACGCACAATCCATGCTTGTTAAAAAAATGGATGACCCACTAGGAACAATCCAGCTTTTGAAAAAAAAGGGCTATCCATTGGCATATGTGGGAGACGTCGTTGGAACTGGATCATCACGTAAATCAGCCACAAATTCTGTACTTTGGCATATGGGGAATGACATCCCTGCCATACCCAATAAAAGAGATGGTGGTATTGTTTTGGGAGGTAAAATTGCACCTATATTTTTCAATACCATGGAAGACGCGGGGGCACTGCCAATTGAATGCGATGTTTCAAGGATGAGTATGGGCGATGTCATCACCATTTATCCCTACGAGGGTAAAATAATCAATGCAGAAACAGGAGACGAACTCGCTAAGTTCAACCTGGCGACTGAAGTGCTTCTTGATGAAGTACAGGCAGGCGGACGTATCCCCCTGATAATTGGGCGGGGGCTTACTAATCGATCCCGGGAAGAGCTAGGATTAAAGCCCAGCGAAGTCTTTCGAAGCCCTATCCCGGCCGATGATTCTGGGAAAGGGTACACCCTCGCACAAAAAATTGTTGGAAAAGCATGTGGTTTGGAAGGTGTTAGACCCGGAACATATTGTGAACCGAAAATGACGACAGTTGGATCTCAAGACACAACAGGGCCAATGACTCGGGATGAGTTGAAGGAACTCGCCTGCCTTGGGTTTAACGCTGATCTCGTAATGCAATCATTTTGTCATACAGCCGCATACCCAAAACCCGTAGATATAGACACTCAACACACACTACCGGATTTCATTCAAACTAGGGGTGGAGTAGCGCTTCGTCCAGGTGATGGAATTATCCACTCCTGGTTAAACAGAATGCTTATGCCGGATACGGTAGGAACCGGAGGAGACTCTCACACACGGTTCCCGATAGGTATCAGTTTTCCAGCGGGTTCAGGGTTAGTAGCTTTCGCTGCAGCAATTGGCCAAATGCCATTGGATATGCCTGAATCAGTCCTTGTACGCTTTACGGGAGAAATGCAACCAGGAATTACATTAAGAGACCTTGTTAACGCGATACCCTATGCTGCTATACAACGCGGGCTTCTTACTGTTGAAAAGGAAGGTAAAATAAATGTGTTTTCTGGACGCATTCTAGAAATAGAAGGATTGCCAGACCTAAAAGTAGAGCAAGCCTTTGAATTATCGGATGCCTCAGCGGAGCGCTCTGCTGGGGGATGCACTATCCGCCTTAATGAGGAGCCAATAGTCGAATACCTTACTTCCAATGTAACACTCCTAAAATGGATGATCTCTGAGGGTTATGGAGACCCACGCACATTGGCTCGACGCGTTGCGGAAATGGAAGCGTGGTTACTAAAACCCTCTCTGCTACAACCAGACAAAAATGCAGAATACTATGAAGTAATCGAGATCGATTTGAATGAAATAAAAGAGCCTCTGGTTGCATGCCCAAATGATCCTGATGACGTAAAATCGTTATCGGAGGTAGCAGGCACCAAAATTGATGAGGTTTTTATTGGATCCTGCATGACAAACATAGGCCATTTCCGTGCGGCCGCCCAAATGCTCAGTCAAGTAGACAGTCTTCCCACGCGACTATGGATTTCACCGCCGACTAAAATGGATGAAAAACAACTCATGGAGGAAGGCGTCTATAGTACATTTGGCAAAGTTGGTGCTCGCATGGAGATGCCAGGCTGCTCGCTATGCATGGGGAACCAAGCGAGAGTTGCTGCCGGTTCTAGTTGTGTATCAACGTCGACCCGCAATTTCCCAAATCGACTTGGCGATGGAGCTGATGTCTTCCTCGCATCTGCGGAGCTAGCAGCAATTTCTAGTGTGCTGGGCCATCTTCCTACCCCAGAGGAATATATGGCTCATGCAGGAGCCCTTGTTAAAACTACAAACAATATCTATCGATACCTTAACTTCCATGAGGTTGCGTCATATAAGAAAATTGCAGATAAGGCCGTTATACCCTCTGTCAATATAGTAGAAGTGAATTAACAAAGAAAACGTTCCTTGAATATCTTTAGATCTGGTTCTGGAATTCAATAATGTCGGCTCCGCGCCGCCTCTTCGCGCCATCATTACGCAGTGTCTCGATACGGTTAAGGTAGGTGGCATCAACACCACCCGTTACGTATTCTCCATCGAAAACTGATGTATCGAATCGATTGATCTTCTCATTGATGCCTTGGGCGCAGGCAACTAAATCATCGAGATCTTGATAAACCAGCCAGTCGACTCCAATATATTCGGCTATTTCTTTTTCTGTGCGATTGTTGGCTACAAATTCGTTTGCAGTAGGCATATCAATACCATATACATTCGGATAACGAACTGTCGGTGCCGCGGATGCTAAGTAAACTTTTTTAGCACCTGCATCGCGAGCCATCTGGACCACCTGCTTTGTAGTAGTTCCCCTAATTATCGAATCATCAATAAGCAACACGTTCTTACCTCGAAATTCGAGATCAATCGCATTTAGTTTACGCCTGACAGATTTTTGTCTCTGTTCTTGTTCAGGCATGATAAAAGTTCTACCCACATAACGATTTTTTACAATACCCTCGCGATATTTAATCCCAAGTCGGTGAGCGATTGGAAGTGCCGCTGTACAACTGGTGTCCGGAATTGGGATCACCACATCAATATCATGGTTAGGATGCTCCCGTAAAATCTTATTTGCTAATTTCTCTCCCATCTTCAACCTAGCTTTATAAACTGAAACCCCATCTATCACAGAGTCTGGCCTGGCGAAGTAAACATGCTCGAAGATACAGGGACTATAGTTTGTAAATGCAGCACACTGTTGCCGATAACAACGACCATTTGATTGAATGTAGATAGCCTCTCCCGGGGCCACATCATCAATGAGTTCGAATCCTAAAATATCTAAGACAACACTTTCTGAAGCAATCATATACTCTATACCGTCGCGTGTTTCCCGCTTACCGAAGACCATAGGCCTTATTCCAAAGGGATCCCGGAAACCTACTATTCCATAGCCAGTTATTAGAGCGACAGCTGCATAGGCACCCACTGCTCGTTCATGCACACGTTCGACAGCCTTGAAGATATCGTCTGGTGACAAGCGTAGCCCCGCAACATTCTGAAGTTCGTGGGCAAACACGTTCAGTAAAACTTCAGAGTCAGAACTAGTATTAATATGCCTTCTATCCGCACGGAATAGATCCTCGTTCAGCTTATCATCGTTAATCAAATTACCGTTGTGCGCGAGGCATATTCCAAATGGCGAATTTACATACATTGGCTGGGCTTCTGCAGAACTGGCAGTTCCCGCCGTGGGATATCTATTATGAGCAATTCCCATGGTTCCTATCAGATGATTCATATGTTGCTGCCGAAAGACGTCTTGAACCAAACCATTGCCTTTTCGTTGATTTAAGGTATCCCCTTGGCATGTGACCATCCCTGCCGCGTCTTGACCTCGATGCTGTAAAATGGATAAAGCATCGTACAAGTCATACTGGACATTCGTACGACCTACCATCCCAACTAATCCACACATACTAAATAACGCTTCCTTCCGTCTTTTCTAATATTTGTTCACTTTGCTCCCATAGTATAGGGCCAAGCCACTCAACCAAGTTGACAAAATGAGGAATTAATGCCGATTCTTTCCACCACCGGTCGTTCTGCACAGGGACCAAATAATAACAAACAGCTATGAAAACCAATATAATTAGGGCTCCACGGGCAAGTCCGAAGAATATGCCCAGGAATCTATCAAAACCTCCAAGCCCCGAAATCTTTATAACACGAGCCAACAAGCGATTAATCAGACCACCAACAAATAGTGTGCCAAAAAAAACAAAGATATAACACAAACCAACACGCAAGCTTGATATTTCAATAAAATCCGCAAGTAACGCTGACAAGTTGGGGCCAAGAAACCTAGCCGCCACAACTGCCGCAATAAGCGTGGCTAAGGCCAAGGCTTCCTTCAGAAAACCCCTTACGATACCGACTAGTGTAGATATTGCGAAGATACCAAGTATTAGCCAATCAGTGAAAGCCACCTAACCACCAAGCTGAGAACTGTCATCTTCAATTCGATATCGCACAATCAGCCCTTCGATATCCATATTAGTCCTAATCTCAATACTTATTTTCTCTAAAGAGGTCTTGTCTATCATGGGCCCTACAAAAACTTTGAATCTTTGTCCTTGCCGCGTCCTACTACTAGTGATATAACTCCTATACTCTGCCTCACGCAATAGGGTGCGCAAATTGCGAGCGTTCTTTTCTTCCTCGAAACTACCAAGCTGCAGACTCCAAGCGATTGGCAATCTATTTCGATCAAGAGCAAAATTTGTATTTTCGGAATAGTCTGTTTGGTCAACAATTTCTATCGGTAATTTAGCCGCACTGTCCTGCTCTATCTGTTGCATATTTTTTCTCACTTCATGGAAACTCAAGTCTCGCAGCATAATATTTGGCGGACTTGGGATATTTGCAACAAACCTCTCCCTATCCTGCGAAGAGCCATCAAAGAGCGAGGGTAATAAAACTACTGCAAAACTGGTTAGAACTACCGCTCCAATAATTCGATTTCGTAACTTGGAGTCCATTATCACCCTTCGTTTAGAGGAGTTGACATTAAATCGAGAACACCAGCCACAACTGGAAATGAACCAAACACAACAATTAGGTCGTTTATATTGAGGTCCCTCTTGGCTTTTCCGAACGCGGTAGAAATATTACCACAGGTTTCTGCGTTACTCCTATCACCAAGAACCCATTGTAAGTCTTTTGCTGTCGCTGCACGCGCATCGTCCATGTCAGTAAAATACCAACGATGTACTGCGGGAGACAACGTATTGATTACCCTCGACAACTCCTTATCAGAGTACATCCCTACTACGGCATGAACACGTGGTTTCGTTTCCACTGAATTGAAATAAGTTTTCAGATAGTCTCTAAGATAAACGGCCGCCGCCGGATTATGGGCGACGTCGCAAAGCACTTTTGGCTTGGTGTCAAACCACTGGAATCTACCTGTTAATCTTGTGCGACGAATCACATCAAGGATTTGCAGATCGCTTAATTCTATACCCAAGCATGACACCGCCTGAAGCGCTGCTACGGCGCTATTTTTTGGGAGTTGAGGGACAGGCAAATCGAAAATCTCTCGTCCCTGAATATGAATCTTGCCGTCTTCAAAACTGAAGTCCTTACCTATCAAAAAAGGCGTAATACCCAATTTACGAGCATACTGCATGAGTGTGGCAGGTGGATCTGGATCTGCCACTACACATGGGATCCCCGACCTCATAATAGCAGCTTTTTCTAAGGCAATTTCCTCTCGAGAATTACCAAGCCACGCCTGATGGTCTAGAGCAATTTGAGTTATGACCGAAATATCTCGACTAAATATATTCATTGCATCAAGCCTACCCCCAAGTCCGACTTCAAGGATCCATATATCTAGATCACTACGATTAAAAATTAACGCCGAGGCCAAGACAGCAAATTCGAAGTAAGTTAAAGAAATGTTTCTACGAGCGGTTTCTATACTTTCGAACGCTTCCACTATCACGTCGTCCGATACAGGATAGCCATTGACTTGAATTCTTTCGTTAAACCTTAGAAGGTGGGGCGACGTACTTTTTCCTACCGAGAGTCCTGCTTCGATACAGAATTGCTCCATATATTCACATGTAGATCCTTTACCATTGGTGCCTGCCACTATCGCGACTCTAGAGCTTTGCAGCGTCAGCCCTAGCTCCTCGGCCACCCGATTAACTCGAGCTAGACCTAGATCCCATGTCTTAGAGTGAACTTTTTCTACATAACCCAGCCACTCATCCAGAGAGTTCATCTAAACCCTGTCGAATCTCTCTTAAAAGATCACAAACATCTTCGTTTCCGAGACCCGATTTTTGTTTGGCTATTAGATCGACGATAGCTGACCCTACAACAACCCCATCTGAAAGCGCCCCAATGGCAGCTGCCGTGTCTCCATTTTTTATAACGAAGCCCACCCGAATTGGAAGACTACTTGCAGACCGTAGCTGCTCTAATTTACATTCGACCTCTTTAACATTGAGGGTTCCTGCGCCGGTTGTTCCTTTCAAAGATACGTAATAAACGAATCCACTACTTTCGGAGCAAATCATCTCCATCCGTTGTTGCGTCGTCGTCGGCGCAATGAGGTAGATGAGATCTAGGCTGTTTCTGCTCAGCGATTCTTTTAAAACAGACGCCTCCTCCGGGGGAAGATTTACGATTATCAAGCCGTCGACACCTGAGTTAGCTGCGCGGTTAGCGAATCGTTCGTATCCCATAGACTCTACAGGATTTAGGTAACCCATCAAAATGACTGGTGTTCGAAAATCCGTTTTTCTAAAGTCCCTCACTATCCCAAGACAGTGCTCCAACGATGTATTGCTCCGCAAAGCCCTTTCATGCGCCAATTGAATCACGGGACCCTCCGCTTCAGGATCGGAGAAGGGGACTCCTAACTCAATCGCGTCGACACCCGAGCTAACCATATCATGCATCAAATGTAGCGTTGCGTCTCTATTAGGATCTCCCGCCACAATATAGGCGAGTAACTTTTTCTTTTCCGCGGCTAAAGCCTCGCTAAGTCTACTCATCGTGGTGCTCTCAATCGATTGAAATACCATCTAAGCGAGCGACAGTAGGAATATCCTTATCACCACGACCGGATAAATTAATTACAATTGATTGATCTTGCTGCATCGATGCTGCAAGTGTCATCCCGTAGGCCACAGCGTGTGAGGACTCCAAAGCAGGTAGAATGCCCTCTAGTAAGTTAAGCTTACGGAAAGCCTCCAAAGCTTCATTGTCATCAATAGCCGTGTATTCTGCCCTTCCGATATCCTTCAACCAAGAGTGCTCGGGACCAACCCCTGGATAATCGAGGCCAGCAGAAATCGAGTGTGTGGGGAGAATTTGCCCATTCTCATCGTGCATTAAATAGGTCCTGTTACCGTGCAATACGCCAATACTTCCCTGATTCAAAGGTGCCGCATGAGCGCCGGTTTCCAATCCCTCTCCTGCCGCCTCTACCCCAATCAGACGCACCGATTTGTCCTCGAGGAACGGATAAAATATACCCATAGCGTTGGACCCCCCACCTACGCAAGCAACGATTGCGTCTGGAAGACCACCATTTTGATTCTCGAATTGTTCTTTCGTCTCACGACCTATAACCGACTGAAAGTCTCTTACCAATTTTGGATAGGGATGCGGTCCCGCGACTGTCCCGATAATATAGTGAGTATTATCTACATTTGTAACCCAATCGCGCATTGCCTCATTCAAGGCATCTTTAAGTGTCTTAGAGCCAGAGCTTACTGGTACTACTTCCGCTCCCAACAACTTCATTCGATAAACATTAAGAGACTGCCGTTCAATATCTTCACTACCCATATATACCTGGCATTTCAGACCAAAACGCGCTGCCACGGTCGCGGAGGCTACACCATGCTGCCCCGCCCCGGTCTCTGCGATGATTCTCGGTTTACCCATATGTTTAGCTAACAGTGCGTGTCCAATGCAGCTGTTTATCTTGTGAGCTCCTGTGTGGTTTAGATCCTCCCTCTTGAGAAAGATCTTCGCGCCTCCCATTTCCGCACTTAATCTCTCTGCGAAATAAAGTGGAGAACTTCTCCCCACGTAATGGGCTAAATCTTTCTTGAGCTCTTCTATAAAAGATTCGTCCTCACGCAGCTGCTCGTAGGTAGCTTCCAATTCTGCTAAAGCGGTGGTTAGTGTTTCTGATACGAACTTGCCTCCAAAAACACCAAAGTGACCCGACGCATCAGGGAAAGAATATAAAGTCTCATTTTGTCCTATACTACTCATTACACACCCTTTAGGTTATCCGTATCTCGCACTACCTTCACGAATTTTCTTATCATTTCAGAATTCTTGACACCAGGACTAGATTCTACACCACCGCTAACATCAACAGCATAAGGTCGCGCTATTTCGATAGCCGATGCCACGTTCTCCGCGCATAACCCTCCGGCCAACCAGATCGGCTGCTCACTCGTGGGTACGCTAGCCCAATCAAAAGAGATGCCTGTACCACCAAATTTCCCGGCAACAGCACTATCTACAAGAATTCCGATGCTATCAGGATAACGTTCGAATTCAACTTCAGTTTCATCTTTCGAAACAAAAGGAATCGCCTTTAAAAACGGTAAAGGGAATGAGTCGCAAAAAGTATTGTCCTCAGAGCCATGAAACTGTAAGAGGTCGAATGGACAATGCTCAATGGCGGACCTAACTTCTTTATAGCCATGGTTTACAAATAGACCCACTTTAATAACCGAAGAAGGAAGAGCGTTTAATATTTCTTTAGTATCTTCGATGCCAATGTAACGCGAGCTAGATTCAAACATATTAAAGCCCAGAGCATCAACACCCGCATCGACAGCATCTAGAGCGATATCTAACGACGTGATTCCACAAATTTTTATCCGTGTATGCATCAACAATAGTGCGCTATTTAAAATATTAGTTTATCAGAAAATTAGCGCTGTAAGCCTAAAAAGTGGGGCCATACTAATTCAGGAATATCAATATGAATGCTAGCTTCATATCTGACTCCAACGAGGAACAACCCATTAGGAGGGGCAGTTTTACTTGCTTTAGAGCGATCTTTAAAAGCAAGTAATGAAAGAGGCCACGATACAGGTTTTTCTCCTGCTCCAACATCCAGTAAGACGCCCACTATATTTCTCACCATATGTAATAGGAAGGCATTCGCTGTAATGTCCAAAATAATCAAGTCTCTCTCCCTTGATACCTTAACGGATAAGACATTACGCATAGCAGTATTAGACTGGCACTTCGACGCACGAAAAGAACTAAAATCTTTTTCACCCACCAAAAACTGAGCGGCTTCATGCATTTTTTTATGATCCAGAAGGCGATGCTCTCTATAGAGATACTCTGGTAGAAGAGCGGAGCGGATAGGACTATTGTAGATCACGTAAAGATACCGCCTCGAAAATGCTGAATGCCTGGCGCTAAAGTTATTGGGAACTATAGCGCCGCAATTGACCGAAATGCTTTCTGGTAAATGAGAGTTGGTTCCATACACCCACGCTCGAGTATCTCGATCACTATTTGTGGAAAATTCGACTATCTGATTGGTAGCATGAACCCCTGCATCTGTTCGCCCGGCACAGCCGACGCGAATGGGGCTATTTGCTATTTTAGAGAGCGCATCTTCCAGCTCCCCCTGAACTGTCCGGACGTTTCCTTTCTGCCACTGCCAACCATGATATGGCGCACCATTATAAGAAACACTTAACGCTACTTTTTTCAATAGTTGCTAACTAGTTAAGTCTGTCTAACAATATATTTGCTTCCTGAATCTGCTCTGAATTACCCTCTTCGAGGACTGCAGCCAGGAGCGGCCTAGCACTATCTTGATCTCCCATATCGACATAGGCTCTTGCTAAATTTAGCTTTCCATTAGCATCTTCATCAATGTTTGGTTCACCATTATTGTGATTACTGGCCTCGGGCGATTTTTGCTCTGCACCATCTTCTGTAAATGCTATTTCTACACTAACGTCATCTGCGGGTTTGGTACTATCTCCAACCCAATCGATTTTCTCCCCTCCAGTAAAATCTGAAGGATCTTCATCTTCTGAACTCTGTCGGCCAGTTTTTCTCTTCGCCAAAAGTATCGCTATCACCAGTCCGCAAACTAAAATCGTAAAAATCAAAGCCACAAACAATGGATCGTTTAAAAGACTGCTTGCAGTCGCTTTAGAACCAGAGGACCCTTCTTTCTCGGATAAACTTGTTCGCACGGACTCATTTAAATTTTTCATCTCTAGACGCCACGCCGCTAGCTGATCATCTTTAAGCTTAATAAGCTCATTTAACGTCTCAATTTGAGCATTCAATTCATCTAGCCGGATATTCAGTTCGTTATTAGATCTGCGTGCCCCATCTAGTTCCTCGCGAGCAAAATCGAGCTCGTTTTGTAAAGTGTCATTCTTGATACCGAGGACTCCCGCTCCCGCACGTTGACCACTGCTACTATTAGCCGCCAATAACGTTAGCTTGCCATCTAGATATTTATTTTTGATAGGAGGCTCTCTGCGCTCTCGAGGACTAGCATCCAATTGCGCCAGCCTACTTTTTTTATAGTCCTGGAATTGCTCATTTTGTAGTTGGACCAAAGTATTCGCTTCGAGTTTGGAGTCTTGAGTCATATCTAAGGCATCCGGAATACGCAGCACATAACCAATCTTCAAAAGATTAATGTTATTGTTGATAAACGCGTCGGGATTCAACCTCTGTAAAGCCAACATAGTTTGCTGAATGCTTATGCTGTTATCAGTTCTAACTTTTAAGGCAATCTCCCAGAGAGTGTCACCACTCTTAGTAATACCGTAATCTTTTTGAGTTCGTTCCCTGCCTTTTTTCGACGAAAGCTTTTCTATAATCTTTTCCTTCTTGCCCAACACTGAACCATTTGTATTTGCATTTTCTTTTTTGGAAATAGCGAGTTCTATGGGGGCATTATCACGATTATCGAATATAGGCAGATCCAACAAAACGGTGTAATCCAACAGAATTTTCCCACTGGGCCAAAAAACCTCGATGATAAAGTCGAAAAGAGGTTCCTTGATTGGCTGAGTGCTCGTGACCTCCAGGTATAATCCTCCGGAATCGTTCTCAAGAACTTTGAATTTCAGATCGGTCACAATGACTGATCTTTCTTTATCAAATCGACTATAGTCCTCAGCAGAAGCCAGCACTATGATGATATCTCTAGGCGATAAGCTTAAGGTTTTATTTAATGGGATTTCAGCATTTAAAGGTTCACCTAATTTGGACTTCAGCTCTAACTCCCCCAGACTAAGCGCGAGCACTGGAGGCAGGTAGAGCGTTAAAAAAAGTACTAAAAGTATGTAACGACTTCCACTCATTTTTCTCTCTCGATGCAAGAACACCGCGCAGAACCTAAAATAACAATTAATCCTCACGGTATCTGGTCGCATTTTAGGAAGGAGGACAAATGTAATAACAGAATCATTATGGCTGCTACCTCAGGTATGCATTTACTATAAGTATTCGGTCAAAATTTCTGCTATTTGTACGCTATTCAGCGCAGCACCTTTCCGAACGTTGTCGGATACCACCCATAAATCCAGTCCTGTATCCAAACTAAGATCTTTCCTAATTCGGCCAACGAAGACCCCATCTTTACCGGCAGAATCGGAAACAGCGGTGGGGTAACCTCCATCGATCATTTCATCGATTACCTGAACCCCAGGAGATTTAGAGAGAAGCCCAACCACCTCCTTAATAGTTATCTTGCTGTGGGTCTGGATATGAACTGCCTCTGAATGACCATAGAAAACTGGTATCCTTACACATGTCGGATTCACTTCGATTTCGTCATCTTCGAAAATTTTTTTTGTTTCCCATACCATTTTCATCTCTTCGAGAGTGAAGCCATTATCAAGAAATTCTCCGATATGCGGAATTGCATTAAAGCTAATCTGCTTGGTAAAAACTGCTCTCTGGAGAGGTTTAGCATTTAGGAGATCTGCGGTTTGACTCGCCAACTCTTCTATCCCTCGTTTCCCCGAACCAGAAACTGCTTGGTATGTACAAACATTGATTCGACTAATTCCAACCGCGTCATAAATTGGTTTGAGTGCCACAACCATTTGTATCGTAGAACAATTTGGATTGGCAATAATATTTCGATTAACGTAATTTTGAACTGCATGAGGATTAACTTCAGGCACTACAAGAGGAATGTCTTCATCTCTTCGAAAATAGGACGTATTATCAACGACAATACATCCATCCGCGGCGGCCATTGGCGCATACTCTGCAGATACACTTCCTCCCGCGGAGAACAACCCAATCTGTGCATTGGAAAAATCAAATTTTGCGAGATCGTTTACGACTAAAGATTTTCCTTTAAATTGCATCCGAGTTCCTGCGGACCGCTCGCTTGCAAGAAGGAAGAGCTCTTTTACGGGAAACTGCCGTTCCTCAAGTATTTGGATCATGGCCTCACCGACGGCTCCAGTAGCTCCGACAACAGCAACGTTATAGCCATCCATAATTCGTTCTCCAACAAATCTTTATAATTGTTTTAGTTGAGCTCGGGTAAAGTAGTTTTAACATCTGCATTCTGGCCACGGTGCTTCAATGCTTCATCCATAAGCACCAAAGCTAACATTGCTTCAGCTATTGGGGTTGCTCTAACGCCAACACAAGGATCATGCCGCCCCTTCGTAGAAACTTCCGCTTCGACACCGTTCCGGTCAATAGTTCGCACGGACTGCGTGATACTAGAGGTCGGTTTAAGTGCCAAATTGACCACAATATCCTGACCACTTGAAATTCCACCCAAGATTCCACCGGAATTATTCGATTTAAAGCCCTGAGGAGTTATTTCATCACGATGTTCGCTACCCCGCTGAGTTATGCTGGAGAAGCCTGAACCGATCTCTACACCTTTCACTGCATTAATACTCATCATTGCTCGGGCCAAAGAAGCATCTAGCTTATCGAAGACGGGTTCGCCCCATCCAGCAACCATGCCAGTTGCAGTGACCATAATTTTTGCTCCTACAGAATCTCCCTCACGTCTGAGTGTATTTATTAACTCCTCCAGCTCTCCCACAATGGATGAATCAGGACAAAAAAATGGATTGTTTGATACCTCACTCCAATCGATCGTTCGAGCTGAAATGCTACCCATCTGCATTAAACAACCCCTAATTTCCAAACCATATCGGGTTCGTAAATATTTTCGAGCGATACCTCCTGCAGCCACTCTCATCGTAGTTTCTCGAGCAGAAGAACGGCCTCCCCCCCTATAATCTCGAAAACCAAACTTTTTCTCATAGGTGAAATCAGCATGAGCTGGTCGAAAAACATCCTTTATGTTTGCGTAATCTTTCGATTTTTGATCCTCATTATGAACAATTAAACCTATCGGAGTACCCGTAGTTTTTCCCTCGAATACTCCAGACAATATAGAGACCTGATCACCTTCTTTCCTCTGAGTTGTGTACTTGGAGGTTCCCGGTTTCCGACGATCTAAATCACCCTGCAGATCGATTTCGGAAAGCTCAAGACCAGGAGGGCATCCATCAACAATACACCCCAGAGCTTTCCCGTGGCTCTCTCCAAAAGTGGTTACAGTAAACATTGTACCTAAACTACTTCCTGGCATAATTATTTCTCAAGATACTTTCAGTTGTAGACATTATAACGAATTGTTCTGCGTCATATTGATTGAGCATTTGCTCTTTTTCAATAGGCTTTGAATCGATGTTTCGAGTTTCGCGTGTCGTCCTCCTCCAACCTATGTCAAGAAGTAGCTCAGGGGCCTGAGACAACGGGGCCAAATGATTTCTTTAGGGAGAGCAGGAATGGCGGAACGTCGTTTTAATTTCAAATAGCACTAAGGCCTAATAACTAACAGCTCTATACTGCTAGGACTCCCACCTTGATTCTCTAACAACGCCCCAAGCCCATGAATGGTAATTCTATCCTCATCTCCGATTAACCTTCTCACGTTGTTACCAATCTGTTTGCTTTTCGTTATCGAGTCCTCAATACCTCTTCCCTCCTCGATTTCATGATGAACTATAATATGCAAGGTGAGTTCCTCGTTCTCACTCAGCATATTACTTGCAAAACTAACTGCAGACTGGCTGCTTTGAAAGCTATACCGTTCGATCTTTTCCCCTTCTGAATCTTTTCCAATTACTTCGATATGAAAATACAATTTTCTAGTACCGCGCATCGCAACGTAAACAGATATATATTCGTCATTCTTCAAGCGGGCCAAGACATACCGCTGAAATTGTTCTGGGCCGTAAAGGATAGGCTTTGCAAAGACAGTATTCGCCCAATAATTACTTGGCCCACAGTTACGGCCACTACATTCAAAAAGTATTTCTCCGAGAGAAAGTAATTGCAACCGATAAAAATCTTTAACTTGATCAACGTCTCTTTCTCCCGGGACAAAATATGTCTCAGAGCTTTTAGTACCAACAATATATTCCGAGTTTTCGGGCTCCAAGACATTATTAATTTTTTTTAAAGAGCCAAGTATTATCCTATGGGTCCCATCTGCTTTACCTATGACCTTGTCAACTAATTCTAGCCCAGGGTAATCGTCGAGCCTCAAGTCTGCATAAACACTGAAAGGGCTCAGGAGCAAAATTAAGATTACGATTCGAGCACCCATTCCAACTCCCCAGTGTAGAGACCAAAACTGTCTAATCTGATGCAGGTAACCATTGCTTCCCTGATAGCGACGATTTCTCCCGTTAAATAATGGGTCATCTTGCCAACAAAAGGTTGATGCGATAGAAGCAAGAGAGAGGCTTCTCGCAGAGTATCAAGCTTCTCCGCAATTACTTTACATGATGCACCAGGCGCTAAATCATCGCATAATTCCAAAGGAACGTTAGGGTAGGACAACTCATGAATTATCTCCGCCGTTTGAACAGTGCGTCGCGATGGGCTGCACAATATTTTATCTAGTATCGACATTTTCTTTCTTAGGCGCCTTGCTACGTTTCTAACACCGCAACACCCATCAGGAGAGAGTACTCGATCAAAATCATTGATGTCATATGGCGCCTTCCCGTGCCGCATAATTAATAAGTACATACATGTCTCAGAAAATACAGAAAGACATAAGTTTCAATTGAAAAAAGCCTAAGCATCTTTCTCCTCTTCTTACTGAGTGATTACAAACTCGTTGGCAAGCACCTCTAATTTCGAAGATGGCAAATGCTAGTTACCCGGAGTTAATTCAAGCAGGAGTTTGTTCAAACGATGCACGAATGTTGCGGGCTCTTTTAATTGACTGCCCTCGGCTAGCAAAGCTTGATCATACAATAATCTCGCTAAATCAGAGAACCTATCCTCGCTGGTTTCTCCTCGCAACTTTTCTATCAGAGGATGCATAGGATTCACTTCGAAAATGCGTTTACTTTCTCCAGGGGCCTTCTGACCTGCAGCTTCCATAATTTTTCGCATCTGGATCCCCATATCGTCCTCTGTAATGACCAAACATGCTGGAGAATTCGTGAGGCGATTAGTCGTTCTAACTTCCTCAACTTCACCTTCAAGAAGAGTAGCAAGACGTTCAATTAAATCCGCGGAGTCTTTCTCTACCTTTTCTTTCTCGGCCTTTTCTTCGTTATCTTCAAGATCACCCAAATCCAGTGCTCCACGCGCGACATCCTGGAACTGTTTTTTATCAAATTCTGTCAAATGGCTCATCAACCATTCATCAATGCGGTCATGAAGCAATAACACTTCGAGATCTTTCTTCTTGAATACTTCCAAATGAGGACTATTCAAAGTGGTGTGATAATTTTCTCCTGTGACATAAAAGATTTTAGTTTGCCCTTCTTTCATATTCTCTACGTAGGTCTTCAAGGACTGATCTTGAACTTCAGAACCAGATTTTGTGGTAGAAAATCGCAGCAATTCTGAAATCTTCTGTTTATTCGAGAAATCCTCAGCTATGCCTTCCTTCAAGGCTTGACCAAACTCGTTCCAAAATAGCTGATATTGGTTTACATCTTTTTTCGCCAACTTCTCTAGAACGTCTAAAACTCGCTTGGTAAGAGCCGAACGCATTGATTCAATCGCAGGGTCTTTCTGAAGGATCTCCCGTGATACATTTAGAGAAAGGTCGTTCGAGTCGATAACGCCTTTAACAAAACGAAGGTATAAAGGAAGAAACTGCTCGGCCTCATCCATTATAAATACCCTCTGTACATAGAGCTTCAACCCCAGCGGGGCCTCGCGCTGCCACAAATCAAATGGAGCCTTAGAGGGTATATAGATCAAACTAGTATAGTCTAATTTCCCCTCCACCTTGTTGTGTGACCAAGTTAGAGGGTCCTGGAAATCATGGGCAATATGCTTATAGAACTCTTTGTATTCCTCATCCTTGATATCGCCTCTTGAGCGCGTCCACATCGCCTGAGCACTATTTACAATCTCATCTTCCGGCTCCTCGGCCTCTTTATCCTCTGCGTCCCCAACAGCTTCCTTTTGCATGGTTACTGGCACAGGCACATGATCGGCGTACTTCTTGACAATGTTACGTAACCGCCAACCATCCAGGAACTCATCTTCTTCTGGTTTAATATGCAGAATCACAGAGGTTCCCACGGTCTGCCTTTCAATCGTTTCTACCTCAAAATCAGCGTCACCAGTAGAGGACCATCGAACGCCGTTATGCGATTCAGCATCGATAGACCTACTTTCAACTACGACCTTATTTGCTACGATGAAGGATGAGTAGAAACCAACCCCAAACTGCCCAATTAGCTGGGCATCTTTTTGTTGATCACCGGTCAGAGACTCTAAGAATTGCGCTGTCCCGGACTTTGCAATAGTACCCAAATGCGAGATCGCCTCATCTCGAGTCATGCCAACACCAGTATCTGTCAGCGTAATCGTCTTGTCCTCTTTGCTTATATCAATCCGAATACCTAAGTCTCCCTCGATAAGTTCGGGTCGAGAAAGACCTTCAAACCTTATCTTATCTATTGCATCTGAGGCATTCGAAATTAGTTCTCTCAGGAAAATCTCTTTATTCGAATAAAGAGAATGAATCATTAAATGGAGGAGTTGCTTTGCCTCCGATTGAAAACCCAAGGTTTCTTTGTCGCTTTTACTCATTTACTTTTATCCTCCCCACCAACGACATAATTTCTCAAACATCTTGGGTCTCGTAAGAAAATTTCAACCCTTACCAACCGGTCGCCTCCCTCAAGGCATCACCTATTTGTGCAAGACTTTTGACGGTATGAACGCCCGACCTATTTAAGCAGGCAATCTTGTCTTCCGCCGTTCCCTTGCCTCCCGCAATGATTGCTCCTGCATGACCCATGCGCTTCCCTGGTGGGGCGGTCACACCAGCGATATAAGCCACCACAGGCTTCGAGACATTTTCTCTAATATACTCAGCAGCTTCTTCCTCTGCAGTACCCCCTATCTCTCCGACCATAACAATAGCTTCAGTCAAAGGATCTCTCTCAAACATTGAAAGAATGTCTATAAAATTACTGCCAGGAATTGGATCTCCACCGATGCCAACGCACGTACTTTGACCATATCCGAGATCACTAGTTTGCTTAACAGCTTCGTAGGTTAAGGTGCCTGATCTTGAGACTATACCAACTCTTCCAGACAAGTGAATATCGCCTGGCATGATTCCAATCTTACATTCACCCGGCGTTATTACACCGGGACAGTTTGGTCCAATAAGACGGACCCCTAAGGCGTCCAAATAGACCTTAACTCTTAGCATATCGAGGGTTGGTACCCCCTCAGTAATACATACAATTAGCTTAATACCGGCAGCAGCAGCTTCGAGTATCCCATCCTTCGCAAATGGTGCTGGTACATATATAACTGAAGCATCTGCTCCTGTGGCCTCTACAGCTTGCAGAACGTTATCGAATACTGGCAAACCCAAGTGGGTTTGCCCACCCTTACCTGGAGTAATACCCCCAACTAACTGTGTACCGTAGGAAATGGCTTGCTCAGAATGCATTGTGCCTTGCGAACCAGTAAAACCCTGGCAAACAACCTTCGTATCTTTGTTAATGAGAATACTCACTTTATTCCCTCGCCAAATTAACTATTTGTTCTACAGCGTCCGAGAGACTAGTCGCTGCAACTATGTCAACGTCGCTGTCTGCCAAAGTAGCGACACCAAGCTCTGCGTTGTTTCCCTCAAACCTCACGACAACTGGCACATTCACTCCGACTTCTTTCACTGCTCCAATAATTCCATCGGCAATAATATTACATTGGACGATCCCGCCAAAAATATTGATTAAAACTGCTCTGACGTGCTTATCAGATAAAATAATTTTAAATGCTTCGCTAACCGCTTGCTTCGTGGCCCCACCGCCGACATCCAAAAAATTAGCGGGCTGTCCTCCATACAACTTAACCAGGTCCATTGTTCCCATGGCAAGTCCAGCGCCATTCACCATGCACCCTATATTTCCATCTAACGCCACATAGTTTAAACCGAATTTTGATGCCTCATTTTCACGCTCATCCTCTTGACTGGGATCTCGCATTTCTAATATGGCTTTTTGTCGATAAAGAGCGTTACTATCAACAGATACCTTAGCGTCCAAACAATGTAGATCACCATCTATAGTTATGACCAGGGGATTGATCTCCAATAAGGCAAGATCACAATCTTCAAACAGTCGCGAGAGGGACATAAATATATTTGCGAATTGATTAATCTGTTTTCCACTGAGGCCAAGCTTTAAGGCCAGGTCCCTTCCCTGATAGGGCATCGCACCAATCGCCGGATCGATAACCGCTTGAAGAATCTTATCTGGCGTGTCTTCAGCGACCTTTTCAATCTCGACACCTCCCTCGGTTGAGGCCATGACTATGATCCTTCTTGTGGACCGATCAATGACAGCTCCTAAATATAGCTCTTGGGCAATGTCTGTACACTCTTCGATATAAATCTTGCTGATCGGCTGCCCCGACTCGCCAGTTTGAGCCGTCACCAGCTTTTTCCCGATGTGGCTCTCTGCAAACTGTCTTACGTCCTCGACTGACCTTACTAGTTTTACTCCTCCAGCCTTACCTCGACCACCTGCGTGGACTTGCACCTTGACTACCCAACACTCGCCTCCCAATTTTTTCGCAGCAGCAACAGCATCATTCGAAGACTCAACTGCAATGCCTTTCGAGACAGGCAAGCCATACTCGTGGAAAAGTCTTTTTGCCTGATATTCGTGAAGATTCATAAAGTTCCTAATTCCTATTAAAAGTTACCTTTTGCGCTTTCGATTCGCAACATGAATCGCTCGGCCCGAAACTGCCAATGCTGCCTCATGCAGACCTTCTGAGATCGTGGGATGAGCAAACATAATCAAACCAAGGTCCTCTGCGCTGGTTTCAAATTCCATTCCTATTACGGCTTCAGCGATGAGCTCAGACGCATGATCGCAAATCATATGAACACCTAACACTCTATCAGTCGAGGCATCAGCGATGACCTTTATTAGCCCATTCGTTTCGTTGTTTGCCATAGCCCTGCCACTAGCTGCCATCGGGAAGTTACCAACCTTGTAATTTTCGCCACTAGCTTTTATTTCTTGCTCGGTCTTACCCACCCAAGCAATTTCAGGATGGGTATAAATTACTGAAGGAACGGTTTCATAATTAACCTGTGGCTTTTCACCCGCAATACGCTCAGCAACCATGATCCCCTCTTCCATCCCTTTATGAGCGAGCATAGGGCCGCGAACTACATCACCAACCGCATAAATACCTGGCGCCCCTGTATTACAGTAATCGTCGACGTAGACAAAGCCTCTTTCATCAAGATGGACACCACTGTCGGCTGCCAGTAATTCCTCAGTATAGGGGCGTCTACCCACAGCCACTATCAGTTTATCAAAACTTTCTACTTCCTTTCTCTCGCCAGAGGAATATCGTACCTCGACCTTTTCTTTCTTTATTGAGCTGGCTGTGACGAGGCTACCTAAGCGAATATCCATGCCCTGCTTCTTGAACTGACGCGCAGCTTCTCGCGATATGTTAGTGTCTGCTGTAGGAAGAAATTCTTCTAAGGCCTCTAGTAATACAACTTCAGAGCCCAAACGACTCCATACACTGCCAAGCTCCAATCCAATTATGCCGGCACCAATAATACCTAGACGGTTAGGAACTTCTCGAAAGTCTAGAGCACCGGCCGAGTCGACAATCATATTATCTACTAGAGAGCAGGGCGGAATATCGACTGGGACAGAGCCTGTAGCAATAATTACATGATCCGCTTCTAGAACACTAATATCACCATCGTGGGAGGAAAACTCAACGCTCCTACTAGCGTGCAGAACAGCTTTCCCTTGCAAGATATCTACGCCGTTAGTCTTTAGAAGACTGGTAACGCCTTGAGTTAGATTATCTACAACATTTTCCTTCCGTTTCATCATACCGGCAACATCGATGGAAAGGTCCGAAACCCTGATACCGATTTCTGAAAAATGTTTCTTCGCCTCGAAGAATTTTTGGGAGGCTGACAACAAAGCCTTAGATGGAATACATCCCACGTTAAGGCATGTTCCACCAAATGCTGGTTGCCCCAAAGAGTTAAGCCACTTATCGATACAAGCCGTCCTCAAACCTAACTGCGCTGCCCGAATTGCAGCATGGTAACCCGCTGGGCCTCCTCCGATCACAATAACATCATACTTAGTCGTCATAACTTCATCTCTTTATATATCGAGGAGGATCCTCGCTGGCTCTTCAAGAAACTCTTTTATTGTAACTAGGAAACGAACCGCTTCGGAACCATCAATTAATCGATGGTCATATGAAAGTGCCAGGTACATCATTGGCCGAATTTCAATTTGACTATTAATCACTACAGGTCGCTCTTGAATCTTGTGCATACCTAAGATCCCAGTCTGTGGTGGATTCAGAATTGGCGTAGACAGCAGTGATCCAAAAACACCACCATTTGATATGGTAAAGGTCCCTCCCGACATTTCCTCAATCGATAGCTTACCTTCTTGAGCTTTAGAGCCATAATCTCGTACCTGATCTTCTATTTCAGCCAAGGTTAAACTATCTGCTTCTCGTATTACAGGAACCACCAATCCGCGGGGGGAGCTCACTGCCACTCCAATATCTTGATATCCATGGTAGACAATATCTTTGTCATCGATAGAGGCATTGACTGAGGGAAATCGCTTCAATGCCTCTACACTAGCTCTCACGAAAAAAGACATGAAACCTAATCTCGTACCGTTATGCGCTTTCTCGAAAGCTTCTCGGTATTGATTTCTCAAATCAATAATAGAGCCCATATCGACTTCATTGAAAGTAGTTAGCATAGCTGCATTGTGTTGCGCCTCCACCAACCTTTGAGCAATACTTGCTCGAAGTCGCGTCATGGGAACACGTCTCTCTAATCGCTCCTGCGGGACCAAATTCGATTCTGACGCTTCTGCTACCTGGGTCGCCGATTGGAGTCTGTCAGCTAACTCATCGGTGTGCGCAATCGCTGCCACCGACCTGAGGATATCCTCTTTGGTAATCCTTCCACCCTTACCAGTGCCCTCGACTTCATCAACTTTGATCTTATTTTCCTTCGCTAACTTCCTCGCGGCTGGGCTGATTGGAGTTTCTTTCGAGCCGTCAGATTGATTAGGCGGCAGTCCCATATTCTCATTAGTAGATGGGGTAGTATTATCGAGCACTCCCGGTTCAAATTCACCAAGAGTTTCTTCCGTCAAGACCGTTTCGCCCACCTCTTTGAAAATTTTTTTTAGGATGCCATTGTCTGGAGCTACAACCTCCAGAACGACCTTGTCAGTCTCTATGTCTACTAAGACCTGGTCGCGTTTTACCGTATCGCCAACTTCAACATGCCAAGCTGCTACTTCACCATCAGCAATGGACTCGGGGAAAACGGGCGTCTTAATTTCAATCATGTTTTCATCCTAAAGTTAAGCTAATCCAAATCTTTTTTGTACAAGGCAGTATTAACTAAGGTTTCTTGCTGCCGAACGTGCAGAGACATGTATCCCGCCGCTGCCGCCGCCGATCCATCTCTACCAGCATAGTGTAGATACAAAGAGGGGTTTTTAGAATGTATTACGCGACGAATATGATGTTGGCTACTGTACCAGGCGCCCTGATTCATAGGTTCCTCTTGGCACCAGACTACCGTTTCCATATTTGGAAATTCACTGAGGAGTTCTGCCAAATCAGCTTCAGGAAAGGGATATAATTGTTCAATGCGTATAATTGCTACGTTATCTAGTTGATCTTCACGACGCTTCGTTAGCAAATCGTAGTATACCTTTCCACTACACAAGACTACTCTAGTAACCTTATGAGGATACTGAGGGTTGACTTCTGGTAACACCGTCCGAAAAGCCCCAGAGCACAATTCCTCAAGTGTTGAGGTGGCTTCTTTATGACGTAACAAGCTTTTTGGTGTCATAATAATAAGTGGCTTTCTTACAGGCCTGATCGCCTGCCGACGCAGCAAATGGAAAATTTGAGCTGGTGTGGTCGGCACACACACCTGAATATTATGCTCCGCAGATAACTGCAGATATCGCTCTAGTCTAGCAGAGGAATGTTCGGGGCCCTGACCCTCATACCCATGGGGTAACATCAACGTCAGACCGCATAATCTTGCCCATTTGTGCTCTCCACTTGTGATGAATTGATCAATTACGACCTGCGCCCCATTTGCGAAATCACCAAACTGAGCTTCCCATATTACGAGGGTCCTTGGGCTTGTTTGCGCATAGCCATATTCGAAGGCGAGCACAGCCTCCTCCGAGAGAAAAGAGTCGTAGATCATGAAAGATGGTTGATCAGGTTCTATATGTTGTAGAGGCACATAGGTGTCACCACTCCGTTGATCGTGATAAACGGCATGCCTATGCGAGAACGTGCCTCTTCCCACGTCCTGTCCTGTCAGCCTAATAGGAAAGCCTTCTGAAATGAGACTGGCATATGCCATCACCTCTGCGAAACCCCAGTTCACCGATAGAGCTCCGGCACCCATTTTTCTTCTATCTTCTGCTATCTTCGTAACTTGCCTGTGCAAAACAAATCCTTCAGGAATCTCATCCATCCGGCTTGACAATTCCTTAATGCGCTTCGCTGAAATTGTTGTGTCCGCCGGAGTATCCCATGAATGACCAAGGTAGGGACTCCAATCAACATATAAGGATGTATCAGGCTCCTTCAAATAATCCCACGCTACAGCATTCCCAGCGTCAAGGGAGTCGCGATAAGATTCCATACGTTGATGATATTGATTCTCATCAATGGCCCCCTCGTTGATTAATTTTGCTGCATATATATTTGTTACTGTAGGATGTTTAGCAATGGTCTCGTACATGACCGGCTGGGTTATGGAAGGTTCGTCTCCCTCATTGTGGCCACGACGCCGATAACAAACAATATCGATGACTACGTCCTTTCTAAATTCCATTCGGTAATCTAATGCTAGTTGCGACACAAATAAGACGGCCTCGGGATCATCCCCATTAACATGAAATACCGGCGCCTGAATCATTTTAGATATCTCACTGCAATACCGAGTGGACCTAGCGTCTTCCTGCTTACTAACGGTGTATCCTATTTGATTGTTGATGATAATGTGAACAGTTCCGCCAGTATAGAACCCTCTTGTCTGAGACATTTGAAAGGTTTCCATTACAACACCTTGACCGGCAAATGAGGCGTCACCATGAACATTTATTGCAAGAACTTTGTCCCCTGAGTAATCCTCTCTCCGATCCATGCGAGCGCGAACCGAACCAACAATAACTGGCGCAGCTATTTCAAGATGTGACGGATTGAAGCCAAGCGCTAGATGCATTTCTCCGCCAGGAGTCATCAGATTTGAGGAGAAACCCTGATGGTACTTGACATCACCAGAGCCAAAACCAGGCTCATATCTTCCCTCGAATTCATCAAATAAATCCGCTGGATCTTTACCCATTAGATTAACTAAAACGTTGATTCTCCCTCGATGAGCCATTCCCATCACGGTTTCTTTCACGCCTGCTGATCCTGCCCGATGTATCAGTTCTGCCAAGCACAAAATAAAACTTTCGCCTCCTTCAAGACCAAAGCGCTTTGTACCGGGGTATTTGGTACCCAGATACTTTTCGAGCCCCTCAGCGGCTATCAAGCGATCGAGTATTCGGCTTTTTACCCCTTCACCATAAGAAAAATGAGAGCGAGTACTTTCCATCCGCTGCTGGATCCAATTACTCTCCACTTCATCACTGATGTGCATATATTCCGCACCAATAGAGGCGCAATATGTAGATTCAAGCGCCTCCACAATATCTATAAGGGCAGCATCTTTCCCATCGAAAAAAAGATTCCCGGCTTGGAATTGAGTATCGAGATCGGCTTCGGAAAGATGATGGTAGCTTAACTGCAGTTTGGGGACTTCCGAGATTTCTATGAGGCCCAGGGGATCCAGGTTTGCTTTCAAGTGGCCACGACGCCGATATCCATTAATTAACTCGCTCACTGAAAACTGCTTTCTCTCATAATCGGCGCTGATACTGCTCGCCGACACAGGAGCGACCCTAGATTGGTTTTTTGCAAGCAGTAGAAAGTGATTCTGGATGGTTTTATGGGAAATATCTGCCGCCAAAGAACCCTCAACTAGGGGAAGCGAGTCGAAATAGCTTCGCCATTGATCAGGCACTTCTGAGGGATCTGCCAGATATCTCTCGTAAAGCTCTTCAACATAGGATGCGTTTCCACCAGAAATATGCCCGGAACGCCAAAGGCGAGCCATCATGCCGTCTTCCATAACCTATGACCTTTGTCGAAATTTGCAATTGTACTGGCAAAATGGGAATCCAGCACCTATTTTCAACGCTTGGCGTGGAGTTTGCGAAGGTGTTCTAATTATTGCTTAGGCAATTCTGTTGAGAAGCATATTCCTGATTTTCCCAATCGCCCTGGTTGGGTTCAACCCTTTGGGACATACGCTCACGCAATTCATGATTCCACGGCAGCGGAAAACGCTGAACGGGTCCTTGAGTTCAGCAAGCCTCTCCTCCTTTGCAGTGTCTCGGGTGTCTGCCAAAAAACGATAAGCCTGCAAAAGCCCGGCTGGGCCGACGAACTTGTCGGGATTCCACCAAAAAGAAGGACACGCCGTCGAGCAGCACCCACAGAGGATGCACTCATAGAGGCCGTCGAGCTTTTCACGGTCTTCTGGACTTTGAAGTCGCTCTTGCTTGGGGGGCTCTTCATCATTAATCAAATAGGGCTTTACCTTCTCGTACTGCTTGAAGAAGTCGCCCATATCAACGATTAGATCACGAATTACTGGAAGCCCTGGTAAGGGTCTAATTTTTAGCTTATCACCCTTCACAACCGTTGAAACAGGAGTTGTGCATGCCAGTCCATTCCTGCCGTTCATATTTACACCATCCGAGCCACACACTCCCTCCCGACAAGATCTTCTGTAACTCAATGAGTCGTCGGATTCCTTAAGCATGGACAAAACATCTAACACCATCAAGTCTCTATTCTCGGGGATTTCCACCGAAAAATCCTGCATATAGGGTTCAGAGTCCACTTCTGGGTTAAAACGGTAAACACTAACTAACATGATATTCTCAGTAGGTCCTCGCCATTGGCTCAAAAGATTCCATCGTTTTCGGCTCAAAGTTAACAGCCCTCTTTCGTAACTGCTTCGTCAGAGGATCATAAATTGAATGTGCCAGCCAGTTTACATCATCCCTCTCTTGATAATCGTCCCTCGCATGAGCTCCACGAGATTCTTTCCTTCCTTCGGCTGAAATAGCGGTTGCTTCGGCAATCTCCAGCAAATTTTGCAACTCAAGAGCCTCGAAACGAGCTGTATTAAAAACTTTGCTTTTATCTGAGAGACCAGCCCGATTGATCCGATCTCTCAACTCCAGCAATTTCTTCATTCCCTCCTGCATATTTTTTTCCTCGCGGAAAACTCCGAAATTGAGTTGCATACAGTTTTGTAACTCTTTTTTCAGGAGCGGAACTGTGTCGCTGGTAAGTGGAGCCTCATCCCATCGCCGCAACCTACACATCGCCGAATCGAGGTCGTCGTTAGAAGGGGGAGCCATACTAATTCCTGACTTGAGTGCATCGGTTATAAACAAACCGGCTGCGCGCCCAAATACCACGAGGTCTAGGAGGGAATTTCCGCCCAAACGATTAGCCCCATGAACGGAGACGCAAGCCGCCTCTCCTACTGCGTATAGACCGGGTACGACAGATTCGTTACCAACCTCGTCAACCGTTATGGCCTGGCCATGAATGTTTGTTGTGAGCCCTCCCATCATGTAATGACAAGTGGGAACGACAGGAATCGGTTCCTTAACGGGGTCGACATGGGCGAAGGTTTTCGACAGCTCCTGAATACCAGGCAGCCTAGCATCCAGAATCTCCTTGCCTAGATGGTCAAGTTTCAGCAGGACATGATCTTTTTCCTTCCCGGCTCCTCGCCCCTCCATAATTTCTAGAACCATGCTCCTGGCAACGACGTCTCGTCCAGCTAAATCTTTGGCATTAGGAGCATATCTCTCCATAAATCTTTCACCATCGCTATTGATGAGAAAACCTCCTTCTCCACGACAACCCTCTGTTACGAGAGTGCCCGCGCCGGCGATACCGGTTGGATGAAACTGCCACATCTCCATGTCTTGCATTTGAAATCCCGCCCTGAGCGCCATTCCTGTTCCATCTCCAGTGTTACTAAGAGCGTTTGTAGTTGAGGCGTAAATGCGCCCAGCGCCTCCGGTAGCGATTACTGTAGCTTTCGACTTCACGTGGTGCACCTCTCCGGTTTCCATGCAAATCGCTAGAACACCTACCACTTCTCCCGCCGAATTTTTCACCAAATCGACCGCAAACCATTCACTAAAGAAGACGGTCCCGGCTTTTAAGTTGCCCTGATACAGGGTGTGCAATAGCGCATGTCCAGTGCGATCTGCAGCAGCACAGGTACGCGCCGCCTGCCCTCCCTTCCCGAAATCTTTTGACTGACCTCCAAAAGGTCGCTGGTAGATTCGGCCATTCTCCTTCCTTGAAAAGGGCAGTCCCATATGCTCTAACTCATAGACTGCTTCGGGTCCGACACTACACATATATTCAATGGCGTCCTGATCCCCTATGTAATCAGAGCCCTTTACCGTGTCATACATATGCCATCGCCAGTCATCATTGGGATCTTCACTCGCAATCGCACAAGTTATACCCCCCTGAGCGGACACCGTATGAGATCTGGTGGGAAACACCTTTGACAATACAGCCGTTTTAAATCCAGACTGCCCCAGTTGAAGTCCTGCTCGCATTCCCGACCCACCGCCGCCTATAATAATGGCGTCGAACTCTAACTCCGGTAATCTCGTCACGTTAAATTCCACATAATAATTAGGATCCAAATTCCGTACAGTAACAATGAGAGAAAACAAACGATGTTATAAAAAGCTCTCACCCAAGACGCTGAACCACCAAATTGTCGGGGCGTCAAATAATCAGACCCGATCGTCCACAATCCCACCCAAGCATGACTACATATAGACAGGATAGTCGCCACTGTATAAATCTGCATCCAAAAGTTTGAAAAAAGAGCTGTCCAGGCATGATAATCAACTTCTTCTGTCGATATTAACCAGAACACCATCCAAATTGTATACGAAGAAATTACGATGGAAGATATCCTTTGGATGAGCCAATCGGTGACCCCACTGACAGCCATAAGTTTGAATTTTCTGAGATTCAAGTTAGCAGCCAAAACATAATAATAGCGATTAAAAAGGCGGATATTGTAAATACTAATTTAGCTCCCAAAGCCCCTCCTTCGTATGTCTCTCCAAAACCGAGGTCCATAAGGAGATGCTTGATGCCCGCAACGAAGTGGAAAACAAAAGGTGCCATCACAAAGAAAAAAATCAATAGTCCTGATGGCGAGGCCATCTGCGCTCTAATGAAATTGAAACCATCTTCAGATTGCAGAGACTTTTGTAATGCGAATAACATCACGAACAGTCCCAAAAAAAGCACTACGCCCGCCACCCGATGCGAGATAGAAGAAATTGCTGTTATAGGAAAGCGGAAAACTAAGAGGTCTCTAATTCCAACATTAATGGGTCTTTTCTGCGTGTTCAAAAAACTAAAGGTTCTCGGGATGTGATATTAAAATAAGCATCTTAGATTTTTTAAGAAAAAAAAACAAATGCAAAAGAAAGGCGATGATTATTATCGGAGAGCTTTACAAGTAAGGGCGCTTTTGATTACATGTAATGATCCGAGTTCACGCTCGAGCGGGTGATCGTCGTGTTGAAAAATGAGAGAGCGTGTTCGTCATGGAGCAATTTCAATGACCCAAAAAGTGCAAATCATTATCGATGGGAAAACTTCAGAGTTACCCGTGTTACAAGCCACCATGGGGCTAAATGTTGTTGATGTCAGAGGACTCATCAGTGAGGGCATATTCACTTATGACCCTGGCTTTCTATCAACGGCAAGTTGTGATTCATCTATTACATTCATTGATGGGGAAGCTGGCGTCCTTCTCTATCGTGGTTACCCAATAGAACAGCTGGCCGCGCAGTCTAGCCATTTAGAGGTATGTTACCTCCTGCTGAATGGAGAGCTGCCAACAGCGGCAGAATTTGCAGGCTTTGAACAAGAAATTAAAGAACGAATGTTTATCGACGAGGAACTTCAACACATTTTCGATGGTTTCAACTCTCAATCCCATCCGATGTCGATGACTTGTGCCTCTGTAGCGGCATTAGCATCCTGCTATCACGAAGGGTTCGATATCTATAACGCAGTTCAAAGAAAAGAAGCTGCTTTTAATCTAATTGCAAAAATCCCCACCATAGCGGCTATGACCTATAAGAAGTCTATTGGGGAAGATTTTGTTCCTCCGAATCCAGATCTCAATTACGCAGAAAATTTTCTGAATATGTGCTTCGGAAAAAAAGGAGCACCTGCAGCGGTTAGCCCAACTCTTGCGAAGGCAATGGATAGAATTTTTATTTTGCACGCAGACCATGAACAGAATGCCTCTACTTCAACGGTTAGACTCGCCGGCTCCACTGAAACAAACCCGTATGCCGCAATTTCAGCAGGTATTGCTGCACTTTGGGGACCATCTCATGGAGGAGCAAATGAAGCTGTTTTAGATATGCTTACAGAAATCGGTCATGAATCCCGAATAGAACAGTACGTTGCCAAGGCAAAAGATCCAAATGACTCCTTTAGACTCATGGGTTTTGGCCATCGCGTTTATAAAAACTTTGACCCAAGAGCAACAGTCATGCAGGAAAGCTGTAATGCAGTGCTCAGCGAACTCGGCCTTGATGACCCACTATTGAAGGTAGCTCAAAAGCTGGAGACGATTGCAAGAGAGCAGGACTACTTCATTGAACGTAAACTTTACCCTAATGTGGATTTTTACTCTGGAATTACATTTAAGGCCGTAGGCATTCCCGTCAAAATGTTTACTGTTTTATTCGCATTGGGTAGGATGCCAGGCTGGCTTACGCATTGGGATGAAATGCTCAGCAATGGTTTTAAAATTGGGCGGCCAAGACAACTTTATCTGGGTCCAGTTGCGAGAGACTATGTAGATATGGACAAACGCTAGGGGATCAAATGAGTATTTCTGCTCAGATTGAAACAGTCAAAGGTGTAATTAAAATTTCGTTTTTTCCGACCGAAGCTCCAGTTACAGTTACCAACTTCGTTAATCTAGCTTTGAAAAATTTTTATGACGGATTAACTTTTCATAGAGTGATTGGTGATTTTATGATCCAAGGTGGATGTCCGTTGGGTTCAGGTACTGGCGGGCCAGGTTATACATTTGAGGATGAATTCCACAAATCTCTTCGACACGACCGTCCAGGGAAACTCTCAATGGCCAATGCTGGCCCAAACACAAATGGTAGCCAATTTTTTATTACGCATGTACCCACGCCCCACCTTGATGATGCACATACTATTTTTGGTGAAGTAGTTAGCGAGGAGGACCAGGACGTTGTAAATAGTATAAGTCAGGGGGACCAAATTTTAAGCATATCGATAAACGGCGACATCGAAGAACTTTTCGAGGCACAGGCTTCTAGGCTTGCAGATTGGAATCAATCACTTAGTGAAGGCCGTTAGAACAGATAGATCAGGCTAGCCCTGTTTTTATTGAATTACCAAGCGACCGAGTTTAAATATGGTTGTCCGTACTAGTCTCCCGTAAACCTAGCAGTTCGCTTCTCCTTGAATGCGAGGAGACCTTCTTTATAATCCTCGCTGTCAAAACATTTATCAATCATCAACTGCACCTTAGCCAAGTCTCTGTCTCCAGGGTCCTTACAAAACTCGTTGATAGCCCCCTTAGCAGCTTCAATAGTCAGCGGAGCATTGTTGGAGATTATCTCAGCGTATTCCTTAACCGTTTTCTCAATCGAGTCGTTATCCACAATGAAATTTACAAGACCCATTTGATAGGATTCCTCAGAATCCATCAGTCTAGCGGTGAACATAATATCCTTTGCCCTCGCAGGACCAACCAAATTGCAAAGGGTTTTTAGTCCACTATACTCATAACCCAGGCCGAGTTTTGCCGCAGGTATGCCAAACTTTGAGTCGGGTGTAGTAAACCGAATATCTGCACTCATAGCGAGCGCTAGACCACCACCGATACAATAGCCCTGAATCATTGCAATCAAGGGCTTTTCCATCTTTTCTATCCACTTTTGAGCCTTTCCCGATGCATCAGCATAATCTCGCTTCTGTTCAATGTTGCTCCTTTTAGAATCAAACTCTGAGATATCTGCGCCAGAAACAAAGGCCTTGCATCCTTCACCCTTCATAACCACTACGCGAACACTCGGGTCATAATGAAACGATTCTAGTATGAGGGCCAGGGCCTCCCACATTTCAAGGGAAACAGCATTGTGGCGCGCCGGATTGTTAAACACGATCCAACCGATTCCTCCTTCCAAGTAAGCTCTCATTTTTTCTGTGCTCAAATCCATAGATCACTCGTCCTTAAATTACATTCTGCTCCTTCAAAGAATTAATTTCCTCTTCTTCAAATCCCATCTCCACAAGAATTTCTACTGTATGTTCACCTAGTTCAGGACCTGGCCGATCAAACTCCTCTCGATCCTCAAAAGCGGTCAAATTGATTGGAGATCTAACAAGATTGAATTTGCCTAGGGTTTTATGAGAGACGGGTCTTTCTACTTTGAGATGCTTAGCCTGCATGTCTTCAAATGCCTCCCCAATATCGTAAATTGGACCACACGGACATCCTGCTGCATTGAGCTTCTCTATTACCTGAGCAGTAGAATATTTACGGGTTACTTTATTTACTAACTCATTTAGCTCATAACGATTGCTAAATCTATCCTCAAAGGAACTAAATCGCTTGTCCTTAAGCAATAAGGGCAAGTTCATCGTCTCACAAAAAGATTTGAACATTTTTTGAGAACTTGCTGCAAGGTTGACTTGCCCGTCGCTGGTGTCAAACAGACCCATAGGCGCATTGGTAGGGTGATAATTCCCCTCCTGGTTAGGTACTTCGCCACTCATGGTGTAACGAGCTCCTTGGAAATCGATTTTAGACAACATAGCTTCAAGTAGCGAGGTGTGAACCCATTGGCCCTCGCCAGTATGCTCACGATGCAACAATGCGAGAAGAATACCTTGGCCAAGAAACATACCCGCAGAAGTATCACTAATGGCGATTCCAACTCTCATTGGACCATTTCCAGGTTCCCCCGTAATACTCATGAGACCGCTGGTACCCTGGACCACTTGGTCTACTCCTGGTCGATCACGGTAGGGACCGGTTTGCCCAAAACCTGAAATACTCCCATATACAATGGATGGATTAGCGTTTCTCACGGATTCATAATCGATGCCAAGGCGATGTTTCACCTCCGAGCGAAAGTTCTCAACAATAACGTCTGCGTGGCTAGCTAGACGCATAAAAAGGGCCTTGCCCTGTGGAGTCTTGAGATTGATCGTAATGCTTCGTTTGTTGCGATGAAGATTTTGAGAATCAGGACTATACCTATCTTTTGATAGGGCAGACGAGGAGACACTCAGTTGTAATGGCGGCTCGATCCTAATAACGTTGGCTCCCCAATCTGAAAGAAGCCTCACAGCTGTGGGACCAGCTCTGGCCACAGTCAAATCAAGCACGGTATATCTTGATAAAGGTAAGTCCCGACTCATCAGTTGTTTAATGTGGTTCTTAACTCTAGGGCAATCTCGCTGAGTTTTAGTTGTAAAGCTTTGGTATTCTCTGGCCCTAACCGTATCATTTGCTTCTGGGAGGCGCTTAATGCCTCTAGACTGGGGTCCAAAAACTCGTACATCACAACCGGCCGAGTCAACAAAATAGGTTCCTCTACTACGGGAGCTTCAAGTAATTGACCGATTGCCTGAAATACTATGGAGGTAAAATTTTTCTCAGGATAGCCTAGCTCTTCAAAGGCTTCCTGAAACAAAGGCTCTAACAACTCATAAAATTGAGCCGCTCGTCTTGCATCTATCGAGGTTAAAACGTCCGTAAATTCATCGTACCTTTCGTAAGAAAGAGGGTCCAACAGAAACGTTTTCTGCGATATCGTGGTTACAGAGAAAGGTTTTTCTGGCGCGATAACCTCCAAAACATCTCTAGATACCTTCCCATTCGCAATGTTATCTACAAATACGACAAACTTACGAATTAGCTCCGTCGGGGCAAGCCAGAAATTAATGGTCTCATTCCTTGTAAGACTCACTACGCCGTCTCTAATCAGTTGATCACTATCATCCAAAAGCGGTAAAACAAACGACGGGAGCTGAGGCTCTCTTGGATTAGAATTATCAATTTCCGAAAAATCGGCTCTTTTGTCCTCGGGACGATTTTGGAACTTTATTTCGGGGAGTGATGGCGCAGACGCAGGCTCCTCATTTAGTAACTGCTCCGGTTCGCGCTCAATTGCACTAACTGGCTGCGATATTACAACAGTGTCATCACCCGGCTGAATCACAGAGTATCCAACAAAGATAATTATCATTAGCCCAGCCAGGACAGCAGCAAAGATAATTGGCTTATAATCGGACATAGGGCCCTCTAGTTCTAAAGTGTTTCATAACGTTACGTCATTCTTCATTGCAGTTAAAAGGGTACAGAGTTAACCCTAAGCGCGAGTTATTCCAACATTATTCGAAAACTTATGCCAGCTATGGTTACCCGAGCTTAGACTTTGAACTATTATCAACAAAACTCTAAAAATGCCGCTCCAAGCAACCTATCTTCGTTCAGGTAGGGAATTGCGTAGGTCAGCCACCATACTTAGTCTTCTATCAGAGTTTACGAAGCTGAAGCTACCATCTGTGCGGTCTAAAAAATCCCCATAACGCCTCTTAATTTCGGAAACAATATTGTCTGGCTTATCCATTATGGCAAAAGTATTAAGCATCTCATCTGAGATCAATTTTGGCATCTCATCCCATAAACCACGCTTGGACATTTCATTCAATTCCACTTGGAGATCGCCCCAATCGTGCACCCGAAGAACATTTTTATAAGCGGGGGTAGACCCATAGAAAGATATTTTCTCCCTTACGGCCTTCTTATTTTCTTCAAAGATCTCCTCAGTCTCACCAGAGATAATGAAAGGCGAATATATAACCTCAAAGTCCTTCCGACTTCGTCCTGACTTTGCCAAGCCCTTATCTATCGCGGGCAACGTAACTTGACGAATAAAGGTCTCATTAGTAAAGGAATGTAAAATTATCCCATCTGCTACTTCTCCCGCGACCTGGGTCATAACAGGCCCTACCGCAGCCAAAGCAATTCTGGGCATACCGAATTTGATATCTTTAGGGGTAAATGCAGGAGTCATGAGCGTGTGGGCATAGTATTCGCCCTCGAAACGTAACGCTTCCCCCTCATACCAGTTTAGCCATATCGCTCGAACCGCCTGTATCAGCTCCCGCATTTGTCGAGCGGGCTTGTTGGAAAACGGCATGCTAAAACGTTTAGTGATATGCGCCCTAATCTGCGATCCAAGGCCTAACATGAACCGCCCTCCAGAGAATGAATTCAAATCATGGGCTAAGCTGGCCAAATTAGCTGGACTGCGGGCGAAAGCCACTGCGATGCTGGTGTATAACTCAATCCTCTCTGAGTGCTCCGCAGCAAGAAATAAGGGAAAGAAAGGATCATGGCTCAGCTCTGAGGTACTCACCCCATCATAACCAAGCAGCTCTAGCTCTCGGATGACTTTGGGTATTTCCCCCCAACTTAAGGCCAAATTACTGTCTACTTTCATACAGCAATCAACCTCGATTCTTCTTACGAATGAAGTTCACCAACAAACTCCGCGTGCTGAAGTAAAGCGTAATGATAGGCTTCTATTAAGGCATTCCAGCTGGCTTCAATAATGTCTGTATTGACTCCAATAGTACCGAACTTCTCACCTTCAAAACTATGCTCAACTAAAACCCTTACCTTCGCGGCCGTCTTCTCAGAAGAATTGATAACTTTCACGCTGTAGTCAGTCAAATGTAAGTCGCGGATTACCGGATATTTATTTACGAGAGCCTGTTGAAGTGCCTTGTTCAGGGCATCGATTGGACCATGGCCTTCTGCGGCGCACAAAAACGTACTGTCATCTATACGCGCTTTAACCGCTGCTTCTATTAAGCCCTCGCTAATTCCCTTGGCTAGCGAATATTCTTCATTATTAAGCGCGTATATCCGATAGTAGATAGGATCAAATACTGGTTTAAACCGACCCAAGTGCCTTCTAACAATTAGATTAAAGCTACCATCCGCATTTTCAAAGGAGTAGCCGCTATGCTCCTTGTCTTGAATTTCCTCTAATATTGCACTGACTTTTCCCGAGTCCTCGAGCTCAGGATATCTATTTGCCAGCTTCGCTCGAAGGTTAGAACCTCCCGATAACTCGCTTATTAGTACTTTTCGTGAATTGCCCACTATGTCTGGATTAATGTGTTCATAGGTTTCAGGATTCTTTTGAACCGCACTCACATGCACCCCACCTTTATGTGCAAAAGCTGACGGACCAACAAACGGTTGGCCAAGAGGACCATTTAACCCCAGATATTCCCAAACCTTCCTTGATAAATTGGTAAGCCCCTTGATCTGACCCTGAGGCAAACATCGGTAACCGAGTTTTAATTCCAGGTTTGCTAAAACAGTAGTTAAATCGACATTACCGCATCTCTCACCAATACCATTAATCGAACCCTGAACCTGAATGGCACCTTCTTCAATCGCTCGAAGAGTATTAGCAACCGCTAGCCCGCCGTCGTTGTGCACATGAATACCGAGTTTGATTCCTTTAATCGAAGTTACCAATTCTTTCATTGCCGCAGCAATCTCGTGGGGGAGAACACCGCCATTGGTATCGCAAAGGATAATGCGCTTTGCACCGCCATCCACGGCTGCTTGAACTGTGGCAATTGCATAAATTGGGTCACTCTTGAACCCATCGAAAAAATGTTCTGCATCATAAAATACTGGCTTCGATGTTCTGTTTGACAAGTACTCAATCGAACCCCTAATCATTTCTAAATTTCGATCGAGGGTCGCCCCTATCATTCTCACGTGCAAATCCCAAGATTTTCCAAAAATACAAGTGAGATCCGCATCTGCCTCAATCAACTTAGTGAGAAAAAAATCATCTTCTGGCACTGTCCCGACTCGATGAGTTGAGCCGAAAGCACTGACTTTGAGAGATTTAAGCTCAAGACCTTTTACTTCATTAAAGAAATCTACATCCTTGGGGTTCGAGCCAGGCCAACCACCCTCAACAAAATCAACACCAAGCTCATCAAGGGCTACAGTAATATCAAGCTTGTCTTGCAAACTTAGATTTACCCCCTCTCCCTGCGTACCGTCACGCAATGTCGTATCATATATCTCTATTTTTTTCATAGGTAACCAAGTTTTTCAGCCACGGCATTAACTTTGTCTCCAGAGGCTAAGAGAGTATCCAATGGGTCATAGGTTGCATCAAGGAATGCCTCTCGGACACTTTCTTTCATCGTAATAGGAAATACTTGGTTCCCACAAATTATTTGGAGCTGTTCAATATCAATCATCATATCGAGCGCTGGATCATTGGTTACCAACTTAGATAGCTCGGACCGATGGTCGTCGTCCATAACCACACAAGGTATCCCTAATGTAGTACAGTTGCCGTGAAAAATCTCTGCGAATGATCCTGCGATGACAGCCTTAAAGCCGAAACGCATAATTGCTTGGGGCGCGTGCTCTCGGGAGGAACCACAACCAAAGTTATTATCAGAAATCAGAATCTCCGCGCCTGCACGCTCGGGAGAATCTAGTACATGCCCCTTTGATCGACCATGTTCATCAAAACGAACATCGTAGAAGAGCGCGGGACCCAACTCATCAAAAGTAACGCAGGTCAAATAGCGAGCTGGAATAATTCGATCTGTATCAATATCGTTACCTTCGACATAAACTCCTCGCCCGTTTATCTTCCGTATCGCTACCCCGCTCATACGCCAGCTCCTTCAAGATCAAATACTTCTCTCGCGTCTGCAACAAACCCTTCGATAGCTGCCGCTGCTACCATAATGGGGCTCATCAAAATTGTTCTTCCTTTTGGAGAACCCTGTCTACCGATAAAATTGCGATTAGAACTGGATGCACAAACTTCATCACCCACAAGTTTGTCAGGATTCATCGCCAAACACATGGAACAACCAGGCAAACGCCATTCGAAACCCGCCTCCTCAAAAACTTCATGCAAACCAAGCTCTCTTGCCTCCCGATCAACCTTTTCCGAACCGGGCACCGCGATCGCACGAACGTTAGGCGCCACCTTCTTTCCACTGATAACAGCTGCCACACTTTGGAAGTCACTTAGCCGCCCATTGGTACAGCTACCTATGAAGGCAACATCTATCTTGATCCCTTTTATCGGCTGATTAGCGGAAAGTTTCATATATGTTAGCGCATCGTTTATGAGGGTTTTCTCAAGCCCATCCTTATCATTTGGATCCGGAACGCAACCTTCTATAGATACAGCCTGACCAGGTGTCACTCCCCATGTAACAGTTGGTTTAATATCTTCGGCGCTAATATCCACAACATCATCATAATCTGCGTCTGAATCACTCGCATAGGAGCGCCACCGCTCAACAGCAGCAAGAAAATCAGTTCCGGCTGGGACTCTCTCTCGACCCTTTAGATAATCAAATGTAGTTTGGTCGGGATTCACGTAACCGCAGCGCGCGCCACCCTCAATGCTCATATTACAAACTGTCATCCGCTCTTCCATCGACATCTGGTCGATAACTGAACCCCCGTATTCATAGGCAAAGCCTACTCCTCCGTTAACACCTAGGGTGCGAATAATATGAAGAGTTACATCCTTGGCGGTGACACCAAGGGCTAACGTGCCCTGGATATTGATCCGGCGTACTTTTAGTGGATCCATAACCAAAGTCTGGCTAGCCAGCACGTCCCTCACCTGACTTGTACCAATACCAAGAGCAATACAACCAAATGCACCATGCGTTGATGTATGTGAATCTCCGCAACATATTGTCATTCCTGGCTGCGTGAGTCCTAGCTCCGGGCCAACCACATGGACTATACCCTGAGCTCCAGACTTAGGAGCAAAAAATTCAATTCCATTTTCTTTGGTCGCCGAGCTTAATACCTGGATCATTTTTTCGGCCATATCATCAGCCAGGGGGCGTTCTTGCTTATCCGTTGGAATAATGTGATCAACAGTGGCGAAAGTGCGGTCAGGGAAAGCGACCTTAAGACTTTTGTCCTTTAACATACCAAAGGCCTGAGGACTCGTTACCTCATGAATTAGATGTAACGCCATGAAAACCTGATACTGCCCCGTATCGAGTTGACGAACCAAATGGTCATTCCATACTTTTTGATAAAGATTAAGTCCCACAAATACCTCGTCATAAACCCATGGTTTCTCAATTTTAGCACGAAAGTCTATGGTCAGTGCCGAATTAAGAAGTATTCAATTATAACGAGAAAGTTAATTCCTATGGGTTACAAATGGTTTCGTCCGAAGGACACATCTGCGAGAATTGAAAAAAAGTAAGTGCTAAACATGGAACATAACAGAAACTTTAACGGTGTCATAAAAAAAACCACTAACAGCTCTTTAGCATCGTGGTTACAAAGCAAAAGCGTCTTGAAACGGAGGCCCAATATCGTAATGATAGTTTTAGACGATGTTGGATACTCCCAACTTGGTTGTTATGGAGGGGACATTGAAACCCCAGCAATCAATAGCCTCGCCGCCGAGGGACTACGTTACGCGAATTTTCATGTTACGCCCCTTTGCTCCACAACCCGAGCATGCCTCTTGACTGGTCGTAACCACCACAGCGTTGGTGTTGGCCGCGTTGTCGAAAGCACCAACGGTTATCCCAATACTCGCGGATTCATTTCAAAAGAAGCAGCCAATTTAGCAGAAATCCTTCGCCCTCATGGCTACCAAAATTTAGCAGCCGGAAAATGGCACCTTGCATCGTGTGACGACACAAGTCCAGCGGGACCATACGACCATTGGCCTCTCCAGAGCGGATTTGACCGATTCTATGGTTTTCTATCAGGCGAAACCAACCAGTGGAACCCTGAACTCATCTTGGGTAATGAAAGAATCGCTCCACCATCTCAGGAAAACTATCACCTGTCGGAAGGCATCATCAGCGAATCCTGTAAATGGTTGCGTCAACTGGTATCTGCTGATTCAGATAAACCCTTCTTTCTTTATACTGCTTTCGCTGCAGGCCATTCACCGCACCATGTTCCACGCAACTTCGCAGATAAATACAAGGGCCGATTCGATGATGGATGGGATGCTGCTAGAGAGCGTATATTAGATCGCCAGAAATCGTCCGGTTTACTTCCTTCAAATCAATTACTTGCTCCCCGTAATCCTGGTGTCCAAGCCTGGAAAGACCTGACATCGGAGGAAAAAAAAGTTTGCGCAAGATTCCAAGAGGTTTTTGCCGGATTTATTGACCACTGTGATTCACAGATAGAAAAACTCCTAGCCCAGCTAGATGCGCTAGGAAAACGGGAAAACACTATTGTTATTGCACTTTCAGATAATGGAGCTGCTTCTTTAGGTGGACCCCTGGGCAGCTATGACCATCAACGCAGTCGCGGAGGACATCCGCCTACTAATACGGAAAATATGATGCGATTAAACGATCTAGGTGGTCCGTCGAACTATAGTATTTATCCATTCGGGTGGGCGATGGCAGGCAATACACCTTTCAAGCGATATAAGGGCAATACCTATGCGGGAGGAATCCGAGCACCATTAATTATTCGATGGCCAGAAGGAATAAAGGCCAAAGGGGAAGTACGACGGCAGTTTTATCATGCTGTGGATCTAATGCCGACTTTACTGGAGCTCATTGGTTTGTCCCTTCCTGAATATGTGAATGGTTTCGAGCAAATGCCACTGCACGGAACTTCTATGACAAGCTCATTGGACGATAATCAGGCTAGTACTCAAAAACGGGTTCAATACTTCGAAACAACAGGACACCGAGCGATCTGGTCAGAAGGTTGGAAAGCAGTAACATTTCATAGAAAGGGTGACGACTTTGAGACCGAGGAGTGGGAACTATATGATCTCGAGGACGATATGGCGGAAATAGACAACCTCGCAGACCAACATCCAGAGAAACTAAACGAACTAATAAAACTTTGGTGGCACGAAGCAGAGCGATATGGGGTACTCCCTCTTGACGATATGAGCAGTATGAATGGTTCTGGTTGGTGGCCAGAACAAAAAAAATGTTGGACCCTTTACCAAGATGCAGTAATCCCACATCACTTTAAAGCGGGTCCGCGACTATTTGGCGTATCGCACCGTATTAAAGTGCGATTAATAAAATCAGCAATTGACGATGGAGTCATAATTTCCGATGGTGGAAAATTTGGCGGCTGGTCCCTGTTTATTTATCAAAGACGTCTTCACTACACGGCAAATTATTACGGTGACTTGGATCGAATATCTACTATTGGAGTTCTTCCCGATGGCAGCCTATCGATAAGAGTAGAGGTAATACGAACTGACAAACGGGAGGGGTTCGTGCGGCTCTTTGTCAATGAACGAGAGGCTGGCGAGGGTGCGCTAACTCAATTTCGCCGGTACAACTTCACTAATGAACCGCTTGAGGTGGGCAGAGATAGTCAGACTCCAGTAGATCAAGTTTATCAATCCCCTAATGTTTTCCCAGGCAAAATTTTGGATGTCATCATCGAGACTGCGAGCGACGCAATCGTTGATCAGAATATAGCCTTCGATGAATTAATGGGCTCTCAGTAAGATAGCTGTGTGAATATGAGCTGCAAATTAAAGGTGCAACTGCTCGCACTCCTTAACGCATTGAGGAACTTGGGTTTCTTCCTGAGTTTGCTGCCAAAAGAGTCGGGATATGCATTGCCTCATTTCATCCAAACAACTACTTAGGAAGCGCCGTGCTCTTGTTACTTTCAACTAAGATTTCAGTTTAGAAAAGGATATTACCCTTGGACGTGAAAAAGGAAGAGGCGGCGGTATTAGAAATTATGCAGGCCCATTGCGATGCCCTAAAAAGATCAGATATTCAGGTTTTACTCAGTCTCTATTCGAAAGACTGGAAGGACTATCATGGGGCAACCAAAGACAGTCTAGAGTATCAGTATAAGCAGACCGATGAGAAAACAGGGGGCAAAGGGGTCTCATTGTCTGAAACGATTCAAGATATCGATACCACCGCAGCTCGAGTTACTATCAACGGGAAAAAAGCCATTTTCTCGCCAGTAACACACATTTCGTCGGGCGGCAGCATTAGCTATGCTCATACCTTAAAGAAGGAGGTCGATGGGGTTTGGCGTCTGGTTTATACAAAAGGAATTGATTGGGAAACATTCCCACTAGATTCCGAGGGAAGAATGAATAAGGCAGCGATAGCACGATCAGCCCTTGCCTCTCGACGATTCCGGGAACAAATACTTAGTGATCCTCACCGGCCTGGCTACCACATAGTATCTCCTGAAGGGTTTGGAGCCCCTTTCGATCCGAACGGCGCGATCTACTGGAAAGGCAGATACCATCTTTTCTATATCTTTCAGGACCAACGATTTGGCAAAAAATTAGATCATTGGGGTCATATTTCTAGCACGGATCTTTTCCATTGGCGCCATCACCCAACTACCCTTCTAGTAGGAATGTATAGCGGTAATTGCTTCGTTAATAAGGATGGAATACCCACTATCTGTTATCACCAGGTAGACAAAGGAAATGCGATGGCAGTAGCTCTAGATGACGACTTAAACAACTGGGAAAAATTAGAAGTAATCACTCCGGAAACTAAAGCAGGTGATAAATATCATGAGAGATATCGCTCATGGGACCCTTTCGGCTGGCTGGAAGATGGTACCTATTACGCTATTTTCGGTGGAAAAAATCCGGGGATTGCAAAGTCCCCAACCCTTAAAGGTGACTGGAAATATACAGGGGATCTTTTTGCTCACGGAGTCGAGGGCATAGCCTTGGATGAGGATGTTTCCTGTGCTGATCTTTTTAAGTTAAGTAACAAAGATATCTTGATGTGTATTAGCCACAAACTTGGGTGCCGTTATTACATTGGTGAGTGGAAAGACGAACAATTTTACCCAGAGTCCCACGCGCAGATGAGTTGGAATGATAACTCCTTTTTTGCCCCAGAAAGCTTGATTGATGACAAGGGAAGGCGAATCATGTGGGCATGGCTAATGGATGTCGTACATTGGGGACAAGGCTGGGAAAGGGGCTGGACAGGAACGATGAGTTTACCCCGAGTATTGTCTATCAGCGATGAAGGAACTATGCTGATAGATGTCCCGGAAGAAATAGAAGCGCTGCGTTATCGACCTTTCAGCAGGAATAACTTAAACATATACCCTGATAAAGAACAGTTAATCGAAAATATAGGTTCGAATAGTATAGAACTCTCTATCGAGATGGAAAGTGAAGGAGCTTCAGAATATGGAGTAAAGGTTTGTACGTCCGCAGATGGAAACGAACAAACAATAATTTCCTATGAGCCCTCACGTAAAATAATCAAAATAGATGCTAGCCAATCTGGCCCCGTTATAGAACCAAAGAACGTGGAAGAAGGTCCCTTTTCCCTAAACGAAAATGAAGCACTAAATCTTCGAGTTTTCATTGATAAATCAATCGTGGAAGTTTTCGCTAATCGTAGACAAGCGATAATGCGATTTGTTTATCCATCATCGAATAGTCTTGGTATTAGCCTATTTTCAAGGGGTTCCTTGACCACAGTACGTAGTTTCAAATGCTGGCACATCTCACCATCGAATCCGTTTTGAAAAGGTTCAATAAGATAATTGATAATCATTGACCAATGCATTGATAAAAACTATTCACGAGCTTTAGAGATCGAGGCTTTACGCTACTACCTGCCTGCATTTGATTCATAGCGTAGCCAAATCCAACCTTATTTAACGGGTCTGCAAATCCCAATGATCCTCCCGCGCCACCATGGCCGAAAGAGCCTTCATATGGCCCATAAGCTTTCTCGTGATTGAGCATAAAACCACGAGCGCGGCGGACCCTCGTGCCCAAGACATTATCAATCTTTCCGTCAACTTCTATTTTAGTAGCTGCAGCAATGGCTTCGGAGGAAATAATGTGGGTACCGTCAAGACAACCTTGGTTTGCTAAAGCACCGTAAATAGTTGCGATACCCCTAGCATTAGCCTGACCATTGGCTGCTGCAATCTCTGCACGACGCCAATCATTGCTACTTGCATGGCGGTAAGGAGCGATAGAGGGATTTAAAAGAGCACTGGAGTAAAACTTGGCACCAGTCGATGGCTCGGATATATTTACGTTCGTGCGTGCCCGGTTTGGCCCAATCAAAACCCCACACCGCCTAATTTCTGTCTCAGGTATACCGATAAAAAAGTCCGCTTCTAAGGGACCTGAAACCTTTTCATGAAAATAACTGCCAAGAGATCTTCCGGTTATTCTGCGAATTAACTCACCAGGGAAATAGCCCCAAGTAATAGCGTGATATCCAACGTCAGTACCGGGCTCCCAAAATGGCTTCTGGGCAGCCAAGAGATTGGCCATCTTTGGGAAATCATAGAGGTCCTCAACCACCAATTTCTGATCAACGCCACATAATCCAGCCTGATGAGATAACAATTGAGCAACAGTGATATTTTGCTTACCTTCTGCGCCAAACTCCGGCCAATAAGTTGTAACTTTCTCATTGTAATCAATTAACCCCTCATCAAACAGAACGGCAAGGGCAAGAGAAGCCATTCCCTTAGTTGTGGAATAAACATTAATAAGCGTATCTGACTCCCAAGGAATCGTCATCTCTCGATTAATATAGCCGCCCCAAATATCAATAACCTTTTCGCCCTCGTGAAAAACACAGCAGCTTGCCCCTACCTCAATATCTTTCCATAAATCGGCAAAAACATCGGCGACCCGCTCAAAACCATCTGATACATTACCTTCAACTGTAACGTTCATCGAAAACTCAGCCATATTAGTCCCTTATATTATATAGCTCCTTAATTAAGAATTCTGGATGTCACTCAGACACCGAAAGAGCTTGCCATTACTTGGAAACCAAGGCTTCATTACAACGTCTGTGCAGATGCTTTTGTAGGTGAGAATTTAACGAGATGCGGTAAGTTATTGGACGAAAGCAGTTTCCTGACGCGCTTAGAAGAACGAGAAAACATATAGCAGCCCAATGTAAACATGCTCATAGTAGTTATGAATGATGGTGCTGTGACTCAGGATATAATAAAGGTGCGGCTGAGAGGCCTTCCGAACCCGCCTCTGCAGTTGCTTTTGCTAACTTTTCTAGCAATGCTCAAGTCTCCGCGCTCAAAGAGTATCAAACAAAGTCGAATCAAGAAAAACGAAAGAGGCCTATCCATCAAACCTAGAATAACTAGTTAAAAGCCCGCCTACTTGAAATAGCATTTGCAGCTCTTGAGCTATTTTTTCGTTCAAGCGCAGCAGAGATGAAATTACCTGCATCAATTAATTTATCGATATCAATACCAGTTTCATAGCCAAGCCCGTGCAACAAGTAAACCACATCCTCTGTTGCAACATTTCCAGTCGCACCCTCTGCATAAGGACATCCACCGAGACCGGCAACAGAACTGTCAATGACGCGAATACCATGAGCCAGAGAGGCATAAATATTTGCTAATGCCTGTCCATACGTATCGTGACAGTGAACAGCAAGTTTTGAAGCCGGAATGGTTTGCATCAACAAATCTAATAACTCATCAAAACGAGCGGGAGTTCCGATACCAATGGTATCCCCAAGGGAAATTTCATAGCAGCCCATATCAAGCAGCGCACTTCCGACCTCTAGGACACGCTCTGGCACAATTAAACCCTCGTAAGGACAGCCAACAACGCAAGAGATATAACCCCTTACTCGGACACCATCACTAATAGCTTTCTCCATAAGAGGCTCAAAACGAGACAAACTTTCAGCGATTGAACAATTAATATTCCGCTGGTTAAATTCTTCAGAAGCAGCACTAAATACAGCCACCTCGTCTGCGCCAGCGGCCCGAGCCAAGTCATAGCCCCTTAGATTGGGTGTCAAGGCACTATATATAACTTCAGGACGCCGCGAGAATGACGCGAACACCTTATCAGTTCCGGCCATTTGAGGTATTGCTTTTGGACTCACAAAGCTACCCGCCTCTATATAGGAAACCCCAGCAGTTGCCAGCAAGTCGACCAACTTCGCTTTGGTTCCAGAATCAATTGGCCTAGATTCGTTCTGCAGGCCGTCACGTGCACCGACCTCAACAATTCTAATAAATTTACTCACAACACTTCGCCATCAATGAGCCTACAAAAAATGGAACAATGATTTTACGATATACCAAGTTTTGATCTATTTGAAACATGATGTGGTTATAGTTGCCCCACCAGTTTGGGATTAAAGATACTACCCTGACCAGATCAGAGTGCCAATATTTTGTTATATTGGCGAACAGTTATTCACCCAGAGGAGCTTTCTTTTGACGTTTCAGGGTGTATTTCTTTGTTCTTATTAAGAAATTGTGTGATATAAGAAAGCAATCAGGTAGGCAAGGAACAAGACGATGAAAGCAATTATGGTGATGTATGACTCGCTAAACCGTCACATGCTGCCTAACTATGGTTGTGATTGGGTACAAACCCCTAATTTTGAGCGACTAACAAACAGTGCTGTTACATTTAACAATCATTACGTAGGGAGTATGCCCTGTATGCCAGCGCGGAGAGAGATGCATACTGGCCGATATAATTTTTTACATCGTTCTTGGGGACCACACGAGCCCTTCGATGATTCTACTTTTTCGGAACTGAAAAATAACGGCATCTACTCTCATCTAGTGTCCGATCATTATCACTATTGGGAAGATGGCGGCGCTACATATCATCATCGTTATTCGAGTTGGGTAAATGTCCGCGGACAAGAAGGAGACCGCTGGAAGGGACAAGTCGCTGATCCTGAAGTCCCCGAGCATCATGGTCGACTCCCCAGATCATTCCTAGTCAACAAACAATATATGCAGGAAGAGCATCTAACCCCTCAGGCACAAACCTTTTCAGAAGGATTAGAGTTTTTGCAAACGAACTGGAACCAAAACAATTGGTACCTGCAAATCGAAACCTTTGACCCTCATGAACCTTTCTTCACTCTAAAGCAGTGGAAAGACCGATATAACTTTGAATGGAATGGACCTGAATTCGAGTGGCCAAAATATGAAAGAGTGACCGAAGATCCCGATGCCCAAGAATATCTTCGTTACCAGTACGCGGCACTCCTTACTCAGTGTGACCATTATCTAGGTAAAGTAATGGACTTTATGGATGACCACAGCATGTGGGATGACACAATGCTCATGGTGGTAACTGACCATGGGTTTCTGCTAGGTGAACATGACTGGTGGGGCAAGATGCGCATGCCCTGGTACAATGAAATTGCTCATATTCCACTGTTTATTTGGGATCCACGTCTAAATGTAAGGGGAGAACGCCGCTCCAGCCTTACTCAAACTATTGATCTAGGTCCAACCATCCTTGAGTATTTTGGTCTAGAAATACCCAAGGACATGTTAGGCAGACCATTACGGGAGGTTATAAAAGATGATACCCCGCACCGAGACGCAGCATTATTTGGTATGTTCGGTGGTCACGTCAATGTCACTGATGGAAGATACACCTATATGCGTGCTCCAGAAACAGCTAACTATCCTCTGAATCACTATACCTTAATGCCTTCGCATCTACGTCGCCCATTCTCTACCAGAGAACTAGAAAAAATGACTTGGAGCGAGCCGCTCCCCTTCAGCAAGAAATGTCCCGTAATGAAAATCCCATCTCATGGACCGGTGGGTCAATCGCCAGATATTTTCGAAACGAAATTATTCGACCTTGAGAATGACCCTAGCCAGACTGAATTAATCCATAACCCAGTAATCGAGAACAGAATGATTGAATTAATGATCACAGTCATGCAAGAGCATCACGCACCCAACGAACAATATATACGTCTAGGACTGGGGAATCCCAATGGTTGAAGAGACCAAATTCACAGTGGTACCAATGACCCCAAACTTCGGTGCGGAGATTTCAGGAATAGATCTAAGCGACCGTTTAAGTAGAAAAATACTCAAAGATCTTGAGGATGCACTGCTGAAATGGAAGGTTCTTTTTTTTAGAAAACAAGAAATCGATATTGAGGATCAAAAGCGGCTTGGCCGCTCTTTTGGCAAACTAGAAGTACACCCTGTTTCACAACGCAATCCTCAAGTAGTTCGGATCGAAGAAGATGATGAACGAAGGGCGAATAATAATCTTTGGCACTCGGATATGTCCTTTAAACTCGAGCCACCGCTTGGATCTATCCTCAGGGGTTTAGAAATTCCCGCAGTAGGGGGTGATACCTTATTCGCCGATATGGAACAGGCTTATGAGGGACTAAGTGATGAGATCAAGGAACGTATTGATGGTGCTCAAGCGCTGCACTGCTGGCCATCAGCATGGATCGATCTCGCCATGCGTTCTACGGGCATATCAGATCGTGATGAATTCCGTCGTCAATGTCCGGACCCGAAGCATCCGATCGTGCGCAGTCACCCTAAAACAGGCAATAAGAGTCTGTATGTAAATGCCGCATTCACCCGAGAAATTATTGGTATGGGTAAAACGGAAAGCGATGAACTACTTACAAAACTTTACCAGCAAGCTGCAATACCCGAATATCAGTGCCGGTTTCGCTGGCAGAAAAACTCTGTAGCATTTTGGGATAACCGCTGCACTCAGCACTATGCAGTAGCAGATTTTTTTCCTAATCGTCGTATCGTCGAGCGGATTACTATCTGCGGCGATGTCCCTCTCTAGTACGGACGATTAAACAAGGTGATAACCTCACGACAACAGCAAGTTTTCATCCCATCCCTCAGCAAAGTCTCATTGCTACCAGAAAGCAGAGTCACTGCTCGATATCAAGGAAATATTGATTACCTAAAGTATCTACTGAAGCGCTAAGGAAAATTTATGTTTAGTAACTTTAGTCAACGTTCATATTCTCCAGGGAAACTTCTCGAGAGAGTAAGGGATGGTGAAAATGATGGTGCAGCCTTCCGCACTATTTTCCCTCTTGCAGTAGAGTAATTTCGAGTATGGCCAATAAATCATTACATTATTTTGAGTTCAAAACTAACCGTTTTGGGGGGGTTTTGATTAATCCTAGCTCCCTACCTAGTGAAACAGTAGATTTCACCAATCAACTAGAGAACTCTCTCGAAGAGTGGAAAAAAGAGAAATTTTTATCGGTTTGGCTTGAGATACCTATATCCAAATCTAGGCTCATTCCTCTTGCGGTCGACTTGGGATTCGAATTTCATCACAGCAATGAAAACTATTTAATGATGACTAATAAGCTGGAAGAAAATACATTTATACCTCCCTACGCCACACACTACATTGGAGCTGGTGGTGTTGTTATCAATGCAAAAGATGAATTACTTGTTGTAAGTGAGCGTTATCGAGGCTCCGAGAAGTCGCCATTCATCTACAAATTGCCTGGCGGAACTCTTCTCGAAGGTGAGCACCTTGCTGAAGGCTTAGTAAGAGAAGTTAAGGAGGAAACAGGTATCGATACGGAGTTTGAATATTTGATTTGCTTTCGACATTGGCATGGATACAAGCATGGGAAGTCTGATATCTACTTTGTCTGTAGGTTACATCCTTTAACTCACCATATTACCCGACAAGAGGCTGAAATTGCCGATTGCCGATGGATGTCAATTCGGGACTACCTGTTAACAAAGCAAGTAAGCGAGTTCAATAAACGTATAGTCAAGGCGGCCCTAACCAACAAGGGCCTTACTGCAGCAGAGATTGGGGGATACTCAAATCAATCAACACATGAATTTTTTATGCCTAATCTATAAACCTAACAATTATGAAAGGAAGGTTTTGGTTTTCTAACCTACCTCTGAGAGCATTTATAGTCCGCAGTCTGGCCTTGTTGAGAGATTTTTTGGCACTACCTCATTAGCCAGCAACTTCATAGAAGTTTTCCACATAAATTCACGATCGTAGTCGTGATTCCACATTAATAATGTTCCGAAGTGACCCCACACTGCATCCAAAGTAGCCGACTTATTGCATGCAACCATTACAGCTAAACCTGTTTTATTACCAACCAACTCACTTAACGGGCTTCCCATGCTTGATACAAACGCTTGCCTAGAGAATGAATTTCGCTACTGTACATAACTTTTTCGGCTAAACCGATAGGAAGTGCGGACACCCCATTAAAGGCACCACTTATGGAACCAGCAATTGCTGCCGTAGTGTCAACATCTCCACCCGCGCGCAGAGCACAGTCTACAGTTTCTAAATAGTTATTGGGTGACTTTATAAACGCATAAAGGGCCATCAAAACGGTTGGCTCAGTACTTACCGGAATTCCAAACCAATTATGCTCTTTAAGACTTAAGCGAGAATCTTCCAACATTATAGAATCAATAGCTGCAAGAACCTCTGTATCCGAAAGAGACACCCATTTCTTAATCAAAAGAATATGTTCGGCGAGATCCTCATCTTGTTTCATAACCGTGTTCGCAACTGAATCTACAAACTCTTCGACTGAAAACTTCGTTTGTGAAACGACAAAGGCAACAGCAGCTCCTATAGCAAGTGCCCCCGAAATTGCTCTGGGATGCCGATGAGTGATTACACTTGCTTTGAAAACATCATCTTCGAGATTTTTAGCTTGTTCATGATCCCACAGCCCAACTGGTGCGATACGCATAGCTGCCCCATTCCAAGGCTTATCATTTGCTAAAGCCGCTTCGTCCCAAGGAACGCCCTCAATCAACCTTTTGACCGCATTATCTGCAACCTTACCCTGGCCAACAATTTCGCCTGATTGCCATAATTTTACAAATTCAGAAGCGATAGCGCCGCCATGAACATCACCACTACTCAAAATGCCTTTAACAACTGCGATGGTAAGCTGGGTATCGTCAGTGCATTGACCCAAAGGAAATGGCTTTTCTCTCGTTTTTTTGTGATGACACTCCCTAAAATAGCTCGTCAGATTGTCAAGTGCCAAGATTTTTTCTCGAGACCAATTTTCAATCGGCGCACCTAGTGCATCGCCGATTGCACAGCCCAATAAGCATCCAATAAACTGATCTTCTTTTTCCATAATTCTTCGCATTCGCTCAGTTCGCCGGGGCTTATTATACAAACTCGAATCATTAGCTGCCCCAGATAAATTCCATCACAGCGAAGTACTATTGAAATTTGTATACTACGCAGCACTAATTATTAAGGAGCTGGTTCAATGCCGATAGATTCGAAGACCCACGAAGCGCTTGGCCTTCACAAGCCATCTTCGAAGAGTATAAGCGCAACAACCCCGAAGGGAAAATCTTGGACAGAACCGGAAGGTGATCGACAATATCATCCCTGCGCAGAAGCCTATCCGAAGCAGGGGTTGCCGAAAGGCGAGGTATTTCATATCAAAGATTGGTCAAGTAGCAATATCTATCCAAACTCATCTCGTGATATTTACATTTACACTCCACCGAGAACAAACCCAATAACTGAGTCTCCCTCACTCGCATTTTTTAATGATGGAGCAATGTATGTTGATCCCAATGGATCAGTTCGCGCAGCACAGGTTATGGACAATCTCATACAGTCAAAGGATATACCGCCGACAGTGGGTGTTTTCGTTAATCCAGGGAAAGAGCGAAGCTTCGAATATGACTCAATGACGCCCACATTCGTTAACTTCATCAACGAGGAAATACTCCCTCTAGTAGAAAGTTATCTTGGATACGAAGTGCATAAGGATCCTGAAAGGCGTCTCATTTGTGGTATGTCGAGTGGAGGGATATGTGCTTTTAACGCTGCATGGCATTCTCCAAATAGTTTTGGTCGCGTGCTATCACATTGCGGTTCATTCACGAACATCCGAGGCGGTCATAATTATCCTTACCTCGTAAGGAGTTCAGAAGAGAAGCCGATCAAGATATTGCTACAATCCGGAAATCATGACTTAAATATACTTTACGGGAACTGGGCTATTGCCAATAAAGATATGGCATCCGCGCTCGAGTTCTCAGGCTACGACTATAGGTTTATCTTTGGAGAGGGTGCTCATAGTTTAAGACATGGTGGGGCAATTTTTGCCGACTCCTTAAGGTGGTTATGGTCATGAGCACGAAAATAATAAGTTTCACTGTTTCAATCTTCATATTTGCCTCCGTCAGCATTAACGCCGTCTTAGGATCGCCAAAAAAAAACTACTCGCCCTTTGTTGAAAGAAACTATCCAACAGCGGTCCTCTGGGGTGATACTCATCTTCATAGTACGTTTTCACATGACGCTTTCCACAATGGGAATCGACTGACTCCAGACGACGCGTATCGCTTCGCGAAAGGAGAAACAGTGATATCAAGCAGCGGGCAAGAGGTCAGGCTCAGAAGGCCACTAGATTTTCTCATGGTATCGGATCACGCCGAAAATCTCGGAGTATTACCCCAACTCGCTATCGGCGGTGGATCACTCCCAGAAACTGAGGCGCGTGAGTATTGGTCTAAAAGAGTCACAGAGCTTCCCCCAGTAAGCGAAATTCTTCGAGTCCGTTCTCTAGAGAACTTTCTGCAAAGACGCAGGCTGCTATCGGCCGCCTCTGGAGCGAGACATGCTGACTACGCTCTCACCAAAGAATTTCAACAGAGTATTTGGGGAGAAGTGATCGCGAATGCTGAACGACATAATGATCCTGGTACCTTCACCACTTTCATCGGTTTTGAATGGAGTGCAACAGTGCCCATTGCGGGCGCGAAATCGAGGATGAACCATAGAAATGTACTTTTTCGAGGAGGTAAAAAGGTAACTAGTCAGGTACTTCCATACTCGCGTTTTGACAGTAGCGACCCTCAGGATCTTTGGAAGTATTTAAAGGACTATGAGGAAAAAACTGGAGGACAAGTTTTAGCGATCCCCCACAATTCAAACCTGAGTGGTGGTTTTACATTCCAAACCAAAACCTTAAAGGGTGAAGTCTTCACACAAGATTACGCGACCGAGCGCTCTCGCTGGGAACCCATAGTCGAAATCACTCAAAGGAAAGGCGATGGGGAAACGCACCCTCTCGTGTCACCCACGGACGATTTTGCCGACTACGAAACGCATATTTGGTCCAAAAAAGGAGGAGCCACGCTAAGGGAAGCAAAATCCTATGCACGGCCAGCTCTAAAGGAAGGACTAAATCAGCATGCTAAGCTGGGGGTTAATCCTTTTAAATTCGGTGTAATCGGTAGCACCGATGCGCATAATTCCCTTTCTACCGCAAGAGAGGATAATTATTGGGGTAGCACAGCGCTCGCTGAGGCAAGCCCATATCGCACCCGCATTACGGGTATGGATCGCGCCGCCTCTGGTTACGCCGCAGTATGGGCAACTGCGAACACTAGGGCAGCTATCTTTGATGCATTACTCCGGCGAGAGGTCTACGCGTCTACCGGACCAAGAATTACCGTACGCTTTTTTGGCGGATGGAACTATGTATCTGAGGATTTGTTTCACCCAAACCTAGCGCAAATAGGTTATTCAAAAGGAGTGCCTATGGGAGGTGATCTTTCTCTCGCTCCGGAAAACCTATCTCCAAGCTTTCTCATCCAGGCAGTGAAAGAAGCCGACGGGGCTAACCTCGATAGAGTACAAGTAATAAAAGGATGGAGAGATAGTAATGGTCAGCTACACGAAAAAATTTACAATGTCGCCTTGTCTGATGGCCGCTCTGAAACAGCGGATGGCGAAGTTCCCAAATTATTAAGTACTGTAGACGTCAAGAATGCCTCTTATTCAAATAGTATTGGCGCCCCAAAATTATCCGTAGTATGGACTGATCCTAATTTCAAGAAGGACGAACCCTCTTTCTATTATCTGCGTGTACTGGAAATACCTACCCCCAGATGGACCGCCTACGATGCCAACTACTACCGACTCACCGATTTACCCGATGAGACCGAAATGATCACGCAAGAACGTGCTTACACATCTCCCATTTGGTATTCTCCTTAAAGTATATTATTTAGAGTTGAAAGCGTTTTTCCATTTCAAATACATCACCACTTTTTCGCATCCAATCAGCAAGTAATAACTGCATCCGTCCCAGCTCATCTTCATGGCTTGAGCTATTGACTAAGTTATTCATCTCCCCCGGGTCGTTACTTAAATCAAAAAGCTCACCTTCCGGCCCAAAATAATGTACGTACTTCCATACACCATCAACAACCATTCGTACTGGATACAACTGACCATAAAAACGATTATACTCGCCGAAGATCGGTTGTTTCCTTGGCGTTTTCTGACCCATAAAACTTTCCGCAAGAGAAGGCATGTCCATTTCACTTCGAGATGGTATATCAGCTAATTCAAGCAAGGTTGGCAGCAGCGATACTTGACTGACGGGTGTCTTATACCTTGCGTTTGTTACCTTCCCTGGCCAGTGAACAAGGAGTGGCACTTTCATCACTTCCTCATACATAAAAGCACCCTTGTCCTGCAATCGATGGGACCCCCCCATCTCTCCATGATCGCTTGAATATATAAGCATAGTATTGTCTTTTAGTTTTGACGAAGATAATGCCTCGACCAAGGTACCAACGAGATCATCAAGGTGCGTCACCATGCCTAAATAGTGCGCCCACGCAGATTTTAATTGATCTTGACTCGCTTCCCGGTACTGACGAAAAGTTGCCGGATGGCCCCGTAATTCAATAAACCGTTTTGGTGACGCATAATGCTCCACGTTTTCGGAAAGTATGATTTCTGAAGGGTCGTACATTTCGTCATATGGTGCAGGCGGTGCAAAAGGCTGATGGGGCGAAGTCTCTGATAGAAAAAGAATAAACGGCTTCTCGTGCTCCTGCTTAATAAAATCTATTGCTTTGCGAAACGCGAAGGTCGCCGGAAAGTCGCTCTCCGCATACAAAGATACGCCATAGTTTAAGTCCTTGATAACATGGTCAGCGCCGTTTTGTTTTCCTTTTGAAATCTCATAACCCTTTGAAAGGGAATATTGCAACCAATCGTTCTGGTCCTCAGCATCGATATCAGTATCGTAGGAACCAATTCTGATTATATAATCCTCAAAGCCTCTTCGATTTGCCCCTGTCATACAATGCCACTTACCAATATATGCTGTCTCATAACCACAATCTCGAAAATAATGGCCCAGCCAAGGCATTACATCCTCCGAAGGGTGGTGCCAACCTGGGACGGGTCCGGTTTGTTCGTTAGGGACCTCGCCCCACAGATCAACGATTCCGTGTCTATGAGGGTAGGCGCCGGTTTGAATTGATACTCGGGCTGGTGTACACAGCGGTGCTGAGCAGTAGGCTCTCTCAAAACAAACACCATCTTCCGCTAGGGCGTCGAGATTAGGTGTGCGGACAGTGGGATTACCATAGCAACCAAGAGTATCAGCGCGCTGCTGATCTGTTAATATGACAATGATGTTTGGTCTCATTTACTTCCTCCTACTGAGTAATCGGAACTCAAATGTCAGGTCCGCTCCTACACTCCAATAAAAATAGTGTTAGATTATTAGCAGTGTAACGTCTATTAAGTAAGTGAACTAGGCAACCTTATGAAACAGGTAAACATGGTATCTTTTGGATCTCAGGAAAATTATGTATGAAAACAGGCTTACTTCTGATCAGTTTTTACCTTTCCGTGATGCAAACATCATTTGCCGGTAGTACACATAATCCTAATGTTATTCTTTTTTTGGTAGACGACATGGGCTGGAGTGATCTGGGTGTTTACGGAAGTGATTTCTATGAAACCCCAAACATTGATGCGTTAGCCGACAAGGGCGTTCGTTTTACCGATGCCTATGCAGCCAGTCATGTTTGCTCACCGACTCGAGCAAGCATTCTCACTGGAAAATCTCCCGCACGATTAAAACTGACGGAATGGTTACCCGGACGTCCTGCAATGGATAATGAAGCCATCATCACTGCCCCCAAGGCAGCAGCACTATCTCTCGATGAAACTACAATTGCAGAGGCTTTCAAAGCCAATGGCTATCGTACTGCTATCGTTGGTAAATGGCATCTTGGTAATGGCGAATTTGGCCCAGCTAATCAGGGGTTTGACTTCCAGGTGCCTAAAGAAAGCGGCTGCTGTCCAAGAGGGGGCTATCACCCCCCCTATAGTATGGATGGGCTTACTATAGAGGGAAGAGATGACAAGTACTTGACTGATCGGCTTACAGAACTTGCAATTAACTTTATTGATCGACCGTCGGAAAAACCTTACTTTCTTTTCATCTCTCATTTCGCCGTTCATGACCCGATTCAGGGGAGGGCAGATCTAGTTGCGAAATATAGAAGAAAGCTTTCGTCCTCAAAACCAAAGACCACCCCCGCTTTTATTCTCGAGGGAAACCCTGATGATCTAACTCCAATGACTAGAAAACAACTGAATGCATTGATAAGGGAGCCTACGCATACTGGCCATGGTAATTTGAGCGAACGCACCGTCAAGATAAAACAACACCAGGATAATATTGAATTTGCCGCAATGGTAGAAAGCGTTGATAACAGCCTGGGGCGAATATTAAAAACATTAGAAGAGAACGACGGTTCAGAGAACACTATAATCGTTTTTTACTCGGATAATGGCGGCATGTCGAATGGTAAGAGCAAGAAGGGTTATGATGTACCAGTCGATACAATTTACGCCACATCAAATCTGCCCTTGCGAGGAGGTAAGGGTTGGCTCTATGAGGGCGGTATTCGGGTTCCCTTGATCATCTATTGGCCAAAAAAAGGTATGCAAGGCGAGAGTAGCAACTTACCGGTTATCAGCGCAGACTTATATCCTACCTTACTGGAGATGACAGACCTACCCGCTATACCCAAACAACATCTTGACGGGATAAGTTTTGCGAATGCCGTAAAGGGTGAGCCAGTAGAATCAAGACCGCTGTTCTGGCATTTCCCACACTACTCTAATCATGGGCAACAAAGTCCCGGCGGGGCTATTCGATTCGGATCGTATAAACTCCTCGAATATTTTGAAAACGGATCAGTCCAGCTATTCAACCTTCAGGATGATCCTGGCGAGCAAATCGATCTCGCGAAACGTGAACCCGAGAGGGCGAAGTCTTTACTCTCAGAGCTCCATGCTTGGAGAAAGCGTGTTGGCGCCGCGATGCCGATTCGACGCTAGGTGCCTGACCGGTTATCCTCAACCAAAGTCACGAATTACCTTCCCTCTCCTATCTCCAGTGAACTTTCCCTTTGCGATCAGCACTTTGCCAGCAACCAGTGTTGCATCATACCCTTCGCTTTTGGTAACGATACGACCAACGTTATGAGGTAAGTCACGTAAATATTCCGGATGACAGCATTTGAGATTCTCATAGTCAATAATATTGATATCAGCATGCCAGCCTTCGCGGATTTCGCCCCGCTCCCTCAAGCGAATAACCTGCGCAGACTGACCTGTTATTCGATGCACTGCTTCCTCGAGAGAGAAGACACCGCGGTCTCTGGCTAGCTCACTTAGGAGGAAAGTGGGAGAGTCAGCATCCGTAAACAAACCCACATGGGCACCCGCATCCCCCAACATTGGAATGACTTGAGGCAAACGCATAAGCTCCCATTGCTGTTTCAATGAACTGCCAAAGGCCCAAAGATTCCATAATTCCCTTCCCTCAGACTCGATCAAACGATCCACGTAAACTTCTATTGGATGCTTACCAGCAGCTTCGGCAATACCCGTAAGTGTATTTTGATTATCAATGTCCCAACTCGGATAATCATCCATTCCCATGGGATGAAGCAAGTGCGCAAAACTTAGAAACTGGTCCATCTCTTTTCCCTCTGAAATAAGTTTCTCACGCATACCAGGTTGCTTCATCGCCTCAACTCTTTCAGGAATAGATGCGAGCGACATCACAGCCTCCCAATTTGGTTTCAGTTCCGTTTGAGTCGGGTGAAAGACCGTTTGCGCTAAACCAAAAAAAGAGCCGCTCGGTCGTGTGTGCACACAAGAAGACATTTTCTTACCGTCCTCATTATTGAGCTCGAGGAACTCCGCCCAGCCGGATACACCCCCATCATCAACATTTTTTCTTATCCCGTTTGAAAATACCACGTGACACCCTAAATCTGCCCCTGTTCGCAGTATTTCTTTCTCTCCATCACGACGTCCTGCGAAATCGAGGACGGCCTGAAAAAGGGTTCCGGGGCCACCAGTTTTAACGACAGCCTCTTGTATTGCCCGAATTTCCCTGTGATCAGAAAATGTTCCTGGGATCATCCGACCATCTAAAAGTTTGTGGTTCATGAAACGTGAAATTGATACTCCTACTGCGCCCTCTTCTATCGATTGTTCAACATGCTTAACAATCTTCGCCAACTCGCGTTCATCCGCTTGCACCCCCTCATTGCAACCCTTCTCACCCATCACGTCATAGCGAATTGTAGAATGGCCAGCAATGCCAACCATGTTTATTCCCGGATTGAAGCTTTCCATGGTATCTAAGTACTCACCGAAACTATTCCAATTCCAAGGCAAACCATCGAGTATCGCATCAGTTGCAATATCTTCTACCGCTTCCATCATCTCAGCCAAGAAACGATTATTTTCCTTGCGTACGGGTGCAAAAGAACAACCACAATTACCCATGACTGCGGTGGTAACGCCATGGTAAGAACTCGGTGTCATATTGGGATCCCAACCAGCTTGAGCATCAATATGCGTATGCAGATCGACAAAGCCCGGTGTGACAATTTTTCCACTTGCATCTATTGTCTCACCAGCAGTTTCTTCCGAAAGGTCGCCAATTCGACTGATCCGTCCGTCATCAATTGCGATGTCTAACCTTTTCGATGGTTGCCCAGTTCCATCGATCACCTTCCCTCCGCGAATAATTGTTTCATGGACCATACATATATCCTCTGTAAGCACGATCAACCAATTTAGCCAGCAACAGCCGGCATTCCCCAAGTTTAGCAGCATAAGCAGCACGACTTCACTTCTTTAATTGGCGATAGTAATCTCCTGTCTATCGAACATTGGAAATGGTAATCAAGATGGGAAGTTTTAAGGATAAGGTTGTGGTAGTGACTGGAGCTGGCGGCGGTCTAGGGAAAGCACATGCGATTGAGTTTGCGAAACGCGGAGCGAAAGTAGTTGTTAATGATCTGGGTGGATCTGATGATGGCAGAGGCAAAAGTGACATGGCCGACTTAGTAGTGGATGAAATTCGTTCGTTCGGTGGCGAGGCCATAGCGAACAAAGCATCGGTCGCCGATAAGAAAGGGGCACAATCGATAGTTGACGATGCAGTGAATACGTATGGAACATTGGACATATTGGTAAACAACGCTGGTATTTTGCGTGACAAAAGCTTCAAAAATATGGACATGGGTGATTGGGATATAGTCATGAATGTCCACTTAAATGGCACTTCTTATGTTACCAAGGCAGCCTGGGATATAATGTGGAGGAAAACTTATGGCCGAATTTTGTTCACAAGTTCTACCTCCGGAATTTTTGGTAACTTTGGACAAGCTAATTATGGTGCTGCGAAAATGGGAATGTTAGGGCTTATGAACGTGCTTGCTATCGAGGGGCTATCTAAAAATATTCGCGTCAATACCCTCGCGCCAGACGCTGAAACACGGCTAATAGCAACAATCCCTGGTGCTCAAGTAAATCCTGATAATCCAGATCCGATGCGGCACCCAAAGCTAGTGAGTCCGGCCGTTCTATTACTTTGTGACGAGGATGCTCCTACCAACAAAACAGTCCATGCAGGCAACGGTAAATTCGCCTGCAGTGCGACCTATATTAATGAACCACTGAATTTTTCTGCTGACGTTACATATGAAGACCTTTTGGAGAGAAAAAGCGAACTGTTCGATATGAGCAATGCTCAAGAAATGTCAGGGCTACTTCGAGTCCAACAGATGCTGAGCGAGCAAATGAATGCCGACAATTCCGATTGACGGCAACAATATTACTTATGAAATAATTGGTTCTGGCCCAAACTTGATATGGAATGCAGGCGGTCGAGAACCGGGAGTAGGTTGTGGGGGAATCCTAGTCGAATACCTAGCCCAGTACTTTAAAGTTTTGTTATGGGACCGCCGCAATAGTGCTGGGTCCTCGGATATTTACCTCAGCCAAACTGGGGATCCGGTTACTGCCGATGCCAATGACCTTTATGACCTAATCCATAAGCTAGACTTTGCACCAGCAATGATAGGTGGGGGATCAGCAGGATGCGGGCTATCACTTATGATGGCGTATCTCTATCCAAATGAAATTTTATCGATACTTGCTATCAAGCCATTCTCGATGCGTAAAAACATAATCAAACATCTCAATCAAATCACTTGGCTCAGACTTGCTCGCGAAGCCCGGTTAAAGGGCATGAAAGGTATGCTAGAAATGTCCACAAAAGCATATAGTAAGGTAAAACTGGGGGCTGCCGAGCAATCCGATAAAACTTTAGCTTGGCTGGCTCGAAGTATCGAAGCGAATCCATCAAACCATGAGCGATTATTCACCCTAGATCCTGAGAAGTTTACTTTCATGCTAGAAAAATGGGGCTCGCTGTCGAAAAATGCTCAAACATTCGTAGGACTTACGGAAAACATGATTGGGAAAATCGATAAACCGGTATTAATCATTCCTGGAGATGACTCAATTCATCCAAAAGAGACTGGTGAGTGGCTATGTCAGAAGCTGCCACACGCGAGGCTATCCAAAATGTCGGGTCAAAACGTGACTAACGCCAAGGACTGGCAAGACAAATTATTCCCCGAAATTAAAACGTTCCTTAGTAAGCAATTTCTTCTGCGAGGTATAGCGAGACAGTAAGTTTGATATTTGGTTTTTTCCCTCTCGTCCTGCATTATTGGTAATAAGAAAGCTTAGACGTAAAGGACCAGTGTTAGAGCGAACAGATCGATTAGCACTAGCTGTGAGAGATGCGGACGAGGCAGCGATCAGTCTGAATACTATTTTTGATAGTGTTGTTGTAGACGACTCGGAAGATGTAACGGCGAACGCCCGACGTGTGACGCTGCAGTGGGGTTATGATCAATTGGAACTTTACGAACCCAACGGACCCGGACCCGTTGCTAACTTCATTTCAAGTGGCCAGCGCGGAATATTTGCGGGTGGCTTTGCCCTAAAACAGCCTGCTTTACTGGCAGAAAAAATCGAACGAGCGGGAATTAAAGTAACTCAGCAACGGGATCGCTTTATTATTTACCCGGAAGACTTTAGGGGGACAGGCGTAATCCTTAGTCCAATGAAGAATCGGGGAAAAGTCGGTCTTATAGACAATATTTGGCAAATCACTTATGCCATCCCCGACCTCGATGAAGGTTTGAGTTTTTATAACGAACTATTTTCAACACAAAACAAGTTGACTCAGCGCTATACAAGCAAAGTCTGGGGTTATCACGGCGCCATAACCTGGTTTGATGCTCGAAAAGGAGCAAGTCTGGATAGCTTAGAGTACCTAACTCCGTACGAGAATGAAAAAGCGGTAGGCAGATTCCTCTCTAATACAGGGAATATCGGTGGCATATACATGGCATCAGTTCACACCGATGACTTACCCATAATAAGAGAACGCGTATTGAAAACCGGCGGGGGCTGGCAAGAGTCTCCCAATGCAGTATCGACCGGTTTTATTCATCCGAAGCGAACCTACGGCCTGTTGCTGGGAGTGATGTACTACCATGAGTTCGATGAGAGACGCCCGACTCTAGAGCAACCCAATTCCTGGGACCACTGATTTTTGGAGACAAGATGCTAAACAAAGATGAAATTGATCTCAGCGAAATAATAGAAGAATACGACCTCGCGTCACATATTACAGAGTTAGATGAAGTTGGTCTCACTGTGGTACCGCAATCTACGCTAAAGCTCGATGATAGCTGGTTCGAACAATTACGAGATGCAATTTTAAGGGTGGGCGAGGCCCGTACCGGCATCAGGTTTGACCTAGATGCGGGCCCTTCCGGTCCACTGCCCGGTCGCCCTAGTGAGATAGGACACATAATCTTGCAACATATGATCTATGAGGACCAAGTCTTTGAAAAAGTGCTAACTCATCCCGTTAAGAAAGCGCTGATGACGCATATGCTTGGTCAAGACCATCGTCTTGCTGTCAGTGATGCTTGGATCAAATGGCAAACACCGAGTAGCTGGGATCAAGAGGAAACCACCGGGTTTCATGTTGATCAGAATGTGGTGCCCGCGCCGTGGAATCCAGAGAAGCCACACATCGCAAACATGAATTGGTGCCTGACGAACTATACTCGAGAAGACGGAGCTTTGGCGTATGTTCCAGGAAGCCACCACGAAAAAAGATTTCCTGAGTTGGGTGAGGCACTTCCAAGAGCAATCCCTGTCGAGGCAGCCGCTGGCTCTTTAGTTATGTTTCAAGGTGGCCTATGGCATGGCTCATACCGGAAAACCACTCCTGGATTACGGGTCACAATGCTAGGTCAGCACTGTCGGCCGTACATGCTCCCCTTTCAAGACTTCAAGGGGCGACTACCCCCAGAAGTCTTTAAGAAAAGCGAGGACCCCGAATATCTTCGCAGCCTTGTACGTGAAAACGAAACCATGCTCAAGGTTCGCCCGAAGGACAACACACACGTTTTTTGATCCTCCAGGCGACGCAACCAAGATCGATAAAGGCCGAGTTTTAATAATTCACTCGGAGTCCAATTTTAACACTCCTTCCTGCACCCGGAGCATAGTTCTTCGTAAACGAACCGTGATGACGAACTTCCTCATCAAGCAAATTATCCCCGCGAGCAAAAAGGTTTAAGTAAATGCCTTTCGCCATGGGCCAGCTATGCTCGGCATTAAACGATACCGCCGTGTAAGCATCTGTAGGAAGCTCAAAATTACCTACGTTGTCCTGTTCCATAAAACGGGTTGCGCTGACGTTAATTGACCAGTCATCGCTCAGCATTTCCAATCTAACCCCTGCTTTAGAAGCCGGTATACGGGGAACATTGCCTCCTGCATCAAACTCAGCGCGAACTGCATCGCCAAAAATAACGCCGGTTAAAGCAAAGTTCTCTTGCTCTGTAAGACGGAGAGCTAGTTCCGCTTCAATACCTGTAAAGGTCGCATCCATAGCCATCCATTGCGCCATCGTTTCACTGCTGAGTGCCAACGTGATGTAATCATCAATCTGGTTATGATAGGCGGAAAATTCACCATCAAGTAATTCTGAACTTAAACGATAAGTAAATTCAATATTACTAGCAGTCTCGCTCGATAAGTTGGCATCACCAATTTCAAACAAGCCCGTCGCCGCATGAAGAACCAAACGATCATCACTAGGGTCCCTCTCACAGGAGACATGCGAAATGTTGGAATACAATTCCTCTACGGAAGGGGATCTTTGAGACCGGGAGACAACAAAGCCGACATTGGAGCTTTCTGAAAGGGCATAAAGCACGTTACCACTGAAGCTGAGGGTGTTCTCTTCAGAAACACAGCTTCCCGTCGCCACCTCACCTACTTCGATTCGAAAGCCAACTTCTGCAGATAGACTTCCATCCTCATATCGCTCAACGCCGAACAAGCCTATGCTTGAAATATCACTCAGCGGAATAAACGCCTCTTCTCCTACCGCGCTAAACTCAGCCTCAGAAAGTTGCAAACCATATACACCGGCCCAAGCACCCGTCGATCTTCGTTTTAAAGAAACTCTCCCTTCAAAACCTTCATTGACATAGGTTGTACCCACGTGGCTGTCACCATCTTCGAAGTATTCTACTTCGTCGTGCGTGTAATCGGTAAACGCAAGTGATGCACGCAAACTCTGCATCCATCCCTCGTCAAAGTTCAATCCTGCGCGGACATCATAACGATCCATTATCATATCGATACGCACGTACTCTAACCCCTCATGTCCGCCATGGCCGTGCTCTGCATGGCCGTCTCCGTGGTCGTCGTCATGATCGTCATCGTGGTCATCACCATGATCATCATCGTGGTCATCGTCATGATCGTCGTCGTGATCATCACCATGATCGTCGTCATGATCATCACCATGATCGTCGTCGTGGTCATCACCATGATCATCATCGTGGTCATCATGGTGCCCTTCTTCCTCATGATGCGCGTGAGTTCCTGCAGGAAGTCCATAACTTTTTTCTGATCGGCTCGCTGAAACTCCAAAAAAGCCATTGTCACCGACAAAGGAGAAACCAAAAGTGCCACCATTAGCTTCCCCATCCGAGTTATTCAGATACCCAAAGGTATTTTCTATTTCCTCATCACCGTGATCATCATGGTCATCGTGATCGTCATCATGGTCATCGTGATCGTCATCATGGTCATCGTGATCGTCATCATGGTCATCGTGATCATCGCCATGGAATAATTCTTCACGTGCAGCAACCGCGAGCTCATCAATCGCAAAGCCCTTGATATCAACATTTTTATTTTTACGTCTGTAGCCATTAATATGGAAGGCAAAACGATCAAAACCAGCATCGATGCGTATCGCTGTGTTATCCCCACTATTGCCACTGTTATTCGATTGTTGGATCATCAAGCGAGGTTTCTCTGGAATTGTTTCAGGTATGCGTCCATCAATGACATTGATAACTCCCGCGACTGCTCCTCCACCATATAGTAAAGTAGAAGGCCCACGCAGAACCTCCACTCTATCTGCAGTAAGCGGCTCAACCGCCTCTACATGATCTGGACTTTGATTGGCGACATCGGTTACCGTTGCTCCATTCTGTAATACGCTAACGCGATTACCCGTTTGACCTCGAATCACAGGATGACCGACACTGGTGCCGTAGGAAGCAAGCGATATTCCAATCTCTTCTGATAATGCTTCACCCAAGGAAGCTGCTGCTTTGTTACGCAGCTCATCAGCTTTGACTACTGTAGTTGGCAAGGCGAGATCTTCCTGGGATTTCTCAAAAGCTGCCGAGACAACAATTTCTTCTATAACTAGGGTTTCTTCAGCACTACTAGAATGAGTGGTAGCTGACATAAAGAGCGCCAGCAGAGAAACTACTGGACCGATATTGTAACGTTTCATGTAACAAATCCTCGAAAATAAACTGATTTCTTTCGTAGGTAATATTTACCTACCAATGGATGATAGTTCTTCAGCTTATAGGAGGCGCTCGGGCATTCTGATGGTTACTGTTGGTACTGAGTAATAAGGATGATGAAGATTTTAACGGGTGACTAACCCCTAACTGATAATCCCTTTCGATCGCGACAATATATTCTGCCTCTCCCGCATGTAGCGAGCAGAGAGTGCAATCAGGATGTTCTTGGACTGTGTCAGGCAGGTGATGGCCAACATGTTCCGACCGTAATGCGAAGATTGGGAGCTTCTCACCATGCTCATGATGATAGTGCTCATGCCCAAGGTTAGATAATAAGTCACCGTGCTTAACGCCATGCCAGACACTGGCAACTTGCACTAAACCAAGCAGCAAGCACAAAGCTATTACAGATGTATTACCTCGAGAAATTTCGGAATTGAATCGGAACACGTAATTCTTCATACGATGAAAACTGCTCGGGAAGTGTCATTGAAATATTTTTTTTGTCAAGCACAATTTAAATGACTACTATTTTGACTCTGGCAATTTATGCTCGCTGGGGATCATTGTTTTGATGGGTGAGTAATCGTTATTTGCTGATCTGCTTGCACGGTTTGCATTGAAACCAAACCATCAGACCAAGTAACTGTAACATCAACCTGCGTCTGATCCGCTAACCCAAAATGAACCTCATAAGGATTGTGAGATACATAATTATTCTTACCACCCATCTCGCGAACTTGTCTCCCACCACTGAGCGTGGTTATAGCGATGTGCGATCCGGTACCATGACTGGCCGCACCGGGTCCGACAAGGCGAATACTCAGGTAGTGGTTATCGTTTTCAGAATCATTCCGATACAGCACTAAATGTTCTTCGGAGTTGTTGGAAATTATAATATCAAGATCTCCATCTCGCTCTATATCGAAACACGCGACACCTCTACCTTGCCCAAGATCGTCGAGACCTACAACCGCTGAGCGATCGACAAATTCAGCATTCCCTGTCGCATGATAAAATCTAATTCGGTCCGCAGTAAAATCGCCAAGCGCACTATCTATCCATCCATTAACATGGAAAATATCTAGTAACCCGTCATTATCAAAGTCTGCTGTACAAGCCCCCCAACCCCAACCGCCATTGGCTATACCGGTACCATTAGAGATATCTGAGAAAATACCATTCCCATCATTGCGGTATAAACGATTACCGAATAGGGTTCGGGCTATATCGTTTTCTTCTCCAGTAAGTTCGAGATTATGGATAGAGGTTACAAACCAATCCATATCTCCATCATTATCGAAGTCACCCACCGCTGCACCCATCCCGTTTTGATCAACAATAACATCGCGATTCGTAATTCGGGTAAACGTACCGTCATCATTATTTCGATAAATTTGACTCTCCCCGTAATCCGAGGCCATCAGCAGATCGCCATCACCATCGCCATCGATATCGCTGAAATTAGGGGTAAAAGTCCAATCGGTGGTGCCCTCGATCAGATCAGCTGCAATGCCTGTTTCAATACTCGTATTCGTAAAAGTCAAATCGCCGTTATTACGCCAAACCGTCTCAGTATCCTGGCCGGAATAACGTCCGACATCCCAATGGGTAAGAAAGAGATCAAGAAAACCATCTCCATCATAGTCGTAGAAGGTCCCAGACATAGTGTTGTCGGCGTTTAACACAATACCCGCTGAAGCCGTAATATCAATAAACACACCTTCCCTGTTTTCAAAAAGATATACGGGATCACCCACTACAGCCCCGATAAAAAGATCCAAGTCTCCGTCGCCATCAATATCACCAAATGCAGGGCCACTGCCCCAATTAGTCACATTAATGCCAAGGTTACCTCCAGACTCTACGAAGACTCCCTCTTCATTAAAGTAGAAATGATTTGGCTCGCTATTACCCCCAACAACAATGACATCCACGAAGCCATCTTGATCAAGGTCAGCCGCGGCAAGCCCTCCACTCAGGAAAGGTGTTTTCTCGTCTCTCCTCGCAGCCGTCGAATAAGATCTGCTTAAACCTGAATCATTTACCCTTGTGAAGAGGATAGTATCTTCCCTAGGAGCTGGATTATCTTGAGGTACCATACCTACCGAGGGGGGTTCTGATAATACAGCCCCACCGCCACCGCCTCCGCACCCAAGAGCCAAAAGTGCAACGGGCAGCAAGACAATTAATCTGTGGCACATGGAACGAATCTGAAACATTACGTGCAATAGCCTTACGTACAAGATAGCGTTTGTGTAGTAATATTGCACAGAGTAAACCAAATTTGCACTACTAATCGTATATTCGCCGGAAGGGGGCTTACCCAAATAAAAGATGCAATGATTATTAAATTCCCTGCAATTTTGATCGTGTTAGGGGCGCTCATCGGTTGTGGAGGGGGTGGCGGTAGCGCACAGTCCCCAAGCATATCTAACAGTACCGATAACGCTAACATTCGTCTTGAAGTAGCAAACGGTTCAGGGACGGAGCTCGTTAGCGCAGGAAGTGTAGTGAATATAGCTGCTGGCAACCCCGAGACGAATTACTACTTCTCTCATTGGTCCAGTCAAGATGGTGGCACGTTTGCCAATCGCAACGACCCCAACACAACCTTCACAGTACCTAACACAAATCCGGTCAATATTAGGGCTAACTTCTTACCCGGAGTGGCCCCGGAAGCCGATGTATCGGTCGCACGTCGGTGGAACGAAGTATTACTGCAGGCGATTAGAAACGATTTTGCAAGGCCCGTCGTTCACGCGAGAAACCTTTTCCATATTTCTTCGGCCATGTACGATTCTTGGACTGCTTTTGGTCAACTGGAACAGCCCTGGCTGTTGGGAGACTCCAGTATAATCAATTGTGAATTTACCAACATAAATTCGCCCCTTGATCATGCATCTGCCCGAGCAGAAGCGATTAGTTATGCCTCATATCGCCTAATTAGACATAGATTCCTCAACTCTCCAGGAGCACAAAACATAGCTCTCGATGCTGAAGCATTGATGGGCTTTTTTGATTACGATATCGATAATACCTCAACCGATTACAGTGATGGCTCTGCCGCAGCACTCGGTAATTTTATTGCGGAATGTTACATAAATCTGGGTCTCGTCGACGGATCAAACGAAGCAAATTTTTACACGAACCAACACTACGAACCCGTGAATCGAGAACTACGTCCCGAAATATCAGGAAACCCTTTAATCTCAGACTTGAATCGTTGGCAACCCCTGCACCTAATCGAGTTCCGGGATCAAGCAGGTAATCCAGCTGTGCAAGCACCGGGTACCATCATTAATAACACTGAGGTGAATCGACCAGAATTTCTAGGAGCGGAATGGGGTTCGGTCCTACCATTCGCCCTAGCCCAAGAAGATCTCACCATTAACACAAGAGACGGGTTCGATTACTGGGTTTACCACGATCCAGGGGAACCACCCACTTTCGGAAGCGAATCCGCAGAAGACTTCCACTGGAGTTTTGCCGTTGTTGCTGCATGGTCGTCGCATCTTGATCCCGCAGACGGCATCATGATGGACATATCACCTGCATCACTTGGTAATATCTCATCCTACCCAACCTCACCCCAAGGCTATCCTACTTTTTATGACATAGTTGAGGGTGGCGACAGTAGTCAGGGGTATGAGGTAAACCCCGCGACAGGTACAGCCTATGAGCCCCAGATCGTTCCACGGGGCGACTACACCCGGGTATTAGCCGAATTCTGGGCCGACGGCCCCGAATCTGAAACACCACCTGGGCATTGGTTTGTCATTCTTAACGAGGTTAATGATCATCCACTTTTGCTGAAGCGTTTTGCTGGCTCAGGGCCAGTGTTGGACGATCTTGAATGGGATGTTAAGTCCTATTTTACCCTGGGTGGCGCCATGCACGATGCCGCTATAACGGCGTGGGGTATCAAAGGTTGGTATGACTATATACGACCCATTTCAGCCTTGAGAGCTTTAGCCGCTCTCGGGCAAAGCACAGATCCGAATGCCGCCTCTTATAACCCTGACGGAATGCCTCTTTACGATGGGCTAATTGAACTCGTTGAGGCCGATGATTCAGTATCTGGATTTAGAGATGAACATGTCGGAAAAATTAAGTTTAGGGCTTGGCAAGGGCCTGACTTCATTGAAGATCCGAATGCTGACGTTGCGGGAGTGCAATGGATCCTCGCTGAGGACTGGTGGCCGTATCAACGGCCAACCTTCGTAACCCCACCCTTCGCAGGATACGTCTCTGGACACTCTACATATTCGAGAGCTGCTGCAGAAGTGCTAACCGCGATTACTGGAGATCCGTTCTTCCCAGGAGGAATGAGCGAGTTCGAAATAAGCAAAGACGAGTTCCTCGTTTTTGAAGACGGGCCGAGCGTCGATATGACTTTACAGTGGGCAACTTATCGAGATGCCGCAGACCAGTGCGGGTTATCAAGGATATGGGGTGGGTTGCACCCCCCAGCCGACGATATTCCCGGAAGATTGATTGGAATCGAAGTCGGAGAAGATGCGTTCAGGTTCGCCAAAGAGCTCTTCGATGGGGCTGCCTTACCCTAGAACTTGAAAGAAAGGCAATTGTCTCTCACCTCACCCAATCATTTTTTTCGTCTTTCTGTATCGGTAATCTATCATCTACCGTCGGAGGTTCTATAATCCCGGTTGGCGCTTGGCAGTACCAGTAGGCAACGCTACTCATTTCATTGCAAAGGTGATTACCGTGGCCATGCTCAATCGTCACCTTAATTTCGTTGCAGAAGTGAATGGGATTTTCCAGGTGGTGAACATAACTAGTCTGGTAGCCATGCGTATTGTGCTCGAAGATTGAGGAGCCATTGCGCGAATATGCATTATCTTGCATTTCCCAGGCTTGGTTCAAATAGTCCTCACTTCCTGTACCGTGTAAATCGGGAGGCCACTTGTAACCATCAACCCAAATCATATCGTCTCCCTCGCCCCACCATGTACCAGTAAGGTTCGTCACACTAATATTACAACCGATGTAGTGGCCCCGACCTTTCGTTTCCAAAATTACATAGTTCTTATCCCAGGCGTCTCGACCCTTATTCACAATGTTTGCTTCTGGCGAGTTTACTTCTACTTTTGAACCCCAACCATCGAAAGGATTAGCTCTTCTGAATTCCGCATGGGCATAAGCAAAATTATCCGGAAGCGAGTCGTACAACTCATAGTCAATATAAAAATATTGTTTATGTGGTTCATTACTTTGATTTATTAATTCCATCTTTGCGTGCTTCGTAAAAGGCATTGGCAGATAGCAGTTGAGTGCGCAGCCATTATTGAAAGTATTGTTATGCTTGGTCGAAGCGGTGAAAAGTAACGACTGGTAGGAATTCACCATACTATGCCCGAGACCAAAGAAATCGCCTAATGGACATAGAATCGAGGGTGAGTCCGCACCATCCCAGGTAAACTTCAGTAAACATTCTCTATAATTATTTTGCTGAGTCATCCATAAATGGGTGATACAGCCGGGGCCTTCAATTTCCCCAAGTACTGCTGACTCCCCTGGCGGGATTACCCAATAATCACTATTTCGGCCACTAGTATCCCAAGAGGATTTTCGTCCAGTTTTTTCTTTACGCAGTTTTGCTAGGCTTTTAAGTTGCATCGTGAAATACCGCTCCCGAGTTGCGACGAGGTTTTAGAACACTGAGCATCACACTCCCTCCCCTGTAATTCAAGCGATGGATTCTTAAAAGAAAACCATCTGCTGTGGCTCAAACCTATCGCACGGGAGCAAACTCCCCACCCCAAAAAAAACCCTCCGTAAGGAGGGTTTTTCTTAAAACCAGACTAGTGGAATGACCACCAATCTCACAGTTCCTAAACTATAGGCTCCAGTTAACGATCACGCCCACCCTTCTCGGGTCAGTTAGCGTGCCCTTTGGAACGTAGAGCGGATTGGTACCTGCCCCGTTAGGGATATAAGCAACCAAACCGGTCTCATCCATCAAGTTTTGGACGAAACCCGAAATAGTTAAGTTCTCTTCAGGTGAAGTCCAAGTGGCTCTGACATCAACGCGGTTGTATGCTGCCATTATTTGCGATTCGATGTTACGAACCAACGGGTATCTTTCACCAGTATAGTTCAACCATCCTGAGAAATTAAATGACCCAGGAATTGAATCGAAAGTAGTTTCATAAGCGGCAGTGATGGCCCACTTATGCTTAGGCTGCTGAGGTAACCTGCTACCCGTCCAATCTCTTGGGAGATTGTAAGCTGTAGTTCTCATCTCCCCAGATTCCTGATCCAGGTAGGTATGGGATCCAACCAGCGGGTTCGGGTCTCCCAGAGTCGTTGCTGAGAACGTACCCAAAGATGATTCCAAGAAGGTGTAGTAACCACCCACCTTGAATTGAGGGGTAACGTAGTAATCACCCTGTATTTCGAAACCATAGATTTCGGAGTCTGGGATGTTTGTGGTGAACTCCTGCAAAGGACTCTCGGCTGTTGGCGACAGACATTGAGTAGTCTGTCCAGGGTTACACACTGGCAATCCCGCATCCATCTCAGCTACTTGTTGACGATCTTGGAAATCTTGGAAAAATGCTGAGAACTGCATGTTCAGCCTTTGATCCATAAACAATCCTTTAACGCCACCCTCATAATTCACAAGATGCTCTTCTTTAATAGGAGGATTATAAGCACTGGAGTCGTTAAAACCACCTGCGCGGTATCCGGTTGATATACGCCCGTAGATCATGTAATCGTTCGTTGGACGATATTCTGCGTCTACTGACCAGATAACTGCGTCCCATGATACTTTGGGCTCGGCGTCTAGGTCGTTAGCGCTTGTTGGCTTTTCGACAGCCTCATAAACCGTAGTAAACGGGGTGCCTCCCATATAAGTAACGTCGTTTTTCTGCCAATAGATGAACTGTACATTACGATACTTAGTGTCTTCCGTGTGCCGTGCACCGGCTGAGAAAGTCCATTGCTCGTTCATATCATAGGTAAAATGAGCGTAATAAGCTTCTGCTTCCAAAATGGAGTCGGTACCAAAGTAGTTCTGAGTAACATGATCGTTTGGATCAATGTTTAGAACATCTCCACTCGGGTCGCCTGTACAGTAAGTGGCGTCTCCACCCCAGTCTGAGGAAGAACCCTCAAATCCTGCTGCCGTACATGCTGCGAAGGTATTCCCATATCCCACAGGATCCCAGGCAAAGTTGTCTCTTGACACAGCCCAGAGATTAAAACCCTCGTGCTGGTACACCCCGGCAATAAAATTCAATTTACCATCGAAGTTAGACACAAGCTGCAGTTCGTGCGATTCATCTTCCATTTCAAACGGCGATCGGTTACGACGGTCGTACCACTCCCCATTTGGCGTTGGAGGAGCGATCTGATTCGTT
>JAYZES010000003.1:0-6253 GCA_036337195.1 Pseudomonadota bacterium
TCTTTGTGGACCCCTCGTGCTATTAGTTATAGAGATCGTATGGGAATCCCGCATGATGAGGTGGCGATGGCAGTAGTCGTTCAGGTCATGGTAACGTCAGACGTATCAGGTATTCTGTTTACTGCTAATCCGACAACTGGAAATCGTGAAGATATCATTATAAATGCGAGCTTTGGATTAGGCGAAGCGATCGTGAGCGGTCAAGTTACTCCAGATACCTATGTCTTTGACCGAAAGCAACACAAAATGAAAGAGACACTGATTGGCAGCAAAGAGCAGATGATTGTTTCTGACCAGGAAGATGGAGTACTTTTGCACGAAGTGCCCAAAAAAAAGCGTGATATCCCAGCATTGGATGAGGGACAACTATCCGATTTAGTAGATCTTGCTCTCAAATCCGAACACCATTTCGGTGACGTCCCACAGGACATCGAATGGGCACTTAAGGACGATGTGCTTTACTTGCTGCAATCAAGGCCGATTACCAATCTTCCCCCTGCCCCACTAAAAAATTTGAAGTGGGAACCACCCTCTCCTGGAGCAACCCTCCTCCGTCGACAAATTGTCGAGAATATGCCAGAACCGCTATCCCCACTGTTTGATGAGCTCTACCTGGAAATAGCGCTCCAGGAAGGGATGAATCGTAGCCTTTCCCGCTCAGGGTCACCCTATAAGATTGAGGATATGACCAACGGAAATGTGCACGTAACAGTAAACGGGTACGCCTATCAACGTCGAGACTTCAAGCCTGTCGAAGGAGTCGATCCAAAGGTCCTAAAAGAGTATGACATAAAAGGCCAAACAGAATGGTGGACTAAACTCAGTGGGTTCTGGCAAAACGAATGGTTACCCGAGTATAAATCTGTCATCCAGGAATATGAAATGATCGATTTGGCATTGGCTACCGACGAAGAGTTGTTTAATGGTATTCGAGCTCTAGCCAATGAGGATGGATACTACTGGGAAGAATCATCCAAGGTATTTGCAACAGCCAAAGTGACCGATGAACAACTGCAAGCATTTCTCAAATCAGCTGCTCCGAATCACAATTTTACCAGTGGTATGTTTCTCTCTGGTTTTCACTCTCGAACTATGCAAGCGCAGATGGATATCTGGGAAATAGCAAAACTTATTCAGGCAGATAACGCTCTAATGGAGTTAGTCTCGTTAACTCCAGCGCCCCGATTACTCGAGACATTACGCCACCACCCAATGGCGACGCCAATAATCGAGGCAATAAATAAGTATAACGATATTTACGGACATCAAATTTACTCTCTAGATTTCGCGGAGCCTACTGCAGCTGAAGACACACTTCCCATTATGGTTGCACTAAAATCACAGGTGCAGGATAAAGATTATAATCCGCTAGTTCAGCAAACAGAGGTGAACAAAAAACGAAAAGCGGCAATGCGAGAAATAAGAGAAGTCTTGAGTGAGGAACAGCTTTGGCAATTCCGCTGGCATCTTTGGAAGGCTCGATACTTCTATCCGTTTAGGGAGGAAGTCGTTTTCTGGCTAGGTGGAGCGTGGCCAGTGCTGCGAGGTATGGCAAATGAACTTGGTAAACGCATGGTAAAAATTGGGACTTTCAATTTTCCTGATGATATCTACTTCCTGCGAAGCGAGTCTATTGATAGAGCGATTGAAGCTCGGGCGGCCGGGAAATCGGTGCCTGAACTAGCGAAAGTAGCTGCTAAAGCTCGTGAACTACGTGAAGCAAGAAAACGGATACATCCCCCAGGAGCCATTCCAATTGATCAACACGATAACGCTGCCGCGACACAAAAGTTGAACTCGCCAACAAGCAATCAGATGAGTGGATTTGCTGTTAGCCCTGGCCGAATAGAGGGTGAGGTAAGCGTTATAATGTCCCCTTCGGATTTTGATAATATGAAACCAAATACAATTCTCGTATGTCCGATGACCACCCCAGCATGGACACAGCTTTTTTCTCATGCGATTGCTTTGGTTACTGATATAGGAAGTATTCTCGCACACGGCTCTATCGTCGCCCGCGAATTTGGTATACCGGCAGTTCTTGGCCTCGGTAATGTAACGCAGCGTCTAAAAAGCGGACAGCGAATCCTGGTAGATGGTGATGCTGGAACTATCGAGATTTTGGATTAGCGATATAATTGGAGCACAATGATGAATAAGACTAATAAATATAAAGTTACCCTCGAGTTCGAGGTAGCTATCAATCCCGTTATTGTGCCGGATATCAACACCTTTGAAAAAATGTCATCGCAAAAAGAAGATGGTGGGGCTGATAACTTGAAACTTCGAGAAGCCCTTAAGAAAAAAGGCCTCGCAGATCATGAAATTGAAAAATATCTTGCCGAGAGTAAAGAAAACGAAGGTGCAAAAGCAAAAGAGAAACCAACAGATTATCAGATGTTGCTCTATCCAGAATATGAAAAATGGGCAAACGCGCAGCGCTCCCTACAGGTTAAAATTCTCCAGGATGATGAATTTTCACGCTGCTACATCCGAGAAATTATGCGCGATCTAACCGAAGGCCAAATCGAGGCGATGGTAAACGAAAAATACGGTACTCCTGATCTAAACAGGGTTCTTAAAAACGCTATGAAGAAAATTCCAAAAGAGTATCAGCAGTTACTGAAGATGGAAGAGGACAGCCTCCGACTTGACGAGACCGAATTACTTGATGGCTCAGTAAGTTGTTCCTTCAACAAGCTGGATGTCCATGCGATATCCTAGATTGCCAGATCGATCTTATTCGGTCGGTTGAAATCCCCTCAAGAGCGTACCTCTGTTTTAAAAGACATGGCTTCTAAACCAACCAGTTTATCGATGTTGGGTGCTTGCGCCGCAGTTTTACCGAGGTGACCTAGAACATTTCCACGCCACTGCTCAGGATTAAATCTTAGTATGTGCGGGCGCTTTCTCATTTGCGCAAGCCAAAATGCGCCCTTAGTCGACAAAGTTCTGGGAGCTCCAGGTGAGTTCTGTAAATTCTGCCGTAGCAGGGTCCTCAACCACTAGGTCTTCTCCAAACAGGGCAAAAAGATTGCTATTTAACAAACTTTGGAACACATGAACTCCTTTTTTATCTGCCCCATCGAGGATATCATTTCCCCACGCGAGTGAATCAACATGATAGAGCTTAATAATCTGCGCTTCATTCCAATTATTTAGAGCGTAATAAGCTTCTTCTCTCCCTATCTCTCTAATATTCAACCATCGGTCATCCTGCAATTGATTCAGAAAAAAAACGCTCGCTCCGCGCTTAGCATAATAGACATCGCTATCACCAACGATTCTTTTTAAATGAATAAAATCAGTTTGATTAAGTCGACTCATTCGACCATAACCACGATACACTTAAGTATTTTACTGTCTTCGTTATCATCATATGCTCCCAAGGTGAGGTGCTATGTTCTTAGCGCTGAAGCAAATATTTGTTTGAGGCCTTCTCTCCGCAGTCTAATAATTATTCACGACACGCCAAGAGTTAAAGCTACAGAAACAACAATAATAGCTAAGAGCTAGGCTAATATGAGACACTCTTTAACGGAATCTGTCAAAAACTCTAATCTGACAAGATGCGCAATGAATGGATCTGGAATAAACGGTATGACTGATATTGAAAAAGTAGGTGAATTTGGGTCTGCAGAATGGTGCGAAGCGTGTGGAAAGGCAGGCGCCAAGATGCTTCAGGATGCTAATCTTCCTTTTGAGACTGCCTGGGGGTTCAGCGAGACCTACCTCTACCCACCCGAACGTATGCTAGCAGAAGGCCGTAAGTTATCTGCTTTCCATTTTATGATTAAAGACGGTGTATGTTCTGGTGGCGACGGCGCACCAGAGGAATGTCTCGCTCTCGACGGCTTTCATGTCTCTCCCGTTTGGGGCGCTATTTGTAATCAGTCTCGAGCGATTTACGATTCTGAGGGACAGAAGCAGCGCGGGGCTGATGAGAAAGTTATGTATCAAGACATAATGAATTATCTAGGAAGAAAGGATATATGGGGTAAAAAAGGAGGCAGTGCAAAATCAATGAATTGGCCTCCAGTAATTGTCGCCGCCGTAACAGTTGGCCAGGGGTTCCATAATATCGCCGCTAGCATGCAAGCGCCCTCTCCCGAATATGATGGACTCCCAGTTACAGAAATGTTAGTACCCATCTTTTCTCAGATGACTGAAGCACAAAAAATTTCTTTTCTAGATTTACTTGCCATCGACCGATGACCAAAGCTTAGACTACTGCGCTCTTAACTCAGGTTTCTCTAATGCGGAGTGCTAGTAGTCGTAAAGTTCTATCTTTTCCGCACTCAGCGTATAAAGAGCTGTCGCGAGATCCTCTTCCACTCGATTAACAAAGATTTTGCCCTCTATCCAAAAAGGCTGCCAAAAGGATTCAAGGTTATAGCCAGGCTCAAATTCCGCATATATCGTTTGGTTTGGCGGTGGTGGAGGTTCATGGATGCATGCGTCAAAATAGGGAACTAAAAGAAAGCGGGTTACGCTTTGCCGTTGTTCGAAGTCTAGAGGAACTATGAAACCCGGTATTCTAACAATTTTCTCATTCATCTCTGGTCGCACACGCTCTCCCCAGGGGACGTCATCAAGCCCTATGGAGCCGTCGTACTCAGGCGCAAGATCCTGCCAGGATATGATCTCAAGCTCTGCACTAGAATAATGAGACATCGTGAGAAAAATCACTGCAATAAAATAAGGAAGAAAGTGAATATTTAGTGTCATAGTATGCTGCTGGTAAAATTTTATTGTATCATTCATTCAGCTTGTTTTTAGTGACAATGTGTACCAATCGATATGGTGAATGAAGACCCTGCTCTTAGTATAAGCGATCTGGCTTTCCAATTTGATGCGGAAACTGGCCCGATATTAAGAATAAAGTCCTGGCAGGTTGATCGAGGAAAGCAGGTTTTCCTACAAGGTGCTTCAGGCAGCGGTAAATCGTCTCTGCTAACGCTATTAGCCGGGCTTCAGGTGCCAACAATGGGTGAGGTGAGAGTACTTGGAACAACGATCTCAAATTTGAGTAATCATGAGAGAGATCGGTTCAGGGCCCTAAATATAGGAGTCGTATTTCAGCAGTTCAATCTAATCCCTTATCTCTCTGTAATGGATAATATTCTCCTCGCGGCAAAGTTCGGTGAGACCGAAGGCTCATCCGTAAGACAGCGAGCGACCGAATTACTCAGTCGTGTCAATTTAAAAGCAGAGTTGTTTGAACGAAAATCCGTTGATCTTAGTGTAGGTCAACAGCAGAGGGTCGCTATTGTTCGAGCGTTAATAAATTATCCAGCGCTTTTACTAGTGGATGAACCTACTTCCGCGCTTGATAAAGCAAACCGAGACTCCTTCCTCACTCTGCTACTCGAAGTTCTCGCAGAAAATAACTGTGCGATGGTCTTCGTAAGCCACGATAGTGACATCGGTAAATATTTTTCAAATCGTATAGAGCTCAGTGAGCTTAACCAGATTGGTGTACCCACCTAATGGGCCGATTTTCTGCATTACTTAAGGTAGCCTTCCATAGCTTGCGCTTCAGAAGTGGGGGCGTCCTTCTCACTATACTAGCCGTGGGGTTAAGTGTTTTTGTACTTCTCGGGGTTGAACATGTGCGGCAAGAAGCAAGATCCAGCTTTGCCAGTACGGTTTCTGGAGTTGATCTAATCGTTGGTGCAAAAACCGGTGACATCAATCTACTTTTGTTATCGGTATTTCGTATTGGAAATGCAACTGCAAATATTGATTGGGAAACCGTTGAAGAAATCGGTGCTCAGGAGGAAGTCTCTTGGCTAGTTCCTATCTCTCTTGGCGACTCGCATAGAAACTTTCGTGTAGTTGGCACTACTAAGGATTTTTTTGAGCGATATCGGTTTGGTAGCAAGCAGCCCTTGGTATTTCGCGATGGGGAAAATTTCGAGAATCATACACAGGTAGTGCTTGGGGCAAGCGTGGCCTCTCAGCTTGACTATGACCTTGGAGACTCCCTAATAGTTAGTCACGGTATGGCCGATACCAGCTTCACACATCATGATCAGCTCCCTCTTACAATAGTTGGAATTCTCGAGAAGTCAGGAACCCCCGTAGATAATGCGCTTTTTGTCAGCCTGGAGACAATCGAGGCTATTCACTCAGATGAAACCCATCACGGCGATCAATCATCAGAGCACCATGAATCATATCATAAAGATCATTAGCACCATGACGAAGATGAACACCATGAATCAGAACATAAACATCATTGGCACCATGA
>JAYZES010000004.1:0-127679 GCA_036337195.1 Pseudomonadota bacterium
GCAATACTGTGGGTTGGCGCAGGTACAGGATATTCGGTGCCTCCAGTATCTGACGGACACAATCACGTACCGAGAATTACGACGCCAATCCTTATGTTAAATGGCAACCAGGATTACCTAATCCCACGAGCAATGGTTGAAAGATTTTTTAATGATCTTGGGGCGTCGCCGGATGATAAGAAATTGGTCTTTTACGATTCCGGTCACTGGCCTCTTCCCAGAAATCAGATGATCAAAGAAACACTTGGTTGGATTGAAAAGTACTAAGGTACCGATGTAGCCCAAATACAGACGGTTCAAATCAAATACTTCCAATGGCATCAAAAAACGAAATGAAAAAGCTTTTACTAAAAGTATTTTTCTACATCTCTTTGCATGGCGTCAGCCGAGAAACCCCCTAACAACATTAAAAATTTATCTGCCGTCCTAGCTCGGAATAACTTTTTGCTCATCTTTGGAGCCCAGTACTCCTCAAGCATTTTTTCGATTCCTGAAGCATCTAATTCTTCCGAAACCGAATCTTTTAGTCGCGAAAACAATCCATAGTATGTTTCATAGTCATGATCAGTGATTTGAGTTTCGTAGACTATTTTCAAGGCACGCTTCGCATGCTGGTCGTATGGAACAATAATTTCCGGTCTAAGACAAAAGGCAAACTTAGAAACAAGACTAGTCTGTAAACCGCGGGTCGCACCTGCCTCGTGGAGCATCTTGGCCAAAATGGGTATTTGAGAGGGCAAGTCAGGCACAACTGAATCTATCAAGGTGGGTCTGACTTTATCATTCAAACCCTCAGCAAGGGGCGCCCGAAGGGATCTTGGGTTGGACCGAGCCAACATCCAGTATCCCAACCAACTCTGAAGGAACGTTTCGTTTATCCTTATGACAGTCATGGTCTGCCTTGATATTTCTTCTTCCTTAAGAGCCCAAGTCTGGATTGCGGCTTTTGCAGCTAATTGTAGATTTGTGAAGTTAATAACCATGTCATCATGCTAACATGGCGAAAGGTTTTTTTAACCGAATTAGTTACTTCATCGAAAGCACACCTAACCGAAATGCGAGTACAGTTATGAGTGAATCAACAAGTATTCTAGCCGATGTATGGGAGATTACTCGACGTCACATCTCCGGGGAGGCACAAGGTAATAATCAACCTCGACTCGATTTCCACGCACCCGATTTCATCAATGAGATCGGATCAATGCGTTATAACTTGGAAGATCTGTCCGGCATATCAAATGACAGTGCTAAGGACCGATACGACACCTTTGGAGCCTTCAGTTGGATAAAAGTGGTTGTGGCCAAGGTATGCAGTAACGCTCTGCCTGAGGAAGATTACGCTACTTTGGAACTTAATGTTTTACGACTCACTGCGGTTTGGGCGCACAATTGCAACCTGCAAATCAAAACCTTTATCGAATACTTCCAGTCGATCAAGGATGATTACTTAGAAAATTATATTTTAGCCCTAGGGCTTATCGAAAAATATAGCGAGTTTGGAATAGATGATGAACAAGCTACCTGGCTGTCTGCAAAGCTTTCAAGGCCCGAACTAGAAACGATGATGAATCAAGACCTGACACCTCTTCTCAGGAAAGAAAATATCGACGCAGCAAGATATCAGCAGGACAAATTCGAATGGCTGCAAGCAATCAAACATATTATAGGCAATGTTTGAGCCGCCAATATGGAGCACAAAATGTGCCATGCTGCATTGAGACTTAGATTACAACTCCTCACCTTCGACAAGTGCTGAGATATTGGACGAAGAAATCCATCAAGTTTTAGTGTTACATAAGGAGAGGATATTACTCTCCTTCGCTTATGCGGAGGTCTTTAATTCAGATAAAGACCCATTAAATGGGACAGAGGTAATTGGTTGTTATTGTGGCTTCCCTTAAGAGTTGGGATATTTTTATTGGACAAGGTCCGTCGATCACGCGCCCGCTGTGATAGAAGAGTTCGAGCAAACAAAAATTATCGGAGTCTGGGAAATCATCGCCCGGTTGGGAGAAGCCAGGAATAGTCTTTTAGATATTGATGAAAATACAAGTGAAATTATAGGACTTTCTCAAATAGGCCAGGAATTTATACAAGACTATTCTTTTAATCACGGGGGTAAAGGTCTCTTATTATCTCTACCGAAGTAGCGAAGCTGGATTATATTCATGACCTACAGAATCAATGGTCTCTTGAACTAAATCTCAATTAAGTCCTACAAAACATTTGCGATTAGGTAATTGCTGAATAAGAACGATACTGCCAACTAGAGCCTCAGTAATCAGCATCCGATTCATTAATGTTATCTGTATCAATTGGTTACGGACGATATTTATAGTAAAGCTTAATAAAAAGCGAACTCTCGCGGCTTAGCATTGACTCGGCCCAGTGTTGCCAATACTCACACACCCTTTATGCGACAAGTCCAAAGTCCCCAAAATCCCTAAATCGATTATTAAGCCAATACCAATATTCGTGATGGCACCTACCGTGATGTCTTTTTTCACGGCACCTGTCTCACTAAAGACGTTACCAACTAAGGTTCTCGCATAGATAGGCTGATCAACTCGACCCGCAGTAAACCCCATCGAGAGGGTATTAATATCTCCTAAAGTAATCGTACTATCAACATCACCATTAACAGAAGCTTCGATATTACCTATTTTGTTCGTCGCTTCAGTATGCAGCCCCAGTGTGCCCGCCACCATGACACCAACGCCAATATTTTGTTCAATGTTCCCAGAAACATTATCAGCAATGACTCCTATCTCATTGATTGCATGGGTATCGTCCCCGAGAGAAAATGCGGTTAACTGTCCGTATATAATATCCGCAGTCCAATCGCCATCAACTTTTACGTTGGGCCGCATTACAGCAACTGTATTGTGGGCTTCGCTTTTATAACCAATACTGGCCACGACAGATGGTAGGACCTGACCCACCGATACATCAATCGACTGAGCCTGAGCATTACTCGCACTCGCAATCAACGTGCTCGCGCTCGTATTAGCACCGACAGCAGCGACAATTGCTCCTGGGGTCACTGCATGCATTTTCACATCGCCTATCGTACGAACATCTGTGGCCGCCGCGGCATGATAGGTCGCAGAAGAATCTGATCCGACAGCTGCAACAATAACCCCGACAGCCCCCGAGAGCAGGTCCAGTCCGCCTTGCACAGTGTCCCCCTCAAAATTGGATAGACGTAAATCGCTAAGTGTCTTCGAACCGATACTTGCGTTAACAAAGCCCCCTGAGAAGGAGGTTACGATAGCTCCAGTGAAATGGCCGGCAACGAGCCCTTGTACATGAAAAGCCGCCGAATCATAGCCAATAGCAGCGTTGACACCGCCTATTGAAACTCCTGCAAACTCTACATGTCCTTGAGGAACGGTTGTATCCCTATTAGAGACCCCCAATTGATCAATCATCTGGCGCGCCTGAGAGTACGCTCCGATCGAGGCATTTATAATTTCGCTACGAGTAGTTAAAGGTAAAATCATTACGCTAGGAAAGCCGGCTATATTTCCTTGGACTGAGGCAATCTGCTGAATCGCACTAGTGTCGTAACCAATCGAAGCATTAATATCTTGGTTGGCTATCAGAGCATTTTCGATCACATCTGCTAGTTCAAGGACCCGATGCTTCGAGCCCTGATGGTTGAATGCGTAGGGATCATGATGACTATGAACATGCCCAGAAGAATCAAGATTGATCGTCTTACTATCTCGACCCGAATTAGTATTCTCCTCTCCCCCTCCTCCCGCCGGGTCGCTGGCTCCGAGGGAAATTCCCGCAAGCGCATCCTCACTCTTATAGCCGCCGTTGGTACGATTCAGCTCGTCTCGTTTCGCAAGAATCTTATTTGCCGCATTAAAATCTGCATCTGCCTCTTCGTTTAGCCTTTTCTTTTTAGCCACTGCTTTCTCGTGATCCGCAACCGACTGCGGATTATCGGCTTCTTCCGTACACTCCTCTTTTGTCCAGACCGAAGTCCACTTTCTTTCCTTTTTCACACAATCCTTCGTGACAGGTGGCACGCTGACTTCATTTGCCTCCTTACGCTTTTCCTGGCCTGCGGCCGTATAGTTATCGGCCTGCTCCGTTAATTCATCTGACAAGGCCGACAGCCCTGATTGGACTCCCGCTTCAACTCTTTCCTTTATAGTCTCATCGGCACTTGAAAATTGTTCGGTCGTTTTACCACTTAGTTTATCTCTTATCTCCTGCTCGGTATGACTAAGATCATCTTTGATCTCGTCACCTTTGTTCCTCAGCTCTTGCTCTGTATGAGCCAGTCCATCTTCGATCTCCTCTCCTTTATCTTTAATCTCTTTTCCCTTATCCCTCAGCTCTTGCTCTGCATGAGCCAGTCCATCTTCGATCTCCTCTCCTTTATCTTTTAACTCTTCTCCCTTATCCCTCAGCCGATCTTCTAAGCTCTCTGTATCAATAGTCTCTCCTGTATCTGCAGAGGGAATCATAGGTTCTAGTTCCTCCCCGCCCACAGAGCTCGGTTCAGCCTCCTCTGGAGAGTCAGTCACTGGTCCTTTAGAAACTATCCCTGCTATTTCACTCGTGTTTTCAGCGATCTCTTGACTCTTTTGACTAACCCCTTCAGTGGCCTCACCTTCCGGATCATCTTTTTTTTCATTGACGAGCTCTGAGCCAATACTTGTCGCAATCGTAGTAGCAATATTTTGAACTCTCGACTCTATATCGGCAGGCCCAGCGGCTGACTCATTCAGCGCCGCTAATCTCGCTTGCACCCTTGCTGGAAGGGTTTCGCCCGATAACTTTTGATCCCCGATTCTCCGCGGAGCAAAAACCTTTGCTTCCGTTATCTCTTGTGAATTAAGACTCTTTACCGAAACCGAGTCTAGAATATGCTGTCCTGGTGTCTTTATACCGATTGATCCCTTGCCCTCTGCAGAGGTACCCGGTTCTTTAACGGGACTTGATCCTGATTTTGAACTTTGTTGCAAGGTTAAAGATGAGGAACTCTGGGTATCTAATTTCAGTGCTCGAATAAGCTCAGGCTTTACTCCATAAGACGGGCTACCTTTTGGCATAGCCTCATCGAGACCCTTAGGTAGTTTTATATCTACCGCTTGCTCACTATTTTTGGCTTTTTGCTCAGTCTTACCTGGTGTAAGCTTGTCCTCCAAATCTCTAACCACCTTGAGATTTAGGTGATACATTGGTTTTGTCTCGACGATTGCAGCAGTCAAACCCCTGGAGCGGATACCTCCAACGCTCTTTACAATCGGTGATTCATGACCTGATAGGACAGTTGAGTTTTTCCCTTTATTCTTATTGTTTGTTGGAACATCGGCAAGCTCGCCTTGACCTGCTTCCCCATACTCAGCGACCACATCCGGACTACAAACCATGCAGGAAAAGCTAATGAGTAGAGGTAATGCGTTAGACGGTTTGATGAGGTAAGCCAAGTCGTTTGGTCCCCTTCCTCACTGCCGAGATACTAATTCCACATAGAGATCTCTATCAAGTCGGGGTAAACCGACCATATCCAACTCAAATCTTAGCTTCATGAGTCCACTCATAAAGTCGAGCGTGGTTCCGCCAGAACTTAGGTAACCATTATTCACTAAGTAACGACGAATAAATTGATCCCGCTGCCTTTCAGAAAGACGATCATAGGCTTTCGCTGCCTTAGCTCTCTTCCCGTCTGCATCCATGGATTCTGCCAGACACTCCCAGTAGGGCAGCTCATAGAGCTTTCCTGTAAGTTCAATGACACCAAGTTCTATAAGAGCACGGAGCCCATCACTTAGGGCCTTAGCTTCACTCTCAGAGGATCGAAGTACTGCTCCTACCTTATCGAAGCTAAGAGATAGTTCGTTTGAACCACCGAGTTTCGCTACCGAAAAGCTATTTGATGCGGAGATTCCCGGAAGAATCTGATAGTTTTTGACAAGCCCGATGGAAAGATCCAGCGACACAGTTGCCAACGAGAGCGACCCACTGAGACCCGTATTCCCACCCTGGAAAGTCTCTCCAGTACCGCCGACGGTTGTCGACCAGCCAGACTGCTTTGAGTAAGGACTTGTATTTATTTGGGTCACTGCGCCACGCACAAAAAAATCGGGAACACGAAGCTCAGCCTTACTCGGATGACCCGAGTGTAAAGCTACGATGTCAGGAGTCGAGCGATCAAACGCCACATAACGAACTGCAGCCGATTTTTCCGTCATCTTCGAAATCGCCGACAGCAACATTTCTCGGGCGCCATATCCTGCCGCCCCTCGATTTTCGGTATAATCTGGAATTGGTGTTGCCGTTACAAAGATCGGATCAACCTCGCGGTCAATCATCATTTGATCCATACAGGTTAAGGCTCGTGAAAATGGCGTCGCAGTTGATACTGCATAACCAAGCGCGTACTGATCAGGTGCGTCCTCCGGAGTCGGCCCTTTGACTGCAGCACAACCAGCTAACAGAATTACGAAGAACACTCTCTGGAGAAAAATCCCTACCCGTAGACGCATAATCTATTCTCTATATGTAATTTTTGACTTTCCCTATCCACGCTGGCGATACGGTTCGCTTTTTCCTTAGTCAGTTACTCGTACAAACATTACCAACGTTGGTGATATCACCAACGATAATAATGGTGACCTCATTAGCAAAAGTTGACTCCGTGTATTGGTTACCGATCGAAACAGAGCCACAATCAGTTTTACCCTCTAGCTCCTTCACAAGCTCCTCTTTGGTTGTTGGCGCGCCGATTTCTTTCAAGCGATCATTGAAGTATGCAGCGTTAACGGTAAGCACTTTGGATCGCGCGGATAAAATACGCAGATTCGCTGTGTCATCTAAAACATCGGCCTTTGACACGAGCGTGTTCAGCCCGAAGAAACCGACCACCAATGCAAAGCAAATCTGCAATGATAGATACTTAGCCATCTTCTGAGGTTTCTCGCAAAAACGATAAGCCTTCTGTGAATGATTACTCAAACACAGAAGATTCTTAGCAGCTAGATTTCTTTCCGATTGTACCGATCTGTTGATCTGCACAAGCACCATCGCCAATCGCTGCGTTAACGTCTTGGGAAGCCTGGATACCAATTTCGATTTCTCCAGAAAGGTCTCCGGACTCGATCGCACCGACAGCTTGCGAAGCAGTCGAATCTACACCAATGGAAGCATTGACCATTTGATTGGCAGTAATATTCATCTCTACTGCTCCATCAATACTGAGTTCAGGCTCTTCAGAGTTGGCCCACATCGCGACACTCATTAGTACTGCTATACCGAGAATTTTCATCTAAGAATCTCCTATCGTTGTAAAACATCGACGCCGTCTATCGGCACCTCTAAGAACAAATGCTGGTTATGGTCCTGTCTGTATAAATCCAATTCGAGCTCTATACCCATACTACTAATAGAGATCACTTCTGCAACAAATACTTCACTCGACTCAGGATCTACAATTTGCAATACCGCTCCAGATTCCAGTGTACGCCCATGAATTATGGCTGTCACGTAATAATCTTTTCCTGTCCACCTCTCATGACCAATCAACTGCGCCGCTCTAGTTAAATCAGCACCTACTAATATCTGCACTGCAAACCACACGAAGATCAAAGATCTTATTAATTTACCCATTATTGGAGTGGACCCTCTTTTTACCAATCATCTAAACAGCCAAATAAGCAAAGCTTATTGTGCCTTTTTTGTGCTACTACGCCTACTTATCGATCCTAATGGCGGCCATCATCTCCTGCGCATAACGCCCCAAATCACAGCCAGAAAAACCATCTCCTCGTGGTTCATGCGGAGGACAAGTACCCTGATTTAATAAAAACTCCTTTATTTCCCTTAGCCTGGGCTCTATCCAGCTCGTATTAGTGAGGTACGGGATAATTGACACAGCGAATTCCATCCAGGCCCTGGAGCTATCCCGGCCACGTAACATGCCATTTATCCCTTTGTGTTGCGCATCGACGTAAACAAAGTAGCCTGTGTTAGATACATCAAATCCCTTCTTCTGCATGATCCAAACATACATGTCCATTTGACGCTTGTAACCCATTTTCCAAGGCTCATTGATCGATACCGGTTTCTTCTGGTATTTCTCCGGACTTCTTGTACCTTGCGCGGTACTTTTGTAGTCGATAATGTGCAATTGTCCTGTTTCACAATTTAGGAAGACATCATCCAGTCCTCCGCCAAGCTTTATATTCGTTTCTTCATGTACAAAATTAAAATAGCTATCGTTTGTGCCGAACTGCATCGAATTAGTCCACTTCTCAAGGTCAGGATGCTCAAAGGGAATCATATGGCCAAGCCCATGCGCTTCCCACAATGGTAAAGCATGATGACCTCTTACAGCATCAGCATCTCTCTTTAACAAAATATCGGTTGTCGTATTTAAAGTAAAAGAGGGCATTTCAGGAGGTTTGACTCCCTTTCGCTGCTCGAGCCAGAAACACGCCCTGCATTTGATAAAGTTCTCAATCCTTGACCGAGAGAGCTCGTAGGGTGCTGGATGGCACGGATCAAAAATCCCACGATGGCGTTTTTTCAAGTGTAGTTCCCCCGCGTTTTTAGTTCATTTTTAAAGGTTAACACTACAGAGAGACCCTGGTCGCATTAAATTAAAAGAAATTAACACTTCCTAACAGCATTGCGTGACACTCCATTTATATCTAGTCTAAATCGCTAAAAACTAATTAGGGAAACACTCGTTAGTTGTTATCCTATGAAAATTATGAGTGTCGTTAAGATGATGAATGTTAATACTTGGTAATTCTGTGCGGAAAATAAAAGGGACAAAAAAATGAATTTATCTGAAACAGTTCTAGTCACAGGAGCATCAGGCTTTATAGCCACCCACTGTATTCTTAAACTCGCCTCGGAAGGCTATAAGATCCGGGGAACTGTCCGCGACCTTTCAAGAGTCGCCGCTCTCGAAAAAATTTTATCAACAGGGTTACACAAACATTATCAAACATCCCATCTTGATATCAGTTGGTTCCAAGCAGACTTAAATATCGATGATGGCTGGACAGAGGCAGCAAAGGGTTGCGACTATGTTCTGCATGTCGCCTCTCCAGTGACATTTTCTATACATGGAGAAGATGAGCTGATAGCGACAGCTCGTAATGGCACCCTCAGAGTTCTCAAGGCCGCTGAGGCGGCCGGGGTGAAGCGAACCATAGTTACGTCCTCAATTGCTGCGATTTCGGCAGGTCACCATAAAGAATATAACCCTTTTACAGAGGACATTTGGAGCAATGTTAAGAATAGTAATTGTAGTCCTTACGAAAAGTCCAAAACCTTCGCCGAGCGTGCAGCTTGGGACTTTCTGGAAAAGGAATCTACAACAATGGAAGTAACCACAATCAACCCCTCCCTTGTCTTTGGACCCGTCCTCGAAAAAGATATTGGAGAAAGCGTCGGCGTCTTGCGAGAGATGCTGGAGGGCAAATATCCGTTAGCGCCGAATCTAAACTTCGCGATCGTCGATGTCAGAGATGTTGCAGAAATGCACTTTCTAGCAATGACGCACAAAGAAGCACCGGGAAACCGCTTTATCTGTAATTCAGAAACATTTTCCGTCCTCGAAGTGAGCGAGCTCATTCAAAAGTTATATCCTGAATACAGAAAACGATTACCTAGTCGATGTGCACCCAATTGGCTGGTCAAACTTGGGGCTTTGTTCGATCCCCTTCTTAAGTTGGCGGTACCGATGTTAGATGCTGCGTCGACCTACGATCACTCGAAAGCAACTAACTTATTAGGATGGCAACCAAGGTCTGCCACAGAGGCCATTAAAGGATCTACCGATAGTTTAATTGAGCTTGGGCTTATCTAACCAGCACGCTGAGTGATCATTCGGAAGAACTACTAGAAGTCTTAATCGGGCAACAAAAATACTTCCGTGACGATTAAGGGATAAGCTTCCACCTCGTAGCGGGTCAACCTGCCCCAAGCCACTTTTTTCTCTTCAACACTAAATGGGGCAAACCATCGATTAGTTTGGATGAACACATCGTTATGGAAAAGTAGATCGCCAAGAGGGTTTGAGCCAATGGAGCCTAAGCCCGGGAAACCCCTCGTTGAAGTGAGTTCTGGAATAACACTCCTCGCAAAGACCATGGGCCTCTCGTCACCGTATAACCTCACTTCCCTGATCCGGACACGAGTTTTTTCCACGCCGAGGAACCAGTATTCCTCTTCATTAGCCAGACCAAAACAATCAAACAGGAGTTGCAGTCTAAAGGCGGCCTTTGAAGAAATTCGCCTGGTAATAGAACCTTTCTCCAGGAGCCACCCGAGAATATGCTGATCCGAAACCTGCTGGCTTAACTCATCCTGAGTACACCATGCTTTTATTCTCTTAGGTCTGTCCGCCTCTATTTTTTTACCCTATGACCCTCATTCGATGCATCAATACTACCCCTTGCTGAAGTATTTACACTTTCTAGCAAGGGGCAAATCGTGAAGCTACTAGTTTTGCTCCAGATGAGGCTTGATATGTCCCGTATCGCTAAAGGTAGGAGGCGCTTTCCAGAGATGCGCATTAGCTCTGTAGCCATCGATAATTTTTTGAACCGCCTCTAGCGAATTTTCTTCTAGTCTCATACCAGCCTTTCCAGCAATACGACCACCTGACCGGAATTCTACAACCTCCACTCCATCTGGTCCTGCCACAAATTTATACGGCATCTCGTTGGGAACAAAGACGGTAGAACCAGCCTTTAAGGTTCGTTTACCCATAGTTAGCTCGCCCGCCATGATTAGGTACATACAATCACCCGCCGGATGACTATGGCGAAAAAGCTCGAAATTTGGGCCAAACCAAACATGGGTTGATCGGAACCCATTCTCAAATCCTTCATCCTGCCTCATCAATCGGTTCTCACTTGAACCAGAAGCGGCGAGCTCAAGCATCTCGCCCACTTTTTCATACACCTCTTCCTCATTACCATCTTTCACTAACTTGGAAACATCCCATCCTTCCGAGACAATCTTTTTGCCGTCGAACGTTCCTACGGGGTAAGGACCCTTCCATTCGGGGGCAGTATTAATTTCAAATGGACCACGCTCTGACATATAGCGCTTGCCCTCTACTTCAGATTCTCGGGTATTTTCCTCGGATTGATTCTCACTAATTGCTTCAGACATAGATTCCCCCTTTGGGTTGCTAATGGAAGTTAAACTACTGCCAATATCTTATTTATAGTTTACAGAAAAATAGATGCAGTCACTAATAGATCTATTAATTCTTAACACTAACTCAAAACAGCGCCTCACTAATCGTATATTTCCCTTCCTGTTTCCCACTTTTTAATTTTTTTCCAGTCGTAGTTAAGTCCTAGACCGGGGCCAACAGGAACCGGCACGCTGCCATCAACCCCCACATCTTTTAACTGATCGCTATATTCGTCCTGATAAATGGGGGGCTGAAAAACATTCCACATTTCATGCGGTCCTACTAAGGCAAGTTCATAGAAAAGTGTATTGGGGATCGCGGCCATACAATGACGATGAATTGGTCCTGAGGTGTGAAGTTGGACTTCCATACCAACAGCATCGCAGAAATTAGCAAGCTTCATAGTTCCAGTAATCCCGCCATCCAGTTCTGGATCGATATGCATGATGTCGGTACCCTTTGCCAAAACAAAATCAGCCTTCTGCTCGAAGCCACGAATATGCTCTGCAATCAACATCGGTGTTTTAATAAAATCTCGGAGTCGCCCATGGGCAGCGGCGCTCGAAGAAGCATCACGATAAGGATCTTCATACCAAAAAAACTTGAGATCATCGCAGGCTTTTCCAACTTCAACCGCATCCATAAAAGATCGCAGACTGGATGCCGGGTCAGTCATGAGCTTTATCTCATGTCCTATTCTGTTCCTAATCGCCTCCATAATACCAATTTCATTTTTTGTCTCACCGTCACCGAATCCGTGAATTTTGAAAGCAGGAATTCCTCTCTCAACGCACTCCTCAGCAAAGTCTGCGTACGCTTCAATACTGTTGAGGCCATCTGAAGATTTAACCCCAGGACAGGTACTGGCATAGACCGGCAAGCGCTGGCTGTGACCACCCAAAAGCTTCGCGACTGACACTCCATATTTTTTCCCGGCAAGGTCCCATAAAGCGCAATCCAAGGCGGCAATGCCGACCTTATCGAAATGACGGTAGCGGATCTTGAGAAGATCAAAGATCTGACCACGATGCTCAGCATCAAGACCGATCAATAAGGGAGCCATCGTTTTCACCTGAGCTAAAGCCTGCTCAGTAGCACCGAAATGTGGAGCATAAGTACCGACCAATCCATCATCTGTTTCAACAGTAACGACAAACTTTGAAACCTCGATACGTTCACCCTTCTTCCTAACTGCAAGTGAGCTGAAGTCTTTCAACTCATAGGCATACGTTTGCACCTCGATTCGTCTTATCGTACTCATTTACTTCTTGTTATTCGTTTGCACAGGACCGTAATCTCCAAAAAACTTAGCTCCGCGGTTACACTCAGTAAGTATTGTCTTGCCTAAACCAGTTGAGCCAATACATTACTAATATTAAGGTTTAGACGACACGCAAGACTATACCTACTCAGGTCGCGGAAACATATCATTGCCAGCTGAAAAACGGCAATAAATAGTTGTAATGCTATTTGCAAAATAGAGCCTGGCAAAAACAAAGGGGACAATCACACCTCAACCTTTGTCCATTGTTAGAACCTGTTGCCATCAGAGAGCTCGCGTGCCCATACAACATTCCCAAAGTAGGATTCCTTTTAAAAAGAAAAAACTTACAAATAAACGAAATATGGGTAAATATAGTTTAGAAATATTTCGTACCATGGCTCCACTATCCCGCAAGTGTGTGCCCTTAAACTAAGGTAAATGCTGTCCCAGTAAATACGATCGCACTCAGAAAGTAATTCGCATCTTTATTAAACGCTTAGTAGATCGAAGTTCCTCTTCACATTCACTCATGGCTTTTACCTCTCAAGGTATTTCATTAGGTCAAACAACCAATCTTTTTAATATGACTTTCAGACTCGAACTACTCCAGTGATCCGATAGCCTCATGTCATCTTAATTACTTCTCTTAGATGGAGATTACTGCAAGCAGTTTGTATTAATTTAACAAATCAATTCGGCTTGCCTTAGCAGGATCGTACCACCAACCATCTGGATAAGGTGGCCACATTTCTGGCTCAATCTCGGGACGGCTAAATTTATCCCAGTACACAGTTCTCGGCCGCGCCACTGCATCCAAGGGGATTTGAAAAAACTCCCAGAGAAGAATCCGGTCGAGGGCTCGACAGGCAGCGACAACCTCTCGCATCGTTACTGCAGCAGTAGCCTTCTCAATGAGAAAATCCACGACAGGGTGGCTTATACCCCCCGGGTTCCTTGAGAAAGGGTCTCTGGCAGATTCAGTATGAAAAAAGGACTTTAACTCGAGAATAGGCGGCGCAATGAACGTACTATCTCGGACCATGGCATCATATTCGAACTGACGCAATCTATTGATATATTGACTAGCTTCCATCACGCGAATCCTACTCTTAATACCTAATTGTTCTAAATGCGTGAAATATGGGAGGAGAAGTCGCTTTTCTTCCGCATTTTGGGAGATAAATTCGATCTCAAACGGCTTACCATTCTCCCCAAACAAAACACCATCTCGGATAACAAAGCCCGCCTCCTGGAGGAGTTTACGAGCCTCAACCATATTGGCTCGATGCTGTGTCGAAGTCGAAACCTCCGAAAATCGAAAAGCTTTCGTAAAAAATTCAGTCGGAATCAAATCTCGATAACCACTAACCAAGGAAATTTCGTCATTGCTAGGTAGGCCAACAGCGGAGAGTTCTGTATCCGGCCAATAACTTCTTGCACGATTACCATAACCATATTGTAAAGTCTTATTCCACCAGTCGAAGTCCATTGCAAGGGACAGTGCCTGGCGCACCCGTCTGTCACGAAACTTAGCACGACGCAGATTGAATGTGATAATGTGCTGAATCCCGATTTCCATACCATGGTTACGCTCGATTTTTTTCAACCAACCCTTATGCAGTGCAGGAACTGCGTAGGCGCTATGCCAGTAACGAAGATCATGCTCTGTCCAGGCATCAATCAGTCCCTTGCGCAATGCTTCACGAACAACAGTTGCGTCTCGGTATACTTCATAGCGAATCACATCGAAATTGTATCGCCCTCGCACCACCGGTAGATCTCGACCCCAGTAATCGTCAACACGCTCGTATTCTATGAAGCGTCCTTGCTCGACGACACTAATGCGGTAGGGTCCGCTTCCAAGGGGTGCTTCCATGGTTACTTTTTTGGGGTTATGTCGGGACCAATAGTGCGCCGGTAATATGGGCGTCCACTGCAGGGTGATCACATCGCCGGAGGTAATGGGTTTACGCAGATGCATTGCGACATGACGCGTACTAATTTCCTCAACCCGATCGATGAAGGAGTAAAACATCTGCCCTTCAATATCCGACTTACGAAAACCGATGGAAAAGGCCACATCTCGAGATGTAATGGGGACGCCATCATGCCATCTAGCCTGCGGATGGATTCTGAATACGACTGTCTTTCGATCCGCTGACAAGGCAATGCCGTCTGCTAATCTTCCGTAAAAGGCGCTCGATTCATCGCCAGATCGCTCTAGCAATCTGTCATGGGTTATCCAGTAGGCATCGGGCGCCACGATACCAAACTCTCCTGACGGCGACAGCGAATTAAAGTTCGCTTGCGTTGGAACTACCCAACGCCCCCCTTTTGGAGCTTCAGGATTAACGTAGTCAAAATTCCTGAAATCAGCGGGGTACTTAAGATCATGATAAAAGGCTATCCCGTGCCTGAAATTAAGGGAGTCTAGAAATTGATTGGCAGACAACTGACTGATGTGAAGCAACCATACCAAACTTAAAAAAAATCTGAGGCTGATATTAGTTCTAAAGGATTTCATTTAAGTCGCCTTGCGTTCTCTGACCAAACCCTGGGAAATTATATCTATCCGTAAGTACACAAGTACGCTGTTTCTTCCGCGACCTTTAGATCAAAGGACTTATCTGCCTGAACAATAAAAAACTCACTCGCGTTAAAGGTTTGCCAATCATTACTCTCCGGCAGCTTTACAACGAGCGCTCCACTAACAATAGTGATGGTTTCAATTGCACTGGTCTCGAAAGTATATTCGCCAGGTTTCATTACACCAATAGTCGCTGGCAGTGTTGCTGTCTGAAACGCGATAGATGCTACTCGCCCATCGAAATACTCATTAACACTGAACATAACCTCTCCTTATACGGTACGCTTTGCCTGCAGCAAGGGTAACATCAAATCAGGACACGATAGCAATTCGGATTCCTTAAAAATTACTATCTAGAGCATTTTCCCACTAATAAAATGAGTTAAGTAATCACGACTGATAGATTCGTAAGCTAGTGCCCGGCTGATCCACAGCGAACTATACTAAGGTGTGTACCATATAGGCGATGTGTAGACTCTTTCCTGTGTAGTCAATGGGATCTCAGGACCGAATTTCGCATTCTTTGACACAACGTCGAAGGTAGTCCAGCGTGGTGTTGGAATTTGTAACACCCGCACATAATAAAACGCTGGTTCGCTTACTTGAAAATCTGGATCCCTCCAAACAGTGCCGAGCTCGGGAGCTCCTATTGTATTCGTATAAGTAGCGTTACTCAGATCTACCGAATTCCCAACAGGCTCCACGCCCCCGTTTACCTTGACTCTGCGATTGTCGGACAAGGCAACATTATAGATTTTCTCGCGAAGCGATCCCTTGTCATCGAGCCATCCCTTAATAACTTGTAGACGATCGAGATTCGCGCCATCAGGATCTCTAACAGCACGTATGAGAAAACTTGGAGCTTTGGATTGTGGTGCCTGGGTCAAATCTGATCCCATGGGAACGCCCTTACGATAACCAACCTCAGCGAGTTTGGGCTTTAACAAATCTTCTGCTTGAAAATCCCATCCACCAAAGAAGCGAACGCTTATTCTTGGCCCAGTACTAGCGAATACTTCCCGACGTTCCATCGCCGCAAACAGCGATTCTCTAGTGTTCTCGCTTGCCCAGACTCCAGCATAGCCCGCCGCGTTCCAGACGGCGCTCGCTGCGCGAAAAGCTCCTTGTTTTCCAATATAACCCGCTTCATCACCACTACTTAGACCAATATGCGAGTCTGTGCTGCCAATGAGACCCAGCTTAAAAGGATTAATCCCAAGTTTCTCTTGCTCGCTAAGGCCCTGTTTAAGGGCTGGGCGGGCAAAAGAGCCCATCAAGCGAGTCTTTTGTTCGTTTGTAACCCTCGACTGCAACATTTTGGTATTGAGTTTTTCGGCATTTTTACCATTATCAGTATCTTTACCATCGGTTTTCGCTTTGACTGGGCCTGTCTGAGGACGATGAATACGGGAGGTCCTCCCCATCTTTTCGAAATCAGCGAATTCATCTTCAAGTGACAAATCTGGGTGAGCCTCGCTATCACCCTTGTATTGTGTTACCTCATAGATTCTCTCCCATCTGGATCTTGTGTTTGCATACCCACTGGTAAGTGGCTTCCCAGCGAAGTTCAGTACCGAAAACATTGCGCCATTACTTAGGTTAGCATTATGCGGAATCGCCATTACGCGACCACCCGTTGACTCTTCATAGTTAGCAAGGTACTGCCAGAGGTCTTCAGGATCAGCGCTATCCATAAGAGAAAAGGGTAGAACCGCACTGGTTTTTTCCTTCCCATCAGCGAACATCACATTGCGATGCATCATGTACAAGCCGGTCCACTCGAAACCGATAAACGTAGTGAAAGTGCCAGGATCATTGTATTTTTCAGCTATTGCAATCACATCTCCCCAAACGGAACGAGTGAATTCCTTGTCTTCGGATAATGGACTTTTCCAATCTCCTTTTGCCTTACCAATTAAATGTAAAACGGCATTCTGATCCTCTAAAGTTGGAGCCGCGACAAGATCACGTATAGACGGATTACTTTGCATTATAGCGAGTCTCATAGCGTTTCCAGCATCCGTCAGCCTAAGCTTTTTACCAGCAGCGAGCGCAGGACGTACGCCAATATTTTCAGCATGGTCCGCCACCATAAGGAAATCTAAAGGCTCGCGAATACGAACCTCCTCCCCATTGTCAGCGGTGATTGTTTCTCCGCGCGCATAGCGATAAGCCGTATCGGGTGTCATGCGAGTGCCTAGCCCGTAAGCGTCTGCTGATAGGTAGGTATGCACATGGGTATCGCCCCAATATAGGCTGGTCGATTGCTTTGGTTCTACAGCGAGAATGTTACAAGTGATAAACACGAGTAGAGCAAGACTAGGGTTTTTCATTATTGCTCTCCCCTCTTATAGAGCATTTTTCTCTCCAGCTAAAAACCTTTAGCCGGTATTGATTCACCGCCTTTTTTATTTACGAATGCGTTGTAACTTCCAAGCTTTGTTACTAAACACTGCTTGCATATGACGGTGATGAAACTTCCATTCGCCATCTTCAAGTCTGAGTTCATCCTCCCAAGTGTTGATACCGATAGGAGATTTTATGGGTGCAGGCCGACCTTGGAGATCTCCGTCGTAGTAACCCCATTCCCAGAAGGTGTCATGAGATATCGCTTTTGCAGTGGTGTCATCGATAACATCAACAACGATATTACTAACAGTATTCAATACAACTTCGACCCCAGCGAGCATATTTTTACTTCCTTTGTGGAGTCGCTCGCGCATCTCGTCGTGTCCAGGGCCTAACACCCACTTGCCAAGCGCCAATGTGCCATCTTTGGTAAATAAATCCACCACAAATGCGAGGTCTTGGTTAAAAAGATGGTAAAACCTGTTTATTAATTTTGTGCAGTCATGTTCTATAGCCTGTCTTTCTGCTCTATCCAAACTTCACTCCAAAAACATTAGTTATTAGTCCACATAGTGTACCTAGATAACACGCACGTTACTCGCATAGTTTCAGGCAGATAAAAGGCTTTTCGATTTTGCCCTTGGAAAAATCGCTTGATCGAGGTGCAAAATCTAGAAGTGATAAGCCCAAACTGGGGCAGAACTTCTTCTTTTGTTCATCAGGAGGTCTCCAGATCGCCGTTTACGAGATGAAATTAACCTTGGCATCACCTTTGCTTGGTCAAAAGTGGGCCGAATTCCATCAACAAAGGGTGTGCTTGAGGCCTGTTTGACCCTATAGATGCACAAACTTTGTTAAAGGAGCTCGTCATTATGTTTGAATTTGGGACCTGTAAATCACTAATCTGTGGGATTGACTCGTCTGAGAGAATACCGGAACTAGCGGAAAAGCTTGGCGTCTCACGGCTCCTTATTGTTACAGACCAAGGCCTCATTGATACCGGTATTTTGACACCCATTACTAACTCCTTAGAGGCACACAGCCTGGAGTATGTAATCTTTTCAGGCGTATTAGCTGATCCACCTGAGTCACTGGTACTGGAGGCTGTGGCATTTGCAGAGTCGAAAAAAATTGATGGGGTAGTTGGAATCGGTGGTGGCAGCTCGATGGACGTTGGCAAATTGATAGCGGTACTCTGCAACGCTAAGCAGCCACTCTCGGAGATGTACGGTATTGATGCGATAACGGAAAATCGCCTACCCTTGATCCAGGTTCCTACTACGGCAGGAACGGGTTCCGAAGTCACGCCGATCTCTATCATCACCACAGGAGAGACTACAAAAACAGGGGTAGTGTCATCGCAATTATTACCTGATTTCGCGATTTTGGATCCCAAGCTCACGGTAGGATTGCCCCCACACGTGACGGCTGCGACAGGCGTTGATGCAATGGTTCATGCTATTGAGGCTTTCACCTCTAAGAACAAAAAAAATCCATATTCTGATATGTTAGCGATCCAAGCGCTAAATCTGTTGTATGCAAACATCGAAAGCGCTGTTAGTGAAGGGAGCGATCTGCAAGCAAGAGAGGGTATGCTTCTCGGCGCTATGATGGCAGGACAAGCTTTTGCTAATGCGCCTGTCGCAGCAGTCCATGCCCTCGCCTATCCGCTTGGCGGCCACTATCATATCCCGCACGGATTGAGTAACTCTCTTGTGCTGCCGCCTGTATTGCGATTCAACTCAACTGGCGCAGCCGAGAACTACAGTCAATTATCGATCGCGATGGGCATCGGTGATACCAATAGCTCAGCGGCAAAAAACTGTGCCCTCTTTATTGAAACACTCGAGGGGTTAATTACGAAGGTTGGCTTGCCGACAAAGCTGCGAGATTGTGGCGTCAATGAACAAGATCTTCCGCTACTAGCAAAGGACGCGATGTTGCAAACGCGGCTACTGATTAATAATCCCGTAGAACTCCTAGAAGCAAATGCTCTCGAGATATACAACGCAGTATTTTAACTAGTGGTGATGAAGTTTGTCCCAGTTACTAAATAAGGCCAGCATTAACTAAATGTTAGTCGGTGACCGCCATCCACATGGAGTACTTCACCGGTGAAATAAGTCCCGGCGCGGCTGCACAGCATAACAGCCACACCGGCTATGTCCTCCAAATCACCAAAACGATGGACGGGTATGCGTTCCACGAGTGACTGGAGACGATCTCGATCTTCCCAAGTATTGCGCGTCATTTCGGAATAGAAAGCACCTGGAGCAATGGCGTTGACCAGAATATGATCATCGCAAAGCGCCAGAGCCAGCAGCGAAGTCATTTTTTCTACCGCAGCCTTGCTAGTTGAATAGGCCATGACTCGAGCGTTGTTCTCGCTTGCAGCAGCGGAACTGATGAAGATTATCCGTGCAGGATCCTCATCAGTAGCGTTTGCCTTTAATAGACCCACAAGGGCTTGCGTCAAGAATACGGGGGATCTCAGGTTAAGATCCATGGTTACATCCCAAACATCTGGCTTCATGTCAACAAACAAACCTCCCGTACCGATGCCCGCGTTATTCACTAAAACATCAATCTGGGTTTCGTTCTCTTTTAGCTCCGCGGCGAGGGTCTCAATGCCTTTTATATCGCTCAGATCGCCCGCTAAGGCAACACAGTCCCCTCCCGCCAGCGCCGATAACTCTTCTGCTTTGGCTTCTAACTTATCTTCAGATCGCGCGGTGATGTAAACGCGGGTGGCGCCTGCTTCCAGAAAACCTTGCGCCATATAGCTACCCAACCCACTAGAACCTCCGGTTACCACACAAATCTTTCCTTTCATGGAATAGAGATTCTTCAACATTCTTTTTCCTAATGATTCTAGGGACTGAATTTTTTTGACCAGCTCTAATTATTATAAAGATGGGTCCGAAAAGCGATAACCGATGCCTCGAACCGTCACTATCATTCCCCCATAAGGTCCTAGCTTTTGTCTAATGGCCTTAACGTGCACATCGATATTACGATCAAGGACATCCCCTTAAGGCAATTCGCGCGCCTGAAACATGAAACTGAGCCATCTTTTGCAACGGTTGAATAGTTCCACCACCATTGTTAATATTATTGAAAGATCGCATTAATTTAGTGCATAGGATCTAGGGGGAAGGGGAAAAGCCTTATACACTTTCATCTTTGAGCTCTTTAAGGGTGTTTTGTGTATAAGGCTATTATTTTAGCTCTAGTCATTGCAATAGTAGGTAGCTTCAGCGATTGGCCCAAAGACGAGCCCCTGCTATACGGTAAAACCCTCCCTGGTTTAAGCCAAGATCACTTCGGAAACCCTGACCGCTTTAAGCAATACATTATCAGAGTTCCTCCCTCAATAGCTTAGAATCGGAAGGGAGAGCAAGGCCAGGTTTAGCCCAGCCTTAATCCTACCCCCAATAAAATTTACATGAAGATTTAGTTAAGAACCTTGGCACTTATCGCTTGTGCAGTGAACTGGTGAGATGAATTAGCGATGCCTCACGATTAGTTGCTTTTACGCGTCATCCGGTAGGCTAATGCTTCTTAACCAAGCTGTGAGTAGAAATTTTCTGACCAGTTCCTTAATGTAAACAGGTATTAAAGGAGCCAGCCACCGTAGCGCTTTATCCAGGATACTGCGTGCGGTTCTCTAACACACAACGCTACTAAGTCTTATATCCCTCCTTACCAACTAAAAACTTTTTGCTACAACGTGGCCTCTGCTGGTGCCCGCATTTTATTACCCGCAACGGCGCTCTAAAAAAATGCTATAAGATGAGGTTAGCAAAGTGTGATTCGGCCAGGATTAAAAGTGTGATTTTGTCTTAAACTTTATTTTTCCAGAAGACTCAGTAGCTCCGTGGTAACCCTGTCCGGCAGGCATATAAAACGTAATACCCGGTAGTTCCCGGAATTCGTGAGCGTGATAATCAGAACCCGCATCGGCAGCTCTTAGATAAACGGTATGCGTATTCCCGCTAGCGCCTTTGTATGGACCAACCGAAACTGTTCCCGCCACTTCAAGCTCCGATGTTGCCGCTGTGACATCAATCGACGCCTGGTCGTAAGCAGTAACAATCTCAATTTTGCCGTTCGTATACATTCCAGCATGAACGCCACAATGGGGGTACAACGTTTTCGGCGTATTTTCAGAAATTGTCAATGTATGAGTGGCTTGGTTCCAGCCCTGAGTGGAACCTATATTATTGGTACCCTGGGTATCATTCTGTGAGGTCGAGATTTCGAAAGGATGACTAGCAAAAACACTCGAGCCTGAGGGTTCGAATACAATCGTATCACCAACCCTTGCATAGATTACATGTGGGTTTGTATCTGCGTTAATACCGTCTATCGTGTAATAAGCTGACCCGCTATTGCCAACTGAATAGGTTGTGGTGGCGAAGTTTTCCACATCTTGCAAATCCGTTCTCGCGGTTTTCTGGGTAACCCACTGCAGAGTTTCGAATATAATTTGATCCACCTCAGAACTATCGGAGGAATTATCGAGGATATCCTTCAAAGTTGGGAGGAGATAGTCTCTAGCGGCTACTGCAAAATAGGCTTGCTCATTATTCGCGTTGACGTAAATTTTCTGCAGAAAGGATGAGAGCCCACCCGACAGATTCTCTAGCTGCTCATTGGTAAGCGTATAGTCTGGTAAATCAAGATTAAGCATTATTTCCCTTACAAGCGTTGTATCCCCAAGAGACGTCTCGGATGATGCTTCTCGGCTGAAAATTGCCTCGTTGATCGTCGCCACCGCTGTCAAATCACCCGTTAATCCTGATAACGTCTGGAGCTGGCTTAGGATTTCATAAAGAATCAATAATTGGGTGTTAACCAGGGCAGCTTTGTTGGAGACGGCAGCATTGGAGCTCTGGTACGGATCATCAAAACGTATCATGAAATTAGGATCAATACCCAGTTTTTCTTTCAATGAGTTGAAGGTAAATCTGCTGTCTTTACTCAACAAAGTACTGAGTGGGGAGATAACAATGCTTTGATCACCTACCGCATCCTTGAGAGTCATAGCGAACGCGTCACTGTCACCAGTAACCGCATTAAATCCCTCCACTGCCAAAAGCCTCACACTATCCCCACTGGCTGTCCCAGAATGCTCTAGTGAAAAGGACCCATCTAAATTGGTCGTGGTCGTGTAAATGGCTCCTGCACAAGTGTCACGACCCTCAGCATCGGTCACTGGGATACAGACTGTTGCGCTCTGTATGTAGCCATCCCGAATTAGCACGCCATCGATCTGAGCGGTATCGGCATCCTCACTAGTATCATTCGTTACAGTGACGGTGAATCCCCTTGATGTTGACCCCGTCCCATCGGATACTGTTATCTCCAATTCGTACTCGTTATCTGCATTTGCATCGTCGGGACTTTCGAAATCTGGAGCCATGTTAAACGTGACATTGCCGGCAGTATCGATAGCGAACAAGGCACCATCCGCACCACCGGACAGAGAATACTCTAAGTTGTCTCCATCGGAGTCCGAAGCTAAAACAGCGAACGCATCTGTTTCATTCTCCCGGACCGAGAACAGGGTTACCGAGTTAGTAATAGTAGGTAAACTGTTGGTTGTATCGGTTGTATCGGTATTACCATAACCCGCGTCCCCGCCGCCACCATAACCCTCGTCTCCGCCGCCACCGCCACCACAGGCCGACAGTATAAAGATGAGTAAGAACGCAAAAAAAAGTCTCAAAGATGATCTAATCATAATTATTTCCCTATCCGACATTCCTATTGGAAACGTCTCCAAACAAAGTCGCCAAACGATCCGTAGCTCAAAGAGGATGACCTTTTAAATCGAGCCTCCGAGGAAACTTCACCGGACGGTCGATTAGCTATACCTCAGTTCACCTCTCGCTGAGCTAAGGGCCCTGCCAATAACTGCTGTTTCGGCTGGTTCCTTTTCAAAAAAAGTTACTCGTTTTCCAAAGCAGTCAAACAGTTTGACAATTGATTCGAAGGGATCTTACGTTGCTAAGACCAAATAGGATGGGATTTCTTTTCAACAAAATCTTTCGAGTTATCCAGGGGTTTAAGGAAGAGCGGATGGTTACTCTACGAACTTGGCCTTTAAACGCCGGACCTGATCATCGCTCAAACCGATCTCGCGAGTATAACCCTCAACGCCTCCATACTGGCCACGAAGGAAATCGAGGGCCAGTGCCATAGTGCCGGGCAAACAACTAAAAAAGTAAAGGGGTAAAGCAACCGCATCCAAATTGTCCGCCTGCCCCTCCGGTACAAATAGGGGATCGAGGTTTGAATGATCTCTATGAGAGTCCGTTAAATAGTGGGCTGTCAGCGCGTAGTCACCGACAATAGTATCATCAGGCACGCCAACCAAACCGAGAAGAAGCGCAGCAACTATGCCCGTGCGGTCTTTCCCAGCGCCGCAATGGAACAAAGTCGCGTGATCCTCCTCATTGATGAGCGTAGTAATAATCTGACGTATGATGTCTTTGCAGCGGCAAAAACCAGCTCGATAAAGGTCAGCCAGTTTTGTTTCTTGTGTAAGGGATGCATTGGAGGATTTAAAGTTCGAGAGTCGATCCCCCCAGAAATCGTGGTGATGGTATGCAACGCCACTTACGTCAGCAAAAGGATTCGGTGCATCCTCAATATTCTGCACTGAACGCAAGTCAACGACAGCACCCACACCGTAGTCTACAATCTTCTGTCGATCCGCTGCTGTCATCTTCGACAGACCAGCGGATCTTAAGAATACGCCCCACCGAGTGATGCCACCATCTACGGTCGTGTATCCACCAAGATCCCGCAAATTCTGGACATTTCCTAACGGAATATGCCGCCTTAGATCTAAAGTTTCTTCAGACATTTGTCCTTCCTTATTCTTCGTTGTCTAAACCAAACAAACACCAAGAGACACATAAGAATTTAATGGTAAAGATTCATTCGCTAGGAATTCGACCACTAGAGGATTTGTTTTAAGTTGTAGTTCTCTAAATTGTCTTCCCAGCGATATACTCTGCACTAGATCTGGAGACTTTTACTCGACTGGGATCAATTTCGGAGCTGGCACCCCAGTAAACATAAACCAATGAATTTCTGGGTCTAAAGTCGACCTGTTCCCGACTCCAGTGAACAGTCTTTGCACTATGAATCACAGCATCCCCCGGCGATACTTCGACGCAGACTACACTTTGATTTCTCTCGTCGTAATTTGGTAGTGGATAAGCCATTGGGTATTCTTTTCTATGGGACCCCTTTTCATAGCAGAGGCACCCGTTATTCTTGTCTATATTATCCATAGCAATCCACAGCGAAATCCCTGATGGAGGCATGCGATAGGCTCCAAGCGCATCAAAATGTGGTAGCGTCCGGTCCATCCCTCTGGGTTTATCATTCCAAGTGACATTATCCGGAGCTAGATCATCTTCTATCAAATGCTTCATCAAAGGAATGTGGGGACCGCTCTCGATGTAATCCTGGAACCAGGTATCATGCTTGTCTAGGCCTTTGTAGCTCCCAGTCGGATGGTCCTTGTGATGCAACGGTCCAGAATGTGCTAGATAATCATCAAGATGTTGGCGCATTTCAGCGGTATCAGCTGTGGAAAGGTATCCTTTTAAAATAATGAAGCCGTCCCGATCAAACTCTTGTTTCAAGTGGTCAAAGTCTATTTGGTGCATGGATACCCTTTTCGCTAACTACACTGTTTTAAAAACGTTTAGCCTAAATACTTAAGAACCAAGCCTGCATTTTCAATGATATTTCAATCAGACCTTTTCAGCCCTGTAAAAGCCGCGCTAGAAATTAGAATGTATCAGAGAATGTAAGACACAGTCCATTACCAAGAGGTGTTTGGCAGGTGACCAAGGTAGGTAGCGTCATAGAAGATAGTCTCAAACGATACTAGTAAACCTTTCTTCTACAACTAAAACCCCCCGAGAAGATCCTTCAGTCTTGATCGCTACGAGATCTAACTTCTTCTCTAACCCGAGAAAGTATCGTACTTGAAGAGGAAAGCGGTGACGCGATCCGTAAGGGCAAAGCAAACCCTTTGCATAGTCGGAAAACTACATTAGATCGTGTCGATTAAAGGCTTAGATAAAAATTTCTCAAAATCAAAAACCTCTTAGTTTACTTCTTACAAAAAGCCTCGTAAGTCTTAATTATCGATACGTTAATATCGCTAGCCTTTTTTAATGCATCAAGGTTTTTTTCTATACTTACATCGCTTGGATTTTTGACAAATTTTTCATCTGTTTCGGCGAGCGCCGCCATGATCTTTTTGCTTATAACACCTGAATTATATTGCAGTATTAAACAATCCTCAGGAGATGAAAATGGAGGAATATCTTGATTTGGTATAGTGACGTCTTGTCCAACCGAGTTTAGGGCTATGGTAGATAGCCAAGCAATTAAAAAAAATTTAGTCATTTACAAATCCCCGAAAATCCATTCATTCAAATTAACATCCCGCAAGGCAATGGGATTATTAACCTTATAGGAGCTCACTTCTTTTGGAGTAGGCGAGTTAGTAATTTTAGAACAATTGGACATGTTTTCGCCTCGATAAACACAAGTCCAGAATGCAATCCTCCGTTTCACCGAATAGGCAACGCATGTTTTGAACTGACTTATTAAACTTACATCCTCGTATTTAGCCCGACACGAAGAGATAATGAAAAAATTTTCCTCTGCCCTTTTAAGTTGAATTTGTTTTTTTCTTTTATAGGCCGCTGTCTCTGGATTATCCATGATTTTTGTTTTCTGATGAATGACATAAGAGTTATCACTACGCCCATAGCCACAATAGATGTATAGCAAATCATAGTCGCACCATTCGTGCGCAACACTTTTGATATTGTTTGGGCTGATACCTTTTTCAAGTTGCATAATGAAATCATCAAGATAATCAACTATATCGATTTTGTATAAACCACTTAAATCGGAAAGCAACTCCATTGCCTCTTGATCTTCTTTGAGCAAATGAGGGAACGCAAAACTATTTGCATTATAGGGAAATCGTTTACTTATTAGGCATGGAGTATTGTATCCAGTATCAAAGATAAAGGTTGAAGGAGTAACTAATTTAATTTTTTCCAAGAGTTTTTTATCTTTTGTAATAACCGCAAATGGTGGTTTATTGTTATGACAAAATAGTTGCCAAGTAGCCGAGGAATCACTCTGTTTATAGATGTGCAAATCATCCTGCGTGTATGCATGCTTCATACCCATCAAATATGAACCTCGGGAGACTTCACCATCGTCTGTAAATGTATTTTTTAAAATCGATTTTTCATAGCATTTCTCATCCCTATTTCCAATGCAAAACATTGCCGTTTGATCTTTCTGACTGGTCTGAGATTTAGAAAAAGTGATTGATAGATACTCGTTGAATGGTTCTTTATTTATAATTTTGGGAACCCATTTATCAAGCGCTTCTTTACAACCTCCTCTTGTATTGTTCAAAGCAGCACGGCAAGTTTGATAATAAGATTGATATTTTTTTTGGCACAACTTTACAGAATAGTTAGTGGTGTTTGGGGTACAAACTGCTTTCGCATCGTCATAAAACGCAAACACGAGGCCAAAGGTTCTATCTTTTATTTGAATTGTGATTGCATCATTCGCAGTTATTTCATCTAAAAATCGATTAATGCTCTTGATGCCAGTCTCATCCGTTTGAATGACCTCTGTTTCATGGGTGATAGTTGAAATAATATCTCCAATTTGCAATCCCGCTGATTCTGCCGGACCAAAAGGTGCGATCTCCGTTACGACTATCCCTAGTTTTGATCTGCTGAAGCTAAAACCAAAATCAAAAATAATTGGCCATTGCCAATCTATTTTTCCATGCATCTCACCTCTGAACCAATTACCCTCAAATGCCTGTTTTAAATTAAATAACCTACCCTCACCATGAAACATCCCGTCTTTAAAAGCTCCTTGATAAATTGAGTTCCAAACCTTTTTATCAAAACCAAATGGGATACCTCTTGTGAGCAACTGAATGCCCTGCCCTTGCGGTTTTTCATTGCTCCATTCGCCTAAATAGAAACCATTCCATACGAGACCAGCTCCAAAACAATTGCTTCTCGGTAGGCCACTTTCGCAGTTTTCTAGTTTGCTCTTAAATTCTTTTAGGAATCTTGATGCCTCAGCCTCAAAGTCTAGTTCTCTAAAACCACTTTTTGGTAAATATTTATGTTTCCCATCAATAAATTTGTAGTCGTAATGTTTTGGATTTAAAAGTTGCCTAGGGCTGCCAGATAAATTTGCTCCTAAAGATAAATCACACATGTAATTGACTAGCATCGGTCGCATATTCTCCGGGGTCAGATCAAGATTTTTTACATATACCCTCTCTTGGTTGGCTCTGCGATGGTCATTAATCTTACAAGTTTCATAATTGAGTTCTTCAAGCGAATAAACGGCTAGGTCGGGAGGATGATAGATTTTTAGTTGATCCTGATTGCCATGAAATTCGATAGCAAATGTAAGATCACTGAAAATGATCGCAATAAAAGTAAAGGAGGCTTTGACAAACATATATTTTATTAAATAGTTAATTTCAGTAAAAAATGCGAAATAATCAAAAAAAAAAATATATCACCGCACTTTAGGTGCGCCAACGCCTGTTACGACCAGCAATCTACTAAGAGCTGACAATTCTTAGACTGCCCAGTTCATTTTCGAACATCTGTAAATACATTCTCTCCAATTCTGATTTTTCTTTGGAAAGTAACGTTTCTTTATCTTTGGTAAAAAATAAGTTGTTAGCATCTTCATCTAGGGCCTTTAATATTAAAGCGTCAACAAAATACTCTTTATCAGAGTTGTTCGAAGAATAGTGGAGCAAACCTATCTCATAATTAGTTAAAGGTTTTGAGTATATTTTCATCTCTAATTAATAACCCTTTAAAAATTGACTAATATGAATACGCGGCGGAAGCGGAAGGAGTTGAACCCGCGTCCAACAACACCTTATTTTCAACATATTTCAGGCTTCGTGTAAGCTCTGATCTTTATGGAGTGTAGCAAAGCGTGTCTCAAACGCAATTCAAGCCCCGGGATGTTCTATAACGGTCAGCGCTCGTAAGGCGATCTTTTTCGTCGGAGAGGACGATGGCGGCGGCTCTCTTCAAAAGAGATGCGACCGTTACTCAACCCAGTATCTGCGGGCAGGAGGCGAGAGGGAATGCTCTCGTCGGATGAATCTATTTGTAGGCTTTGATCCAATCGACCTCAAGTCGGAACGGCGACTCGTCCTTGTCAGAGATGCTAAAAGCGATCGAGCGCAGGCGTTCCTGCGGCAGTGCGTCTGAGCGCGGTAGGCGACGGCCCATCACGTTGCGGGTGAGGGAGTCGAACGGGACCTGGATCTCCGCCCATTCGCCAGCGGTGGTGGTGAACTTGTTCTGCCAGATGTTCAGCTCTCCTCGGCGCGAGCTAGGCAGTCCACTAATGCCATATGTCCTTCCATCGCCGCGGACGCGCATCACGAGCCCCTCGTAGCCAGCGAGCTCGAGGTCACGCGCTCGCGAGCGGGTCGTCGCGAAGCCACCATTGTTCTCGAGGCTCAAGGCACCTTGAAATACTTTGGTTCCATTGCCAGAGAGCTGCGTAGTGGCTTTCGATATACCGCCCATGACATCGTCGTTGACGATGATCCAGTCATGGTCGCTGTCCTCGAAGTCAAAAACAACTTTCTCTAACTTCACAGATTCGCGAGCTGGCTTCGCCATGCGAGAGACATTAAGTTCCTCACGTGCCAGGCGGAGCATGACTCGGTCAATCGCGCGTCGCAGTGTCCAGGCATCCTCGGACTTATCGTTCGAGCTCCTGATAACCGTCAGCGCCTGACGCAGATCGCTCACCAGCGATTTCGGGAGGTCCTGCGGGCGATCGACAATAGAGCGGACCGCGATCTCGTAGATGTCGGCGCAAGCACCCCTTTGGCCATCATTGAATAGTGGTGCCCCGCGTTCGATCGCGAGTTCTAGCAGGTCGAACACGGCTTGCTCAGGTGAGGGAGTCGCGGTCGCGAGGAGGACCGAGTCAATGACGTGGATCACGCCGTTCTTGGTCTGGATATCGTTAATTGATACGCGTAAACCATTCACGGTGAGCACTCCGCCAGAGAGTTTCAGCGTGAGGGGTTCACCTTGCAGCGAATCGAGGGTCTTTCGTGTGAGTGCGGAGGTTGCATCCACGCGACCCGCGACCACGTGAGTTTTCAGAATCGCGATGAGCCGTTGCTTGTTCTCGGGCTTCAGCAGACCCTCGACGGTCCCTGCAGGCAGTTTGGCGAAAGCAGCATCGGTCGGCGCGAACACAGTGAAGGGCCCCTCGTTCTGGAGAATTTCAACCAGGCTCGCAGCATCGAGTGCAGCAACAAGCGACTTGAATGTGCCTGCCTCGATCGCGACTTCGACGAGGTTCTTGCTTCGTGTGTCCCCGTCCGCAGCATCGACAAGTGATGCAAACGCGAGCGTGAGAATCAGGGTCATTGTGGCGAGGTTGCGCATGGGTTCTCTTTTCCATCGGGTGGGTTGCTTCAAATGTCGATCTTCCATGAGGGAGTAGTCGAGCGCAAGAACAATATCGTCCAAAACGCTCATGGAGTAAAAGGAGATTTAGAGTCCTATAATAAGGTTGAAAGTTAAAAAACTATCAATAAGAGTTAGAAGAATAAAATAAAAAAACGAGGATCAAATGGAAAATGGAAAAAATCCATTTCTGCTTATTGCAAGAATAGGATTAAAGGAAGATGTAGCTGAAGGCGGCTTTCTAGTTCAGGAATATCTGGGGATAGCCGAAGAGGTTGATAGGGCAGTTTATGAGTCTGAGCCAGGTATGTTATTGCATAACTTTGATATGCATCCAGACGGAGCCAATTCTGGCAAATTTGTTTGGAGCGAAGTCTATCTTAACAGCGAAGCATTGATTGCCCATATTAATAATCCACCTGTTCAAGCCTATCTTGAAAAACATGCCGAGCTGGCAGACACATTTGAAATCGAGGTTTATGGAGACTTATCAGATGATGCAATTGACGCAGTGGAAGGATTGGGAGTGCCTTTTAAGCACTATAGAACTACGGCTGTAGGTTTCATAAAAGAAGATTTTTGGGAATTACTCGTCTAAAGCGAAGGGTTCCTTTGCGGCAAGTCAGATAAGGGTATGTTTTCAAAATGTATCACCAAATGTATCAAATTAAAGAATTTGGCAAATACAGGTCGAAGTGTTCTCATTATAACTTATTGAAAAATATAGATATTATGCAAATATGGCGGAAGAGGTAGGAGTCGAACCCACCAGCCACTTTTAAAGCAACTCAACGGCTTTGAAGGCCGCGCACCCCACCGGGGGCGACGCTCTCCCACTACCAATATTACAGAATAGTAATCCTTGAGTGAACTAACCCAGAACCTTATAGCCACGCCCTTTAAGACAGCGATGTAGAATAGTTTGCTTCCGTTCTTCTGCCTTTGCAGCGCCAGACACTCCGCCACTAATGGCGCCCGCCCCAGCTGCTTTCTGGGCAGAATCACTATTACCGATGACCGCTCCAAATACTCCACCTACTGCAATCCCTACAGCTGCTTGTTCAGCTGCCTTACTTCCCGTATTAACTTTGTTTGCAAGAGCACGACATTCAGACAGATCTTTCTGATATCTAGCGTCGCTGCGGCCCCGGTTGTCCACAACTGGATCGTCTGCGCAACCAGAAATAACTATTAGAAGAAAAACAAGCTTTTTCATACCAACTCCCGCAAATGATTGTTTATGTGTGAAGCCCACAAATAGAATTTTGAATTAGTATAGGTCAAGTGCATCTCCTTTCGTAACAATGCCTATCGCGGTTGCGTCACGATAACCTGCTTGCTGCAACTCTGATATACAAGCCTCTAGACTGCTTGCAGGGATACTGCCAATTAAGCCTCCAGATGTTTGTGGGTCAAATAAAAACTCAAATTTCTCGTGACTAGACTCTGCAATAGACGATGCAACTATTCGGTTCCCCTGATGTAGGGTACTCTTTATTCCGATATCACGAAGTGTAATCAAACTTCCCTCCAAGATCGGAAGGTCTTCGAGTTTGATGCAAACACCACATTTAGAGGCAACCATCATTTCGTGAAGGTGACCAGCCAAACCGAAACCCGTTACGTCAGTACATGCTGTAACTCCATTAGTTCGAAAGATTTCTAGAGCATCGGAATTTCGCTGTTTCATCGATCTGATCGCATTGTAAATCCAAGTACCACGAGCTTTGCACTGCATATCTGCGGCAAACAGAGTTCCAGTCCCTAAAGCTTTTGTCAGAATGAGAACTTGATCAGGCAACATCCCTGATTTCCGCAGAATCTGTTCTTTCCCAACAATTCCATTTACCGCAAAGCCTAAAGACAGATCAGAACCTTCTGTGGTGTGTCCCCCAATCAGATCAACATCGTCGAGCCCTAGTTGGTACTTTGCTCCTGCTAGCAATTGTCGCAGTAGCGACTTCACAATAGCTGGCTTACCAAATGGTACAGTAACCATAGCAAGCGCTGTGACAGGCTTTCCGCCCATAGCATAAATATCGCTCAGCGCATGGGTAACGGCAATTTGGGCGAATATATAAGGATCCTCCATGAAACTTCTGAAATGATCTACGGAATGGAGCAGTATTTTTCCCTTCGGAACAACGTACTCTGCGGCATCATCACGAGCTTGATTACCAAGGTCATTCAAAACCTCGTCAAGCAATTCTGCGCTCACCTTCGAACCGCAGCCACCGCATTGCATTTGCTCGTCGAATTCACTTAGTAATCCTTTCGGTTGTGTACCAGCCATTGGTGGGAATTCGCTAAAGCGGGACATAAACCGCCTGTCTATCCAATCCTTCACTCTCCAAACCACCCACCCACCAAAACTAAGGGCGCCACGCGATGCTATCGCATATTTGTGACCAGTCGAGATTAAGGATAAAAATGCTCGCTGCGGTTTATAATCTACCAATCTCTTTCCAAGTAATAAACTTCGGAGATTTCGGGCAAGCGGGAGCCCCTGTCTTACGGCAAAAACGCCAGCTTTTGGTCTTGGATTTGCGCTCATATGAGCGATATCACCAACCGCGAAGATATTGGTGAAATTCTCACATTGAAGAGTACGAGTAACCTTTACAAATCCTTCCTCTGTCAAGGATAAGCCTGATTTTTTTAACCAAGGCTGAGCAGCCGATCCGGTATTCCAAAATATTGAATCAAGTTTAACGCGTTCACCGGACTCTGAAAGGACCTCCCCCTCCTCTACACACTCGACTCGAAAGTCGGAATGAATCTCGATAGCACGTTCTTTGAATACTTTAGTGAAGCGTCTTTTTGTGCTCCGATTATAGTCTGGCAGTAGGCAAGGACCATCAGCGAACAAATGGAAAACGATGGGCTTTCCCCCAGAAGGAAGGAGCTGGCTAAGTCGGTTGTGCACCGCAAGGCATAGTTCAACGCCACCCGCACCTGCGCCTACAAATCCAATGCTAGATATTTCTCCCGCTGTTACCCTGTTTAAAAAGTCCTCCCACCGAACCAAAAACTCATTTATCGGTTTTACTGGTATGACATTTCCTATCGCGCCCTTGACTCCCCATGATGGGGAACTTCCGATATCAATGGAAAGAACGTCGTATCTTATGCTCGGGCGACCCTCTGTCTCCAACAATTGCAGGATAGGATCAATTGATTCAATCTTAGCCTCTATAAATCGTGCTTTTGCAAAGCGACAAAGCGGTACAAGATCAATATGGATTTCATCCTCTTCATAATGTCCCGCAATCATCCCCGGCAACATTCCAGAATATGCTGTCCTTTTTGATGAACTCACTAGGGTAATCTGGAGTCCGGGAATGGGATTCATACCGAGCAAACGCAAAACAATTACATGGCTATGTCCGCCACCAACAAGCACCAATTCTCGTGCAATGGGATCCGATTTATTCATTAGCACCTCTGCTGATCACTAATGGGGTGAAGAGCATAACTACGGGATTATTTACCAAAGAGGCTTTATAGTACTACCCAAGTTGAATCTCTTCTATTAAGAAAAATCCATTAAAGCCAATATGTATACTAAAAGTCGGCAACATCGCGATCTTCAATGGACCCTAAAGAGTCCGCCCCTAGTTACCAATGGCGCACCGAAATTTGTTTGGCCGCACGATACATGGTTCTCGGATCTTCCTTCACTTCCGAGGTCTTTGAATCTCCCAACCCCCAAGCACACCCATCATTTCCGACTTGGGCATCACTTCGAACGTTTAATCGAATATTGGCTAACCCATCAACGGTACTTCGATTTAGTCTCCGCAAACCTCCAGGTCCAATCGAATAGACGCACCGTTGGAGAATTTGACTTTCTAATTAAACATAACGGGAAGATTGAGCACTGGGAAGCCGCGATAAAATTCTATCTTGCCTACGGAGATCAGGAAAATCCGTATCGTTGGTTTGGACCAAACCCTTCAGATTCCCTGGGGAAGAAATATGGACACCTGACCAACCACCAACTTTCATTATCGGCTTATCCGGACTCTAAGGATCTGCTTTGTGACATGAACCTGAGAGTCGAAAAAATACTTTGTTTCATGAAAGGGCGACTTTTTTACCCTATCGAGAAATTTTATAATGGTGATTTTATTCACCCCAGTATCATTAACCCAACCCATGAAAAGGGATGGTGGTTAAAAATAAATGATTTTGATTCAATCTTCGATAAGCGATGCAGTTATACTGTTCTTGAGAAAGCCTACTGGCTTTCTCCTCTGAGGAATGATTTGAAGGGCGAAAGCTTTGAAACCGTCTCTGAAAAACTCATCAATGAGAAAGCGCAACTGGCTACGCTGGTCGTCGTGCTAGATCACGATAATAACGAAATATCTAGGGGCTTTGTCGTGAGCGAAAAATGGCTTGATCTCACAAACCAAAAAACTTCTGTCCTACAATAACTTAAGGATTTAAATTTGGTTTCCCTCATTATCGATGGTGACATCCTGAAACTGAAGTTCGTGTAGTGTGAAATATAACCCCTTCAGCGATAGGAGTTCTTCGTGGCTTCCAAGCTCGCGTACAATCCCATTATGAAGAACTAATATCTTGTCCGCCTCTTGAATTGTCTGAAGCCGATGCGCTATCAAAATTGATGTCCGACCGCGCATCAAATTGTGAAGGCCCTCTTGGATCAGCAACTCAGTTTCTGTATCGATGCTTGCAGTCGCCTCATCTAAAATTAATATCTCCGGATCGGCGGCAAGGACACGAGCAAATGCCAACAACTGTCTTTGACCTTGAGAAAGATTCGCGCCCCGCTCCACTAAGGAGGTGTCGTATCCTTCAGGCAACTGGGAAATAAATTGATCGGCGTTGACAAGCTTTGCCGCCTCGATAGCACGCTCTCTGGATATCAAGGGATTACCCAATATAATGTTGTCCAAAATACTTCCGGAAAATATATGGAAGTCCTGCAGCACAACTCCTATACGGCTTCTTAGATCGGAACTGAGAAGGTCGTTTACATCGTAACCATCCAAGAAAATCATCCCCCGTGGGAGGTCATAAAAACGACCTAAAAGCCTTATCATGGTACTCTTACCTGACCCTGTGGGACCCACAATCGCCAGCTTTTCTCCAGGCTCAACTACCACTGATACATCATCAAGTATTTTTATGTTTTCGTTATAACCGAAGCTCAAGTGCCTAAACTCCACCCTGCCTCGAAGTCTGCCAGAAAGTTTTATAGGATCCCGAGGTTCATGAATCTGCTCATCCCAATCAAGGGCTTGGAAAATTCTCTCTCCGCTTGCCATAGCTCTAAATAGCACATTTAGCTGTTCACCCAACGTTACTACAGGGGTGAACAGCATATTCATAAACCGCGTGAACAAAATGACCCCACCAAGAGTCATCTCATCCTGAATGACCTCACCACCACCATACCAAATGATAATCCCTAGACCGATAGAAGCTAACGAGTCATTAAAGGCCGAATAAATGGTATTGAGATTTATTGAGCGAAATTCAAATCTTCGATTATCCTTATTGATGTTTGTATAAATTTCGAGATTCTTTTGTTCACGCTGGCTGAGTTGCACGACCTGCATGCCAGAGAGATTCTCCTGTAAGTTCTGATTGAGAGCAGAAACACTATTCCGTACTAGTCGAAAAACCTCTCTTGATGCTTCTCGAAAAAAGTATGTTGAGATGCCTACGACAGGCACCAGCAAAAGAAGAATGAGGGTCAGTTTCACACTAGTAGAAAACATTATTACAAGAGCAACAAAGAATGGAACAAACTCACCCACCAAGCTTCCCATGCCCCGAAGCATCTCATAAAGCGCCTCGACGTCGTTGGTAACACGCGTCATAACCCGGCCGACAGCAACCTTGTCATAAAAAGAACTCGGCCTGGTCTCCATGTGGGCAAACAGATCCCTTCGTAAATCTCTTAGCGCCCTCACAATTGAACTGATGAGTGTCATACGATGCGAATGGCCCGCAAGAGTAAACAGCACCATCACACATGAAAATATTAAGCCTGCGGCATAGATAGGTTCGATTCCCAAATGTCCCTCAACCCATTGGGTTAGCTCAATCATATAAAGATCTGGCATGGGACTTTCAGCATCACCAACGATAATATAATCCACCAGAACTCTGGAAATCATAATTTCCATTACTACGGTCAGATAGCTGGCTATAAGAATCAGCATTAAACTTATTAAAAGCGTGACCCTATAGGGCTTTAGCCACTTCATAATCCGCCTAAAAAGCTGCAGATTCAAAACAGCGCCCGATAATTCAGAGTCAAAAGTTGAGTGATCTCTCCTAGGCGAACTTTCAGTGTTAGCAGGCCTCATGAAGTCTCCTCCTGTTTGCCCCGACCAAAGGTTTGCGCCCGCTCAAGCAGCGCATAGGTGCCGTCTAAACGGAGTAGTTCTTCGTGACTCCCTATCTCTGTAATTCGACCTTCCTCAAGAACAACAATTCGGTCGGCATGACGGAGAGTAGACACCCTGTGAGAGACCAATATTGTGGTCTTTTGATGACGTATATCTTTCAATCGACCAAGAATGTGTTCTTCTGTTTCTGTATCCACACTGCTAAAGCAATCATCTAACACCAAAACAGGGGCATTTCGAATAAGCCCTCTAGCTAGAGTAGTTCGTTGCTTTTCACCACCAGAGAGCGTTACGCCCCGCTCGCCGACTACGGTATCCATTTGTGCAGGAAATTCCTCGATTGAGCCCCTCAGAGCAGCGGAGTCAGCAGAAGCCCAGATAAGGTCTAAAGAACGACCTGGATCATCGTAACTAATATTATGTTTTAGCGGCTCACCAAAAAGAAATGGATCTTGCAGTACTTGTGCGACCTGTGACCGCAACTGTGATAGCGGGTAATCCTTGATATCGTAACCGTCAAGCCAAAGCTTACCTTTCGGCGTGTCCACCATACGGGTGAACAATTTCAGAAGAGTCGATTTACCGGAACCGACGCGACCTACTATCGCAATAGATTCCCCCGCACTTATTGTAAGATTTATGTCTTTAAGAGCGGGTTTCGAGGCCTCGGGATAAGTAAAGGATAGATTAGCTATTGTAAATTCACCACGAATGTTCAAGGGAACATTTGACGATGGTGAATCTTCTATTTCAGGCTTCGCATCAAAAATTTCAAATAAACGTCGGGCGGAAACAGCAGCCCTCTGCACAGTTGTAATAAACCATCCTGCCATACGAATTGGCTGAAGTAACATGTTCAAACAGGTGAAGAAAAATACCAAGTCTCCCACCGAAATATTTCCCTCGAGAACTAAATGCCCGCCATATATTAAAATCACCAACTGGGCTATTGAGGCAAACAAGGGCGTCCAAGCACTCATTAACGACGTTATTCTGGATTGCTCATAGAATGCGTTAGCATAGTCCTCATTTGTAATGGAGAATCGTTTGATCTCATTCCACTCCTGAGCTTGCGCCTGAATAGTACGTATGCCAGACAGATTTTCTTGTGTGTGCTGCGAAAGTGCTGAAAGCCGCCCCTGAACCGCACGTGAACTTCGAGCCATTGCACCAGACATCCAATAGCCGTAAACAAAAACCACGGGCAAAAGGGGTAGAATAAGGAGGGTTAGAGAAGGCGACTTCAGTAACATTGCCGTCAAACCAAATAGCGGGGCATAAATCATTATCACGATGTGAACCATTCCCGAGGAGATTAATCTTTCTGTCAAATTAATATCCTGTATCGCTCGCGTCATAATGTCTCCAATACCAATCCTAGAGAAAAACTGACTGCCTTGCTGCTGTGCACTGGAGTACACTTTCTGCCGCAAATCGAATGCCACGAACATCCCCGCTCGACGGATAGCTCGACGAGCATACACAACAAAGAAAAAACGCATCACTACACAGAAGATAATAGCAATAGCGATTTGAGCCAAACTATACGGGATAGTGGGTAAATCCTCATTTATCAGGCTGTTTATCGCGTCAACACCCAACGCAACCATGTAGTAGCCGCTAATTTCAAAAAATCGTGCTACGAAAAAAGTTGCGAAGCCAGCTGCTACGAGCCACTTATAGGGCGTAATAATGGGTAAGAGTCGTTTTAACGAATTCAAATTCCAAAGTTCCAACATTTGCACGAGCTCTCGATAGTCTGAGAGCCATTAGGAATACACCGCAGAAAACCAACGTTCTTGCCTTATTGTCTCACAAAAATCTCAGAGGACCGACAAAGACTAAAAAGGTTAACGATACTTCCCGGTCAAGGGACAAGTTTTTGCTAGTTAACCAGCGTTTCCCCAAGAGCATTTACAATGAGATCCATTTCTGTCTCCGTTGTAATAAAAGGTAAACCGAGTTGAAGCGTATCTCCAGCAAATCTCACATAAAAACCTTTTTCCCAACAAGCCAAACCCACTTCCATAGGGCGCCGTGTCGGCTCACCAGGATAAGAATCGAGAGTAATGCCAGCGGCAAATCCATAGTTTCGAATATCCTTAACATGAGGTGCTCCCTTCAGCTGATGCACCTTCGTCTCGAAGATTGGCGCCAGTTGTCGCACTCTATCAACCAAGCCCTCCCTCTCCAGAATATCTAACGAGGCCATAGCAGCTGCACATGCTACTGGATGACTGGAGTAAGTATATCCGTGCGGTAACTCAACGTTGTAATTATCTTCCCCCGACTCCATAAAAGCATTGTAAATGCCATCCTTGAGGATTACAGCACCAAGAGGAAAGGTACCATTTGTGATTTGTTTCGCGACATTCAACATATCGGGGACGACATTGAATGCCGAGGCCGCAAACCAATCCCCAATTCGACCGAATGCAGTGATCACCTCATCGAAAATTAGTAGCACATCGTGTGCGTCACAAATTTCTCGCAGTCTCGCAAGATAACCAGCCGGGGGAACAATCACCCCTGCAGATCCTGCGATCGGCTCGACAATCACAGCCGCCACGTTACTAGAATCATGCAGCAAAATAAGCTCTTCCAGTTCATTGGCCAATTCAGCTCCAGATTGGGGTAGGCCGCGAGTGAATTCGTTACCAGGTAGCATCGTATGCTTGAGATGATCTGACTCTACCGCCTGGCCCCACAGCTTCTTATTCGCGGGGATGCCACCGAAACTTATTCCGCCCCAACTAGCCCCATGATATCCCTTTACACGACCGATTATTTTTGTTTTCGAAGGAGAACCAGCCTGACGCCAATAGGCCCTAGCAATCTTTGTCGCCGTATCAGTGCACTCTGAACCTGAATTTGTGAAAAAAACATGATTAAGATTATCCGGTGCCATATCGGTGAGCCGATTAGCCAGAGAGAAGGCCAAAGGATGACCAAATTGGAAGGCTGGAGAATAATCCAAAGCGTTTAATTGGCGCGAAACCGCAGTGCTGATTTCTGATCGGCAATGGCCTGCCCCAGTAGTCCAAAGACCCGAGAGACCGTCGAAGACTCTTCGACCATCTTCGGTTAAATAGTAAGCCCCCTCCGCTCCAACAATCATTCTGGGGTTGGCCTTGAAATGACGGTTCGCGGTGTAAGGCATCCAAAACGCGTCGAGTTGAGATTTACGCACTAGCTTCTCCCTGCAGACCAAATTAGGCCTAGTCTCAAGAAGTATTTTAGGGTCAATATCGGGGACAAGCAATAATTGGACCGATATAGTATCCAGTGCATTTGCAAGACCTGACCCTTTATTTTCATTGGATTTCCATTTTGTAGTAGAACTCCGCAACAACATCTTGTGTTTGTAAAAGTCATTGGGCACAATATCTAGTCGTTTAGCACGCTGGCCGTTTTTGACCCTTAGAACTAAGTCGACAGCTAAATGATGAGTGAAAAATGACGAGCTCAAATTTGTGGGGTTAAGGGATTAACTCTGAAAAATAGCGAGTGATAAAAATAATGCTTAGAAAAGCAGGGAGAAAAATGGACTCAACAGCGCATAAACCTGAGTTAAAGCCGATACCAGCCAATGTAAATGAGATCAAATTCCAAGAGACCTCACTGGATATATGGGAGAGTAAATACTGCTTGAAATCAAAGAAGGGTGACTGGGTTGATAAAGATATTGAGGATACGTACAAAAGAGTCGCGACTGCGTTAAGTGCAGTGGAGAAGAAAGAAAACCGAGACGAGTGGCAAGAGAAATTTCTCTGGGCGCTCCGCCAAGGAGTAATTCCTGCGGGACGAATCATATCAAACGCGGGTGCACAGGAACACAAACCAGCGACTTCGACTATTAACTGTACTGTCTCAGGCACCATAGAGGATTCTATGGAGGATATTCTTCACAAGAATGTGGAGGCGGGACTAACGCTTAAAGCCGGCTGTGGGATAGGTTACGAGTTTTCAACGCTCCGACCGAAGGGAGCATATGTATCTGGTGCGGGTGCTTACACCTCCGGACCACTATCGTTTATGGATATATACGACAAGACGTGTTTTACAGTCTCCTCTGCTGGGGGGCGGAGAGGGGCACAAATGGCTACTTTTGAAGTTGGACATCCGGATGTAATGGAGTTCATTCGAGCGAAACGAGAGGATGGCCGGCTCAGACAGTTCAATCTATCTTTATTAATCACGGAAGAATTTATGGAAGCAGTCAAGGAGAATAAGGACTGGCGTCTAAGTTTTCCCATTACACAAGCAGAATTGGAGAGCGAGGGCATCGACTTAGCAGATGAGAAGAACGTTATATGGAGAGAGTTCCCTGCACCGGAACGTTATGTAACCAACGAGGAAGGGTTGGTTGCCTGTAAGGTAACAAAGTCAATTCGAGCTCGACGGCTTTGGGATATGATAATGACCTCAACATACGATTTTGCTGAGCCGGGATTTATCCTCATAGATAAAGTTAATGAGATGAATAATAACTGGTTTTGTGAGAATGTCCGAGCAACTAATCCCTGCGGAGAGCAGCCTTTACCTCCATATGGAAGTTGTCTTCTCGGTTCAATCAACCTATGCAGATATGTGAATAAGCCATTTAGTGGCGACGCAGGATTTAACTGGGAAGACTTCAGAAAAGCCGTGGCTATCTTTACACGCATGCTGGATAACGTTGTTGAAATTAATGGATTGCCTCTTGCCGAGCAACGTGAAGAAATTACTCGAAAACGTCGACACGGAATGGGTTATCTGGGCCTTGGCTCCACAATCACAATGATGGGGATGTGCTATGGCGATAAAGAATCAGTAGAATTTACTGAACGGGTGACTCGAGAATTAGCAATGGTAGGATGGGAGACTGCCCTCGAACTATCACTTGAGAAAGGCCCGGCGCCAATAATGAACGAAGACTTCTTAGTAACCGGGGAAATGTTACGTCAAAGGCCTGAAATGATTGAGGATGGATATAAGGTTAACGATAAGATAAAAGGTAAAGTCTTACATGCGAAATATTCGCGGTATATGCAAAGAGTAGGCAAAGAAAACCCCGAGCTAGTGGAGGAACTCTCTAAAGTAGGCAGTAGATTCACCCACCATAGTTCCATTGCTCCTACAGGTACCATCAGTCTTTCCCTAGCGAATAATGCTAGCAATGGTATCGAACCAAGCTTTGCGCACCATTATTCCCGTAATGTTATAAGAGAGGGGAAGAAATCAAAGGAGAAGGTAGATGTTTACTCATTTGAGTTGCTCGCATATCGATCGATGATTAATCCTAATGCCCAACCGTATTCCGAAAATGTAGAAGAAAAACTTCCAGATTATTTCATTACAGCCGACGATATCACACCGATCAATCATGTTGATATTCAAGCAGCGGCGCAAAAATGGATTGATTCATCGATTTCCAAGACAGCGAATGTTCCTACAGACTATCCGTTTGAGGACTTCAAAGATATCTATCTGTACGCATATGACCAAGGGCTAAAGGGCTGCACAACATTTCGTTTTAATCCGGAGGCGTTTCAAGGAGTCCTGGTCAAGGAAGAAGATCTAGAAAAAACAACCTATCAGTTTACCCTAGATGATGGCGAGGTCATCGAAGTGGCTGGTAATGAAGAGATTGAGTACGATGGAGAGCTTCATTCCGCAGCGAATCTCTTTGACGCAATGAAAGAAGGTTATTACGGAAAGTTTTAGGGGATAGAGTAAGAGAAATCGATCTAAATCCAAGATAAGTAAAAAGTATTAGAATCGAAGGATTTCAACACGCAATGGCCATAAAAATTGAAAAAAATATCGTAAGTTATAGCATAAAAAAAGAAGACAGTGACGTTTCTGCCTCCTCACCTGATAAGGAGACGATGCATGAAGAAATACAACGCCCGAATGAGCTTCGCGGGTACACCTATAAAATAAAGACTCCTCTTACTGATCATGCTATGTATATAACGATAAATGATATTTTGTTAAACGAAGGCACAGAGCACGAACAGGAATATCCTTTCGAGATCTTTATCAATTCAAAGAACATGGAGCAATTCCAGTGGATACTTGCATTAACGCGGGTTATTAGTGCTGTTTTTAGAAAGGGGGGGGATGCCACTTTTCTAACAGAAGAGCTTAAACAGGTGTTTGACCCTCAGGGTGGTTACTTCAAGAAAGGTGGTAAATTCATGCCCAGTCTTGTGGCAGAAATTGGTGAGGTCCTAGAGACGCATATGCGTAAAATAGGACTAATTAGAAACGAGGATTTAAGTGATTCGCACAAGGCCTTGATCGAAGAAAAAAGAGCATCGTTACAAGCCATGGACGCAACTTCTGAAGAGAATAATTTCCCACCTGGAGCAGAGCTTTGCTCAAAGTGCAATACTAAGGCTATGGCGCTTCTAGACGGTTGTATGACATGTCTCAACTGTGGATACTCCAAGTGCGGCTAACGCGAGAATGCGAAAGATAGTCTTTTAATCCAATGAAAAGTTATTTAAATCAACTACGCTTTATACTGGACAATGGTATTACCAGAGCGGACCGAACTGGCGTTGGAACAATCTCAACTTTCGGACTTCAGACTCGCTTCAATATGCAAGATGGGTTTCCCGCGGTAACCACCAAGAAGCTTGCGTGGAAAGTCATAGTTTCCGAACTGATGTGGTTTATTTCTGGCTCTAATAATATTGCAGATTTAAAATCTATCTATCGCCACAATAAGATATGGGATGCTAACTACCAAGATTACTTATCTCGATTGGGTAAGAAGAGTAACGATGGAAATATGGGGCAAGTATATGGTGTTCAATGGAGACGCTGGCAGGATTCCTCCGGGGGGCGGATTGACCAACTGCAAAATGCGATTGATCTAATTCGTGAAAATCCCAGCTCTAGAAGGATAATCGTAAATGCGTGGCACCCTGGAGAGACGGAAGCTAATCAAGTTGCCCTTCCCCCGTGCCATTCTTTTTTCCAGTTTTACGTAGCAGATGGCAAATTATCTTTACAAATGTATCAACGCTCCGCGGACATGTTTCTCGGGGTGCCCTTTAATATAGCGTCCTACTCATTATTGCTGCACATGGTAGCAAGGATAACGAATCTTGAACCGTTCGAGTTCATACACACTCTGGGCGATGCCCACATTTACTTAGACACGATAGATCAAGTCAAAAAGCAAATGGCTAGAGAAACATATCCCTTACCAAAGCTTCTCATTCAAGACAGGGGTCAAAAGGAAATCGATGACTTCTTAATGGAAGATTTTTTATTAGAAAACTACAACTGCCATGAATCTATTAAGGCGACTATGGCGGTATAAAACCCAAAGAGTAAACATAGATATAAAGGCTTGTAATACATAGCGCTGCGTCCCTATCACGCACGAACTAAAATTTAAGTAATCAACTAAGTTTAAAGCCGCATTATTTTTGATACTTCTTCTTCCACTCTTCGTAGGGCATTTTATAGACCATGTTTCTAGCCTCTTCATAATCAATATGAATTCCTTTATCCTCCGCAGACGCCATATACCATTTACTAAGGCAGTTCCTACAAAAACCTGCGAGATTCATCAAATCAATATTCTGCACATGCTTATTTTCATCAAGATGCTGGATAAGACGTCGAAAGGTCTCAGCTTCCAATTCAGTTTTAACGTTTTCTTTCAAAATTGCTACCTCCTCAAAAAACTTTTCATACAATACCCCAAGATCAAAAATTCTTCCAAAGATGATTTAGAGAATGGGCTAATGATCAGATGTCTTCAAACCGTTGAAGGGATACAACCATCAACGAAGTCCAGAAGTATCTGGTTTGAACATCGAGAACTTCTAAACCCAAGAGACAGGCAGTGACTATCAGTACCCACAAGAGATTCACGGTAGGTCAAAAATGGCTGAGTATCGCTGAGCCGGACTTAGGTTTGGGAAAGGTGGTAGGAGTGGATGGCAGGACGGTATCGTTATACTTTGATAAAAATCAGGAGAAGCGAGCCTACGCTCACGCTCAAGCCCCTATAACGCGGGTAAAATTTTCCCCCGGAGATGAAATCAAAACCCAAGACAATAAAAAAGTAATAATAAAGAAAATAAAAGAGCAAGATGGCTTGTACCTTTACATTGGAGAGTATAAGGGAGAGCGTGTAACAATCATCGAAACAGAGCTTGATGTTAATACAACATTCAGTCAAGCAGAAGAAAGGTTTCTAACGAAACAGTTGGACGACAGTAACTGGTTTAACCTTCGATACCACACCCTACAGCGGTTAGCGAAGTTAGCAGAAGCAAAGTCGAGGGGGCTTTATGGAGCTCGAGTATCAATGATACCCCATCAACTATACATTGCTAACGAAGTAGCTCAAAGGTTTGCGCCACGAGTCTTGTTGGCAGATGAGGTAGGTTTAGGTAAAACTATTGAAGCAGGCTTAATTATACATCACCAACTCCAAACCTCCCGCGCTTTAAGGGTCCTGGTAATCGTCCCCCACTCCCTCACCTTCCAGTGGTTTATCGAGCTAATCCGACGTTTTAACCTAAGATTCACAATTTTGGATGAAGAAAGGTGTTGTCAAATAGAATCAGATAATGCTTTAGGAAACGAGCTAACGGAAGAACAACAAGATATTCGGATTACCAATCCTTTTGATGCTCAACAATCGGTGCTTTGCTCCATAGACCTTTTTTTGAACAATGATGATAGACTTTCCCAAGTATTAACAACCAATTGGGACCTTGTGGTTGTGGACGAGGCGCACCATCTCCAATGGTCGCCTAAAAGCTCAAGCAGAGAATATGAAGTAATAGAAAAAGTATCCCGAATAACAAAAGGATTACTGCTTTTAACAGCCACACCCGAACAGTTAGGTGAGGCAGGTCACTTTGCTCGACTTCGCCTACTCGACCCTCATCGATTCCATAACTACGAAAACTTTAAACAGGAGCAAGCTAATTTCCAAAAGGTGGCAAAGGAAGCTCAGGCAATGCTTGCATCAGGAATTTCTTTAAATACTCCCAATCCACCAAACTCAGAAGATGATACTAACCAGAAAAAGCTAAAAGACTTACTGGATCGGCATGGAACCGGCAGAGTACTCTTTCGTAATGTTCGCTCCTCTATTCAAGGATTTCCAAAGCGGATACTGTATTCATACTCACTCAGCAGACCCGCTCCGTACCATGATTACGCTGAGTTTTATCCAGAACTGCGAGTACCTAGTTGGTTTGACTTTGATCCAAGGGTAGATTGGTTGATAAACCAACTTCTAGAAAGTAAAGAGAAGCACCTGGTTATCTGCGCTCATAAAAAGATAGCGATTGAATTAGAAAAAAAAATTGCGGATTCAACACCTATTCGATCAACAGCATTCCACGAGGGAATGGATCTAATTACTCGCGATCGGGCAGCAAATTACTTCTCAGAAACACATAAAGGAGCTCAAGTAATAATTTGCTCAGAAATCGGTAGCGAAGGTAGAAATTTTCAATTCGCAAGCAATCTAGTTCTATTCGATCTACCGCTAAGCCCTGATGCACTCGAGCAACGAATTGGAAGACTGGATCGCATAGGTCAACAAAATAACATAAACATTCATGTACCTTACATCAAAGAGACTGCGATGGAAAAACTGTATCACTGGTTCGATGAAGGGATGAATTTATTTGCCTCGCCAAACTCAAGTGCTCAGGGATTATTTGATGAGAACTTTGATCATTTTCGCGAGTTGGACCAAACAGCTTTCATCAGGCAGATGAAAAAGGAGATGAAAAATCGTAATGAAATTACTCTGAAAGGACGTGACCGACTCCTAGAGCTCAATTCACATAGGCCTGAGATATCGACAGCTATAGTGCACGATATCTCAAAAAATGAAGGGGGATCAGACCTCGAAATGTACATGGAAAAATCTTTCCATCTCTTCGGGCTGGAGTCAGAGCCACTCAATGATAGTATCACAACTGTTAAACCAACCGAGGCAATGCTTAGGAATGTCGCCATCAGTGCGGAAACCACTGATCATTTTCATTATCCCGAACTACCCGAGGACGGTTTAAGAATTACCTACGATCGCAAAACTGCCCTCGCTCGGGAAGATGTTAATTTCTTTACTTGGGAACATCCAATAGTGCAGCAAGCATTGGACCTAGTAAGCAGCAGTGTAACAGGCAACAGTTCAGCAATTAGTATAAAAGCAAGGTCAATTCCATCTGGGACGGTCTTACTTGAAACCCTACACATAGTTCAGTGTCCAGGAACATCGAACCTCCAAATCGACCGTTACCTCCCTCCATCGATACTCAGAAGTCTCATTACTCCCTCGCTGAAAAATATTGCAAGTCAGGTACCTTTCAACGAATTTACCGAAAACGCGGATAACATCACTCCTGAAATTTTCAGCCAGATAATCGACGATCAAGGTAAGGAAATCAGAAACATGCTCACAAAAGCTAAACAAGTGTCAGACGAATTCCTCATTACGAAAAAAATTAATGCCGAAAAAGAAACAAGGCGAATTCTAGATGCAGAAATTGAACGTTTGGAATCTCTCATGAAGGTTAACCCAACCGTTCGCCCAGAAGAGTTAGACTATTTAAAGACAACTAAAGCTAACGCACTTAATGCTGTCAAGAATGCTACTATGCGCCTGGAGGCAACAAGATTAATCGTAGTTGTCTCCTAGAGAGCGATAGGTATCGCGCTAGAATAGTTTGCGCACATTAAGTATCGATGAAACATCAAAGGGAGGACTTTAGTGGCGGGTATAGTCATTATCGGTGGAGGCCAAGCTGCTGCACAGAATGCGGCCTGTCTTAGGCAGGAGGGTTACACAGGAGAAATTACCGTTTTTAGCGATGAGCAATATGTCCCGTATCAGAGACCGCCTCTTTCAAAAGATTATTTGGCTGGTAAACACGATATCGAGAGGCTATTCCTTCGCCCAGCTAGCTTTTATAAGGAGAAAAATATTGACCTACGACTGGCTGCCAGGGTCTCAGAGATCAATCGCGAACAAAAGAATATAAAAGTCTCTTCAGGCGAGACAGTGCCTTACGAGAAGCTACTTATAGCTACTGGCAGCCGACCCAGACTACTAAAAGTGCCCGGGAATCAACTAGCGGGGATTCATTATTTACGACAACTAAATGATGTAAATAGTATAAAAACTGAGTTGAACGACAGGAGCAATATATGCATCATTGGAGGCGGTTATATCGGACTCGAAGTTGCTGCTGTCATGATTGCTGCTGGGCACGATGTAACCCTCGTTGAATCCGAGAACCGGGTTCTCCAGAGAGTGACTACACCTCAGATGAGCAGCTTCTTTCACAATCTCCACAAATCAAAGGGTGTCAAGATTTACAGTAACACCACGGTATGTGGTTTTTCCGGTGGAAAACATGTCGAATACGTCAACTGCGGTGATTTAAATATCCGCGCGAACCTGGTAATTGTTGGAATAGGAGTAATACCTAATACGGAGCTTGCTCACGGATCGGGGCTTCAATGTGATAACGGCATTATTGTTAATGATCGATGTCAAACATCAGATACCAATATTTTTGCCGCCGGAGATAACACTAACCACCCTAACACCATACTAAATCGCCGCTTGCGTTTGGAATCCGTCCCAAACGCAATGGAGCAAGCTCGAGTTTCGGCGAAAAATATGCTCGGACAAGATCAGATCTATAGATCATTACCATGGTTTTGGTCAAACCAGTATGAACTTAGACTACAAATGTTAGGATTCTCTATGGATGGAGAAAGCCAAGTAATAAGGGGCGATATCGAGGAAGAGAAATTCGCTATCTTTTATTTGAATAAGGATAAAGTAGTGGCAGTGGACGCTATAAACAGCCCTGCTGAATTCATGATTGGTAAAAAACTCTATGGCAAGGCAGTTGATCCAATGAACCTCGGTAATTTAGAATTCAAGCTAGAGGATCTAATTTAGGAACAAAAACTTGTCATCCTCTTAAGACGAAAGCTAAGATAAAGTCGCAACACTATTGGAACTATCAATGCCCAAAATAAACTTTATTGAGCATAATGGAGAGCAACATACTGTAGAAGCAGCTAGTGGAGACTCCATTATGCAAAGCGCAATCAATAATTTAATTCCAGGTATCAGTGCGGATTGTGGTGGAGAGTGCTCATGCGGAACTTGTCACGTAATTATAGAACCCACATGGATAGAAAAAGTTGGATCGCCAGACAAAACAGAAGAGGCAATGCTTAGCCTAAACCCAGATAGGCAGCCCCATTCACGCCTAAGCTGCCAAATTAAAGTATCTGATAATATAGATGGAATCATCGTACATTTACCTGAGTTTCAATACTGACTCCGAGCGCAATATCAGACTCCCCTTCTCTATTAGTAATGCATTTGAAGAGACATGAGAATCAGTACATTTCTCCACGATAGTGAGACGAAATCCTTGGATTTTTCTCCAGAAATTTTGGGCTGCTTAGATAGCTCTTTACCGGATCTAAACTTTTCTCATCACTTTTCTGAATCATCCTTTCTAAAAGATACGGAGCAAACGGAAGTTGTAATTACCTGGCGGTTTGAAGAGCCCTGGTATCAAAAATTCCCGCAGCTCAAAACCGTTTATACTCCCGCTGCCGGGCACGATTGGGTCAAATGGGACCCCTCAGGAAAAGTTGCGATTATTCATGGTGCCTTTCATGGCACCATTCTCGCAGAGTCCTTAATTGGCGCACTTTTATTTATGAACCGCCGCATGCTCGCGATGATTAAGAACCACCAAGAAAGGAAGTGGGATCGTAATTTACAATCGCAAACCAAGCTTTTAAAAGATCAAACCATATTAATAATAGGCTACGGTAAGATAGCTCAGAGTTGTGAACGCGCCCTTCGGCCAATGGTCAAACGAATTATTGGTGTGAAGCGAAGCTCTGATGGCCAAGGGATCTTCCAAAACTCGCAACTCCCTAGTCTACTCCCAAGTGCAGATCATGTTGTTTTACTGCTACCCGGGACGACTGGAACTGATCGATTTATGAATTCAAAGTTGTTATCACTGATGAAGAAGGACAGCTATATCTATAATTTTGGCCGGGGAAACGCACTCCTCGCTGAGGACCTTTTACCTGCCCTGGAGTATTTGGGCGGTGCGTTCCTCGATGTGACCGAAGAGGAACCACTGCCCCCTCACTCTGCTCTTTGGTGTCATGAAAAAATATTTATTACGCCTCACTCGTCCTGCTTATGCGATGACTACAGCAAGCTTTATATCGACGAGTTAATTGATCACCTCACGTTATAATTACGTTTCGTTAAAACTTCCGTGGGCATAACCGTCTACGACCAAAATCGATCTAGGCTTTCAGACCAACCTCCTAGTCTTCTGATCCCTTCTTAATCCGGTGTATCGAGAAAGGTTTTTGATTTCTGATAAGCAATACTATAGGAAAAAGGATCAGACCAATTAGTATCATCGCAGCGACGAAGATCAAGGAGAGGAGCAGGAAGGTCTTTATAATTTCAAGATCCACACCAAAAAAATTAATCGCCGCCCAAATAAAAGTAAGTGCAAACAACGTACCCGAACATAAATTTCTGAGCAGGGGATCTGACCAGATTCGGCTTATCTTAAACGACTGCACTAGATTTTCTTTTTTTTTCACGGCTAAGACCTACAGAATACCTTAATTTTGGCGACTGGTTGGTTTGATTATGGCACAATCATCCTGCGGCGGCGCAGTAACTGCAACGTAAAAATTAGAACCCTTTACTCACTAAGGTCCAAAAAAGCAAACTACGCAAATGGCAATTAAGTTCCCTCTAAAAATACCCAAAAGCATTACCGTTATAAGTACTTGCGCTTGGCTATATTTCTCTCTGGGTTTACAGAATTCTGAAGCTGAGGTCGCCTTAGAGAATACCTTATTACAGCCATTAGCAGTCCATAGTCAAACGACTAAGGAGATAGTAGCCCAACTAAACGCTAAGCACTACGTGAAATTGACTCTAGACGATGCCCTCTCCGAAAGGGTTTTCGAAAGGTATCTGACAAATCTTGATCCGCAAAAGTATTATCTTCTGCAACAAGACGTAGACTCCTTCCAAGAACTCCGCCATAGGTTCGATGACGCAATCGAGACAGGAGATTTGGAACCTGCATTCACCATATGGAATATTTATCATCAGCGACTGGTATCAAGGTTTGAGAAAATTATTAGTTTCCTGGAACGAGATATGGCTGACCTTGACTTTACAAAAGAGGAAAAAGTACGCCTTGATCGCAGCGATCATCCGTGGGCAACAAGCGAAGCAGAGTTGGACAACCTTTGGCGAAAACGAATCAAGGATGCTGCTTTAAGCCTCAAACTTACAGAAAAAGACACAGAAGAGATTAAGGCGCTTTTAGTTAAAAGGTATAAAAATCGCTTGGGGCTAACACGACAAACCAAGAGCGAGGATGTTTATCAGCTCTATATCAACTCATTTACCGAAATCTATGACCCCCATACTCAGTACTACTCACCACGAAGTATGGAGAACTTCAATATTAATATGAGCTTATCTCTAGAAGGTATAGGCGCTGTGTTACAACAAGATGAGGAATTTACAAAGGTTGTAAGCTTGGTGCCCGCGGGACCAGCTGACAAAGCGGGGACCCTCAAACCAGATGACAAAATAATAGGGGTCGGTCAAGAGCAAGGAACAATCGTTGACGTAATTGGATGGCGCCTATCCGATGTAGTGCAGCTGGTTCGTGGAAAAAAGGATACTACCGTGTGGCTGGAAATCATACCCTCGGGGCTTGAAGCCTCGGATTCCGAGATTATCCAAATAACTCGAAATACAGTAGAGCTGGAAGAACAAGCAGCAAAGGCAGAGATTCTTGAACTCGAGAAATCTGGCCGAAAATACAAGATCGGTGTAATCGATGTCCCGGCCTTCTATGCAGACTTCAAGGCCCTCCAGGCCGGTGATAAGTATTATCGAAGCACAACTCGCGATGTTAAAAATTTATTAGAGGAACTAAAACTTGCGCAAGTAGAAGCAGTAATAGTTGACCTCCGAAACAATGGTGGTGGGTCCCTTACTGAAGCTAGGAATATGACCGGTTTATTTATTGAGCGTGGACCGATCGTCCAAATCCGCTACAAAAACAATCGCGTGGAGGTATTTACAGACCGAGACAAAAATATAACCTATGAAGGCCCGCTCGCAGTTATGGTAAATCGGCTCAGCGCCTCAGCCTCAGAGATTTTTGCAGGAGCAATCCAAGATTACAAGCGGGGGATAGTGATTGGAAGTCAAACCTTCGGCAAGGGGACCGTACAAACTATAGTGCCTTTAAACCGTGGTCAGTTGAAGCTTACACAAATGAAATTCTATAGGATTTCGGGGGAAAGCAATCAGCATAGAGGAATCATCCCAGATATCATATACCCAGATAACTTTGATCCCGAGGTAATCGGAGAAAGCGCCTTAGATGGCCCTCTGCCCTGGGATACGATCCCCGCGACAAGATATCCAGTAGCAAGCCTTGAGAGCGAGCTTATTACTCGCTTAAATAACTCGCATCAGTCGCGGATAAAAAATGACCCCGATTTTATTTATGAGCAATCTGCAATAGCCTTTCAGCGGAAACAGGCAAAGAAAGAATTTAGAAGTCTAAATGAATTTACTCGAATCAATGATAAAAATAACACCGAGGTTTTTTGGCTAGGTTTAGAAAATCAGAGACGCAAAGATAAGGGACTGACGACCATTTCTTCGCTCGATGAGCTTGATAGTGATCTTTCCATTAACCGGGAGAATCCATCAGATAGCAAAACAAATATTAAGCCGATACTCAATTCTGATCCTGAGGACAGGCTCTTTAATTCGAATAAAAAATCGCTTTCCATTGGAAACAAAAAAGACAACGTAAATGAAGAAATATCTGAAAAAGATATGGAAGAACAAACTTATGACCCAGATGCGTTCGTTAGTGAGTCAGGTAATATCCTTATTGATTTAATTTCAGCTGGGAGGTGAGGAAGCTCTGCTTGTGGAATACTTTAAAGTTGAAGAAAGAATCATAAAACAAGGTGAAAACTTATCTACTGCTATCATACCTCAAATAAGCGTAGCAGTTCCTCAGTCTTAGCCCTCATTAAAGGCTCATCACCCTTACTCTCCACATTGATGCGAACCACTGGTTCAGTGTTTGACATCCTCACGTTAAACCGCCACTCATCAAAACTCATACTCAGACCATCGGTATGATCGATAACTCTCGCCTGTTGAGCATATGTCTCCTCTAAAAACTGGATAATCGAAGTTGCATCATCAACATGTCGGTTTATCTCTCCACTAGCGGGATACAAACGTATCCGTTCATTCACGAGCTCTGCCAATGACTTCCCTCTAATGCTCATCAAGGAAATCACCAGAAGCCATGGAACCATACCACTATCGGAATAGGAGAAATCTCTAAAATAATGATGAGCACTCATTTCCCCGCCATAAATAGCACGTTCAGTTCTCATCCGCTCCTTGATGAAGGAATGCCCTGCCTTGCTTTGTATTGCATTACCTCCGAAGGAATCAATGATATCCTTAGTGTTCCAAAACAATCTTGGGTCGTGCACTATCTTGCTATCCGATCGCTTTTCTAAAAAGCTCTGAGCTAGCAAACCTACGATATAATAACCTTCTATAAATCTCCCGTCAGAATCGAAAAAAAAGCAGCGATCGAAATCACCATCCCATGCCAACCCCAAATCAGCTTTGTACTTTCTAATAGCCTCTGCGGTCGGGAGGCGGTTTTCTATTAAGAGAGGATTCGGGACGCCGTTTGGGAAATTACCATCAGGCTTATGATGAATTTTTATAAAATCACAAGGAAGAAACTCTTCAATCCTATCAATTACCGCTCCTGCTCCGCCATTCCCTGCATTCACCACAACCCTCAGAGAACTAAGCTTTGAGGGTTCAATGTAATTCAATATTCTTTGGATGTAGGCGGTATGATGATCAAGACTATTAATTGAACCTCGTAACATTGTCTTTCTAAAGGAATTTCTTCTCACTAGCGTTTCGATCTCTCGCAATCCCGAGTCTCGGCTAATCGGTTTAGCTTCCTCTCGTACAAACTTCATTCCGTTGTAATTCTTGGGATTATGACTAGCGGTGACCATAATTCCACCATCCATATCGAAATGAGAGGTCGAAAAATAAATTTCCTCGGTACCACATTCCCCAATGTTATAAACATCTGCGCCCTGGTCCCTCAAACCCCGAACAATAGCTTGACATATAACAGGACTGGACAGGCGAATATCGTGACCTACAACAACCTTTTTTGCCCCCGTGAAGACCACAAAAGCTCTACCAACACGATAAGCAATCTCCTCATTTAACTCCTCAGGTACTCGTCCACGCAAATCATAAGCTTTGAAACAGGCGAGTTTTGCCACTGCGGTGGTCTCCATGGATTATTTTTGTTTTAGTTTACCGTTAAGGACACTTTTTTCACCTGAGCGACAGTCTTCAGCCATCTTTTCTTCTCAGTATCCTACGGCAGCACCCTCAGCTCTTGGATCCTTTATACCAAAAATAGCTTTTCCTTGAACAAGTATAGAGTTAGCGTCGCCTATCCCATTTTTAGCCTCGACAATACTATTATGGCCTAAGGCATTTAATCGGTGTCGAGTATCGGGAGAAATCGCAAAGCTGTCATGTACTATTTGATCGGGTAACCATTGATGGTGAATTCGAGGAAGAGTGACGGCATCGCCGAGCTGCATTCCGTGATCAATTACGTTAATTATTACCTGTAAAACGGTTGTGATTATCCTGGATCCGCCTTGAGAACCAGTTATCAAGAAAGGGCTTCCATCTTTAGTCACAATTGTTGGTGACATAGAGCTCAACATCCGCTTCCCGGGTTCTATAGCATTTGCTTCTCTACCTATAAGCCGATACTGATTCGGTGTATCCTTTTTAACTGAGAAGTCATCCATTTCATTGTTTAATAGAACGCCGGTACCAGGTACAACAATTTTATTACCATAAGAACTATTTAAGGTGGTGGTAAAGGAAACCATGATTCCATTACTATCAATGACGGAAAAATGTGTGGTCTCTGAACTCTCTTGCGACCAAACGCCCGGATCTATATCTTCACTTAAGGATGCTTTACCCAAATCAAAATCGGCGAATCGTTGATTCGCATATTGCTTGTCCAAAAGCATTCCAATTGGAACAGGATAGTAATCTGGGTCACCAAAATACTCGGCTCTATCTGCATAAGCACGGCGCGAGGCCTCTACAATATGATGTATAGAAGATGCGCTACCGTAACCCATAGATCTCAGGTCGAAGGGCTCTAGCATATTCAGCATTTGGATCACCAAGATCCCCCCTGAGCTTGGGGGACCCATACCCCAGACTTTATAGCCTCGATAGGAACCACTAACCGGAGTGCGCCATACCGACCGATACTCGGCCAGATCAGTACTACTAATTCTTCCGTTGTTTTTATCCATCTCTCGAACGATAAGCGAAGCCACCTCACCTTCGTAAAAGCCAGATCGACCCTTCTGCATTATACCCCTTAAGGTCTTCGCTAAATCCGGCTGATGCCAAATATCACCAACTTCGTAAGGTTTGCCATTCTTTGAGAATTTTGCCAATGAAGCGGGATACGCCTTCATTTTCGGAAGAACTGTCTTAAATTGTTGCACGAGATCGAACGTCAGCGGAAAGCCATTTCGTGCGAGATCAATAGCAGGAAGCATAACCTGCTTTCGACTCATGGAACCGTGGGCATCAAGTAACCGGAGAAGCCCATCTACGGAGCCCGGAACGCCAGATGCTAAATGAGATTGGGTAGATAGCTTATCGATTATATTTCCAAACCGATCAAGGTACATATCACGATGGGCTGTTTTAGGAGCCTTTTCACGATGGTCAAGAGCAACTACGTTGCCATCGGATAGTCGCACTAAAGCAAACCCCCCTCCCCCGATATTTCCAGCAGAGGGATAAGTTACTGCCAGAGCAAATGCAGTAGCGACAGCAGAATCGACAGCATTTCCTCCCGCCTTCATAATTTTAATCCCTATATTGGATGCTAAGACTGAACGTGAAGTTACCATCCCATGCGTACCAGAAACTGATACCAAGTCCGCATTTGAAATGGACGCTAGTAAAAACATAAGCAGCGCTAATTTAGCTTTCATAGAATAATCCAGGTGCCTAATCGTAATTTTGCCCCTTACGGATGAACTTGCCAAGCCAGTCAATACTTTAGAGTCAGGAGTAAATCAGCTTAACGTAGAGGATGTTTGAGCCAGCATCGCATATTATTCACGAAACTGACGCAAAAACTTATGACCTTTGATCGGATTTCATAAATGATAAGATTAACCTAGCGATCACAATCATTTCATTAAATAAGTAGGAAGCTGTTTATTTGATAGGTTATCTTCCATGCAAACAGCACACGGATATCATGTCGTAAGCAGCACTGGGCAGCCAGATTCGAATTGTCATCCTAAGACGAATATTTAGATCTGCTCGCTCAGTCATCCTTTGGCTAGATGCGATTAAAACACAATGGGGAATTGAAGCTAACGTGGCTTTTATCAACCATCTTTATTGAAAAAAGCAGCGCGCGCACTAGATGAAATAGGGTGTACAAAGTAACCTATATCAGTTAATTTTCTCACTCTGTACATAGTTAACAAACATCGAAAAATAAGATCAGTAGTTCCGGAAAAGCCAGCCTTGCTGGCCTTTTTTTTCAGGCTAAATAGTGGAACGGTTTACTAGGATGAGACATTTACCAAATTTAAAAAGCTTCAATGCCCAGGAAATTACAGCAATCCTCGAAAAATCTGTACAAATGAAAGCTTATCCAAAAGACTTTAGCAACCTACTGAAAAATGAGTCGATGGCTATGATATTTCAGAAAACGTCGACGAGAACACGCGTCTCCTTTGAAGTGGCCATGACAGAGCTCGGGGGTCACGGGATATATATTGATTGGAGCACGTCTAACTTCGTACTCTCAGGTATTGAATACGAGACCGAATATCTTTCCCGAAATGTTAGCTCTATTATGGCGCGCTTGCTCCATCATAACGATCTGGAGAAAATTATCTCTAGTAGTAAAGTTCCCGTGATCAACGGGTGTTGTGAAAGATACCATCCCTGTCAGGCCCTAACAGATATATTAACCATGTCAGAGTTCGGGGATTTAAATTCAACACACCTTGTTTACGTGGGAGTGCAAAATAATGTATCCAATTCCTTAACTATTGTATGCGCTAAGCTCGGAATTAACTTGACATTGGCTACACCAGTCTTAGAAAGAAAGGAAGAAAGCTTTGAGCTTGAGGTACAAGAGTTAATTGAACAATCGAAGTACGTAAACCACACTACCAATGTAGAGGAAGCTGTAAGAACAGCAGACTTCGTTTATACAGACACCTGGATTGATATGCAGTATTTCAATGACCCAGCGCATGCCGGTGAAAAAAGTGCGAGACTTGCTCAAATGATGCCTTATCAAATTAATTCTGAACTGCTTAAAGGACTATCATGCAAGATAATGCACGATATGCCGATACACAGTGGTTACGAAATTTCAGCTGAGATGGTGCATGACCCACGATCTATAATATTTCAGCAATCAGAAAACCGCCTCCACGCTCAAAAAGGGCTCTTGTGGTGGATTTACCGAGAAGCAGGAATGGTTTCCTAATTTCTGCAGCAATAGCTTTGACCTATAATTAAGAATATATGAATTCGAGACATAATCTTGGGAATTAATTCAATTGAGGAGATCCTCGAGGATTTTCGACAAGGGAAAATGGTACTAATCATGGATGATGAGGACCGAGAAAATGAGGGCGACCTTGTTATCGCAGCAGATGTTGTAACTCCAGAGCATATCGCGTTTTTTGCTCGCTATGCCTGTGGCCTCATATGCCTTACCGTAACGGAGGAGAGAGCGCGTTTGCTAAATCTTCCGCTCATGGTAGAAAGTAACAACTCTCTACACGAGACTAACTTCACAGTCTCTATTGAGGCCGCAGATGGAATTACTACCGGTATCTCTGCAGCAGATCGAGCGACTACAATCAGAGCGGCAGTCTCTAAGACTGCCAAACCCTCGGATCTTGTTATGCCCGGGCACATATTTCCCCTGATTGCGAAAGAAGGAGGAGTTCTTACGAGAGCTGGTCATACCGAAGCAGGTTGTGACCTTGCTAGAATAGCCGGTTACACACCATCAGCCGCAATTGTTGAGGTAATGAATGAAGACGGAAGTATGGCAAAGCGCCCAGAATTAGAGGCTTTTGCAAAGCACCATGGCATAAAGATTGGAACTATTGCTGACTTGATTCATTACAGAACGCTCTACGACAAAACAATCAGGCTAAAAGATACTCGGAGTATCAAAACAGCTGCAGGCTGGTTTGATTTAAAGACATACACAGATAAGGTGTCTGAGAGCGTTCATTTCGCTCTGATCAAGGGTCAGATAGACGAGGAAAAACCATGTCTGGTAAGGGTACAGGTTCTCAATACCTTGAGGGATATTTTTTTAGCGGAGAGGCCTGACAAAAAGCCAAGTTGGTCCCTGCTTGAATCGATGGAAGCAATTGAAAAGACTGGTTGCGGAGCATTAGTTATTGTTGGTCAGGAGCCATCGCAGGAAGAGCTTCTCTCCCAGATCAAGTATTTCCCAGAGGTACCACCCATTCAGCGCCAAAATAATGAAATTGGTGAATATCGACTTATAGGTACAGGTAGCCAGATCTTACGAGACATTGGTGTAGGGAAGATGCGCTTGCTTAGCTCGCCAACTCGTTTCAATGCGATTTCTGGTTTTCAACTCGAGGTCGTTGAGTTTTTAGAGAAAAAGTAGTGGCTTTTTAAAGAGTGGATTCCCCTCACAAAGGAAAAAGGAAATCTGTGGTTTAATTATGTCGTCAAAAATCCCTTTTACCCATGAATTTAATTTCGAATATAGGAAAGCTCAAACCTTAACTCCTCTGATACGTCGAGTTGTTGCTGATAACCCCAGCCCTTTTACTTTTAAGGGGACAGGAACTTATATCGTGGGTCACGACTCAGTCGCAGTAATAGACCCTGGCCCACTCATACCTGAGCACATTAATGCATTAAAACGTACCCTTCACAAAGAAAAGGTTACTCACATACTAGTGACACACACACACCGGGACCATTCTCCCGCGGCAGAACCTTTGAAATCTTTTTGGGGAGTAAAGACCTACGCTTATGGGCCGCACCGCTTGGACCCTTCGCAAGAACCTGGCCATTCAGAGGAAGGGAGCGATATAGAATTTACACCCGACGTAACGCTGCGTCACGGAGACCTTATCAAAGGAAATGATTGGACGTTAGAAGCACTGCATACTCCTGGCCACACTTCTAACCATATGTGCTACGCACTCCATGAGGATAATGCAATATTCACCGGCGATCACGTAATGGGCTGGTCAACAACTGTCATATCTCCCCCTGATGGAAATATGACTCAATATATGGAGAGTCTTGAGTTAATGCTGGCTAGGAGTGAAGACACATATTGGCCGACACACGGCACCTGCATTACAAATGTAAAGCAATATATCAAAAGCACTATCCAACATCGTCTGATCAGAGAACAGCAAATATTAGCATGTTTGGAACAGGGGCATTGTGATATTAGAGAAATAGTGCCTGAAATTTACGCGGCCGTAGACAAAGGACTTTACCCCGCGGCAGCTCAATCCGTGCTCTCTGCTATGATCAGATTAATAGACACCGGGCGAGTATCCTGTAATGGACGGCCATCAATAGAGGCCCAATACAAATTAACGTAGCCATAAATCTACAATCGAAGGTCTGTATAACATCGATATCCGTTCAGCCTCTAAGTAAGGCCAAAGCTTTTAATGTTGATCATTAGTTTTTATCAGTATTTATTACCTATCCAGGAAAATGAGGCTTAATTTCGGAATGTAAGTAATTAGTATCAGTGCACTCAGCAGCACAAACATAAATGGAAGCGTAGCACTGTAAAGCTCCGTGATCGGCTTTTTAAAACGATAACTCGCAATAAAAAGATTCATACCTATTGGCGGAGTAAAATATCCTATCTGCATATTAGCAAGAAAAATAATACCTAAGTGAACAGGATCAACACCGAATCCTAAAGCCAAGGGAACGATCAGGGGAACCATGATTACCAATGCTGAAAAGATATCGAGAATAGCCCCAAGAGCCAGAAGCATTAAATTAAGAAGAATTAAAAAAGTATATTTGTTAGTTATAAATGACTGAGTATAAGTGAAGAGATACTGGGGTATTTGGGCATCTATCAGATAGTTAGTGAATGCTAAAGATACGCCTAATATCAACAAGATCCCCCCAACCATGACCATTGCCTCTAAAGTAATCTTTGAGAGTTCACGCAGCTTTACCTCTCGCAGAATCGTCGTCTCAACGACCAATATATACAGGGCAGCGACAGCTGCAACTTCAGAAACGGTGAACAATCCTGAGTAAATACCTCCGAGAACGAGGAAAGGTAGAGGTAATTCCCATCTCATATCCATCAAAGCTGACCGAACCTCAGCTTTAGAAAACTTTGGACTCGAAATACCAAAACTGCGATTTGTCCAGACACTATAAATTGATAACATAAAAATCATTAAAAAAGCGGGTAGTAGCCCAGCTATAAACAGATCCCGCATAGAAAATGGCTTTGGTAAATCCATTTGCTGAACGATCACCCCATAAAGAATAAGAGGTAAGGATGGTGCTAAAAGTAACCCTAAACTACCTGAAGTAGTAACCAAACCGAGGGAAAATTTTTCAGGATAGCCTGCACGGACTAATGCTGGGAATAGAAAAGCACCAACTGCAACGATAGTAACCCCAGATGCTCCTGTAAAAGCCGTAAAGAAAGCACAGCTAACAAATGCGACCACTGCAAGCCCTCCCGGAAGCCATCCCAATAAAACCTGAGCAAGTCTTACCAACTTGGTTGAGAGATTACTTTCAGCCAACACATATCCAGCAAAGGTAAATAAGGGTAGGGCTAAGAGAAGTGGAGTATCCACAAGGCGATATACTTCCACGGTAATTACTGTTAATGGGATGTCAGCGGAATAGAACCCAATCATTGCCGCAGCCAAAATGACGATAAATAGGGGTGCACCCAAAAGTGCTAAGAACAGCACACAAACTACTAAACTGAGGGTGATCAACCAGTCAAACTCCGAATTGCTTGGAAAAGGAATCTCAATCCCATTAAGCAAAACCCTACCGGGAGAATTACTTGACACATCCAAGTGGGAACATTTGCAAAGGCAATTGTATTATCTTGAAATTCATAGCTAACGAATTCGAGACCATAATATGCAACAATGAAACAAATTAACGACGAGGCCAAACCAATGAACATTGCGACGAATCGTTCGACTGCTTCAGGCAGGAAACGACTCAATGCATCAATTCTAATATGGTTATTTTCGCGCGTAGCAACCAAAGCTCCAATCATTGCAATCCATAACAATAAAATCCGCACGAACGACTCAGACCAAAGAAAACCCGTGTCGAAGAAATTGCGCATCACTATTTGGGTAATAGCAAGAGAGAGTACGGCAAGAAGTGCACAGACTAGCAGAAGATCTTCACCACAATGAATGATGCGCAAAATTTTCGCTATCTTTTTCATACCTATGAGTTAATCAGAAACATCTTTAGTATCCGTATTTATCAGCCTGTACTCGCTCAAATGATCTTTAAAAGTTGAAACTATACCAGCGGAGATCTCACCAGATTTAACGAGGTCATCTATTGATCGCTCCGCAACAGATTCCCACTCAGGTAAATCTTCTCTTCTAGGTTTTGTTATTTTAATCCCTTGGGACACTAATGCCTCCAATGCCTTTTTATTATCAAGACGATTATTCATATCAACCTTCTTGAAAACCTCGTCCAAACGAGATGTTACAAGATCAAGGTCTTCGGAAGTGAGACCGCGCAACGACTTACTATCTAGTGCCAACATGGAGTAGACATAAATTAGCGGTAAATCAAGCACGTACTCAATGTAGTTGTGCCACTGCAGGGCTAGAGCGACGACGGGGGGGACAGCAACAGCGTCAATAATACCAGTTTGCAACGCAGGCAGCACATCTGGGATGGTCAGAGGAATTGGACTTATACCGAATGTCTTTATTAACTCTGCCGCAATGGGATCGCCCTCGGGAATCCAAGCTTTGAGCTTTTTGATATCCTGTACGCTTCTCACCGGGCTCTTTGACATAAGATAAGCAAAACCAGTCTCGGTAAGGTGAAAACTGTGGATTCCATTGTTAAGTAGGCCTTGAACGATACGCGAGTCCATTCTCTCCCGAATATAGTCAATTTCATCATAGGACTTAAAGGTAAGCGGCAGATTATATACTTGAAGGTCAGGAAAAAATCGCGTCAATGACCCAGCAGCGATGACCCCTCCCTGTAACTGCCCAATACGCATTTTCCGCAATACTGTTTCATCATCTCCCATGACTCCCCCAGGATATATGCGGACCTTGACCCGTCGTTCACTAGCCGACTCTATTTGTCGAGCGGCAGATTTAAAGTGCTGCATCCAATCTAAAAATTCCGGGGAAACAGTCGCTATCTTCAAAGTCTTTGCAATAATTCCTGAAGAACCTAATGCTAAGATTAGAAATGCAATCAAATTGATTAGCCGGTTACGGGCACTAGAAGTAATCATCAGATTCCCTTAATAAAATCTTAGCGCGTTCTTGCGCAAGCAGATTAGTTAATGTCATACCCTCAACAATCGGATCAGAATCAATTACTTGTCGAAGTAAGCGATCATGTAAGTCTTTATCGAAGACCAATCTTGCGTATTGTTCGGCATAAACCACTTTTGCCATCAGATATTTCCCTTCCGATAATGAGATAGCCCGCTCCAAATGATATTTCCCCTTTTCTGGTCTTCCCCCCATCGCAGCTGGCAGAAGCGTTTCCAACGCCCCCATGTAAAGGTGAGGACCACCAGCATCCCAAGTTTCATCCATATCAAGCAACTTCTTAAGTAAAGCTTTCACTCTCCCGAGCTGAGCAATCGCATTCCAATCGTCACTGTTTACTTGGATCCAACTTACCCAGGACATGCTAAGCTGATAAGTAATCTCTATATCTTTAGGCTTGAGACCTTCAATACGTTCGATGAATTCCTCGAATTTGCTCGAATGCGCATCACAAAGAACTGAGCGGCTAACACATACAGCTCGCATCGCTAAATCGAATCCTTTTTGGTTGAGCACCTTTGCCCGTGTAGCATCGGTATAGATACTGTATGAACTGTTAAGCCTAGCCGCGGCGAAAAGTAATTCAACATTATTAGGACTGCTATTGAGGAGCCCATCCATTAACAACAAATAGGCCGGGATTGCCTCCCTAACAGTTTCGATATCATTACTATTCAAGATTGCATCTGCTAGGTCATCAGCCATCCGTGAGGAAAAGCTGGATAATATGGAGGCGCAACCACTGAGCGCTAAAGGTAAAAAAAACAGACAAATAAACTTTTTCACTGTAAATTAATTTTCAAACGTCATCCGGTAATTGTAACTTAAATCGTGTGTTTCCACATGACTTTACCCATTACCTTCGGAGTTATTAAGGGGAATGGAACACACATCTGACCACAAGATTGCCATGATCAAAATACACCAAGTAGGATGTGTTAATAACCAGCTAGGAGAAGGACCCCTATGGGATCAAGGGTTGCAGCACTTATTCTGGCTAGACTCATTAAAAGGGGAGATCTGGAGACTCCTTAAAGACGGCGAGACTAAGCGCTACAAAGTTCCAGAGATGATAGGTAGCCTCGCAATAATTGGTGACGACAAGGCCATAGTAGCCTTGAGGGGAGGTCTTTATCTTTTTTCATTTTCGAATCAATCATTGAATAAGATTTGGGATCTTAAAGGTGATCAAATTGATCTACGCTTCAACGATGGAAAAACTGATAGACAAGGTAATTTTATCGTAGGCAGTATGTGTATGAAGGATCGTAGACATCCCAGGGCAACCTTATATCGAATAAATTCGGAGCTGAAAGTTGAGGTTCTTGAAGAGGACGTGATAGTAACTAATGGACCCTGTTTTAGTCCAAATGGCTCCACATTCTATTTCAATGATGGCCGGAGACGCATCCTCGCCTATGACTACGATCCAAAAGGCCCACTCAAAAATAAGCGCATTTTTTTTGACGGTTCAAAACACAATACCAACTCTGACGGCGCGACTGTAGACTCAGACGGCAACATCTGGGCAGCGCTCACCGGCTCACATGAGATTGGATGTATTTCCCAATCTGGAGACTTGATCATGCGTATTCCCATGCCAGTGAAGCTCCCTAGCTCCCTAATGTTTGGAGGACCCAGTCTAAACGAACTCTTCGTCACGTCTATTAGAAACTCGGGCAACCGGGTGAGCAACGAACCTCTCGCTGGCTCCTTATTTAAAATAACCAATACTGGCGCCCAAGGAATACCCGAACAGAGGTTTAGGTTTTCAGTCCAGACGGCCAGCTGATGTTAAAGAGGATCGAACGTTAACTTGTCAATCCGAACTAATACAACCGGTACCTAAGCTCAGGTAGCTGCTATAGAGACGTTATATACCCCAGCTTGGCGAGCTGAGTCCATAACGTGAATCATGACCTCGGTGGTACTATCGGGGTGGGGCTGAACTACGACGGGCGCATCCGGATTTTCCGCATGCAATCGCTCGATGTTCGCTCGTACTGCTCTAAAATCAATATCTCTCCCGCGGATCATAATTCTATCTCGGTTCGTAATTCGGACGACAATACTTTTCTTATCAGCGTCCTTAATATTTTGATTTTTATCGGGACTGTTTACATCTAAGCCAATTTCCTTGACAAAAGTTGCGGTAACAATAAAGAAAATAAGCATAATGAACACCACATCGAGCATGGGTGTCAGATCGATTTCTTCGTTGTCCTGTCCTCTCTGTGTTGATAGCCTACGCACAGAAGTTAACTCCTTACCCGATCGATTCGGTCAGCATACATTCAATTTCTTTTGTGGGCAACGCTGTTTACCCAAATCAGCGATGCTGTGCATGGACAAAGGAATTTACTACCTTACTCACTGTCGTGTAGTGGAGCCCGAGATGCTTACCAATTTCCACGAGCGTATAACCATGGTCTACATGTGCCTTTCTAATTAATTTGTTTCTTTCCGCTCTGCTACGCGACTCAACCGAAGGGAAAAGATTCAAAAGACTTTTTCTTCGACGAGCCTGTTTTGGGCCCCGCTTCCGCATTCTCTCGCCTAGAAGCTTAGGTTGCATTTCTTTCAAAAACTCTGGTGACCCTAATAGGACTTGGTTACTTCTCTCTGACAGAGGCGATATCTCATTTATTCCCGCTTCAACATATTCTCTAAACTTTCGTCTACTGGTTTTAACTTGCTTACTCAGTACTGAGAGCAAGTCTGCTGTATATAGGAAGGCTGCATCTTCGGAGACGCCGATCGTAGACCTAAAACTGCTCCAAGGGTGACGATCAAGGCTTGATTGCGTACCCAACCTAACCGGGTTTAACACAACATGTCTGCAGAGCGGCAATAGATAGTTTTTTTTCTCGAACAAAATGCTTTTAAATCGTCCCTGAAATATTGGCCCCTCTAGATTGTAATGACGATTGAAGTACTGCGTATACACGCCATTGAGCTGACGCATTCCTCGGGACAAACGCCCCTGGGGAGTCTCAACCACAAGATGGAAATGATCGTCCATCATTACATAACTGTGCAAAAGCCATGAAAATCTTTGGACAACGTTATTCAAAATGTTTAGGAAAATTACTCGATCTTCATTCGCCAGAAAAATTTTTTTACCACTATTACTTCTACTCGTAATGTGATAAGTCGCACCCGGAAATTCTATCCGAATAGGTCTGGCCATATAGATACTCAACTTCTCTTGTGATGATCTTGCAATTGAACCGATTAGTTCGAAACCGTCCGAAGACACGTTTAAAAAATAATACTCTTGGTTCATATGTCGAACAACCCCTAAAAGAGTTATTTATCCCTTGACGAACCACATAAGGTATGAGTAATTTGAAATGTAAGTTTTTCAAACGCCAAGGAACGTGTATATGGCCGTAAAGCGATTTCCGATAGAAGCTGGACATGTTATGACCTTTGCGAGAGCAATTGGAGATAATAATCCAGCATACTTTGACGGGGCAGCCACTAATGAGGGGGAGGATCGAATTATTATGTCCCCCCCGACATTTGTTGAAGCGAGCGCGCACTTCGACCCAGACTACTTGTTAAGACCGAAAATTGGAGAGGATTGGTTTGGATCTGGGGAGACACCAACAGGTAAGAGCTCCTCCAAAAAAGATCAGCGTGGAAGTGACAAATATTCTAATGGTCTTCACGCAGAACAACGTTATATTTATCATAAAAACCTAAGAGTAGGAGATGTCTTATCAGCAATCACTAGGCCGGGAAAAACTTGGGAAAAAGTAGGAAAACGAGGCGGAAAGCTTACCTTTTCTGAACTCATCACAGAATACCGAGATCAGAATAATGAGCTTGTGATTACTGCAACCATGGTTGGAGTGAGCACCGAGCGTGCTGCCACCTCCAAGGAAGAATAATTTATGCCCCTAAAACTCAGCAATCTCAAAATTGGTGACTCTTTCTCTGAACAAATTTGTAAAAATCTGTCTCGTACGCAGATAGTTCAGTATGCAGGAGCATCTGGAGACTTTAATCCAATACATCATGACCAACTCTACACAGAGCAGATAGCAGGATACCCTTCTGTTTTCGCCCATGGAATGCTTACGATGGGGATGACTGGAAAAATGTTAACAAACCGCGTTGGTGTTGGAAGGTTGACAAGTTTTGGTGTTCGGTTCACTGCTCAGGTGTTTCCAGGTGCCACCTTAACCGCTACCGCTACCGTGTCTAACATTCGCCAGGAAAATGGGATGGATATTGTCGATTTAAACGTTAGTACTGTTGACGAGGAAGGCATTCAGGTCATCTCAGGAAACGCCTCGGCAATACTCGATCCCTGAAAATATTGCTCCAGTTTTCACCCTCGCTTAATCAAAGGTCAGCAGTTCTGGCACAAGACAACTAGTCTTATCGCAGGCCTGAAGGTTTAGGCTAATCGGTCCCTCTCCCACAATTTCAATCGTAATTTTACCTTCATAAAAATTAGATGGCTCTTCAGTAAAAGAGGGTGTCCTAGTAGTTCCCAATGGATAATGACAATGAATATTTTTCCCTGTGATGAATGTTGGTTTAAGACTTCCGGTTGTTTCATTCGCATTAATATACCAGTCTTGGTCGATATTAAGCTCTAGAGTGCGACCCGCAACCGTTTTCTGTAGGGAAGCTCTCACATGTCCATTGGCTGCATATTGAATGGAATCTCGCTGACCTGTTAAGTAATCTTGAAGAATACTGGACATGTAGGAAAACGCAGTGGGTGCAGAGGTAATAAGGCCACTGTACTGCTTTATAGTCCGATTGATCTTTTCTTCCGTCCCTATATCTTTAGTGACGAGCCAAAAACTTATGAGAGCACTCATAGCATACGAGTTAGCAGAAGGGGTTGCTCCGTCCATAGGGCTTTTGGGTCGAGTAATTAGCCGCTTAGCCTCATCGATACTGCTGAGAAAGTAACCAGCATCATCCATGTCCCAGAATAAAGCATTCATTTCTTGGATGATAAGCCTGGCTCGATCCAACCACTTCTCCTCCGCCGTGTACTTGAAAAGGCTCATCGACGCTGCTGCAAAACTCCCATAATCCTCTAAGTTCCCCTTTATCGAGGTGTTTCCATTAAAGGAAATACGCCAAAGGACTCCCTCTCGCCGATGTTGCGTCCAGAGATAATCGGCGGCACGCTCTGCCGCTTGAAGAAATTTAGGAGACTGTAAAAAATGCCCTGCAATGACCAGCGCGGAAATCATCATTGAGTTCCAACCTGTAATAATCTTTTCGTCTCGCAGAGGGCTCAAGCGCTGGGTCCTCTGAGAATAAAGCTTTGCTTTGATGCCACTCAGATGTTTTAGCCAGTCATCAGAATCCTCTTTCCGGTTTAGGTCGGGGCAATTCTTCAAGTGTAGAATATTCCTACCCTCAAAGTTCCCGTCTCCAGTCACACCATATACCTCCATAACAAAAGCGAGATCATCGTCCGATAACTCATTCTCCAACTCCTCAAAAGTCCAAGTAAAAAACAATCCCTCTTCGCCTTCAGAATCAGCATCTGTAGCTGAATAAAACCCTCCCTCAGAAGACGTCATTTCTCTCAATACATATTCAGCTATCTCATTCGCAACGCGCTTATAAGCGTTCAAATTGAACGTAGAGTAGGCCAAAGCATACACGTGCAGAAGTTGTGCCTGGTTGTAGAGCATTTTTTCAAAATGTGGCACCTGCCATTCATTATCAACTGCGTAGCGGTGAAAACCACCTGCTACCTGATCATAAATTCCGCCTTGATACATTTGATCAAGCGTTAGTCTGAGCGCATTGCGAACACTTTCATCCTTTTTACGCTTCCAGCTTTCCAGCAGCAGTAAAAGATGCGACTCCTGGGGAAATTTAGGTGAGGATCCAAATCCACCGGAGCTGTTATCAAACAGATCCAAAAGTGCTTTTGTGCTGATTTGTAATATGTCACCCAGCTCCTTCGACTTACCCCGAGCGTTGGTGTGTCGGGCAATCGCTTCAGAGATTCTGTCTGCCTCACGATAAATCTCGGTCCTACGTGTCTTCCAAACTTTATCCAGTTGCTTAATCAGATCTCTAAAGCTCTCTGGTGGGAAGTAGGTACCAGAAAAAAAAGGTTTCCCTTCAGGCGTTAGAAAGTTTGACATTGGCCATCCCCCGTGGCCGCTCATCAACTGAGTACCAGTCATATAAATCTCGTCGATATCAGGTCGTTGCTCCCGATCGAGCTTCACCGGCACAAAATTCCTATTAAGAAGCTCAGCAATTTCCAAGTTGTCAAAGCTTTCTCTCTCCATGACATGGCACCAATGACACGTGGAGTATCCAATTGAGAGAAAAATAGGCTTATCACCTGTTTTAGCTTCAGCAAAAGCGTCTTCGCCCCACGGAAACCAATTGACCGGATTATGCGCGTGCTGTCTGAGATAGGGCGAGTCCTCTGCCGATAGACGATTAGTATAAAGTGGGAGCCCATCTTCATCCGTTAATGTCAAGTATCTTCCTCACAGATCATCGATCGCCTCAAGTACAATACTTTCCGTCAAAATCTGCGGTAATACTCGAGCTTTCCTTCCTTCTTTTGGATAAAGTAGATACAGGGGTACGCCTGTTCGAGAGAAGCTTTCAAGCGCTTTTGTAATCTCAGGATCCTCTGCCGTCCAGTCGCCCTCCATGTATTGAACTCCGTTATCCGCCAATGCTTTTCTAATCCTTTTTGTCTTTATAACGGCAAGCTCATTCACCTTACATGTAATACACCAAGCTGCCGTAAAATTAATAAAGACCGGTCCCTGATTTAGAGCTTTTTGAAGCGCTTCTTCGCTGTAAGGAATAACATTAATATCCTCCTTCAATATCGCCTCTCTTGATAATGTCGGAAGCGAGGTTAACAATGCTAATGCGGCGACTACTAGCAGCCCGATGATAACATTGCGCGCAAATGAATTCGTATACTTCTTGGCCACCCATATTGAAAAGACTAGGGTTAGAAGACCTCCTAAAATGTAGAGAATACTATCGGAACTGGTTTGAATACTAAGAATCCAGATTAACCAAATGGCCGTGGCATAAAGTGGAAAGGCTAAAAACTGTCTTAGGGTCTCCATCCAGATTCCAGGCTTTGGTAAACGCTCCAATAGACCCGGTAATACCGAAATAAGGCAATACGGGGTGGCCATACCCGCACCAAGAGACCCAAAGACCACCAAAGCAATACTGTCGCTTTGAGTTATAGCGTACCCTAATGCTACCCCCATGAAAGGCGCCGTACAGGGGGCTGCCACCACGGTAGCTAACACGCCTGTGAAAAAAGTAGCTGCATAGCCACTTCTGGGGATATTTATGAAACCCCCGCCTAACCAACCAAACCTAAGCTCGAAATAACCAGACAGGTTCAAACCTAGCAGGACAAACAAATAAGCGAGAGAACCGATTACTATCGGAGACTGTAACTGAAAGCCCCAACCAACTTCAGCTCCTGCAGCTCGGAAAATCAAGAGGACGCCTGCCACCGAAAGGAAACTAAGAACGACGCCCAAAAAATAAACCAGAGCATGAATGTTTAGCGATTCACCTCGAGCTAATTCCATCAAGGAAAGAATCTTTATCGATAAGACTGGAAAGACACAAGGCATTAAGTTTAGGATGAGCCCCCCAAGAAATGCGAATGCTAACGCTCCCAAAAAACTGACACCTAAACCAATGTTATCTGAATGAATAGGTTCGATAAAAAATGAAGATCTTAGCCCCCCACCAACATCTTCATCTATGACGATAATACCGTCGAAAGATGTGGTGGTTTTGTCAACCTTTTCATCCAGTAATAACTCTAAAAATATACCCGACTCATTCACAAAAAAAGATTGCGACGCAGAGTTATTAATTACTCCAGCGGAAAAGGGGAAATAGCTTACGTTTGTAACCCGATTCATCCCAAGACCAGGAAGATCAACTGATATTGAAAGATTCTCTTGCATTACTTTGGAATGCGACTCAACGGACATCTGCTTTGGTAGTTTTAGCCTAGCCTCTTTAAACATCTGCTTATGCTGCTTATCAAGAATTTCTTGAGTACTTACCGATAATTCGACTGCCAAATTAGCTTCTTCAGGGATACATACATCTTTGCAAACTAACCATTTAACGTTGGCCTTAATTTCTATCTGACCTACCTCCAGGACCTGCGGTGGAGTAATCTCAGTGAGCAGTATTACCTCGTCATGGTAACCAAAGTTTGTAAAATCACCGTACGCAATGCGTTCTGGATAAGGCCATTGAATTTTCGATGCCTCAAACCCTTCAGGAAGAGACCAATTAATTGTAATTGGCGCACCTACATCTCCTGCATTTCTCCAATATGTATGCCAACCAGGCTCAATAACTTGTTTTACGGCAATCCAGAAAGTCTTAGTCGACCCAACAGTTTCAACTTCGGGAATTATTGAAACCCGCACTATATTCGATGTTTGATCAAGATCCCTCGGATACTCTTTTGCCAGGAGATCGAGCTGCAACATGCACCCAATGCAAGATAGGATGAGAATCTTCCGGGTAATAAAATGTGAAACCTTTATGGTCTCATCCCCCAAGTGATTGGATGTTTGAGCTCTTCTAACGAAGGTTGCACCCACTCGATCCAACGACATAAACTTGATCGAGTTTGACGAGGATCTATCAACTCATGAACAGCGAAACTTTCCATCAGAGGGAATGGAGATCGACTAGCCATGAGTTCTTCCTCAAGTTCGCGACGCTTGTCCTCCGGATTTTCTGCTTCCGCGATCTCTCGATGAAAAGCTACGGCTACCCCACCTTGCACTGGCAGAGCACCCATCTCATGAGATGGCCACGCTAGCTTATAGGTATTGGGAGCATAATGCGCGGCGGAAGCTACGCCAAAGGATTTGTGAATCGCGACGGTAGCCCAAGGAACAGTTGACTGAACTGCTGCGCAGACGGCGCTCATTCCATACTTGATTGCAGCGCTAGTTTCTGCTTCGGGCCCTATCATAAAACCGGGCTCATCAAGAAAATTCACAATTGGTATATGAAAAGTATCACAAAGCTCCATCATTCGCTTTGCCTTTTGCGATCCCTGTGCGGTCATTGCACCCGCAAAATGACTACAATCATTGGCAATTACTCCTATAACCGCTCCATTTAGGCGGGCTAATCCAATTATTTGGCCAAGGCCGTAATCTGGTGCTATTTCAAAAAATGACTGTAGATCAACCACATGACGTATGACAGCCCTCATATCAAATGGGATACGACTATCTCGGGGAACAATGGAAATTAACTCATCGTCAGCGCGCTTAGGATCATCGTCGCAGTCGATTCGCTCCGATAACTGCCAAATATTTTGCGGCATATAGGACAAGAAGCGGCGGATTTGTTCGAAGGCGTCCTCTTCCGAGTTTGCCACACTATCAACGATACCACTTCGGGTGTGGACCTTCCAACCGCCCAATTGTTCCTTAGTGAGTGATGTGCCAAGTGCCCTCTCAACAATCGCAGGGCCAGCAACCATCACCTGTGAGGTTTCTTTTACCATTACGGAAAAGTGCGAAGCAACCAAACGCCCTGCAGGAAAGCCAGCAACAGGACCCATAGCTCCAGAAACTACAGGCACCACATTCAGTGCTTCTGCAATAACCTTAAACCTTGGTTCACTATAGACTGGAGAGCCTACTGTTTTGGGTCGCTCCTTTCCTCCAGATACACTGCCACCCCCTCCTTCTAACATGCGAACAAGCGGGATCTTATATTGAACTGCCAACTCCTCCGCATAAATGCTTTTGCGGAGTCCAGCTCCATTGGGTGAGCCACCCTTCAAAGTGAAATCTTCGCCACCTAGAACTGTCCTCCGACCATTTATCTCACCAAAGCCAACCACATAATTGGCGGGGGTAAAGCTCTTTATAGAGCCATCATCATCTTTTTCAGCAAAGCCTGCGCCCAAGCCATGTTCCTCAAAATGACCCCCCGCAAGCAATCCGTCAATCCTTTCTCGAATTGTTAATCTTCCTTTCCTGTGGTGAAGTTCTATAGCCTCCGGTCCACCTTGCTGCTTCGATAGTTCACGACGTAGTTCAATCTCAAGAGATTCTTTGTGCCAACTCATGGATGTTTCCCCGATGTACAAGAATTAAATTGTGCCTATAGATTGATTGAAACGCTAGACCATCGAATATAATTAGAATTAGTGAGATGAACGTGTTAATTTGGCCCATCTTAATTTCGTTGCTGCCTTAACGGTCATCGAATATTCAATCCGGCAGAGAGGTTAATATGCAAATTGTAGTACCCGCTGAGACCGAAAAAAATGAGAGGCGAGTGGCACTTACACCGGAATCAATCAAGAAGCTTGTTCGTCTAGGTTTTAGGGTTTCAGTCGAAGATGGTATAGGAAACAAAGCTGGTTACTCGAACCAGGAATATTTAGATGCGGGTAGTCTGATAAGCATGGACAGAAACAAACTTCTTAATGAAGGAGATATCATCGCTCGGGTAAGGAAACCTAGTATTAATGACATAGGTAAATATAAAGCTGGATCTATACAGGTTAGCTACCTAGATCCTTACAATGAAACTAAACTTGTAGATAAGTTAGCACAACAGGGGGTTACTGCAGTTAGTATGGAGATGATCCCACGCACTACCCGCGCCCAAAAGATGGATGCTCTTAGTTCGCAAGCCAATCTTGCGGGTTACGTAATGGTAATCCTTGCTGCGGAAAAACTTGATCGAATCCTCCCTATGATGATGACTCCAGCGGGAACAATCAGCCCTGCAAAAGTTTTTGTTATTGGGGCTGGTGTAGCAGGGTTGCAAGCTATAGCAACGGCAAAAAGATTGGGAGCAAGAGTGGAAGCTTTTGATACCCGACCTGTAGTAGCTGAACAAGTTCGTTCTGTTGGCGGTAAATTCCTAGAAATAGACCTAGGAGAAACTGGTCAAACAAAAGATGGCTACGCAAAAGAACTCACTCCAGAGCAGCTTGACAAACAAAGACTGGGAATGAAAGAAGCAATCAGCCAATCAGATATCGTAATCACCACCGCACAAGTATTTGGAAGGCCAGCGCCAAGAATCATTACAAAGGACATGGTTGAAGCAATGAACCCAGGAGGGGTCATTGTTGATATGGCTGTTGAAACAGGAGGTAATGTAGAGGGTAGTGTCTCCAACAAGACTGTGGAAATCAGTGGGGTATCCATTATTGGTGTAAATAACTTACCTGCAGTAGTAGCTAAGGATGCGAGTCAAATGTACTCTGCCAACATATATAATTTCATAACGGAGTACTGGTCAGAGGAAGAGAAAACCCTAAATTTAGATCTCGAGGATGACATTCTCTCAGGGTGTGTAGTCACCCATGGCGGTGATTTAGTGAACCAAACCATAAAGAATCTAAGGAATTAGGAGAATCTCGTGGAAATTGTTTTTCTAACTTTTATTCTGGTCTTATCAATTTTTCTGGGATTCGAACTAATCTCAAAAGTACCTGCTACTCTACATACCCCGTTAATGTCTGGGGCTAATGCAATATCAGGGATTACTCTAGCAGGAGCGTTCCTCGCTGCAGGATCGCAGCAAGGGGATATTGCCACCATGCTAGGAACTGCGGCAGTTGCCTTCGCCACAATCAATGTAGTTGGAGGATATCTTGTAACCGATAGAATGCTTTCGATGTTCAAAAGCAAAAAAGAGGCCGGTAAATGAGTATTGAATTGGTTGCAAACATGTCCTACATCGTAGCGGCCGTGCTTTTCATATTCGGCTTGAAGATGCTGGGCCATCCTAACTCAGCTCGAAGAGGCAATGCATTATCGGCGTTGGGTATGTTTATTGCGATTACTGCTGGACTAACGGCGGAGGGTATTGTTGCCTTCGAATTTATAGCCCTAGGAGTTCTTATTGGTGCAGTGGTTGGTGCACTGGCATCTCGCTTGGTTGCTATGACCTCGATGCCAGAAATGGTAGCTCTGTTCAATGGATCGGGTGGATCAGCGAGCCTTTTTGTTGGGTGGGGGACCCTCTATGGAAGCGAGATTGGAACCTTTACGGCCTTTACAGTAGTGCTCGCTATCTTAATTGGAGGAATTACATGTACTGGGAGTATCATTGCGTATGCTAAATTGAGTGAGTCTTTAGGCCCTCTGCCCTTCCCAAGCGCTGCCAAACAATTCCCAGGTCAGCGGGTTGTCAACAGCCTGTTGCTTTTAGCAATGATTGTATCGTGCATCCAATTCTGCATAAATCCCTCCTCTGAATCCTATTGGTTATACGCAGTTATCGGGCTCGCTCTCGTGCTGGGGATAATGGCGGTTATACCTATCGGTGGCGCAGATATGCCCGTTGTTATTTCATTGCTTAACAGCTACTCAGGCATTGCCGCCTGTGCGGCAGGCTTTGCCATCAACAATAATATCTTAATCGTGGCGGGCTCGCTGGTTGGTGCTGCAGGAATAATATTAACAAATATAATGTGCAAGGCGATGAATCGTTCCCTTTTAAATGTATTGTTTAGCGGGTTTGGTGCGGCAAAGCAGGGGAAAGCGGTCGAGGGTGAGGTCAAACCTGTTAGCGTAGAGGATGCCTATTATATTTTAGAAGCTGCAACTAACGTATGTATAATTCCAGGATATGGAATGGCGGCGGCTCAGGCACAACATGTGGTTAAGGAACTCGGTCAAATTCTCGAGGCAAATGGGGCTGAGGTATGCTTCGCCATTCATCCAGTCGCAGGGCGTATGCCAGGGCACATGAATGTTTTATTAGCAGAGGCTGACGTGCCCTATGAGCAACTAGTCGAAATGGAAGATATAAATCCTCGGATAGAGAACGTGGATGTTGCGATAGTTATTGGGGCGAATGATGTGGTAAATCCAAGTGCTCGCGAGGAAGATAGTCCAATGTACGGCATGCCTATTATCAATGTAGATCAAGCAAGAACAGTCTTCGTCTTGAAGCGATCGATGGCTTCAGGTTTTGCAGGAGTCGACAACCCTCTTTTCTTTTGCGAAAACACTAGGATGCTGTTTGGCGATGCGAAAGAATCGATTTCCGGCGTCATCGGAGAATTTGGATAAGTTAGGTCTGCTGAAAAAACCTCCTAACTTTATAATAGTTGTTGGCCCGAACGTTTTGAATGGCCGTCTCCACGAAGGTTATCGAGACCCCGAGAGTATTCCCAATTATATTTATGCGAAGTCGATCCTCATGTTGCATCTCACAACAAACGTGAGTGCTAAGAAAAGCAGCTTCGATGACCTGAAATTTAGCTCTCGCATTCATCGTTGAAGCAGCTGCACCAATTAGCTTTAATACGTCTTCGTGAGCAAAGCTCTCGCGAATGGCGCTTACTTCCTGGATCGAAAAACTCACTCCGACAATAGCATTAACAATCTCCTGCATACGTCGAACCTCATTCCCCATACCATATCCAATTAGAATGTAGGCAATCACGATTTTCACCGGGGCAATGTGGGAGGGCTGTAACTGGTCTATCGAAGCATAAGAAGTTTCACATTTTCCACATATAAAATAATCAGCAACTTTGGACACTGGAAATATGGGGATAGCAAATAAGCTGAAGTAGTTTACTTCTGTTATGTGAAAGAATTCCTCTTCGGCATCGCATCTATCACATCTGCGCGTGCCTGCCTGATCTTGGCTAGTTCTGAGAGACTCACCAAACAGAATGAACATTTATTTAAGCTCCGGCAAAAGCATTCCGCCTAAACATGGCAACTCATTTCTATTATATAACGCTCGATAACCTGTATTTCCTCAGCCCCAAAGTAAATAGTCTGTTCACGCTGAATAGGTAACTCTCTAGAATCCAATAGTAACTTGGTGCGTGACGCCTTCCTGTCGACGAGGAATAAATCAAAAATAAGCTCATTTCCACTTCGTACCACCACAGGAATATTAGTCCAATCCCCTATCCCACCTTCCGCACGATCGGGACCGTACCCACCTGACGACCGAACAATATTATAGAACAGGCCCATCCTAACAAATCCAACAATCATCGCTTCTTCGAGGTGGATTGGTCTGGAAACCCTTGTGCTATTTAAAATGAGGTCTCGACCATAACTTTGCAAATTCAGCAAATTGCCTCCTCCAAAGATGTCTCCTCGAACATCGAGTTCTATCTCAACGCCACAATATCTGAATTCACCACTTAGGTTCGATTGGACAATACCTACCGATTTAATGATAAAGCTAAAATGAAACTGAGATAAAAACTTTTTTCCATGTCAAACATGGGTTCCGCGGCGGCGATATTAAAAATACAAATAAAACTTATGAATAATAGTTTTTTAAAAGACATCCTTAGTGTTTTTTAATAATTTGCGAGCTTAGGCGATAAGACACAGTAATAATAGTAACGTATAATTACCTTTACGCCACCTGCTTGAGCCGGTATAAAAGTGCACCTGCAATTTTAGAGGAGATGATTTCCATGGTTATGTCACTTGACTTCGAAAGTAAAGTGTTCACGAAAGATGTGATAACGGTAGCTGATGGTACCGAAGCTGTCGTAAAAGGAGGCAGGGATCTTTTCTCTCTTGTTCACGATGTGTTCCAACATACCAACCAAATTGGTGTTATTGGCTGGGGATCCCAAGGCCCTGCTCAGGCACAAAACCTGCGGGATACGCTAGAGGGCTCTGCGGTTAAAGTTAAGATTGGACTTCGCGAGGGGTCTACGTCAAGGGACGAAGCTGAGAAGGCGGGATTCAATCAGGAAGATGGAACTTTGGGTGAAATGATGGAGGTAGTTGCAGAATCTGACATCGTTTTGTTGCTTATTTCTGATGCAGCTCAAACAGAACTCTATCCACAAATTTTTTCTGCAATGAAACCGGGGGCAACCTTGGGTCTCTCTCATGGCTTCCTCCTCGGTCATCTAACCAGCGTTGGTGACAGCTTCCCGGATAATATCAATGTCATTGCTGTTTGTCCGAAGGGCATGGGACCCTCCGTAAGACGGTTGTACGTTCAGGGTGAAAAAGTTAATGGTGCAGGAATCAATTCAAGCTTTGCGATCCATCAGGACATCGATGGAAAAGCAACCGACTTCGCAATCGCTTGGGCGATTGCACTAGGATCTCCCTACTGCTTCCAAACGACACTTGAGTCAGAATATAAATCCGATATTTTCGGAGAACGAGGAATTCTTCTTGGAGCAGTTCATGGAATTGTGGAAGCTCTTTATCAGCGTTACAAGAATGAAGGCATGTCTGCAGAAGCGGCGTTTGAAAATACAGCAGAATCCGTCACGGGCCCAATATCCCGAATTATTTCGAAGGAAGGTATCTTGGCTGTCTATAACCACCTTGATAGTAGTGGCAAGGCTAAATTTGAAGCAGCATATATCGCCGCATACACGCCAGGAAAGGAAATACTGCAAGAAATCTACGATGACGTCGCGTGTGGCAACGAAATACGTAGCGTGGTTAATGCATCAGGCAGATATGATCGGTTCCCAATGGGTCAAATCGATGGAACCGAAATGTGGGTCATCGGTAAAGGCGTTAGGGATAACAGAAAAGAAGAAACGATACCTTTAAATCCAACTACCGCTGGTATCTATTGTGCAACTATGATGGCTCAGATTGATGTTCTTCTTGAAGCTGGCCACCCTTATTCCGAAATCGTAAACGAATCGGTGATAGAGTGCGTGGATTCGCTGAATCCATACATGCATTTTAATGGTATCTCATATATGATCGATAATTGCTCGAATACAGCCAGATTGGGGGCTAGAAAATGGGCTCCTCGATTTGATTACATTATCAAGCAACAAGCGTTCACTGCTCTCGATGGAAACCAACCCCTTGATTGGAAACTGGTAGAAAACTTCAAAACGCATCCAATACATGCGGTCCTTAGCGTCGTTGGAGAAATGCGGCCTTCCGTAGATATATCGCTTGGATAAGACTTAGTTAAAAACAAGATTTTAGGAACTCAAATATGGCCTCGGCTCGAAAACTTCACCACATAGAGGGTGAATTTCTCATGCAAAATGGATCTATTAAGGACCCTATTATAGCATATGAGACATGGGGGGACTTAAACTTTCTTAAAGATAACGCAGTCCTGCTCTTTACTGGCCTCTCTCCCTCCGCCCACGCAGCATCATCTACCCTGGACCAGTCCAATGGATGGTGGGAACAAATGTTGGGTAAAGGCAAGCCAATCGATACCGATACTTACTTTGTAATTTGCATCAATTCGCTCGGGAGTTGCTTCGGCTCAACAGGACCCGCGAGCGTAAACCCTGCAACTGGTAATCAATACGGAATTGATTTTCCGGTAGTCACCATTGAAGATATCGCAGCCAGTGGTCAGGCTGTCGTCGAAGCACTTGGTGTCAAACATCTTTATGCAGTTATTGGAGCATCAATGGGGGCGATGACTGCACTGGCACATACCGTCTTATATCCAAATGTTGCTAAGGGTCTGGTCTCGATCTCAGGTAATGCTAGATCAGAGCCATTTTCTATAGCAATACGCTCTTTACAGAGACAAATTATTCGGAGTGATCCAGAATGGAAAAATGGCTCGTACGCGTCATCTCCAGTGGTAGGAATGCGACTAGCACGCAAGCTTGGGATGCTGAGTTATAGAAGTTCGGCTGAATTCAAACAGCGTTTCGGGCGCGAGCGAGTGCCAGAAGAGAGGCAGACAGGGGACTCGTTCGACATCGACTTTGAGGTGGAATCTTACCTTGATGCCCACGCAAAAAAATTTACAGGAAACTTTGATGCAAACTGTTACCTATACCTATCTCGCGCAATGGACCTATTTGATATTGCGGACCATGGAGGATCAGTGGAAAAAGCACTATCTAAAGTAGGAGCGCAAAGAGTTATGGTGATTGGAGTGGAAACCGATCTTCTATTTCCCATTCATCAACAGGAAGAACTAGTGGATGGACTTTCATCTTCAGGTAGAGAAGTTCAATTTCACAGACTCAATTCCCTGCAAGGACATGATGCTTTTCTTGTAGATATGGATCAATTTCGGCCAATTATTTGTGACTTCTTCAATTGCTCAATGAATCAGCCGGGCCAACTTCGATCCATATAGAGCACCTAATGGACAGGGAGCATGCTGGAATTAACATTTGCAAAAGCTAGTTCCTCCTTCTTAAGTAATCCTAATACCCAGCTAAAACGCCGTACCTATCTCGGTGAAAAGAACTATTACCCAAAGAATGCTCGCATACTCTTGAACGTTTGAGAAAGAATCCGATGTCGTATTCATCAGTCATGCCAATACCACCATGCATCTGGACACCTTCACTACTAACTAAGTTATAGGTATCGCTCAGTCTGGCCTTGGTGAGACTCGATATTGAGGCCAGGTCATCACGACCTTCATCTAGAGCAGACAGTGCATCAAGAACCACCGATTTAGACAATTCAACTTCACAGAACATTTGCGCGGCCCGGTGCTTCAGCGCTTGAAACGAGCCTATCGGAACTCCGAATTGCTCACGCACCTTGAGGTACTCCACCGTGCGTTCAAAGCATTCCTGGAGACCGCCTAACATTTCGGCGGATAATAAAATACGCCCAACATCCAAGACCTTGTCTAATACCTTTGCTCCCTTGCCAACCTCACCTAACAGCACACCCTGAGCCCCTTCAAATTCGATATTTGCCGCATTTCGGCTGTCTGCCATTATTGTTCTGGTTACATTTACACCATCAGATTCTCGATCGACAAGCACCAAAGTCAGGCCGTCTCGGCTATTCGACTCTCCCATTGATCGGGCTACGACTATTAACTTATCAGCGATATGTCCATCCAGAGCAAATTTCTTCGTGCCTGTCACGCTACAATTCTTTCCAGAAACTTCTACCTTCGTTGACACTCGATAAGGGTCATGATGAGCAGACTCCTCTAGAGCTAAAGCTAACAGAAGCTCTCCCGCCGCAATTTTTGGCAGAAATTCCAGTTTTTGATCGATCGTACCGCCTTCAATTAGCGCACTTGCTCCAAGGACCGCAGTGGACAGAAGCGGCGACGCGGTGAGGGTGCGGCCGCACTCCTCCATGACCACACCCATCCCCATATATCCAAACTCAAGCCCCCCATACTCCTCTGGTATGGTAATCCCTGCCCAACCTAGCTCAACCATCTGTTGCCAGGTACCCTTATCAAAGCCTAGCTCATCTTTTTCATCGCGAAGCCTACGCAACTGAGCAATTGGGGCATTATTGGCACAAAAATCTTTCGCCGCATCTTTTAACATGTTCTGCTCGTCATTCAATACCAGTGGCATCTGTCCATACTCCTTTGAGTCGATCTACACAATCCTATCCAAACTCTAGTATCATATCATCATAGGGGTTTATTGAAATCAGTGATTTACCCCCAGCATTCCAAAAGCACGCAAAACTTGCGATTATCTCAATAACACGCTCCAAGAAATCCGCGAAGGGAATACCACTGAATTGCTTGAACGAGTCTGAAACGATATAACATCTTATCTCAAATCTGTTGAACTAAAACTGATGGACTCAGAATCAAGGGACAGGTGGTAAAAACACAGCGAAAGTCCCAGCTAATATGCTCGGTGATGGATCTTCTTAGCAACGTTTGTAAGGAGAAGCCGCCGATTTTCAAACTGTGTAGTTAAACTGCGAAATCTGTCGAATGGGGCAGACTCACTGCATACATACTCCAATGAATAAAGTTATCCAACCTACATGCAGGGCTCGAAAATTAGCTTGGCAAACTGGCACACTAACAGAAGAAGATACTTACATCTTTCATGTTGTCACCGGAGTCGAAATTGCATGAGGAAAGTTGGGGGGCAGGCTGCTCTAACTATCGGTATCAATCAAGTCAGCACGATATAATCTTTTAATGTTTCACTGCCCTATTTAATGTCTGAAACGTTTAATATAGGGTTAGACAGGTAGTAAAAACAATTCGAGTTGCACAAAAAAAAGGAATGTTAGTGCCAAAAAAAATCTCTAAACGCGGTTTTGATCATTTAACCTACAGGTTCGAAGATAGAGCCCCCGAACTCGAAACAATTGCCAAAATAGCAGACGGCGTATTTTGGATAAGGATGCCCTTGTGGGGGCGCCTAAAGCACATCAACGTCTGGCTACTCGAGGAAAATGAAGGTTGGACAATTGTTGATACAGGAATTTTTTCAGAGTCCGTGCAAAGGCATTGGAAAGCAATTTTTTCCAAGTACCTCAAAGGCAAGCCAATAACGCGCGTAATTGCAACACATTTGCATCCCGATCATACTGGAAATGCTGGATGGATCTGCCAGGAATGGGGCTGCGAACTTTGGATGAGCCGAGCAGACTTCTACATGTGTAAGGTTATGGCAAATGATGGACCATCCGACGTTCCAGAGGACGCGATTCGCTTTTATCGGCGCGCGGGCTTTACAGAAGAAAGATTAGAAAAGTACAAGCAAAGATTCGGTCAGTTTGGCGCTAGTATCTCATCACTGCCCGCAGGGTATGAGAGGATCAGAGATAACCAATATATCGATATTGGAGGTCGAGAATGGCGAGCTGTTATTGGTCACGGACACGCCCCTGAGCACGTCTGTCTCTATTGTCCTGAACTAAAAATGATAATCGCCGGAGACCAGATATTACCGAAGATCACGCCAAACATTAGTGTATTTCCGAGCGAACCAAATGCCAACCCGTTACGAGAGTGGATAAATTCGTGCGCTCGCTTTCGCGAAGTCTTACCGCCCAACCTACTTGTTCTCCCCGCACATGAAAGTCTTTACGAGGGGGTTCATGAGAGACTGACCGAACTAATCGATTGGCACGAGGTTGCACTAGAAAAGCTCTACGAACTTTGCAAGACTCCTGTTCGAGCAGTCGATGTTTTCCCTGCTCTCTTTAAAAGTGAGATCACTGAAACAAGTTACTTTCCCGCAACCGGAGAAGCTATAGCGCACCTGCACTGCGCTCTTGATCGACGAATGCTAACGTTCGAAGAGGACAAGGATGGTATCGCGTGGTGGTCTCAAGCCTAGTCTCTGGATTTGCCACGAGCAATGGTATACAAGCCCGTCGTAAGCGGGCCAACTGGGAATTTTTATAAACATCTTGTAAGACTGATCGTCGGATTTTACTTCGTGTGTTAAGCTTTTCGCGCGTGTTTTACAGGACTAGATATGAAATTTGCAAAACAACTCACCAAATTAGGTACGGAGACAGCTTTCGCAGTATCTCAAAGGGCTTCAGACTGGGCAAATAAGGGGCATAAGATATACCCTTTTCATTTAGGTGATATCAATTTACCCACGCCCGAAAATATCGTGGAGGCCGCAAAAAAAGCAATTGGAGACGGATTCACTGGATACTGTCCTGGGGCGGGAATTCCTGAACTAAGGGCTGCTCTCGCAAGAGATGTGGGTGCAAAAAGAGGCATCAACTATTCTGCAGAGAATGTCTCAATACAGCCTGGCGGGAAACCAGTTATTGGTAAGTTTATTAGCGCGGTAATGAATCCTGGGGAGGAGGTCCTTTATCCAAATCCTGGTTACCCAATATACGAGTCACAAATCGAATATCAGGGCGGTGTGGCAATCCCTTATGGTTACCATGAAACACCGGATGGGTTCTCCCTTGACTTTGAGGCTATAGAGAGGGGAATCAGCAAGAATACGAAGGCGCTTATCTATAACAATTACCAAAATCCAAACGGCGCCCAGTCTTCTCTTCGTGAGATGGAGAGAGTAGCAGAGCTAGCGTTAAAAAATGACCTATGGGTTTTGTCAGATGACGCCTACTATGAGATTCAATATGGTGGCTCGCCTATTTCAATTGCAAGTATCCCAGGCATGAGAGAAAGAACCGTGATTCTTTACACTTGCTCAAAACGATTCGCCATGACAGGTTGGCGATTAGGGGCAGCAATAGGACCGGAGAAGCTTATAGAGATCATAAGTAAATTCAACACCAACGCCGAATCTTGCACGACTCATTTTATTCAGCACGCTCTTGTTGAAGCTGTTGAAGGCGACACATCAGGTCCAGATGCAATTCTAGAAACGTTAAAACGGCGAAGAGACACTGCAGTAGCCGGACTCAATGAAATAGATGGTATCTCCATAGCCAGTCCAGAATCTACTTTCTATCTGTTCCCCAATGTTACCTCTATTATGGAACGGAAGCAGATGAATGATGTGGATCAATTAATGGAAGAAGCCTTGGTGCAATCTGATGTTTCATTCTGTACTCGAAATCATTTCGGTCGACCATCGAACGGAGAAACTGAGCATTACATTCGATTTGCATATTCAGGAATAGATGTTTCGGACATACATGAGGGCATGGCTAGACTAAAATCTTATTTTGAGGCGTAGTTCGTGAGGGTTTTTTTACAACGTTTTGCAGGTGCAATTCAAATCAGCTTGATCGTACTAGTTCTTGTAGTAACTTTTATCGTAACAAGAGCACCATCCGAACAAACAGTCAGCTCTGGAGTGCGAGCAGAAGATATATCCGAAGAAAAAAGATCAGTTTTCGTCACTAAGCCCGACATTAGTAACCATACACCTTTAATCATGGCAAGCGGCAGTATGCAAGTGCAATCCTACGTAACCATGTCTAGTGAAGTTAGCGGACGAGTAATTCAATTGTCTGAGGCACTGAGGGCTGGAGGCAGATTCAGCGCCGGCGAGGTTTTGTTAAAGATAGATCCCGCCGACTTTGAACTACGGTTAGAACAAGCAATAGCAGATGTTGCCTCTGCAGAAGCGACGTTGAAACTCCGTATTGCCGAAAGTAATGCTGCGAGGGAAAACTACGCTCTACTGCACAGGGGTAAACCAGTGCCAGAGCTCGTAGCGAAAGAACCACAAAAAAGTCAGGCAATGGCTCAACTAGATTCAGCTATTGCTCGAGAAAAAATCGCGGCGCTGGCTCTTTCCAGGACTGAATTCTCACTGCCATTCGCTGGCTACGTCACGGAGACTTCGGCAAGCCTAGGACAATTGCTGGCTCCCGGACAAATATTTGGTAGAGCGTTTGCAGACTCCTCGGTCGAGGCAAAGGTGACTATCACCGCCGAGGAGTTAGCAATCATCTCACCTTTAAAGGGACGTTCTGCTAAACTTTTTGCCGATGATCGAGATTATAAAGCGAGCGTAGATAGAGCTTCGGCTGAGCTTGATAGCAAAACTCGTTTCGCTCAGATTTTCCTTAAGGTTGAAGAAAACATTCCTCCTGGCACATTTATTAGTGTTGAGATTGAAGGCGCACCTCAGAAAAACACTATGTCTTTACCTTTGTCTGCTCGCAAGGAAAACGATAGCGTTTGGATCGTATCAAATGGATTCTTGCAAAAAGTTAAGTTAGATGTCCTTAGTGCACGTTCTGATACGATTATTGTCAAGGCCTTCAATTATCAAGAGGGAATAGTTCAAAGTAATGTCCCATGGGCTAGGAACGGACTCGCCGTAGCAGTCCTTCGGAATAAGCAATGACCGAGATCACGGCAGATCTTCGCAAGGGTAGCGGACTGGTAAATTATTTCGCAGGGAATATAGTAGCTGCGAACCTAATGATGGTACTTATGCTGATTGGAGGAGCCATCTCAGTTGTCTCACTTAATACTCAGCTTTTTCCCAACATTTCACCAGGAACGATCACTGTCTCAGTACCCTACCCCGGTGCGACACCTGCAGAGACGAGTGAGGCAATCGTCAAGAGAGCAGAACAAGCCGTGTTAGGCATCGAAGGCGTTGAAAAGGTGTCTTCACGAGCCTCTGAAAACTATGGGGCTCTCACGATAGAACTACAGGATTTTGTTGACGAAGATAAGGTAAAAGACGATATCGAGGCAGCAATCAGCCAGATATCTGATTTCCCCCCTCTTTATGCTGAGGAGCCCGATATACAGAAGTTTGAGACAACCAATCAGGTCATGACGCTAGTAGTGTCGTCTGATGGCTCAGAGAGATACTTAAAAGAAGGCGCAGCAGATTTGGAAAACGCCTTACTCTCATTACCCAGCGTGACTCTTGTCTCTATGCTGGGAGCAAGGGACTACGAGATCTCGATTGAAGTCTCAGAATCAGCACTTCGTCAGTATGGAATGACAATCGACGAAGTGGCAAACGCAATACGCGCTTCATCCGTCAATATCGGGGCTGGGGAGATCAAAACTGATTCTGGAGACCTTCTCCTGCGCACTGACACCAAACGACAAACAGGAGAAGAATTTGAAGACATTGTCATCAGATCGGGAGCGGACGGTTCTTTACTTCGATTAAGCGACGTCGCGGATGTGTATGATGGCTTCGCAGACACAGATTTAAGAAATGAGTTTGAAAACCGTCCTTCTATACTGCTCCGTGTAAATGCAGCACCAAGTGAAGACCTCCTGCAGATCGCGAGTGACATTAAGAGCTTCCTTGAAGATTACAAACCTTTACCCGGTATTAATGTAAACATTTGGAGTGATGAGTCTCAAATTCTTGAGGGGCGTCTCAGTTTATTAATCCGAAATGGATTGCTAGGTTTTGCCCTGGTCTTTTTATTTCTCGTACTAATGCTCGACTTACGTCTCGCCATTTGGGTGGCAATGGGAGTACCGATATCCTTTTTTGGTGCATTTTTATTCTTCGACTTTCTCAATGTCGATATCACTATGATATCTCTATTCGGATTGATTATTGTTTTAGGAATCGTCGTTGACGATGCTATTGTTGTCGGAGAAAACATTGTTGCTGAACAGGAACGAGGACACGAAGGGGTGGTAGCAGCGAAACTAGGTGTCGAGGGTGTAAAAAGTCCGGTAACCATTGGTGTATTGACAACGATGGCTGCATTTGCACCGCTACTTTTCGTCACTGGTCCATTCGGCCAAATTCTAGGCGTTGTATCAATCATCGTCATATGTGTCTTAATCATGTCATTGGTAGAGGCCTTCTTTATTCTTCCAGCGCATCTAGCTCATGGAGGCTCTTGGAGCCGCCCGCCACTGGACCATTTACAGCAAAGAGTGAGTAGAGGACTTCAGTACGTGAGAGATACCATCGTACTCCCCCTTATTGGGTCAGCGATAAGATATCGTTACCGAACTCTCACTATATCAATTATTTTCTTCATTTTAAGCATCTCTCTAGTGGTATTTGGAACGGTTCGTTTTGTTTTTTTCCCCTCAATAGAAAGTGATAATATTCAAGTGAGTATCGCGTTCCCGATAGGCACCCCATTTGAGCAAACAGAAAAGACTGCTGAAACGATTGTAGAAGCGGCTTATCGGCTCAACAAAAAATTAAAGGGTACAGCCTTCGAGTCCATCAGTGTAACTATCGGAGGCAACACTACGTCGGGGGGTGGACCGGGTGGCGGGAGCAATGTTAATGTAGCCGGTCATCTAGCATCCATTATCGTGCAACTTCAAAAGGAACCAATTCGAACGCTATCTGCAAAGGAGCTAGAGAGGCGTTGGAGGGCCGAAGTTGGCGATATTGCAGGGGCAGAAAGTATCTCTTACGTATCGGATATTTTTAATCAAGGGCAGGATATTGTTTACGAGTTCAGTCACTTAGACGACGAAACACTCTTAGCCGCTATTGAAATATTCAAACAGTCCCTGTCTAACCTTCCAGCAGTTTATGATGTGCAAGATTCATTCAAATTGGGCAAGAACCAATACGATGTTGAACTCACTGAAATCGGTAAAGCGGCGGGGCTAAACTCCTCGATGATCGCAAGGCAGTTGCGAATGAACTTCTATGGGGAAGAAGTTCAACGTATTCAAAGGGGCCGAGACGAACTTCGAGTTATGGTAAGATATCCTCGAGACGAGCGCCGCAGCAGAGCAGACCTTTACAACTCAAGAATTAGGCTACTCGATGGCACAGAGACCTCCTTAAGGACAGTGGCTAATCTAACAGAAACTCGCAGTTACTCTACAATTGAAAGCGTGGATGGGAAAAGAATAGTTAGAGTTACGGCGGAGCTCGATGAAGCAATCAATACGCCAGGCGAGGTATTCAATGTAATAGAAACGGAACTGCTACCCTCTCTAGAAGAAACTTACCGTGGTTTAACCTACAGTAAGGCAGGCAAAGGCGTTGATCAGGATAGAGATCTGGGCGCTCTCTATGGACTTGGTGTAATCGCAATGCTGATAATTTATGTCATGATTGCATCTTTGCTTAGAAGCTACGCACAACCACTAGTTATCATGACTGCTGTTCCCTTTGGGGCCGCCGGAGCTTTAATTGGTCATTTTATTCTTGGTTATAACATATCGTTTATCTCAATGTTCGGGATCATTGCTTTAAGTGGAGTAGTCGTCAATGACTCGCTCATTCTAATCGATCGTTATAATCGATATCGTCGTGAAACTGATATGGATGCTGCAGAGGCTATCTTGGCAGCTGCAAAAAGACGTTTTAGACCAATAATTCTGACCACCGTTACTACTGCTTTAGGCCTGACTCCAATGTTATTTGAAACTAGCATCCAGGCGCAATTTCTTATACCGATGGCAGTGAGTTTGGCCTCAGGAATAGTTTTTGCCAGTATAATCATTTTGTTTCTTGTCCCCGCGCTGGTATTAATAGAGGACGATTTAGGGATGCGAACTGGTTAAGATTGTTTTTTTAACTTCAGGAGTAGTTTGCTAGCCCTGATCAATGCTTTTTGTGTAAATGAATGATCGCGGACCCTTTGTCACGAACCTACCACCCCTCCATTTTTACGCCGAATAGCCAACGTGCAATCTCGTGGAACTGTAACGCCATCGAAGGAACGAGGGAAATTGGTTATAGACGGGTCACCACCACCCGGATGCTGAATATTTACAAACATAGTTTTTTGATCGGGCGTAGAAGCAATACCAGTGATCTCGCATCCCGGCACTCCAGTGAGTAATCGTCTTATTTCACCGTTATTGATGTCAGCTACCAACAATTGATTATTGAGCCCATTACGCTGATCTCCATCGGTTTGAATAAATAACCGCCCCTCTGGATCAGCCCACAAGCCATCTGGGCTACTGAACGAAGTTTCACTCTCGTAGTGATTTTCCCCTGACATAAAAATATTCCACGTAAATCTTTTTCCATTAGGCTCTTCTAAAAAACGAATAATATGACCATGCAAATTTGGCGCCTGAGGGTTTGGTGCGTTCGGAACCTGCCTACGAGTATTATTTGTTAGTGAGCAGTACATAAATCCATCGGCTCCTTGAGCCATCCACTCGGGGCGGTCCATCGGCGTCGCACCAACCAGAGACGCAGCCAAACGAGCATTGATAAGGACTTCAGCCTGATTTTTAAAGCTTCGTTTTAATATAGGGTGACTCACATGAAGTTTTAACCAGACTCCAGCCCCTTCTGACGAGAAATGGGCCACAAATAATTCGCCTGAGTCCAACGGGCTTACCCCTTTATTATGCATATCAAGCCACGGCCGCGAGGAGACATATTTGTATATGAATTCAAACCGTGAGTCATCACCCATATAAACACTTATCCGCCCATCCTTGTTTTCTACTACGGCTGCACCCTCATGCTTGAACCTACCAAGCCCTGTGCGTTTTATTGGTAAGGACCCTGCGTTTGTTGGGTCAACTTCAACAACCCATCCAAATCGATTGCCTTCGTTTTTGTAATCATCATTGCTTAGGTTGAAACGCTGATCGAAACGATGCCAGCCATATCTACCTCCCCTCATACTGAAACCATATCTCTTTTGAGCTGGCGTCGGAGTAAAGGTTTTATCCGACTCAAAGAAAAAATTAAAATTTTCCTCGCATGTTAGGTATGTCCCCCATGGGGTCCTCCCATTAGCGCAATTTGAAACTGTACCTAAATAAGGGTTGTTCGCAGGATTTTTTAACAAATCACTTTGCGCGGCCGGACCACTGAATTCCACAGGGGAATTTACGTGAATTCTCCTAGCAAATTTACTTTGCTTTTGCTTCCAATGATCGTCTTCTTTCGCAACTTCAACAATGGAAACGCCATGCGCTGCCTGCGAAGCACGAACATGATCCAGACTTTTTGGATCCTCTAAGCCTAAAACGTGAGGATTTCGGCCGTACTCGTGATTGATAACGAGCAGGCCCCTATCTTTCCCTAAGGCAAAATAAGCCATCCCATCATGACCAATACCAATTTGTTCTTGCTGGTCTTTCCAGTTCGTCGGCCAAGCATATCGGGGGCCAGAGGGTTGCAAAGGATCACCCCAGGGAAGGATAACCTGGTATTCGTAATCTTTCGATATCGCTGGCATTTTACCTTTACCCAACGAGGAAGGTAGGGCCTTGAAGTCAAGAAGACGCTTCCCCAGTGACGAATGCGCTATGGGTGCCAGGGCAGTCAAAGAAATTCCAATACTGCCTTTTAATAGTTCGCGGCGAGAGACCTTCATATCTTTCATCCTCGTTTAATATCCAACCTTTAGTCCGATCGAACCGATTGCTATGAATACTATCCGAAAACTTTAATCTAATAAAATACGTACACTTTGAAAAAGGGAATATAGCTTCCCGTTAAAATAGCTTAGATTGGATTTCAGGAGGTTAAGCGTATGGAAAAATCTCCAACTAAGTAAATATATGCAACTAAACTACTTCAGCGATCCATCAATCATTGCAATGGCGGCTTCAAGGGCTTTTTTTAGACCATTAGCATCAGCTATATTTTTACCTGCGATATCGAAGGCAGTACCATGGTCAACGGACGTCCTAACGAAGGGTATTCCCATTGTTGCAGTAACGCTTTCAGAGAAGTTATGCATTTTAATAGCGATATGACCTTGATCGTGATACAACGCCAACACAGCATCGAATTCACCAGCTGTAGCTCTATAAAATATTGAATCTGCCGGATACGGTCCCACTATATCCATCCCCATCTCACAGGCTATCGCGACTGCTGGAGTTATTTCTTCAATTTCCTCTCGACCAAGCATACCACCCTCACCTCCGTGAGGATTAAGAGCGGCTACAGCAACACAAGGATTTGTAAGACCCCATTGCTTCAGACTGTCTACGGTGAGCTTTATTTTATCTATCAACATTGGTGTCTTGACATATTTAACTGCTTCAGCGAGAGACTTATGCGTTGATAAATGTGCTACCTTCAAGCCCTCAGTCATGAGCATGGTCGCTGTTAACTCTGCCTGGGTCATTCTAGCAAGAATTTCCTGATGACCTATATCTCCATGGTAGCCTGCTGCATGAACCGCTTCCTTATTTATCGGGCAAGTCACTACGCCCTGAATTGCTTCAGATTGACAAAGTCTTACCGCCGTCTCGAAGTATTGGACTGCTGCATGACCGCATTCAGGTGATACTTCACCAATAGCAAAACTCTGGATATCAAGATCAATTGGTTCGAGAACCTGTATACAATGTATAGGCTTCACGTCAGTCACGGAGTCCACGCTATTTATAGAGACATGGGTTTCAGTTTGGAGTGCAGCACGTTCCAAGCATTTAGCAGATCCAACAACAAACGGCTGAGCAAGCTCAAAAACTTTAGGATTACTAAATGTCTTAACTACAATTTCAGCGCCAACCCCAGCCGGATCACCCATCGTTACCGCTAGTAGAGGTTTATCCATTCTGCTATCCAATAAAGCTAGAGATAATGCTATTAAATCTACAGAAAAGCTTGATGACAAGGTTTATCAGAGCGTATCGAGTATATACTTCGCTGTGAGCTCAGGATTTTGCATCGGAATAAAGTGGGTTAAGTGTGGCAAAGAAATATCTCTACCATTCAAAAAACAGGATGAAAGATACTTCCAAGTGGGAGATCCAGAAAAATCCATAGATCCTTGAGTCTTCTTCCGAGTTTGCGCCCTAAGGACAGTAACAGGAATTTTAATATTTTCTATATAGGGGTAAATATTTATATCCTTGCTGCCTAAATAGAGTTCTGCTTCCACAACCGGAGGACAAGCGAGCATTAATCTACCCTCCCTAGAGATAGAACCAAACTCACAAAAATCTCTCAGCACATCAAGCTGCCAATGCTCAAAAGGACCCCTACCAACATAATTCTCGAACATTATCTCCGTAGATTCGAAATCATTTCTGCGTCGACTTACGGGGTGTTCTTTGACCTTCTTGCTTCTTATACTCTGCGGCTCGGGTTTTCCGTACTCTTCAACAGAACAAATAACTGGATCAATTAGAAGCAAACGTAGAAAACGAGAGGGGTCCTGCCCTGCCAGTTGACAAACAACGTGCCCACCAATGGAGTGTCCCACAGCGACAACATTGTGCAGATCCAGAGCTTTTAAGAGAGCCGTGAGGTCTGCCCCGAACACATCCCAAGAAAAAGGCCCATGATTTTGACTTCGTCCATGGCCACGAAGATCTACGGCAAGAACATGACAACCTTGCATATGACTGATGGTTTTATCCCAACATCTCGCATGGAATCCAGAAGCATGGACCAGTAAATACGTTGGTTTTTCCTCAAGCTCAGATCCATATTCAAAGTAGCAAAGCTTTATACCGTTCACAGTTATATACTTCTCTGAAACCACGCGAACCCCACAAAAAATAGTTTACCGATGGTCAGTGATTATAATTGGGTTGGTTCTTGGAACCAAAACACTATGTCGAAGAATTAACTAGTTAAACTTCTATAAATTTTAGATAGCTCGTTAGGTAGTTCATTCATGTTATGAATAACCATGTATTCCGTATCCTTACATATGGATCGCATATAGTCGTGCCCCGCGGGGTCAACGGTAAGGCAAAATGTCTTTATTCCCTGCTGCCGAGCCTCACTTATCGACCGTGCAGTATCCATAATTCCGTACTCCCGTGAGTTACGATCTTCTCCATAATCGAAGTCCTGGGGATACCCGTCGCTAATTACTATCAGCACCTGAATGGACGATCCTACTCTATTCAAACTTTTTGCCGCATGCCTTATGGCTGGCCCCATGCGCGTACTTCGGTTTGGTTTTATACCACCGATGCGACCTTTTACATCCAGATTGAATGGCTCGCTAAAATCCTTGCAAAGATAATATTCAACCTGCTCACGTCCATAGCCAGAAAAGCCGCTTACACTATAGCTATCGCCAAGTTCTTCCAAAGCCTCAGCCATCAAAATAACGCTCTCCTTTTCCAGATCTATAATGCGTTTACCTGAAGCGGTCAGTCGATCTGTGCTTCGTCTCATATCGTTTTCATCATTATTCGAAATAAGATCGTCCGTCGAGGCACTCATATCAATAAGAAAGAGTGCAGCCACATCACGGTCTTTTCGCTGACACTGAATGTAAACCCTCTCATCTTGAGTCCCACTTATTTTTTTATCGATGACAGAATCTATAGCCCGCTCTAAATCAACTTCTTCCCCATCCAGCATACCTTTAACTTTTTTTAACAATTGCGGCTTCAGCATCTTAAACCGGTCGCGAACAACACGAGAAACATCCCGATGATAAGTTAGTGTTGTCTCAACAAAATCTGGATTGAGTTCCATTTCTCTTATCTCGTGAAGAATACACCAGCTTCGACGATAATCATCAATGATAAAGTCCCACTCATCATAACGATAAATTTGTTCCCGTTCCCTATAGGATAATGCTCGGGATCGACCGCTTTTGAAAAACGCAGTACGGGTCCCTTTAACGTCCTTTTCACTTTGCTCACTGTCGACTTCAGCTTCAAGATCGGCAATAGATATTCCAGTGACACCCTGAAGATCGGAGTGATTAAGTTCTTTGACGTTAGCTTCCTCGGGATCAATTATTGTAGATAAAGACATCAGATCGTCACGACCTAGGGCGTCCAACTTACCCTCTACTTCAAGGCCACTGAGATTTAAAATGAGTTCCTTAGAGATAATTTTCCCCCGAAAAACTACTGGAGGCGGTAACTGCAACAATTGGTCTTCTTGAATTCCAGCAGTCTCCAGCGCTTCGCAACATTTTTTCATAACAGCATGGACATCAGATAAGGTTGCCTTTGGACGCTTTAAACCTCGTGTTAAACCGGCCAGTTCCGTTGCGATATCATGATACTCATCCTGGATCCCAACGGGTATCTCCGAATCTAAACTAATACAAATAATGGTTTCAATAAGTTGTTGAAACTTATTCGCATCTTTGAGCCTTCTTTGATTTAGAGCGTACGTTTTCGCTGACTCAATAGGTGCTGCCAAACCTCGGAACTTGCGTGCTAGTTGCCAGTCAATCCGCGCATGCTCTAAAAGATCAAATATATAGCCTGCCAGGATCGGTTGTTTTTGTCCTTGAATGATCGCGTTAGTCTTGGATAAAAAGTCGAACGTCCCAAACTCAAAAAATCCTAATTGGTGAATTAAAATAACTTTTAAATAATTTAGATTGTCCTTTCGAGATCGAAAGATAGAAATCTCGCTTGGTAAAAATATAGTTTGGCCATCTGTGCTTGCGAGTCCTCCAGTTTTAGCACCCTCTTCCTGAATTGGAATAGAATCAATCGCTAACTTTTCGGAACAGAAACCCTCAGTATAGAGCTCAAACACTCTCTTATAGTCCCCTAAATTAATCTGTCCTAACAGATCTTCGAGAAGCTCAAGAGACCTCAACGACTCAAGAGAAAAAAAGGCTAAGCCTGCTTCTATACTCTTGCTGGAGATGCGAATACCCTCCTTTATCCAAACATTCATCAGTGTGACTTCTTCTAGCGGCAACTGCCTACTAGAGATAATTAATCGAGTAGCTAAACGAACATCTACTAGAGAAGTGAGAAGTGGCGCAACAAATAAAAGGTTTGGTACTTTTTGATCAATAAGTGCCCTGTAAAATGAATCCATAGGGTGAGGGCTACCGATTAAACTAAAGACTATCTCCTGTAAACTATCCAGGAAGTCTTGGCTATAGATCTTCTCTAAAGCCGCGTAATACTCTAAGTAATTAATAGCTGCAGGCACCTTAGCAGCCGCTACACGAGCCACGAATGACCATGGAATTGTTCTGGAAGATAAACTTAGTTTCAAAAAAAGAGTTAGTTCTGCCCGAAACACTAAAATAAGTTCCGCTGCTATACTCCATGCCTCCAATTCCGATTGTTTCGAATATAAGGCAATATCGAAAGCTACCTTGTAGTATTGAGAGATAAGTGATGTGGCATGCTTATACTTATCGCTTAGATTATTTCCGGTTCTCTCAACAATCTTTAGGGCGCCACTTTTATCGAGCTTTACCAGGCAAAAGGCACCTTCAAAGTAAATCTTCGCAGGTTCAAACGCGAACTCACAGAGGGATTTCCCAAACTCGCCAGAATGGAACAGTTTGGCTTTTTCTTTCTTTTCTAGCAAAAGTTGGCTCAGTTTCAAGTAACCATCAGTCGCTTCGTAACTGTGCCAGCCACAACTGGTGATATCGAGACACAATGTTGCCCAGCTGGCGTACTCTTGAGGGTCTAACTTATGAATCAAAGAACTACGTACAACTTCGAAATATTGACCGGTATTTACATTGATCTTGGATATTCTGTGACTAAATTCAGTCATCAACCCCTTTGACCTCAGAATTAGTGACTAAGCTTCGGGAAACACTGTTGAGACAAGCTCTGAAATCGAGGACTGAACTTCAGGGTCATCTGTGACCGAACGACAAATTGCGATACCACAAGCATCGACTGGACTCACTCCTCGAGATATCAATTTCGCGGTATAAACCAATAATCTTGTACTAACACCCTCATCGAAACCATGATGTCTTATATTCCTGATACGGGACCCTAACAAAGCAAGCTCCCTCGCCAAAGGCTTATCTAAGCCACTCTCTGCTATAATTATGTCGGCCTCTTTTTGCTCTGACGGGTAGTCAAACTCGATAGCAACAAACCTTTGTCTCGTACTCGGCTTTAGCTCCTTTAGAACGTTTTGGTATCCAGGATTATAGGAAATCACAAGGAGAAAGTTTTCATTTGCTGAGAGGATCTCCCCTTTCTTTTCAATCGGTAATATTCTTCGATGATCAGTGAGAGAATGTATCAAAACAGTCGAGTCTTTCCGCGCCTCAACGATTTCGTCTAGGTAGCAAATTGAACCAGCCTTTACGGCATGAGTGAGTGGACCATCTTGCCAAATAGTTTCATTATCTGATAAAAGGAATCGACCCACTAAATCAGTTGCCGATAAATCCTCGTGACAAGCAACGGTAATCATCGGATGCTCAACATTTCTTCTTTCTGGACTGGAAGAATCACCACGATAAATAAGATGGGCCATGTACTCGACAAATCTTGTCTTCCCGCATCCTGTCGGACCTTTCAGCAAAATTGGTAGACGCTCTTCGTACGCTGCTAAAAACAAAGCTACTTCGTTGCCGAGAGGCAGATAATATGGCGCGACAGCTGATTTACCTTGTTCTATTTGTTCCATATTTTTAAACCCTTTCTTTACAACGACAAAGATTAGCATGAGGTTTACTTTGACTTAATAAAAAAAATTACATAATAATGAAACGGATTCCGATCAAATCATGCTCATGAGAAAAATTCTGACTATCTTCATCTTAGTACCGCTCCTTGAAATGTTCATCCTCATTAAGGTAGGAAATGTTATCGGTGCTTTTTCTACTGTCGTTCTAGTAGTTTCGACCGCTACCGTCGGCACTATGCTACTCAAACATGAAGGACTCGCTACCCTTTCTCGACTCAAGCAAAAAATACGGCTGAGGGAAATTCCAGATACCGAGTTAATGGAAGGTATTATGCTGATGGTTGGTGGAGCATTGCTTCTGACACCTGGCTTCGTTACCGATTCAATAGGTCTTATCTGTTTAATACCTCGATCGCGTAGGCCAATTGCAAGATGGCTTGTTAGAAAAGTTACCTCTCATATTGGCAAGGCTAGCCACCAAAGCGACAAACGAAACATAATCGAGGGCGAGTACTATAAAGATGACTAAAGAAAATCTACTTGTGGTTAAGAACGTGCACTCTGCAGAAGCGGGGAAGTAAGGAACGAACCTGTTTACAGGGTAAAAATGGAAAAACTCGGGAAAGTACCCTTAATCATAGGAGGTTGCTATGACCAACCGAATACTTACAAATCATGGCTGGTGGCAATTTAGCCAGAGGGGATTATCGTTTATTTAGGGATGAAAGAGTCTACCGCAACTAATTGACTGGAGAAGAAGCAAAAGGTACTTATTGGCTCAGTTTCTCCCACAAAGGACATATAAATATAATAGAGTAGTTATGAAAACCACCTATAAAAGCTACTGCGAGGGTTTAGAGAAGATGATTGCCAATTTTCTTAAAGCAAAAACTATGACACACGCCGCACACGAGCTAGACGCTACAATTCAACATTAGAAAAGTAATCATTTAACCCCTCTAGATAGCATTCTTTATGAACTGAATTGAGTTTGCATTTTAAACAACATCAGATAGCTCTTGGCTTGCTAGATAATACGTTTCTGCTCCAGACGGGCGATTAAATCTGTCAACTTTTTATCCATCGTACTTGTACTGAAAGAGTCGCTAAGTATATTTGTAATTTCCTTATTCATCGAAGTGTTGTTTGCCTTTGCCCTCCTTTTAATTTTTTTGTGTAGGCTTGGTGACAAGCGTAATACAAATTTCGCAGGTACGACTGCAGTCATTCGGTTCTCCTTAGCAAATGATTTTCCATAAGCGAAAAGGATAACATCTTATTGGTAACGTCTTTAGACCTTATAACAAATTTAGTCTCTAAAAAGAATTTAGCCCTCTATTTTCAATTTTCTCAATAGTATTCCTTTAACCTCAAATTCGATCAGTTAAGTTTAGTTAGGTGCAAAGATACTAGAAACGGAGAAAAACTAATAAAGAAGTAGGGGTCGTCTTGGATCGAATGGGAAACTGCCGCTCGAACGCATCCGTATCTTCCACGAAACTCCAAAACCAACGCTACTGACCATTTTGATTCGCTGGAAAAAGATCAGATCGCAAAACAAAAAAATACAAGCCCTAACGTGATTAGCAAAATTAGTTATTATTACAATCATACAAAGAGTAGAAAAGCATCACATGATATCATTGCCCAAAATGCCGCAACCAAAACGTATTTTTATACATCGAATAGCCAAGAGGTTCGGTCAGATAAGAATTCGAGACGCCACTTTCTCTCACCGGAAGTACGCCCATGAAATCAAGCTCCCTTATTCTAAGGCTCTATCTGGCTCAATAGTGGTTCAATGATTTATGGAATTTAAAGACACAGAGGTGATCAACAAACTCAAAGAGTTCATCCGGAACGCAGATCAACTGACTGTTCTCACAGGAGCCGGCTGCAGCCTACCCTCTGGTATTCCAACATATCGGGATACTCAGGGGACTTGGCAAAGAAATGCCCCAATTTATCACAAGGATTTTCTTACTAAGTATGAAAGTCGCCAGCGATATTGGGCCCGGAGCATGGCAGGTTGGCCAACCATAGCGAAAGCTAAACCAAATGAGTCGCACCACTTCCTCAGACTACTTGAGCGTCAAGGTAAATTAAGGAGGCTGGTGACCCAAAATATTGATGCGCTTCACCAACGCGCGGGCCATAGAAACGTAATCGACCTTCACGGTCGATTAGACCAGGTGGTTTGTCTAGCATGCGGAGTGAAGAGTTCAAGACGTGACCTTCAGAAGCGCCTGGAGGCTCTTAACCCAAAGATACCGAAAGTCATTAATATAGCCCCTGACGGCGATGCTGATATATATACTGATGTCTCTCGGTTTAACGTTCCTGCATGCCTAGATTGTGGGGGGATTCTGAAACCAAACGTAGTTTTTTTTGGGGACACTGTAAACAAGGATATTGTCCAGCTGATCTACAAAGATTTAGCAAAAACGGACGGATTTTTGATCGTTGGAACCTCGCTAAAAGTATATTCCGGATTTCGGTTTTGCAAGCGTGCTGCTCAAATAAAAAAACCTATTGTCTGCATAAATCCTGGAGACACACGCGGCGACGGACTCTACACTTTTAAGGTTAAACTTGATTGTATAAAAGTCGCGAAGGAATTAACATTAACAGTAGACTCGTAGTAAAAGATTTCGTCAGTCTGCCCCTCACAGAAGGTACCTTCTACTAACTTCATAATCCCCTATAGAAACCTTCAGATCGAAAGCTGTTTGAGGCGAAAAAACAAAATATTTTTATGGTGTGCTTCACGACCCAAAAAACAGTTGAAATATTACGATTATGAAGCACATGTGCTCTTAGGGGTAGCGGAAATCTTAAGCAGTTCACAATCCCAATCACTTCCCAAATCGCCTCTCTCTCTGCTGGTAAATACGAATTGCGCGCCAAAAATCAATCATCCTAAATGCTGGCCAGTAAACCTCGGTGAAGTAAAGCTCCGAGTAGGCACTTTGCCACAATAAAAATCCAGACAGTCTTTCTTCACCAGAGGTTCTTATAATTAGGTCAGGGTCGCGAATACCGCCTGTATAGAGGTACTGCTCAAATACATTTTCATCAATTTCATCTACAGATAGGGAACACCTCGTGACATCTTCCGCTACCTTCTTAACTGCATCAACAATTTCAGCACGTCCTCCATAACCGATAGCTATGTTCAGTAAAAAACGATCATGCTTTTCAGTCTGCGATTCTATTTTTTCGACTTCGTCCAACATCTCTTCCGAAAAACGTTCTCGACGTCCAATTACTTTTATTCTTACACCCTCTTTTTTAATAGAGTCGTCTTTCTGGAAATGGCGCAATTTACGGACTATAAGATCCATCAGATAATCGACCTCTTCAACCGATCTATCGTAATTTTCAAGTGAGAATCCATACAAAGTAACAATTCGAATATCTAACCTCCAACACCACTCTAAAAAATCTTCAAGCTTCTTAGAGCCCGCGTTATGGCCCTCATTTGACGCTAGCCCTTCAATCTTAGCAAAACGACGGTTTCCATCGACGATAAGCCCAATGTGGTGTGGCTTAGGACCAAGTTTAATTTGTGACCAAAGAACTCGCTCATAAACTCTATACAGGAAATTTGGAATTTTCAAAATACTTCCTTGCTACCAAAAAGGCTGAGTGAGGATAGCATTCTGGTGCTGTTCTTTTCTAGGCAGTGTGGCTTACTGTTTTTTAACAGCAATCGAATAGACTGCTCTTTTTTGGACTAGACCTTACCCTCCAGTGTGGGCACTTAATAGAAGACTACTTAAGGTGAAAAAATACATTATTTATACTCTCAGTTCCTGTTCTTAGAGATTCTAGTATTTTTTAATAGGATCATAGCAGCACGGATCAAAAAAGGTGGGAACGCATACAAACCTGATGAGCCATAAATTTAGTAATCCTTCGACCTTCCTAAAGCCTGCCAAGGATTGGGCGAGTCTAAAACAATCTGTTTATTAAATACTAAAGCTTGAGCTGATATCCGTGGTAGCTTGCTATCGCTAAACCTGCCGCCACACTACTAAACGGATCGTGCTCCGTAACCCGATTTGGAAACCTATTTTCCAAAAGCCTTCGAACAGCGACGATCTGAGAAGATCCTCCGGTACGAATTACCATATCGATTTCTGTAGGCTTACAATTCGCATCAAGGATGACTTTGTCGATGACCAATTCAATATCAGTCAACATCTCTTTCATAATTTCATCGAGATAATCTCTGGTAATTACAATAGAAATATCCAAGACTGGGATATCTAATATAGTTTCATCAACACTAGACAGCTTTGCCTTAGCCTCTCTTATTCCCTGGAAAACCAAGTAACTATAGTTGTGTGTAATTAAGTCATCTAGCCGTTTAAACTTTATCGCCGCATCACCGCCCTGTTTAATGCAGGAAGCGACTTTAGACCGGAAATGATTTTGATTTAACGTATAAGTAATCGTCCAATTAAGAAGGGCATCGGAAAATTCTTCAAAAGGGAACTCATTTTCAACCAGTCTACCATCTACCCTTCTTCTCCAAATCTCGCCCTTGCCAAGCAAAGGGAATAATAGATGCTCAAAAATTAGCTGGTCTATATGATCTCCTCCAAGCGGCAAACCTGCCGTAGATAGAACGTCAAAGGTGAGGTCACTAAATTTTACGATGCTTAAATCAAGCGTCCCCCCTCCAAAATCCAAAGTCAAAACTCGACCGTTTCTTAATCCTCTTTCGTTATGTAAATAACTGAGGGTAGCGGCTACGGGCTCAGGATAAAAACTAAGGACATTAATACCCGCATATCTACTCGCCTCTGAAAGCCTTGAAAGCGCGAGATCATTTCTAGAGCTATCGTGACCCTCGAACAAAACAGGCCTTCCCAAATGCACATTAAAATCAGTATCAGAACCCAGTTTTGCTTCTATCTTTTCCCTGATCTTAATCAAAATGGGAGTTATGAGGGCAACTAATCTGAAAGGGTGGTCAAATACTAATAATCTTTTAATCGACGCATTCCCCAATAATCTCTTAATACCCCGAAATAAACGGCCCGGCATACCTCGATCTACCCAAGGTTGGCCATAAACATCTGTACTTGCAATATCCGCCTGCGAGGCTGGATTGGAACTTTCAGCAGTATTGGTGACCATTGAACTTTTCGCGATTAATTCTGGCGTCAGTTCAACTATTCTATCTCGGTTCTCGTCAATATACTTTTCAACTGCTGATTGACCTACGGTGGTGCTTAACTCTCTATTGAGATGTAAAGCCGTTGGCATAATAGAATTTGAACCATCCAGGTCTAGTAACACAACCTCATTACCGTCGAACCACGCTACAGCGGAGTTTGAAGTCCCAAAATCTATTCCCAAGCCGACCATAAGTAACTGATATTAAGCGATATTATGAAAGTAAGACGATAATCCTAAAAAACAATTAACTCATATTACAAGGACTATTCAAAGGGATTTTTGTGCTACTATAAATCATGAAAATTGGTATCTCTATAACGAGCGCATATCCACTTGGCTCGGAGCGAGACGGCGCCGCGAGCATGGTAGCCAGAGCGAAAGCAGCGGCGGATGCCGGTCTGGATTCGCTATTCGTGGGAGATCACCACGTTGTGCCCACCCCTTACTACCAAAATACTCCGATGCTTGGCAGACTATTGGCAGAGTGGGATCATCGGCACGCTGGCGCACTCTTCCTCCTCCCGCTTTGGAATCCAGTTCTTCTTGCCGAGCAAGTCTCGACGCTAGCGTGCATTACACATGGTCCTTTTATTATGCAATGTGCTCTGGGCGCCAACGATTATCAATTCAAAGCAATGGGAGCGAATATAAAATTCCGACCCTCAGCTTTCGAACAGTCTTTAGGGGCGCTGCGCGCTCTATGGGAAGGTGAAACGGTTTCACTAAGCGGCAGATGGAATATCGAAAATGCCAAAATCGCCCCGCTACCTCCAGAAAAAATCGAAGTGTGGATTGGAGCATCTGCACCGATTGCAATTGAAAGGGCAGCAAGACTAGGTGATGCTTGGCTCGCGGAACCGGGTCTCACTTTAACTAGTGCGTCTGAGCAACTGCATACCTATAAGCGCGCTATTTATCATCAGAAAAAAGAACTGCCCAAAACTATAGCGATCCGAAGAGACATCTACGTAGCAGAATCAGACAAGGATGCGCGAGAAGTTCAAGAGTTCGTCAAAGCAAAAGGTTATCGAGGTTTTGATAACGATGCTCTTATAATTGGGGATGCATCTGCCGTGGCCGAAGCCTTCTATGATTTGTATAGCCTTGGCTATACAGATATTATCATTCGTAATCTCCACCGATCACAAGAAAAAGCTCTAGCGTCCACAAAAAGGTTAATAGACGTGCGTGAGAAGCTAGGATTAAAATAACAGACACTCTCTACTTATTTTTTGGTCTCTTTCAAATCCATTATACAAAGTTATTGAGAGAATCACGTTTGCTAGACGCTCAGATCATTAAACTACGATGCATTCCTTACCTCAAGATCAAAGGCTGCTGAAATCAAGGCTCGAGTATACTCTGTTTTTGGCTTTTCGAAGATTTGATCTGAAGTTCCACTTTCCACGATCACACCATCTTTCATGACTATGACCTGGTTGCTCAGTGCTCTCACAACCCTTAAATCATGACTGATAAATAAATAGGTAAGGTTATGTCGACTCTGCAGATCCCTTAGTAAATCTACTATCTGTGCTTGTACCGACATATCAAGGGCTGAGGTTGGCTCGTCGAGGACTACTAGCTTTGGTTTAAGAATAAGTGCTCTCGCTATAGCAATTCGTTGGCGTTGACCTCCCGAAAATTCATGCGGATAACGATCTTGCGCAGTCTCATCGAGACCAACCTCATTTAGCGCTGATGCTACTTTAGCCCTACGCTGATTCTCAGAAAGATTTTTCTCATGCACCAATAATCCTTCTTCAATAATCTGATGGATCGACAATCGGGGGGATAAGCTTCCGAAGGGATCCTGAAAGACTATTTGCATATCTTTTCGGAAAGGTCGTAACTCGCGAGACTTCATACCACTAAGATTATTACCTTCCAGAAAAATATCTCCATCGGATTTAACCAGGCGAAGAATGGCCATTCCCAGTGTTGTTTTACCAGAACCAGATTCACCCACAATTCCCAGTGTTTGACCGCGGCATACCGATAATGAAACGTTATCTACAGCTTTGAGATATTTCTTGGTATAAAAGAAACCCTTAGCCAACGGGAATCTTACGTTAAGCAAATCACATTTTAGGAGGTTATCGGACTTTTCCGTCCTGAGGGGATGGCCCTTGGGCTCAGAATCTAATAAGTGGCGGGTATACTCGTGCTGAGGACTTTCGAAGACGGTTTCACACTCGCCCCTTTCAACAATTTTTCCTTGGGTCATTACACATACCCTATCAGCCATGCGTCTAACGATACCGAGATCATGCGTGATTAATAACATCGCCATCCCAAGACGCTCCTGCAAATCTTTCAATAATTCTAGTATTTGTGCTTGAATGGTGACGTCTAACGCGGTCGTTGGTTCATCCGCGATTAAGAGGTCGGGTTCATTCGCGAGCGCCATTGCAATCATGACCCTTTGTCGCTGTCCGCCAGACAACTCATGTGGAAAAGACTGCATCTTTTCTTCCGCATTCTGAAGACCTACAAGCTTCAGGAGATCTAAGATACGACCGCGTGCCTCTTTCATCTTTAATCCACGATGAACAAAAAGAATCTCACCAATTTGCTTTTCGATACGATGCAGAGGATTTAAGGAAGTCATCGGTTCCTGGAATATCATAGTGACCTTGCTCCCTCGAATATTTCGCATTGCTCGATTACTAGCACCTATAGTTTCGAAACCATCTACCTTAATGGAACCAGAGGGATGAGTAGCTATCGGATAAGGTAAAAGTTGCAGGACGGAGAGTGCCGTTACTGACTTCCCAGATCCAGATTCACCTACAAGAGCTAAGGTTTCGCCCCTACGAATATCGAAGCTTATATTACGAACCGCAGACTCACCTCGAAAGCTTACAGATAAATTGTCAACTATGAGGACTGGTTCAGATTCGGCTATTTTCTCCACGACTTCCCTCATTAATAAGTTACCCAGTCAGAGAGGAGTCACCATCATAACGGGAGTTGAATGTGAGCGCCACTAAGATAATAGCACCATCCAGGTATTAATTTAGGATAAAATGGGGGCTGCTTTTGAGTGAGTCGTTTAGATATGGAGAATTTGGTTTCACAAAAATTACGACACCGAGTGAGAGTCTTGGGTGACCTTTTAGGACAAACTATGACCGCCCAGCTAGGGCAGGACTTCCTTGAGAAAGTTGAAAAAGTTCGTCTTCTAGCAAAAACGAGAAGGCAGCAAGGTGTTGGTGACTTTACCGAGCTGCAAGAGGTTTTATCTGAATTAAATGAGGATCAACTCATTTCGGTGGCTCGAGCATTTAATCAATTCCTTAATCTTACAAATATCGCAGAGCAAACAGCTGCGACGGAAGAGCTACAATTCCCTAAAAACTCGCACCTAGAACGAGCCTTTCAAAAGTGTATAGCTAATAATATTGATCCCTCTCGTATCGCTAACGTCGCAAAGCAACTGCATTGTGACCTTGTGCTCACGGCACATCCTACAGAGATAACAAGACGAACTCTGATTCAAAAATATAATAGAATCGCAGGCGCCTTGGAACATGTGCGTGAAAACGAAGAGCTTGATCAAAAAAACAAGATGCAACTTGAACGACTTATTGCAGAAGTCTGGCACACAGATGAAATTAGGACAGAACGCCCTAAACCTCAAGATGAGGCAATATGGGGGTATGCGGTCATTGAACACTCTTTTTGGCATGCTATTCCTAAGTTATGGGAAGGACTAGATGTAATCCTTAAACAGTACACTGGTGAGTCGCTATCAATCGAATTCTCGCCCATAACAATTTCCTCGTGGATGGGGGGAGATAGAGATGGGAATCCTAATGTTACCACCGAGGTTACGGAAGAAGTACTTCGATTAGCCCGTTGGATGGCTGCCGATTTATATCTCAGAGACCTTGACGAACTACTCTCGCAGTTATCAATGTCTCAATGTAATGCAGCTGTTCGTGAACTATGTGGGCATTCATCACATGAGCCTTACCGATCTATTCTTAGAGGCGTTAGAGATCGATTAAACGCAACCCGGGACTGGGCTGAAACAAATAATCCACCACACGATCAAATCTTCCTAAAGAAAGAGGAGCTATTTACGCCACTGTATACTTGTTATCGGTCTTTACACGAATGTGGTATGGGAATTATCGCAGACGGATTGTTAAAACAAACGTTAATTCGCATCTCTACTTTTGGCGCGACATTAATTGATTTAGATATCAGACAGAGTGCAGAGAAACATACAGACCTCATGGAAAAATTAATTTTCTTTCTTGGGCTGGGCAACTATAAATCTTGGTCTGAAAAAGCCCGCCATGACTTCCTAATAGAGGAGCTTGCGAATAAAAGGCCCCTCATTCCGGAAAGCTGGGAGCCGGAAGGTGAAGCTGGAGAAACCCTTCGAACTATTCGACTAATCGCGAACAGTAACGCAGATGGTGTCTCATGCTACATTATTTCGATGGCACAAAATCCTTCGGATGTTCTATCGGTGATCCTTTTACTAAGGAAATCTGGACTGCGCAGATCATTACCTATAGTTCCACTATTTGAAACTCTCGATGATCTTGAAAATGCATCGTGGACTCTTGAAAGATTACTCCGCGATAAAATGTATAGAGATTATATCGATGGTCATCAACAAGTAATGATTGGATACTCCGATTCAGCTAAGGATGCTGGACAAATGGCAGCGTCTTGGGCTCAATATAAAGCCCAGGAAGAACTCGTCGAAGTGACAGAGAAATATGATATTGCTTTAACGCTATTTCATGGTCGAGGTGGTGCGGCGGGACGTGGTGGAGCACCAATTCGACAAGCAGTACTTTCACAGCCACCAAATACGATAAAGCGAGGAATGCGAATTACCGAACAAGGAGAGATGATTCGCTTTAAATACGGCTCACCATTATTAGCGCAAAATAGTATGGACTTAGTGCTGAGTGCAGCGATCGAGTCCAATCTGATGCCCTCACCCAAACCTAGGGAAAACTGGCGACATTTAATGGATCGGCTGGCCAATAAAGCAAAGGAGGAGTACCGAAATATTGTACAGGACGGCTCTGATTTTGCTGACTACTTTCGAATAAGTACACCTGAACCAGAGCTCAGTCTTTTAGCTCTCGGTAGCAGACCGACTCGTAGGGTAGCGGATAGTAATGCAATTAGTGATTTACGCGCAATTCCATGGGTATTTGCCTGGACACAAAAGCGCCTGATGATTCCTGCTTGGCTTGGGACTAATGCGGCGTTATCGATGAAATTATCCGCGAAAGATAAATTCGTGCTTAAAGAAATGATGACAGAATGGCCCTTCTTTCAAGCGCAAATGGAGTTACTAGAAATGGTGCTCACGAAAGCAGATATCGAGATTGCTCACCATTACGATGAGACGCTTACTCCAGATCGTCTCAAACATCTGGGAGATCATTTCCACCAGGAACTTACATCTCTTATTGATCAGGTAAATGACATCAAAAAACAGGAGATGCTGCTTGAAAAGTCACCCGATGTAAGGCAAACGATTAGTCTTCGCGATCCCTATACCGATCCCTTGCACTTCCTTCAGATTGAGCTAATCTCTCGATATCGACAAGATGGTAAAAATGAAAAAGTAAAGAAAGCGCTACTAATAACCATAGCGGGCATAGCTGCTAGCATGCGAAATACGGGTTGAAGCTTGTCGAGCATGATCACGGTTATTGGCGTTACATCCGAACCTGGTCGCACACTATTTGGGAAGCTCGCGAAAGGTAACTATACTGTTTTAGGGATTGGTAGAGATAGACAAAAACTCGCGGAGATAAAAGACGAAGTTTGTAAGAAATTTCCGCTTACAGAGGTAAAAAGTATTGACGTCGAGCAAGACACTTCTTTTCTCTTGGGAACTAAAATCCTATTCCATTGCAGCCGTCCAGATCTCATTAAATATCTATTATCTGACAGCCTTAACCATTTAATAGCTCTTGGCTCAACACGAAAATTCTCCAAGTATCCAGACGCTAAGCGTAAAGCAGTGATAGAGATGGAAAATATCATCTCTGCAAGCGCAGTTCCTGCTACCATCCTACATCCCACAATGATTTATGGCGCGCCAACTCAGAATAATATCCAACGGATTATTAAAGTTGTAAAAAATTGGCCCATTATTCCGCTTCCCCTCAATGGAGAAGCACTAATTCAGCCGATCCATAATGAAGATGTCGCGAAGGCATTAATAAATTGTATAAAGAATAAAGCGGTGGTAAATCAAAGTATAGTAATAGCCGGCCCTAGCCCGATGACATACCGGGAATTTGTTGAAAAAATTGTACTTGCTACTGGTTTTTCCTGTCGGGTAGTATCCCTGCCCTATATTTTAATCAGAGCACTGCTCGAAATTTCCAAATACTTCCCTAATCTTCCCGACGTTAATGATGCAGAATTAAGAAGGCTGCTTGAGGACAAAAATTTTGATACGTTGAGTATGCAAACATTATTAAAAATCCGCTCACGAAGTTTTACGGAGGGGATTATGCAATTTATTTCATCAGGGAAGGGAAAATAATACAAACCGCGAAGGAGACCTTCCCTGCGCTACACCGAGCTAACTCTTGGGCGTCGAACAGAACGATAAAAGGAGAAACGACTACGCGTTGGCTTCCCAAAGCCCCTCTTTACGAACAAAATCTACCACTGAGTCAACACCTTCACCAAGTTTGAGATTGGTAAAAACAAAAGGAGCGCTGTCCCGCATTCGTTCCGTATCCTTCTTCATAACTTCAAGGGAAGCGCCTACATGAGGAGCCAGATCGGTCTTATTAATAATCAACAGATCACTGAGCGTGATTCCAGGACCGCCTTTTCTGGGGATTTTCTCCCCGCCTGCAACATCAATAATGTATATTGTCAGATCAACTAATTCGGGACTGAAAGTAGCACTAAGATTGTCTCCCCCGCTCTCCACAATGATAATATCAAGCTCGGGAAACGTTGCACTTAAACGATCAATAGCCGCCAAATTCATGGAAGCATCCTCTCGGATTGCCGTATGCGGGCAACCCCCAGTTTCAACACCAACAATGCGAGCCTCCGATAGCACTTGAGAACGCCATAATATTTCTGCATCTTCCTGTGTATATATATCGTTAGTAACTACAGCTACCTCAAAGTTGGGCGATAATTTTCGACATAAAAGTTCAACTAAGGTAGTCTTTCCCGCCCCAACCGGTCCTGCTATGCCAACCCGCAAAGGTTCGCTCATGTTCCTACTCCTTTTCTCTTTACATGCCTAAGATCGAAATAATCTTGAATATTGAGTCTCATGCCTCGCGGAAGCCAAAACCGCCCCCGGCGCTGTTCCTCCTATTGCCTCGTAAGTGAGTGCTTTCGACACGATACCATCCAGGTTATCACTGACCTGTCTCAGAATCTTTTGTCCCGCACGATGTCCCAACGGAATCAGCTTCACAGCAGCTAACACTTGATTCTCGCACCAGGACCAACCATACCCAAGTAATGCGTCTTTGGGTGGGATATTATTGTTTGCAGAAAGTACCGCGAAAGCAGCAGTGTAGCCTAAGCCTTTTTTTGGCATAGGCTCATCGAGGTCAATAGCCAGCCGACTCAGGGCTTGACCCATCTGCTCTTCTTCCTGTCGTAATTCAGCCGTTTCTCTGCAAGCACGGCTAATTTGATTCCAATACATGACTTTACTCACATCTCGTTTTCGCCATGCTTCATAAATTCTTGCTATCAGAGGCAGATCGACCTTGGCTACACTGCTCACCAAAACGCCCTCGATCCATGCTTGGGCTGCATCGCTGTCACCTATCCAGCCGCAATCAATGGCCTGCTCTAAAGCTTGAGAATAATGAAATGTTCCAACGGGAAGCGCAGAAGAAATCAATTGCCATAGGTAAACCTGCTTAAACTCTTTAGTGGACATGACCACGATTCAAATATGCGCCACCCTCAGGTTCGAAACCACGTTCCTCATGAATAAGATGAAATCCTAAACCACGCACCATATCATCCAAGACATTATCGCTTAAATAAAGTACCTCACTAGGAAGGATTTGAACATAGACATGTCTATTCCCCAAATGATAAGAAACAAGCGCTAGACTCTTCGCATTTTCAGACTTTACTATGGAAAGATTCTCCTTCGCAGCGATAACTTTAATGATTCGTCCAGATCTACTTCGAATAAAATCGCCCCCACGAATTACCAATCCACGTTTCAACTTTATTCCAATTTCCTCTCCTGTATCTAGACTTGCTTTGAAACGCGCTTTTTCCCTTTTTGCAAAGGGCAAGTAAACAGTACCTGAATTTTTAACCTCCGCTGTAGCCATCGTTTGGCTAATTAAATCTACGAACTCTTCCATACCTAAAACAGAAAGTATCGTTGAGCTAAAGGTAGTTCATTAGCAGGCTCGCATTCGAGCAGTTCACCATCTGCGCGCACTTCATATGTTTCTGGGTCAACATCTATTTTGGGACAATATCCATTATGCACCATATCTGCCTTCTGAACGCCCCGAGTATTGGAGACAGGTAGGAGGGCTTTTCTTAATCCTAAGGCATCCCCAAGACCACTCTTCAGCGCGGCACCAGAGACAAAGCTGAATGAGGTAGACTCCATTGCTCCGCCAAAAGATCCAAACATAGGCCGATAATGAACAGGCTGGGGCGTCGGGATCGACGCATTGGGATCACCCATTGCGGCAGCTACAATAGCGCCCCCTTTTAAAATGATTGAGGGTTTAGTTCCGAAAAATGCTGGCCTCCAAAGCACTAAATCTGCTAACTTCCCAATTTCAACGGAGCCAACCTCATCGGCTAGTCCGTGAGCTATAGCAGGATTGATCGTATACTTCGCAATATATCGTTTGACTCTAAAGTTATCATTACGACTCGAGTCCTCGGGTAAGGACCCACGCTGGACTTTCATTTTATGCGCGGTTTGCCAAGTCCGTATCAAAACCTCACCTACTCGACCCATCGCTTGGGAATCAGACGCAATCATTGAGAAGGCACCCAAATCATGCAGAATATCTTCCGCTGCGATAGTCTCTCTTCTAATACGTGATTCGGCAAAAGCTACATCCTCAGGAATGCTGGGATCTAAATGATGGCAAACCATAAGCATATCCAAATGTTCATCTACAGTGTTGACAGTATAGGGTCGTGTAGGATTTGTTGAAGAAGGCAACACATTTGGCAAACCGCAAGCTTTTATTATATCTGGCGCGTGCCCCCCACCAGCGCCTTCAGTATGAAACGTGTGGATGGTGCGGCCCTTTAACGCAGCCAAAGTGCTTTCTACAAAGCCTGATTCATTCAACGTATCAGTATGGATCGCCACCTGCACATCCATAGAATCAGCAACCGTTAGACAGTTATCGATAGCTCCTGGAGTGGTCCCCCAGTCTTCATGTAATTTAAGACCCATAACGCCAGCAGCTACCTGCTCAGTTAAGGCCGCAGGTAAACTAGCATTCCCCTTGCCCATAAAACCCAGATTCATTGGTAGGCTATCTGCAGCCTCTAGCATTCGAGCTATATGCCACGGTCCCGGTGTACAAGTGGTCGCATTAGTTCCAGTGGCTGGTCCCGTACCACCCCCAAGCATAGTGGTAACACCCGACATTAATGCTTCCTCTACTTGTTGTGGACAAATAAAGTGGATATGCGCGTCAATTCCTCCTGCTGTGAGAATTTGTCCCTCACCAGCAATCGCCTCTGTTCCAGGTCCTATAACTATATTTACACCTGCCTGCGTATCAGGATTACCTGCCTTTCCAATTCCAGAGATACGGCCATCCTTGATTCCGACATCTGCCTTAATAATTCCCCAGTGATCAATAATCAAAGCGTTAGTTATAACGGTATCTACGGTTTCAGCTGACGACAACTGTGATTGACCCATACCATCTCTGATGACCTTACCGCCACCAAACTTAACTTCATCACCGTAAACAGCATGATCAGCCTCAACTTCAACAATTAAATCTGTATCACCAAGCCGAACCCTATCACCCTTAGTAGGACCGAACATCTCCGCATAAGCATTTCTCTCCATTTTACTCATTGCGTTCCCTCCAATGCTCCCATTACCTTCTGATTAAACCCGTAAATTTCCCGTTTCCCGGCATAGGCCACTAGAGTGACTCTTCTAGTCTGACCAGGTTCAAAACGAACTGCAGTCCCTGCGGGAATATCAAGCCGCAAGCCTAAAGCAGCCTCTCTGTCAAAATCCAATGCTTCATTAGTTTCATAAAAGTGATAATGAGAACCAACCTGAATAGGCCGATCCCCCGTGTTAGAAACATCCACTTCCACCGTATCTCGACCTTCATTAATTATAAGGTCACCTGGCTCCACAAAAATCTCGCCTGGAATCATAAAGGTCTCCTATGCTATTGGATTATGTATCGTTACTAGTTTCGTACCGTCGGGGAATGTAGCCTCGACCTGCACTTCGCTCACAAGCTCTGGTATCCCCTCCATAACTTCCGATCGACTCAGGATTTCAGTACCATAGGACATGAGTTCAGCAACTGATTTTCCATCCCTCGCCCCCTCTACTACTGCAGCAGAAATTAATGCAACCGCCTCTGGATAGTTCAGTAAAACACCGCGAGCTCTCCTCTGTTCCGCCACCTGGGCAGCAACAAAAATTAAGAGCTTATCTTTTTCTCTTGGAGTTAACTCCATAATGACCTCCTTAAACTATTTTTTAGTCATGTCGCCCAAATTCTTGGTGGGCTTGGTTGCAGCCAGGCTATAAATTGTCGTAGTTGACTCCAGACCCAAACGAACGCATTTGTAAGCTTAACGGCATCCATAGCAATTCCACGAATAACTAAGATATCATCAACTAACGTCGCCGCCATCTCATTAAAGCCATCTTTATTTATAACATCTCTGGCGTGCCGCAAAACTTCCACGTCGGCAGGAAATCCGTACAAGGAACCAAAAGCGGTATTGCCATTAAGACCCCACGCAGAGGACAGGATCAGATCACCAGCGTTCCAACCCTGACGCTCTATCAGTCTGGGTATACCATCAATATCTATCCGAAGGGACTGTTCCAGTTCTCCATCTTCATAGTAATCTCCACTTGCCTGGCGACCAAGAGACGAAATCTCCCAAACTATAAATCGAGACCGCGAAGTTGCATTTATCATCGTAGCTTGAGCCAAACGACTCCCCCCGAATAAGACAGTGTCTTGAGGCAGCCATTCAAGACTGGAATCATCCCCAAGAGAAAGGGTGTTTGTGACTCTACTCATAGCTCTGGCACTGCGGTAAATCTTTGCGGAAGCAGGTGTAGTTAGAAGAGCAGCTCCTTTATTTTTTACCTCGACCGTGATGTCCAGCTGATCGCCACCGGCAGTACCGCCGGGCGGGTGGAGTATATAAGCATGACACGCGCCGTCTTCTGGGTAAAAGGGCTTTTGAATTCGGAGAGGACCAAAATGTTTTTTCTTATCTATCACGGTCCTGATACCGTCTGAGCGAAATCGTAAATCTAAGCTTGCTTGCCATACTCGGTTGTTCATTCAGTTAAGTACTCCGAGATAATAGATTCAGATAAATTCTTCATTTTACCACCAGCAACCCTCATACCTATGGTCATGATATTAAAGAATGTCGCCAGAGCACAACGTCCAAAAACTTTGCTTAACCGGTTCGATAGCCAGCAACAAACGGGCCAAAAAAAACAGCACCAGAATAGCTCTTCCTCCAAATAAAGTGCACTTATGTTGCGCTTAATCCCTCATTAACGCACTAAAATAGATATACATTTTTTCAACCGTTTCAGGCAGCTCGAACTGTGTCTGATCATTAATGATGTTATAGTTACTTTTTTCCTGAGTTTAATTTCAGACTTCAGAGAATCATTGGTGAGTACACTTCGCATGAGAATTCTGTTTTCGATATTTTTATTGTATTTCGGATTTGGCTTTGCTTTTTCCGCGACCTATGACGGCGTAGTAGGCAAGCATGGTCTCGCCATGCATGGGGAGGTGAAGTATGAATCGAATTTTCGTTGGTTTGATTATGTAAATCCCAAAGCACCAAAGACTGGGACCCTGAGACTTCATAGCATAGGAACTTTTGATAGCTTTAATAACTTTATCGTAAAAGGTAACCCGGTAGCCAATATCGATCTCATATACAATACTTTGACGACGAGTTCTGCTGATGAACCGTTTAGCCAATATGGTGAACTAGCAGAAGAGATTTATATGCCAAGGGACCGCTCATGGGTAGCATTCAAGTTGAGATCCGGAGCAAGATGGCATGATGGTAAACCAATATCTGTCGACGATGTTATATGGACTTTTAATACGCTAGTAACTGAGGGAGCTCCATTTTTTAGGTTTTATTATGGGAATGTTCAAGAAGTCATTAAAGTTAGCAATGCTATCGTGCGCTTTAACTTCAAGAGTACTGAAAATCGTGAACTCCCGCTTATCCTTGGACAGCTGACCGTCTTGCCCAAACACTATTGGAAAAAGCGAGACTTTAGTAAAACGACCCTAGAGGCACCACTCGGTTCAGGCCCTTACCGAGTAAAAAACTTCGAACCAGGAAGATCTCTGATCTTGGAGAGGGACCCCAATTATTGGGGCATACAGATTCCTTCTCATAAGGGGAAATTCAATTTCAATGAAATTCGAATCGATTATTACCGCGATAATGATATTTCCCTAGAGGCTTTTAAATCTGGAGAATATGATTATCGGTTGGAGAACTCGTCAAAAAACTGGGCAACCGGATATGATATTTCGGCCGTGTCAGAAGGTCTGATAAAGAAAAACCTTTTCAATCACAATCGACCGGCAGGAATGCAAGGGTTTATCTACAATACTCGACGTCCAATATTTAAAGATGCACGCGTGCGCCAAGCCCTGGCGCTTGCTTTTGACTTTGAATGGTCAAATCAGAATCTATTCTACGGTCAGTATACACAATCGAGAAGTTACTTTGATAACTCAGAATTAGCCGCCACTGGCCTTCCAAGCAAGAAAGAACTAGAACTACTAAACCCCTTGAGAGATAACCTGCCAAGGGAGGTTTTTACAACCAGTTATGCACCATCCAAGGGTGGAGGCCCACGCGCCATGCGAGCGAATCTCCGCAAAGCAAACGAACTACTTAACGGCGCTGGTTGGGTGATTACTAATGGTAAACGGGTAGACTCAAAGAACGGTAATCAATTTGAGTTTGAGGTATTGCTCGTTCAACCTGGGTTTGAGCGTATAGTATTACCCTTCACTCGACACCTAGAGAAGCTGGGCATAGAAGTGAAAGTGAGGACAGTGGACACTTCCCAATATCGACAGCGATTAAATACGTACGACTATGACATGATCGTCTCAAGCTTCGGGCAGTCCCTTTCTCCAGGAAATGAGCAAAGATCCTTCTGGGGTTCTGATACCGCTGCCATGGAAGGTGGAAGAAACTACATTGGTATCACCAACCCAGCCATCGATACCTTGGTAGAACATATCATTGAAGCGAAAGATAGAGAAGAATTGGTGACAGCGACGCGAAGCCTTGATCGCGCCTTACAATGGGGACATTGGGTAATTCCTCATTGGCATATTGCCTACGATAGAATTGCATATTGGGACAAGTTTGGACAGCCAATAATCACGCCATCAAATGGCGTTCAACTTATGAATTGGTGGGTTGATCAAAGTAAAGCATCGATTCTTTCGAATAAGCTTGAGTCAGAGACGTCCGCTTTGAACAACTAAGTATCATGTATCCCTACATTCTAAGACGTCTATTACTTATTATTCCCACACTTCTTGGAATAATGGTTATAAACTTTGTTGTGATCCAATTTGTACCCGGTGGCCCGGTAGAACAAATGATCGCACAATTAACTGGGGACAACGTGGAAGCGACTGCGCGCTTTGGCGGAGGAGCAACCCAGGAAACTAGGGATACTTCCCAGTCACTCCAGATAGGCTCATCAACGAATTCTCGTTATCGTGGAGCACAAGGTTTACCCCCAGACCTAATAAAGGAAATTGAAAAACAATTTGGGTTGGACAAACCAGCACACGAGAGGTTCCTAATGATGATTGGGAATTATGTACGATTCGATTTCGGTGATAGCTACTTTCAAGATCGATCAGTTGCCCAACTTTTAGTTGATAAACTGCCGGTATCTATTTCACTTGGACTTTGGACAACTCTATTGGTGTACCTAATTTCTATTCCCTTAGGAATAGCCAAAGCCGTCAGGGATGGGTCGCGTTTTGATGTTTGGTCGTCCGGCCTAGTGATCTTTGGAAATGCCATTCCTGGATTTCTTTTTGCGATATTACTCATAATTCTATTTGCGGGCGGACGGTATTTCGACTGGTTTCCTCTAAGAGGACTTGTGTCCTCCGGCTGGGATGATATGCAATGGCATCAACAAATTATAGATTACTTCTGGCATCTGGCCCTCCCCATTCTTAGCATGGTTATTGGGGGCTTTGCCGGATTAACTATGCTTACTAAAAATTCTTTTATAGAGGAAATAAATAAGCAATATGTGATTACTGCAAGGGCTAAAGGACTAACTGAGCAGAGGACACTTTATGGCCACATCTTTAGAAATGCCATGTTAATCGTTATTGCGGGCTTCCCATCTGCTTTCATAGGTATCTTTTTCACGGGCTCTCTACTTACCGAAGTTATTTTTTCTCTTGATGGTATCGGCCTACTAGGCTTCGAGGCTGCTTTAACTCGAGATTACCCCGTCATGTTTGGTACCCTATTCATATTTACACTACTGGGTCTGCTGATGGGTATCATCAGTGATGTAATGTATCACTTGGTAGACCCAAGAATCGATTTCGATAGTCGAGAGACCTGATAATGAGATCAGATGAACAGAGATATTTCAGCTTTCGAATATCTCCGGTAACCCGACGCCGACTTGATAACTTCAAGAGAAACCGCAGAGGCTATTGGTCACTATGGATATTCTCGGTACTCTTCGGTTTGAGTTTGCTTGCGGAAATAGTAGCTAACGATAAACCTCTCTTAGTCTCCTTTGGGGGCAATCTTTACTTTCCCACATTTATTTCCTACCCCGAGACTGAATTTGGTGGAGATTTTGAGACTGAAGCAGATTATCGCGACGAATTCGTAGCAGAACTTATTGAAGCGGAAGGCTGGATGTTTTGGCCTGTCGTTCAATTTAGTTACGATACAATAAACTACAACTTGCCCTCGCCAGCGCCTGCACCACCAAATTCTGTCAATTGGCTAGGCACAGATGATCAAGGTCGAGATGTTTTAGCCCGCCTTATTTATGGTTTTCGGATCTCAGTTTTATTCGGCCTAATTCTGACCATTTTCAGTGCTTTAATAGGGGTAACACTCGGTGCTATTCAGGGGTTTTATGGCGGGCTGACAGATCTGATTGGTCAGAGATTCATAGAAATTTGGTCGGGAATGCCTATCCTTTATCTACTGATTATCGTGGCTAGTGTTCTAACACCAAACTTTTGGTGGCTACTAGGGCTAATGCTGTTGTTTTCCTGGATGGGATTCGTGGGTGTTGTTAGAGCAGAATTCCTGCGCGCTCGAAACCTAGACTTTGTTCGAGCTGCTAGGGCGTTAGGCGCAAGCGATCGAGTTTTAATCTGGCGACATGTGTTACCTAACGCTATGGTTGCAACTATTACATTTATGCCATTCACCCTATCAGCTTCCATCACAACTCTCACCTCTTTGGATTTTCTTGGGTTTGGTCTCCCCCCTGGTTCACCATCTCTTGGAGAACTTCTTAATCAAGGAAAATCGAACCTGCATGCACCGTGGTTGGGTATCTCAGGATTTTTTGTGATTGCGATAATGCTTAGTCTTCTCGTTTTCATAGGTGAATCCGTAAGAGACGCTTTCGACCCCAGAAAAGTCTACGGTTAACGCTTGAACGTTTTTTCACCATGATACTGATGATGATTAGGAAAGGATCTACTTTTGATCTGCGATGATATTAATATATCTTCGATAATGGCCCGTAACACTTGTCATCAGGTCACTATGAGAGCCTTGCTCAACGATTCTTCCCTCTTCAAGAAAAACAATTTTGTCGGCACGCTGTATGGTAGATAAGCGATGCGCCACAATAATAACTAACCGATCCTTCGAGATCAGTTCCAGTGACTCAAACAAAAGACTTTCAGATTCCGGGTCCAGGGCTGCAGTAGGCTCATCTAAAATAAGTATTTTAGTCTTACGCACGAGACCACGAGCAATACAGAGTCTTTGCTGCTGACCAATCGACAGTGTGCTACCTGCTCGTCCCAGTACCGTATCGATGCCATCATGTAATTGGCTAATGAAGGCCATACAGCCGGCGGCCTCCAGTGCATCAAGAATTTCTTCATCACTGGCTTTCGGGTTTGCCAGCAAGAGATTATCACGAATACTTTCTGCTAGTAAAAGATGTTCCTGGAACACGAAGGTGATATGGTTTCGCACACTATCGATATCGAGTTCCTTAATATCTTTTCCGTCAATAAGCAGTTTTCCAGCCGTTGGGGTAAAGAAACCAGGTATTAAATAAGCGAGGCTAGTCTTACCCGCACCCGAGGGTCCTACAAGAGCAATTGTCTTTCCCAAAGGAAGGTCAAGATCGATACCCCGAAGCGCATAATTCCCATCAGGGTACTTATAGTCAACATGATCGAGCGTTATACCGTTAGTAATCTTATCCAAAATTAAACCACCAGCTTGATCATCATCAGAGGCATAATCGATGAAAAAAAATATCCTGCGAGCCGGCGAGATATTGACTTGAAGATTGAGCCAAAATGATCCCAGCTCTATCGCCCCACCCACGATGCCCCAAAATATCATTACTAGAACACCAAAATCTCCAGCCGACATGGTGCCCTCAATAATATTATTGGTTATTAGAATGAGAACGTATGCTGAAACGATGAGAATAGCTGCGCCAGCCCCCAGAAATAATAAACCACCGAAAATAAATGCAATCCTTTCTCTGAAGTATGATTCCAAACTGCGTGCAGTAAACTTATCTATCTCGTTCTGCATAACCCCAAGACTTTGGACTGCCGCAATATTATCGACTGTTTCGTCCATGGCATTTGTCGTGGCAGATCCAGCAGATCGCTTGTTCTGGTTGATTCGGCGCATGAGATTTGACGCTGGGAAGGTTAATACAATTATCAAGGGTAGACACAGCCAAGCAATCCAAACGATTTCCTCAGCGGTATCACCGTAGGAGTAACCAATTAGATACATGCTGACAAAAGCACCTAGAACAGCAAAAAACAAGTAAAACGTCGTCCGCAAAACGGCCAGCGGAATACTCGCCGTATCGTAAAGCACGCGATAAATTGAATCCCCGGTTCGCTTATCTGAAAGGACTACCATTGGAAGACGCGTTAGTCGCTCAAACAAGGTGGTCCGAATTGTATCCGCCAGTTTCTGGTTTAATCTAATAGTAATCCAAAACTCAAGAAGGCCTATCATCCCACCACCTTCTATATAGCCACTACTAATTTTATTCTCCGCACCACCTGTTTCATCTTGCCCAGTGAATATACTGCCATACATATCGACCGAAAGGTGCCCAAGCCACCTTAGCCCAACGATGACACTACCTATAAGATATCCAACCGTGAGGGTGAACATTATTTCAAGGGGGGTTTGTCCTTCAAGTAATCTAAGGATTGGATCCATAAATGGTGGAAACGGGTTTTCGTTTTCATCAAAAGGCTGTCTTAACAACACGTTATCGATGACAATTTTGGCTAGCCAAGGCATTAACAAAAATGCGAAAAATGATATAAACCTTAAGAAGATCTTGGCTAAAAACAAACTCGGAACGACAGCGATAAGTTTCAAACATCGCCAGAGAAGACAAAGTGCCTCCAGAGAAGAAATCTCCGTATCAAGGTCAAGGCGATCATCATGATTACTTTGACCAAGAAACCTGTCTCCGAAACCCAGTTCACTCTTCATTTTATAGCTCACATTAAAGGGTCAGCAAGGAACGCGAAGCAGCCTGATTTGATTCTAAGAATGCGGTATAAGTCCCACGACTGGAGGCCAACTCATCATGCGATCCAATTTCCTCTACCTGGCCATTTTTCAGAACAACTATCTGATTAGCATGTCTGATAGTTGTGACTCGATGAGTAACAATAAAAATTATTTTGTCTTCACCCCAACCACGAAGGTTCTTCATCACAGCCATTTCTGTTTCCGCATCAAGAGCAGAAGTCGGCTCATCTAAAATTAGTATTTTTGGATCTCGTATAATCGCTCTAGCTAACGATATTCGCTGCTTTTGGCCGGTAGATAACCTGCCACCACTCTCCCCCAGATCAGTATCATAGCCATTCTCTAGCTCGCTGATAAAGTTGTGGGCACATGCTATCTTGGCCGCTTCTTCAATTACTGGCAGGGATTCATCTTTGCTTCCATATGCGATATTGTGGGCCACAGACCCTGAAAAAAGAACCTGTTTTTGTAAGGCAATAGCCACATTCTGGCGAATATCTTGGGTGCGCATTTCTGGAAGGCTCGTATCGTTAAAGAGTACTTCGCCCTGATCAAGATCATAAAGTCTCAACAACAAGGACATCAAGGTGGACTTGCCAGCCCCGCTTTTACCCACTAACGCGGTGATAGTTCCCGCTTCCGCTCGTAAGTTAATATCCCGTAATACAGGATTGTTTCCTCCGTAGGAGAAAGTGACATGACGCCACTCAACAGATTTCAAGATTCTAGGGAAGGGAATAGGATTTTTTGGATCTATAATTTCTGCCTCTAGCTCAACCAAATAGAATGCTCTTTCAAGACCAATAAAAAGATCCTGAAGAAGTGCCCAACGATAAATAAGACCCTGTATCCTTTGGGTTCCCCCCAACAACCTTCCTCTAAAGTCCTGGAACGCTCCTAAATTCCAAACCGCATAGCCTATAATGGTTACAACAGCAGCACCCATAAAAGTTTCTCGCTGATCAAGGACCCAGACTGCGATAAAGTACTCTGACAAAATCACAAGTGTGGCGAAAATAAGAGCAACAATTACGTTGAGTGTTACGATATTAAGACGCAGATATAGCGCCGCATCCAAAGCACGCTGAGAGTCCTTACGGAATCCGTCTAGCACTTTTCTCTCGCCTTGATTCGCCTTGACTACTCGTAATGCCTTCATTGTTTCTTGTAATCGTGACGTTAAGTCGCTGTTCGCTACCCTATTTTCAAGCGCTCGGTACCTGATAGCAGGTGTCAGAAAAATAGTTAGAATCAAGACTGGTATAAATGCGAGCACAATTACAAGTGCAATCCAAGGCTCAAAGAAAGCGACCATAATCAGTGCGATTGTAATTATATATATCTCGTTAATAGGGCCTACAACAGCCTCAGAAATGAGACTAGTAATTGTTGAACTGTCTTTGTAAATGCGAAAAATTGCGTCACCAACGCGTGATTCAGCATGAAATTTGAGTGAGAGACTTTCAGCTTTACTCATCATTGCAACACGCAAATTCTGATTGAGCATCTGCCAGATCCATACATTGTAATAAAGTATTCCGGCTCCAGTGGGAACGATAATAATCGTTATCAACAAGACCCAGATCAAAAATCGATCGCGAACTACTTTTCTTTCTTCTTCACTCAAGACTTCGGCCATATTGACATTATCATCAATATCTTGACTCGTATAAGACTCGCCCAACAAAAGAACTTTCGCCTGTAGTGGCTGAAGTTTATCCCCGACTAGAATTTTGTTGTTGAATAAATCAGTGCCCACGAGAGTAGCACCGGCGAATATCAACGAGATAACTATCGTTAAACTCACTAAAATCAACCAGTGTTTCAGCAAAGGCCGCATAAACGGCCAAGCCTTGATGAGCAACTGAATAAAACGACGAGGCCCCATCGGGGGAAGATCTTTAATATTAACTTCGCTAATACGCATAGAATCCTCAGCTTGATTCGGCACCATAACATGTTTAGCGGCGGAGATTGTTAGAGATTAGCCAGTATGACAAACTCTCTCTTTTTGAGAGCATTTCTTTCATTATGTCGATTCCTCAGCGTCCCGCTAGCAATGTATATACTCCCCCCTTTCAACTGACTAATGGTCAAGCGGAACCCTTTGCCGCCAATAATGGCTTGTCCTACATGTACCTAGATCAAAATGGGGATGCAGGGACGACCGCAGCAACCGAAGATGCTCTGCAGCAGATATCTGAGGGTGTGGGTCAAATTATCATAGATATGATAGAAAATTCGCCGCCGGGCCCGATAGAAACTCAGTGGGGTATTGGATTCCGTGACTATGATGAATGCCTACAATATATTATTGATCAAGGTATAACCGCACCCGAAGGAGGTTTAGTTGTGCCTCTTAGATATACCGTCTCTGAGCTTCCAAGCTATACAATCGTTCCATCCAACGCATTTTGGCACGATCCAAAGAACTCAAAGCAAATAGAGGCCATGTGTAAGGAGCAATTCGATACTACTCGTAGAGCTCTGTATTTCCCCCAAATACTGCGCGACGTGAGAAGGTTAGAGGAGGTCCATCCAGGATTGAATCCCAACACCCCCGATTGTATGGATAAACTCGGTGTTTCCCTCGCAAACTGTGAATCGCAATGTACTGATTTTTATAATGCGGAAGAAGTCGAGCGAATTTTTTATCCCGAAATGGAAAAGTTACTACTGGACTTTTTCCCCGGCTCAACAGACGCCTTGGTATACAACCATGATGTTTTCGATAGGGATTATCAAGGGGACAGGACTGAGAACCAGGAACAGAAAAACCCTGGCGTGAACGCAAACTATGCTTATCTCGTGCACAACGATTTAAATGATAATAGTGGTCGCGTTAGATGTAGGGAGTTACTGACAAGGAATCTGCGCAACTTCGGGAGAGAGCAAAAATTTACAGAGAAGGAGGCAGACCAAAAAATGTCGCGCCGCTTCATGTCCATCAATCTAGCGAAGCCCATGGAAACAGTTCAACAAAATCCATTCGTCCTTTGTGCCTGGCCATCCTTTTCAGACCAGGCCTATATCAATAACTACCGTATCTATGATGATCGAGTAGGAGAGACAACGCGTTTTACATATCGTCCTGATCATGAGTGGTATTGGTTCCCTCAACAAAAAACTTCTGAGATCTCAATGTTAAAATGCTATGACTCGATTACTGATGGCTCTGTATCCCGTTGGTCCTTCCACACCGCATGTGATGATCCAACTGCACCGACGGATGCACCCTGCCGAAAAAATGTCGTGGCGCGATCTTTCGTATTTTTCTAAAAATGTCATCTTAATGACGAGATTTTTTTTAATATCGGGCGAGAAATAGTATGGAATTTATCATTGATTTACTGAAGTCACACACTAGCATCCGTAAATTTACAGACCAACCTATCGAAGACTCACTTCTTTTCAGTCTAATAGAAGCTGGACAAGGTGCTGCTACATCCAGTTTTTTGCAAGGAACTACAGTCATTCGTATTCAAAACAGGGAAACTCGTCGCCAAATCGCTGATCTTTGTGGAGGACAAAAGTATGTTGAGAATGCAGCAGAGTTTCTAATTTTCTGTGCTGATCTAAAGAGATCTAAGAATTGCTGTGACAAGCACCAAGTTGAGTTCGAAGGAGACTATACAGAACAATTTATTATTGCTACTGTCGATGTAGCGTTGATGGCCCAAAGTATGGTTGCCGCGGCTGAAAGCTGTGGAATTGGCATTTGCTATATTGGGGCAATTCGCAACGATCCTCAAACTGTAACGGACTTACTAAATTTACCCAAGCATGTATACCCTGTTTTCGGACTGTGTCTTGGCTACCCGGACCAAGCACCTGAAGTAAAGCCAAGGCTTCCTCTGAAGGTTGTCCTAAAAAATGAAATCTATGAAGACAGTGAGGATAAGGCTCTTATTGATGACTACGACACCAAAGTACAGGACTATTACAAAGCACGGAGTGGTGGCGGACATGGCACACCTTGGACTGCACAAATCGCCGGACTTTTGTCCACCAAATCAAGACCACACATGAAAGATTTCCTCGCTAAGCAAGGATTTAATTTTAAATAGTCACTAGGTCCGCTCCTTAAGTAACGACCTTCTTCGAACCTTTCCCGCATCATCACGCAAGGGCTTACTGACGAACTCAATAGAGCGAGGTATTTTGTATCTTACTAGACGCTCAGCCAAGTGACTAAGAAGCTCCTCTTCGGTCACTACTTCATCTGCTATGTCCACAATCGCGTGAACAACATTTCCTAAATCCTCATCAGGAAGGCCAATAACCGCAGACGAACGAACACCCTTCAACGAGTCGATCGCGGCCTCCACTTCGGCAGGGTAAACGTTTGCACCACCGGAGAGAATCATATCGGTAAGTCGATCAGACAAATAAAGATAACCATCCTTATCCAGATAACCGAGATCCCCCAGAGATTCAAAACCTCCCTCTATCGACTTGGCTTTCGCACCAATGTAACGATAAGTCGAGCCTTGACCAGTCTTTGGTCGAATATATATCTCTCCGATTTCCCCAGACGGTACCTCCTCACCATTTTCATCGAGAATGATAATCTCACAGGTTTCATTTGGCTTTCCCACCGATCCCTTATGCGCGAGCCACTCTTCGCCCGTGATTTTGGTTCCACCAATACCTTCTGTTCCCCCGTAAAGTTCAAGTATTACGCTCGCGCCCAACCATTTGATAAATTCTTCTTTCAGCCATTGAGGACAAGGCGCTGCCAAGTGCCATAACGTAAGCAGAGAAGAAACGTCATAAGAAGTTTTTGTAACTTCAGGCAAATTCCAAATACGCTGCATCATGGTAGGCACAAAATAAACAGTATCAACCTTCTCTTCTTGAATTATGCTTAGAGTCTGCTCAGCATCAAATCGTGTGGTAATCGTCACTTGGTTGCCTTTGAATAATGCTATCATAGCCCACATGAAAGGCCCGTTGTGATATAGGGGACCGGGAATAAGTACAGATCCTTGTTGCTGGAAGCGAAACTGATCATCATCTATGTCGTACTCAGAAGGTGTGGTGGTTACGATTAACTTAGGTCGTCCCGTACTCCCACCAGATGTCATTGCTTTATAAGACCGACCTACTACTTCAGGTAAGGGATCATCCTGCAAAAGGGGGTCCGGTAAAAAACCCAAATCTAATACGGTAAATCCTGGATGGTCCGCTGGTGACGCACCGAGAACCAAACTGGGCTTAGCAAGTTCGATGATTTGTTTCCGCTCAAAGACGGGTAGTTTTGAAGAGACAGGTTGGGGAGTTGCGCCTAGCTTCCATATCGCGAAGCACGCCTCAAAAAACTCAATACCATTTGGAAGCCCAACAGTTACGAAATCATTCTCTTTCACACCTAAGGAAGCATATGCTCGCGCTAGACGATTCGAAGTCTTATCAAGATCAACCCAGGTGCAGTATTCTTGGTTGTGTTTAACGGCAATTCGATCCGGTTGCTTATCAGCCCAATATGAAAGCATCCGAGATAGTGAAATAATCTTCATGCAGAATGTCGCCAAAGGTTATTCAATAAGATTACCAGCCCTATACTAGCACTTTTTTGAAACTTCCTCGCCGCGAGACCCCTAAGATTTTTTATTCCAAACAACAGGAGTTGAGAATCAGAACTAACGCCATCTCGGTAAAGTAGGTCGGTGGGGATAACGAGCATTGGGTGGCTCAAGAATAGCAAGCTTGCGGTTATCCATATCATGATAATCACGAAAATCTTCTGGATCGAAAAAGTCTGCAGACCAACTGATGATGTGCGGTGAAAACTTGTAAAAAATTGTTTTTCGAGGGTCATCAACAGTCCATGGCAAGGTGCCGTGAATCATCGCTTCGGTGAAGATAACAGCATCGCCCGGTTTTGTAGCAACTCTAGTAACACCCTCTGAAACTCCCTCACTTAGATCTACCCAATTTTCTGGAATGGCAACATTCCCATTGTGGGTTCCTGGAATACAAGCGAAGCCTCCTCCGTTTGGCTCCGTATCAAACAGCTCAAACGCGACGGTCGTCAAACCATTGAAAAAAGTACCATCATGGTAATTAAAAATCCCCGCGACAGGATGACCTCCTGCCGGATGACCTCCATGCAGTTTCCCCCCTGCGAAACCCTTTTCTATGTGCGTATGAACATTGATATGATCGAGTCGAAAGGTCGGCAAATCGATCCCCTGACTTAGTTTAAATTGTCGCAGGTGAGGATTACCAATAAGGTCCTCAAAGATCGAGCTTAACTCCTCAATATCGAGCAGATCCCGCCAAATTCGTCCCCAATGCAGAGGACCCTCGCTCTGGGGAACGGGAGGAAACTGCTCTGTCGAGTTTTTTAAAGTCGCCTTTAACTCCTTTATCTGTCCATCCGAGAGTACATCCGGTATCACGATATATCCCCGAGTATCAAATAGGAATCTCTGCTCCTCACTCAACATTCTTTTGCTCCAGAAACAACGTGCTTAACCTAATCCTAATTAAAATTAACAACACGTCTGTTGGTAAAATGTGCGAATTAGAAAATTTTACCATATAAATTATGACGTGAGAGGAAATGCCAAATAGTTGTCGGAGCATCTAAGTCAGCTTCATTCTGTAGGGGCCACCGATGAGCCAAACCCTCAAGCAAATACAGCACTACCTCTGCATCATTTTGACAATCTGTATACGTGGCAATGGTACCCCCCAAACCATCATCAGTTAAGTCAGGTAATATCGTGACTGCAGGCGCGTCATTGCAGCGATTACTAGCTTTCCAGAAATTCATAACTTCATCTATACCTTTCATATTATCGTTGCCCAGGTACGGAACGGTTTCGTCTTGTTTACCATGAATTTGCATAACAGGTATGGGTCGATCTGGCTCGCAAGACTTGTAGGTTTCTGGCGTCATCGATCCGGTGACTGAAGCTACCGCAGCAATTTTTTTTCCTAGATTACACGCGAGGTGGTAACTCATAAAGCCTCCATTCGACATGCCTATAGAGTAAATTCGACTTGTATCTAATCGATATCTCGTGGTCATAAAATCAATTAGCCTATCAATAAATTCAACGTCATCTACGGTGCTACCAAGAGTCCATCCGCCAACATTCCAATGGGTGGCACCTGTGGAACTTAAGATAGAACCCTGCGGGAAAACTGCTATAAACCCCTCCTTGCTGGCAACTTCTTTAACACCCGTATATCTCATGTTAATGATTGCACTACTCGTGTACCCATGAAGACTGAACAATAGAGGCTGATTAACAGTTGATCTAATGTAAGTGTCTGGGATAAAAATGTAAAAAAGACGACTAAGATCATTTTGCGTCATGGTGCAGCGCTTGGTGCTTGCGCGCACTTCAATTTGATCGTCTGTAATTATCATTTCAGAACGAAAATCTTCACATGTAGGTTCTTCAGCTGTTGTTGTTGAATTCCCTTCGGAAAAATCTCGTAACTGCGATGAATCTGGCGCCCACACTCCAGAACTTGAGACAGGATCTTTTGAGCCTCCGCCGCATGAAGTAACAAAAGCTATTGAGAAGACTAATGACAGGGCTTCACTTGTAAATCTTTTTATCACCAACACTTCAAGCCAAGGAGGTATTGGTGACGTAGAATAACATGACAAATACGCGCGACTAAAACGACATTCGTGATGAATAATCCCAACTAGATATCCATTCAGGCTTTAACTCAATCATCACTTCCTTATCCGATCGATTGATTAACCAATTAGCAAGCTCAGTGTTCGTCTTACCTAGATATCGATCAATTAGCTCTTGAAGAGCGTCCTCAGCGTTATCTTTACTAAGCGCGACAGTTGCCTGACCCCTAACCCCTCTATAAGGCGTGTTATTCGTTGATATCTCAAAAGCGCACCTCGGTACTTCCTTGAGTATTTGTGCTAATCGACTCGAGTCCTGAGTCGCGCCTATAATCATCTGAGCTTCTTCTTTAAACTTAAACCATATTGAGCAAATCAAAGGACAACCGTCAAAATTCGCTGCGACCCTCATCGGAATGACTGTAGAATTTAGAAAGGTATAGATTTCCTTTTCTTTCCAACTACTGCTTTTTAAAACTTTCATTGTCAGCCTCTGCCATAAGATCGATCGAGTCTAATTCAAGCAAGCAGGAGTTCCTGCTTGATAGGATGGAAAAAACTTGAAGCGTCAATGAGACTTTGTGACGTCAGCGAAGGAACACCGTAAACTTCTGCAGTGACTCCATACGATTTCTTAATTTTCTCCAGTAATAATGCAAAATCTCCATCTCCCGACAAAAGAATAACCGTATCCAGTTTTCTTCTAACAGACTCTAGGACATCAATTGTTATACCCACATCCCAATCGCCTTTTGCCGAACCATCACTTCTTTGAATATAGGGCTTTAGCTTAACCGTAAACCCTATCTTGCGTAATGCCTCTTGGAATTTCAGTTGCTTGTCATGGCCACGGTCAATCGCATAGGCATTGGCGATCGAAATATTCCCTTCTTCACTTACGCGTCGCCAAAGCTCTCGATAGTTAAACTGCTTATTATAAATATCGCGTGTTGTATAGTAGATATTCTGCACATCAATAAAAATACCAATATTTTTCATATCAATTTCGCCTGGCGGCAGCGGGGGTTTTACGACTTTTCGATCTCGACGAATGGTAACTTACATTGTACTTTTTCCGTTTAACAGTACCACCGTAACTATTATGATCTCTTTGAGCCCTGCTAACTTTACGTTTATGCCCTGAATTAGAAATACGAGACTCTGGTAAAACATGCTGTGGTTCAAAACCCTCACGCTCTCTTCTGACAATATTTTGTTTAATAAGAAGCTCGATGTTTCGAAGATGTTTTATCTCATCAGCTGAAACCAAGGAAATTGCCTCTCCCTCTAGTCCTGCCCTACCCGTTCTACCGATTCGGTGAACATAATCTTCTGGAATC
>JAYZES010000005.1:0-62998 GCA_036337195.1 Pseudomonadota bacterium
AATTTCGGGGGTGTTGTGATAGTTGGTCGAGGTTGCGAGGGTTTGCAAATGAAAGGGCTGCTTCAAAAGGAAAACCTTGTTGCAGGAGATTCCCTGCGAACATTTATTATTCAGGATTCGGGGGCGAGAGCTGCTTTAGAGCAGGGAATAGAGGCGGTTATGGAAATGTTACCAATCACAGATAAGGTGTGCCGTACAGCCATACCGGCGAGCGAGTTAATTCTCGCTTTAGAGTGTGGTGGCTCTGATGCTTACTCTGGCATTTCTGCCAACCCGGGTTTGGGAGCAGCTGCAGACTTATTAATTCAGCAAGGCGGTACTGCTTGTCTTGCGGAAACACCAGAGATCTTCGGGGCGGAGCATCTTTTGACTCGCAGAGCAGTTAGTCAAGAGGTAGGAGAGAAATTAGTAGCGCGTGTCAAGTGGTGGGAGGATTACGCTAAAAGAAATAATACGACCCTCAACAATAATCCAGCGCCGGGTAATAAGGCAGGTGGATTAACTACAATCCTAGAGAAATCATTGGGTGCGGTCGCAAAAGGGGGGACAACGAGCCTGATGGATGTCTATGAGTATGCTACACCCATAACTAGCAAAGGATTTGTTTTCATGGATACTCCGGGATATGACCCCGCTTCTGTCACTGGAATGATCGCGGGCGGGGCCAATATAGTATGCTTTTCAACTGGTCGAGGTTCAGTTTATGGCAGTAAACCAACACCCTGTCTTAAGCTCGCAACGAATTCTTTGATGTATAACCGTATGTCTGAAGATATGGATGTTAATTGTGGCATTGTTATTGATGGTGATGCCTCTATTGATGAATTGGGTGAGATTATCTTCGAGAAAATATTGGCTACCGCGTCAGGTGAACCAAGTAAATCTGAACTATTCGGTTTGGGGGATCTCGAGTTTTTACCATGGGCGGCAGGAGCAGTTCTGTAAGGATCTCTTAATTCTCCTCGACCTTTACTGAGTAAAAATGATCAGTTCCGAATTTTAAAGACATGTTGCCCTCAAAAAAATATGAGCCTTTAGTGTCTCCGGTCGTTCCATGTAGGAAAAGTATAGCGGATGATGAACCTCATACATGGGGATCTCAGCGTTATGCATGGAATGAAATTTTTACTGGCAAAGGTCTGTATGGTTCCAGGCCTACGGTTCGACTTGGCGTAATTGGCCGTGCTAGTGCTTACGCTGTCCACGTTGTAGAAAAGTCCTAATGATCGAAAACTTCAATTACGAAGGTTATAAATTTCATGACTACCCAAAGAGATGGTACTAAGCGTATGATGGATGCGATCTGATGATTTTAAAAACACCATATTCACTATTGGCTGAGCTTGAAAAAGTAAGGTTCAAAGATAAGCCACCCATAGATTTGTGGCGTCCAGAAAAAGTATCAGACCTTGAGATAACAATTAACGCCGAGGGTTCCTGGAGCTATCGTGGGAGTTCAATTGATAGACCACGTTTAACTCGTTTATTCTCAACGTTACTCAGATTAGAGGATGATGGTGATTACTATCTCATTACTCCTGAAGAGAAATACCGAATAGAAGTTAATGACGTACCCTTTGTGGCAATTTTGATGCAACAGGTAGGCCATGGGAGACGTCAATCGTTATCGTTCACTACTAATATGGGTGACGTAACGACCCTCAACGACAAACATCGGTTGCGTATAGACACTAATGTGAAATCGGGAGAACCATCACCATACGTTATGGTTCGGGATGGTCTCGAGGCAAAGTTATCAAGAAATGTTTACTACCAGGTGATAGGGCTGCTTGAAGAGAAGGGCGGGCGTATGGGTATTTGGAGCGAAAACGTCTTTTTTGAGTTGCTGGAGTCCTCGGAGTGCTTTTAGTTAAGTGCCCTAACAGAAAAATGCTCTTGGACGTTATTGGGAGGGTACTACGCGGTAGCTTGTCAAGGTCTGAAGTATTGAGTTGGCATCAGGCCGTCATAAACCAGTTTGGTAAAGATTTAAATCTGTCGGTCGAAGACGGATATTGGTATTTTCGCTCTTTGGCATTCCTTGGTCTGGCTTGCATTGGGGACGGAGGAAAAGCTTTATTCATAAGAGATAGTGACCTGGAAGAATATATAATGGATATCCGAGGTGTTCCCGCGACCGACAATCTAGGGGAAATATTGCGACAGCGACCTCATCAAGTAGATTCTCACAACGTTATGTGGCCTTTGACCACCTATCATTTTAACGAACAATCAAGGTTAGATTATCCGGTATTTAGGTCAGTTCGGGGCACCTTTGAGGAGCGAGGTGACATGGTAGAGCACTTACATCTGAAATTTCGGGGAGCGCTATTCTTATTAGTTCGGCAGTTTGATGAACTTTCCAATAAAGCTATGATTCTTGGATCAGATCGCCACGGAACTCACCTGAAAGAGTTTATGAACTTACTCGACCTAGAGGTGTGGTGACAACAGGCGACAGCAACGATTTAGACCCAAACATTTGTGAGCTTACATGTTCCCGTAATTCGGTCCACCTGCTCCCTCTGGGACAACCCAATTTATGTTTTGGGCGGGGTCTTTGATATCGCAAGTTTTGCAATGAATACAGTTTTGAGCGTTTATCTGAAAATGGGCCTCCCCTTTCTCTTCACCTAGAACCTCGTATACCCCTGCTGGGCAATATCTTTGCGCAGGTTCGTTAAAAAGAGGCAGATTACTCTTAATAGGAATAGTTGGGTCTTTCAACTGAAGATGGCAGGGCTGATCTTCTTCATGAGAGGTGTTAGTTAGAAAGACCGAGGAGAGTTTATCGAAACTAATTTTTCCATCAGGCTTTGGATAGCTCGGCTTGCTGGAGGCACTAGCGAGTTTCAATTGCTCATAGTCTGGCTTATTGTCCTGCAGAGTAAAGGGCGCTCGACCGCGAAGAATATTTTGGTCGAACCAAACACACGCGCTCCCCAGAAACAGTCCGAACCTGTGTAACAACGGCATCGTATTCCTTGCTTTATACAGTTCATCGTAAAGCCAAGAGTTTTTATAGAGCTCGGCATATTCAACCAGGTCTTCGCTACCCTGAGATCCATTTTTGATAGCGTTGAAAACCGTTTCTGCCGCCAACATACCCGATTTCATAGCAGTATGTGTACCTTTCTGTTTTAAGTTATTTAGGAACCCAGCGTCGTCTCCTACCAATAAGCCTCCGGGCACGGTAAGCTTTGGAAGAGCCTGGAAACCTCCTTTGTTAATGGCCCGAGCACCATAAGAGACTCTCTCTCCGCCAGAGAGAACATCTCTAATGATGTGGTGGTGCTTAAACCTCTGGAATTCGTCGAAGGGGCTGAGATGTGGATTTTTGTAGCTAAGATCGATTATCAACCCGATAGCGACCTGGTTGTTTTCCAAGTGATAAAGATAAGAGCCTCCTCCCGTGCCCCCAGGGAGATGTCCAAGGGGCCATCCCACCGTATGCACTACTTTCCCGGGTACGTGTTTCTTTGGGTCAACATTCCAAACTTCCTTAAAACCGATGCCATAGTGCTGCGTACCTGAGCCTCTCCGGAGGTCAAATTGGGCCATAAGGTGCTTCCCAAGATGACCCCGGCACCCCTCGGCAAAAACCGTATATTTTGCGTGAAGTTCATAACCCGGTTGATAGCTCGGCTTCTGTTCACCTTTTGAATCTAAGCCCATATCGCCAGTGGCTACGCCTTTAATTGAGCCGTCTTCGTTAAAAAGTATCTCGCTGGCAGCGAATCCAGGGAAGATATTTATACCCGCCGCCTCAGCTTGCTCACCGAGCCAGCGGCACAAATTACCCAGGCTTGTGGCAACGTTCCCCTCATTCTGCAGTTCATTAGGTATCATCCATGGAGGCAATTTTATGGCTTTTTTATCATTGAAGAGGTAGTAAAAGTCGTCTTCAGTGACTGGGTTGTCAAGCGGTGCGCCCAATTCCTTCCAGTTGGGGAATAATTCATCGAGAGCCTTCAATTCTACTACCGCCCCGGACAAGATATGTGCCCCGATTTCCGAACCCTTTTCAACCAGACAGACAGTTAGATCTTCCCCAGCGTCTTCGGCTAGCTGCGTGAACTTTATCGCAGTAGCGAGTCCAGCGGGGCCGCCGCCGACCACGACCAGATCAAACTCCATTGACTCCCTTGCCATCCCGCCTTTACTCCATTGTCTCTTACTAACGTGTATTGTATGCAACCTTCACACTTAAAGGAATTGATTATCTTACTATTACGGGGCAGAATAACGCGCCTCAAAAGGTGATACGCGCTGCCATAGCGCTTGGTTTATCATCTTCTCCAGTTCAGTTCGCTAATTAAGCAGAGGAATGCATGAAAGTTCTTGTAACAGCGAAACGCGTAGTTGACTACAACGTTAATATACGCGTACTAAATGACAATTCAGGTGTCGACTTAAACAATGTAAAGATGTCCGTTAATCCATTTGATGAGATAGCGATAGAAGAAGCAGTAAGGTTGAAAGAGACGGGCATCGCAGAGGAAGTAATTGTAGTATCAATCGGCTCTAGCGCTTGCCAAGAGCAGATAAGGACCGCCTTAGCTCTGGGGGCAGATCGTGGCATCCTTGTCGAGACTGAGGAGGATATGCAGCCTTTAGCGATTGCCAAAATACTGAATGCAATAGTGGAGAAAGAAAAACCAGAATTGATTATTTTAGGCAAACAAGCCATAGATGGTGACAATAGCCAAACAGGACAAATGCTAGCAGCCTTGGCTGGGATAGGGCAGGCTACATTTGCCTCTCAGGTGGAGATTAAAGATAAATCGGTAACTGTGACAAGAGAAATTGATGGTGGTTTGGAAACTATTACTGTCAAACTGCCAGCTGTGGTTACTACAGACTTGAGGCTTAATGAGCCCCGTTATGCATCTTTACCTAATATAATGAAGGCAAAGAAAAAACCGATAGACACCTATTCCCCGAATGATTTGGGGGTTGACGTAGCACCGCGCGTCCAAGTGCTCAAAGTCGAGCCACCCGCTGAGAGACAGGCAGGAATTATTGTGGAAACGGTAGAAGAACTCGTTGATAAACTCAGAAATGATGTAAAGGTGATTCCATGACGATCTTAGTGGTAGCAGAGCACGATAATAAATCTATCAAAGCCCCGACACTAGTTGCCATAGCAGCAGCACAAAAGATCGGAGACCAGATAGAAGTCTTAGTTGCGGGGTCAGAATGTGCGGGAGCAGCGGAAGATGCCTCCAAGGCGCAGGGTGTGACTAAAGTCCTCGTCGCCGACCATCCCGTTTATGCGCATCGGTTGGCAGAAAATATCGCAGATTTAGTTGTAGAGATAGGAGATGCCTATAGTCATATAATGACGCCCACCACCACCTCCGGAAAAAACTTTATGCCGCGGGTTGCGGCCTTGCTTGATGTTGCTCAAATATCCGACATCAGTGGCATAGTGAATGAGAACACTTTTGAAAGACCAATTTATGCGGGAAACGCGGTTGCAACGGTACAAACCTCGGACCCCATAAAAGTACTTACAGTAAGAGGGACTGCTTTTGATGGCGTTCCTAGTGCAGGGGGTAATGCAAGTATTGAAAAGCTGGAGCTAATAAAGGATTCCGGCTTGTCAAATTGGGATAAAGATGAAATTGTGAAGTTAGAACGGCCTGAGTTAACTTCCGCTAGTATTATTGTTTCCGGTGGCCGCGGAATGCAGAATGGTGAGAACTTTGCATTACTTGAGTCTGTAGCTGATAAACTCGGCGCCGCCATGGGAGCGTCCCGGGCTGCGGTTGATGCAGGTTTCGTTCCCAATGATATGCAAGTCGGGCAAACAGGAAAAATCGTTGCACCAGACCTTTATATCGCGGTAGGGATTAGTGGCGCGATCCAGCATCTTGCTGGAATGAAGGATAGTAAGGTAATTGTTGCCATTAACAAGGATGAAGATGCGCCAATATTCCAAGTGGCAGACTTCGGGCTTGTGGCCGACTTATTCAAAGCAGTGCCGGAATTTGAGGCGTTAATAGCCAGCTAGTCATAGCGTTTCCAGCCAGTCGTCGTCAGAATCTGGTGTGACATTATCAAACAGCGGTGAGGACAGATAACGCTCGCCTGTATCCGGTAAAATGACACAGAAAGTACTTCCCGGGGGTGCTGTTTCCGCTACCTTAAGAGCTGCGCACATGGTCGCGCCTGCTGATATTCCGCAAAATATGCCCTCTTGAATGGCTAGATATTGCGCAGTTTGAATGGCCTCGTCATCGCTAGTTGGTACAAACTCGTCGATTACTTCGTGTTCGAGCACATCAGGTATGAAATCAGGAGTCCAACCCTGTATTTTATGTGGAGACCAATCCCCGCCTGACAGCAGCATCGCGTTCTCCGGTTCTGCCCCTATGATCTTAACATTAGGTCGTGCAAGTTTTATCATTTGTCCCGCTCCGGTGACTGTGCCGCCGGTTCCCCATCCACTGACAAAAAAATCGAGGTCCTTGCCAGCAAAGTCTCTGATTATCTCTGGCCCGGTAGTATTTCTGTGATATGTTGGATTTGCCTGATTTTCAAATTGCCGAGCTAAAAACCAACCGTGCTGCTCGGAGAGCTCCTTGGCCCGCTTGACCATACCAGAGCCACGTTCCGCTGCCGGAGTGAGGATAACTTTTGCACCCAATGCCTTCATGATTTTTCTTCTTTCAATTGAGAATGTTTCTGCCATGGTTGCAACGAAGGGATAACCTTTGACCGCGCAAACCATTGCAAGAGCAATACCCGTATTACCAGATGTGGCCTCGACTATCGTTTGACCTCTAACGAGCGCACCACTTTTCTCTGCATCCTCGATGATGCCTAGAGCCAATCTATCTTTCACAGAAGCTAATGGATTGAATGCCTCCAATTTTGCGTAAATATGTTGGTTGCTCGGACCAATTTTATTTATTCGAACTACTGGCGTGTTACCAATAGTTTGAAGAATGTTGTCATAAATCATTAATTCCAGTCCTTCTATTTATAGTCCATAAGAATTTGAATAGCTAATTCGACGATAGCATCTCCCCTACCGGCAATGGCAACATCGCAGTTTGGCTCCTGGTGCGACTCTGACGAACCTTGCTTTAATAAACCTCTTTGGTCGCATACTGTCTGGCCACGGGTGAGTTGTCCTTTGCATTCGACGTCGACACACATACGCTGATACTGAATCATATCTCTGTGTGTGTGGGGGATGACTGCGCAAATATCGTGGATCGGTGCGTACGAGCGAGTATAGATTTTGCTCTGTTGAGTAAGATAGTAGTCCAGAGCATGTCCGATATTCTGAGGTATGAAGTTTGAACTTTCGCAGAGCAGTGCTACATGCGAGGCAGAGATGCCAAAAGTGCTTGTCAAGTTTAAACCCGCCATACGCATCGGTATACCGCTGTTGAAAACAATTTTGGCAGCTTCGGGATCGGCGAAGATGTTGAATTCTGCAGTTGCAGTCACGTTACCAAAACTAGTGGAACCACCCATAATAGAGATTTCTCTTGTTCGACTCATCACTCTGGGCTCTTTTTCAATCGCCTTAGCAACATTGGTAAGCGGACCTATGGCTATAATGACTAGATCTTGCAAGTTACTTGCTGCTTCAATTAAGAAATCGTGCGCTTCTTTCTTCTCCGGTTTAAATTTTCCATCCGGAAGATTAGCCCCGTCCAATCCACTTTTACCGTGCACGTGTTCAGCTCTGTGTATACGTCCCCTTAGCGGCTGTGATGCTCCTTTTGCAACAGGTATTCTAAGATCCGCAGCAGTCACTAGAGCGATTGCATTTCTTGTTGTATTTGTAATACTCGAGTTTCCAAATACTGTGGTGATGCCATGGACTGGGAGCGATTTGGCCGCAAAAAGCAAGGCAACGGCATCATCATGGCCCGGATCACAATCAATGATATAGCTGGACATTTTTTCAGAAGCGCTTGGCGGTATACCAGCCCACTTCTCTGGCACTTTCTTCTATTTTGTCGGCAACATCGAGGATTAGAGCAAACAGCGCCATTCGAATTAACACACCATTGTCTGTTTGTCTGAATATCGCGAGATTTGGATTTTCATTTAGGTCGTTGTCAAGCTCGTTTGCGTTACCTCGAGAGTCGCGAGGTAAAGGATGCATGATTACTGTGTTTGGTTCGCAGTACTCTGTATAAATGGACTGATTAAGGCGGAACAGTCCCTTATATTTTTCCGCTTCGCTCTGACTAGGGAATCTTTCTTCTTGTGTTCGGGTCACGTAGAGGATATCCGTGTGGCTTATCCCGTCGTGCAGATTCATTGATTCCACTACTTCGTGTCCCGATGTTCGTATTGCTTTCACGTACTCTTCACCGAGACTGAGTTCGGGAGGAGAGACTAGGGTAAAATGGACATTTTCGTAAAGGCTTAGCAACCTGCAAAGTGAATGGACGGCGCGACCGAACCGCAGATCACCAATTAGAGCTATCCTTAAATTATCAACACTCTTCCCAAGGTCAGAGAGTTCCTTTCTTATCGTATAAAGATCCAGTAGCGCCTGACTTGGGTGTTCGTTTGATCCATCACCACCATTAATTACAGGTACTCGACTCGCACTCGCAAATTCTTCTACCGACCCTTCGATTTGATGTCGCATGACAATTATGTCGCTATAGCCACTTAAAACGCGGGCGGTATCGTAGAAAGATTCTCCTTTTGCAATAGCAGATGTTTTGATTTCAGCTGTTTCTCGCACTTCACCCCCTAGAAGATTCCATGCGCAACCGAAGCTTACCCGAGTCCTGGTGCTTGGTTCAAAAAACATATTACCGAGAATAGCACCCTCAAGAACTCGCGTTACGCGTTCTCGATTTGCGAAAGGTAACATACTATCCGCAACAGAGAAGATTTTATCAATATCCTGTCTGCTGAACTGAGAGACGCTGAGGATGTGGGAGCCAACGAAGTCTATTTTTGGAATACCTTTTATTTTATTTTTTATGACATTAAGAAATAGCCAGTGTAGTCCATCCGCTAGCGATAACACAAAACTTTCGTGTACTTTCAATAATGTTAAGCACATGCATTTGAAGTTATACTTCCATTCCATTGGCTTTTTGTAGTTGGATCTTTCCACATTATGAGACTCCCTTTCGGTTTTGCTAAACGCAATGGCGTGGTTATTTCTCCGGATACTAAAACTGTTCTTTTTAGGGATGGTCTAACGTCGACCGTTTACGCAGAAGTTCAGCGTTTTGTAGGTAAGCATCTGGAATTTCGCTTGGTAGATAAGAGTACCTTTGATCAGCAGCTTTCCTTAAGCTATCAAAGTGATTCTGATGAAGCCATGCAGATGATTGAAGATCTCGGAGAAGATTTGGACCTTGGTAGTGTAATGGATGCTCTTCCTGAGGCCAGCGATTTACTTGAGGAGAATGACGATGCCCCGATTATAAAATTAATCAATAGTGTTTTGACTGAAGCGGTAAAGGTTGGTGCTTCAGACGTACATGTGGAGACTTATGAGATGCGCTTAGTCGTTAGGTTTAGGGTCGATGGAGTTCTACGCGAAGTTGCAAGTCCTCGAAGGGCTCTTGCTCCGTTGATTGTATCGCGCATCAAAGTGATGGCGAAGCTTGACATCGCAGAGAAAAGGTTGCCCCAGGATGGACGTATTTCCGTTTTGGTGGGTGGAAAGGAAGTAGATGTGCGTGTATCTACAATACCAGCTAGTAAGGGTGAGCGAGTGGTGATGCGATTACTCGATAAACAGGAGGGGAGGCGGGATCTCTCACGCTTGGGGATGAGTGCATCTGATATGGAGGTAATGATCGAATTAGTGCGTCGACCCCATGGGATTATCTTAGTGACAGGACCCACGGGCTCTGGAAAGTCTACTACACTTTATGCCTGTCTTGATCAGCTGAATGATCGTTCTCGAAATATACTTACGGTGGAAGATCCCATTGAATATGATGTTGAAGGTGTAGGGCAAACCCAAGTAAATGCGCGGGCAAGTATGACCTTTGTAAAGGGTCTACGCGCAATCTTACGTCAAGATCCGGATGTAGTTATGGTAGGAGAGATTCGGGATACTGAAACAGCAGAGGTTGCTGTTCAGGCCAGCTTGACTGGGCATTTAGTACTCTCAACTATACACACAAATACGGCAATAGGGGCTTTGACGCGCCTTTCGAATATGGGAGTTCAACCTTATTTGCTTAGCAATAGTATCATTGGTGTTTTGGCGCAAAGGCTAGTTAGAGTTCTGTGTTCTGATTGCAGAGAGCCTTATAAAGGTGATTCTTATGAGTGTGAATTCTTAAAAGTAAAAAAACGTCCTCGTCCAGAGATATTCAGGGCTAAGGGCTGTGAAAAGTGTGCCTATGAAGGTTACCGAGGTAGAATGGGTATCTATGAACTGGTAAAAATCGATGATGAGATCCGACGGATGATTCATAGTGGAGCTTCAGAGTTGGATATAGAGGCTCATGCGAGGAGCCAGTCCTCCGGAATTCGTGACGATGGAAGGCAAAAAGTCTTAGCCGGGCTAACGACAATAGACGAAGTCCTTCGCCAGACAATGGATGACTAAGCGTTGGCTGCTTTTGAGTATGTTGCTCTCGATAAGGACGGAAAGGAGCAAAAGGGTGTTTTAGAGGGAGATAGTAACCGCCAGGTGCGTCAACTATTGCGTGAGAAAAACTTCCTGCCCCTTTCTGTAACTTTAGCCGAGAACGACACCACTAAGATGTTATCTGCGCCGACTGAGTGGTTCATAGCCTCGCTGCGGTTGACCGACAGGGCTCTGATTACTAGACAACTAGCAACGTTAATCGGTGCTGGGTTGCCAGTGGAAGAAGCTCTCCTTGCTGTCTCTAAACAAACCGAAGTATCCCGTGTTCAGAAGATGCTTGTCGCAGTGAGATCGAGAGTAATGGAGGGCTACTCTCTTGCAAACAGCTTAGCAAATTATCCCAGGGCATTCCCTCGCTTGTATCGGGCTACTGTAGCTGCAGGTGAATCGGCAGGTCACCTTGATCTAGTTTTAAATCGACTTGCTGATTTTACCGACACACAATACCAAACTCGATCAAGAATTCAGCAGGCACTAGTCTATCCAGTTATTTTATTTTTCCTTACTTTATTAATTCTCGCTGGGCTTCTTGGCTACGTTGTTCCAGATATAGTTGAAGTTTTTTCAGATACAGGACAGGAATTACCTTACCTAACTCGACTTATCATCTCGCTAAGCGATTTTATAGTGCAAAACGCTTTTTTTATCCTGTTAGGTGTAATTTTCTCGGCAATACTTTCTCGTCGGTTATTGGAAAGACCAACCTTACGTCTTTCTTACGACCGTAGACTGCTACATTTGCCCATTGTTTCAAAATTAAGTAGAGGTATTAATGCGTCTCAATTTTCGAGCACCCTGGCCATATTGTCGTCGAGCGGAGTGCCCTTAGTTGAGGCGCTAAGAATCGCGGGGGAAGTGCTATCGAATACCTGGCTTAAACAAAAAATAGTGGAGGCAACTGTTAATGTTAGCGAGGGTTCAAGTTTGAACGTAGCGTTGGATCAAAGCGGTTATTTCCCCCCGATAATGTTACATATGATTGCAAGCGGAGAGGCGAGTGGCGAGCTCGATGAAATGCTGCAAAAGGTTTCGGTCTATATGCAGCAAGAGGTTGAAGGGTTATTGGGTATCTTGCTTAGTTTATTTGGGCCGCTGATGTTAATTTTTATGGGTGGTGCGGTATTTACGATTGTGATGGCTATCCTACTTCCGATCATTAATTTGAATCAGCTGGTAATATAGAGTCCTGCAAATCATAAAAACGCAAAGTAACTTTTGTAAAGGAGACAATGGTGCAAAAAATGACTGGCTTTACACTGATTGAGATAATGGTCGTAGTTGTCATCCTCGGGATTTTAGGTGCTCTTATTGTCCCAAATATAATTGGTCGGCCTGATGAGGCGAGAGTTACTGCAGCTGCTACCGATATTCAGGCGATAGGTAATGCATTAGAGCTTTATCGATTGGATAATGGGCATTATCCGAGTACGGAACAAGGTATTGAGGCACTTGTTAATCAACCGACAGGTTATCCTATCCCCCGTCGCTGGAACTCAGACGGATATCTCAAGAAAGTTCCTATAGACCCATGGGGTGAACCATACCGGTTCGTGAGTGAGGGTCGAGTCATGGATGTCTATTCTTATGGCGCCGACCAAAAAGAAGGTGGCGAGGGTGTAGATGCAGATATCTTGCTATCCGAAATTTAGTAAAGGATTTACTCTCCTAGAAATCCTAATTGTTCTGTTTATCGCCTCCTTAATGACAGGAATTGTTGTAGTTGGGTTGCCCGCGTTCACGCAGTCTGATTACTTTGAGAGCGAGTCAGAGCGTATTAGGCTCTTAATTAGAATGCTTAGTGAGAAAGCGGTGATGGACTCTACAATTTATGGTTTACAAATCAATCAGTACGAGAACAAAAGAGGGTATGGTTACGAGTTTTTTCAATACGCTGAAGAATTACAGGAGTGGCAGCCACTAAATGAAGCACCTTTCAAAATACGGAGGTTGGATAAAAATCTTTCTTTATCGCTCCGAGTGGAGGGTAAAAGTCTTGATCTATCTGGGCAGGATACGCCACCCATTGTAATTCTCTCTAGTGGTGAAGTAACACCCTTCGAACTGGATGTCAGACAAACAACAAACAACGGCCTCCTAAAAACCCTCGGGACTGATGGGTATAGCGATATTGACTGGTTCAATTAAAAAGGGTTTTACCCTTGTAGAGGTCATGATAGCCCTATCTATATTTGGCATCGTCTCTACGGTGGTGTTTAAGAGTGTGACGGAGTCTGTAAGTCAAGCAAGAGGCCTCAAGGAACGCGTGGTTGCACAATGGATAGCAGAAAATGAAATTGCAAAGCTGCGAATGCTTCCCCGAAGTGAAGAACACTTCCCTGCTTTGGGAACCAAACGGCAAACTCAAACGATGGTGATGCAAACTTGGCAAGTCGAAGTTCGCTTCAAGGCCACGGCAAATCCATTGATGAGACGAATCGAGGTTGCAGTGTTTCTCGACCCAACCTTTGAAGAGCCTGTGGTCCAGCTTACTGGTTTCTTGGGTCGGCATTGATATGGGCGCTAATGATAAGGGCTTTACTTTGCTTGAGGTGTTAGTCGCCATATCAATTTTTGCAATGATAAGTGTAGTAAGCGCACAGTTATTGCGTTCGATAATTAAAACTGAATCTACGGTAAGTTTAAGTAATGAAAGTATTAACGACGTGGGTCGAGCATTAAATGTTATTTATCGCGATGTGAGTCAATTAACTCCACGAAATATACGTGACGAATATGGTGATGTTTCCAGTGCTCTAATCGTCGGGCAGGGTGCCCATGTCCTAGAGTTATCGAGAACCGGCTGGAGTAATCCAGCTCTTCACTCCAGAAGCGAACTGCAGCGAGTTGCATATAAAATCGCTGATGGGGTCCTCTATCGCTATTTTTGGCTGGTTTTAGACCGGGCTGAGGATTCGCAACCCCGAATGCAGAGGTTGCTCGAGGGGGTAAAACTTTTTGAGGTAAAAGCAATAACGCAGCCTGGTGAGAGTATAGACATTTGGCCGGCATTTGATGCAGGGCCAGCTTTACCCCTTGGCATTGAGATAATATTAACGGTTGACCATATCGGCGAAATTCGTAGGACCTTTGTTTTACCCGAGGTGGCAAGGTCCATCAACAAAGCTCAATTAGCTGGGGGGACGGAGGAGCTTGAGGGTACCGACGCCCCCCGCCAGAATCCAGTGGGTGAAGCACAGTGAATAAGACAAAAAAAATGCAATCGGGGGTAGCTCTGATTTCGGTGCTACTTCTGGTCGTTATAGTTTCTGTTTTGTCTATTTCTATGACGCGTAACCAAAATTTCGCAATTCATCAGGTTAGAAATGGCTATGATTTTTCGCAGACGAATTTATATACGCTTGGAGGAGAAGAGTTGGCGAGACAGATTCTTTGGCAGGACCACCAGGAATCCGAAGGTTTGGACCACCTAAATGAGGCATGGGCGGAAAAAGATCTCTATTTTGAATTTGAAAACGGAGAAGTCACAATCAACATAATTGACCTTCAAGGTAGACTTAATATTAACTCGCTAGTTTTGGAGGGAGACTTCGGTCGAGAGGCTCGGCGACGCTTCAGCAGGTTACTTCTGGATAGTGGTTTGGACGCGATGTATCTCGATCGTTTGATCGATTGGATGGACGATGATGGTGCTGCTCGAACTCTGGGAGCAGAAGATTATGATTACCTAGGGCTTGCTACGCCCTATCGAACCAGTGGTCAGCCCTTTGTTGATGTGACAGAATTAAATCTTATCTTGGGAATGGATAGTTCATCTTTCGAGCAACTAAGAAATAGTCTCAGCGCCTTACCTCACTTAAATACTCCCGTGAACGTAAATACTTCGGAACTCTCTGTTCTCAATACAATCCTGCCGATCCCTTCAGGCGAAGTAGATAATAGTATAGAGAGCGCTCAAGATACTCGACGTCCTTATAATTCTGTTGGTGAATTTTTGCAGGCATCCCCAGCATCGCGTCGAGCGATCGCAGCAACCGGGCTTAGTGTACAATCGAACTTTTTTGAGGTGCAGATACGCGCAAACTATAGGGATAGACTCGGTTATTTAACCAGTGTTTTACAAAGGGGAAATGATGGCTCTATCCGCGTTATTTCGCGTAATCATTCTCGCAAAGTGTTTGCCTCTAAAAGTAGTGGTAACTAAAAAGCTAAATCATGACACTCTTTATTAGATTGGATAAAAAATACGATTGGGTTGCAACAGGCTCAGCAGCGGCTAGTGGCTCAAGTGATATTGACACTCTTTCAGAGGATCTAAAGGAAATTGATTGGGAAGGCGATATTGTGGCCTTGATTCCAGGGGAGAGGGTATTACTCACAACAGCAATAATTCCCAGTCGACAAGCACGACACATATCACAAGCGTTACCCTACGCAGTAGAAGAAAAAGTAGCCGTGGATATCGAAAAGTGCCACTTAGCCCTTGGCGAGAAAAATCAGCATGGGGAGTTTGTTGTCTGCATAAACGCTCGAGAAGATATGAGACGGTACCTCACACAATTGAAAGATATTGGCTTGGAGCCTACTGTCATGACGGTGGACACTCTCGTTGCTCCGAAAAGTCAGCAAACTTGTATTACGATAGAAGGTGAGAAGACGCATATAAGAACCAGTAACCAGACAGGTTTTTGTGCTCCAACTGCTCAGTTAGCTATGGTTGTGGGTTTAATTAAAGAGCCTAATGGAATCGATTTGTATGTTCCCGCCAACAAGATAGATGAATTGGGTATGGAAATCGCGGAAATAGAAACAAAAACCTCAGTCACGGTACACGCGAAGAAAGAGCAGGGACTGAAAACTCTGGTTGAACATTATTCTGGGAACGAAATCAATTTATTGCAAGGTGACTTCCAGGTCTCAACTAAAATAAAGCCTGATAAGGCTGTTTGGGGAGCAACTAAAATTCTAGCTGCGAGCACTCTAGTTTTATACCTGTTTTTGTTGCTTGCGAAGGGCGTTTACCTTGATTATAAAGCCAGCCACTACTCTGACGAGGTCAGCGCGCTTTTCAGAGACGTTTATCCCGAGGACCAGAATGTTAGAGATATCCGCAGGACTTGGACGGCCCGTTTGAGTGGAGCAGGAGACGATGGAAATTTTCTGCAAATTTTTGGAGATATTGCGGCATATATTCCTGGGACAGGAATCTCCATGGAGAAAATGAATTATAACAGTAGTCGCGGTGATCTGGTCATCCAGGTTGGGGCCGATCGCTCTGAAACTTTGGTAAATTTCTCAGCCACCCTTAATAAAGGGGGACTAAATGCAGAGATAGGGGCAATATCCCAGCAGGGAGGTTCAGTTCGTGGAAGCCTTAAGATTCGGTCACTTGGGGATTGGCGATGATTTTTAAAGATGCCCTTAGTCGTCAACTTGGACGTTTGGATTCGCTTGACACCAGAGAACGAACAGTCTTAAAGGTTCTCATCTTATTTCTCGGAGTTCTGGCCTTTTATTTGAGTATTTGGTCGCCTGCTCATCGTTACTATGAAGCAAGTCTTATAAAGCGCGATACTGCTTTTGCCTTGCTTCAATATATGCGCGCTAGTGAACCACAAGCGAGAGCTGCCTCTGGGACAAAAAAGAGAAGATCCTCGAGTCAATCATTAATCACAGATATAAGCAACGCCGCAAAAGAGCAGGGCATCCAACCTAACAGAATTCAACCAGAGGGAAGTACTGCAGTAATGTTGTGGTTCGATGGTGTTTTATTCAATGATCTGATGGGTTGGTTGGTTCTACTGCATGGAGAATATGGAGTGTCTGTCGAGCAAATCTCTGTTGATCGACAGGTCAAATCGGGCCTGGTTACGGCAAGAGTTTTACTAAGTACTTAGTTATTAATTAGTTCGTGAATCCTTTTTTCCAGCGCATAATTATTCCAAAGGTAGGCTAATAATCCTACGATCAGGTTACTCAAAGCTATGGCAATAAAGACACCTTGATAACCTATCCATAATTGCAGGGCTGCTGCCAGTGGCACGTAAACAAAAAGAACGCGAGCTAATGAGAGGATGAGGGCTGGCAATGGCGTTCGAAGAGCATTAAATGAATGGGTGGCTATATTTACCATGCCAGCAAAACCAATGCTGAGGGGCACGATATAGAGAAACCACACGGCGCTTTCGAGAATTGCCTCCTGGTCGCTAAAAAGGCGGACAAGGAATACTGCACCCATCCAAATCCCTGTAGCGGCTATAAGCCCCCATGCGTGACAAGCAAGATAGCAAGTTTTAAGCGCTGCATATACTCTATCGAATTTTCTTGCGCCCCAGTTTTGTCCAACAATAGGGACTATGCTCGTAGCGAATCCAACGGTAACCATGCCAGCTACTGACTCAATACGACTAGCAACCCCAAATCCCGCCACCACCGCGATCCCATAGCCAGAGAGCAACCACGTAGTAATTCCAGTGGATAAAGGTCCAATCAGATTAGTTGATGCAGCAGGTATTCCAACATGCAGAATGTCCTTACAAGAAGACCATAGAAAAGGAAATTCTGCTCTTAATAATTTTTCTTTTATAAAAAACCAGTAGGCACCAATAAGGAACTGACAGACCCCACCTATTACCGCTACCCATGCGGCGCCTATCACCCCCAGAGCCGGTAATCCCAGCCATCCAAATATCAAAAATGGGCCGAGAACGATCTGTACCATTGGGGCGCTCAACATGATAGAGGCAGAAAAACTTGCATCGCCAAATGAGCGAATCATCCCATTTGAGACCATAGCCATTCCAATCATTGGAAACCCAAGTAGCCAGATTTGTGTATAAGCTACTGCTAGGTTAAGAACCTCATTCCTCGCTCCCATGGCTAGATAGAATATTTCTGCCGTCAGAAATCCGAGTAATGACAGTGTTACTGTGATTAAGATAACGATCATATTGCAGTGGCTTGTAGTTATTGCGGCCTTATTTCGATCAGATTCACCGAGAGCTCTAGCAATAATAGAAGAGGCTCCTACTCCAATACCGCGGATAAATGCTGTGAGTGACATCGTGAGGGGGAATGCAAAGGTAATTGCTGCGAGAGCATCGAGTCCCACCATACCTAGATAAAATATCTCGATTAGTCCGCCGAGTGTCCAGGCAATAAAGCCAATAATCATCACGCCGGAAAGGCGAAAGAGATGACCTGATATGGCACCCTTGGTAAGATTTTGATGTTTGGTCATAAGATAGGGTTTACCAAATGGTAGTTGTTCTTTTCTGAGAGGGAAAATATGCTTTAATCGATCCCTAAGGAAATATAATATGTAGAATTGTGGATAAAAATCGGTGATTGGTGAACCCTTAGTAAGTTTATCACACAGATGCTTGGGCAGAAGAGATGCAGTTCAAAGATTCCAATCGATAAGACTGTAAGCTAGAAGATTCGTGAAGTGACAGTTAAAGATTTCTTATGAAATTTAGAACGGATGCCTTGCTAGTGGAAGTCTCTGGATTGCAAAGAGATATTCTCAAGATGGCAACTTAGGTTTGTAACATGTTTTGCTATGATGTGGATTACTGATGCTTCTCTCTCCAGAGTTCCTTGTATTAACAGTAGCTGCCCCTGAAGTATTGCCATATGGAAACGTTCAAGTATATGTTTCCAAATAATAACGTTGATATTGTTTGTTTCATCCTCGAGTGTTAGAAAAATTACGCCAGAGGCGGAACTGGGACGCTGGCGGCTGGTAACAATTCCAGATATTCTCACCATACTGCCATGCTTTATGGCTGCAAGATCGTGAGCTGTATAGCATTTAGTGAAAGGTTCTCCCTGTTCTCGGAGTAGTGCCATGGGGTGTCGTCCTAATGTTAGCTCAAGACTTTTGAAATCAGTAATTAGATCATCGGTTTCTGAAGGTATTCGATTAATTTTAAATGCTACCTCCTTTGCAGAGATATTATCGATAAGTAGTGAGTCAGGGACAATACCTTGGGCGTGCCAGTGGGTCTGATATCGATTCCCAGAGATTTGCTTAAATGCACCACCCTCAGTAAGCTTTGAAAGATCACCTCGATCTAGGCCTCCTCTAGTCGTTATGTCCTCAATGCTTGTGATAATTTTTTCCTGCCTTGCCTGAATGATGCGAAGGGCCGTAGCTTGATGAAATCCCTTAATTCTTTGGAAGCCTAAACGAATAGCGGGTGTTTTATTATGATTTTCCAATGTTGATTCCCATTCGCTAGATCGAATATCTACTGGAAGAATTTCGACTTTGTGCCGCTGGGCATCTTGAATTAACTGGTATGGTGAGTAAAAACCCATAGGCTGGCTATTTAAAAGCCCACAGTAGAAAGCTGCTGGTTCATGTCGCTTTAGCCAAGCAGAGATATAGACCAGTAGAGCAAAGCTTGCAGCATGGGATTCTGGAAAGCCATATTCACCAAAACCCTTAATTTGTTCGAAGATGCGTTCAGAAAATTCTTGTTTGATACCCTTTTGTAGCATGCCGTGGATTAATTTTTCCCTAAAGTGTTCTAATCCTCCACGACGCTTCCAGGCTGCCATCGCTCGTCTTAACTGGTCCGCTTCCCCGGGACTGAAACCTGCAGCAACTACTGCTAATTTAATTACCTGTTCTTGAAAAATAGGTACACCCAATGTGCGCTCTAGTACATCTTGAATTTCTTTATTGGCGTAGCTTACTGGTTCTTCGCCATTACGACGTTTTAGATAGGGGTGCACCATATTCCCTTGGATAGGTCCGGGACGGACTATAGCAACTTCGATAACTAAATCATAAAAGCATCTTGGCCTTAGTCTTGAAAGCATTGAAATCTGTGCTCGGGACTCGACTTGGAAAACACCGATGCTGTCTCCCTCTTGCAGCATTCTATAAGTATCCATATCCTCTGACGGAATTTTATCAAGCGTTAGATGCGTATTTCGGTATGAGTTTATTAAGTCAATACTTTTCCTGATTGATGTCAGCATACCAAGCGCCAGTACATCAATTTTGAGTAATCCCAGTGATAAGAGATCATTTTTATCCCATTGAATAATTGTACGATCTTTCATCGCAGTGTTTTCTACAGGTACAAGCTGCGAGAGAGGTCCGCTTGAAATTACGAAGCCGCCGACATGCTGGGACAAATGCCTAGGAAAACCAAGAATTTGACGGACTAATGTCAGGAAGTGATTAACTAATGGGCTTCTTGGATTAATCCCTGCTTCAGAAAAACGTAGCTGTAATTCTTCTTGTTTATCCCACCATGATAATGATTTTGCCAATCGATTAATTAACTGTGAGTCTATACCAAGGACTTTACCTACATCTCTAATAGCGCTTTTAGGGCGATAAGTAATCACTGTCGCCGCGATCGCAGCGCGATTACGACCATATTTCCTATAAATGTATTGGATTACTTCTTCTCGACGTTCATGCTCGAAATCAACATCGATATCTGGCGGCTCGTTACGTTCTTTGGATATGAATCTCTCGAATAAAAGGCTAATACGTGATGGATCTACCTCTGTAATTCCAAGGCAATAACAGACAGCGCTATTAGCGGCAGAACCTCGGCCTTGGCATAAAATACCTTGGCTACGCGCAAAATTGACTATATCAAAAACGGTCAAGAAGTAGTATTCGTACTCTAGCTCTGCAATCAGTTTTAACTCTTTCTCAATTAATGAAAGCACTTCTCTAGGAGTTTCACTACCCCAGCGTTTTATAGTACCTTCGATTACAAGTTGACGTAGATAGGTCGTTGGTGTGAGATTTGGAGGGACAAGTTCCTGTGGGTATTCATAGCGTAGTTCATCTAATGAAAATGTGCAGAGATCAGCTATTTGAATAGTGTTTGCTAATAGTTCCTTTGGGTACAGTTTGTTTAGTAGGGACAACGGTCGCAGATATTTTTCCTTATTACTAAATAACAAACGTCCCGCTAAATGCAATGATTGATTGATTCTTATGGCTGATAATACGTCAAGTAAGGCCTTGCGATTCTTGTGATGCATATGAACATCACCGCTAGCAACGATTGGTAAGTTATATTTTTTTGATAAGGCTATTGTGTTATGAAATTGAAAAAGAGATTGGCCGTCAGGGAACATCTCTAAGCTAATCCATAAACGGTCTTCAAAAAATGATTTTAGGGTTTGCATATGGTTGTATTGAGTAGAACGCTCGTTAGGAATTAATAGCGCTAAGCAGGCATCACAGTTTAGTTTTAAGTCGTTTAGGGAAAGTTTATATTCTCCCTTTAATGCCTGGTGGCGACCGATAGTAATAATGTTGCAAATTTGTCCGTAGGCAACCCTATTAGGAGCTAGCAGTACGATATGGATATCTTCTTCCAGATGAAATTCGCTTCCGACAATAAGCCTGAGGCCGTGTTTCTTAGCGGCCACATGCGCTTTGACGATACCAGACATGGTGCATTCATCTGTAAGAGCTAAGGCCTTATAGCCTAGGGCTGATGCTCTTGCAATGAGCTCCTCGGGGTGGGAGGCTCCTCTTAAAAAAGAGTAATTACTAATGCAATGTAATTCTGCATATCTTGATGGTGGAGAATTGATAGTTATGCTCAGAGATTAATTTAAATAACTGTATAAATATACAGTTATTTATTTATTCATTCAAGACTCTTTTATCCTTGAGGCACCTGATTTTCTTTACTTCGGAGTACACAGTTCCAAATTGTTAGGCAAGAATTGCCAATGTATCATCTCCGCTAGGGGACTAACGATCTAGCCAGTTAACTCCCTCGTTTTAAGCGGAATTGGCCTAGGGTTCGAAAGGTGGATCTAAATCATCACCCAGCAGGAGCTGGATAGGGAGGCTCGGATCGAATTGATCGGCAATATATACTCTGTAAAGTGCTTTACTTGAGGCTGTCAGCGTTAAAGGACCTGCGAGAAGTGCGTTTGATAGACGGTTATATACAAAGAATTCGTAGTTGTTTTCCGGCACTGTATTAATAGTAGTCTGTCCTAACCTCTGTTGGGATATTGGAAATGAATCACTGGGATCCTGACCAGTTTCTAAAACAAAAACACTCACGTCAGCCGCGTTGGCAGAATAGTTGCTAACTGTTACTGTCATGGCTTGAGGAATTCTTCGAAAGGCATCCGTATTTATAACAGCTAAAGGTTCTTCCTTCCTGTTTATAAGCGCGACAGTATGGAACTCACCTGGGCTTAAAGCTAAAAATTCTTCTAAGAGGACTTCGTCAGACTTCCCAGCATTTGTAATTAAGAAAGCCTTGTCTCCCGAGCCTACTTCCTTAATCATCCCGACGTCCTGAAAACTTATGTTCTGATCAATTAGCTCTCCTTCAACATAAATGTCCAATGGACCGGCATCGGCTATCATGTGAGCGATACGTATAGCACTATTAGTGGGGTCCTTTGAAAAAGTAAGCCTTTCATTGTCATATCCCATTACGCGAACGGGTTCTGGACCGGCTCCAAAGTTATCCAGCAGGATGAATAAAGGATTGGAACTAGTTTCTGGGATTTGAAAAGGACCTGAGTTCCAAATAATCTCGCTAGTTCCAGTTTTTGAAAATTGCAGATGGTAGTTCAAAGCAGCTGGTGTCTGATAACTTGCGGATACCTGGAGAGGGGAGAGTTGGAAGTTTGGAGTCGAGGGTGGCTCATTGTCACGAGTCAAATAGAAGTCATAAGAGTTTGAGTCCTGAATGGATGCATTAAATATTTGAATTGATATCTCTTCTTTAGAAGTTGGTTGTTCGTTTGAAAAAGTTATGATCTCTGGAGCGGCTATTGTTCCCGCGATAATAACGGTAAAAAGGTGTTCATTGGGCACGCTGATAGCCTGTGTAGCGACGATTGTTTCGTCATTCCCATTAAAGAAGCTAATTTCTAGTTTTCTTTCGATCTCCGGTATAGTCGGTTGATACGGAGTGGACTCTCCAAAATTTAATAAGGGTAGCCGTCGAGCCTGGATCTTGGTGATGAGTCGGGGTGCATCCGGCATGGCATGCACGACGCGCACAAAACCTGAAGGAATTCTCAGGTCTTGTTCATTGAAACCGGTTTCATTACCACATCCACTTATAAAGAACAGGAATGACAGGATAAGACAAATTCGTTTCATAAAGATTTCAGTTTATCTATTTTGTCAGTTGGTCGCGTCGAGCAACGATACCTGCTCGTTAAAACCAATACAACAGCTCCTACGGTTGAGACTCATTTCAATACAAAAAATGAAATGCTACCAGTGTAGCTGCGGCACTTACATTAATCGATTCTACGCCATTCGCCATCGGTATGCTGACGAGCTGATCGCACAGCGCCTCGACCTCCGAGGAAAGTCCTGCACTTTCATTGCCAAGTACAAAAACTGATGGGCCTATTGCAACTGTCTTGTTTAGAGCAGTTTCTCCATAGCTTGAGAGGCCAAAAACCTTGAATTGGTGGCTTTGTAAATAATTTAATCCGGAAATAATGGTTTCGCATTGGTAGATATTTGCGCTAAGCACAAATCCTGCACTAGCCTTATACACAAGAGGTCCAATTGCGGCGTTACACTTTTCTGGTAGCACTAGACCATCGAGTGGAGAAGCCGCTACTGATCGAATAATTATTCCAAGATTCGATGGGTTGGTAATACCATCCAGAATGATGAGACTTTTAGCATTACTGGGTAGATCGGCTAAGGGATTAAGTTTAGGTGCTATAAGGTCAATTGCCACTCCTTGATCTTGCCGGCTATTCTTCGATATGTAGGAGAGTTCTCTTCGGCTATGGTATTTTATCTCGGCCTTTTTAACCTCTGCGAGTTCTACAAGTTGTTGCATAATAGCCAAGTGTTTAATATTCCGTGCGATGTGTAAGCGCGCCACCTTATGCTCCGATCGTAGCACTTCAATCACCGGCTTGCGGCCAAAAACGGTAATAAGATGAGGAATTATAGGAAATCGTCCAGTTTTATTCTTATTTCGTCTGGTGTTGTTGCTGGGTCGAAGCGTGCAAGGACTTGGCCATCTTTGCTTACCAAGAATTTGGTGAAATTCCAGCTAATGTCGCTGTTACCCCCTGAATCAGCTTTCTCTGACTTCAACCATTGGTAAAGCTTGCAGGTCTTTTCTCCGTTGACTTCAATCTTTGAGAATATCGGAAAGTTAGAATTGTATTTTGATTTGGCGAATTCTAGGATATCCGCGTCTGTGCCTGGTTCCTGGTTACCAAACTGATTACAGGGAAATCCCAGGATATGAACGACGCCTTGTTTGTGAAGTTCACACAGGCCTTCGTACTGAGAAGTAAGACCACAATGACTTGCAAGATTAACAATTAGTAAGTTCTGACCGCGGAATTTGGAAAACGGTACCAGTTCTCCTTCTATTGATTGCATTTCGAGCTCATAAAGTTTCGACATAGTGAAGTCCAAGCAAGACTAAGATTTGATTATGTCATTTGTTTTTTCGCATGTCTTTATTATGTAAATACTAAGAGAAAATACCATGTAAAAACCATTTGAGATCTTTATGGTCCTGGTCATGGAAGATCCAATAGATAGAATTAGTATATTCATCTCTTGCAACATAATAATCTCTATTTATATTATAATCCCACCATCCATAATCAATACGTTCTGGTCCGTCTAGTAAAATTAGTTTACCGTTTAGGCAAGGCTGATTCCCTCTCAATTTCAGCTTTTTAGGTTTATTTAATAGGAACATTGGTCGATTATTGATGGTAGTAAAATCATGTTGTAATCCTGATATTTTATCTTTTGGAATAGTACTCCAGGCCTTTTCAGGTCGATGATCGTCTTCTTGGAATAACTGGAAATAAGTGTGTGGCCCAAGACGAGTATTCATCATGTTGAATAATCGATTGCGATCTTCCTGCTCTACACTATTGGTCATCTGTCCGTTTCTCTGTTGAAATTGAGTCCCATGAAACAGGTCTCTCGGTAGAGAAGGTATTGGGAAAAAATTATGGGCAGTTAGTTTGAGAGAGTCGATCTCTCGGACACCACTAATTTTCTCGAGGTGTAGTTCACTTAATAATAAGAAAGTAGAGATATCACTCGTTGGTTCTGTAATATGAATATTGAAAGACCGTGTTGGGTTTTTATAATGCATTAGTTTGAATGTGAAGTTATTTACTGCTAGCTGTCTTGAGATTAAGAATTCATAAAGCTCATATAATAATCTTCGTATCGGGAACAATAGAGATTTAATATTAGTAATTTCGCTAAGGAAGTTGATTTCGCTTGAAAAGTTTGGTTGTTCACTGATAAATATTTGAGGGTCTGGTTTTTCTCCTAATAGACGCTCTAGATAATCGACAATCGAGCTGCCATAGCGTCTTGTTATCCCGCTTTTTGGTAAATCGAGAATGTCTTTAAGAGAAGAAACTCCTATTTTCCTTAGCTCTCCAATAACTTGTGGTTCAATATCTAGCTTATCTACAGGGATATTCTTTAGTTTGGATTTACCGCCTTTAGCCATGGCAAGAGCTGCTAACGGCGTTTTATGTATTCCCACTTGTGCAGAAAAACCCATCTTTTTTAATCCTGTTCGTAGTTTCGACTCTATATTTTTGATCCCAAAAAAAAGCTTTAATGAAGATCTAACTTCTAGTTGAATGCTATTAGGTGCTTTGACGGAGACTTTGGGTGTAAATTGATAAGCCCACTGGGCTAAGTGCTTGAGAGCAGCAAGTTCTTTTACTTCATTTCTTTCAAAACAAACTAGATTATCTGCCAGCATATGTGCTGTTTCTAAGTTATTACCAATACATATGCCTAACACTGAAGCACTATGATTGATATTTACGATACGTTGTTTAACGGTAACGACGACAGGTTTTGCGATTTTCTCCCGAGTAAATATTTCAATCGGTAGCTTTTGGAAATGAAGACAAATCCATAGGCCATTGTAATATGTTCGCGTCATTATGGTGATCGGAGTAGTTAGTTGAAAGCTTAGAGAAATCGAGAGTTTTTTGGTTAAGGTTGTCAGTAAAATTAATTTTAAAGATATCACTCTCCCAGCCACCACGTTGCTTGACAATTTTTACGTGTACTGAGCTATTTGTGTGGGGGTCATTGTTGACTGCATATAAACGGATGCGTAATTCTGCCGGTGAAGTTCCTACATCTATCTGACGAAATAGAATATTCCAAGTGTTACTTTCTTTGCTGGCTACTTGTAGTCTTCGGATTTGCTTGTCCGAAATTTTTTTTGGCCAAGCGATTACCACACCAAAGCCCTTTGAGCTAAGTGCTTGCTCCAGTACCCATAAACTATCCTGTAAAGTCCCTGGTTGAACGATAAATAAGTTTTTCAGATTGATACCACATGCATTTAATGCTGGTGGATAAGGGATGAAGGGTGGTGAAATCATGAGTATCGCTTTAGATTGTTGCTGACTCAGGTATGCGAGGGCGGGTGCTAATAAACGTAGTTCGCCAATACCATAATGATTATGGAGTAACTCTGTTACACCATCTTCTGGCCAGCCTGAACCAGTTAGATGGCTATCAAGTAGAGGATATCCAGAAGATAAACTTTTCCTAAACTCACAATTGATATTTGAGGCTTGCCAAAGCCCAGTTTCGTTTATAAGGCGTTCTAATTTGTCCATTGAATTAGTTTTATTATACTGTATATACGTACAGTATAATAAAATCACAGTTCTTGCATGTGGTCAATAAAAAAGATTCTACTATTAATCCTAAAGCTGTTATTTAAAGAACCACGTAACATTTTTCTAGTCAAAATTAAGTTGAATTTAAAGTTGGCCAATGATTTCCTTAAGCTACTTTGATGAGAAATTTCTTCTATGCGCATCTCTATAATACTCGTCATTATTCTAATAATGGCATGTTCCCGAGAGGACGGTTCTAACACACCGGCCCCTCCTATTGCATCAGTGCAACAAAAGATACTACAGAATCACGGCTATAATCGAATTGATGAGTACTATTGGATTCGAGATGACTTGCGCCAAAATGAAACAGTAATCGAATTACTGGAATTAGAGAATGCTTATACCGATGCGGTGATGAAGCACACTACTGCCTTACAAAAATCTCTTGTCGAGGAACTTTCATCAAGGTTACCCAGTACGAAGAAGTCTGTTCCAATTCAACACGATCAGTATTTATATTTTCAGGAGTTTTTACCCGGCAAGCAATATCCAGTATACAAGCGTAGGCTGACTGGCGAGCTCGACGAGACCACTCTACTAGATGCCAACAGGTTATCGAGTGGGAAAACGTTCTATGAAATTGGAAACTTTAGTGTTAGTCATGACCATAAGCTGCTGGCATTCGCAGAGGATGAATTTAGTCAAGGGGTTTTTCGAATACGTCTCAAGGATATAAGTAAGGACGAATATTTCGCAGATAAAATCTCAGGAGTGTCGCCAGCTCTTGCTTGGGCCTCTGATAATCAAACACTCTTTTATGTTAGAAAGCATCCAGAGACGTTACTTCCTTATCAGGTATATCGACATAAAATTGGAGGAGGACCTTCTACATTAGTTTATCAGGAATTTGATAAAGCCTTTTATTCAAGTGTGTTTCTCTCTCGTTCAAAAAAATACATAGTAATTACTAATTCGAGTTCTGATTCTTCAGAAATCCTTCTAGTGGATGCTGAGATGCCAACCGAGCCTCCTAAAATATTTCTCGAGCGCGAGGTTGGACATGATTACCGTATTAGGCATCACAAGGACCATTTCTATGTTCTGACAAATTGGAATGCAAGTAACTATAAGCTAATGCGGGTCCGGACGAATTCAATTGGTACGCGTCAGCAATGGGAGCAGGTTGTAGAGCATCGAAATGATATTTTGCTGGAGGATTTTGAAATATTTGAGGATTATTATGTTCTGGCAGAGCGCTTTCAGGGCTTGACACAATTTAGAATAATAAGCCGAAATACCGGTAATGAAAGGTTAATTGACTTCGTTGAATCAACTTACTCTGCAAAAATACATTCTAATCCTGATCCTCACAGTACCGTATTGCGATACTCTTATTCGAGTTTGACAACTCCCGAAAGTATTTATGAATTTGACTTATCCAATGGTAGATCGATTTTGATAAAGACCGATCGTATTATTGGCAATTTCGATCCCTCGAACTATCGCTCGGAGCGATTCTTTTTTAAAGCGAGAGATGGTGCCGAGGTACCAATCTCTTTAGTTTATCGAAAGGATAGTTTTAGTCCAGGTTTAAACCCTGGTTACATATATGCGTATGGGGCCTACGGTTACCCCACTGAAGCAGCTTTCCAGTCAAATAGATTATCGTTGTTGGATAGAGGAGTTGTTTTCGCAATTATTCATGTCCGAGGAGGGTCTGAAATGGGCCGTCATTGGTATGATGAAGGTAGATTACTTCGTAAGAAGAATACTTTTAATGATTTTATAGATGGGACTAGGGCTCTGGTGGAACGTAAATATATGAGTTCTAAAAAAGTATTCGCCGTGGGTTCGTCAGCAGGTGGGTTGCTAATGGGAGTGGTTGCCAATGAAGCACCTCAGCTTTATCTCGGTATCGTTGCTCGTGTTCCCTTCGTTGACCCTGTTACGACTATGCTTGATGACTCAATCCCGCTCACGTCGGGAGAATACAACGAATGGGGAAATCCAAATGACAAGCAGCATTTTGATTACATGATGTCATACTCACCTTATGACCAAGTTAGAGCTCAGCGGTACCCGAATATGCTCGTTACCACTGGACTATATGATTCAAGAGTGCAATATTTTGAACCCGTCAAGTGGGTGTCAAGGATGAGACGATTGAAAATTGATAAGAATCTATTACTACTAGATATCGACCTGGAGACAGGTCATCACGGTGCATCTGATAGTTATCTTCGCTTTCGAAGTGAAGCTCTTGAGTATGCATTTATTCTTAATTTGTTGGGTAGGGACTGATCTGCTCTGTAGGATCAGCCGCATTTAAGTATATGCGATTCTTAATATGCTTTTCTCGTCTCTCGCAAGAGCGTTGATGAGATATCACTTCGGAATTCTTTCTCTTCAACCCCCACGCATAGACGTTTGAATTTCTCGGGCAATTTAAGATCATCTAGAGTTACGAATTCGCCGTCGAGGTCTCTGCCAAATACAACCATTTTGCAGCCAAGCTCACAGAGTTCGTCGATGGAGGAGGCCAGTAGCTTTTCATTATTATCATAATATTTTTTGTCAACAATGCGTAGAAGAGTATCTGCACCCAAAATAAAGCAAGCTTTGGGGAACAGGCGTGCTTTTTCTAAGAACGTTGGCGCATTGGTGAAAATGAGAGAGTTTGAATTAATTTGTTCTTGGCGGTCCTGCATTGTTAAGAAATCGATTGCCATTTTATCTACATTACTTATAGAAATCTCAAGATATACTTTGCCCCCAAGAAGTTGTTCCGAGTAAGCGATCATTTTTTTATGCCCTTCATGCAAGGGGTTGAATGCACCAGGAAAAATATTGATTGGATCAGTGGGAGACAGCGTTGTTTTAAGCTTTCCTGACAAAAGGTCAGACCAGGTTTCAGGTGCGTTTTTTGTGCGTTTTAATATCCTCCCGGCAATATGATGTTGCGGGGCTCTCAAACCGCAGAATTCTGCTAATTGTTGAATAATTAGATCAGAAATAATATTTTCCTCATTCTGCCGTGAGTAGATTGCCTTGTCGAAGAAGACATTGACCTCTGATGTTTGTGTCGAAGTCTGTATAGCGATATGGCATCGGTTTGCACCACGTCGACGTCTTTTTGTTGTGAGGGCGCAGGTAACACCTACACCGGCCACATTTATCGAGCTTTCATTTATCTTTCGAGCACGACGCCAGGCCGCCATTGCTAAATTTCGTGCGGTAGATGAACTTGCTGAGTTTTCAGGCACCTGTCCAAGATAGGTAATCAGCGCTTGAGAGTGGTATGGAATCGATACTTCAAGAATCGTTTTAGACGCTCCAGGAATGCTCAGTAATTCAGCCAAAGCTTTCGAACCACCGCCCGTTAGCGCAAGTACAAATTTTTTGGGTGATTGATGAATTTGTTCTATTAAATCTGGCAATTATTGTCTTCCGATTCTATTTGTTATAATTCTTAGATTATCATTTTGAAAAATCAGTTTCGTAACCTAATGCATTATTTGCTATTTTTTTTAACTGTTATTCTCATTTTGCCCGTAAACGGCGATGGGCTGCAGTCTTTACGCAAGTATGACTTGACAAATTACCGATTCACTAACGCTCCTGTAAACGAAGGGGTGGTAGTTAAACAGCTCAACGCCAGTCAACGCTTTATATTGTCTTCCGGCCGCAAAGAACTCAACGCTTTGCTCCATCGTAAGCTAGGCATTAAGGAAATTCGAGGGGACGTAAGAGACTTAAGTATTCTACAGCAGGTGGTTGATCAAAAACTGCTTTCTAATGGCCAACTGAGGGCTTGGCAATCGATGGGGATAGTGTTTGGAGACCTGCTCGTGAGGGAATTTGGACTGTCTTGGATTAGTTATGAGGACGAGGCAGGTATTAGCAAGGCACTACGGTGGAGGGATACAGATAACTTTGTATTCCCGATAACTTTTTTCTCCAAAAGAATCCAGTTTGGCGAAACAATTGATGTCAAACTGTTGTACGATGAGATTTCGACAGAAATTAAGCAGTTTAAACAATCATCTGGTCTGGTTGCGGGTCAAAGATAGAATCAGTAAACCTTTTGTTGGCAGGCCGTAAACTATTAATAGGTAAAAAATGAAGAAATTAATTATGAGTGCCTTGCGATTTCTTTTCGTAGATTCGGTGAGGTACCTCGTAGGAGATCGCCTCAGACCACGTTGGCTTATGTGGTGGGCGTTTGTTGGTTGGGGATGGCTTGCTATCTTGGTAATGATTACTAGTTTTGTGACAACCATTTCTCAACTTTGAGGCTAAGGTCTGGCTCACTTCGGGACTATTAAGACAATAAATCTGTCAACGAAGATACTACTTTGTCGCCGAAAACGTCAGTAGAAACTGTTTGGGCGCTCTCGTTCGATATAAGATCTGGAGTAGAGAAGCCCTCTTCAAATACTGACTGCATTGCTCGCCATACATTTCTTGCTTCATCTTTCATCCCAAAACTCATCTCCAGCATCATCGCTACAGACCCAATCATAGAGTAGGGATTCGCGATATTTTTTCCTGCGATATCTGGAGCAGAGCCATGCGACGGCTCATAGTAGGCCTTTTCAGGACCCATACATGCGGAGGGCATTAGTCCCAATGAGCCTAGGATACCTCCCGCCTGATCGCTTAGAATATCACCGAACATGTTTTCCATTACCATCACATCAAATTGTCCTGGGTTAAGACAAAGGGCTGTGGCCGCAGCGTCAACTAATAGATGTGTCACTTTAACCTCGGGATAGTCTGAGTGAACTTCATCAAGTATTTCGTTCCAGAAGACGCTGGACATAAGCACATTACTTTTGTGTATGTTGTGAAGATGTTTCTTTCGTTTATTTGCTTGATCGAACGCTACCTTCAGAACTTGTCGTACTTGTACCTCGTTATACTCCAAAGTTTCTTTAACGTACTCCAAACCTTGTGGGTTTGTACCGCGCTCTTTTTCTCCAAAATAGAGACCACCTACTAGTTCTCGAATTAGAAGTACGTCCAAACCATCTTTAATTATCTCAGGCTTCAATGGAGAGAAATGAACCATCTCTGGACTCAGGTAAATTGGTCTGAAGTTGGCAAAAGTGTTATACCGAGCGCGCAAAGGAAGGATTGCGCCCCTTTCGGCTTGCTCGTCTATAGGAATTTTTTTTGATTCCTCGTAACTCAGACCAACAGGGCCTTTGAGAATTGCGTCTGCTTTATCGCAGACCTCTTTGGTCTCCTGGGGGAACGCCTTGCCATGCGTCAAATACGCACTAGCACCGAAAGGACAATCGATCAGTTCAAAGGCAACGTCTCGATGTTGCTCGATCACACCAAATATCCTAACGGCCTGAGCCATAATTTCAGGACCTATAGCGTCCCCTGCTAAAACAGCCACTTTGTAAGCATTGCTCATGTTTATTGCCTATTCAAAATTCGGATTCTATCAAGGGGTCAATACAAGAGGTAGGGTTCCCTTGCTGCATACCATTCCACTTTGGTAGCAGTAAGCATTTCCTCTAAAATTTGGAGTGTACTGTTTTGCTCATCTACCCACTTGCGAATAAGATCACTACCACAGATAACATCAATGGGTATCCTGCTGTTCTCATATTCATACTCGTGATAACGCCACAGATTATAGTCGGGCTTCGTTTGGCGAAAATATTTTAAAATCATAGCGACAAGATAGAACGGATTGAACTTATCATGCTGATATGTGCTGTGATCCGTATGTATCTGAATTCCTGAGCAAAGTTGGTTTGCATGCTTATGAAAAGTTGGTGTAAAAAAACATGGACGAAGGTTCCCCAAGAGTTCAGACGGGATCTGAGTAAGTATTTCGTCTGTTGGGAAATCCGGAGCTCCAATTACCTCCAAGGCATGTGTTGTCCCTCGTCCCTCAGATAGAGTTGTACCCTCGATAAGTACTGTTCCTGGAAAACATCGAGCCATGTTAACACTGCCAGCATTTGGGCTAGGATTTACCCAAGCTCGCTCATGAATAGGCCAGCCAAAACCAGGACTAGCGCATGGCTGGTAGTTTTTCATCTTTATTACTGTTGGTTTGGCGCACTTCAATTGGTCTGCAAACCAGCAAGCTAATTCACCAGTTGTTAGGCCGTGGCGCATTGGCAATAAATCACAGCCCACAAAACTTTGAGCGCCATCCTCCAGAAACAAACCATCTACGGGTCGCCCTATTGGGTTGGGTCTATCAAGAACCCAGATTGGAATATCGTTGTTTGCAGCGGCTTCAACAAAATATCTCAAAGTGGTGATAAAGGTATAGACTCGACAACCAATGTCTTGCAGGTCAAATAGGATGCCGTCAACATCCTTTAACATCTGTTCCTGTGGGTAGCGAAAATCCCCATATAAACTGATAACGGGTATATGGTGTTTCGGATCAATGTAATCGTTGGATTCAATCATGTTATCCTGTTTATCGCCACGCATACCATGTTGAGGACCAAAACTTTTTATGACATTTACCCCTTTTGCTAAAAGCTCATCCACAGTATGTGTGAGTTTGGAGGTAACTGATGCTGGATGCCCAACGACTGCAATTCGCATACCTTTAAGGCCATGCGGTTCTTTTAAGAGCTCATCAATACCAAACTGGAAATCAGTCATGGTACTTCCCCACTGATGAGTTTGTGATGTGAGCGTGAATGAAAATCTGGAGCTCCTTTTGGATGCGATAATCCGAAATAATGTAGTTCATTTTCATTGTCTTCGATTATGACGGCAGGACCGAAGTAAAACGGTATTTGATATGGCAAAGGCATATCAATGCGCGCATTACACTCATAATCGTCGAAGGATAGACTGAAGTTATAACCCACTGATGTATCGCTGGTCCTTTTCTTGCCGCGGTAATAAGCGAAATTATAGAAAGCAGAGTCTCCCCCAGGTGATTGGTTAAGTTCGTAATACTCAGAAGTACAAGCAGAGCCAAAAAAGCACTCGAAACAGGTACTGTGCCACAGTTCAAGGCTGCCAGTTACATGTTTTTTTTTACCGGCCCAGAGTATCTGCGCTAAATTTCCTTTGATTCTGTAACAAATACTAATTGCCTCAGTGCTGGGGCTTACCGATATATCGCAAAACATATCTTCTACACATTCTACAGGACGAAAAGGAAGTAAAGGTAGCTTCACGTGGTAATACTCTTTATCAAGACTTATATGCTACTTTAACCCGATTCGGAAGTGGAATAGCTAATATGTACGATTATGATTTATTTGTTATTGGAGCAGGTTCGGGTGGCGTGCGCGCAGCACGAATGAGTGCTGGGTATGGGGCCCGGGTGGCGTGTGCAGAAGATCGTTACATGGGGGGTACTTGCGTTAATGTTGGGTGTGTGCCAAAAAAGTTGTTTTACTATGCTTCTCACTACTCGGAGGATTTTAAAGAGGCCGAGGGATTTGGTTGGGAGAAAATTGAGCGCAAATTTGACTGGCTGACATTGAAGGAGAACAAAGACAATGAAATCCAGCGTCTGAATAGCGTTTACAGAGATCTTCTTGATGCAGCTGGGGTAACTTGTTTCAACGGACGAGCACGAATTGCCGACAATCATCATGTGCTCGTTGGCGATACGAAGATCTCTGCAGAAAAAATTTTGGTTGCTACAGGCGGTTGGCCAGATATACCGACGTTCACAGGGAGTGAACACGTCATTAGTTCAAACGAAGCATTCTCTTTAAATAAATTACCGGAGCGGGCGTTGGTAATTGGTGGAGGTTACATAGCGATTGAGTTTGCGGGCATATACTCTGGTTTGGGAGTCGAGACCTCTTTGTCGTATCGAGGATCGTTACTGCTTAGGAATTTCGATGAGGATATACGAAAATTTGTAGGCGAAGAAGTAGCTAAAAAGGGTATAGACATTCGCTACAATTCAACTCTTAGTATGATAGAAAAGAAAAGTAATGGAGTCTTGGAGGTAACCTTCGCAGATGGATCCTCACTACAAACCGACCTGGTTCTATGTGCTACTGGAAGAAAACCAAATGTACGGGATCTTGGCTTGGAAAACCTCGAGATAAATTGTAGAGACAATGGAGCGATCATCGTGGATGAACAGTTTCGAAGCTCAGTGCCGAGTATTTTTGCATTGGGAGATGTAACTGATCGCATTCAATTAACTCCAGTTGCGATAGCCGAAGCGATGACCTTTGCCAACACTCACTTCAATGGTCAACAAGCCGTATTGAACTATGAAGGTATTCCTACGGCGGTTTTCTGCCAGCCTAACATCAGTGCCGTTGGGCTAACCGAAGCCGAGGCGAGACTGAGATTTGATAGTATTCAGATCTTTAAATCTAATTTTAAAGGGTTAAAGCACTCTCTGAGTGGCAGCGATGAGAGGACTCTGATGAAGTTAATCGTGGAACCCTCCTCAGAGCGTGTGGTTGGTATACATATGGTTGGACCAGAGGCAGGGGAAATCATTCAGGGTCTAGCCGTCGCATTTAAGGCTGGTGCCACCAAGTCGGATTATGATTCAACCATAGGCATCCACCCTACCTCTGCGGAAGAGTTTGTTACTATGCGAGAGTCAGTTTAAGGAGCGGAACAAATGGATAATCAAACATGGATTCATGGTTTTACTAACTCATTAAATACTATTGACGGATACCTTGGCTCTGCTCAGTACTTCCCTTTTGTTTTATTAGCCACGGGAATGTTTTTAACTTTCTATCTCAAATTCCCTCAAATCAGATACTTCAATCATGCTTGGCGAGTTCTCTCTGGACGTTATGAAAGTCCAGATGCCAAGGGCGATGCCTCTCACTTTCAAGCTTTAACAACCGCAATCTCCGGTACTGTAGGCACGGGAAATATTGGAGGTGTCGCGTTGGCGATATACCTTGGAGGTCCAGCTGCCTTATTCTGGATGTGGATGACAGCTTTTTTCGGAATGACCACAAAATTCGTAGAAGTGACTTTATCCCATAAATATCGGGGTACTGATGCGAAAGGTTTCATAGTTGGTGGACCGATGTATGTTATGGAAAAGCGACTAAATATGAAGTGGCTTGCTGTATTTTTTGCTTTGGCCACGGTAGTTAGTTCATTTGGAACAGGTAATCTTCCTCAGAGCAACAATATCGCGAGCGGGTTGAGTGGCACTTTCGGCATTCCAGAATGGTTAACGGGTGCCATACTGGCAACTGTGCTCGGTTTGGTGATTGTCGGCGGGATTAGTCGCATTGTTAAAGTAGCCGAAAAGATTGTTCCTTTTATGGCGCTGATATACGTTATTGGTGCTTTAAGCGTGATCATTGCTAATCTCGACCAAGTTGGGGATTCTCTGCTTGCTGTGCTAAGCGACGCGTTTACTGGCTCAGCGGCGACTGGAGGCTTTCTGGGAGCTACATTCGCCTATGCGTTTAACCGAGGTGTCAACCGAGGCCTATTCTCTAATGAGGCAGGTCAGGGCAGCGCGCCCATTGCTCATGCTGCTGCGAAAGCTGAGGATCCAGTTTCTGAAGGAATGGTGTCAATATTGGAGCCTTTTATTGACACCATTATTATTTGCACACTTACTGGGTTGGTTATTCTGTCATCGGGAGTTTGGACCGAAAAGCACCAGAATCACTTTCAAAAATTCGATATGCAGGTTTTGAATGGGAGTTATAGTGAAGATATCCCTGCACACAGAGCAGAGCTTTTTAGCCATTTAAATTCAGGAGCGAGCGACGTCGAGTTATATGACGGCGTGATTCAGGTTATAGCAGGAACTGCGGTAAGTTCTGAGCACACTGTTCTGCACAATCGTTCGGTAGCAGAAGATGTATATTACCTTCACAGAGGAGAGCCATATACTGGTCCTTTGACCATTCAGGATGGCAAGTTAACGAACGACGTGGAGATCCATGGGCGTTCCTTGATTCATTCCGTAGATTTGACAGCTGAAGCATTCAGTCGAGGGCTTTTTGGGGAGTTTGGTAGGTATATCGTAGCACTTGGTTTGGTGTTATTTGCTTTTACAACGGCAGTAGCTTGGTCGTACTACGGCGATCGCGCGATGACATATTTGTTTGGTGTTAACTCATTGATTTTTTATCGGAGTGCCTACGTCTTGGGATTCTTTTTTGCAGCAATAGCCGATACGTCACTTGTGTGGCTTATTGCTGCCATAACAATTGCATTTATGACTTTACCGAATTTATTCAGTATGATTGTGTTGCATCAAGAGGTTAAGCAAACCATTGCTGAGTATTGGACAAAGTTTCACATCAAATATCCTGAGAAAGGATCAAAAATCGGTTAGCACTGATCAACCGTAATTACTTGAATGAATTCCCAAAATACTTTTGACCTTGTGGAGCAGCGTTTTATCGAAACGCTCAATCTTTCTGTTGCTAGCTATGTCCACCAAGAAACGCGCGCCGAGCATATTCACTTTGAAACTGACAATGTCGAGAATGTTTTCCTGGTAGCACTTCGAACGATGCCTCAGAATTCCACAGGCGTCGCCCACATTCTGGAGCATACAGCTTTATGCGGCAGTAAGCGTTACCCAATCAGGGATCCTTTTTTTCTCATGATTCGTCGCTCGCTCAACACATTCATGAACGCGTTTACAGGGAGTGATTGTACCTACTATCCTTTTGCGAGCCAAAATCGAAAGGACTTTTTCAATCTTCTTGACGTCTACTTGGACTCCGTATTTTTTTCTCGGCTTGATCCCCTAGATTTTGCTCAAGAAGGTCATCGGTTCGAACTAAATCAAGCGGGCAAATCGCAATCTGAACTGATATTGAAAGGTATTGTTTATAATGAAATGAGAGGGGAGATGAGCGCTCCACTTTCACAACTTTATGCAAAGTTAAATCATTATTTGTATCCAACGACTACTTATCATTACAACAGTGGTGGAGACCCCAAAGAAATTCCATTACTTAAATACCAGGACTTAAAAGCGTTTTATCAATCGCACTACCACCCCAGTAATGCGATCTTCATGACCTACGGAGATATCCCGGTTTCTGACTTACAAAGCCGCCTTGAAAATAATGTGCTCCAATTTTTTAAAAGACGAAGCGACCTCATTAGCGTTTCACCAGAGGTGCGATATCGTCAGCCAATAAGAGCGACAGAATACTACCCGGAACTTTGCTGTGAGAAGCGCACACATGTCGTTCTAGCATGGCTCTTCGGAGAGAGCAGAGATCTTATGATGTTGATGAGGTGTAATCTTCTATCAGAAGTCCTGCTTGGTACGAGCGGATCTCCTCTGAGGAAAGCGCTGGAGGACAGCCACTTAGGGAGTGCGGTTTCCCCGCTCTCGGGGTTAGAGGATAGTAACTTTGAGATGAGCTTTGTCTGTGGGTTTGAAGGTTGTGCCAATAATCAAGAAGATGCGATTGAGGAGTTAGTAATAAATACTCTTAGAAAAATTAGAGACGAAGGCATACCGAAAGCACAGTTGGAGTCAGTCCTGCATCAATACGAATTGGCTCAGAGGGAAATTGCGGGTGAGGGTGTTCCCTATGGGTTGCAAGTCATGTCCTGGTGTCTTTCTGCGGCGGTTCATAGAGGAGCACCGCTGAGTGCCATAGACTTAGATCCAGCGATTGAGCGCTTAAGAGAGGAAATAAAGGACCAAGATTTCATCTGCAAATTGGTTCAAACACTTTTGCTGGACAACAAGCACCGCGTTACGCTGATCATGAAACCTGATCCCGAAATGTCGGTGAAGGAATCTGCTGAGGAGGAATCGCGTCTGGCGATGATAAAACGGAAACTAGACGAAAGAGGACTACAGGCTATTGAGGAGCAGGCTTTTGCTCTACAAGAGCGCCAGTCGGCGCCTGAGGACCTTTCAATTTTACCGAAAGTGGGTCTTGAGGATATTGGTCCCCCGAGAAAGGATCCAATATGGCGATTTGAGGACGCCCCCACTCCTATCACAAGTTTTAGGATTGGAACAAACGGTATTACCTATCATCAGATTGTAACCGCATTGCCAAAGTTAACCGCAGAAGAGACTAGTTTGCTTCCTCTTTACAATGGGCTGATAAGTGAGATTGGATCTAATTCAAGGGGGTATGAGCAAACACAGCTTATACAGCAGGCGCTTACAGGCGGTATCCATGGCTTTTTATCTGCCAGGGCATGCGGGGAAGATTTTAATAAGTATTCGGCTTATTGTTTCTTATCATCAAAAACCATGCCTGAGAAGGTTGAGGCAATGTTTACTTTGATGAAAGAGACAGCCTTAAAACCCAACTTCGAAGAGGGGGAAAGAATTCGAGACCTTATAAAGCAGTTTCGAGTCCGAAGAGATGCGAGCATCACTGGGAATGGTCATATGTTGGCAGCCGGAGCCGCTGCTGCTAGTTTACATCCAATTACATCTTTGAGTTACAAACTGTCAGGCTTAGGGTCAATTTTTAATTTGCGTGGGTTGGATGACTCGCTGAAGGACAAGTTAAACTTGGAACTTTTGCAAGTTTCACTCGAAAGCTTACATACTCGGTTACTAGAAGGATCTAGACAGTTACTTTTAGTTTCCGATCCTTCGACTGAATCCATTAGCAGGGAGGCGCTAAAACTGTCGTGGCAAGAAAGACAGGGATTCGCTGATAATTTCGTAGCGGGGGTTGATGGTTTCGAAAGTGATGTAGCATTTGTAACCAACACGAAAATTAATTTTTGTGCGTCTGTTTACCCAACAATTGAGCCTACTAATGAAGATTCGCCGGTGCTAACTGTTCTGGCAGCTGTACTAAGAAATGGCTATCTTCATAGTGAGATTCGAGAAAAAGGGGGTGCTTACGGTGGAGGCGCCATTCATGACTGGGCGAATGGCGTCTTTAAATTTTATTCGTTCAGAGATCCAAATTTGTTGGACACATTCGCCGCATTTGAAAAATCTTTGGAATGGGTTACTGGTGCTGAGCTGTCATCAGAAATCGTTGAAGAAGCTGTACTTGGTGTAATTAGCGGCTTGGATGCTCCTGGAACTCCCGCAGGGGAAGCAAAACAAAGTTTCTATCATAAGCTTTTTGGGAATACCCTAGAGTCACGACAGGAGTTTCGAGAGAGGGTGATAGCTACTCGAGTGCAAGATATTCGCAGGGTTGCGACGAGCTACTTTCAAAGTGGGGCCAGACGAGCTGTGATCACCAATGCCCAGTTTAGGCATCAGGTAGAGTCAAAATTTGACGTAGTCGAACTTTAGTTTATTTTGTTTTTCCATCGCGATTTATTGAGTCCAACATGTTAATCTAAGAAGATATTGGTGAATGGTTGCGAGCGGTTGTAATTGCATTCGATCGGGCCAATTGCGGGCTTTGGCTATTGACTTTGCAGAATTGCTTCCTCATCCTTTTGTCCCGTAGACATCTGAGCTCGAAGGTTAAGAAAGACCAGTTAGAAAGACTAAAAACACAAAGGAAAAAATCAAATAGGTATCAGTATGAAAGACCGCCATTTAAAACAGGGACGCATTGCATTTCTTCTAAGTTTGTCATTTATTTTGCTAACGGGCAGCATCCATGCTCAAACCCTTGATGATGTTTTGGGTGTTAGAGCTTCGACCACACAAGATGGGCGTGCCTCTCAGAGAAGGATTGATGAGATCTCCGAACAAACGCGGGATTTACTGACCCAATACAAGCAGGTAATGAAGATTGTCGATGGCCTGCGAGTTTATAACGAGCAGCAGGAAAGATTGATTAAGGTCCAAGAAAAAGAACTTAGGGAACTTGAGGAATCAATTGATAACGTGACGGTGATCGAGAGACAAATGGGACCGCTAATCGAAAGGATGATTGCAAATCTGGAAAAGTTCGTCGAGCTTGATGTGCCCTTTTTGGCGAGTGAGCGTTCAGAGAGAATAGCTTTCCTAAAAGATACCTTTGACAGGGCGGACGTCAGCGTCGCCGAGAAGTTCAGTCAGGTTTTACAGGCCTATCAGGTTGAAAACGCCTACGGATCGACTTTGGACGTATATACCCAGGTGATTGCAATTGATGGTGTGGAGAGACAAGTTGAAATGCTAAAATGGGGAAGAGTTGCGTTGGTCTTTCAGACTCTAGATGGGGAGATCACTGGGGTTTGGGACAAAAACGCAAAAGGGTGGGAAATCCTAGACGATGAATATCGGCTTGGCGTTCGTAATGGATTTCGCATTGCGAAGAAAACTCAGACCGCTGACTTCGTTCACCTTCCAATTCCAGCTGCGGAGGTAAGATAATGAAGAATTTATTAGGTATTTGTTGTGCCGCAACTTTATTGTTCTCATCGTTAGTTTGGTCTGCCGAGGATGATGAAGAGATAGAAGCGAAAAGTATCGTAGAGTTATTACAATTAGTGAGAGATGGCAAAATCTCTAATCGTCGCCTTAATGAAAATCGTGAGAGGGAGTTCTTGGCGGATAGGGCGTCACAACAACGTTCGGTGCGAAACGCTGAAGCGGCTCAGCGCCGAGAAGAAGCTCGCAGCGAAAGGCTGGAGGCGCAATTCGAAAAAAATGAGCAGGATATAGCCGCCAAACAGGAAATATTGCAGAAGCGTCTGGGGTCGTTGCGCGAGCTATTTGGAGTTCTCCAACAAGTTAGTGGAGACACCCAAGGCGTAGTTGAGGGTTCTATTGTAAGCGCAGAGTTCCCAGGGCGAGGGGCTTGGCTTGGAGAATTTGCTCAATCCATGGGCCGTAGCTCCAAATTGGCATCTATCGAAGAGATAGAAAGGCTTTGGGTCGAGCTCCAGCAGGAAATGACCGAATCTGGGAAAGTGTCGCGATTCACGGCTGAGGTTACTAAGTTGGATGGCTCTAAGTCAGAGCAGGAAGTAATTCGAGTAGGTGATTATAATTTGATTAGTGACGGTGAGTACTTGGCTTATGACCTCGAAACAGGCTTGATTACCGAACTTCCAAAGCAACCTGCCTCAAGGTTTGTCTCTTCAGCAGGTGACCTCGAGGATGCGAGTAGTGGTTTTGTGCCTTTTGCTCTCGATCCCACCAGAGGACAGCTCCTTCAGCTTCAAATTGAAGTTCCTACGATAGAGGAGCGTGTAAGGCAAGGGGGAACCCCAGGGTTCGTCATTATAATTCTCGGTATAGTAGCTTTGCTTCTGTCCATTGAACGTTTTTACACGCTCAATGTGATCGGCAAACGCGTTGATAATCAAATGGCTGATCCAGAGAATGCTGATAGCAACAATCCTCTAGGAAGAATTTTGAAGGTTTATCAAGACAATCCTGAGACGGACGCTGAGAACCTAGTACTGAAATTAGACGAGGCCATTCTTAAAGAGGAGCCAGCTATTAATGCTCGCATAGCATTTATTAAAATAATATCTATGGTTGCGCCTCTTCTGGGCCTCTTGGGTACAGTAATCGGAATGATCGTAACATTCCAAGCGATAACTTTATTCGGTACGGGTGATCCGAAGACCATGGCGGGTGGTATATCGCAGGCTCTAATTACCACGGTACTAGGTTTGGTTGTGGCTATACCAACAGTGCTTTTACACTCAATTGTTAGTGCAAAAGCAACAGCCATCAAACACATTCTTACAGAACAAAGTGCGGGGTTGATTGCTCAGCATTCGGAGAAATCGTAGCCGATGGAAGCTATTTTCATCGCAATAAGAACCTTTATGGAGGCTGGAGGTCAAGTCCTTTATTTAATTGCTGCTGCCACCTTTGTCATGTGGGCGCTAATTTTTGAAAGGGCTTGGTATCTTAGGAAAGATCATCTCGACGATGTTGGTGCAGCCCTTGTGTATTGGGAGGGGCGGAAAGAAAGAAGCTCCTGGAACGCTAGAATGATTCGGCAGGGACTCATATCAGAGGTGAACACCAAACTCACTGCTAATATGGGCTTCATAAAGACACTGATATCGCTGCTGCCGCTACTCGGATTATTGGGCACTGTAACTGGGATGGTACAAGTATTTGAGGCAATGAATACCTCTGGCGGAAACGCAAGGACTATGGCAGCGGGGGTGTCTGCAGCTACTATCCCGACTATGTCGGGTATGGTCGCTACGCTTTCTGGTGTTCTCGCAAACACTTTCTTGTCCTCCAAAGTGCAGGTAGAGTCAGATTCTATGGAAAATACGCTAACTTTGGATGATTAGGGGTTAATCATGCGCAGAATGACCCAAGACGCAGAAGAGAAAGTTGCAGACCTTACACCTATGCTCGATGTCGTTTTTATTATGCTAATTTTTTTCATTGTTACAGCTACTTTTATTAAGGAAACCGGTGTCGAGGTTAATCGGCCAGACACTGAGACTGCTCAGCCAAAAAAAACTGTATCGCTGTTAGTGGGTGTAGCCCCCGATGGTAATATCTGGATTGACAAGAAGAAGGTTGATCTTCGCTATGTTCGTCCCACGATGGAAAGACTGCATGCAGAAAACCCAAAAGGTGGTTTAGTAATAATCGCTGACAGTGAATCTAAAGTGGAGAAAGTTTTAGCAGTAATGGAAGCTGCTAGGAACCTCGGCATTGCTCAGGTAGCAATCGCCTCAGAAGAGAAATAGGAGAGATTATTAGTGGTAATACGGTTGGGTGTTTCGATGATTGTGGGGCTTCTTGTAACGCTAGCCCTGTTCTACCTTATGCAGGCTCTCATTTCGGGAGGGAAAAGTGCGCTGACGGAAGATAAGGTAGGTAATCTTGTGGACTTTGTGCGGGTCAAGCAAGATCAGGAAGTACAAACTAAGCAGAGACGTCCAAAAAAGCCACCACCCCCCGATGAGCCGCCACCGGATGTCCCACCGCAGGACTTTAACCTTAAGGTTGATCAAACTAATTTCTCGATGAACGACCTAAATATGAATGTCAACGTCGATGTTGGTGGAGGGGGCTTTGGGATCAGCGATGGAGAGTATTTGCCAATAGTAAAAGTTCAGCCCCAGTATCCAAGGCGGGCCTTGTCCCGGGGTTTGACTGGCTGGGCAATCGTCGAGTTTACAGTGACAGACCAAGGAACGGTTGCAGATCCGTATGTGGTATCTAACTGTGCTTGGATTAAGACTGCCAAAACTGAGGGGGAGTGCTCTGATAGGCCAAGCTCTGTCTTTGATTCTGCGGCGATTAAAGCTGCCCTCAAGTTCAAGTATAAGCCTAAAGTGATTGATGGCACTCCGGTAGCTACAGCCGGAGTTCAAAACAAAATAACCTTTGAACTACTAGGTAACTAGGAGCAAGAGTGATTAGATTCATTTTAGTACTAACGGCGGTCTGGACTGCACCTGCTGTACTGCCTGATTTTTTGCCTCTCTCAAGTTCCGCTTACGCGGCCGAAAAAGAAAAGAAAAAAACTCGTCGTGTCCCAGCGCTGCGAGAGTCAACTTATAAAAAAATCTCTGAAGCAAATGTGATGATTGATCCTGAGTCTGTCCCCCGAGAAGAAGGAGAGCCGCCGCCTGAGCCCACAGGTACGCCAGCAGATGCGATTGAAATGCTTATGGAGTACAAAGACCGTAGAGGTCTCAACTCATACGAAAAAGCACAAATATGGAACACCCTAGCTTTTGCCTATTACACGATCGGTGACATGCGAGGCACCATAGGGGCTTATGAAAATGTTTTGTTACAGGGCGTCATTTCGGAAGCATTGGAGCAACAAGCTCTTCGAGCGCTATACCAGCTGCATTTTGGTGAAGAGGACTACGAAACTGCTTTGGTTTATATCGCGCGTTATGAGGAAGCCAGAGGCGAACTAGACCCTCTGGTAACCTTTACGAAAGCATTGGCCTATCACTTGCTGGAGGATATCCGAGAATCTCTTAAGTACGCTTTGCAAGTAGAAGAAATTGCTTTAGCACAGGGTAAGGAGATGAAAGAGCCTTGGTATTACTTGCAGGTAGTCGATTACAACATGCTTGAAGACTACGATAATGTAATTCGAGTCTTGGAAACCCTGATACATAAGTACCCTAAGAAGCAGTACTGGATGCATTTGGCCGGTATGTACAGCGAGAAGGAATGGGATGACAAGGCCTTATCAGCCTACTTTGCCAGCTATCATCAAGGCTTTCTGATAAGAGAGACCGAAATTGTAATGTTATCTCAGAGGCTTCTGGGTGCTGATAACCCTTATGAGGCGTCGATGGTACTAGAAAGGGGATTGAAAGATGGGACCGTCACTCGAAATGAGAAGAATCTGAAGCTATTAGCAACTTCTTACACTATGGCGCAAGAGATGCCCAAAGCAATCAAGGCTTGGTCAGATGCCGCTGGCTTCGCCAAAGATGGAGATATCCATTATCGCCTGGCCCAGGCTCTGGCGCAGGAAGACAGACACTCTGAAGCTGTACGAGCGTACCGAAAGGCTTTGGAGAAAAAAGGGCTGACTAAAGAGTCAGATGTGCAGTTTTGGTTAGCGATTGCATTGATGAATTTGGAACGTTGGGACGAGGCCACTAGAGCATTTCGGGCAGCGGAGCGCATAGACCGAAGAAAACAGAAGTCTGTTCGCCAATACATTCGCTACATAAGCGGTGAGAAGAGAAGGCAACAGGAACTCCGAAGAATGGCTGAAGAGACCGAGAGGGCTCTAGCGAGTTAAATTCAGGTCATTTGTCTCAGTAATGAGCTTTTCACAAAACCGGCCCCGCAAGTGCGAGTACAATAATAATCATCGGCCGCTCCTAAAAGAAGTCACGACTTCGATCAGCTAGTGCGATGGCTTCTTCACCACCGCTTGATGAATTTTAGAAAGAAACGTCAGCAGTGCGGTCCGTTTTACGTGGAGCCTCGCCAATGCCTTGAGCAGTGCCCTCCCAATCTCCACAAGGTCCAACAGGAACCAGGAATCGGCTTTTTAAATGGTTTAGAGGTTGACATTGAAGCGGAAACCCCAGCAATCGAATTAGACGAAGGAAGCTCACTCGGTTTTGACCTCTGACCACGCCCAGTCTAGCCATGGTGTGAGTAACTCTATATCTTTAGCTTCTACCGTACTACCACCCCATATACGCAGCCCAGGGGGAGCGTCCCTGTAGCTGCCGATATCGTATGCGACCGATTCAGATTCGAGTAATGAACCTAACCTCTTTATGATTTCTTTTTGGGAGGGTTCACTCTGCGCAGTGAACCATGGATCAATTATTTTCATACATATCGATGTGCTAGATCGAATTGCTTCATCCTCAGCTAGGAATTCAATCCAGTTCGAGCGTTTTAGCCAACTCGTCAAGGTCTTGAGGTTGTTCTCACTGCGTTGAATTAGTGTTTCCAAGCCAAGCTCTTTTGCCCAGTTAAGCGCATCCAAATGATCTTCCACCGCGAGGAGGGAGGGCGTATTGATCGTAGCTCCTGAGAAAATCTCCCTGTTGATCTGGCCTGCCTTAGTTAGTCGGAATATTTTGGGAAGTGGGCGTTTAGGTTGCCATTGTTCTAGCCGAGCTACAGCCCTTGGTGATAATGCTAACATTCCATGACCACCTTCCCCGCCGAGTACTTTTTGCCAGGACCATGTGATCACATCAAGTTTTTCCCAAGGTAGATGCATTGCAAACACGGCTGACGTAGCATCGCAGAGCGTTAAGCCCTCCCTTTGGTCAGAGATCCAGTTGGCGTTCGGTACACGAACTCCTGAGGTCGTGCCATTCCAAGTAAAGACGACATCGTTCTCTGGGTTAGCCTTCTCAAGATTTGGTATTTGGCCATAGTCGGCACTATAGAGGTTTGTGTTCTCAAGCTGGAGTTGTTTGGTGATATCGGTAACCCATCCAGCGCCGAAGCTTTCCCAGGAGAATACATCGACAGGTCGGGCTCCGAGCAAACTCCACATTGCCATTTCGAAGGCGCCGGTGTCTGATGCAGGGACTAATCCCAAGAGGTAATCGTTCGGTATCCCTAGTATCTGTTTGCTATAGTCACTAATCTTTTGAATTCTGGCTTTAGGTTCTCTGGCCCTGTGTGAGCGTCCCAAGATTCGGAGATCTAATTGGTCAACTGACCAACCGGGCCGCTTTGATGTGGGTCCTGACGAAAAGTTGGGATTTAAAGGCTTATTTAGGGGTTTCATAAGAATGCGCCAAAATTTTGGCAATTTGAGCATTTGGAATCTATATGTCAAGCTCTGGAACGCAAATTAACTTAACCTTCATGTTTTAAGTGCTACGATTACAGTACTTTCTGTCTCTGCGTTCGCTCTGTTCCTAACGATAATTTCCTGTGTGTTTTTTCGACCTTTAGCAACCCTTCTTTTTAGAGTACACATTGAGGAGTATATTATCCACCTTTGAGACGCCACGCCTATGAGTTCTTGTTGGACTTGTCTTTTTTAATCGCTTAGTTGGTTTTCTGTATGCTGGCAGATAACTTCTAACGCGAGCGCTTCAATGGTTGCAGTACTTTGCTACCGAGTCATCATGTAACGAGGGAGAATTCTATTCCTAACATTATTACATCTAGAAAAGCTGCAAATTGCTTTGCCAATCGAGCAACGCTTTTACGAGAGGTTAAAGGCATTAGCAGAAAGATTTAACAACGAATAGATATTGGGGGAGTCCAAGATGTATTGGGTCTCCCGAATTTCCGGGGATCTACTAGCTGATTTTGTACGCCAGCTAGAAAAACAGATTGGCTTAGCTTAGTTCAACCGTTGCCTTTCTCATCGTTTCTCCAATTTGCTCACTTTCATAAGGGGTTAGTTGGTATACGTAATAGTTTAGCCAATTGGAGAATAATAAGTTGCCGTGACTTTTCCAAGTAACGATCGGTTTCTTCGAAGGATCATTATTGGGAAAATAATTTTCTGGAATTTCAGGGTTGATTCCCGCCCGTAAGTCTCTTTTATATTCATCTAACAGACAACGAGGTTCATATTCGGAGTGTCCTGTGACGAATAACTGTCGTCCATTCTTACTGGCAATGATATACGGGCCGGCACGCTCGGAATCGGCGACAATGACGAGTTCACTGAGGGCAAGAATATCCTCCTCCCGAACTTCCGCGTAACGAGAATGAGGAGCGTCGAAAATGTCATCAAAGCCTCTTACGATAGGAGAGAGTCGTTTGACAAGCCTGTGAGGGTAAACTCCTGATATCTTCTTTGGTAACAGATATTTTGGCACCCCGTAGAGGTGGCGCATTGCCGCCTGCACAGCCCAGCACAAAAACATCGTGGAGGTAACGTTCGTGGTCGTCCAATCGAGAATATCTTTCATAGCACCCCAAAACGTGACCTCTTCCAGGTCTATCTGTCCGAGAGGAGCGCCGGTAATTATCATCCCATCGTATTTTTCAGTTTGAATGGAATCAAAGTCTTTGTAGAAAGCATCCATATGGTCAATGGGTGTGTTCTTCGATGGGTGGTCACTGATGCGCATTAGCTCAATATCTACTTGCAGTGGCGTGTTTGAAAGCATCCTCAAGAGATGAATTTCCGTCTCTATCTTTTTTGGCATTAAATTCAGTAGCAATATACGCAAGGGTCTAATGTCCTGATGCTCTGCAGCGCTACGGGTGATGCAGAAAATATTTTCTCGCCGCAGAGCGTCAATTGCAGGTAAACCATCAGGAATTTTAATTGGCATCGCTTCAACCTCCATGCATTACTCTCGAAATGGGAGCAAAAAAAAACCTACTCAGCCGTTGCTAAAGTAGGTTAGTGTCTATTTAGCGGCATTTTTATAGCGCCCGCAAGCCGAATCTCAAATCAGCGCTTCTCGAATTGTAGTCATTTTTTTGTTTTGGTCAACACAAAGGATTATGCGTTTAGAAGGTCCAATATTTGTTCAGGCGCACTTAAGACTTCTGAAGCGCCAGCTTGGTACAACTCCTTCTGAGTCCGGAATCCCCAACTTACTCCAATTGGAGTCATGTTGCTTTTAATAGCAGTCTTCATATCAGTAGGTGTATCACCTATCATTACCAAATGCTGGACTTCGACACCAAGTTTGCTCGCGATGAGGTTTGGTCCGGAGGGATGCGGTTTGTGCTTTACGATCTTTTCATGTCCAAAACCAGCAATATAGTCGAAGTTTACACTTGGGAAACTTTTCCTAATCATTTCTTGTGTAAACTTATCATCCTTGTTGGAAAGCACTGAGATTTTGATATTGAGACGGGAAACTTTTTTTAGCAGATTAACTATGCCTAAGTATGGAACTGTTGTCTCTTGCCATGAATTTGCATAATCCTCTTTAAAAAGGGTAACGCAGGCTTCGACGAGATGCTTGGAATCCGCGGGAAGACTTTTTTCTGCGCAAACCTGGGCCCCATTGCCTATAAAGTAGCGGTAGGAATCGATGGAATGTTGCGGCATCTTAAGCTTTTTTAAGGCCCTATTGAACGCTTTGGAATGGCCCTCGAGTGTGTTAAGCAACGTGCCGTCCATATCGAACACTAGTCCCTGGTGCTTTAAGATATTGGTTTTCTTGTGAGAAATTTTAGTCATTTTCTTCGTTTTTCAAGAAGAATGGATTTAGCCTCGTTCACCTTAGCTGCGAGATAAGTGGAACCACCTCTGTCTGGGTGCAGCTTTTGCATCAATTTACGATGGGCTTGGACCACCTGATCGCGTGTAGCATTTTGCTTAAGTCCGAGTATCTCAAGTGCTTGGGATTCGTTTAGCGAACTATCGATTATATCGTCAGTATAGGAAGTATTCTCCGTTTTATCGCGCCACTTATTGTATTCTCGATCAAGAAATGCCTCGACTAAATTTCTGCTATCCGGATCATGAGCACACTCCCTTCTGAGCTCAAGTATCTGCTCTAAAACAAGCCGTCCTAACATAGTACCTTGGTATTTTCCCTGAAGAACCTCGCCATCCATATTTCCACTGTCATGATACAGGACCATATGCAAATATTTCGTTTTAATCTCCGAGCTTTTCTCATTATCTGCAGAATGTTCTGAGGTAAATTGTCGAACATTTTTAAATAGAGAAAAAAGTTGTAACCCCCTAGGTACCCAGGTGATAAAGCGCATCAGGAATGGAGCCATAACTGCGAACAAGGCTAGAAGGGGATTGAAGAAACCGGTTATCCCTAAGTAGATCAAAGCAATTCCAATCAAGATTAAAAAGTATAATCGAAAAAACTGTTTAACCGAAAGCTTCGAATTTCTAAGTATGATTCTCATCAATACGAACGCTAAGCAAGCAACGAATAATCCAATGACTAAGCGAGCAAGCATCTATTTCCTAAGTTGTCGAGTAAGCCGAGCAACTGTTTTATCCGATTCCTTACTGAATTTTTCGAGAGCTTCCTGTCCACCTGCAGCGAAAATTGCTACCGCTGAAAGCAGTTGTTTTAATTCGGTTGCACTATTTAAATCGAAGGGTGCGTAGGCTCCTCTGGATAACTTTGCCATTTGTTTAAAAATCTTTTTTACGTATGAATCGAGGCCCTCCTGGAAAATAAACAGCGGAGTGTTAAGTAAACCCAATTCCCCAGCAAGTTGACACAAAAGGTCAGGATTTTCTTCTATTGCATCACCGATAAAAACAACTGCTTTAATATCTTGTTGTACTAAAGCGTTTTTTAACACTTTACGTATCTGCGTGTGACCGCCAAGACAAGTTACATCTGCCATCATTTTCGCGAGTTCAGTTTCATTGTCACTCCAATTAAAGGTGCTGAACTCGGTAAGTCCCCGATAATAACAAAGCTGGATGGAAAGACCCCCTAGCTCATCTGTCACTTTAAACATCTCTGCATGCAGCTGACAGGCCCGTTCCCAGGTCGGTTCCCGACTAGCTGTCGCATCCATCGCGAAAACTAACCTACCTTTACTCGCTGATGATCTAGGGAGTGGTGTTTTGGCTACTTGACTTAAAAATTTATTGACATTGTTACTCGTATCGCGAGGTAGGTGTTTTTTAATCATCTAAGACTCATATTTTCGATGGCTTTACTTTCGGTAAAGATGCAAACTCTCCATTGAACTTTACGTAAATTTTACCCATGCAGACTAAACTTGTCATTGGTATTTCTAGTAGCGCTTTATTTGATCTTACGGAAAGCGATCAAATTTTTCGTGAGTCCGGTTTAAATGCGTACTCAGAGTACCAATGTGCAAACGAAGATGTTCCATTGAGCGAGGGTGTTGCATTTCCCCTCGCTAAGAAATTACTGAACCTAAATCAAGTACTTAATCAGAAAGATAGAGTGGAGGTAATCTTACTCTCACGAAACACAGCGGACACTGGTTTGCGAGTTTTTAAAAGTATCGAGTATTATGGGATACCGATAGTGAGAGCAGCATTTACGGGGGGAGCCTCACCATTCAAGTATATGCACCCGTTTCGTTGCCAGCTTTTTCTCTCAACAAACAGTGATGATGTCAAGGAGGCTTTGAACCATGGGATGGCTGCAGCGAGCATTCTTTCTGCTCCTGAACGATTCTCTCCATCCGAAACCTTGCACTTTGCTTTTGATGGAGACGCTGTATTGTTTTCAGATGAAGCTGAAAGGGTCTTTCAGGAGAAAGGCCTGGAGGCGTTTACCTCGAGTGAGCGTCAAGCAGCGGATGATCCGTTGAGCGGAGGTCCCTTTAAACCTTTTTTAGCTGAATTACATCGTTTGCAAATGGAGTTGTCCGAAACCGTGAGTCCAATTCGTACTGCTCTGGTAACAGCGCGGTCAGCGCCGACCCATGAGCGAGTGGTAAAGACTTTAAGAGCATGGAATATCCGAATTGATGAATCGCTCTTCCTGGGTGGGATGAATAAGAGCGAATTCCTGAAGGCTTATGGAGCTGACGTATTCTTTGATGATCAAGCAGAACATTGTGAGTCAGCAAGCATTTTCGTGCCCGTGGGTCATGTTCCTAACGGAATTATTAACGAATGACTATTAGTTTGGGTTTAAGTCGTCCGATCAGTTTGGGAGATAATTCTTCTGCAGTTTTCTTTGTTTTATCAAAGAAAGTTATAAAAAGTTCAGACACAAGTATCCTTACAATTCTTTTTTAAAACAAGGAACGTATGAAGCTCCAACAGTTATCGTATATATGTGAAGTTGCGAAGCATAAGCTAAATGTTACTGCAACTGCCAAAAGCTTATTCACTTCCCAGCCTGGGATTAGTAAACAAATACGTCTCCTTGAAGATGAACTAGGAGTAGAGATATTCTCGAGAAACGGAAAACACTTCAGCCACGTCACTCCTGCGGGCGCAAGAATCATTGAGCGTGCAGGAGATGTGTTGCGTAAGGTTGACAGTATCAAGCAGTTTGCTCAGGAATTGGGTAGTGAAAATACGGGTGAGTTATCCATTGCTACGACGCATACACAAGCAAGATATGTATTGCCTCGCGTTATGGCAGAATTTATAAAAAGATATCCTGACGTTACTTTAAATATGCATCAGGGCACACCTCTTCAAATTGCGGAGATGGCAGCAAAGAGTGAGGTAGATTTTGCGATCGCCACAGAGGGACTAGATCTCTTCGACGATCTAATAATGCTACCTTGCTATCATTGGAATAGGTGCATCATAGTTCCTCGGGGGCATCCTTTGACGAGTATAGAGAGGCTAACACTGGAAGCTGTCGCGGACTATCCCTTAGTGACATACGTATTCGGTTTTACTGGTCGTTCAAAACTTGATGATGCCTTTTCTAGTCATGATCTTGAGCCTAAAGTCGTTTTCACGGCTACTGATGCAGACGTAATCAAGACCTACGTCAGATTAGGGCTTGGTATCGGAATCATTGCAAAAATGGCCTACGATGAAATTCAAGATGCTGACCTGGTCGCCTTAGATGCCAGTCATTTATTTCAGTCAAGCACTACAATGATTGGGTCAAGACGAGGAACTTTCTTAAGGGGTTATATGTTTGACTTCATCCGCTTATTCGCACCGCATCTCAAGCCTGATCTAGTAAAACAGGCATTTCTGCGGGCAGACACAAAACGAGTTCAAGAATTATTTATGGAGCTTCAGCTACCCTATCGCTGAATAGGTATCAGATATAATCAAGATCAATATTGTCTTTTAGGATCTCTTTACTTTTTTCTAATTCCTTAGTTTCCTTATTCAATACTTCCTTCGCGAACTTGAAATATACCGTATAGATCTTTAGTTCTGTATCATTCTCGACAACGAAAAAGGGTGCGCGTTCTACGCCAAGCTTCTTGGCTAGTTTTAACCCTTCTGAATCTGGGTCTCTCTCGTCGGCGACTAAAACCTGGTCAATAAACGACATTTGGTTTGACTTCTCTAAGCGCTCAACCACGTCCTCACACTTGGGGCACAGTTCACCGGACGCAAGAATTTTTTTAACTAGTGTAATCTTCATCCCTGCTCTTCAATATTGATGATATGCAATCCACACTCTCGTTTTGTCGCTTCTTCCCACCACCACCGACCCGCGCGCTCGTGCTCGTCGGGTTTGGTTGGACGTGTACAAGGTTGACAGCCAATACTTTTATATCCCAAATCATGTAAGGGATTATAAGGCACATTGTTATCTTTGATATATTCCCATACTTGATTTGAGGTCCAATTTGCAAGTGGATTATATTTTTTTATAGTGCGGTGTTCATTTGAGAATGCGAGATCCAATTGTTCTTGGGGCAGATCATTGCGGGTTGGGCTTTGGTCCTTCCTCTGACCCGTTATCCATGCATCGTAGTGAATCAAATGTTTTTCTAATGGTTGTATCTTACGCACACTACAGCATTCCGAGTGTCCGTCTTGATAAAAACTAAATAACCCCTTTTCTTTTACGAAATCATTAAGCAATTTATTGTCTGGACTAAGAATATCGATTTCAATTCCATAGTGATTCCGGATGTCTTCAATAAAGCGATAGGTCTCTGCGTGTAAGCGGCCGGTGTCAAGACTGAATACAAATAGTTGTTCGCAAAAGGAGCTTGCCATATCGATTAATATGACGTCCTCGGCACCGCTGAAAGAGATTGTTACCTTTTCGTGAGATGCGTATGCTTTCTTCAAAACCTGCTCGGGTGTCAATAGATTCTCCATGAGCCATTTAAGTATAACAATTCGAAAGCCTAACAAATCCGGCGTATGATTGGAAAACGCTTACCAAATAAAAAAATAAGTGAAATGTCTAAATTGATTACTGGTTCGAGGTGAAAACGATGCAAATAATTTGTTTAGATCTAGAGGGAGTTCTGATTCCGGAAATTTGGATTGAATTCGCTCGTGAAACAGGTATCCAGGGACTGATGGCTACTACACGCGACATTCCAGATTACGATGTTTTGATGAGGCAGCGTCTTGATTATCTTAAGACGAATAATCTCCGGCTTGATGATATACAATCTGTTATCTCTGGAATGGAACCTTTACCTGGTGCCAAAGACTTCCTAGATACATTAAGGACCAAATATCAGGTAATGATTTTATCTGACACTTTTTACGAGTTTGCTCACCCTTTTATGCGGCAATTAGCGTGGCCTACGTTGCTGTGTCATCGCCTTAATGTTGACAATCAGGGCAGTGTGATAGGTTATGAATTGAGGCAGAGGGATCCGAAAAGAACTGCTGTTAGAGCTTTGAAGAAGCTGAATTTTCGCGTTTTGGCAGCGGGGGATTCGTATAATGATATAACCATGCTTGAAGAGGCAGATGCTGGATTTCTTTTTTGCGCCCCGGAAAATGTGGTCGAAGAATATCCTCAATTGCTATCCACTACCAGCTATGCTGAGCTGATACAATGTTTTGAACAATTTGATCAAGATGAAAAACACCTAAATTGAGTTATTCTTTACCAGACCTTTGTGATGCCTACCCTGATCTAATAGAGGTAGTTGATCCGATATTTATGCGTTTCGGGGCTCGCGAGAGCTTTGGTGGGATTATTACGACGATAAAATGCTACGAGGATAATTCGTTAGTGGCAGACACCGTCAGGGAGTCTGGAAAAAACAGAGTATTGATCGTTGATGGAGGGGGCTCTACCCGCTGCGGCCTATTAGGAGATAATCTCGCGAAAGAAGCAGTAAGTAATGGCTGGGAAGGTATTGTGATTTTCGGCTGCATCCGTGATGTCGACATTATTAATCAGTTGGATTTAGGGGTCAAAGCAATAAATTCGAATCCAAAAAAAAGCGTCAAGCGAGGTGTGGGCGAAAGGGACCATCCAGTTACTTTCGGATCGGTAAAATTTAACCCTGGAGAGTTTGCTTATGGAGATATTAATGGGTTGATTATATCCAGAGTATCGTTTGCCAAAGAATCGTAGCTGATGCTCAGTCTAATGGGATGATCTTTCGACTAGGATCTCTACTAGTCTTTTAGCATCTCCTACGTACCTTCTAGGACTAAGTTGCTCAATTTGTCTTTTTGCCGAGTCAGGCAAATTTAATTCATCAATTATTCTTTTAATACTCTCCGAGGTCAATTGTTTCCCTCTAGTCATACTTTTTAGTTTTTCATAGGGCTCTTTTAAACCATGCATGCGCATAATTGTTTGTATTGGTTCAGCAAGCACTTCCCAACTTTCAGAAAGATCTTCTTCCAGTCGATTCTCATCCAAATCCAGTTTCTTGAGTCCCTTAATCGTTGCTTGGTAAGCGATCAAAGAGTAAGCGAGACCAGGGCCGATATTTCTAAGTGCAGTCGAATCCGTCAAATCTCGTTGCCAACGAGATATGGGAAGTTTTTGCGCAAGATGATTAAGTATTGCGTTAGCTAGACCCAGATTTCCTTCAGAGTTCTCAAAATCAATCGGATTAATCTTATGAGGCATTGTTGAAGAGCCTGTTTCTCCCTCAATATTTTTTTGTTTAAAGTACCCGATTGAGATATAAGACCAAAGGTCCCGATCTAGGTCTAGTACGATTGTATTGATTCTCTCAAGCGTATTAAAAAGTTCTGCAATGTAGTCATGGGGTTCAATCTGTGTAGTAATCGGATTCCATTCTAAGCCCAGAGACTCGACAAATTCTTGACTTGCCCTTAACCAGTCGAAATCAGGATAAGCTGCTAGATGGGCATTGTAATTACCCACTGCGCCGTTCAGTTTCCCCAAAATGGCAACTTTCTTCAGTTTTTTCAGCTGAATTTGCAAGCGGGACGCGAAAACAGCTATTTCTTTACCCATAGTAGTGGGTGATGCTACTTGCCCATGGGTTCTTGCCAACATTGGAGACTCAGCATAGTTTGATGCCATGCCAGCTAATATACCGCGAAGAGTGCTTATTTCAGGAGCTATGATTTGATCCCTCGCATCTCTAAGCATTAGGGCATAGGCAAGGTTATTGATATCTTCTGAGGTACAAGCAAAGTGGATAAATTCTGAAGCGTCATTTAGGGCTCTGTTCTTGCTTTTCTGAAAGCAAGATTTTAAGAAATATTCAACCGCCTTAACATCATGGTTTGTTTTTGCCTCAAACTCCTTAATCTCTTCTGATTCATTTGTGCTAAATGAGTGGATTAGTTTATTGAGAAATTCTTTACTTTGCCCATCAAGTTCGGGTAAGTCTGGTATACCATCTTGAGATGCAAGAAATTTGAACCAATTAACCTCAACAACCACTCTGTAGTAAATCAGGGCATGCTCGCTGGTGAAGGCTCTAAGCTTACTCGTCTTGGAGGCATATCTGCCATCAACCGGAGAAATGGCCTCAAGGGTATTTATAGTATTTTCCATAAGTCTCTTACTTTATTACTTAGTTAAGATCATTTGGAACTAAAGTTCCATTTACATTAGCGCCAAGTTTCTCTCGTTCTGTCTTGAGGTATTGGCGCTTTTCATTCGATGATCCCTCCGCCAAGACACCGCTCTTGATCATAAAAGCAAATCCACTGTCCTGGTGTTACGGCTCTCTGGGGCGATTGAAAATCAACCTGAAATCCAGATCCGCTAGCAATCAAGCTACATTTCTGGTCTTTTTGTCGATATCTAACCTTTGCTGTCCCGCTAAACGGTAGGGTGGGTGCACTACCTATCCAATAAATTTTTTTACAAAATGCGGAAGAGGAGTACATACCCTGATGATTGTTTCCCTGACCAACTATAAGGGCGTTTCGACCAATTTCTTTCCTAAGAACGTACCAAGGTTCCTGGCTACCTCCTCGAACTCCTCCAATTTGCAATCCCTGACGCTGTCCAATGGTATGATACATAAGTCCTTCATGCTGGCCCATTATGTTTCCGGAACTATCTTCAATAAGCCCAGGTTTAGCAGGTAGATAGCTTTTCAGGAAGTCACGAAAACGTCGCTCACCGATAAAACATATCCCTGTTGAGTCTTTCTTATTATAAATTTTCAGTTTCTTGTTCTTCGCTAGGTTCCTAACATAATCTTTAGATATATCCCCCAGGGGAAATATTACGTTTGTAAGTTGGGTAGCATTTACTGCTTGAAGGAAATATGTTTGATCTTTGTTCCTGTCATGGGCCTTCAATAAACGTATTTCCTTCCGGGACTTATCTAAACGTGCATAGTGTCCCGTTGCGATATAGTTTGCCCCTAAGCTTTTTGCGTAGTCTTGGAACACTTTAAACTTTATTTCGCGATTACATAAAACATCAGGATTTGGAGTCCTGCCAGCTTCATACTCCATTAGAAAGTTTTTAAAAACGTTATCCCAGTATTCCGCGGCGAAGTTTGCTTGATGTAGCGGAATATCAAGTTGTTCCGCTACGCCTTTCGCATCTTCTAAGTCTTTCTGTGCAGTACAGTATTCTTTGTTATCGTCCTCGTCCCAGTTTTTCATAAATAGCCCCTCCACACTGTAGCCATGCTGCTTCAAGAGCATTGCGGCAACTGCTGAGTCGACTCCACCTGAAAGTCCAACGATTACCCGGTTTTCACTTTCATTTGAGGGCTGATCCACGATATCTGTAAAAATGATGAATTACCTTTTTGAAAGACGACTATGTTACGCCTTTGAAAGCAGACATGACATATCATGTACAATACATTATGAGCCGAAGGAGTCGCAGAAATGACTAAATTATCTCATCTCAATGAGCACGGGGAAGCGTCGATGGTTGATGTTTCGCAAAAAGACATCACGCAAAGGGAAGCACGAGCACGTGCACGGGTCCTGATGAGGCCAGAAACAATGGAATTGATAAGTGCCGGTGAAATTCCCAAGGGTGACGTGGTTGCTGTAGCGCGAGTTGCTGGTATCCAAGCGGCCAAGCGGTGTTCTGACCTCATTCCCCTCTGTCATCCATTATCATTATCCAATGTTTCCATCGACTTTCAAAAGTCAGAGGATGACTTGGTCATTGAAACGTATTGCTCTTTAGCGGGTCGAACCGGTGTGGAGATGGAGGCGCTTGCCGCTGCTTCTGTAGCAGCTTTGACGGTTTATGATATGTGTAAATCTGTGGATAGAGGAATTATGATTAACGAGATTTGTCTTGTATCAAAAAAGGGCGGGAAATCAGGTACATGGGAACGAGGAGAAGAGGAGTGATCCGAGTCCTCTTATTCTCCAGTCTCCGAGAGGAATTAAATAGGTCTCTTATCGAGATTCCTGCCTGTGGGATCAGTGATGTTTCATGCCTGATTCAAAAGCTTGAGGAGTCCCAAGGGAAAGTTTGGGGATGCATCTTGAGAGGAGAGAACATATTAATCGCTGTGAACCAGATAATGGTGCACGATAACCAACCAATAACCGATGGTGACGAAGTGGCTTTCTTCCCTCCGGTTACAGGAGGATAATTTGTTTCTTCGTGCGGTAATTCAAGAGGAGCCATTTAATGCTCAGTCGGAGACGGCTCGGATTAGAGATTTTTCAGATAAGATTGGTGGGATAGTGTCATTCCTCGGTGTGGTGAGAGACCTAAACGAGGGAAATGAGGTGAAAAGCCTATTTCTAGAGCACTATCCTGGTATGACAGAGCGCCAATTAGAGGAGATTGCACGCGCCGCATGCGATAGGTGGAACGTTCTTGCCATAAGCATTATTCACAGAATTGGCAGGCTACATCCCAATGATGACATAGTGTTCGTTGGTGTGGGTAGTGAACATAGAGCTGAGGCCTTCATGGCTTGTGAATACATCATGGATTATCTTAAAACCAATGCAGCGTTCTGGAAGAAAGAACAGTCGGTGAATGGCAGTCGTTGGCTAGTTACGAGAGACAATGACCTGAAGGCTGCCAACCGTTGGACATCGGATTCAGTCAGTCCAGATAACGAGGCTGAATACTAGTACGTAAATTAAGTGAGGCGACAAAGAAGTAAATTGCTTTTCTCGCGATTTACTGCAATATTTGTGGAAAGAGGCTCGATCTAATTGATTGGCGACGGCGTAATTCGTCGTACCAGAACTCTTTCCTTCTGGCCCTTGTTAAAATAAGTTGGAAAAATGTACTAATGGATGGCAGGGATACGACTGTAAGTATGGCAGGAAATGCCGGCGAATCTAGTTCGGAGAGAGGTTCCGACGTCCTGGAACTGCCTGCAAGGCCAAGGCTGAAGCGGCCTTCATTGTATAAGGTCGTATTACTTAACGATGATTACACTCCAATGGAGTTTGTCATAGATGTGTTGCAGGAGTTTTTCTCTATGAATAGAGAGAAGGCGACTCAGATCATGCTGGCTGTTCATACGACAGGGAAGGGCACATGCGGTATTTTCAGCCGAGATATTGCTGAGACCAAGTCTGCGCAGGTAAACCAGTATGCTCAGGATAATGAGCATCCGCTTGTATCAATAATAGAGGCTGTGGATTAAGGAGGTTTAGTGGCTAGTTTTCTTGACAAGGAGCTGGACATTTCGCTTAGGTTTGCGTTCAAGGATGCCGCTAAGAAAAGGCACGAATTTCTCACTTCGGAACATCTTCTCCTAGCATTGTTGGATAATGGTGCAGCGTTAGAGGTGCTCCGAGGGTGTGGCGCAGATACGGAAAGACTAAGATCGGGTCTGCAAGAAGTGCTCGAATCAACAACACCTTTAATTCCAGAAGATGACAGCGGCAGGGAAGCCCAGCCGACTTTAGGCTTTCAGCGCGTAATTCAGAGGGCTATTTTTCACGCCCAAACGCAGGGTAGAAAAGAAGTTAGTGGCGCAGGCGTTTTAGTCGCAGTCTTCAGCGAGCAAGAGAGCCATGCTGTGTTCTTGCTCAAAGAACAGGGTATAAACCGCGTGGATGTCGTAAATTATATTTCTCATGGCCCTGCGGAGGCTGAAGAAGGCAAAGGGCTCAAAGAAAATTCTGCTGAAGAAGAGGGGCAGGACAGTTCAAGGGAAAGCGCTTTAGAAGCTTACGCAACTAATCTGAATGGTCAGGCTAAAAAAGGTTTGATTGATCCGCTCATCGGAAGAGCGCCGGAGATCGAGCGCGTTGTGCAAATTCTCTCAAGGCGCAGAAAAAATAATCCGCTTCTTGTCGGAGAGTCAGGTGTAGGGAAAACGGCGATCGCTGAGGGACTTGCAAAGATGATAGTTGATGGGCAAGTTCCTGAAGTTATTAGGGATTCGCAGGTTTTTTCGCTTGATCTAGGAGCCCTTTTGGCGGGAACGAAATATCGAGGTGATTTCGAGAAGCGGTTGAAGAATCTCCTTAACGAGCTGAAGGAACATCAGAACCAAATTCTCTTTATAGACGAGATACACACTATTATTGGAGCTGGAGCAGCCTCTGGGGGCGTAATGGACGCTTCAAATCTTCTGAAACCTTTGTTGGCCTCCGGGCAACTGCGCTGTATTGGGTCAACTACATACCAGGAGTATAGAGGAATTTTCGACAAGGACAGGGCTTTGTCGCGTAGGTTCCAGAAGGTCGATGTCGAGGAGCCCAGCGTCGAAGATACATATCAGATTTTGAAAGGTCTCAAGTCGCGTTTCGAGGAATATCATAAGCTAAAGTACAGCGATAAGGCCCTGAGAGTTGCGGCAGAACTCGCGCAACGTTATATAAACGACCGTTTTATGCCTGATAAGGCTATCGATATCATAGATGAGGTTGGTGCGTTTCAGCAGCTGCAACCGGCATCGAAAAGGAAAAAACAAATCTCTGTTGCTGATATCGAGAAGATTGTCGCAAAGATCGCGCGTATTCCGTCGGCTAGTGTCTCGGCAACTGACAAGGAGGCGCTACGTAATCTTGATTCTGACCTAAAAATGGTCATTTTCGGGCAAGATCAAGCGATTGATAATCTGGCGAGTGCGATTAAGTTGGCCAGGGCTGGTTTGAGAGAGGGGGACAAACCCATTGGATCATTTTTATTCTCTGGTCCGACAGGAGTGGGTAAGACAGAAGTGTGTAGACAGCTGGCCAAAATCATGGGGATTGAGCTTGTTCGTTTCGACATGTCAGAATATATGGAACGACTCAATGTCAGCCGCTTAATCGGGGCACCGCCAGGTTACGTCGGCTTCGACCAAGGAGGGCAATTAACGGAAGCCATAACAAAGAAACCACATTGCGTGCTTTTATTGGATGAGATAGAAAAAGCTCACCCAGATGTGTTCAATCTGTTACTGCAGATAATGGATCACGCAACGCTGACTGATAACAACGGCCGGCAGGCCGATTTTCGCAATGTCGTACTGGTGATGACCAGTAATGCTGGCGCGCAAGAGATGAGTCGCGGCTCGGTTGGTTTTGAGACGCAGGATAATTCAACCGATGGTATGGAGGTTTTAAAAAAGACATTTACACCAGAATTCAGAAACCGCCTAGACGCTGTCATCCAATTTGATTCCCTCCCGAGAAACGTGATTAAGAGCGTGGCCGACAAGTTTTTAGTTGAGGTCCAGGCGCAGTTGGACGATAAAAAGGTCGTGCTGGAAATTGATGATTCAGCGAGAGAATGGTTAGTAGATAACGGGTATGACAAAGCGATGGGAGCGCGCCCGATGCAACGTCTTATCCAAACAAAAATTAAGAAAGACTTGGCAGAAGATATACTTTTTGGGAGGCTTTCTTCTAATGGCGGCGTCGTGCGAGTGACGGTGAAAGATGAAGACTTGGTATTGCAGATAGAGGATGCCGAGACCGCCGTTACTCCCTAAAAGTGATCCTTCCCTTAGATAGATCGTAGGGGGTGAGTTCGACCTGGACGGAGTCTCCAGTCAAAATTTTTATGTAATTTTTCCGCATCTTACCGGAAATGTGAGCAGTGACCACATGCCCATTTTCTAGTTCCACACGGAACATGGTGTTTGGTAGAGTGTCTATCACGGTACCAGACATCTGTATCTGCTCTTCTTTCGCCATCTACAATCTCTTGGAAAATAACGGGAAGCATTTTGCCTGAAAATATTTTCAAGCGCTAGGTGGCCATGTTAGGCAACTGTAATCCATTTTCCGTTAACGTAAAGCTCTAAGGGTTTATAGTTTATTTTGTACTCCATTTTTTGGCTATCTTTTATCCAATAACCAAGATACACATGGCTAAGTTGCTCTCTTTGCGCTTTTTCAATAAGCCATAGTATGGCAAACATCCCTAAGCTCCGAGTCTTCGCATCTGGGTCAAAAAACGTATAAATGGCGGAAAGTCCATTTGTAAGTCTGTCGGCAACTGCGACAGATATTAATTTATTGCGATTATCTCGGAATTCATAGAATACCCCCTCCCTACGTCCATCCACAAGGAAAGAAGTGAATTGTTCGATATTCGCCGGATACATATCTCCATCCCTATGACGTTCGTTGATATAACGCTTATAGAGATCGAAGTATTCAGCGGTATATTTTGGTTTGGTAGTAGAGACAGACAAGTCAGTATTTCGTTTTATTGCTCTCAAATGGCGACGCTTTGGTTTGAACTTACTTGATGGCACTCTAGCTGGGATACATGCTCGGCAGGATTGACAGAAGGGACGGTAGATATGAGATCCACTGCGGCGAAAACCGGAGTAGGAGAGCGACGAGTATGTTTCTGTATCAACAGATAACTCAGGGTCGAGAAATAGGGTAACTGCTTTTTTTTGAGGCAGATAGCTACAATCATGTTCAGGTGTTTTGAAGAATCGTAAGTCTGCTAAGTCAGTCACTTTGTAAACTACCGAGGGTGGGGAGTAAGTTACCATGGAGGAAGTTTTTCTGGTAGTGCCCGCCAATCAATTTCTTGTTGACTTTTTAAGTCCTGCAAATATTCAAGGAAATTTTTTCTAGGTATCTCAACCGCGCCCAGACTAGTAAGGTGCGAATTCCCAATTTGACAATCGATTAAGGGACAATTTTGGTCCCGCATAAGACGGACCAAATGGGCGAAAGCAACTTTGGAAGCGTCAGTCTCGTGGTGGAACATCGATTCACCAAAAAAAAGATTGCCAATACTTATTCCATATAATCCCCCTACTAGCAAACCCTCTCGATAACACTCAATGGAATGCGCTAAACCAATTCTATGCATTGCTTTGTAAGCCACCTTCATATCCGGCGTTATCCACGTTCCAGGATTCCCGTAACGTGGCCCACTGCAAGCTTCGATTACTGCGTCAAAAGCTGAATTTACACAGATGGTAAAGCGATGTTTTCGTAGGAGTTTAAGCAGGCTTCGAGAAGGTTTGAATTGATCAGTAAAAATAACTGCTCTGGGATTTGGACACCACCACAGAATGGGTTGATGATCATCGAACCATGGAAAAATCCCTTGTCGGTAGGCAGCTTCTAGTCGAGCAACCGATAGATCTCCGCCGGCAGCCAAAAGGCCTTCTGGATGTTCTAGCGCGTTCTCTACAGGGGGGAAAAAAATATTGTCCTTTTCTAGGATGGGGATTTGTCCCATAAAGGTCAGGAGGCTGCTCTTGGACTTATGTACTTCATATCTTGTTCGTCTAAGTACTTTTCGGCATCGAGCGCAGCCATGCAACCGAATCCAGCTGAGGTAACGGCCTGGCGGTAAATCTGATCAGCAACATCACCTGCTGCAAAGACACCGGGCACGCTGGTTGCCGTGCAATCA
>JAYZES010000006.1:0-86158 GCA_036337195.1 Pseudomonadota bacterium
TTCTCATTCCGGACCGGGTCAAAGCCTTATGCCTCTCTCTTTTGGACTGGGAGGACACAGCCGCGCTGACTATATCGCACTTTCGTGGTCAGATGGGGTCACCCAAACTGAAATTGATCTTCTATCAGGGAAATTACACGAGATCGCTGAAACACAGCGTCAGTTGGCTAGTTGTCCTGTCATTTTTGTATGGGATGGGAATGAATACAGATTCATTACTGATGTGCTCGGCGTTGCTGGAATCGGTTTCTTTTTGTCTCCGGGAAAATATGCGGAACCTCGACCTTTCGAACGCTACCTTCTTGGACAAAATATAATACAGGAGCGTAATGGCAGCTATCACATAAAGCTTACAGAGCCCATGGAAGAAAACGCTTACCTGGATGCGGCAACGATCCACGCCTACGACTTGCCAAATGGTTACTCAATGGTGCTTGATGAGCGTATGGGTAACGGGGTCACAGGTCGACCCATTATCTTCAAAGAGAACGTGGTCCCAAATCGTGTCTTTAATAAAAGTGGTCTTGAAGTTACACCGTTACTAGCAAGTGTAGATCAAAAAGCGCCCGATCCTGGTAAATTAGACAATCGTTTTATAGGGCTCTTGGAAGAGGATCAGCAACTAACCCTTGAATTTTCGGTACCTATAAAAGCCAATGGAGCGACCCTTGTAGCGGATGGCTGGGTAGAATATCCTTACTCCCAAACAGTTTTCGCTGCTTGGCAGGCGGGGCTTCGCTATCGTACGGTATCTATTGAGGCGAGAGATCAGACTGGAAACTGGTACCCATTAGTCCGGGAGTTTGGTTATCCCGCTGGTATGCCTCGTCAAATGACCCTGCCCTTAAAAAAAATAAGGGAGGGTACTTCGGCGCTTAGATTGTCGTCAAATATGGAGATATATTGGGATAAGCTACAAATTGTCTATGAAGTTAGCGATACGGAGATAACCCATCACATCGTGAAGCCTGATTTGGTCAAAGTAAACAGAATTGGATTCCCCCAGAGGACTAATAGTTCTCAGAAAGCCCCTAGCTATAACTATGAGAAGCGGACTCCGTATTGGGACACGAAGTTTCAGCGAGGCTTTTACACTGCGTTAGGGGATGCTACCGAATTAGTTAGAGAGCTTGATGGTGCGGTTGCAATCATTGGCGGCGGAGAGGAGCTACATCTAGAGTTTCCGGTATTGCATCCCCCAACTGAGGGACTGAACCGGCATTTCGTACTGGATTTTCGTGGTTGGGCTAAGGACATGGATCTTTATACGAAAGACGGTGAAACGGTCTCCCCCTTACCAGATCCCGTTTATGCTGATGCCGCTCGCCGCGAAATCTTGCATTCGAAGTATAATGTAAGGTTTCAGGAAGGGTTTTAAGCTAAAGACATGAGCCAGGTAGATAAATCCGTTATCAGTCCTAGGCTCCGCAAGCTTTTAGTGGTGCTTTTCTTTCTCTTTGCGATTCTATTTGTTGATTCAGTTTATCTGAGCAGTGTTACTTTGCTCGAATGGTCCGAAGGGATAGCTGAGAGTGATAACACAGGACAAATTAGCGAACCCAAGGCCAACTACCAGGGAGAATTTTATCAATACGCGTTTCTAGCCCATTTAGTCCTGGGCTTCGTCGTGATAATTCCAACGATCATCTTTATTGCTATTCACTTGAGGAAAGCAATCAATCGACCAAATAGACTTGCTGTCAAACTAGGATTATTGCTGTTTGTAGTGGTAATCATGCTTTTAGTCTCCGGTATTCTGTTAACTCGTGGCTTACCTGGTTTTGAGATACAACACCCCAGCAAACGGCTATTGATTTACTGGACGCACGTGATCACCCCTGTTCTTGCTTGTTGGTTGTTTGTAATGCATCGGCTGGCAGGCCCTCGAATTCGGTGGAAGGTGGGAGGGGTAGTCGCATCCTTAAGTTTAGCAATAAGCCTTGGTGTTTTTATCTTTGCTGATGCGCCGATGAAACCTGCGCCTGAAGGAAACTTTTTACCTTCACTTGCGCGTACTGACACGGGCCGGATAATTTCATCAGATGCATTGATGCGCGATGAATATTGTGCAACCTGTCATTCCGACATTCATTCACAGTGGGCAGTGAGTGCGCATCGTTTTTCTTCGTTTAATAACCCCGCATATTTGTTCTCGGTAAGGAACACTCGAAATGCAGCGTTTTTAAATGACGGCGATGTACAAGCCTCGAGATTTTGTGCAGGTTGCCATGATCCTGTTCCACTATTCTCTGGCGCCTTTGATGAGGTTGACTTTGACGATGAAAACCATCCAACGGCCCACGCAGGTATTACTTGTGTTTCGTGTCATGCGATAGAGCAATTGGGTAGTCCGCGCGGGAACGCGGATTATGTTATATCTGCCCCAGAGGAATACCCGTTTGCATTTTCCGAAAATAAGTATCTAGCCTTCGTCAATGGATTACTAATAAAAGGTAAACCCCAGTTACATAAAGAAAGCTTTTTAAAACCACTTCACAAGACTTCAGAATTTTGTGGCACTTGCCACAAGGTCCACATTCCTGAGGCCTTGAATAAGTATAAGTGGCTGCGTGGACAAAACCACTATGACTCATTTCTTCTGAGTGGGGTATCCGGGCACGGTGTACAAAGTTTTTATTATCCCGATAGAGCAGTCGATAACTGTGCAGAGTGCCACATGCCTCTTCTAAACTCTGAAGACTTTGGCGCAGCTATAAACGACGAGAGTAACTTGCTAACGGTCCACGGACATCAATTTCCGGCAGCAAATACAGCGATACCATTTCTACTGGGGATGTCGAAAGAGGTTAATCGTGCCCATGAGAAGATGCTGAAGGACTCCCTTCGGGTCGATATTTTTGGGATCAGAGGGGGGGTCGATATTGATGCCCCCATTGTTGCTCCGATTCGGCCAGAGGTACCATCTTTAAAGCCCGGTGAAATCTACGTTTTAGACATTGTCGTTCGATCTTTGACGGTTGGACACCTATTTACAGAGGGTACGGCAGACTCGAATCAGGTTTGGTTGGAAGTAATAGCAACTCAAGATGATGAAATAATTGGTAACAGTGGACTAATCGACGTAAAAGATGGGCGTCTAGACCCACTTTCTCACTTTATTAATGCTTATGTACTGGATCGAGACGGGAATCGCATTGATAGAAGAAACGCTGAAGACATCTTCACCAAATTATATGATCACCAGATACCTCCGGGTTCTTCCGACACCATACATTATCGGCTTGAGATTCCCGAAGCCTCGAAAGGTGACATTTCAGTGACCGCTAGGCTTAAGTATCGTAAGTTTGATACAAAATATTTAAAGGCATTTCAGGGGGAGGAATTTACTACCAATGACTTGCCAATAGTTACTATCGCAGAAGATTCTGTCGAATTTTCTGCGAAGAAAATCCCTGCCGGCGAGAGGTTGTGGCAACGCTGGAACGATTATGGGATCGGAATGCTTAGAAAAGGCGCGTTCCGGCAAGCGGAGGTGGCCTTCCAAAAGGTAAGAGAGCTAGGTAGACCAGAAGGGCCGTTAAATTTATCACGACTCTACATAAAAGAAGGCAGATTGGAGGAGGCGGCCCTCTTTTTAAACGAGGCTGCACAAAAGGGAGCATACCCTTGGTCAGTTGCTTGGTTCTCTGCGTTGGTTGATATGCAAAATGGTGAGTTTGATGCGGCAATAGAAGGACTTCAAATGTTGGTTAGGACACAATTTAATGATGCTCGTCAGCGAGGCTTCGATTTTTCGCTAGATTACAGGCTACAAAATCAGCTGGCTCAGGCCTTTTTCGAAAAGTCGAAGACAGACAAGAGAAATGAAATTTGGCGAGATAAGGCGGAAGCTCACTACATGGCTACTCTAGCTTTAGATCCCGAAAACGTAGTTGCGCATTATGGACTCTCCCAGTTGTATGCTCTGGAGGGTAGTAACGATCTTGCAACGAAACATCGAAAGCTGCACAAAGAATACCGCGTGGATGATAATGCTCGAGATCTTGCTATAACGAAAGCAAGACGAAACGATCCAGCTGCAAATAACGCGGCTGAAAGCATAGTTATTTATGATTTGCGCAGGCGCCACTATGGAGAATGATGAGAATGTCATACGAAGAGCTTTGATACTTTCGTCATCAGTTTCGGCCTTAATTGCATTAGTTATTATCATTAGCGTGATTTTGCTTGGCGGGAAGGAAGAGGAAATCCAGGTCGATGAGGCTGAGGTGACTGGTCCACGACCGAGGGCAGTAGCAGTCGCTCCAACGATTCTGCTGACCGATATAACTGCACAATCTGGCATTGAGTTTTTCCATACGAATGGAGCTTATGGGAGTCGAATGTTACCTGAGACTATGGGAGGGGGAGTTGCATTTTTCGACTATAATAACGATACACACCAAGATCTTTTGCTCATTAATTCAACAAATTGGCCTTGGCAGGAACAGTCCAGTGAGGGGGTAAGTTCCAAGCTTTACCAAGGAAATGGAGATGGCACCTTCGAGGATGTGACAGAGCAAACAGGCTTAAAACTTGAGAATTACGGTATGGGTGTCGCCGTGGGAGATTATGATGGTGATGGATGGAGCGACATATTTTTGACGGCGGTTGGCTCAAATCTTCTTCTGAAGAATATCGGCGGCAATCATTTTAAGGATGTTACGCAAACGCAGGGTGTCGCCGGCTCTGAGGAGAGCTGGAGTACGAGTGCAGCATTTTTCGATTTTGATCGCGACGGTGATTTGGATCTTTTTGTTTGTAATTATGTAGTTTGGTCGAAGACAATAAACGAATCGGTGGACTATAGATTGACGGGACTAGGTAGCGCTTACGGTCCTCCTACTGATTTTGCGGGCACCAATTCAGTACTTTATCGTAACGACGGTGGCAAGTTTTCTGATGTTTCGGCAGATGCGGGCGTTCAGGTTACAAGTGAGTTATCAGGGGCACCAGTTGGTAAAGGGCTTGCTGTTCATCCACTAGATGTAAATGGCGATGGATGGCTTGATGTCATCGTAGCTAACGATACGGTTCGCAATTTTCTTTTTATTAATCAACGTAATGGGAAGTTTGAGGAGTCCGGAGTTTCCTATGGCTTAGCCTTTGATAATAGTGGGTCTGCTACCGGAGCGATGGGTATTGATGCAGCTTACTACGCTAACGATGAGCGGCTTGGGGTTACGATTGGAAATTTCTCGAACGAGATGTCATCGTTCTACGTGAAGCGAGGGCCAGACAGTATTTTTAGCGACGACTCTATTGTCGCTGGGATAGGGGCCTACAGTCGCAAAGCCCTCACATTCGGCACTGTATTTGTGGATCTTGACTTGGACGGACGGCTTGATCTCATAGCAGCAAATGGGCACGTGGAACCCGAAATAAATCGTGTACAAAGTAGCCAGTATTACGAACAGCCACTACACATATTTTGGAATTGTGGTGATAGGTGTTCAAGAACGTATCAGCCAGCCGGTGACTCTTTGGGATCCATGAAATTTGTAGGTCGAGGAGCAAGCTATGCAGACATTGATGGCGACGGTGATACTGACCTTGCAATAACCCAGACGGGGGGAGCATTTGTTCTCCTCCGTAATGATCAGATAACTCAAAACCATTGGATTCGAGTTGCTCTAGTCGGTAAACCACCAAACCCAGAGGCGATTGGAGCCGAGGTTGTTGTTTATGCGGGTGGCATAGAGCAGACAAGGACTTTAATGCCCTCGCGAAGTTATTTAACCCAGGTTGAATTACCCTTAACTTTCGGTTTAGGCACTGCTAGCACCATTGATCGTATAGAAGTCAAGTGGCCAAATGGTTTAAGAGATGTTTATAAGGACTTATCCATAAACCAGAGCCATATTTTTTTGCAGAGGTGAGGGCCCATGAAGGAACAAGAATAAAAATTTTGGGGTCTGTTAAGTCGCCCAACGTTTTTAGAGTCTGTTCCTAATACAGATCAAGGATGATATTGCGCAGCTGCTCCGGATATCCAAGGCTCCTGCCCCCTACAAGGTAATGTCCACTATCTCGATATTACGTGATTCTCGCCATTCTCGGTCTCGATACCGCTGAACTTGAGGGTTTTGTCGACGAGGATAGGGTCTTAATTTTCTATATTTGTGGCTATAATAGAAACTATTAAAAATCAACAGTTCGTTGACCGAAAAATCATGTTTCAGAAACTCGAGAATAACTAGAGGAAATAGTTTCTAAAGCAAAAAAGGTATTGTCGGAGCTGAAATGAAGAAATTACGAGTACGTAAAAAAAAATCTAGAGCCACCGTTGGGGGGATCAGCCAAAGTGCTTTCGCAGATCTTGAAAAGGCCTCTCCATCGACAAAAACTCCAGAAAAAAAAGAGAGAGTGAGCAAATAGCTCAGAGACTGCCTAGATCCCATCAAGCATGATTTCACGTTTGTTCGCTCTCATAAAAGCCAGCAGGAGGGTGAAAACAATAAGTAAGGCCATGAGAATTCTGTTTTGGATGGTCCACGCTAGGAGCTCCTTTGGACTGGTGAAGCCTCCATCTATTGTCGTTGAGCTACTAGTTGAATCTAACAATACGTGAGGGTTGAAAAAGGGAAGGAAACGTATTTGATTATCACCAAAATCCGTTAAAAACATATTCAAACCTAATATTGGAAGTATCCCAATAACCCCCGTGCTCGTGTTACGAAAAAAAGCGCCCATTGCCATTGCTAAAATCATATAAAAACATGCATCTTGAAGCACACCGTAGATCATGCCCAACGGGAAAGGTTTAAAAAAGGTACACACCAATAATGATAAGCTTACCGTGGTAAACAGTAGAATAAGAAAAGCAGAAAAAAGCTTAGCTAACCAAAGTCGTTCAGAGCCACCAGGTATAGTAAACGCAATCTCTAGACTTCTGTCGTCTATTTCTCCAGCGATAATCCGTACGCCAAAAAATATAGCTATTGCTGTTAAGGGTATTCCAATAAATGTATGCTGGATGGTCACGAGACTAATTATTTTTTCTCCATTATAAATCCACAAGAAATACTGGAATATAATCCAGAGCAAAGCCAGGAAGGGTAAAAACCAGAAGCGATATCCCGCTAAGGCAACCGTCGCGTAATATATAAAGTGAAAGCTGATTTTTAGGTTCATAATTAGGTTGAAATATCCTTCTGAGATAGGAGCCAAATGTAACCATCCTCTAATGTTGCATCTTTTGATTTTGCGTCTTTAATTTGATCATCAGTGAGAATTCGATGGATAGTTCCTCCATCTGCTGAGGGTGTTTCGTGGGTTCGAATCGATGTGGGGGAGACAATAAGTTCGTTTCCTGGTTGGGTTTTTACCTCCCAAACCTTACCTGTCGCTTGCTCAGCAAGATCTTCGGTGGAGCCATCGAAGACTAAACGACCTTTTGAAACTACAAGAACCCGTTCGCAAGCAGCTGCCACATCTTCCACAACATGCGTAGAGATAAGGACAATTTTATTGTGGGCGAGTTTACTCAACAAATTTCTAACCCGAATTCTTTCTCTGGGATCAAGACCAACCGTTGGTTCATCAACAATTATTACAGGAGGCATACGTAGTAGAGTCCGGGCAATAGCCACCCGTTGCTGCATTCCTCCTGAGAGTTTAGAAATGTTTTCATCTCTCTTATCAGAAAGTTCGACCTCGCTTAATAAGTCCTCCACCCTTTTTTTTCTCTCATTCGAAGGAATTCCATAAAGAGATGCATACCAATAGAGATAGTCCGCTATCGATAGACTTGCGGGTAGCCCGATGTCTTGTGGTAGATAGCCTATCCAGTTTGAAAGGTAACGTTTTATGCTCTTTAGTTGAATGCCTCCGTAACGTATCGTCCCGCGCGTTGGGCTTAGTATGCCTGCTAATTGCCTTAGGAGTGTGGTTTTACCAGCCCCATTCGGTCCGAGAATACCAACCATTCCTCTCTCTATTTCAAAGTTCAGACCTGACAATGCAACAATGGAATCATCGGGGAGATCTAGACCAGCCAGTCGCGCTGATAATCGGCGCCATGAATTGACGAGCCCTTTCATTCTACCGGTCGTGATTCGTCTGGGGAGAAGTCCTTGCGATTGTTTTTCGGCACTCCGTCGCATACCTTGGGCTACTAAGATGATTAAAGCAGCTATTACAACAACGAAATAGATATTGGGTTTTAGCTCATCTTGCACAGAGAAGTTGATCTCAAAAAATAGTAAATAGGAAACAATAACGAACCAAGGTACTGCGCATATGACCCTCTCTTCACGTTTAGTAAGAAGTGCTTTTCCTTCATCAGTAACATATCCGCTAAATCGTTTAAATTCGGTAAATAGACGCATTAGGAAGAAACCCGCCAATATCCAAAAAAATAGTTCCCAATGAGCAGATTGAACCATTATCGCAAGGATACTAGATCCGAGAATGCCTAGGGCTAATGGTACAAACCGGTCACGTGCGTCCGAAGGGAGAAATACCTTCCCTCCTCGAGAAATAACTTTTCGCGCATAGATTTTTGGAGCCAGTAAAGCGGTTTTAAGAGGTCCTGATGTTCCGTATTGCTTATGTAAATGGGTTACAGTCAGTTTTGGACAACCGTTAACTAGATTCAGCTTCGGTACTTGTTTTGGACGCAATACCAGCATAATCATTGCTAAATATGTACTACCAATCAGCAGCATACTGATTATCTGCCATGGTAGATTCGTCAAAGTTTCGGTCCATACAAGAAATGCCATACTGATAAGTGTGGAGCCAATCCAGAGTAGAACAAGCCAAGGGCCTGCGCGACTGAAGAAGTCATCTACTTTCTTTAATAGAATGCAGCCAACCGGAATAAGAACTAGAGTTAATAAGCTGGAGGTCACTAGTCCCCCTATAACCACTGTGGCAAAGGGCGGCCAGATTTCATTTTCTCTTCCCGTCACAAGAGCTAGCGGCCATAGTCCAGCTATGGTTGTTGTAGAGGTCATTAAAACTGGTCTCGTGCGCTCTTTCACTGCTTTAAGTGCTGCGGCACCGGTGCTCCAATGACTTTCTCTTATAAGTTGCTGTATTCTGTCTACTATAAGTATCGCAGGGTTAACGGTAAGACCAACGAGAACAATCGCTCCCATCGCCGCCATTAACTCAAATGAAATACCTGCGAATGCAAGAGCCCAAATAGCGCCGAGTATAGTTAGTGGTAACGCCAGGAGTATCAATAATGGTAGCGTAAGCGATTCGAAGACAGTAGCTAGCACCAGGAAAAGCAAAGCAACCGCGGGCACACTAATCCTTTTGAACCAAATTTCTGTATCGTCGGTTGCTGTTGTTTCGATACTCACCCCACTGGGTTTTGGAATCGCTCGGACTAATTCCGAAATCTCTCTTTCAATACTAAGTCGTGTTGGTCCGGTTTCAGGAATATCATCACGAAGTCGATACATGACGCTTACTTCTCTTCGCCCATTATGGTGAGATATAACCGTTGGTGGTGGCATCTGACTCATAGTAGCTAGCGCATTGACGGGCATCACTCCAGCCGGCGTTTGAACTCGCATTCTAGTGAAATCGCGAATGCCGGTATTCTTCACACGAGCATCTTTTCGGGTAACGAAGACTGGTAATTCCCTACCATTGCTAAGCACAAAGCCGATTGGCATCTGTTGACCTTCCCGTCCTGCTAGTTGCAGTAAAGGTAAGACTTGACTAAAAGTCAGACCTAAAGATTCGAATACCGGTCCGATTGGCTCTATCCAAAACTCACTCATACCAGGTTGAATGTTTGTCCACGCGCTGGATATCAGAGGAGTTGATTCCAATTGGGATTCTACACTTTCCGCGAGAGCTAGCAGCACCTCGCTATCGGGTCCAGAAAGCAGGATTTCCGTTGGAGTTCCTCCAAAAGCATCGCGGGAACTTTTGCTACCCCCGCCACCAGCATTTTCATCGCCAGGACGAAGGATCTGTAAACCTCCCTTTACGTTTCGAGCTGCTTCATACACTTTACTGCGCACAGCTTGAGCCTTAAAGTCCTCTGGTCGTTCGTCTCTATCTATAAGGCGAATAGTTAGTGAGCCACCATTTTCGTCTACTTGACTTTGAACAGACTCCACGAAGGGATCTTCCAGTAACACATTTTCTAAAATTGTTATGGCTTCACTTGCTACCTCTAGCGATCTATTAGAAGGGAACCTTGCAGTGAGCTGAATAATATCGGGCTCGCTAGCTTGGTCAGTATTACCGTTGGTACTGACCCAAGGTAACGCGATTGCACCGGTGAGCAAAATAGCAGCTACTGTGCATACAATCCAAGTTGATGGATATCTTAGAGCTTCCGCCACGATTCTACTAAAAAGTAACTTAGCTTGGTCCGGGGGCACGAGGTTACCGCTTTGTATTCGTCTAGCTTTTGCGATGCTAATTCGTTGAGCAGCAGCGGGAGCGGCAAGATAGTGCGCGAGTAGAGGCACCAAACCAACTGCTACCATTAGGGAACCGGCAAGAGGTAAAAGAATAGAAAGACTTAAAATAGTGACTGATTGAAGGATCATAGGGTCTTCAATATCTATCAGTACAATCGGTAAGAATACGATTGCGGTGGTTGTGCTTGCAGCGAGAATCGCCCTAACCGTTCTGCTTAAACCTTTATTGACTGCAGTTGCGATATCTTGTCCTCGCTCCAATTGTCTCTGGATGGCTTCAAAAACGACGACACTATTGTCAACTACGAGACCAATTGCCAGCATCAAACCAAAAAGTGAGACTAAGTTAAGCGTTTGGCCAAACGAGTATAAAAATGCTAACGCGGCCGTAAGACTTACTGGAACAGCTAAGCCAACTACAGCTACGGCACGCCATTGTCGAAGAAACAAAAATAGTATGACCAAAGCAACTAAGAATCCTGAGCCGCCAAGCTTTGACAGATATGCAATCTGGGTTTCAATGGTTTCAGCAGCGTCAAAGCCTATAACAAGATCTATACCTTGTGAATTGAGTTCCTTTTTAACTTCCGCTACACGAGACCGAAGGTTTTTTCCGAGACGTATGAGATTAGATTCTTGATCCTGATATATAATCAGGCCAACTGATGGTTGACCATTAACGCGGAATAATCCATTTTCCGGACCCGGTCCTAGGGTAATCTCGCTTGTGTGATGCAAAAGGGCGGGTTTATTACTTTCAATACGTCGATTAGAAAGGGAGTATAGGTCCAACGGCCTTCCATCGAGTATCACTGATGTTTGTCCCATTGCACCATTTAGACTGCCTGTATACTGGGCGCGTCCTAAGGTATTGCGAACCATTGTAATGACGCTATCAACGGTAAATCCGAGTGCAGTGGTCCGAATTGGATCTACAGAGACTGTAACTTGAGGTTTTGAACCACCCACGGCCATAGCTTGACTTACTCCAGACATTGAAGAGAATCTGGGTGCAATCCTTTGATCAGCAATATCATATAGAGCATTCTCACTATCAATTTCCTCACCCACGATGTAGAGGACCATCGCTAATTCGGAAATCGCCTGCGTTCCAGCAGAACTAACACTAAGTGAGGTGCCCTGTGGTTGATTACGTTGTAACTCTATGATGGTGCGTTGTAATTCTAACTCACGAATCCTGATATCAATTTTGGGATCAAAGCGGACTGTAAATTGTCCATTTGATCCTCGGATCTGCCCTCTTGTTTCAGCAATCCCTGACATGGTCGAGATCTTCGCTTGGAGCGGTAATAAAATTTCTCTTTCGATTACCTCTGGATTACTCCCAGGGCGATAGAAGTTTATATTGATTTCGCTCCCAACCAATCTGGGGAATAACTCCACAGGGATTCTCTGGTACGCTATTCCTCCCAGAAGTAAAATTCCGCTATAAAACATCGCCACAGCAACTGGGCGACGAATGGAAAGCATGAGGAAGGACATTACGGGCGCTTCTTCGTCAATCGATCAAGCAGCAGATAAATGCATGGCAGCACGAGAAGTGACCCAATAGTAGATGCGATAATTCCACTAATTATTGTGATTGCCATTGGGGCGCGTAAGGAGACCCCCTCTCCGGTCCCAAAAACGAGGGGTAATAGGACTATGACAGTCGTCAAAGTAGTCATTATTATTGGTCTTAGTCTTATACCCGCGGCATTAACAAGTGCATCACGTCTATTTTCTCCTTTAGACATAAGTTGACGAGCCGTGGCTAGGAGCAATACGGCGTCATTGACTGCTACACCCGCGAGGACAATTAGCCCCATAATGGCCATAACGCCAATTGGTGATCCCATTGGGAGGAGAGCTAAAGCAACGCCGATTAAAGAAAGAGGAATCGCAGACAATACTGTAACGGGGTGAACAAAGGACTCAAATGATCCTGCGAGCACCATAAGGACTAAAATTATTGCTAAAGTTCCCGCAAGTTTGAGCTCCTTTACTGTTTTAACACGCTCCGCCTCTTCTCCTCGAAGCTCTGCCCTGATCCCTGGCAATAGGGGTTCCTCTAAGGCTTTTTTAACCGCGATCAGAGCCGTTGGATATTCAACCAGATTAGAGATTTCTGCCGTAACGGTTGCTGTTCTGCGTTGGTCTCTTCGAAAAATTTCTCTTGCACCCTTGACCTCTTCAAAACTGGCGATTTCACCAACCGTTATTTTTTGGCCCTGATTGGAGCGAAAGATGATTTCTTTCAGAGATTCGCGTGTTGCTTGATTCATCCTAAGTCTCACAGGTTGATCTTCATCACCATTCGAAAGTACCGTAATTTCTCTACCATCTAAGCTTGTCTCTAAGACTCGGGTCAAAGTGCCCAGGTCAATACCAAGCGCATCAGCCATTGGTTGATTAAGAACTATTCGTAGCTCCGGTGGACCATCCTCAAACGAGGAGCGCACGTTCCAAAGTTCAGTCAAATTGGAAAGCCTTTGCCGTACAATTTCGGTTGCTCTTCTCAGGTCTGGTAAAGCCTGCCCCGATACCTCGACAACGACGGCAGGTCCAATCTCTCCAAGCGCGTTTGCGATTGCGCCTGAGCCAATTTGCCAATCGGCCTCTATCGACTCCATTGTGGCGAGATGGGGCGTGAGATATTCGGCGATTTTCTTACCGGGTAATCCCTCATCACTCAATCGAATAGTAATCTTTGCAGTGTTTTCCCCCGTTGATTCCATGCGAACTAGTCTCGAGTCCTCGGGTAAGCGACCGATCTCTGATAACATCGCTTCAAGGTTGTTACCATTTACTTTACTCATCATCGATTCGACTCCTTCAACAATGCGAGAGGTCGATTCTACTTTTTGGCCGGGGGTGCCAACAATTCTTAGGGAGAATTGCCTGGGATCGGCAGAGGGTAGCAATTCGGTTCCAAGTTGTATTAAAGAGAAGATAGCCAGCCCCGCGGCTAAAATTGCGATGGATACTGTTTTCTCCGGTCTCTCCAATAATCTTCTAACTATTTTTTCGAGCTGAAGTCGATATTTTGTAAAACTGCTCTCAGATCTATCGATGGTTTTCGGCATGAACCATTTGGCGAGAGCAGGTATCAGCATCAGAGCGACCACGAGGGACGCTACTAAAGATGCAATAACTGTAAATGCGATCCCTTCGATTAATCGAGCAGCCATCCCTTGTATGAAAATTACGGGCAGAAAAACAACGCATGTTGTTAGCGTAGATACTGCAATAGCCCCCGCAACTTGACCTGTTCCACTTGATGCCGCTTCAATGGGAGGCTCTCCCTCAGAAAACCTTCGGTAGATACTTTCAACAACGACGATTGCATTATCAACTAGCATACCGGCACCAAGAGCCAATCCTGCAAGGGTAACGATATTTAGAGTCTGTGAACTGAATCCCATGACAAATAGAGCCGCTAGGAGAGATACGGGTATAGCGGCAGAAACAACGAGCATCGCCCCTGGTGATCGCAGAAATAGAGCAAGGATCAATAGTGCTAATAAGATTCCGGCGCCTGCGGCGAGCTGAAGATCGGCAAGCGCGTCCTTCACAAGCGCGGCACTATCGTTTATTTCGATGAGCCGAATATTAGGTAGGTCGAGACTGAGATTTAGCATTGCTTTATGCACTAAGCTCGATACTTCGACGGTATTAGCGCCGGCTTCTTTGTAGACTGCTAAGCCAATTCCTTCTAATCCGTTTACTCTTACAAGGTGGTCGAAGTCTTGGTCGATGAGATTTACGGTACCAATATCAGAGATTCTAATAGCTTGCTGACTACCATCTCCAGCAGTTATATATTTCACAACTACTTGAGTAATATCGCTTGCTTGATCAAGCCGAGAAAGGCCTCTTACGAGAAATATCTGAGACTCCTCATCTAAAGTACCCGCGTTATAGTCGAGGTTCTCCGCTTGAAGCCGCTGTTCAACCTGAGCCAGAGTAACTTTAAATGTATCGAGCTTGTAGTTGTCCAGTTGAATTCGGATTTCTTTCTCTCTGCCGCCTGTGACCCGGACCTCTGCGATGCCTGTCAATTGTTCTAAATTTGGGCCAATCTGTCGTCGCGCGAGTTGGCGTATTTCTGCAAGATCAAGTTTGCCGTCAGGAGAAACAAGACCGTAATTTAGGACCGGCATCTGACGAGGATCAAAGCGCCTGACTATAATGTCATCTACTGCAGTATCCAAACCAATAGGGCCGAGAGCCTTTTGAACTTCTATCAGCCCAATGTCTATATTTGCTTCCCAATCGAAAATAATTGTCGCCAAAAGTTTTCCGGTTCGCGCCACTTGAGTGATTTCACGGATACCTTGGACTGTGAACAAACGTTGTTCTAATTGTTCCCCATAAAGTCGCTCCATTTCCGTGGGTGGTCGGTCTCCTGCGCTTATCGATACTGCAATAGTGGGACTTTGTATATCAGGTAACAGGTCGACGGGGAGTTGCTGCCAAGATAACCAGCCTACTAGCGCAACCGCTATTGCCGTTACGCTAATAGCTACCGGTCTGCGCGCAGACAGTGCAGCAACACTTTCAGCAAAACTCACTGGGTTATTACTCGTATCCGCGTACCGTCAGTAAGTGTATCGAGAGTGCGAACAGCTATTCGATCTCCGGCGCGCAAGCCTTGCAAAACCTCAAACTGCAGATCATCGGCGAGACCTAGTGAGACGTCTCTCTGAACTGCGCGCTGGCCTTGAATTGCGAATACCACATTACGACCACCTCTCTGAGTTATACCATTTCTGGGGACAACAATGACATCCTGAGCTTGTCTTGCGACGATTCCAGCCTGAATAAACATACCGGGTCTTAACAGCTTTTCATCATTGGCTATCTCAACTTCAGCACGAAAAGTTCGTGTGTTTGGATCGATTGTGGGTGAAAGTCGAATGATGATACCTTCGAAGGCTCGGTTAGCAAAAGCGTAATGGCTTATACGTACTTTCTGGCCAACCTCTACTCGTGCATATTCTGGCCCCACCAGTTCGAGATCAGCAATCAGTTTATCGAGTGGGGCTATTCTTGCGACACTCATCCCCTGGTTGACCGTTTGTCCGTCGGCTATAGGCTGTCCGTTGGAATCTCTCGCAAGCTCTAAAATTGTACCATCGATAGGCGTAATGATACGGCTCTTCTCGAAAGTACGTTGACTAGTTTCATAGGCATGGAGACGGTCTTCGTAATGGGTTCTAGCAGCCCAAACTTCCGCCTCTGAGATAAGTCTTTGTTTGAACAATTGCTGGCGACGTTCTAATTCAGCTCTCGCAGATTCTAGGTGTTCTCGCGTTGCTTCTATTCCCGCTGCAAGTCTAGCGTCTTCTCCAACAACCTGAGCAATCAAATCACCAGTGTTTACCGACATGCCCTCTGCGAGTCTGATCCCTTGCAGATTTTGGCCAAGAACCAGAAACCCAGGTGTTTGTATCGTAAGAGCGATATGCTCTCGTGTTCGCACAGTTCCAGTTGTAAAGATTATGTCCTCAACGGTGTCGGTTTTAATTTCTGTAACTTCAACAGGAATCAGGAAGTCTATAGCTGGTGTGTTCGTTGGCTGCCCACAGCCTGTTAATATTAACAATATGACTGATAGCGCTGTCCGTCTAATCAATTTTTGCTACTCCTTTTTCACCAACCACTTGTTCCTGGGTTAGGTTTCGCTCGGAGGATTGCGCTCCTCCGATAGGCCGCCAACGGATCGCGTCTGCCACTACTATAGCGCCAGAATTATCATCTGATATCCTCAGGCTTATTTTTCCGGCCGGTAGATTGAAGTCGCCAAGATCGTTCCATCCTGGTGTAGCAACGTTACCATCAAACTCAATCTTTTGGGCTATACCATCTAACAGGAGAGAGATAGAGAACTGGCCTACTAGGTTTTGCTGATAGATTGCTCGAGCCCTCTCTGTTCCTCCATTCCAGCTTTCTTGGCCTTTCTTTGAAACCGCCATCTTATCAAGCTTTTGTTTTTTCTGGATGCCGTTGGCGAATCGTGGGGCAAGATAGTAAGAAAGCCTCCATTCTCCTGCATGAGGAAGCTTCGCTTCAAAGGTTGCGTATTGATCGCCCTCGCCACTTTTTACCAGAGCATGAGTGCGACGATATTTTCCCCAGCTTCTATCATCTTTTGCACGGCTCCAGATTTCGGGATTTCCGAAGATTGCGTGGTGTTGCGGGAGTCCTTGATCCATATCAATCTTCAGCCGGCCCGATCCACCAGGTCCATTATATTGCTTTTCCGCAGGAATCAGCCTATCACTCTCGATTGAGAAACCTTGATCAAGGTCATCGATAACGATATCTGAGGTCAGCGGAGGTTGCCAATCACTAGGTCGACTCCCATTGAAGGGTGGCAAGTCCCTTTGGTTTCGCGCATTTGGTCGGTTTACTTGTATTGGTATATTTTCGCGATTTAGTGAGAGCGAAGGTTGAAAGTAAATCTGATGTATTGGTGACGAGGTTACAATACCGATTTCGATCGATGACTTCCCTGGTATCCTATAAGGCCGCGTTCCGTCCCAACGGATGTTACCTTTTCTGGCACCCCACTGATACGCGAGGCTCGCTAATCCTGGTGCGGGTTCATCATTACGCACGTGCATAGTTGTTTGATAACGAGGTTTACCTTGTTGATCATCTTTAAGGCGAATGGTCTTAGAGCTTGAAACCAAAAAACCGGGTAGAGCTGTGTCATGAAGCCAATCACCTAGTAAGGGCTCAAGTTCTATTGCTAATTCATTTGCTAAGGATGACAAATCCTCTGCGGTAAAATGCTCCCCCCTAAAGCGTGTAACTAACCCACTAATTAGACGTTCTGACTCATCGTAACCAAGGCCTCCTAGTATAGCATCAGTGATAGCTTGTCCTTTCAAAGTAAGTACATTAAGCACTTGTGCTGGATCATCTTGAGGTTCTAAAGAGGCAAGGGAATTACCTAACGCTCTATCCCAAACAGAGGGGCGATCGGTTATGGTATCAATTAGAATTTGCGATATTGACAAGTGCTTTAGGTATGGCATTGACGTTATTACTTGGCCTCGAAGAGGGCCAGCAAATTGAAACTCATGTGCTGAAAAGTAACCTCTTTTTTTTGATAGAACCATGCTAGTCATATCTTCTATTATGAAGTTTATTGCATGCGCTCCTTCTCCAATTGCGCTCGTCTGAAAAGTTGAAAAATGCCTCGCTAACCCAGTAAAAGGATTACCTCCGCTAAAGTCATTTTCAAAAAAGCGCTCGAGAATTTTTACTTGAGCGACAGCTAAACCACCCTCCTGCTCTTCATAGACGTCAGAATCGAAATTAAATCGCGCAGCAGGAAAGCTATTTTCTCGAAGCATCATAATCCCGGGCATGGATTGCGTTGTATCCATTCGCCAACCCCCGCCGTAACCTCTTAGTATGTTCGGTGTTTCAACGACGGTTAAGGCTTCATAGGGGTAGGGATAACCACTGTCTTGAGCCGCTGTGAAGATTTCACCGATTCTTTCCTTAAGCTTTTTGCCTGAAGGTTCAAATAAAGAGAAATTCTTTTCATGCTCTGGCCAGTAAAGTACTTCAAAATGAATTCCCGCTGCTTCGAACCCTCTTCTTTTGAAGCTGGAAGCAAGTAATCCAATCTGCGGTATCGGGTTGCTTGGATTAAATCGATAGTGGGAAAAGTCTCCTTCATTTTTCAATAGCTCGCTTTTCCCTGGTCCTGCGACAATCCAGTCCTGAGGGACGATGACTTCCAAATCAAGCTTAAAATAGTCATTAGGACGTGAGCGAGGATCATCATGTGGTAAATCTGTACCAGTCGAGGGTAACCAGTGCCCACCTGGCGTCATCGCTACGTATTCGCGATGGAAAATACTAGTTTTATATCCTAGAAAGAAAATCTCCACCTCGTTCGGCAAAGCCTTCATGAAGTTATAGGAGGTATTAAGATAGCCAAAGTATTCATCTGGTTTTCCTTCACCTTCTAAGGATATTAAGGCCGTGCCCTGTGCAGGAAGTTGGTACTCTATTTCAAGTAAACCATCCTGGTGGGTCCATTTTGGGCTGACGCTATTTACCTTAAGTTGCGTTATTTCAATACCCGGATTAAGGGTTAGGATGAGAAAGCTTAATTCCTGATCGGTAAAGATTTCTAGCGCTATGTCAATGCGGATACCCTCGCTTCGATCTAACTCAATACTTCCAGACAAGGACTGCATATCACCAAACGGTTCGAGACTTTTTGCTTTGTGTACGGTACTCCATTTATCCGACTGGTTTACTGTTTGGAGGTGGTTGTAACTAAAGTAAGTGAGTGCAACGCTCGCGATTGCGAATAAGATCAGGCCATGCAGCGGGCTTATTAGATCATTATCTCGGCGTGGGTAAAGCCGCGCGGCGAATATGATTAGAGACAACGCGAAAATCCAATGACTGATTAATCTTATAATCTCATGATCTGGAAACGCTCTTGGTAGGATATCAGAGGCTAGTTCCAAATTCGGTAATATCGTTGTTAGTCCTGTTAGATAGACTGGTTGACTTGTGGCTATCCAGAATTGAAGTAGTGCGAGACCACCTCCTACAAGGGCTACTAAAAAACGATTTTTTAGCATAACCGACAAAAGAATGATTAATGCTGTCCATAGGAATAATGCTGTTAAAGAGGACCAAAGATAGCCCAAGATAGACCATGGTTCTATCAATTGGCCGATGGGAAGTTCCATCACTATCGCGACAGCCCCAAATATCTGGAACGAAAATATGATCAGTGGAATTGGAATCCAAACTACGAATGCGATCCCGATCAATTTGCCAATCAAAAATTCAAAATTGGTGAATGGGTGAGTATCAAGCACATCTGAAATTCGCTCCCTCACATCTCGTGCCCTGACGTCAAATGCGATGAACAATGCTCCTACAAGAAATAGCATTGTCATGAAATAGCTCGATACGCCGATCATATACCGTGGCGAATTAGCCGCTAATGTTGCTGCTTGCGAGGAGGTTAAATCATGCGAGAGGGTGTAGAGGGCAAACATTAGAATGCAGGAGAGTAGGGCCAAGAGAGAAAAAAGCCAGTAGCGTCCCAAGCGACGGGTGCAAACAATTTCTGCACGAGCAACTGCAGAAATCATTGAGATACTTAATTTCATATCCTTTTCTCACTGGGGTGATTCTCTGTTAGCACATCGCTTGTCATAAACGCAAGGTAGCTCTCTTCCAGAGTCGGTTCGGTAACCAGGTCCGCATTTTTCGGAAGTCCGTTTTTATCTGCGATCCCTCGAACGATAATTTTATCGCCACTTAGGTTCGTCGATACGAGGTCATACTTTTCCTCATATTCATCTAGCTCGGCGTCAGTAATAGATGACTGAAAGACCCGACCTGTCGCGGCGACAACAAGCTCACTAGGGGGTCCTTGGAAAACAATTCTACCGGCATTTAGTAGAGCAATTGCTTTGCAGGCACTACCAAGGTCGGCCACGATATGCGTCGAGAGAAGGACTGTCCTATCCTGTCCTAGGTCGGAGAGGACATTTCGAAAACGAATCCTTTCTTCTGGATCGAGGCCTACCGTCGGTTCATCAACAATTATAACCCTTGGCTCGTGGATTAGCGCTTGAGCAATACCTAACCTTCGAAGCATACCTCCAGAGAGCTTTTTAACCTTTCGATCGGCAACTGCTCCAAGACCTACCTCGTCAAGAACTCTAATAATCGCATCACGGCGGAGTCTATTGTCAGTTATACCCGAGAAACGAGCAAGAATGTCCAGTACTTCTTCTGTGCGGTAGTTCCGCCAAGCACCAAATTCCTGTGGCAGATAGCCTAACTGTTTACGAACGGCAATGGGATCGATAGTCACGTCGTTACCACAGATCGAGACTTGACCTTCTGTCGGCATTAAAAGCGTGCATAGAATTTTCATCAGTGTGCTTTTCCCTGTCCCATTAGGTCCAAGGAGCCCAAACAAGCCACGATCAAAGGATAAATTAATATCACTTAGTGCCCGATTCCCCCCTTTATAGGTGTGGCTAAGTTGTTTGTTCTCTATATTAGGTAGCATATGCCCATTTTTTATTCGTAGTTTGTAATTGGCTGTAGCTTACCCCAAACTAAAGGCCTTTAAGAGGTTCCCGAAGTGAAACTTATTGTAGACAAGAACTCTATGATTAAAATTTTATCACATGGGGTGAAATGTTTGATCTGTTACAAAGGCCGGAAAAAGTTTTTTTACAGTTTACAAAGCCTACCTGCAGTTTTTTGAGAATATTATGAAAAATCGCTACATCACTGAAATGGGGATGGGTACTGATGTTCATGGGGCTGATCAAACGGTTGCCGCTGAAAGAGCAGTTTTTGATGCGATTCATCATTCTAGTCTTCATTTCTTTAACCACCAAGGAAAGCATGCGAAAGACATGCAAATTGATTTGATGATTGGTGTTCCTGATCCCGATTCGGTGGATCGTGAAAGAGTGGCCAGAGCTCTACCTTATGGTACTGTTTCAGTGAATGTTTGCAAAGGTGGCCTTGAGATTCCTACCGAGAATGGTGACTCAATAATCATCGCAAACGCGGGAGTAATCGTAAATTTAATTGAAAATTAATTTATGAAAGGCCATTTTTTTGTTGGTCCTTCGCGATTGCAAGGAAACGGTGAGTTTTCTTTATTTCAGCCCGAAGCCTATCACTTACTTTTGGTAATAAAGGATAGCCCAGATCTTTTGCTGGCGTGTGATTTGAGAATTTCTCTTCTCAATTCTTAAGCAAAGAAGCTGTGCAGATTATTAAAAGTGGAATGGGGATGTCTCAGAACATTTCATTGGGGAATGTTATCAGTGCTTGTCGAGTAGCCTGGTTATTTTATAGATTTGAGACATGAGCAAGATTTATGATCCATGCCAACAAGACCACTTGAGGTAGACATATTATGGGCAGGAAAAGCGCAATCCTCCAAGACCTTGTAGTTTCCCTTAGAATCATAACCTCGGTGTAGTCGGTTGCGACACCACCCATTAGGAAGGCAAAACTATTGCCAGGAGCATTAGCTCGGTTGAGGATGTCGGCGGCGATGGGGGTCGATCCCTCAGAGCAAATTTCGATGAGAGTTGCAGATAGCACAGTAATACCCAGACCAATAATCGTGGGTCCGAGGATTGTGGCGAAAAGTTCTGCCGGAATAAGCGCGCGGAGAAATGAAGCTAGACATACGCCGAAAAGTAGCCAACGCACTATCATCCGCGACTGAGAAATTCCATCGGTCAACATCTGAAGAACATTGGTCACATTGATTTTTGCTTTCTTCCACTGGGATCGAGCTTCAGCCCAAAATTTCCAATCTTCTGGTACATGAAAGGTTTGAGGATTTTTCGGTAGCACGTTCCTTTCAACAAGTAACTCAAATATCATGCCAGTTATAACAGCAATCAGCATTGAGAGCAGGATAAAACCTAAGGTCCAAGTTAATCCAATAAGCGTGATTAAGATGAGTGTTAGTGATAGTGAGTTCCACGGACTGGAAATTAAAAAAGCTACTACTTGTCCAATACTTGCCCCTCGTTCATAAAGTTTGGAGCCAACCATGAGAACACCATGACTACAAAGGTCTAGGAGTACGCCCGCTAACGTCGCTCGGATAATACCCGCCACGCCAAGTTTATTTCCAAGCGCGCTCATTACAAACTCTCTCGGAATTCGTCCAAGAATCGAAATCATGATGATTCCAGTTAAAATAGCCCACCATGTGCTATTCATCAATTCGAAAACGGAATGCGATGCGGTTTGTAACCAGTTTAGTCCGCTGATTCTTGGGGAGAACTGCCAGTGCGTTACATAAAGAACTGCGATTGTTATGCTAGAGAGTAACAATAACCAATCAACAGATTTATTGCTCGGCCCACAGTGATCGGCTTCGCTATGGCATGACCTGACCGCAAAATCATGGGGTTTTTGGTGTTCTGATTGCATATCTAAAGATAAGTTAGCGAGGTAGCTCGTGTTACAAGATATCAGTATGTTAACAGCAAAATACTATCTCTGGGCGATATTATTGGTGGTCTGGATTCCGGACATGTTAGCTGATTCTGTATCTCGGCAGTATGGTTTCTCTGTCGTAAAGGTCTATCCTCATGATCCGCAAGCTTTCACCCAAGGACTTATTTTTGAGCATGGAAGATTATATGAAAGTACCGGCTTAAATGGTCACTCTTCGTTGAGAGAAATCGAGCTTGAAACAGGTAAGATTTTAAGGATAAAGAATCTGGCGCCGGAACATTTTGGCGAAGGTTTAACCCTTCATAAAGGGAAACTTTATCAATTGACTTGGCAGAGCGGAGTAGGCTTTGTTTATGATTTCAATTCCTTTGAATATCTAGAGCCTTTTGCCTACAGATATGGGGAGGGAAAATTGAATCCCTGGGGACTTACAGATAATGGAAAAGAACTTATTTTAAGTGATGGATCCTCTATGATTTACTTTATCGATCCCATCACACATAGAGAGACTCGCCGAATTATTGTGACCCGGGAATCTCTTGAGATTGGCAAAATCAATGAGCTGGAATATATTAAAAATGAAATATTTGCCAATATTTGGCAAACAGACCTAATTATAAGAGTGGATCCAGAGACGGGAGAGGTGATTGGAGAGATTGATCTGTCCAAACTTTATCCAGAAAAAAAGTCTAATAATCAGGTTTTAAACGGGATCGCATATGATCGAGATCAAGATAGATTATTCGTTACAGGAAAAAAATGGTCGAAGTTGTTCGAAATTAAGTTGCATGACTTGTCAGCCATAAACAAAAAAAGCGTTAAATATCAGAGCCAATGAACTCGGGGCTTTTCAGCCACGATTCTGGGTACCTCCCGCGAATCTCGTCCATTGCTGCTTCAGATCTAGGGTACTGTCCCTTATCGTCTGTCTCTTCAATCCATCCCTCGAGTTGTGCCCTCATCTCGTCAAGCGTCTTTTGATATGCGGGATCGCCAGCAAGATTGATCAGTTCGTTAGGATCATTTGCAAGATCGTAAAGTTCCTCTGCAACTCTAGGACCATAGGGCGCGGCTTGCGCGGGGGTTAATTTGCCTTCCTCGTATAACTTCCTAATTTCTAAATAAACACTAGGTTCATTACGAGAGAGTGCGATCATTTCATATGGCCCCCAGTTGATTAGCGGGCGATCGGTCTTAAAATTTCGAAGGTAGTGATAACGAGGAGATATCACAGAGCGAACTCGATCAATTACGTTAGACATACGGTCTGCTGAGGAAAAAACGTATTTTCTCGAGTAGTGTTCCGAAAACAGATTTTTTGAATCCATATAATCGGGAACGGGAATATCAGCTAGCGCCAGAGACGTTGCCGTAATATCTAGCAAGTCGACAATGTCAGAGCGCCGGGTACCCGGTTTAACTTTTTCTTGCATACCGGGAGCTACAATAATAAGTGGTACGTGCAAACCCTCTATGTAGCAATACTGTTTGCTGCGAGGTAGGTCTGAGCCATGATCACTGAACAGAAAAATAATGGTATTTTCCCAAAGCCCATCTGCTTTTAACCTCGCAATAGTTTCTCCGACCTCTTGGTCCGTCCTTTGAATGCTCATGTAGTGTTTGGCAATATGTTCGCGAACCAATGGAGTGTCGGGGTATTGTCGTGGTACTTCTACATCCTTTGCAGTAATCGGTCGGATACCATAATCGGACAGTACCTCTTTAATATTTGTTACTGATTTACCTCCGGAGACTTGCATCTGCCCAAAAAAGGCCTGATTTTTCGGAACGTCTCGCCAATCTCCTGCCCCCTGGGGACCTTTTACATTCTTGCCGTAGCCGCCGCCGCTTTCTCTACTATAAACAAGCTCGCGAGGAAGATTCCGTGGAATAGTATAAAGATCGGATCGTCTGTACGAGAAATTGTAGTCATCCTTGGTTCCGTTGTAAGTTTCATAGTCTGCTTTACGAAAAATTTGGGGAACTGTTGTTATAGGCTCTGGCAAGTAGATTTGATATTCAGAAATACGCCCCGAGCGCATATCGTGAGTCCCAGTCCTTATAGTGTAAGCACCTGTTATTATCGCTGAGCGTGTAGGGGCGCAAACTGGAGTGGGTGCGTAGGCTCGTTCAAATAGAACTCCCTGGCTCGCAAGTTCGTCTATATTTGGGGTTTCTACAACTTCATCCCCGTAACTACTGTACCAGGGAGATTGATCGTCCACATAAATCCACAATATGTTAGGCGGACTAGCAGTACCCTCTAAACCAAAGGATGAGGCAAAAATTATGATAAAAAAAATCCTAACTAATTTACGCATAGCATTCCTTGGAAAAATGCCAAAGCCGTCCTTTGGGATTTCTCTTTATAAACATCGGAAGATCTTAACATTAGCCTGCCCTCAATGGAGAGAGGTATTACAGATAGGCAGGGGTAAAAGAGTTTAAGTAAAGGCCTGCTGAAAACCATTGCCTTGGTGGTTGTAAAAGAGAATAGTTTCAAAGACATGAATCGTTATATACCAATCCATGGGAATTTGGTGTGGCCAAAGATTTACTATTAGAGCTTTAGTTATAAGCAATACGGATTCGGAAAATAGGGGAGGGGCCAACGGAAGTTTAGAGCACGGTATCGCGCCTGAGATTTTAAATGATTCGTTACGCTGAATGACGGTAAGAACGAATTAGCAACCACCAAAGCTAAACTATTTAGGTCTTGTGCGATAGCTGTTCTCCTGTAGGCGAGCTAGTTGTTGTGATGTACGCAACTCGGTATGCTCTTCAATTCTTTATTTCTGTTGGGGAAAGCAATTGAAAGTTTTAATGACCGAACCTTTACAACCAGTGGGTCAGGCTCTGTTCCATGGTAATTCGGAGGTGGAATTGATCACTCCTGAGGAGCTTAGCGAGGAGGCGCTTGTTGCAGCAGTTAGGGGTGTAGAAGGTATTGCCGTGCGCTCGGCGAAGCTTACAGAAAATGTTTTAGCGGCGGCGACAGATCTTCGAGCTGTTTCAAGACATGGTGTAGGATACGATAACATCCATGTTCCATCGCTGACTCTTCGCGGTATTCCAATGTTACTGGCCATTCATGCCAATGCAGTCTCTGTCGCGGAACATACGATGTACTTTGTTCTTTCCTTAGCAAAGAGGGGGCGTGTTTATGATGCAGCAGCCCGAGCTTCTGATTTTGCAATGCGCACCTCACCAATTGCAGTCGATATTGCGGATAAAGTATTAACAATTGTGGGCTTTGGTCGTATTGGAACTCGTCTTGCTAAACGGGCGCTGGCCTTCGATATGAAAGTTTTCGTCATGGATCCATATGTTTCAAATGGACTGATCGAGGAATCTGGATGTGTTCCAGTAGACGATTTCCGAAAAGTTTTACCTGAAACTGATTTCCTAACAGTGCATTGTCCACTAAATGATCAAACTCGATATATGATTGGGGTAAATGAACTATCCGCAATGAAGAGGGATAGTTTTGTGATCAATTGTGCTCGAGGGGGTATTATTCACGAACAGGCTCTTGAGGATGCCCTCAATGAAGAGAAAATCGCTGGTGCTGGGGTCGATGTGTTTGAGACAGAACCACCAGCATCGGATCATCCATTTCTGAAAAACCAGAAAATTTATCTCAGTCCCCACAGTGCAGGTGTTTCGATAGAGGCCGCCAGACGAATGTCTTACGAAACGGCAGATAACCTTCTAAAGGCATTGCAGGGAAGCGTAAAACCTGAAACGTTAGCTAATCCTGAAATTTTAGAGTAGGGGTACGAAATGACGTTATTCAATGCATTTTGGGTTGAAAAAACTGAAGGCGGTTACTCCCAAAGCTTTGTGGAGAGATCAATAGAGGATTTACCTGACGGTGAAGTTTTAATTAAGGTTGCATACTCGTCACTTAATTATAAGGATGCTTTATCAGCCAAGGGTATGCCAGGCGTGACTCGGGGCTATCCCCATACGCCTGGTATTGATGCTGCTGGAAAGGTTGTGAGCTCAACAAATCCCACTTTTAAAGAGGGAGACTCCGTTATTTGTATTGGTTTCGATCTCGGTATGAATACTCCGGGAGGCTTTGGAGAGTATGTAAGGGTTCCTGCTGACTGGGTAACTCCTTTACCAGCCGGGTTAACTTTAAAGGAATCAATGATTCTCGGGACAGCCGGATTTACAGCTGCTCTTAGTTTGGAAAAACTAGAACGAATGGGGGCTTTACCTAAAGATGGCCCAGTATTCGTCACTGGATCCACCGGTGGCGTTGGGTCTGTTGCTGTGGCGTTACTCGCTAAAATTGGCTTTGAAGTCACTGCCATAACTGGAAAGCCTGATAGATCAGATTATCTAAAATCCCTTGGTGTTTCGAAGATTGTTATGAGGGAAGAGCTAGAGCAAAACAATCGCAAACCGCTGTTAGCAGAAGCTTATGCACATGGGGTAGATACAGTAGGCGGAACTATTTTATCGAATCTCATTAAATCGATGAGCTACGGTGGCAGTCTAGCGGTTTGTGGTCTAGTTGCCTCACCGAAAATTGAGGCTTCAGTCCTGCCTTTTATTCTTCGAGGGATCAATGTCCTGGGAGTTGATTCCGTTAATTTGCCAATTGCAAAGAAAACAGACATATGGGGTAAACTTGCTTCGGATTGGAAACTCAATATCTTAAGTGATATCGCCCAGGAAATTGAGCTCAAGCAAATTTCAAAAGCAATTGAAGAGATTTTTGCTGGCAAAACTATAGGTAGGATAGTCATTGCCCACAAGTGAGATGGTTTAAGCCGTAGTTGCCATAGGCTTTTATTAGCTCAGGAATCTTAGGTTTTATGGAAACCCGACCGCTAACTACTTGGGTTTCCGCCCCTCGTGAGCAGAGGGGTTTCGGAGCTCTTATGAAAAGCACCGCCGTGAACATCCTTATAATTATTGGAACGCGTTCTCGGACGGGAGCTAACTTTATAAGTGCTAAACTATGTGAGAATGGAGCATTCGACTAAGGCGCCAAATGCTGGTGCTAGAAGAGGGATGCTATTTACAAAGAGCGGACTCGTTGAAGCGGTAGACCAATTATTTTCAATGAGTGACGACTAGAGTTTTTGAAGTCCCGAATTTTTCAACCCCAAAGTCACGTATTGGTGTCTCACCCGAAGGTTTCCAAGTTTTAAATAAACGATCCCAGAGCGCCAGATAGGTACCTAAGTTAGCATGTCCGTTAGAGCGACTATGGTGGACTTGGTGTTGCGCAGGACTTATGAACAGTGCTTCGACTCTGCCAAAGGAAAGCCAGATGTGAGAGTGTCTTAAATTTGCCCCGATAACATTAAATAAGAATCCTAGTAGGTCTACACCCAAAATATCGAAAGTGGAAAGCTGTCGGCCAAAGAACCATATGAATGTTCCGCTGACAAGGCCGAACACTAGTGTTCCGCGAAAAAAATATGCAACGCTCTCTACAGGATGTACCCGAAATAGTGTAAGAGGGGTTAGAGTTGTTGCAGAGTGATGAACCCTGTGGAAACGCCAAAGTAGTCGATTCCGATGCATCATGAAATGTAGTCCATACCTGCTTAAATCTTCAAAAAATAGAAAAACCAAGGCGTAAAGAGAAGCAATTGCGAACCATGGAAGCTGGACTTCTGGCGCATCCCCTAAATTACTCTGAAGGAAACGCCCTGTCACCAATGTAAACCAAAGGTGACTACCAATAATTGGAATTAAAATAGAAACCCTGACAACGCTGTTGATGAACATCCATGCAATATCCTGGGCTGTAGACTGGTTAAACCAATAGTTAAAGTTGAATAATGACTGTAATTGTTTTCGAAGGTCGAATTTTCTGTGTTGGATTGTTACGACGATTGAGGCTAAGAGGAGTGAACTCAGAATACATACCCAATAGATCCTTTTGGCTGGGTCCATAGGATACAAAATCGGTGCTAATAATCCCTCTAGTAGATTTTCCAAGTTTATAGTTCCCTCAGGGCTGCTTTAAAATTGATATTTTACCCTGCCAATAACTGCCCTGGGACGATTAGGACGCGCGCCAAAGGGCCGGTGGGCGATTATAACGGCTTCATCGGAGGCATTTTGTACGATGAATTGTAGTGTCGTTTTATCGTTATAGAAGTAATTCACTGTCACATCAGCAATGACGTAGTCGTCGGCGTGGAGCCCCTCTTCGACAGAATTTTGTCCAGGTTCTTCGCGCATTTTGCTCTGAATTTTTACGTTGCCGATTACATTCCAGCTTTCTCCTTCGACACCAAGGCCTATCTGACCCGTGTGTTCAGGAAGATAAGGTAGCTCATCCTTTTCCCTAACCAGCCCCCACTGCGAGAAGCCTGACAGAAATGTTGATTGAAAGGCAGACTTGGTGAAGGTGTAAGTGCCCTTAACGAAGAGGTTGAGGCCAGCAAGCTCTATATCCGTGATTCCAGATGACAGTTCTACTCCTGAAATTTCTACCTCCCCACCATTGAATTCTTCCCCTGGCTTACAGTCTGAGTCACTGACCCTGCATCTACCTATCAGCTCCTGGTAATCACTGAGGAAACCTATTGCCTCGAAAGTCATTGTATCGCCGCGGTATCTTATGCCGTACTCATAGTTGAGACTTCTTTCTGGATTAACATTCGACCCTGGCCCTGCCGGTGAATATCCGCGATATGCTCCCGCTAGAAATGTTATTTTGTCGTTCAGTCGATAAACAATTCCTAGACCGGGAGAGGTGAACTTTTGCTCCGATTCACTAACACTCTCTGTCGCAAAGTTGACTTTCTTTCCCTTAATTTTTTCGATCCTAGCTCCGACCTCGACTGACACCTGCCGCCAAGACAGCGTTTCAGAAATATATGCTGCGTAGGCATCGCTCTCTGCTTTGTTCCAAGTTTTATAGGGTCTGGTGGTTCCCGTTGCAATTAACTTTCCGTCGCTCATTAGGTAGCTAACTGGCGAGTGTTGCCGTTTGACGAAATCGTGGTGCAGTCGCAGGCCAATTTTGGTCTCTAAGTTGATCTCTCCAAGGTCTTGCATTTGTGATAGTGAAAACTGCAAGCCCGCAGACTCGTAGCTTCGGTCATTACTAGTTACATCAAGGATTTGCGAATCAATGGGTCGAGAGTTCGTCTCGCCTTTAAGGATTGCATACTGTGTTCTAAATTGATTTGGACGAGCAAGCACTGCTTGAAGGGCGGGACCAAGGATAAAGCCGTCTAGCTTATTCCAATCTCGATTGAACTTGTTGAAGTATGCTTTTAGGTTAATTAACCAACTATTTTTGAGCACCAGCCCGTAATTAAGTAAAACTTTGGTGTGGTCGGAAGTGAAATTAGCGAGCTGAGATGCACGGTAACGTCTCGTAGCATTCTCTCTCAAGTCCTCATCTGTGAGGCCCAAATATGTTTCATCAGCATCTTCTTTCCCGAGGCCGAGTTTGAGGGTTAGCAACTGCTCAAGATTAGTCTGGGGTCGCCAGCTAACTTTCAGGCCGAGATCTGAGCGAAGGAATCCTGTATCTCCACCGCCATCTAGGGATTTGAAACCATTACTGCCGTAAACTAAACCATCTAACAATATACCGAAATCACCATACCTTTTACCGGCTGCGAGCTGATATTTATAAAAACTATCTGTGCCCCTGCTTAAATCAATTTCGACAGTTCCTGTATCGGGGATAGGGGCGCTTACAAAGTTTAGTGAGCCTCCAACCGTATGAGGTCCGTGCTGGATTGCTGAGGCGCCCTTAAGCACTTCTATAGTATGCACTCTCGAAGCGTTGGGGACGTAGTAGGCTGCTGGCGCGGAGTACGGCGCTGGCGTAATTAAGACGCCGTCCTCCATGATAGTGATTTTCTGGCTACGGTCGCTGGTCGCTCCCCGAATACCAATATTAGGCCGCAATCCAAAACCATCTTCTTCTCGGATATAAATGCCTGGAACGGAGCCTAATAATTGCCCAAGATCAATGTGATCAAACTGATCGATTTCGCTCTGCTCAATAACGGACCCGGAGCCTGCAATTTTTGTAACCTCATCTTGGCTGCCGATCACGACAATCTCTTCGAGGTAGCCAAGGCTCTCCTTCTCGGAGGCCGAGGCGTTTATGACTAGGGCTGCTAGTATTAGACTAAAAGAAAAGGGAAATGAAAGTGCGTTTCTAACCATCAGTCGTTGTCCGATTGAACCCCACTTGGCAGATTTACACCCACAATAGTTACGAAGTCAATCTTCATTAGATCCGTAATTCGCTTCATGAGGCCGTTCAGCGAGCATGCCGGCAAGTCTACATCCATTGTTCCTGGGTTTGAGAACGCATTCGTACAAGAGGTCGCCTTCGAGCTACTATCTATACTGAGAGCCTGGTCATAAAGAGGTGTTCCGATTGAGTCTATTGCCGCGATTACGTCTGCGACAGCAGTCTGCATACTCTGGTTGACCTCTGAAAAGCCTGCTTCACTTATCACATCATCAAAACCTCTGCCCGCTCCGCCCTCGAAGATTTCCAAGAACGATACAGCGTTGTCCCTAATGTTCTGCAATGAGTTTTTACTGTATTTAGATTCCACAGTTTCGGGGCAGGAGTTATTCGTGCAAGTCCTGAGCCCCAGCGGTATAGCAAGCTTCTTGTCTTTACCTCCAACTTCGATATAAAAAAGTGCATCTGACGTTTCCTGGAGATACTCGCCGCTGGTTCCCTCTGCCGTGAATTCTGCGATAAAATTCCCGCCACTCGCGCTCCACGCGGTTTGTATTGCCTCTGCCGCGTTCTTGACATCCGAAACAATAACTTTGGCTGCCTCGCAACGTGCAGCTTTTCGATCGTTCTCTGATAAGGCGTTCCAGTCAGCAGTTGTTGGAACGAGAGTCGAACATGAATGGTTTAAGTTTTCATTAAAAAGTAAGTAGCCTGCTGCTCCCATACCCAGTTGGTTGCTGGCTCTGCTGCTTATATTGAAATCAGATTCGGAGGCTAAGACAGCGATCTCATCGATGCCACAAGTACTCAGGGCTCCTTCGCTGAAAGACAGCATTCTTTTACGCAGAGTCTCACCGTTGGCAATTGCAGGTCCTATGGCGTGCAGTTCTGTTGCCTGTATATCGGCCATAACCGATCGCCACGCACTTTGAGCATCAGCGAGGGCGGTAGCTTCATTAGTTGTACCAATGCTGGAACAATAGGTTTCGAGAGCACCGCTTTCGCTCGCCAAAGCTCCAGCACTGTTGGCGACATCTGTGTAGTTAGGAATAAATATGTTTGTCGCGAGGTTTTCCAGAAGGAGTATGGTGCCCGCACTAGAGTCATCGCTACTGGAGTCATCGCTGCTAGATTCGCTGCCACTGGAGTCATCGCTGCTAGATTCGTTGCTACTGGAGTCATCAGCGCTGGAGCTATTTCCGCTGGCGTCGCTGCTACCAGTTTCTGAACCCGAGTTTATCATGGGAGGTTGGCTGCTTTCCGAACCGCCTGAGCCGCCCCCACCACACCCTACTAGGGCAAATGAAATCGCTGCTATAAGGGTGAATAACTTAATCATTGTTGACCTCGACTAAATCTTTATTTGTTTCCACTGATAGTGGGTTTAATTTTTCGGTTACTCACCCAAACGTTAAATGGGTGAAATACGTTCGTTCTTGCTTCCAAGATGTGCCGAAAAACCTTTATTGACTAAAAAAAAGGGCACATTTTCTGTGCCCTTGGTTATTTTACTAAAATATAAGGTTACCAGTTCTGGGCCACCTCTGTGTCAAATCCATAAGCTGTGGTCAAAATATTACGAACCGACTCTAGTTTGGACCTGTAGGCGCTTATAGCCGCCGCCGCCGTTCCCGAGGGTGCGACACCATTTTGTGATCCATCAGCGAGGACAGGGGCATCACCGAGATTCGCAAGTAATGCTTTCAGATCATCTAGCGTAATACCGTCCACTGTCCCATCGCGAAAAGGTGAGTAAGGACTGAATTGCAAGCTTAGCGCGAAGCCTTTTAGCTCTCCCCAGTGCTTCGCGAGATCAGTAAAGTTGGCTATATCAGCAAACTCGCCATCAGCAGTAAACCCATCCATATCCTCTAGAACATCTTTGACATAATGTATTGCAGTCGCCGCAATACATTTTTCCCAAGCTTTTGATGCTGTGACGATGTGGGCATTAAGGGCTGTTAACTGGGCGTCGGTTAGACTTCCTGCTGCTGAACCCGCTGCAATGATAGTTCTTCCTGCAAGCATGGCATGCATTACTTCAGAACTTAAATCAGTTGGGTTCGCCGCACCGGCCGATCCAACATCCCTTTTTGCACAGTTTTGTGCATGTCCCAAAACATACTCCGAGGTGAGGTCGATGGAACCATCACCATTCGAATCATGGTAACCGTTTTTGTACGCATCCCTTCCGGATTTAGCTCGCGCTTCGAGATCGGTGTAGTCTAGGATGTCTCGAGCGGCACCATAGTATCCAAATGCCTCATCATAGTTATGTTCGGCCTCTGTATAATTTTTAGTTGGACCTTCACGCAAAGCCACTTGCTCCGAGAAGTTAGACTGGAAGTAGTCGTTTGTTCCCTGCGAGAAGTTAACTGCACCCAACAAGAATTTTTGTAGGAGCTGTCGGTAATTCCTTCCATGAGCGTCAATAGTCACATTACTGACTGGTGCTGCAGGATTTCCTACAACAGCAACAGTAGGGCTTGTACCGTCGCTAGCTTGCGCTGCCGTGCGACTGATCCACAAGTCAACCAATTCGAGAGGCAGGGGTGTTGCATCCAAGCCATCTTGCCAGCCGAAGAATTCGTCACCAATTAGGCGTCCAGTTTCACCCTCGCCTGCTGGTGTGCCACCAGCAATTTTTTTGTGCAGGTTCTTCCCAGAGCTAATATCGCCATAAGTCGGGCCAGGTATTACGGGTTCGCCGCCTTTCGCAGTTCGACCATGTGCTACAGAGTCAATTCCCTCACCATAAATGAAGATATTTAATTCGTCGGTAATGGCAACCGATTCACCCGGTCTTTCTGTCAACGCATTCAAGCTATCTACTAAACCCAGTATGAGCATCTGTCTCGCAGTTTGTCCGGTATAGGATACCGAGTTGGAACCTGCTTCATAAGTGTCATTGGTAAAGGCATAAGTCGTTGTGATGGCGTCACATGCGTCCCCGGCACCATTTACATCAGCGTCTGCTTGATCAGGATTGTAAACTGCTGGACAGTTATCTGCATTATCGCCAGTCCCGTCTAGATCCCCATCGCCAGATTCGGATGCGTCATTCGGAAATACGTCTCTTCGATCTCCAACACCATCTCCGTCGGAATCGGCACTTTCATTGAAGTCGTTAGGGAAAGCGTCCAGATTATCCGGAACACCATCTTGGTCTGTGTCGACGGGTCCAGATGGGTCAGAACTGTCATTGTTGTCACATGCGGCGACAAATATAAGCAGGATAAGAGCCCCAAATAATTTAGGCAATTTGGTAAGAACAATCATTTTTAACCCCATAGAGGATGAATGAAATAGAGAGCAGAGGGTAATCTAAACGAGAATGATTATCAATAACTAATGAGAATGATTATCAATTATTAGAATGTGCGGGTTATTGACTGGTATTATTTCTCCCCTCCGCCTGCGAGCAGCGGCAGAAACAGATTAATTTGAAGGATTCAAGGGAGGAATGTGGGTTACTTTGCCATTTCTAGTCCTTAAGTCTTCTAGCCTTCCCTCGGAGAGCCAAGATCAATATTTGGCCCGCCAGACCCTAAGCCGGGGCGATCCAGTGGCAGCACCGATGAATGACAATCTAGGAAGATTTGTGTAAGACTTGCGCCGAGTAACAAGATCAATAAGCACTTGTTTAATGAAGTAATTTGCAATGGTTAGGTCCAGTTTAGGTATTTGGGTATTTAGCTATTTAGTTAGGAAGTGACGGTTTTAGAAAAAGTTATAAAAGTTTGGATTAGTCTCAGTACGATACTTTTTTTCGCTTGCGCTAGTCAGGTTAATGGCGATTTGCTAATTAGTGCAGATGGTGAACGGGTTATCTATTCTGCTGTCCCTGGTGAATCGGCGCTATCAACGTTAGAAAGACATGCCAATGTTCGCACCAAAACTGAGGAGTTCGGTCAGTTCGTTACCGCGATAAACGGCATTGAGGGACTTGGGGAGGACTTTTTCTGGGCTTTTTTTGTTAATGGAGAGAAGTCAAGGGAAGGCGCCGGCTCTCTGAAGGGAAATTCTGGGGACGTGTTTGAATGGCGACTTATTCGAAGAAAGAGGGAGAATGCTGCTTCGATTATTTCCGTTGGCCCACCATGAGGGCAGATGCGAGCTGAGCCAATTATTGATTATCCATTGCTAACAGCGGTCTAAATCGTTCTTCCTCGGAGCTCAAAACTTTATGTCGCTTGCACTGATTTCAGAGTGTGTTGATTTGCCTAATTACATTGTGCCTAGTCTCTTACATGGGGACGCTAGGCTAGCAACTCCACGCGTTTTTATTTTCCTTACAACCCCTGGGTACGGACTTCTTTGCAGCACCTCTCGCTAATAAACTATGATTGATCGACCCTGAATCTCCCCTTTTTCGAGCGCCCGAACCCCTTCATTGATATCATCGAGACCTGAGTAAATCTTAGTGATCATTTTGTCGAGAGGTAGCTCTCCTTTTCGAAACCAATCAATGTACTTTGGGTAATCCCTATCGGGTTGACTGGAACCTCCAACCGACCCGATAAGGTGTTTCTCTCCGCCAGGAAAAGCCTCGCTCGGAAGTAGGACTGGCTCAGTGGGAATACCAACAACTACCGCTGTTCCTCCTCGTTTAGCGCCAACTCTTCCCGATCGAACAGATGCCAAAGCCTGCGGAATCGTGATGGGACCGCCAATAGCGTCGAAGGCAAAGTCAGCGCCACCGTTCGTAATGCGATGTATGACTTCTACGGGATCGACTTTGGTAGCATTGATAGTGTGCGTAGCCCCAAACTGTTCCGCAAATGATAGTTTGTTGTCTGTTAAATCCACTGCAATAATAGGATGGGCCTCCGCAATTTTTGCGCCAGCGATAATATTGATGCCTACTCCACCCACACCAATTATCACGACGGAACTCCCTCTTTTTACCTTTGCGGAGCCCATAACTGCGCCAACCCCAGTCACTGTCGCACAACCAACAATTGCGGTTGCGACCGACGGAACCTCTTTTTTGAGAGGGACGACTAACTGTTCATTTACTAAAGCACTTTCAGCCCAGGTGTAAACACCCGCATGATGTGTTTCTCCCCGAAATTCATATCTGGTTTGCTCTAGCATGGGACTGTCGATAGAAATATTTCTGGGGACCCAAGTGATGATGCAGTGATCACCCTCCTTGATATGACTTACATTTTTACCAGTTTTTACTACTAGCCCGGTACCTTCATGACCGAGCAAGGAGGGTATTTTAACCTTAGTACTGTTGATTGCATGAAGCTGAGAATGGCAAATTCCTGATGCAATAAACTTAACAAGAACCTCAGAATCACCAGGGTCTTTAAGAACAATCTCATCAACGGCCAGCGGCTTGCCATATTCAACTATTATTGCTGCTCTTGTTTTTGTGACCATCTACTTCCCATCGTTTATTCATAAGTTATGATGGATCGTCCACGAATTTCCCCCGCGGCAAGTGCGCGCACAGCTTCATTGATATCATCCAGACTGGTATAAGTGGTAGTCACCATTTTATCAAGCGGCAACTCGCCCTTCTGATACCAATTGATATATTGGGGATAATTTACATCTGGATGACTGGAACCACCGAAGGAGCCAACAAGTGATTTCTCTCCGAACGGGAATTGGAAGTTGGGTATTGTAAATTCACCTTGAGGGATACCAACCACGACGGCAACGCCGCCTCTATCCAAACCGAGACGACCAGAGCGAACGGCGGCGAGACTCTGTGGTGTGGTCACGGGTCCGCCTATTGCGTCAAACGCAAAATCTGCGCCTCCATTGGTCAGTGCCTTAATTTCTTTTACGGCATCACTAGTAGAAGCATTGATCGTGTGTGTGGCTCCGAACTCTTTTGCGAACTCAAGTTTTTCATCGACAAGATCGACTGCAATTATAGGGTTGGCACCAGCTATTTTTGCGCCAGCTATGACATTAATTCCAACGCCACCCACTCCTATCACCGCCACGGATTGTCCTTTTTTGACCTGCGCTGTTCCCATTACCGCACCAACTCCTGTAACCGTTGCACAGCCAACAATAGAAGTTGAGGCAGTTGAAATATCATTTGGCATGGGGAGGACGAATTGCTCATTAATGAGTGCATGTTCGGACCAGGTATAACAGGAGCCAGCGGGGTATTGTTTTCCTTGCCATTCGAATTGTGTTCCTGGAGCTGGCGGGCTATCTTCTTGGGCATCTCTTGGCACCCAGGTTAGCATGCAATGGTCGCCTTCTTTTAGATGGGTAACCTCACTTCCAACTTTCATTACTACGCCAGTTCCTTCATGGCCTATTATTCCTGGCAATCGAACCCCGGGGATAGTTCCATGAATTTGATGCAACTGAGAGTGACAAACACCTGTCGCAAACAGTTTTACAAGGATTTCCCCTCCCTGAGGGTCGTCTAGTCCAATTTCATCAACGATCAAAGGTTTATTAACCTCAACTAGTAGAGCTGCCCTTGACTTGGTTGACATAGTGTTTCTCCCTAATTTTCTGATGCTTGCATCATACCTTATCGATCAACTACAAGTCGAAAATCATGCAGAAACTTGCACCTCTTAGCTTGCCCTTTTAGCAATATCCAACTATCTTGACCTAGTTCAGTCCAAATTAGGGTGAGGGAATTCATATGAGTCATGATTTAGTGATCCGAGACGGTAATATAGTTGATGGAACTGGTGGGGTTGCTTTTGTAGGTGACGTTGCAGTTGATGGTGACGTTATTACCGAGGTTGGAAGTGTCTCCGGAAAGGGTGCTAGGGAAATAAGTGCTGAGGGACATGCCGTTACCCCAGGTTTTATGGATTTGCACACGCATCTTGACGCCCAGATTGGTTGGGATCCGATGATGACTTCGATCAGTTGGCATGGAGTAACGACTGCACTTATGGGGAATTGCAGTGTTTGCTTTGCTCCTGTGCGACCTGATGGTCACCAGTTTTTAGCAGAGATGATGGAGTCTGTAGAGGATATCCCACGTCAAACAATTCTGGAGGGGTTGCCTTGGGATTGGGAATCGTACGGAGAGTATCTGGATTCGATAGAAAAAAATCAGCCGGGTATCAACGTTGCTGGAATGGTTGGTCATAGCGCACTTCGCTATTACGTTATGGGGGAGCGAGGTGTGGATGAGAATCCAACGAAAGAGGAAACGCAGGAAATGGCGGCCCTGGCTGCGGAATCAATAAGGCAGGGTGCTATTGGCTTCTCAACAAATCGATTGAGGGCGCATAAGCTCCCAGACGGCAGAGTGATCCCAGGCACCCTTGCCCCCATGGAGGAAGTGATTGAGATAAATAAAGCCGTGGGTGCCGAAAGCGGAATTTTGCAGATCATAGCAAATACCCCAGGAGTAAAAAGGGAAATATTTGACCATGAGATGGAGATTTTTGAGCAGGCGATGATAACGGGGGGCAATCGATTATTGTTCAGCGCAACCACCGATATTTATGGAGATCAGCCGAGTTTGCTTGATAGCTATGATCGATGTGTTGGCAAAATGCATCAGGATGGGTTGCCCGTATTTGGCACCACAGTACCTCGCCGCGGAGGTAATCTTTCGGGTCTGAAAAATTCGTATTTTTTCTCTACCCAAACCTGGGACCGATTGCGAGCCATGCCCTTCCCAGAGCGTTTAGCAGCTATTAAGGATGAGGAGTTTCGTAACAAACTAATAAACGAAGCGAAGGATAATGAGAAATGTGATGCGCTGGCAAAACGACTGTGTTGGCTCGGTGCTGGGGAAAGCCCGAAATACACTCGTGACTTAGAGGATAACCTCTATAATGAAGCTAAGCTGCAGAATAAATGTGGTGCCCAACTTTGGCTGGAAAGGATGTTGGAAAGTGACGGCGAGACAATGTTTCACGCTCCTTTCTTTAATATGGAATATGAGAAAACCTATGAGTTGTTATCCAGAGACTGGGTTGTACCCGGGCTTGGCGACGCGGGTGCCCATGTGACCTCTATCTGTGACTCCGGATGGTCAAGTTTTTATCTAGGCCATTGGGTGAGAGACACCAATCGAATTGCCCTCCCAGAAGCGATTCGAAAGATGACCAGCCTCCCTGCAAAAGTCTTGGGACTCCATGACAGAGGTGTCATTAAGCAAGGAATGAAAGCTGACATCAATGTGATTGACATGGAACGTGTTGCGGAGCGGCATCCACAGATTTCAGATGACTTCCCATGCGGCGCAAGCCGCCTCTTACAGAGAGCGATGGGCTATAGAGCTACGGTATGTAACGGCAAAACCATCCTGGAGAATGACGAGCATACTGGTGATCGTGGAGGAATTATTATCGGTGGGGGTAGGCGCGCAATCTAATGGATTTGTGACCATTACCTTATGTTATGTCGATAGCTACTCCCAATGTAACGGAGTGTATTACCGCTAGTGTTTCTGAAATCACATCTGCTTTGCAGGGAGCGCATGTGCGCTCTTTACATATGGCGTTAGTTCAGCTTACCAATGACCAATCTCTTTTAACGTCAGGGAGTTTAGAGCGCGAAAGATTGATCCCATTGTCCTTAAGGGTCATCGAGGCTTTGCGGGACAACGATCAGTCGGCTGATAAGGAGTTGCCGAAAGCAGATTTAGTTCACCGCATGATGGAGACTATGGTTCAGGGTAATGTTCCTAGAGAATACGTACCAATGATGCTGCAGCAAATGTCTCTACTCAAGCCAGTTAATCAATATCGCGCCCCGTCTGCTCGGCGGCCATCAGATCTGAGGGTAGCGATTATCGGTGCCGGTATGTCCGGACTGCTAGCTGCTATTCATTTAAAGGAGGCTGGCATTCCCTTTGTTATTTATGAGAAAAATGCAGAGGTTGGCGGCACTTGGCTAGAGAACAGTTATCCTGGCTGTCGAGTCGACGTTCCCAGTCATTTCTATTGCTATTCTTTTGCACCGAATCATGATTGGTCTGCGAATTTTTCACCGCGTGATGAATTGCTGGACTACTTTAAGTCGGTTGTTGTTGAGTACGATCTCAGGCAGCACATTAACTTTAAGAGTGATGTTAAATCTATTCAATATGAAGAGAACGGGTGTTGGAATCTAGAAACAGGTGACGGTAGAAGAGAGACATTTCATTCAGTGATATCTGCGGTAGGGCAGCTCAATAGACCAAAGCTGCCTGCCATTAAGGGACTTACTGAGTTTGGTGGACGTCTCCTGCATTCTGCTGACTGGGATGAGCATATTGATTTAAGGGGCAAAAAAATTGCGGTTATCGGGAGTGGTGCTAGCGCCTTTCAACTTGTGCCAGAGATTGTCGAGAAGGCCCGGCATACCTATGTTTTTCAGCGGTCTGCGCCCTGGTTATTTCCAACTCCAGACTACCAAGATGAAGTTGATAAAGGACACCAATGGTTACTCAAGCATTTGCCTTACTATGCTAATTGGTATCGATTTTGGCTATTTTGGACCGGTTGTGATGCCTTTCTTGAGTCTCTAAAGGTTGACAACAATTGGAGCGGAAATGGTTCCGTAAGCGCAATTAATGAGAAGCTTAGAAAAACAATTAGTGAATACATGGCAAATCAAATCCACGATACCAGTCTTCTAGAGAAAATAATCCCAACCTATCCACCTGGAGCAAAGAGACCGCTGCGGGACAATGGCAGGTGGCTTGCGGCCCTACAACGGGATAATGTAGATTTAATTACAGATTCAATCAGTCAAGTAACACCTCAAGGCATCGAGTTGAGTGAGGGTAATTCTATTGACGCAGATGTGATTATTTGTGCGACCGGCTTTCAAGCGGACCAATTTCTCTCCCCCATGGAAATAATTGGGCGAGATAATTTGTCGCTACACGAGTTTTGGGGAAATAATCCAAAAGCTTATCTCGGTATGACAGTACCAAACTTTCCTAATTTGTTCTGTCTTTATGGCCCGAATACTAATTTAGTTCATGGCGGTAGCATCATTTTTCATTCGGAATGCCAGGTGAATTATATAATAAAGTGCCTCAACGAATTACTAGACAAGGGGCACCGTTCGATGGAACCGCGTGTGGAAGTTATGGATAAATTCTCCGAACGAATTGATCGGGCGAACAATAGGCGCGCCTGGGGCGTTCCCGGTGTTCAGAGTTGGTATAAAAATAGCGAAGGGCGCGTCACCCAGAACTGGCCTTTTCGTCTTGTTGACTATTGGTCGGAGACTAGCTTACTAAAAACAGAAGATTATATTTGGCAATAACCAGTGAATAGGTGGTTATTTGTTGTGGTTTCAGCTAACGCCCTTTGTTTTCGCTAACTTCTCTCTCCACCCATTTCGAAATCAAATCCACTACCAGAACCAGTGCCTTGGATCGTATTGCCTGAAAGTTCCCCCTCAAAATGCGCTTCAAAACCAAACCCTGCTTTTTCGATGATGAAGTCAAAAGACACTTTACGGCCCTCTATTTTGGCATTGTCCAGCCGCTGCCGCTGACCATACTGATCCTCTTGCATGCAAGAAAGATCTGGCTCGATATACACAGTCTGCAGGTCAAATCCTAAGTCGAAGATCCATTTCCCTATGAAAGGATTATCATCAGCATCTTTTGATGAGTATGCCGTTCCTAATTCCTCATTTGGAAGCGCTAGAATCTGTTGGGCAATTGTCGAAGTTCGGCGTGCGAGTTCGGAAATTTTATTATCATTGAACTCGCGTACTGAGGACATTAATCGATCATTTAAAACCCCAATCCATTTTCTGGGTAAAGCTTTGGCGCCGTTTTTAAGCCCGAGTATCGAGCCTACTGTTGCGCCGTTACAGTCAGTATCCCAGCCGCTTCGTACTGAAACTACAATTCCCTTCTCGAAGTCAGAAGTACCAAAGTATAAGCCTAGAACAACAAGTGCAGCGTTATTAATGGTGTGCACGCCACTATAATGACCGTATTCTGCTTTGATTTTACTCCAAACTGCTTCCCAATCATTCAGTTCCTGGCACCACGAGAGTGTTTTATTGATTGCTTCAGCAAGACGACATTTCTCTGGTATCTCACTTAACCCAATATTAATTATTTCAACGATATCTTCGGACATGTAGGTACCTGCTAATATCGCCGCTACAAACATTTCACCATAAATGCCGTTTTTGACATGGGAGATGCTGGCGTCCTTAAATGCAAGCTCGGCCGCTTTCTCCGGCCAGCCGGGAGTAACGTAGCCAAAAATATCCGCCCGAATTTGTGCACCAATCCACTCGCGAAAGGGGTTTCGAAAGGAGGCAGAGTCAGGGGGCATGTGTCCCATCGTAAAATTGCGATACGCGGCCCGTTCTGCGGTATAAAGCAGATTTGCTGGCATATAACTCATCCAGACGTTCGACATACCTCGAGATGTAAAACTAGTACCACGTTCCTCCAGCGCGATGAGTCCTAGAATGGGAAAATCCATATCATCGTCCCTTGCCATAAATTCAATATTGCCAAGAGTGCTGGATTTAAGGTGTTCATTAATATATTTACCATCGAACGGAAGGTAATTCTCTAGCGGTAGTGCCTGATGAGTTTCAAGGTATTCATCAATCCGTTCTCTCGGCCATCCTTCTACGGGCTTCCCAAGGGAGCATCCTGCTGCACGACCAAGCCAGCCACCATAGATACGGTTATACAAATCTTCTTCGCTAATTGAAATGGAAACGCGCCTTGGGCCATCAGGTCGTAGCTTGCGAATCTCTGCTAGTGTGGAGGGTTCATCATAGGCAAATGATTTAGTCGGCTCCAGGGCATCAAGGTCATCATATAGATCATTCAGGGCTTTCGAGTCATTATTTTGCACCGCGGTTTCAACCTGATTTCTGAGATCACCGACATCACAACCCTCTTCCTCTCTTTGTGTTAATTCTTGTCGAATAAACAATCGTTCAACGTTTTTCATTTACTCAGCCTTTTACCGGAACATCAATTCTGCTTTCCTAGTTTACGAGAGAACAAAAAGAAGGTTTAGCTTATAATAGCCTAACATCTATCGACAAATCGTCTCCTATGCTTGCTATAGATGCTTGTTATTCAGGTCCCGCAGCGTCTAGTCGCTTTAAGATCTCATCACTTAAGTCGATATCAAATCCTTTGAAGCTCTCATTTAATTGCTCTTTTTTACTCGCGCCCGAGATAACAATTACGCCACGCCCAATCATCCAAGCTAAGACAACCTGATTTGCTGTGAGGTCTAGCTCTCGGGCGACATCTAGGAGTGTTGTCATACGTGCCTCGGAGTCGTGGTGATGATATTGGGAGGATATTGGTCGGTCGTCCCTAACATAAGCCCCCCTCAATAGAGGCGAATAAGCAATAAGTTGTAGACCTCTTTCCTTGCAGTATTCAAGAAGGTCCTCGTTCGTTGATTTCTGGAAGCCGAAGTCGGCATCTACTCGAGGTCTGAGGTAAGTATAGCGTTGTTGTACCGCAGAGAAACTGCAGTAATTTTTGAACTCACTTATCACTGCTGCCTCCGCCAGACGCCATGCCTTAAAATTACTTGCGCCGATATACCGGATTTTCCCTTCCTTAATGAGTTCCTGCATTGTGCCGAGTTGATCTTCAAGCGGGACCGTTCTGTCATCGCAGTGAAAGTAATAAAGATCAATGTAGTCGGTCCGAAGTCTTTTTAGGCTGCGTTCGCACTCTCGTCTTATGTGTTCTGGTGCTGACGACATCGGTGCATCTTTGGCTCGGCCACCCATTTTAGTTGCGAGTACAACGTCGCTTCTATTGCCTCGATCTTTAAACCAATCCCCTAAGAGAGTTTCGCTCTCCCCACCATGTCCGTTCCAAATTGCGTAGTTGTTGGCAGTGTCAAGGAAGTTTCCTCCGAATGCAATATACTGATCAAGCATTGCGTAGGAGGTCATCTTGTCGTCTCGTGAACCCCACTCCTGTCCACCAAGACAGAACATACTGACATTGAGTTCAGTATCTTTTATTCTTTTCATTTTCATAGGTTGGCCTATTTTTCATTTTCAGGAGCTACCGCGAACATCATTAGCTACCGCGAACATCATTAAGTACATCTTCTCTCAAGAGGACTGTCTCAGGATAATCAAGTTTTGAGATCAGCCATCTGCCCTCCTCGTTTTCAAATTGCCATGACCATCGTGTTAGTGACCTTGCAGTTACAAGCTCTCCGCTAATCAGGCCGCCACCAGGGTCTTTAAGGTTTCCCGGTTCTGGGTCAGAAACATAATGAGTGACGTAATTTGTCGCTTGGGCGTGTGCTTCATCCATGACATCTATAATTAAATTACTACATAAGTTTACATTGATATTGTGATCGACTGTTTGAATGTGACTGAAATGCTCGCGAATTTTCTCTTGGCCATGAAAGTTGAAAAATTGTCCGTCTTTCGTGAAAAAATCAGCCACCTTCCCCATTTCTGTCTCAAGAACTCTAAGGAACTTATAAATTAACTGCTCACATTGCTTATGTGCCTCGAACTCATTTCTCATACCTTTTTAAACCCCTTTCTTATTTTCTCGGGATAGTAGATTGGTCTCAGGTCATTGTAAATTGATGATGTAAAATATTAGATTATTTAAACTATCGGGCAACGATTCCGATAATGAGAAGGCTTTATTAAATGAAAAGACGCGATTTGCTGAAAGGTTTGGGTGTAGCCGCTATTATGCCACCCATGTTCAGCCAAGGTTCTGAAGGACAACCAATGAACGTAGTGTTGATCATGACCGATGATACGGGTTACGAGGTCTTCGGTTGTTATGGCTCTAAGCAATACAAGACTCCGCGAGTTGACCAATTAGCGGAGACTGGTGTGAGGTTCACTCATTGTTATTCGAACCCGGTTTGTGCTCCGAGTCGAGTTAAAATAATGACGGGCAGGTCTAATGTAAGAAATTATGTTCATTGGGGAATTTTGGACCCAAGTGAGAAAACTGTTGGGCATATGATGAAAGAGGCTGGCTACTCGACTTGCGTAGCAGGGAAGTGGCAGTTGCATGGTAGTGGTACGTTTGTGCCTGAAAAAAAAGGTGCTGGAACGCTTCCGCAAGATGCCGGATTCGATGAGCACTTTTGTTATGATCTTGAAACAGATCACCATGGTTATCGGTCACCCGTGTTTACTGTCAATGGCATAACGAAGGCCTTTAAGCATAAAGATGCGTATTCTCCGGATTTGGTAAATGACTACGTTTGTGATTTTATCGAGAGGAAGAAAGAGGGCCCGTTTTTCGTATATTACCCTTTGGTTCTTACACACGGACCTTTTCAGCCAACTCCTGACAGTAAAGATCCCAACTCCAATTCCTACCAGAAAAACTTTGAGGATATGGTTAGTTACATGGATAAACTGGTGGGCCGCGTCGTCGATCAACTCGACGAGTCCGGTGTTCGCGGAAATACATTGATACTTTTTACTGGTGATAATGGATCACCAGGGGGGGCGAAGGGAGGTATTGTTTCTGAGTTAAATGGTGTCAGTATCGAAGGGGGTAAGAGTAAAACCACGGATGCCGGTACGAGAGTTGCTCTCATTGCTAATTTGCCCGGGAAAGTTCCTGCTGGGACGGTGACTGATGACCTTGTTGATTTTAGTGATATGATGCCGACAATTGCAGCTATGACAGGAGCCTCTTTACCCAAAGGAGCTATACTTGACGGCGTGAGTTTTGCTTCGCGATTAAGCGGTAGAAAAGGAAAGCCGAGAGAGTTTGTTTATATTTATAACGAGCCCATTCCAGGTCCTATCCCAAAGCCAACTATTTTTGCGCGCGATCAGCGATGGAAGTTATACAGTGACGGTCGGTTGTATGACATTAGTAGTGACGCACTAGAGCAGCATCCTATAAATGAAGGTCCTGAGGGTGTAAGAAGAAGACTACAAGCTGTTCTAGACTCAATGCCCTCGGAGGGACAAAAAATATACCGACCGATTACCGACCCGATGGCGGGTCGAGGATAGTCATTGGATAGGTCCTGCTCATGATTTCTCCGAGGATGAAAAGTCTTTTTGAGGTACTTTTGCCTTTTGTTTTACAAGGGCTTTATGGCACGCGAGAGCATTACCTTCCAGTTAGTAGTCTATGCTAGTTTACGGGATTGATTTCACCAGCCGTCCATCAAAACAGAAGCCAATAACGTGCCTGAGGTGTCTTTACGAGAACCGCCACCTTGAGGCTGACAGCCTATTGGAATGGACTGACTTTAGCGGCTTCGAAGATGTTCTTGGAAGCACTGGTTGTTGGATAATGGGAATTGACGCACCTTTTGGCCAGGCTCGAAGGTTTGTTGAAAACATTGGCTGGCCAATGACATGGGAAGGGTACGTCGATCGCGTGGCCAAAATGAGCAGGGAAGATTTTCGTCAGGCCTTAAACGATTATCGGCTCAAGAGACCGCCGGGTGATAAAGAGCATCGACGCGTTACTGATATGGTTGCTAAATCATTAAGTCCACAAAAGCTTTTTGGAACTCCAGTGGGTCTTATGTTTTATGAGGTTGTACCACGTTTGCTCAAAGCGAATATAACTATTCCAAGCCTCCATAGTGGCGATAAAAGTCGCATTGGGGTGGAGGCATATCCGGGATTGCTTGCTCGCCATCTAATTGGGCGTCGAAACTATAAGCAGGATGCAAAAGCAAAACAAACCAAAGTTCAATACGCTGTGAGGCAGGAGCTTCATAAACTCTTGCAGGAGAGTACTTTTAAAGACACTTACGGGATGAGCGTAAATGCTCCCGGATCTCTTGTTGAGGACCCGACTGGCGATAGATTGGATGCTCTTTTTTGCGCGATTCAAGCAGCTTGGGCCTGGTCAAAGAAAAAAGATAACTACGGTATGCCAAGGTGTGTTGATCCGTTAGAAGGCTGGATCGCTGATGCGACGCTAGCTTCCTCTGTGTAGAATAAAGTCTGGTGATATGACGGAAATTGTTCTACCTTTACTTACTTTGGTGGCCAGGATTTCCGTATGAATGACGATTTGCTTTTAGCGAAATATCTGGCAGCAGCTGGCATTGAGCGAATTCCAAAAGACCTCTCGGCCCCGCGTTTTGTGGAAAAACACCACAGCCCCGAGCAGCGCCGTGATTATCTCGAAAGAACCATGATTTTGACAAAGATTTGGAATTGCGCCGACACTGATACGGGTAGACTGGCCGGATTAAAAGCTTACATGGAAGGCCCTGAGCCTAGAGATGATGTCGCGAAAATTTTAGATAGTTTTATTGGTTCAAAACATAACAGACTTCCCAAAACAGAAATAGAATTTGCATTAGATCAGCTTGGTCTTATAGATGATTTAAGCGGATTTTTATCGGATGAAGAGAAAAAGTCTCTCGACCGAGATGGATTCGTTAATTTGGGTAAACTGCTTAATGACACTAAGTTGCAGACAATGCGAAAGCGTTATGACGATGAAATAGAGCGACTCGGCGGTGGATCGGTACAAGATGTGAAAGTAGGTATCGCGCGAATTGAAGATACTGTAGTGAAAAGCATGAATCATGACGGATTGCTAGATCCGATCTTTACGCATCCTCGGTTGTTGGCAGCTGTGCGCCATGTTTTGGGCATTCATTTTAAGTACATAGGTTCCAATTATCATTGTCCAATGCCAGGCTATGGTCATCAAGATATTCATGCGGACTATATGTGGGGTGTGGAAGGCGTACCTGAAGTGGTTAATGCGGTATGGATGATTGATGAGTTTACGAGAGATAATGGTCCAACTCGATTAGTGCCGGGTTCGCATCGTTTTGGTGTTACTCCCGGGATGAAATTGGATAACCCTAACGAGCCCGTTGATGGTGAAATTATCATTACTGGGCCTGCTGGTGCTTGCATGGTTTACAATGCTCATTTGTGGCACGGGGGTACACAAAACTGCTCTCGAACTCTCCGTCGAGCACAGCATGCTTTTTTTAGCCGTTCCCATCGGCCATCGTCAACAAACGTTCCAAAAGCAATACATGAGAAGGTCTATCGCCGGCTTGGGAGGGTCGAGCGAGCGATACTTGATATTGAGTAGCACCACTATGGCTCCTCAGGGTTGTCGAAAACTTATTAGGCCTCCTACACCGTGACTTCGTTAGTAAGGTTTAGCGGTTAAACGAAACAACATGGATCGGAAGTTTTATTTTGCTCTTGTGGCAGGCCATTGGGGGATTTCGATAGAATGGAAAAAGTCTCGCGGTGAAGCTGGTATCACGTGATGGTTGTTAAACTAGAAAAACATGAAAATGTCTCTGGTAACCCCGAATTAGCAAGTCAGGGTTTCGGGAGGATATCGAGGACTTCGCCTCCCGAATTTGACCCTGCTTTTGACAAGGACGAAGCTTGCTGTCATTTCAACGAATTCGGTTTCGTAGTTCTGAAGGGGTGTCTCAGTGAGAGAGAACTTGCGCACTTGAACGAATTTTTTAATCGAACTCAGCTTGAGCGGCCAGAAGCTTGGGGCCTAGGCAAAAAACGCACTTCATACCAAGAAGCATCCGGTCTAATATTTTCACAGCCCCTATTGGACTACCCTGAACTTGATTCCTACACCCGGCACCCCTCATCCTTTCATCTAGTGGCTCAACTCATGGGCGGCACTGAGTATGTCAGATTTAGTGAGTTTAACTTCCGGGATATGCCAGAGGGCGCTGGTCATGGAGCGATGAATTTTCATCATGACGCAGTGGTTGCAGATCGCTTCAAACGACAACCTTATATGCCCTGTGATTGGTTGTGTGCCATTCACTACCTGACTGATGTGGAGCCTGGAAATCCGGCATTTTGCGTCGTACCTGGGAGTACCCGTTATCAAACTCTTGAGGAAGCATACGAGGATTTGAGCGACGCTTACTGGGAGGTTCCCATATACGGTGATGCTGGGACCTGTGTGCTTTACGATACGGCGTTGTATCACACGCGACTTGACGGCGATGGGAACAGATCTCGGCGAACCTGGCATCAGTATTATGCGAGGGGTGGTTGGCTAACAAGTTCTTTACCGGAGGTCGAAAACTATGTTCGCCCCCCCACCCCAGTGCTTACCAATTGGAATCTGTTTCCTGAGCGCCTTGTATTTCATCCTGATCCCGAAATAAGACTATTTTTTTCTCATTGGAATACCGCCCAGTGCGAGTGGGTTGCCTCTGGTTTTTCTCAAGCGCTGCGTGACGCCATGCCAAGAGGGAACAAATAAGACACCCCCCAGAACGCTCGTCAAAATGTGCGAGAGCGGGACATTCCAGGCCGCACGTTTAGAAGCTGAGAAAGTTATCTGGTTTCTAAGAATCCCTCACGAATGATATTAAATTCACTACTAAAAATTAAGAGGAGAGGTCGATCTAACTTCTCGATCACAACCAAGACTTGGTACCGAGGGTCGGAATCGAACCGACACTCCCGTGAAGGAACCGGATTTTGAATCCGGCGCGTCTACCAGTTCCGCCACCCCGGCACAAGTTAATGAGAGTATAGCAAGGTGTTTTTTTTGTGGATACGAGATTTTGATTTGCGGTTGGTGATCGAAGTAGTTTTATCCTCAAGATACCATCTATCATCCTTCCTAAAGCTTTAACTTTCGGTAGGTTTTGTGTCATCGTAGCCAATTTGTGTTAATCCATATTTTTATGCGTTTAAGTGACTTTGATTTTGAGCTTCCCGATCATCTGATAGCAAAAACACCGGCACGGGTCCGATCTGGAAGTAGGCTTATGCATCTTGATGCCTTGACGGGAAAAATTTCCCATCACCACTTTTATGATTTACCTAAAATATTACGGTCGAACGACCTGCTGACTTTCAATAATACCAGGGTTATTCCAGCTCGGTTTTTTGGCTTTAAAGCTTCTGGTGGAAAGGTCGAACTTTTTTTGGAACGTTTAATTGATTCCAGGCGCGCCTTGGTCCAAATCAAAAGTAGTAAACCTCTGCGTTCGGGATTGAAAGTAACCCTTGAAGGGAGTGATTTAGTAATAGAAATTCTTTCCCGTAATGACAGTTTTTATCTGGCACTCTTTCCTGAGATTGGCGTTATTTCCGTAGCGGAAAAGTATGGTCATGTGCCGCTTCCACCATATTTAAATCGCCCGAGTAACGAAGAAGACAAGGACCGGTATCAAACTATTTTTGCATCGCGGTCAGGTGCTGTTGCAGCGCCCACGGCGGGATTGCACTTCGATAATGTTTTAATGATGGAGTTAGATAAGTGCGGTATAGCTCGGACAGAAATTACGCTGCATATAGGTGCGGGAACCTTTCAGCCTATCCGAGTAGATTCTATTCAAGAACACAAGATGCACAAGGAGTACCTAGAAGTAGGACGGGATACCTGTGATGCTGTGAGTTTCTGTCGTGCTCGAGGTGGTAGAGTAGTAGCTGTGGGAACTACTTCGGTTCGCTCTCTAGAGACTGCGGCAGAAAATGGTTTGTCACCATATCGTGGGGAGACTGAAATTTTTATTTATCCAGGCTACAGATTTAAATGCGTTGATGCTTTGATCACAAATTTCCATCTACCTGCATCGACACTGATGATGTTGGTTTGTGCATTCGCTGATACTGATATGGTTAGGGAAGCATATGATGTTGCTATAAAAGAGCGATATCGTTTTTTCAGCTATGGTGACGCCATGATTATCACGCGCTGAAAACGTGAAGTTCGAAGTAACCCATACCGACGGAGAGGCTAGGGCTGGTGTTTTAAAGCTTTCTCATGGCGACATAGAAACGCCTATCTTTATGCCCTGTGGCACTTACGGAACGGTTAAGGGAATGACGCCAAATGCTTTACGGCAGGTCGGCGTCCAGATCTTACTTGGCAATACCTTCCATTTATTGCTGCGTCCCGGGCTAGATGTGATCGGAGATCATGGAGGGCTTCACGGTTTCATGGGTTGGAGCGGCCCAATTCTTACAGACTCCGGCGGCTTTCAGGTGTTTTCCCTTGGCGACATAAGCAAAATTAGTGAGGAAGGCGTCAGTTTTAAATCGCCCATTAACGGTGACAAGTTGTTCTTGACACCAGAGCTTTCAATGGAGATGCAGAAAAAACTCAATTCTGATATCGCGATGGTATTCGATGAATGTACCCCGTACGAGGCCGGAAAAGATAGGGTTTCTCTCTCTATGGAGCTTTCATTACGTTGGGCTGCTCGATCCAAGCTAGCTTTCGAAGGAAGTGGAAATGCGCTTTTTGGTATTGTTCAGGGCGGAGTCTATTCATCTTTGAGAGAACGGTCCCTGGAGGGACTTTTGGAGATTGGATTTGACGGATACGCAATCGGAGGACTGTCTGTGGGAGAGCCGAAGTCGGAGATGTTATCGGTGGTCTCAACCATTGCTCCTCTCTTACCCAAAATAAAGCCGCGTTACTTAATGGGTGTCGGCACACCCAAGGACCTTGTCGATTGCGTTTATCGTGGTATTGATATGATGGACTGCGTAATGCCGAGCAGGAATGCTCGAAATGGACACCTCTTTACGTCTGAGGGTGTGATCAGAATCAGAAATGCTGTCTACAAGACGGACACGAGGCCTCTTGATCCGTGTTGTGGCTGTTATACTTGCTCTAATTTCTCCAGGGCATATCTGCATCATTTGGATAAGTGTGGCGAAATACTGGGAGCAGAACTAAATACTATTCACAACTTACATTATTATATGGATTTGATGAGTGGTTTAAGGGCGGCGATTAAAGGGAACGAATTGGGTAGCTTTATTCACAAAACTTACGATAATTGGGGCATAGCTCCGGATTTTTAAAAGAGTTTTTTGTTCCATCATAATCAGGTCGTGCAGATTTCTTCTGTTTCAGAGACAATACATCTTAACTAATTAAATTTGGAGGGGCAGTGATAGATTTCTTTATTCCTAAAGCATTAGCACAAGAAGGTGCACCACCAGGTATGATGGGATTGGATATCTTTATCATAGTTGCTTTTATTTTAATTTTTTATTTTATAGTGTGGCGACCCCAAAGTAAGCGTGCCAAGGAGCATCGGGCATTGGTAGCGAGCATGTCTAAGGGTGATGAAATTGTTACCAATGGGGGTCTAATTGGTAAAGTAGTTAAAGTTGAGGAGCAGTACTTGGTATTTGAAGTGGCTGATAATGTTCAGCTTAAACTTCAAAAGGGATCGGTAACTGCTGCTCTACCAAAAGGAACTATTAAGTCGATATAGATAGTATTTTGATCAATCGCTACCCCATTTGGAAAAATTTACTCATCGCCGTGTTGGTAACATGGGGAGTGATATATGCACTGCCAAATTTATATCCACCCGATTTTGCCATCCAGATTTCTCGAGAAGAAGCGGGTGCCGATGTAGAAGAACTTGCTTTAGAAGCGATAGTCGATGCTTTTGAGGAGCAGGGTATTCAGTACTTCACCAGTGGTGTTGTCGAAGCTGAGAAGTTAACGTTTCGCTTCCATGATGATGAAATGCAACTAAGAGCTCGCGACATAGCGCAGCGAGCCTTGCATGGACTTCCAAATGTTTACATCGTGGCTCTAAATGCGGCAGCTACAACTCCAGGGTGGCTTCGTTCAATTGGAGCCGAGCCTATGAAATATGGTCTAGATTTGAGGGGTGGAGTGCACTTCCTCATGGAAGTTGACACCGAAAAAGCTGTTCAGGACAGAGTCTCTGGGATGGAATCAGAAATTAAGCGTGTGCTTCGGCAGCGAAATGATCGTATCCGCTATTCTAGTGTCGAGAAGCCCGCTGATGGTGTTCTAAAGTTCGTTTTTGTGGATAGCGATCTGCGAGATCGGGCGAGAAGCAAGATAAACGAACAGTATGGGGAATTTGATATTCGCATCGGTGAGGATGAGTTGCCGTTTGTACAATTGACGGTGACCGAAGCTTCAATCAAAGAAATTGAAGACTTTGCTGTTTCACAAAACCTTCAGACCATTCGCAATCGTGTAAATGAACTAGGTGTTTCAGAGCCGTTGGTTCAGCGATTGGGACGTAATCGAATTGTCGTGGATCTTCCGGGGGTCCAGGATGCTGCCGAAGCTAAAAAAATTCTTGGTAAAGTGGCGACGCTGGAGTTCCGAATGGAGGCCATGCCCGACGCTTCCCGAAGTAATACGATAACCCAAGTTTATGAGGGTCGAAATAGAGCTCTCGAGAAGGATGTCATTCTGAGGGGTGATAGAGTCTTTGACGCTCAGGTCGGTTTTGATCCTGACTCTGGTTTGCCTCAGGTAAACATTACCCTGGATAGTGATGGTGGTGAATTAATGCACCGAGCTACCCGGCACAGCATTGGTCGTCGTATGGCTGTGATTTTTATAGAGACCAAGACTCGGGATAACTACGAAGTAGTGGATGGTAAAGAAGTGTTAACACAGACTCCTTACGTCCAGAAAAAAGTAATTAGTCTCGCGACGGTTCAGGCTGCTCTCGGAGTTAAGTTTAGGATTACCGGGCTAGACGCGGGTGAAGCAAGGGAATTAGCTTTACTCCTTCGCGCAGGAGCCCTTGCTGCGGATATGTTTATTGCTGAAGAAAGAACAGTTGGCGCATCGTTGGGGGCCGAGAATATTCGCCTCGGTGCAATATCAGTAACCGTAGGAATGATATTGGTACTTATTTTTATGTTTATTTACTACCGTGTTTTTGGTCTTGCGGCCAACATAGCCCTCGCCGTAAACCTGGTATTATTGGTTGCTGTGATGTCCTCGCTTGGAGCAACTTTAACGCTGCCGGGAATTGCTGGGATCGTCCTAACCGTTGGTATGGCAGTGGATGCAAATGTACTCATTTTTTCTCGTATTAGAGAAGAGTTGAAAAACGCAGTATCCCCTCAAGCTGCTATTAATGCTGGTTTCGAGAGGGCTTTTGTTACAATTATGGACGCAAATTTAACTACTCTCATAGTTGCCGTAATTCTTTATAGTATTGGCACTGGTCCAGTTAAGGGATTCGCTGTGACTTTGTCGATAGGTATTTTAACCTCAATGTTTACCGCCATCATGGGCACCAGGGCACTGATTAATTTATTTTATGGTGGCCGTAATGTTCGAAGATTATTGATCTAATGGATATTTCTAATCTTAAGTTAAACTTCATGCAATATCGTAAGGTAGCGGGGAGTATTTCTGTAGCCTTGATATTGTTATCACTGCTGTCACTGTCGACGCTGCAACTTGAGTGGGGTCTCGATTTCACGGGAGGAACTCTCGTTGAAGTCTCCTACAATGATCCAGTTGTTCCCCAGGTGATTCGGAACCAGCTAAGTGAGGCCGGCTATGAAGGTCATGTGGTTCAATACTTTGGCTCGGATCGAGATATTTTGGTTCGTGTGCCCCCACAGAAAGCTCTAAATCCTAAAGAAAATGCTTCTCTAGGAGATCGTATCCTCCTGTCATTACGAGAGGAGTCAAGTGCGGATGTAATACTCCGCCGGTCTGAATTTGTTGGTCCAGCCGTAGGGGAGGAACTGACTAATCAAGGGGGAATGGGGCTCTTAGGGGCTTTGGGAATGGTCTTGATATACGTCGCTTTTCGATTTCAGTACAAGTTCGCAATTGGTGCAGTTATAGCTCTGTTTCATGATGTCGTAATCACACTCGGGATTTTCTCTGTCGTTCGATGGAACTTCGATTTAACGGTCTTAGCAGCTCTCCTCGCAGTAATCGGGTACTCGCTTAATGATACCATCGTGGTTTCGGACAGAATTCGAGAAAATTTTAGAAAACTGCGGCGCGGTAGCCCCGAAGATATCGTCAATAAGTCTCTTAATCAGACTTTAGGACGAACTTTGGTTACGTCTTTCACCACGCTTCTCGTCCTTTTCGCTCTCTTGATTCTTGGAGGAGAACTGATTCGTGGTTTTGCTCTCGGCCTTATTATAGGAGTGATTATTGGTACGTATTCTTCTATTTACATTGCGGCTAACATGCTGATGGTACTGAAGATCTCGAAAGAGGACTTGGCTTTACCAATCAAGGAAGGTCTCAATGAAGATCTTCCGGATCGGTTCTAATTACAATATAACGATATTAGTGATACTGACGCTTTACAATCGAGGTCAGGGCTTTGAAACATTTCGGATTTCCTGCAACAACGTTTCCGTTTTTCATAAATTCTGGACCACCATTAAAATCACCGATCAAACCACCTGATTCGATAATCATCAATGCGCCTGCGGCCATATCCCAAGGCTTAAGGTTGTACATCCATAGTCCGTCTAATCGACCACAAGCCACATATGCCAAATCAAGGCACGCGCTTCCCTGTTCTCGTATATTGGACCTCTCTCGACGAAGTTTCGCATAGAGCTGGCTTTGTTTCTCTGAATCGATAGTTGCTCCACCCATTCCTATAAGCGCACCATCAAGGTTCTGCTTTGGACTAACTCGCACCCGCTGCCCGTTAAGTTGACATCCCTTACCACGGCTGGTCACAAATTCTTCGTTGCGTATAGGGTCAACGATAATTCCATGCTCTAATTTTCCTTTATGTAGACACGCAATGGATACGCAAAAATGGGGAAGCTGCCTTACAAAATTGAATGTGCCGTCAATAGGATCAATAATCCAGGAGTATTCGGCATCTGCGCGCACATTATTATTGACTGACTCTTCGCCGGTAATCTGGTGTTCTGGATAAGTCGCCCGTAGTGCATTTACGATCATTATTTCGCACTCTCGATCGATGTTAGTCACGAAATCGTTGTGTGACTTCTCTGATACCTTTAGAAGATCTGGCCGGTCAAAACTCCTGGCGATATAAGTGCTTGCTTCTCTCGCAGCTCGAAGCGCTATGTTTGCCATTGGTTCCATATAGTAGCCATCTTAATAATTTAGTTCACAGGACTAAGATCATATCATGTCGAATGCTGTAAACTTCGTCTCATGCAAACAAATCTGTTCCCCAATATACGAATTGTACTTGTAGAAACTTCCCATCCAGGGAATATTGGTGCGGCAGCCCGCGCGATGAAAAATATGGGGGTAACTAACCTGGTTCTCGTTGGTCCAAAGAGATTTCCAGATGAGGTTGCGGATTTTAGGGCTGTCTCAGCAATTGATGTTTTGCAGCAAGCCATCGTAGTGAAAAGCGTGGAAGACGCTATCAAAGACTGTCACTTGGTGATTGGTACTTCAGCGAGAGACCGCAGAATTCCATGGCCAATGCTGGATCCCAAAGGTTGTAGCAAAAAAGTAATACAAGAATCTTCCAATAATCATAATATAGCTATTCTGTTTGGCCGAGAGGATCGAGGTCTCTCAAATCAGGAACTACAGCAGTGCCATTTCCATGTAAATATTCCAACTGGAAAGACTTATAGTTCATTGAACCTCGCGATGGCAGTTCAAGTGATTTGCTACGAAATTTTGCAGGCCAGCCTCGATGGGACTCCAGAGCAGGTCTGGGATTTCGATTTGGCAAATTCTGCAGATATGGAGCATTTCTATAAACACTTAGAGGAAACGTTAATTCAGCTGAAGTTTCATGATCCTAAGAATCCAAAGCAGTTAATGAAGCGTTTAAGGCGACTCTTTAGCCGAATACGTCCCGATAAAATGGAGGTAAGTATCCTGAGAGGTATTCTCTCGGCGATCAATCCAGTCGATAAGCGTTAGCGTAATTTTATTTGCTACGGGATTCTTTAATTATCCTGCAACTTGTCATCTCTGATTACTTGACTAAAATAGTCAAGTAATAGACGAAGAGACGTAATAATTTGAGGGGAAGGAGGTAATGAGGCTTACGGCAAAGGGTAGATATGCGGTTACAGCAATGCTGGATGTGGCACTCCATATGCACCAGGGGCCAGTAAGTTTGGCAGATATTTCCAAGCGCCAAGATATTAGCCTTTCCTACCTGGAGCAATTGTTTGCGAAGCTTCGGAGGAGAGAGCTCGTGAGTAGCTTTCGCGGGCCGGGAGGTGGATACAGCGTGAAGAGAAGCCTCGAGGATATATCGGTTGCATCCATCGTGGAATCTGTCGATGAGAGCGTGGACGCAACACGGTGCTCGGGAAGGGGTGATTGTCAGCATGGAGAAACCTGTTTGACTCACGATTTGTGGGCCGATCTCTCCGATGAAATAAACACGTTTTTAAGTAGCATTAGCCTTGCTAGTATTATTAAAAAAGGGGAGGTCCAGTCAGTGGTCGCGCGTCAAGATGCGTGGGAGAAAAGGACACGCTTGCCAGCGCAAGAAATTACTTAAATCCCTTTGAAGTTTAGAGGGCAAAATCGGTCGAAAAAACTCTAAGAGGTAAGTTAAAGACTCAAATGAAACAACCTATTTACTTTGATTATGCGGCTACCACGCCAGTGGATCCCCGTGTTGCTCAGAAAATGAGCGAATGTCTTTTAGCAGAAGGAAAATTTGGGAACCCAGCAAGTCGTTCTCACAAGTTCGGCTGGGAGGCCGATGAGGCTGTCGAGCAAGCTCGTAGGCAGGTAGCAGACTTGGTCAATTGCGATCCAAGAGAAATCGTTTGGACTTCCGGTGCGACGGAGTCTGACAATTTGGCGATTAAAGGAGTTGCTCATTTCTATAAGAAACAAGGGAAGCATATCATCACATCTAAAATTGAGCACAAAGCTGTCCTTGACTCTTGTCGCTTCCTCGAGAGAGAAGGCTACGAAGTAACCTACCTAGAGCCCGGTGTTGACGGCGTTATTTCGCCCCAAAGTGTCGAGAAAGCTATCCGCGAGGACACAATTCTAGTATCTCTGATGCACGTGAATAACGAAATTGGTGTGCTTAATGACATCGAAGCAATTGGTGAGATCACACGAGCTCATAAGGTCTTTTTCCACGTAGATGCAGCTCAAAGTGCGGGAAAGGTTGATATAGACTTGGATAAAATGAAAGTGGATTTGATGGCCTTTTCAGCCCACAAAATCTATGGGCCTAAAGGCATTGGTGCGCTGTTTGTTCGTCGAAAGCCGCGAATAAGATTAGAGGCTCAGCTCCACGGTGGCGGTCATGAACGTGGCATGAGATCGGGTACTTTAGCAACCCACCAAATTGTTGGTATGGGAGAAGCCTTTCGTATAGCTATGGCGGATATGAAGGATGAGTCAGAGCGTATTATTGAATACCGCGAGCGGTTGTGGAACGGGCTGAAGGATATGGAAGAGGTCTATGTAAATGGTGATCTTGCTAGTCAGGTTCCTGGTATAATAAATCTCAGTTTTAACTTCGTAGAGGGTGAGTCGCTTATAATGTCACTTCCCGAGCTAGCTGTCTCCTCAGGTTCTGCCTGCACATCAGCAAGCCTTGAGCCGTCATATGTGTTGCGAGCCCTTGGTATGAATGATGAACTAGCCCATAGCTCATTGCGGTTTTCAATTGGGCGCTTCACCACAGAAGAAGATGTTGATAATGCAATTGCACAAGTCAGGAGCGCGGTAGAAAAGTTACGGGAACTTTCGCCGTTGTGGGATATGTATAAAGATGGTATCGATATGGACAAGATTGAATGGGCAACACATTAAGAGGAAAGGGTCATGCCATACAGCAGTAAAGTATTAGATCATTACGATAACCCAAGAAATGTAGGTAAGATGGACTCTGACAGGGAAGATGTGGGCACTGGAATGGTCGGCGCGCCAGCTTGCGGAGATGTGATGCGACTTCAGATAAAGGTGAGTGAGGATGGCGTCATAGAGGATGCTAAATTTAAGACTTATGGCTGTGGTTCTGCTATCGCTTCTAGCTCCTTGCTCACAGAGTGGGTGAAGGGCCGGACCCTGGATCAAGCGGAAGATATCAAGAATACTCAGATAGCGGAGGAACTTGCTTTACCACCCGTTAAGATTCATTGCTCTGTGCTAGCCGAGGATGCTATCAAAGCGGCGATAGAAGATTACCGAAACAAACGTCACGATGATCTGGAAGGGTCAGTAGATCAGTGAAGTCCACGAGCAACGATTTAGTGGTATCAGTTTTGAGAGCGTTATGGGTTTAAGTCTTACAGAAAAGGCGGCGTCACACATCGCTAGCTATCTCGGCGAACGCGGGAAGGGTTTAGGAATTCGCTTGGCAGTCAAGACCACCGGGTGTTCAGGGTTGATGTATGTTTTGGAACCCGTTGACGAGCCCCAGCCGGAAGATCTCAAATTTGATAGTAAGGGTATTGATGTTTACGTGGATCCTAAAAGTCTAGTATACCTTGACGGTACAGAGATGGACTACGTTAAACAAGGATTGAACGAGGGTTTTGAGTTCAAAAATCCCAATCAATCTGGAGAATGTGGGTGCGGAGAATCATTTACCGTTTAATAGGTTGTTGTGGACTTCAGTCAAAACCATTTTGAGGTTTTCAATCTTGCTGTATCCTACGATCTCGATATGGAAGATCTATCGAGAAGGTATCGTAAGGTCCAGGCGAGCGTTCACCCAGATAAATTCGTTAATGCCACAGATTATGAGAGGAGGCTTTCGCTGCAATGGGCATCCCAGGTAAACGCGGCTTACCAGACTCTTTCCTCTGATCTTTCTCGAGCGATTTACATACTTGAAATAAGAGGTGTTGTTATTCAAGAGAATCCTCGTCTTCCAGGAGATTTTTTAATTGAACAAATCGAACGACGTGAGGCCCTTGACGAAATCCCCCAGAATAGTTGCTCTCTGGGTGCACTGGCAGCTTTCCGAGAAGAGATTGACACGTGTATAAAAGATTATTTCAAAGAATTTTCAGAATCCTATCTAACGAAATTGGGGCTGGCAGAAATGTTAATTTATAAGCTTCAGTTTTTTACTAAGCTGAGGCGCCAAGTGAACGAAATAGAAGAGAGAATCTTAGGCTACTGATGGCCTTACTTCAGATAACAGAGCCAGGTCAATCAATTGATCCGCATCAACGAAAAACTGCAGCGGGTATAGATTTAGGCACTACTAATTCTTTAATCGCTGTTACGCGGGATGGTACCCCCGACACCTTACCAATGCACTGCGGAAATCATCTCTTGCCCTCGGTTGTGCGGTATCAGGGAGAGCTTACCCTTGTAGGACAAACTGCTCTAGACTCGGCAGAGGAAGATCCATTAAATACCATTCTTTCTGTAAAACGCATGATGGGTCGTGGTATCGATGATATTGATCGTTTTGGAAAAAGCTCACCCTATGATTTTGTGAGCAACGAAAGTGGTATGGTCAGAATCAACACAGTAGCTGGAGAAAAGAGTCCAATAGAAATTTCATCGGAAATTCTGAAAGAACTAGTCGAACGGGCAAATCAGTCACTTCAAGGGAGTCTTGACGGGGTCGTTATAACGGTCCCTGCCTACTTCGATGACTCTCAAAGGCAAGCAACACGAGATGCTGCCAGAGTTGCCGGGTTAAATGTATTAAGATTGTTGAATGAACCCACAGCGGCAGCAGTCGCTTATGGTTTAGATTCGGGTTACGAAGGACTTGTTGCTGTTTACGATCTAGGGGGTGGTACTTTTGATATTTCCATATTGAGGTTGACTCGCGGTGTTTTTGAAGTGATTGCAACGGGAGGAGATTCAGCCCTGGGGGGCGATGACTTCGATAAGTGTATTGCTGAATGGATAATTACTCAAGCAAGCTTCGGTCAAGACCTCTCTCCCCGGCAGCTGCGAGGCGTTATGCTTCAGGCGCGGACTTTGAAAGAATATCTCTCTGTAAGTAGTATTGCAGATATAGACTTTATGATTGATGGTCTAAGTTTCAAAGGGCAGCTTACTAGAAAAAAAATGAACACATTGGTCAGTGAGCTTATCATCAAGTCTATCAATGCTTGCCGGCGTGTGCTGCGTGACGTAGGCGAGATTAAGATAGGTAATGTCGTTATGGTCGGAGGTTCTACTCGGATGCTTGCAGTTAGGCAAGCCGTAACTGATTTTTTCGGTGTCGAGCCTTTGGTAGATATTGATCCAGATCGCGTAATTGCCTTAGGGGCTGCTATTCAGGCTGATGTTCTTATTGGTAACAAACCTAAGGATGAAATGCTTTTGCTGGATGTTCTCCCCCTCTCTTTGGGTATAGAAACAATGGGAGGTCTGGCAGAAAAAATCATTCACCGCAATACCGCCATTCCAGCCTCGAAGTCGCAGGAATTCACTACATACAAGGACGGACAGACAGCCATGCTTGTCCATGTTATTCAGGGTGAGAGAGAATTGGTAGCGGATTGCAGATCTTTGGCGAGTTTTGAGCTTAGAGGGATCCCACCTATGGTCGCTGGCGCTGCACGGATTGAGGTTAATTTCCAGGTCGATGCAGACGGCTTACTATCGGTATCAGCTCGCGAGATAACTACCGGGGTAAATGCTAGTGTTTTGGTTAAACCTTCTTATGGGCTGAGTGAGGAGGAAATATCAAATATGTTAAGGGACTCTTTCCAGTTTGCAAAGGATGATGTCAAGATAAGATCTCTAGCCGAAGCAAGAGTGGAGGCAACTAGGCTTATAGACGCATTGGAGAGCGCACTTTCCCAGGATGCTAGTCGACTGCTGCGGGCTGATGAAGCAGCTTTACTAAAGGACGGAATAGCCTCTCTACGAGAAGTTATAAAATCACGTAATATCAATTTAATAAATGATGAAGTAAAGAAACTGATGAAAGCCAGTGAGGTGTTTGCAGCGCTTCGTATGGATTCTGCTGTAAGGGCCGCTTTTTCAGGACTTCACATCGATCAGCTGCAAGAGGACTCGTAGTGCCGCAAATAATTTTTTTGCCCCATGAAGAGCGTTGCCCTGAGGGAGCTGTTATTGAATGTTCTAGTGGTGAAAAGCTAATCGAGATTGCGCTCAGAAATGGTGTTGATATCGAACATGCTTGTGAAAAAGCTTGTGCCTGTACGACATGTCACGTCATCGTTCGTGAAGGGTTCGATTCTTTGCGGGAGTCTGATGAAACAGAAGACGATCTTCTGGATAAAGCGTGGGGATTGGAGCCTGATTCCCGGCTTAGTTGTCAAGTTGTATTGGGGGCGGAGGATTTGGTGGTAGAAATCCCGAAATACACAATTAATCAAATATCTGAGAGTCAGTAACCTGCGCGTGGGAGGCTAATTAAATGAAATGGACTGACACCGTTGCCATTGCGATAGAGCTCAGTGAGGCTTATCCTAAAGTTGATCCATTAAGAGTTCGCTTTACGGAGCTTCAAAGCTGGATCTTGTCTTTACCCGGGTTTGATGATGATCCGGATAGATGCGGTGAACGCGTACTAGAAGCTATTCAAATGGCTTGGTTAGACGAGTTGGATTGATTAGGAGAAAATCTTGATAGATTTCGAGGAAAGGCACTTTCCCTTTGAGGGTTGTTTTAATTTTCGCGATATCGGTGGGTACCGTAATAGCGATGGACAGCTCATCCGCTGGGGACGTTACTTTCGAGCAGGCCGACAGGATCGTATGACCGCAAGTGATCTCCGGGCGTTAGCACAATTGGGTCTCAAAACTCAAATTGACCTCAGAAGACCAGACGAACTTGAGGATCAGGGGCGAGGTCCCCTGGAGGAAATGGGGGTAAACTATAAATGGCACTCTGTAATTCCACCTAATGGTTCAAAGGTCCTGGATGCTGTCGCTGGACAGGGTATATCCGGAGAGAGATACCTTCGTTATCTTGATTTCGATGTTTCCCCTTGGCTTCATGTCTTTAGAATCCTGGCCGAGGTAGAGAGTTATCCCTTAGTCGTGCATTGCACTGCTGGGAAGGATCGTACAGGTGTAACCACTGCTTTTTTACTTTCGCTGCTTGGAGTGGAGCGGACATTAATCGAAGAGGACTTCATACTCAGTAATCGAGATCAGCCGAGGCACATTAAATTTCTTGAGAAAAAGGGATTAACATCAGGCTCAGTTCATCGTAATGTGGGCGTTCCAGAAGACGCAATGAAAGTTTTTCTTGATGGTATGGAAAAGGAACATGGTGGAGTAATTGCATTTCTTAACAAGATTGGCGTTGATGACGAGATGCAAGCGGCTATTCGGGGTGCGTTGTTAGAAAATTAAAGTGTCTTTGAAAATATTGCGACTATATTTCACATCACTTCCGCCCCGCCTATAATAAAATCCGATTTTCTTCTAGGAGTAGTTCTATGGCACAAGAGAGAACCCTTTCTATCATAAAGCCAGATGCAGTCAGTAAGAATGTGGTGGGTGATATTATAAGTAGGTTTGAGAATGCCGGCCTAAAGGTTATAGCGATGCGTATGGAGCGTCTCTCTCGGGAGAGAGCAAAGGGCTTCTATGCAGAGCATGATGGCAAGCCATTCTTCAAAGACCTAGTTTCTTTTATGACCTCCGGCCCCGTAGTCTTGCAAGTTTTAGAAGGTGAAAACGCGATTGCAAGGAATAGAGCATTAATGGGTTCAACAAATCCCCAGGAGGCAGAACCCGGTACTATCCGCGCCGATTTTGCAAAGTCAATTGATGCAAACGCAGTTCATGGCTCTGATTCTGAAGCCTCAGCTGTGAGAGAGATAGAATTTTTTTTTAGTGAAGAACAAGTCAGTACTAGATGAGTTTGTCAGCGAAATTGGACTTGCTTGGATTTACCAGGTCTGACCTTTCTGACTTGCTATTGGGGCTTGGGGAGAAGCCCTATCGCGCTGAGCAAATACTCAAGTGGTTGCACCATAAACTGGTCCCTAGCTTCGACCATATGACTGATATTAGTAAAGATCTTAGGGAGTATCTTACTGAAAATGCTGAAATTTATGAGCTGAAGGTGCTGGAAGAAAAAAAATCACTGGATGGTACACGAAAATGGCTTGTTAGAACTCGCTCAGGCAGTGCAATCGAAATGGTATTTATTCCTGAAGACGACAGAGGAACTTTGTGTGTTTCCTCGCAAGTGGGTTGTGCCCTTAATTGCAGCTTTTGCAGCACCGGTAAACAAGGCTTCAATAGTAACTTAACCGCTGGAGAGATAGTTGGCCAAGTTCGCTTAGCAGTTCAGAGGCTAAAGGAGGCCTATCCCGAAAGGGCTAGAGTGGTGACCAATATTGTTTTGATGGGAATGGGCGAACCATTATTAAATTTGGATGCTGTGCTTCCGGCTATCGAAATAATGATGGATGACCTCGGATACGGAATTTCTAAGAGAAAAGTTACAATTTCAACTGCGGGGATAGTCCCGGGAATAAGGAAGTTGGCAGAGTTTACAGATGCTTCCCTAGCAGTTTCTTTGCACGCCCCAAACGATGAAGTTCGTAATAAATTAGTCCCCATCAATCGTAAGTATCCCATTGCCGAGTTGCTCGAAGTTTGTCGGGAGTATACAAAAGTATTGGGAGAAAAGCGCACCGTGACAATTGAGTATACTTTACTGGAAGGGTGTAATGATCAACCGGTGCATGCAATTCAGCTTGCCACTCTCTTACTTGGGTTTCCGTGCAAAATCAACCTTATTCCATTCAATCCATTCCCAGGATCAAATTATCGTCGGCCGAGCCAGAGGGCTATACGCGCATTCCAAGAGATTTTGGTTGGCTCTGGTTTGCCAACCATGGTTCGTACAACTAGAGGAGACGATATTGATGCAGCATGTGGACAATTGGTTGGAAATGTTCGAGATAAAACCCGACAAAAGTCAGGTTATCAGGAAATTTTAAGGGGTTAAACGACAGTTATAAAAATCTTGTAGATAAAAGTCTTAAATCAATATGGAGAGAGGCACAGTATGGAAGAGCCTGATTTGGAGCACGTACCCGCCGGCGATACAGTCTCAAGTCTATTAATTAGTGCGAGAGAAGGGCTTGGGCTAAGCCAGAAAGATGTGGCTGATATGCTCTTCTTGCAAGTCGCATTTATCCAGAGAATTGACGGAGGGCTATTCCAGAAGCTTCCGAAGCAAGCATACATAAAAGGTTACTTAAGAGCATATGCTCGTGGTGTTGGTCTTGATAGCGACTATATAGTGAAGCTTTATGAGTCTGAGATTGATTCAGATCATTCCAAAGATGAGAGTGATTTACTTGAAGATAGGATAGGGCGCACGGTTGCTACAGCTCCGATGTTAAAGACGGGAGTTGTTGGACTCGCACTTATCTTTGTTGTCGTGCTACTAGTTTGGTTACTATCTAATAATAGTAAAGAAGAAGACGCTATCGATAAGCAGACTAGTTCAGATTTGGTTCTTCAGGAGAAGCCGGCGACCGCTGAGAAAGGAAAAAATATCGGAGCTATCATAGATCCACTTCACGTTTCGCGCTCTGCTGATTTGAATCAGCTGGGGTCATCGACCGAAGGGAACAATAAACTTGAAAATTCCATGAATCAGATAATCGAAGGACCGGAGCTTAAAAAGGAAGCCTCTATCAGTATTCAGGAGACTAAGGGGATTTCCATACAGAGGTCAATAGAAGGTGGTAAAGAATATATAATAGTTAATGCTGGTGGGGAGGACCATATAGAGTTTTTATTTTTGGGGAAGTGCTGGGTGGAGGTTGAAGATGGTGAAGGTTACTCAATATACGGGGATCTGAACGGAGAAAAAGAAATCCTAAATATATACGGTATTGCCCCATTTAAAGTTCTCCTTGGCCGGGCGACCGAGGTTAAAATGAGCTACAACGGAGAAGATATTGATCTGCTTGAATATGCGGATAACGATCAAACAACGGAGATCAAATTAGGAACGCTATGAAGTACGAATCAAAAATTGAACGTCGGAAAACGCGTCAGATAATGGTTGGTAAGGTTCCAGTAGGGGGCGATGCGCCTATTAGCGTGCAGAGCATGACTAATACTGAAACGACTGATACTGCGGCGACGGTTGAGCAAATAGATCAGCTAGTAAAGGCCGGTGTTGATATCGTAAGGGTCTCAGTGCCTAGTATGGATGCAGCGAGTGCTTTTGGCGTCATACGTAAAAAAGTTTCAGTTCCTCTTGTTGCAGATATTCACTTTGACTATAAAATCGCCTTGAAAGTAGCATCTCTGGGTGCAGACTGCTTGCGAGTTAATCCTGGTAATATTGGGAATAAAAGCCGGTTGAAAGAGGTAATATCAAGCGCTAAAGACAACAATATCCCAATTCGTATAGGTGTTAATGCGGGTTCATTGGGAAAGGATTTGCTACGAAAATATAAAGAGCCTAGTGCTAAAGCTATGGTTGAGTCTGCTAAGCGTAATATTGATATGCTTGATGCAGAAAATTTTGAGAACTTTAAGCTTAGTATGAAATCCTCTGAGATTTTTATGGCAATTGAGGCCTATCGTGCGATTGCGAAAGAAATTGATCAGCCCCTGCACCTTGGTATCACAGAGGCTGGAGGGTTACGCTCGGGGACGGTGAAAAGTGCTGTAGGTTTGGGCCTGCTATTAATGGAAGGCATTGGTGATACTATAAGAATTTCTTTAGCAGCAGATCCTGTCGAAGAAGTCCGCGTGGGTTTTGATCTGCTCAAGAGCCTCCATCTTCGAAATAAAGGGATTAATCTCATAGCTTGTCCGAGTTGCTCGAGACAAAATTTTGACGTTATTGGGATGGTGAATGAATTGGAGAGGCGGACTGAAGATATTAAGGTGCCCCTGGATGTCGCGGTGATTGGTTGTATTGTTAACGGGCCGGGTGAGGCCAAGGAAGCAGATATTGGTTTGACGGGTGCGAGTCCCAAAAATTTGATTTACGCATCAGGCAAACCCCATCACAAGGTTTCCAATGAAGGACTGCTAGATGATTTGGAGAAAATGATTCGTGCCCGCGTTTCAAAGAAAGAGAAGAATCAAGATTACTCAATAGTAAAAAGCTCTTTAGACTTGTGAAAATACAAGCAATAAGGGGCATGCAAGATTTGCCGCCTAAGAAAAAGAGAGTATATCGCTTCGCTGAGGACGTAATCCGTGGTGTCCTGGAATCCTATTGCTATAAGGAGATCGGAGTTCCTGTTGTTGAGTCAACTGATCTTTTTCATCGTTTGGTGGGGGAGGATACCGATATCGTTGAAAAAGAAATGTATACATTTGAAGATAGAAATGGAGACAGTCTAACTCTCAGACCTGAGGGAACAGCTGGCGTTGTGCGTATGGGTCAGGAAAGGGGCCTGCTGTTCAATAAAATACAGCGGTTTTGGTATTCTGGACCAATGTTTCGTCATGAGCGACCGCAAAAGGGGCGCTATAGGCAGTTTGAGCAGATTGGTGTTGAGTGTTTTGGTATGGCAGGGCCTGAAATCGATGCAGAATTACTTTTTATAGCCGCCAGAATATGGCAACTATTAGGTATTTCTGATGGTATCAGTTTGGAATTGAATTCCATAGGCACCAAAGCGTGCCGTTTAAAGTATCGAGATGAATTAGTATCTTTCCTAAAGAAGTATAGAAATCATCTCGATGAAGATAGCTTGCGGAGATTAGACAGCAATCCTCTGCGTATATTAGACAGCAAAGTGAGTTCAACGAGGGCGTTATTAAAAGAGGCTCCAGTGATTTCAAACTTTTTGGATAAAGACTCTTTGAAACATTTGGACAGCTTGAAGCACTTTTTAGATCAGCGTCAGATTGCTTACAGTATAAATACCTCCCTCGTTCGGGGCCTCGATTACTACAATAGAACTGTGTTTGAATGGGTCAGTAGTGGCCTCGGTTCGCAGGGTACTATTTGCGGTGGTGGCAGATACGACGGTCTTGTTGAACAAATAGGCGGGAGAGCAACGTATGGAGTTGGTTTTGCGATTGGTTTGGATCGGGTGGCTATGTTACTAGAAGATGGTTTTGAAACGTCAGGAGACAGTGACATATTCTTAGCTTCAATTGGGGAGTTTGGAAAAGAAAGAGCACTTCTGCTCGCAGAGGAGCTTCGACCAGTATTAAAAAATACAAGAGTTGTCGTTGATTGCACAGACAGTAAGTTAAAGAGTCAACTTAAAAAAGCAAATGCTGATGGAGCTCTTGTAGCAGTTATTATTGGTGAGGAGGAAGCTGTAAAGGGAGAAGTTATAGTTAAGCATCTGGGGACTGGCAAACAGAATTCTGTGAACTTAAGCTCAGTGAGTGATTATTTGGTAAAAGTATTACAAGAGGAATAGTTGTGGCTGAAACGGACGAAGAACAGATCGAGGCAATAAAAACCTGGTGGAAAGAAAATGGTAAGGCTCTAGTCTTTACATTTGTCTTTGTACTAGGTTCAGTATTCTTGTATCGAGTATGGCAAGGCCAAGTGTTAGAGCATGCTGAAAAAGCTTCAGCCTTGTATGAAGATATGACTTTGGTGGTGGGTGAGGAAATACACTCTCTGTCAGTAGAGACTATAGAATCGACTCGTGCTATTGGCAATCGCTTGAAGATTGATTTCTCAGACACTACTTATGCGTTTCTCGGTGCCCTGCACATGGCAAAAATTGGAGTGGAGATGGGTGATTTAGAGTCAGCAGAGACCGAGTTGCGATGGATGTTAGAAAATGACGTCGACGCTGCTCTTCAACCGATTGTTCAAATGAGACTGGCATCTATTGTCGCTGCCCAGGGTAGGCCAGAGGACGCCTTATTACTTGTATATGAACACCAGGACCAGGATCTAGCAGCACATGCTTCCTCTTGGTACGAAATGCGAGGAGATATTTTCTATCAGTTAAATGATATAGAAAAAGCTCGAGAGGCGTATCAAATAGCAATAGATGCTTCATCAGGAGAGCCTCCAGACAGAATGCTGCTGGCAAAACTTCAAGATATTACTTTTGTTAAGCCAGAGTAGACTAAGTATGGTACGTTTATTTTTCTGTTTTTTTGTCCTCCAAATCGCCGGTTGTGCATGGTTAACTGACCTAACAAATCTTGGCGAAAATAACGAAGCCGTAAAGCCGAAACCGCTTGAACCTCTTAAGTCGGAGGTGCAAATAGATCGTCTCTGGAAAACAAGAATAGGGAAGAGCAATTTTGGAAGTATATCTATGCTTGCTCCACAACTTTTCAGAGGAAAGTTATACGCCGCTTCCTCGGATGGCACCGTCAAAGCATTGGAGGCGTCAAATGGTAGGGAGCTTTGGGCGATAAATGTTAGTGAGTTTTACCAAGGAGCTGAATATGATAAAGCCCTTAGTAAGAATGGTGACATACTGACTGGCGGTGTTGGCCTCGGGGAGGGATTATTAGTTATATGTACGGTAGCCGGCGAGGTTTTAGCTCTGAATCAAGATGATGGTGCCCTTGTTTGGAGAGCAAAGGCCAGTAGTGAAGCACTGGCGCCACCTCAAGTGAACGGTGATATCGCAGTAGTACACACTATTGATGGGAAACTAACAGCTTATAATTCAAGAAACGGGGAGAGACTATGGACTTATTCCTCTGCATTACCCCCACTTAGTTTGCGGGGTACGGCAACTCCGCTTGTGACATCCCAGTATGTTATTGGAGCTTTCGCTAACGGGAGGGTTGCGATTCTCGATCGTGATTCAGGTTTGCCGGGCTTTGATCAGATGATTGGCATTTCCAAAGGTAGGAATGACTTAGATCGATTGGTGGATGTCGATGGTCGCATGGTCTTACTTGGCCAGCGCCTCTATGCAGTGGGTTATCAAAGTAGACTAATTGCTGTAGATTTGGCTACTCTTAGTTTGGAGTGGTCTAAAGAAGCGTCTAGTATAGTCGGCTTAGGAGAGGGATTTGGAAATATTTACGTAAGTCACTCTGACGGTGTAATTGGCGCTTACGACTCAGTCACCGGAAAGATAGTTTGGGAAGTCGATGCACTTACCAATAGATCTATTTCTGTACCTGTATCGTCGAGTAGCTTTCTCCTCGTGGGAGATTCTCAAGGGTATTTGCATGTCATAGCGCAGTCCGACGGTAGGTTTGTTGGTCGCAGAAAAATCGATAATAGTGGCTTATCAGTCGGTCCTATTAGCGATGGCGGTAGGATTTATTTATTAGCCAACAACGGTACTCTCTCAGCCTACGAGATCTACTAGGTATAAAACTATGTCTCCAGTTATTGCCCTCGTTGGACGTCCCAATGTAGGTAAATCGACACTTTTTAATCGCTTAACCCGGACTAGAGATGCCATTGTCGGCAGTCTCTCTGGATTAACTCGTGATCGTCAGTACGGTCGAGGAGTTATTGGTGATTTTGATTATGTGGTCATAGATACCGGTGGACTTACGACTGAACAAGGGGGTATCGCTAAACCAATGGCCGATCAGGTTATGCAGGCTATTAATGAAGCTGACCTAATTGCCTTTGTGTTAGATGCTAGAGATGGTCGCTTGGCGGGTGATGAGACAATCGCTGAGATGTTACGTTTGCAAGCTGTACCGATAGTGCCAGTTGTGAATAAAATAGATGGACAAGATCCAGCTATCGTTGGAAGTGAGTTCTTTGCATTGGGTCTGGGAGATCCTATTTTTATATCGGCTAGTAGCGGGCAAGGAATAACTCAATTGATTAATCAGAGGATTGCTAGTTATCCCGTATTTTCGACGGAGAACGTTAATCCGGAAACAGCAGCAATCGGAATTAAGATTGCATTAGTTGGCAGGCCCAATGTAGGAAAGTCGACGCTAATAAATAAATTATTGGGAGAAGAGCGGGTCGTTGTTTTTGATGCAGGAGGTACAACCCGGGATACTATTTATATTCCTTTTGAACGAGGGACTCAAAGTTATACGTTTATAGATACAGCGGGCATTCGGCGACGGGGTAAGGTAGTCGAACGGGTTGAAAAGTTTTCTATAGTCAAAACATTGGATGCAATTGTAGACGCAAATGTCGTTATTTTGATGATTGATGCTCGAGATGGGGTCGTAGAGCAGGACCTACATCTTTTGGGTCACATTTTGGATGCTGGACGAGCTCTCGTGATCGTAGTGAACAAGTGGGATGGTTTGAAATTAGACGAACGACACAATATTCGCTCAGAATTGGAACGCCGGCTTACCTTTATTGACTTTGCTAAAATCCATTTTATTTCCGCTCTTCATGGATCAGGCGTCGGTGATCTTTATGGTTCTTTGCACCGTGCATACGAGTCAGCTACCCGAGGGATCAAAACCTCACATTTAAACACCATATTGCAGCAGGCGATTTCGGATCATCAGCCACCACTAGTTCGTGGACGTCGCATAAAACTCCGTTATGCCCATCTTGGTGGGACAAATCCTCCAAGGATTGTCGTGCATGGTAATCAGACAGATGCAGTACCAGATTCCTATAAGCGCTATTTAAAACGCCGTTATATTGTTGCATTAAAACTTGAAGGTACACCTATCCAATTGGAATTTAAAACAGGAAATAATCCTTTTAAAGAAAAAAGAAACCAACTTAACCGTCGTCAGGTATCTCGCAAGCGTCGTTTAATGGATTTTGTTAGGAAAAATGAACGCCGCCGCAAACGAAGAGGTTAAGATATACAATCCTTAAAGACCTAGTCATCGGATAGAAACAACTCAGGATCAACTCGTGAATTATTGAGACTAACGCCCCAGTGCAGATGCGGGCCAGTTACTCGTCCTGTTTGACCCACTGATCCAATTATAGAACCCTTATTCAAATGATCGTTTATATCAACGTGAATATTCTTTAAATGACAATACATAGTTATAAGTCCGTGACCATGATCGATGAGTACCGTATTGCCGTTAAAGAAATAGTTACCTATCGCTGCAACTATACCCCTCGCTGGCGCTGAGACTAGCGTACCCTCAGGCGCGGCGATATCCATACCGCTATGTGGATTTCTCGGCAAACCATTAAGAACACGACGCAGACCAAATGAGCTCGAGCGAGGTCCTTTTAAGGGTGCAATGAAATTTGTGTCAGGTATCATGGTAGTCGTAAAGCGCCGAAACACCGAGTTCATTTCCTTTCTCTCTAAAGCCACTCTTTTTAGGTCTTCTGGAAGCGGGCTTACCTGACGTTGACTTTGAAAAGTAAGATACTGAGTTTCATACTCGTACTGTTCTATTGTAAAAGCCATGCTATTTTTTCCAGAAATGATCTCGTGATTTCCTGGCTTAATAGATAGAGGGATTCCCACTATAGCAAAAGTACCATTACTATTTTTTAGTGTGAGTACGGGGTTACCATTAAACGTTACTTTTTCTGATATACCGATAGGGATTATCGCCACCCCACCGGGAACTGAGCTATGCTCTGGCATTGCAAGTCCCCGTAAGGGATACACTGCCACCACCAGTATAAGTAAAGTCAATCTAAGAATCATAGATATCCTTTACTTCAGCAGAAATCATACCAGAACCGAGCCTGATATCTATGGCATCATTTTTTTTAAGACTTGTAGCATTTCTTACTATGGTTCCGTTCTTTCCCCCATGAGTAGTAATCGAATAACCACGCTTGAGTGTTGCTAGAGGACTCAAGGTATGCAATCTTTGAATTAAATTTATCAAGCAATTATTTTGTTCGGAAATTTTCATGTTTATTTTATCCATCAAGTCATCCTGGATACTCTCAATTTGTCGCGCTGTTGCATCAAATCTTGACTTACTTAGGAGTCTTAGCTCTAGATTATCTATTCGCTGATTAAGCTCTCGAAGCCTTTGGCGGGGATGCTGTAATCTCTTTCCGAGATGCTTCATCTGAGCGAGATTGTTTCTTAGGGTAATTGAAATTCTTCGCGCCAGCGTTTTTTGAATTCGATCTAGATTGTAAGCCCACTCTTGTTGGTCCGGGCTTATTAATTCTGCAGCGGCAGACGGGGTGGGTGCTCGTAGATCGGCTACGAAATCTGCAATCGATGTATCAGTCTCGTGACCAATGGCTGAAACGATGGGGACATCTATCTCCGCTATTGTTCGGGCGACGATCTCGGAGCTGAAGGGCCAAAGGTCCTCCAGAGATCCACCTCCTCTGGTGAGCAAAAGAATATCGAAGGGAAATATTTTGTAGTTATTCGCGAATAATAATGCTTCTCTAATTTGTCTTACTGCTTCTTTCCCTTGGACTTGTACCGGTAATATAGAGACTTTAATGGCTGGGAAGCGCCGATCGAGTATATTTAAGACGTCTCGAATGGCGGCACCGCTTGGCGATGTGATGACGCCAAGATGTTTGGGAACTGACGGTATTGACTTTTTATTCTCTGCATTAAAAAGTCCTTCTTTTTCAAGCTTAACTTTAAGTTGCTCAAAAGCTCTGAGAAGTTCGCCATCGCCAATATCCTCAAGTGTATCCACCAGGAGTTGAAAATCTCCACGACCTTCATAAAGACTGAGCTTTCCTCGAAGTAATACTTTTGAACCATCTTGAAGTTTTGTTCGTTGGGCTCGGTTACGATTGCGAAACATCACACACCTAATTTGGGCTGCAGCATCCTTCAAGGTGAAATACCAATGTCCAGACGATGGTTCCACGAAATTCGAAACTTCACCTTCTACCCAAATATTGGGGAACTCACCCTCGAGAAATCGCCGAGCTACTTGATTTAGATCTGTGACTGAAAGTACTTCTCTATTTGTACCCGGATTCGGGCTCATTTTTTTTAGAACCATTAGCGATTTATGGATTAAACATTGCAGTTACCAATACTAAGGACAAGGGTTGTGTTCTTACTTGGCTGCGGTTTGATCACAAAGCTTACTTGAGTTGGGTGCTTCCAGATTTCACGCGTCCTCTCCTTCCGTAATGTCATCATCATCCTCTGAGTCCGATCTAAGGAATTTTAGCGGATAAATTGGATTCTGTAAGCCTAGCGAGTCTGAGATCTCTTGGCTGGTCTTATCTGCGAGCTCTATGACCTGATTTATGGTCAGTTGCGCTGATTGGTATCGCGATCCCAGCTCAAAAAAATAATTAGTATACTTCTGTGGTAAGTATACACAGACGACTCCCCCCACGGTCTTGACATCCTTAAAAGCTGAGGATTCCATTTTCAGCTTTGATTTCAAGGGTTGGGTTTTTTGTAACGCTTCAGTTTTATGGGCGCCTTCTATGAAGGTTGTATCGATGAACGCGGTTAATCTCGAGTTCATTAAGGCTTTTAGCTTTCGCACCTCTCTTGGCTCGAGCTTTAATGTAGGCAGCCCAAGATAAAAAGCCTTGGCCTTCTTCTTTACATTCCTTTCTTTAATACCACTCAGTAGACTCATCTTAGGCAACCCCCCAAAAGAGCCGCTAATTATTTGTAGGAGTCAATCTTTTTTCGCAGTTTAGACGCTGTTTCGCTTAAAATCTGGCTTACACGAGACTCAGAAACATCTATCACGGCTGCGATCTCCTTTAAGTTTAGCTCATCTTGATAATAAAGAGATAGAACTAATTGACTTCTCTCGGGTAAGTCTGAAATAGAGGACTTCAGTATAGAAACCATTTCATCTTTTTGAAGACCCTCTTCTGGAGAGGTTTCAATTTGCTGTTCTTCAAGGTCAGACACTTGTGTCTCTTCGCTTGTTACATGCTCTGCTCCAGCAATGATAAGTCTTTCTTTTTGGTATGTCTCTAGATCCTTCCCTAAGTAAGAGGCAACTTCTTTACCTGTTGGTTCGCGACCAAAGCGAACTGTTAGCTTTTCTAACGCTGAACTATGTTCTTTTTTAAAAGCTAAAGTAGTCCTAGTTGTTTGTGACATCCTGCGGACATCGTCCAGCATAGCCCCCCTAATACGTGTTTTAGCAAATTGTTCTAAAGTGATATTTCTGCTCGGGTCGAAGGCTTCCATAGCTTGTATTAACCCTTCGAGGCCAGCCTGTGTTAGGTCATCCAATTCTATATTTGAAGGGAGGCGCCCTTTCAAGTGAAGCGCTGTTCTCTTTACTAAGGAGATCAGCTCAGGACTTATACTATTTTCCGAGCTATTTGCGAGATAAGAGGCCCTCGCCCTCGACTTTTCGGGACCTCCACTTCCGGATGATTTCAAATCTATATCCATAACCTAGTTCGAGAATGTAGGTGTTTTTTCTCCGACATCATACTCCACAACCTTGCTAGCCAGGTGCTGAATATTACACCAAGCGGCTGATTTGGGAAATGAGTAAGGAAGCGGTTGGCGCTTCCGAATCGCCGATTTTACCGCTCTGTCTTCTTTAATTGAAGCCAAATACCCTACTGGAGACCCCAAGAACGATAGGCACAAGGCATTCATTTTCTCATAAAAGGTTTTACCAGAGGAAATCTCTGCTACTTGATTAGGGACGAGATAGGTTTCCGAAAGATGATTGCTTTGATGGAGAAGTTTGAGAACGCCATAGCTGTCCGCTATCGATGTTGGCTCATCAACGAAAATTACAATCCTGGTGTCGCATAACGTTAATAAATGCATATTTTGTGCTGATATACCTGCGGCAATATCAAAAATTACGACTGCCTCGTTATAGCTGGTTTCTAAAACATGACACAGATCTGATAACGAAGTAAGAGGCATATTCACGATGTTAGCATCTCCAGATGCGCCTGCTAAGAGCTCTAAACCTTCATCGATTTGAGTGATGACTTCGGTTAAAGGTTTTCCATCTAAAACATAGTCCGATATGGTCGACGACGGTGAGACTCCTAGCATTAACTGTGCATTAGCCAGACCCATGTCTGCATCAACAATAAGAACTTTCTTCCCTAAGTTGTGCAATGCTATGCCCAGATGAGCCGAAATGAATGTCTTTCCAACCCCACCCTTTCCACTACAGACTCCAATTAGGTGTGCCAATTTAAAATCTCTCTTAAAGTAACTATTGAATTTGAATTAGTAAGTTCCCGATTTTAGACTGAATTAAGTTATCTTCCTATACATATCCTATTAGCCTAGAAAGTGGAAACCCTAAATCATTTTTTTTATATCCAGAGAGTTTAACGTGACCGGTTCACTTGTCTGTATTTCCGAAAACAATTTAAGTAAGAGATTAGTCTGCTCCTGATCCTCATTAAGAAGGTAGTGGAAGCTTGCCTCAAGCCAAGTCTTTCCATCCGCTATTGCTAGCTTCGGGAGTAATGAAAGGTCCGCCTCCAGGAGAATTAGCTTATCCTTGCCATAGAGATCAATCATTTTCTCGATTCCGTCAAGGTTATGGACGTATATCAGATTCGCAGCATATCGTTCTGCGATAGCGGATAGGTGAGGGTCTATGTTGCTGTGTTTATGCGGTAGTCTCATTATGGTGACATGCTCATTAGAGATCATATCGTTCTTTAGAAGCTCTTTTATTAAAATTGATTTACCAGACTCTCGGTGTCCCCATATGATGTGGGATCCTATATTTTTTTGTAATTTAGGACTTAGAATGTTTCGTAGAGGTTCTGCGCTTCCAACACCCTCTTCAGTGCCAGTTTGATTATTTTCTTGTACTTCAGAACCAAGTTTAGGCAGTTGTTCTAAAGACGATTTAATATAGTTAATTTCTTGATTGATACTTTGAATATAGGTCCAAGGATCCACCTCTTCCGTTTCTGTTTTTAGCTTTTCCTGCGTCGACATAAAGCTTGCAAAGTTCGCACTTTGTTGACTAGTTCCCGCTTTATTTCGACTTTCTAAACCTACCGCAGCATCTTGTACTTCGTCTTTCTCCACTCGAGTTTCACATGCTGCGATAATTTCAGTTTTTGAGCCCACTTTTGAGTTTGACACAATCAAAGCTTCCTCACCCAATGCAGTTCTTATCTCATCAAGAACAGCCTTCGTATTTTTACCAATAAATCTTTGTAGTTTCACAATATGTCCTCAATTATTGTCGTTCTTGTAATTCAATAGTTCTTAAAATCTTTATTGGTTGGTCATCAGGAACCTCTCGGTAAGATAAGACAGAAAGATCCTTCTTGAGTTTACCGATGAAATGAGACAACCAAGTGCGTATCGTTGGAGACACAATCAGCACCGCAGGTTTCTCACTTTCTTGAGCGCTCGTGACTTCATCCGATAGAGTTTCTATTAAAGTTTGCGCTAGATTCGGTTCCAGAGTCACATCCTCGCTATTTGGTGCTGACTTGACTAAATCTGTTAGCATCTGTTCAAGATTAGGTTCTAGAGTCATGACCTCAAGCGTATCTAGAGGATCACAAACCTGTTGCACGATAAGGCGCCCAAGTTTTGTTCTTACATAGTTCGTAAGTGCTTCAGGAGATTTGGTTGAGGGAGCTATATCTGAAAGTGTTTCGAGTATAGTTCGCATATCTTTAATAGGTACTCCCTCACTCAATAAGTTTTGTAAAACTTTGACAATGATACTCATTGATATATTTTCAGGAATCAGTTCCTCTATGAGCTTGGGAGAGGTTTCCTCTACTCTCTCAATCAAATTTTGGGTGATTTCGTAGGTGAGTAACTCCTCTGTGTTGTCTCGTAAAACGGAATTGAGGTGAGTAGCGATTACTGTACTTGTATCGACGACCGTATAACCTACTGCTTGAGCATATTCTTTGTCTTTAGAGTCGATCCAAACCGCGTCTAGACCAAAAGCGGGCTCTTTAATCTGATTTCCCGATACGGTCTCTAGGACAGATCCTGGATTTATCGCTAAGAACTTGCCCAGTTCAATATCCCCGACACCTCGAGTAGAGCCATTAACTAACAATTGGTAACGATGTGGAGGAATATCTAGGTTATCTCTGATTCTAATAGTTGGAAGTAAGAACCCATATTCGCCTGACATTTTTTTCCTAATTCCTTTCGCTCTATGAAGGAGACGACCATGCCTTTCTTCTTCTATCAGAGGAATTAATCCGTAACCAAGCTCAACACTTATTACATCTACCTGACCTGCGTCATCCCAATCAAGTTCCAATAATTCATCCTCTGGCTTATCCACTAATCCTTGAGGTGACTCCTCGCTAGTGGTCGGTAGCGAAACTTGTTTTTTGTTGAGTAAGTAGCTGAGACCTATGGCTCCACTTCCTAGTATAAGAAATACAGCATTAGGCATACCGGGTATTATTCCTAAAGCAACAAGCGTACCGCCAGCAACTCCAAATGCTATCGGGCTACCTAATTGCTTCGTCGCCTGTTCGGGTGCTGATTCGTCTGTTGTAACTCTAGAAACAATGATAGCTGTCGCGAGAGATAGAATTAGAGCCGGTATTTGTGCAACAAGACCATCGCCAATAGTAAGGAGTACATATGCCTCAGCGGCATCGCTCAGCGAAAGATTATGTTGCATTATCCCGATCACAAGACCCCCAATCAGATTAATTAAGAGAATGAGAATCCCAGCGATAGCATCCCCTCGAACAAATTTTGATGCTCCATCCATAGAACCGAAAAAATCAGATTCCTGAGTGACTTGTGCCCTCCGAGCCCTTGCAGTCTCCTGATCTATGACGCCGGCATTTAAGTCTGCGTCAATAGCCATTTGTTTTCCGGGCAAAGCGTCCAGTGTAAACCGAGCGATTACTTCCGATACACGGCCGGCGCCTTTCGTGATTACTATGAAATTAATAATTATTAAAATGCAAAATACAATGAATCCAACCGCATAGTTTCCGCCAATAACAAATTGTCCGAAAGCTTCAATAACCTGCCCAGCAGCATCGCCGCCTTGATGGCCTTCAAGCAATACGACGCGGGTTGAGGCTACGTTTAGGCCCAGTCTCATAACAGTGGCGAAAAGCACTATTATCGGAAAGGAGGAGAAGTCCATGGGGGTGGCTGTATGTATCGCAACCATAATGATCAGTAGTGCTAAAATAATGTTAAAGGTGAAGAAAACATCCAGCAACATCGGTGGTATGGGTAGCACCAATAGGCTCAAAACGAGTAGTACGATTACCGGAATTACCAGAGAACTGAGTGGAAAAACACTCAACTGGTGTCGGAAATTCGTCAATGTAAATAGTGAAAAATCCATAAATCCTTGATCTATATGCAAAAAAATCTTTAACGTGCGGCGTCTCGGTCGCACAGATGAATTAATTGCATTAATCGTGCCTAATCTAAAGAAAAAGCGTTGGTGGCCGATAAACAAAGAATATTCATTAAGAAAGAGTATCTGAGGTGTCCAGACCAACTATAAACAGAAAAGCATTTCCGATTATCGCCATAGTGATGGCGTTTTTACTATCTGGATGCGTCACGAATCAATATCCGTACGCAGAGGTTGGTCGCTCGACAGATTTAATTGTAGGCATAGGGTATGCGGTTATCGATGCGCAACCGGGTAGTAGCCCGGAGCAAAAAAGATTGATGGCCATCAAAGCTTCTAAGCTAGAAGCCTATAAATCGATTGCAGAGCAACTCTATGGCCAATATATCGAATCTCGAGGTAGGTTAAGCAATTCAACATTGGAGCAAGAAGAGTTAGTTTCTCGAGTCGAAGGCCTTGTATTGGGCGCTAGATTGGTCAGCATAAAGCCTATTTCGGAGGATAGTTACGAGACAAAGCTCGAAGTGGGGCGATCGGATTTGTTCGAGAGATTGGATAAAACGCAAGAGGATATGGGCGTGGAATCAACTTTGGATACGGTTCCATCCTTAACTGCAGCTTCAATGATACAGGCACCTAAGATCGGTTCCCGACGATAACGAGGAACGAAGCATTTTTTAGGGAATTTTAGGTTTGAAATATAATGTTAAAATTTTTTCCCCAGCTACTGGCTAAATTATTACTGGTATCTATCTCTTACCCTGCAGTGGCACAGGATAAGGCAGTATGGCTTTCAAACTTAAAAAGTGAAGTGCTTAGACTCGGGATTAAAGAGCGCAGCTATATCCACTCAATTGGCCGAATGCAAGATTCGATCATGCAGAGTGAGGACGTGTTTTTTATCTCTACCCTTAACCTCTCAGAACTTGATATTCGGTTTTTTCCTAGTGGTCAAGTTGAGATCTTTAAGCAATATCAAAAGCCAGATTTAGAAGACACTAGCTCAGTCAAAAAAAATCTTAGTAGGGTTTCGGGAGAGACCTGTTCGACTTTTGACAGAAAGCCGCCAAGAGTATCTTTAATGGTTACCAACCCTTACAAAAGAACAGGAGAAGCGCTGACTTCTCTTGAGCGAAATTTGAGTCGGTATATTACGCTTTTAGTGAAGCAAGTATTCTCAAATGCTAGCTCAGTCAGATGGTCACCGGATACCGGTGCTGGTAGTCGGTATGATGGTCTGCTAAGGGGCGACGCATGGTCTCGTTCTAGATACAGCATTTCGGTGATAGTTAATTATGAGACTACTTCCAGAGGCAAGATAAGTCTCACTTCCTTTACCAACCCGAGGGAGGGCTTTCGAGAACCGGGTAAGAAATTTCACTTTTCTATTTCGGTTGAACTTTCTGATAATGGGAAACCGATTCAGGTTCTAAAACAGTCAGTCTTCCTGACCCCAATAGCGCCTGCTGCAAACTACAGTAATACTGAAATCTATAATCAAGACTCTCGCGCGAGCCTTGAGAAAGTATTTTTAGATTTGAGGGCCTTTTTAGATAATTTGAATTGCCACCTCGAACATTCAAATTCAGTGGTCTTTAAAGACGGGAAACTCACCCTCGCAGCGGGTATCGACGCCGGCTATTATGAGGGTGATGAATTGCTATTGTTACCAAAAGCCAGTTATTTCAAGAAAAGAGGTCTCCTATCAGCTGTTGATTTACTCGCAATCGCAAGAATTATAAAGATTGACAAAAACAGGGCTGAATTAGAAATACGGGAGGGGGATGTTCAACTAGAAAATGGTGTAGAATTTTCAGTGAAGCCCTTAATGGATCTTATATGAAATACATAATACTGTACATTTTTTGCGGTCTCTTAGGGGGATGTAACCAAATAAAAACCGTCCCTACAGAAATTACGGGAGAGACGGTAGAAGACCCTGAGGAAAGACCGGATGCTGCTTTAACAAAAATTATAGAGGCATCGAAGTATGTGGTCCTAGAAGATGAAAAACAATCCATTGCGGAATCTTCAGATCTGGAGATTGCGCTAGAGAATATGTTGTCTCGCTTAGTTAAATCAGTCGGCCCCATCAATTCTGAAGATAAAGGTTGGGTAGAGGGAGTTTATCTTGTCAAAAAAGGAGACACTCTTTCTAAGATCGTTCAGGAGTCGGTCAAGGGTACGAAAATTCGGTCAGATTTTATTTTAGATGCGATTGTGAAGCTTAATCCTTCTGCCTTCGTGAGGGGAAATCCTAACTGGATGTTTGCAGGGGCAAAGTTACGGTTCCCGGATGCTCAGGATTTTTCTCGATTGGTCTTCACTAATTCGAATGAAAAGGATGATAATGCATCTTCGGAAGACCCGTATGCGGGATGGATCACGTATCCTTAGGTCGCGAATTGATAATCACTGATGTAGTAGCCCAACCGGTTAAGGCTCTCGGCCAGAGTATCGAACCTGGCCAGAGTGTTTACGCGTTAAGATTGAATCCTCCGGACGCTCGCAGTCTTGGGCTTCGTGAAGGCCAGACGGTCAATGTAGTTATTGAGAATAGGGCGGACGGTAACATTCTTCACTTGAATAAGAATATTGTCGTGAAATTACCCGCTCAGATGTCGTTTTTAGGCCTCTTAAACCCAAGGTTGAGAATGGATTCGATTTCGAGTGGAATGCTCTCGCTCTTGTTTATGAAAAAGCCTGAAGTTAATGAAAGGATGGTACTAGACCCCTCGGTACGCTTGGCTAGACTTTTATCGAAGGGAGCTAATTTAGGTAGTCTGGAACTGCTTTTAAAAGCTGACAGTTCTTCGATAAGCAACATTCGTGATACGCAAACATCCTTGATTCCATTCTCGCTGCGAGACAATTGGTTCCGGAGATTTGATTACAGTGCCATCTATTCGAGCCTGCTAAAAAGTGGGTTATTTCACGAAAAAGAATTACGAGAAGGGAAGGTAAGTCTCCCGAATCTAAAGGAACTCCTACTTCGATTTGTAAAGAATTCAAATTTAGAACGTTCGGAACTATTACTCATGTCCTCTGCGATTGAAGATATCGAATCGAGCCAATTGGAGGCTTTGGGACATCAACTGAATAGGTCACGTCAGTATCACTGGTTGATACCGGTGATGGGCGAATGGCCCATCGATATTGAATTATTTAGTGGAACAGACGAGGAGAATGAAGAGGATAATGGTAATAGTATTAAGTGGAAAGTAGTAATCAAAGTGAAGGTTAGTGAGGAGGAATCCATAGACCTATCTGCACTTTTTACTGAAACGGAGGTTCTGAGTCTTTATGTAGGTATGCCGAATGAAAATCTCGCGGTTTTAGCAGATACCCATAAGGGATGGTTGCTTAAAGAAATCGACAAAATTGGAATCAACATTGATGAGTTTAAAGTATTTCAAAAAGAGGAGCTTTCCTCGGCTGCCAAGCATGTTGAATATGTCTCGGTTCCCACGCAAAAAAGGTGGATAGCAGATGCTTAACGAGGAGAGTAGGGTGGCTGTTGCGTTATTGTATGACAAAATTAGGTCACCAAAAGTCATAGCTAAAGGACGTGATTCGCTCGCGGAATCAATTGTGTCAATTGCTGAAGCAGCAGAAGTACCGATAACGGAGGATCATTTATTGGCCGAGACCCTTGCTAAGTTAGAGTTAAACTCAGAGATTCCAGAGTCTCTCTTCCGTTCTGTTGCCGTGATTTTGGCTTGGGTGTACCGTTTGCAGGGGAAAACGCCTTGGGATGATGAAGAATCTGGTCCTTCGTCTTGATTAACTCAGCTTTCCTAATTTGTCATAAACAGAGGCATTGTCTGCCGACTTTTGGGTTATCGCATTGAGTAAATTGCGCGTAATTTCCATCTGTTTGTTCAGAAGAAGCGAATTCCTGACATGTTTTTCTTTGCACACCTCAAGTTTTCTAGTCACTTCATCCATCACAGGTGCATCTGCATCCGTTATTTCTTTCCTCATCAGATCCCAGGCAAGTTGAAGATCCTGCATTAGATAGAATTTGCTATTCTGAAGTTCTTCTACTTCATCAAATGACTTTGCCTGCAGCGCAGTGAATTCTTTCTCGAGGAGTTGGCTTAAGCGCTCCGAGAGCGTGGAAACCTTATTTACATTTGTCACTCTAGACCACGGAACATGGCGCTAGAGTAGCTGCTCAAGATCAGCAAACTTTTCCGCCAGTTTTTCAGTATCGATTGGGTAGGTGCCACGCTCAATCTGATCTTTCAGCTCTCGAACTCTTACTGCATCGAACTCTGCTCGTTCCCCTGACCGCTGAATTTCTCTGCTTAGGTCTACCTCAACAGCACGGGGGGCAGAAGAGCTCAAATCCGTTGAATCGGATACCTTCGGGCCTGAATTCCCATCCTGTCTGGGTTTGGCTGCTTGATTTGCACGTTGAGTTTGGCTATTTCCAACGCGACTAATGTCGTCAACCATTTCAATTTCCTCTTAGATAGTTCTCTATTTACGTTCTATCGGCCAATTAGCCAAGAACTTTAGGCAAAGTTTTATTGCCGCGGCAGTTTATGAGATTTTGAAAGTTATATCTACCCCATGAATTTTACACGTAGATTAAGTCCGATCGTCTTTTTACTTATTTTCAACTTCAACTTCCCCCCGACCGATTACTTTTCCAAGAACAGATCGGCCGCTCTCCAAATTAATGACCTTGATACGTTGGCCGTAATATCCATCTTGGACTGAAATACCCGAGGTTATTATTTCCAGGGACGAATTTCTAATAATTATAGTTATAGGGTCATTTCGCCTAACGAGCTTTGCTTTTCGAAGATGACGTTTTCTTAAAATTTCTCCCGCTATTATATTCCTATTTAGTTCCATGAATTCCCAACCTTCGGCCTGCGTTAGCGCATCGTCTGGGATATTGGAATAGCGGGTGTCTAAGCTTATAACATCCTTCGTGAGTGAAGAGCCAGATGGTATGGTAGTCCTAGCGATAAGGACAACCTCGCCGACTACTACGTCTTCCAATAACACGGGCGCTCCAGAGAGGAGTTCACGCACCGCAATTATAGGTAGTTTTGCGTGGTGCTCCGTGAGGAATCCTTCAGTAAGTTCAGTGCTAATTTTTTTTGGTATCAGATCGTCTAAAAGGATTGCTTCATCTTTTTTTATATCTCGCCTGAGGATAAATCCATTCACGGTTTTTTTTGTCTGGAGTTTTATCTCTTCGGGGGGAGAAAGTTTTACGTTCACCCATGAAGGCTTTTTAATGTATCTTCGCCAACTATTCGTGCACTCGGCTTTAATCATGCGTTTAGTTGATGTCGTGTAGACAAACTTGATTCGTTCCTTACATTCTTTTTTCTCTAAATTTCGATTAAGTTTGAGACTTTTTTTGATCTCCGATTTTGTTGTCTGCGAATTCGAACTTAACCAAGTGATTAGCTCATCTTTTAGATAGTATTCGTTTGCAGCAGCAGAGATTTCTAGCTCAGCAGTATCAGCGGCCGCGTCATAGACGGACGCTAACGCGATATTCGACGAGATAACTAGGTGTATACCAATCGACGCGATATATGTGCCCAGCATTAAACCTCTAAATATCGAGGGCATGCAATTTTTCCTCTGCGATAAACCTCCATAGAGTATTGCAGTGATTGAAAGTTCATTCGACCTCTTCTTGAGATTTTCTGGAAAATTCTTGCCGCTGGTCTTAAGTATTTGCCGGCAATAGATTTCCGACTAACCTCAGAAAGAATTCTCATCAAAAAGCCTAATTCCCACAAACCATTGATTAATAACAAAATTTTAATTTTATTAAAAGTTGGCACAGCGCTTGCGTAGGAGTTGGCGCAGGAAAAATAAAAGTCTACGAATAGAAAATCGGTTAAACGAAAAATTACTTTAGGAAAAATTAGCAGTGTCAACTTTTGGAAATATTTTTGGGATTCATGAGCAAGCGCTTCAGCTTCGGCAGGAGCGAATGCGTGTGCTCTCTGAAAATGTAGCTAATGCGGAGACTCCTAATTATAAGTCTAAGGATATCGATTTCAGAGCGGCTATGGCATCAACAGCAAAAAGCATAGCTGACCTCCAAAGAACACATGAGTTTCACTTGGAAACACGGAAAGCCGGAGGAGATTATGAAGTTTTTCGGACGCCCGTGAACACTGCTGCGGATGGTAATACTGTCGAATTGCATCATCAGCAGATGGAGTTTGGTAAAGAGTCCAGTCGATATTTAGCGACTGTTCAATTCATTGAAAACCGCATCGGTGGTATTCGCCGGGCATTAAAAGGAGAGTAAGCACAAGTTGCTTAACCTAAATAAGGTAGTCATATGGCTTTAGTGATAGGTACAAATGTTTCGTCTTTAACTGCCCAAAGGGCATTGGCTGAGTCCAACGCGGAGTTGCAGACTGCTATGGAGCGCTTGTCGACTGGCTCTAAAATCAATAGCGCTGCTGACGACGCGGCTGGGTTGGCAATGACCCAAAGGATGACAGCACAGGTTCGTGGTCTAGCCATGGCAGTCAAGAATGCAAATGATGGACAGGCTTTAACTCAATCTGTTGAAGGAGCTCTAGCAGAAGTTTCAGACATGCTTCAAAGAATGCGAGAGTTATCCTTGCAAGCGGCGAACGGAACCAATAGTTCTGCGGACAGAACGTTTCTGCAGTCAGAAATAAATCTCTTGGTACAAGAGATTACTAGAGTTGCCACGAATACGCGGTACAACGGTGAGCTTATCCTGGATGGTACGTTCCTGAACAAATCAATGCAGGTTGGTATTGAAGAAGGTGAAAATATCATCTTCTCTGTTGAGTCTGTGGCCGCTGAAAGTGTTGGTGCACATACATTGGTTGGTAATGGTCAAGGTGCTTTGGCTGCTTCTACTTCGGCGCTAGCGAATCCTTCTACGATTGCCGACGATATTGAAATATTCGGATTCCTCGGTACTAGAGAAACAGCCTCGTCAGTAGGTGACTCGGCTAAAGAAACAGCAGTGAAGATTAATAATCTCACTGGTGAGACCGGTGTTAGAGCTTACGCAAAAACCTACGCGGCTTTCTCGTCCTCTGCTACCGCGGCCAAGACATATAGCGTCAAGATAAACGGTTATCAAACGGGCAACTTCGTCATCTCAAGTGGTGATTGTGAGGCAGCGGTTGATGCAATTAATCAAATTTCTGGATCCACCGGTGTTACTGCGAGCTCGGCAAATAATAAGGTTATTCTGTTTGATAGTGATGGCGATGACATCACGATTGAAAACACACAAACGCTCGCGGGACACTCTGACTTAGTGGTAGAGAAAATCGGAGAAGACGGTGCGATCACTAATATTATTGGTGATGCTATATCTCTTCAGATTTCTGGTGCGAATGATGCGACCCGAGTCACTGGATCCTTGAAAATGGTTTCTCCTAATGCATTTTCGATAGACCAGAAAGCAGTTAATCACAAAGATACCATTACGACCGGAACGGTAACCGGTTATGACGGATTGCTAACCGTAAGCGATGGAATCACAACGGTGACGAAAAACTACGCGAGTGGTTCCCCAGCAGATTTAGATGCGGTTCTAGCGGATATTCAAGCCCACGCCAATTATGGAGACTTATTGTTTACTGTTGACAAGGCGGCGAATGGAACGCAGCTCGAATATAATTGGAAAGCGGCAGGAGCTGATTATCAAGTAGAAACGGTAACCGTTGGTACTTTAGGAAATTATACGGCCTTAAGTATCAGTGATGGAACAACTACCATTACTCCAACAGTACCTGGTGGTGGGGCAGGCTACGCTAACGTTGACGCTGCCGTAACCGCGATTAAGGCAGCAACCAACTATGACAAGCTAGGGTTTACGGTTGCGAAAGCTTACAACGGGACTGATATCGAATTTATTTGGAAAACTACCGGTGAT
>JAYZES010000007.1:0-53405 GCA_036337195.1 Pseudomonadota bacterium
CGGCAAGACAAGCAGTACCACCTTGCTGAATTAATAAGTCTGCAGCTGCTCCCAAACCCGGGTTGGCAGAAATACCAGAGTAAGCATCAGAGCCGCCACACTCTAAAGCGAGAATTAACTCGCTCGCCGGTATGGCTGTACGGCACACCTTATCAGCAGTTGGTAACATTTCCATAACCGCCTCTGTTCCCTGCTCTAAAGCAGCTCTCGCTCCCGAATCCTGAATAATCAATGTTCGCAAGGAATCCCCTGCAATAAGGTTTTCCTTTTGAAGCAGCCCTTTCATCTGCAAACCCTCGCAACCTAGACCAACTATCACAACACCCCCGAAATTTGGGTGACGAGCGTATCCTCCAACACATCGCTGAACCATAAGGTGCCCCTCGTAGGTTCCCATTCCACAACCCGATCCATGTGTCAGCGCTACTACACCATCAACATTAGGATATTCAGATAAAATCTCATCTGTGAAATGTTCAGCGATTTTTTTAACCACAGTAGCGGAACAATTTACTGTCGCTATCACGCCAATATAATTGCGGGTTGCGGCAAGACCATTCGCTCGCCTATATCCTTGAAAAGCTCTCTGCTCATTTTCCGGGACTAACTTCGCATCCTTCCTACCAGTACCGAAAGCATAATCTCGTTCAAAATCTGCGTATGCCATGTTGTGTTCATGGACATGATCACCAATCTTAATATCGGCAGTCGCAAACCCGATAACCTGATTATACTTTATAATAGCTTGGCCAGCGGTTAACGCTGCAGTGGCGATTTTGTGTCCGGCAGGCACCATTGCTGAGGTAGCATATTGATGCTGAAAAACAAAACCAGATTGCAGAAGGCTTTTCGCTACCAGTACATTATCATTACTATGTAGGCGAATAGTTTTGGACTGGTCAGCCAATGCTAACCCCCTTTAGTGTCGTTGGGCAAGGAAGATACAATTTAGCTAGAACTAAGTCAAAAGAGGAAAGGAAAACCTTTGATGCCCGAAATACCGAGTTTATGATCCACTTTTAACTTCTTATTTTTGTAAAACCTACAAGACATCATCAAGCTAATTTATCCCTGGGAGCCTTAACCCTTGAGCATCGTTGCTGATTTCTGGGGTCAATCATAGAGATTTCCAACTTAGGCAAGGAGAACGAGTAACTTAGGCGGAGGGAGGAGCAGCTTCTTTTTAGCCAGCAGACCTAGGAGGTTGGGTTTGCTAGTATGATCGAACACGAATTTGATGGAAGTAAACCTTCTTTAAGAGATTCTCAAGACTGAGGCCATAGAACAAGACTTAATGGTGTAAATCTTCCAAGGGGGTTTAGATCATCAGTTTTTATAAATTTTAAGTTTATCTATAGCTTCCTGAGCATCTTTTATTTTTTTTGTAATTGACTCAACTCTGCTAACAAGAGTTTTTCGCTCCGCTTCTTTGCTATACACATTTGGAAGGTCATCAATTAGCATATGATAGTATTCAATAATGCGCCGCTTCTCCTTTTCTGTGCACTCATTCATTCGGTCTTCGGGAAAACGAAAATAGAAAATTTCGCTTTCATTGTCCCTGTACGTTTTTGCTTTGAGCTGTTCCCCTAAATCATCTATTATTTCGCTGACTGAGGGTATCTCAGATTTTGATTCATTCAGTATCCATTTTTTCACAATATAAGCCGCCAGCCATTTACAAATAAAAAAACAGCAAGGCGCCAAAATAGCCATGGTAATAGGAAGGAGAATAATCCACTCAACTGTGCTCATGTAACCAATTGGATCTCGAAGACAGATACTTTGGTTACCCAAGACGTCAACATCAGTACTGTCAACGAACATATTGTTACCTAAAAAAGACCTAGTCTGTTGGAAACAATAGCCGCCAGGATTCCAAAAGGGTGCCAATGTAAAAATATAGAAGCCAATAAAAGATGGCAGCAGCCACAATCCCCAATCGGGTATAGCCTTATATGTCTTTGGGCTTTTCTCCTTTCCTTTTATATCGAGCCAAGTCATTGCAATGAAAATTGCTAGTGCAACAACGATACTCACAAAAATACCGAGCAAAGAACCAATCTTGAGAAACTGCCAAAAAATGATCTCGACACAAAATATGCCAAAGAACAAACCGATAAAAATCCCTAATAACTTCAAAGCCGACACAATAGAGACCCCCTCATCCTCTACTTGAAAACGTGTAACCTTTCAGAGCACCGCTACCACAAACTAACTGATTCACTATTCAAATGCTACAGCCTATTTGCTGCGCAGAGTTTCCTGCCATCAAGCTCAGTTAGTTAACAGTACTCCACGGTAAAGAGCCCTCTCAAAGTTTCGATGAGTTAAATAGGTGTAAATAAAAGGTCCACACGATACCAAGCGTCAAAAAATCGATTTGGAAAAGAAACTCTCGAGCTACTGCGAAGGTGGATATTTGAATTGAAGAAAAAACTACCCAACAGGTAAAGAACTTTGGCTAATTAGTCATACTGATTGATTTCTTTCGGAGCCGACGCATTCCATGCAACCACCGGTCAATGTTATCGCCCTTGCGCCGGACGTATTCCTCTACTTCGGGATGGGGAAGCACATAGAACCGCTCAGCACGAATGGTTTCAACGACAACTTTTGCAAGTTCCTCTGGTTCTAAAATACCGTCGGTTTGACCGTCCCCCAATGTTCTCGGACCCATGGCCGTATTTACACCCTGGGGGCATAGCACCGAAACACGAATACCCTCATCACCATGCGTGATTGCCAGAAACTCTGCTAGCTTCACGCTGGCGGCTTTGGTAACTGAGTAAGCTCCGGCACTCAAAGCGGCAAGCAAACCCGCTGCGCTTGCAGTATTCAGCAAGTATCCCTCACCGCGCTTTATCATTCCAGGTAATACGGCTCGAGCCGCGTACATGTGGGCCATCACATGCAAATTCCATTGGGTATCCCAGTCATCATCTTGTACATCAGTAAGCACCCCATCATGTCCCTTACCTGCGTTAGAACAAAATAAGTCTATCTGACCATATTTAGATTCTGCAGCGGCAACAAGCATTTTTATTTGGGACTCATTCGTCACGTCGCAAACCATGCCTTCACAACCTAATTCGGATGCGGTAGCGGTAACGGCTTCTGCATTTAGATCAGCTAACATAACCCCGCGAGCTCCCTCTGCCAAAAAAGCCTTCGCCATTGCAGCGCCTATACCGCCGCTTCCTCCAGTAATTATCGCAACTCGGTTAACTAATTCCATCCCTAAGACCCTAAAGCTTTACCAATCGTCGAACGCTACACTTCCAATGCGACGGACGCAAGCCGGAACGACTAAACGGCACCACTTTCTCTGAAAGTTTCTATTTCCTCCTCAGAAAAACCAGCCTCCATCAGTATTTCATCGGAATGCTCACCCAGACGCGGAGGTTTTGAGCGAATTATAGGGCCATCGTGATCAGTTATATACCCAGCTTTTACGAGCGTTATTCGATCATCTTTCGAAATTGGAGATTCGAATGATTCAAAGACACCCCTGTAGCCAAATTGTGGATCTCCAATGACATCAGGAACTGCTCGAACTTCGGCAACTGGAACACCACCTTCTGCCAGGGTCTCTAACCAAAAACTCGTATTGTTTTGCGCAAGAGCATGCGTCACGCAGTCCTCAACAAGCTGCGAATTATCGATGCGACTCGTTACTGTACTAAAACGCTCATCAGCGAGCCGATCTTCTATACCCAAGATAGAGAATAGTTTTTCGACTTGAAGTTGAGTGAGAGCTGTAATCTGTATTTGTCCATCAGAAGTTGGAAAAACATTACCAGTAGGTTGCTTAGTAGGCGACATATTTCCGAGGAGACCAACCAAAGTTCCCTCATTTAGATAGTCACTGTACTGAGCAGCTTGGAGTACAACCGCAGTATCGATCATCGCTACATCTATGTGCTGTCCTAGCCCAGTTTGTGACCTTCGATATAGGGATGCAGATATAGCGAAAGCAGCATTTAGGCCAGTACCCATATCAACAGGCGCGTAGCCGGTTCGTGTGGGACCTGTGCTTTCGTGACCCGTCTGCGACATCATACCAGAGGAGGCTTGAATAGCTCCATCATAAGCCGCCTCACCAGCTTTCGGTCCATGTTGCCCGTAGCCAGAGATAGAACAATAGATTAGGTCAGGTTTAACTAGTTTTAACACATCATAACCTAGGCCCCTTTTTTCCATGGTTCCAGCCTTAAAGTTCTCCACTACCACGTCCGCCTCACTCACTAACTTTTTGATAATAGCAACAGCCTCTGGCACTTTGAGATTTAAGGTAAGACTTTTTTTATTTAAGTTCATGTTCATAAATGAGGCACTCAAGCCATGGCTTTCCTCACCCTGAACTATATTGCGATTTATATCTCCAATTCTGGGCTGCTCTATCTTAATGACTTCCGCCCCCAGAAGAGAAAGTTGCATCGCGGCGAAGGGTCCAGCCAACACCTGAGAAAAGTCAATTATACGAATACCTTCAAAGGCCTGAGGCATTTTTGCTCCTTAAAAACTCTTTAATTGGTAAGAATAAACTAGCTGCTCACGCGAGTCATGTACTGCTATGATCGAGGTGTTTTTCAACTTGGTAAAATTTTGCAAAAAATTTATTTCGGTTACTGGTTAATTGTTGGTGCTTTTTTCACAGAGTTTATATCCGTCGGAGTACAAACTTATGTGGCTGGCCCCTTCATGATACCTATGTCAGAGGAATTCAACTGGACCCGGGCAGAATATACTCTTCCACGCACTGTAGGCGGATTCGTGACGGCCCTGACTGGGTTCATCCTTGGAGCCTATTTAGATCAAAGAAGCCCAAGGGGGTTTATGTTGGTTGGCGTTTTCATTTTATCGTCAGCTCTCTACTTATTATCTGGCATTACTCAGCTTTGGCACTGGGTACTACTAAATGGGATTGCACTCACGGTTGGATCTGCGCTCATTGGAAATCTCGTGGTGAATGTTACCCTGATTAAGTGGTTCGTTGACTTTAGAGGAAGGGCAATAGCACTCGCTGCGATGGGCGTCTCGTTTGCTGGAGTAATACTCACTCCCCTCACCACTTGGGCAATTGATACGTATTCATGGCGAATCGCATGGCAGTTACTAGCTTTAGGCGCAATCATAACTGTGACACCCGCAACACTTTTAATGAGGCGAGCCCCAGAAGATTATGGGTTAAGACCAGACGGTAGATCTAATCAAGACCACGAAAGAGGGTTGACAAAAAAAGCGACTGTTGATTTCGATCGATCCTTAACACGCGCGCAAGCACTAAAAAGTGTAACTTTCTATTGGCTAGTGATCGCATTCACACTATTTACAGTTACGATTCACGTCATGTTGCTGCAAACAGTGCCCTTTATGACTGACGCAGGATACGACAGAACAACAGCAGCCCTAATGATTACTGTAACATCGATTCCTGCCATGCTGGCAAAACCGATGTGGGGCTGGCTCATAGACGACCTACAAAAGCCAAGGCTTCTGGCAGCCGCGAGTTCAGTTACAAGCGCGACTTCGCTCTTTATCATAGTTTATTCAACTAATACCAGCCAGCTTGAACTTTTGATATCTGGCTTCTTACTATTGGGCCTCGGATGGGGTGGAATGATTCCTCTTCAGGAAGTGATTTGGGCTTCATTCTTTGGCCGTCGTCATATTGGCGCAGTAAGAGGAGCAGCAATACCCTTCATGATTTGCCTTGGTTCAATGGCACCCATTGGTACCTCTTACTATTATGACGTAGTTGGCAACTATGACGGAGCAATTATAATCGTGGGGCTAGCCAATATTGTGAGCGCCATCATCATTTTATGGATAAAAATACCATCGAAGAACAGTCATACCTCGCAGGCCATATCTTAATCCAGAGTTACATATGTTAAGCTTTTGGCACGTTTAAGTTTTCAAACACAAAGTCGTTAAAGACCTTGTCGCCAAAAAATCATCAGAGGAAGCAGTTATGGGGACCCCTGCAAAGGTCGTTGTCGTGCCAAAAGAGCCCGGAGAATTAGAAATAGTAACTTTGGAACTGCCCGATCCAGGGCCTTATCAAGTGGTTGTGAAACAATATGCTAGCGGTATTTGTCACAGCCAGCTGCACCAGATGCACGCTGCTAGAGACAATCCAGTTATCCTCGGCCATGAGTCGACTGGAGAGGTAACAAAGATAGGGACAGAAGTTAAACATGTTCGTCCTGGGGATACAGTGCTAGTTACCTGGGTGCCAAGAAATATGACAGAAGGCTCGAGGACGCCAGAACCAGCTGTGCTTGAACTTCCCAATGGAGAAAAAGCACATTCAGAAAACGTATTCACATGGTCGGATTTTACAATTGCAGATGAACAATACGTAGTAAAAGTAAGTAGTGAAATAGATAAAGAAGTGACTTCAATCATTGGTTGCGCGGTCATGACTGGTGCGGGGGCAGTCGAGAACACAGCAAACGTAAAAGCTGGTGATAGTGTTGCCATCTATGGAGTTGGTGGTGTTGGCCTATCTGCAGTGGTTGCCGCGAAAGCATTGGGTGCCAACCCAATTATTGCCGTCGATCTTGATGAGGAAAAGCTAGCCTTCGCACGTCAATTTGGCGCTACCCATACCATAAATGCGGGCCAGCAGAACCCAATCAGAGCGATCAAAGATTTAACGACTAGCCAAACAAAAAAAAGTATGACTGCTCGTCCGGTCTCTGGAGCCGATTTCGTATTTGATTGCATTGGACTCAAAAAAACTATGGAACAAATTGTACCCTCGGCAAGGAGCGGTTTTTTTGGTGCAGAGCCAGGTGGAACAGCGGTCCTAGTGGGGGTGCCGACCACAAGCGTAGAGCTAAATGCTCGCGATATCCTTCTCAGCGAAAAGAAATTTATTGGCAGTATTGGTGGATCCTGCTCACCTGAGCGTGATTTCCCTAAGTATATAGACTGGTTCGAAAAAGGTTTACTTGACCTGCATGAATTAGTAACAGAGAGATACAGTCTTGAAGACATCAACGAAGCAACCGAGGCTTTGCAGTCTGGGAAGATTTCTGGGCGTGCGATTATGGTATTTTAAGCGGTATTATTGGGTCTAATAACTAAATTCCTGGGACAGGGAAGCGCTCGCAGAACTTTTCGACCTCACCGCGTATATCCCCTAACAAGTTCTTATCATGCGAGTTTTTTAGACACTTCAAGATCCAAGCACCTAACTGCCGCATGTCCTCTTCTAACATACCGCGAGCGGTAGCCGCAGGGGTTCCCATTCTAATTCCACTCGGACGAAGGGGAGGGTTGGGATCGTCAGGGATTATTTGTTTGTTAGTTGTAATATTGACTTCGTCTAATACCTCTTCGGCTTGCCGTCCATCCAATCCAAAGCTCGAGCTGGTTTCTACAACAAGCATATGGTTATCCGTTCCTCCTGTTACAAGCGAAACATCAGCCTCGAGGAAGGTTTGAGCTAAGGCCTTTGCGTTCAACAATACCTGCCCTGCATAATTTTTGAAATCGTCGGTTTGCGCTTTCAATAGTGTTATCGCTATGGCTGCTACTGCATTCATATGGGGACCTCCCTGTAATCCTGGGAAGACCGATTTATCGATTTTAGAAGCTAGAGATTTAGTACAGAGAACCATGCCACCTCGTGGACCACGGAGCGACTTATGGGTTGTTGTCGTCATTAGATCAAAACCGAAATCGAATGGATTCTTCATCGCGCCACCAGCAACCAATCCCCCGAAATGTGAGGCGTCGGTCATCGTCAAGGCTCCCACCTCATCCGCAATATCTTTGAAAGCCGCATAATCGATGTCCCTGGGATAAGAGGTATACCCACACAAAACTAGCTTTGGTTTAGTTGATAGAGCGTCTTTCCGCACCCTGTCGTAGTCGATAGACCCGTCGACAGGGTTAGTTACATAACGAACAAAGTTGAATAGTTTACCCATATGAGAAACGGGTGCGCCATGGGTCAAATGCCCCCCATGAGAAAGATCCATGGCCATTATGGTGTCGCCGGGCTCGAGCAACCCAAGATAAACAGCTTGATTCATAGCGGACCCTGACAGCGGTTGAACATTCGCATGTTCGCACCTGAAGACTACTTTGGCGCGCTCTCTGGCTAATGTCTCTATTTCATCTGTGTATTCCTGTCCCCCATAATATCGTCGTCCAGGATACCCTTCTGAATACTTGTTGGTGAAAACGCTTCCCAGAGTTGCGAGGACCTCGGGGAAAGTATAGTTTTCTGAGGGGATTAGCTCAATTCCTCTGCGCTGCCGGTCTTCCTCGCCTTTCAGGGCATCGTAAATTGCTGGATCGTTTTGTCTTAGAGTTTCAAGATTGTCAGACACGGGTATGCTCCGATGATTAACCTAATATAATTCCGATTACCCAGGCGAGCGGCTTTCCATGATCACACTTCCCGGTGGTTCGTTCCACCCTAGTCGCCAGTCATGTGTCAGGCTATAGTTTATACGTGCAATGAACTGATTTAAACATTTATAAGGAATACAATGATTATTAGTGATCTTTATTTTCAATCCTCACCGCAGACAGCATCACTAGATCCACAGGAACTAGATAATTTGATGACTGAGTTACCGCAATGGGAGATTCAAGGCTTATCTGTTGCCTGTCTTGTTAGAGAGTACAAATGCGCTGACTTCTTGTCCGCAATGGCCTTAGCCACGCGAATCGCTGACCTCGCAGAACATTACGATCACCATCCAGAGCTGACAATTCGCTGGGGAGTGCTGAGTATTAAGTGGTGGACTCATACCGCCAATGGCATTACAGGAAATGACGTTTTCCTTGCATATCAGTGCGACCTGTTGACTAAAAAGGATAACAACTAATAATCCAATCTAATTAAATATATGGTCATAAACACGACCTGGGGACTTATTCGAGTTCAGTATTAAGTAAATAGAGGAGGAACCTCATAAAAAGGATTTGAATGAGAACGTCCCTGATTTTCAAAGCCTGTCAAGGTCGCACGAAATCTCTTACTTAAAGGGTAAATCAGTCAAATCTACATTACCCCCGGTAAGGATAATCACAACGCGCTTGCCCGAAAATAAGCTCCGGTTACGAAGCAAACCCGCTAACGGCGCTGCACAGGAGGGCTCGACAATGATTTTTAGGCGAGTCCACAACAAATACATGGCTTCTACTACCTCTTTGTCGGTGACGAGCAAAATGTCTTTTACAAGATCTCGAATTATGGGGAAATTTAAGCTCCCAAGCGTTGTTCTGAGCCCGTCACAAATAGTGTTAGGGTTTTGGTCTACGATTCTTTCACCCGCTTGTAACGATCGATAGGCATCATCAGCCCCCTCTGGCTCAACACCATATGTAGCAACGGAGCTTCCAGCAAACCCCAGCAGGCAGCCGGACAGAAGTCCTCCCCCGCCTACAGGGATGATAGCTATATCAGGATCTTCCACCTGCTCGAGTATCTCTAGTGCAGTTGTGCCCTGACCTGAAATGACGTCCTCGTCATCGTATGGGGGGACGAAATGGGCTCCTGTATGCTTTACCAATTCGTTTAGAGTCTCTTCTCTTGACTTGAGATTCGCGGCACACTCAATAATTTCACCACCGTAAGTGAGGATAGCGTCTCTTTTCACCTGGTTGGTATTATTTGGTACTACAACGCTTGCTGCCATGTTACTCCGTTTAGCTGCCCAGGCTAACGCGGCGCCATGGTTCCCCGAAGAATGCGTAGCCACACCATTACAGCTTTTATAACTGGGTATACTCAGAACAGCATTAGTAGCTCCACGAGCCTTAAAAGCACCCGTCTTTTGAAGGTTCTCGCACTTAAAAAATAACTCCGCGCCAGCGAGTTGGTTTAGATACTCGCTCTTCAGAATTGGGGTTTTATGAACGAAGCTCCGAATCCTACTGCGCGCTCGCTTTATATCATTATTATCAAGCATTCCATCACATCGGCTTTAATGCAGAAAACATCTCAAACCAGTCTCCAAAAGGTGTATGTTCAACTCCTTACAAGCATTCTTGACTATCGCATCTCTAACAGACCCACCAGGATGGGCGATATATTGGATATTACTCCTAGCTGCTCGGTCAATATTGTCTCTGAATGGAATATAAGCATCTGAACTTAGGCAAAGCTTGTCAAATTGACGGACCCAAGCAACTTTCTCTTTTCTTGATATCGACTCTGGAACGATTTTTAGTTTCGAGATCACATCTTTTTGTTCCTGACACGACAACTCATCCCAAAGCAAGTATTGATCAACAACATTCGCCTTTTCCGGTTTTGATAATCCTTTCTGGAAAACTAGAGCCTGGACTTTGGGGTGAAATTGTAGCATCCATTTGTCTGCCTTATCGCATGCAAGTCGAGTACAGTGAATTCTTGACTGCTGACCGGCACCAAGACCTATCACCTGGCCATCATAGGCCACACAAACACTATTTGACTGAGCATATTTCAATGCTGTAGTTCCAACCAATAGGCTCTCGGTAACCTCTGGCGAGGTGCCCAAAAATAATTCTTTTGAAATCGCCACGGAATTTCTTTGCTGCTCAAAGTTGAAGCCAAATAACTGCCTTTCTTCTATTTCAGGGGGTTTATAAGAAGGATTCATCTGCAAAATAATATAAGCACCCGCTTTCTTTGTCCTAAGAATATCGAGTGCTTGGTCATCAAAATCAGGAGCAATGATTAAATCAGATACCTCTGATTTCAGCAGTAAAGCGAGACTTTCATCAACTTTTTCACTAACCGCCAAAGCATCCCCAAAGGAGCACATTCGATCTCCACCTCTTGCCCGAGCATAGGCAGTCGCAATCGGTGATAGATCTCCAGAATGAAGAAACTGAGTGTTAACAAATTCCTGAGACAATGGTGCTGCTACAGCCGCCCCTGCTGGAGAGACATGTTTGAATGACGCAGCAGAAGCCTTCCCAGTAGAACCAGCCAACTCCATGACAAGTTGCCAAGCTGTTAAGGCGTCTAAAAAATTTATATAACCCGGAGCCCCGTTAAGAACACGCAAATCCTCCGATACATTGGAAATAAAGGCTTTTCGCTGGTGTGGGTTCACACCGTACTTCAATGGCGTTTTCATGGATAGGCTCTCATTTTTTTAACTCTTGATTTCTTTCCTGCGCAAAACGTTGGCGTTACTCAATCTTGCTTCTGCTCGATTTTTGCCCAAGTATCACGAAGAGATACAACCCGATTAAAAACTAACCGTTTTGAAGTAGAAAGCTTCCTATCCAAACAGAAGTAGCCCTCACGCTCAAACTGAAAGCTTTGATCAACAGTCGCACTACTTAGACTTTGTTCTACAAACCCCTCAAAAACTTTTAAAGAGTCAGCATTTAATGATTCTGGCTCACCCTCCTCACTCGAATCTGGAGCATTAACAGTAAATAGCGGTTCGAATAAACGAATTTGTGCCTGAAGGCACGCCGTCGCTGAGACCCAATGAATAACGCCACGAACCTTCCTATCCACCGGGTTTTTACCTAAGGTGCTTGGATCATAGGTACAGTGGAGCTCGGAGATCTCGCCCCCTTGATCCCTAACAATCTCCTGAGCCCGAATAACATAACTGTATCTAAGACGAACCTCCTCTCCCATGACTAATCTTTTATACTTTCTATTTGCTTCTTCACGAAAATCATCCCGATCAATATATAGTTCGCGAGTAAAAGGTAACTGCCTAAAGCCCATCTGCTCATCCTTTGGATGATTTGGAGCGTTTAACAATTCAGGCGAGCCTTCAGGAAAATTCTTAATAATAATCTTAAGAGGATTCATAATTCCCATAACTCGAGAGGCCCTGGTCTCCAGATCATCTCGGATACAACTTTCCAAAACCGCAAGCTCAACATTATTATCGCTCTTTGTTACCCCAATACGACGGCAGAAATCTCTAATACTTCTGGGCGTGTAGCCCCTGCGACGCAATCCAGCTATTGTTGGCAGCCTAGGATCATCCCACCCATCAACAACATTCAAGTCAATAAGTTGCTTGAGCTTCCTTTTGCTCATAAGCGTGTACTGTAAATTCAAGCGAGAAAATTCAATCTGTTGTGGATGTGAGGACATCTTGAGCTCGTCAAGAACCCAATCATACAAAGGTCTATGATCTTCGAAGCTGAGGTCACAGAGAGAATGGGTAATCCCCTCCAGTGAATCTGAAAGACAGTGGGTAAAATCATACATAGGATATATACACCATTTATCTCCAGTCTGATGATGTGCAGCATGCCTGATCCTGTATATCGTTGGGTCTCGCATATTAATGTTCGGCGAAGACATATCTATCTTAAGACGCAGAACCAGTTCTCCATCAGAAAATTCACCCGCCCTCATTCTTCGGAAAAGAGAGAGATTTTCCTCGGGGGTCCGATCCCGGTATGGACTGTTCTGGCCAACCTCTTTAAGCGTACCGCGATACTTTCTGATATCCTCAGAGTTCAGAGAATCGACGTAGGCTTTTTCATTTTTGATAAGGGTTTCAGCAAAATCGTATAGCTCATCAAAGTAGTCTGAAGCATACCGCTCCTCATCCCACTCAAACCCTAACCAAGCTATATCAGTTTTGATTGCATTGACAAAATCTACGCTCTCTTTGAGAGGGTTTGTGTCATCGAATCGTAAATTTGTTTTCCCCCCGAATTCCCTGGCCAGACCAAAACTAAGACAGATCGCTTTCGCATGACCAATATGAAGGAATCCATTGGGCTCGGGTGGAAAGCGAGTTACGACCGCCCCATCGTTTTTGCCAGAAGCAATGTCTTGCTCGATAATGTGGCGAATAAAGTTCACGGGATATTTTTCTAGATCATTGTTCATTGTTCACCCTAGTTAAATAATGCTCCTAAACAAACAAGAATCGCCATGACCAAAGTGAACCATTTTAGCGTTTTATTTGAAACGTTTAACGCAAACTTCACACTAATTATCGTCCCACTGACCGTCCCCAAGGCGAGTATCAACCCTGGGATCCACAAAACTTGATTTCTAAGAGTGAACACAACCAAAGCTACAAGACAAAATGCGCCAGTACACACCATCTTTAAAGCGTTAGTTCTGAGCAAGTCATAGCGTAAACCGCCAGCGAGAACCAAGATTAGTATAAAGCCCACTCCGGCTTGAACAAAACCTCCGTAAAAACCTGTGGCGAAAAGACCAAAAATAACGAAAGAACGCTCCTTCAATTCGTATGGCCGAGTTCCTTTAGGCGGAATAATTATCGAGGGAAAGAAAATAATAGCTAAGGCCATTGAAATCATTGCCGTCAACAAAAAAGGTTCCAACAACCAAATCGGCAAATAAGAGGCCAATGTTGCTCCAGAGAGAGCACCAACTAAAGTTGGTAGAAGTACGGGTAAGACCGCGCGGGTATCAAGATATTTATTACTATGAAATTCTTGGACCCCCACCAAAGAGCCTAGCAGCACCCCGACGCGATTGGTTGCATTAGCAATATCTGCGGGCATTCCCATGAAAAGTAGAGCCGGGATTGTAAACATAGAACCGCCACCCGCAATAGTATTTACAAAACCACAAACCAAACCAGCTGCTAGCAGCAGAAATACCGCGAGGGTCGTTAGTTCATATTCCATATGGGGAAATATCCTTCATCGTTGCGGGATGTAGTCAAAAGAAAACAAATAGTATATATGACTGTGTCAATGTGAAAGTGATATTGGATTTGTCACAAAAACTTGCATTAGGATGTTTTGCCGCTATTATGATGGTTATGTGCTCTAAAGAACAATTTAAACCTCTCAGTCCATCTCCGAAATTAGCAAATGGGCGCTTTCGGTTATTCAGTAGGCTGAGCTATTATTTTTTTAAAAAGTCTTAATCGCCCTCTCATTGGGCGCTAGCCGCCTGACGTAGAACCCCGATAGGCGGTAGCTGAATCGGGGTTTTTTTTGCTTAGCAAGAGGCAAATTTTACGGAGATTAATATGGCGGAATTAATAGTGGATGATGTAAACGTATTAAGTGAAGAGACTTTAATCAACCCTAACCAACTGAAAGAAAGCATACCAGCATCTGCGGATGCGCTCGCCACAGTAGCTCGAAGCAGAACAACTATACGAGAAATTCTTGATCGAAATGACCCTCGCCTCCTCGTGGTAATTGGTCCTTGTTCGATCCATGACGTTGATTGTGCCATGGATTATGCATCCCGATTAAAGAAGCTCGCTGCTGAAGTTTCAGAATCGCTGTACCTTGTGATGAGAGTTTACTTCGAGAAACCAAGGACTACTGTTGGCTGGAAAGGCCTCATTAATGATCCACACCTTAATGATTCATTTAATATTGTGGAGGGCCTAAAAATAGGTAGAAAACTTCTGGTCGATCTCGCTGAATTAGGTTTGCCCACATCCACTGAGGCTCTTGATCCCGTCTCCCCGCAGTATCTCCAAGATATGATTAGCTGGAGTGCCATCGGAGCAAGAACTACGGAATCGCAAACCCACAGAGAGATGGCTAGTGGGCTTTCCTCTGCAGTTGGATTTAAAAATGGTACCGATGGTGGACTAGATGTTGCAATAAATGCTCTTCAGTCAGTGTCAGCCCCGCATCGTTTCCTTGGGATCAATCATGAAGGAGCAGTATCCGTGATTCACACGAGGGGAAATCGTCACGCTCACATAGTTCTGCGAGGCGGTGGAGGCAAGACCAATTATGATAGCGTTAACGTATCCGTTTGTGAGCAGCAATTGCTAAAGGCAGGAATTCCAGCAAATATAATGATTGATTGTAGCCATGCTAATTCCAATAAAGATCATAATTTACAACCCTTGGTAATGAAAAATGTTGCCAATCAAATTATCGATGGAAATAAATCAATTATCGGGTTAATGGTTGAGAGTAATATCAATGCCGGTAATCAGTCCATTACCGATGATTTAGGCGAGCTTAAATATGGAGTATCAGTGACAGATAAGTGTGTAGATTGGAGCACAACAGAAGACATGATCAAAGAACTCCAGCAAAGCGTGGGAAAAGTTCTCGCGTCTAGGGGAACTCTTAGTGCGGCAGACCTGATCAGCTCATAACAGTGTGACGGAATTTATTTGAAGAACGCATTCTCTCGCGATGAGTGATCAGTGACGTCACTAACGCCCTTCAACTCTGGAATCCCTTGCATGAGGGATTTTTCAACACCTTCTTTTAAAGTCATGTCGACCATCCCGCAACCTTGGCAACCACCCCCAAACTGCAACACAGCAACTTGATCTTCTGTCAACTCCACGAGCGTAACCATGCCACCGTGTTCTGCCAGAGAGGGATTAACTTCGCTTTGAAGCACATAATTTATACGGTCTTCTATAGGACTATCATCCGACACCTTTGGCACTTTTGAGTTTGGAGCTTTAATTGTGAGCTGACCACCCATTCTGTCTTCAGCATAGTCTACTATCGCATCCTCCAGGAATGGCTGACTCCGATCATCTATCCATGCATCAAACTCACCGTACTCCACTTTTTTATCGCTTGATTGCTGTTCTCCTTGAGCACAATATGCAATACACGTCTCGGCCATAGGTGTTCCTGGATCGGTGATAAAGATGCGGATGCTTACATCGTCCGCTTCTTGATTATCAAGCAACCCCCGCAAATAATTTTGTGCTGATTCGGTTATTTCGACCATGTCTTTCCTTCTAAAACCCTTCGAAATCTTTCTCCTAGTTTACTCCAGGCAAAACCCCTTAACCATTAAAAAGTAACTTACGTTGTGACACCAGTGCTTTCCTCTATGAATGGGGCTCATTCAAATCTTTAACTATCTTCAAATTATGCGTGAAAAAAAGTTGTTACAATTCAACGATGATATTAGAAACGCCAAAGAAAACCGTCTGCCTGAGGAAAGAGTTAGAGGAAAGGATTCTAGTGATGGATGGTGCCATGGGTACGCTTATTCAAGAGCACCGGCTATCGCAAGACGACTATCACGGAAAACGTTTCTTGGAGCATCCCTCAAGCCTAAGTGGAAATAACGAAATTTTGGTACTGACTCAACCAGAATTGATCGCTGACATTCATCGCAAATACCTTAATGCAGGATCAGACATTATTGCAACTAACACGTTCACGGCAAACAAGATTTCGCAAGCAGACTATGGTACCGAGGATTTAGTTTATGAAATCAATTTTGCTGCAGCCCAGCTAGCAAGAGATGCTGCGAACGATTTTGAAAGCACTACCAAACCAAGATTTGTAGCCGGAGCCATTGGACCAACTACACGCTCAGCTAGCATCTCCCCAGACGTCAATGATCCAGGGTTTCGAAATATTACTTTCGATGATCTGGTCTCCGATTATGGTGAGAGTGTGAAGGGACTCATAGACGGCGGCGCAAATATACTTTTAATTGAAACCATTTTCGATGTGCTAAATAGTAAAGCTGCGATCTATGCTGCGTTATCCATATTAGAAAAACGTCAACTAGATTTACCAATAATGATCTCGGGAACAATTACGGATGCAAGTGGAAGGCTTCTTTCCGGGCAAACTACAGAAGCCTTTTGGGCTTCGATAAGTCATGCCAAGCCAATTAGTGTCGGTTTTAACTGTGCTTTAGGAGCGAAAGACCTGAGGTCATACATAAAAGCGATATCAGATATCGCGGATTGCTTTGTCAGCGCTTACCCGAATCGCGGTTTGCCCAATGAATTTGGCGAGTATGACGAGACCCTGAAAGAAATGGTGACTAGTATTGAGGACTACATGAATAGTGGCCTCGTCAATATTATCGGGGGCTGCTGCGGAACAACAGAAGAGCATATTTCGGCTTTTTCAGAATTGGCAAAGGCTTATCCCCCGAGATCAAAAATTGCACCTTCTGGGAAGACTCGCCTTAGTGGGCTGGAACCTTTCAATATCAGTAAGGACAGCCTATTTATTAATGTCGGTGAGCGAACAAATGTTACAGGTTCAGCAAGATTTGCTCGTCTTATAAAAGAGGATAACTTTGAGGCCGCCCTCGAAATCGCACAACAGCAAGTCGATAACGGCGCACAGATCATCGATGTCAATATGGACGAAGGGATGCTTGACTCCAAAGCCGCTATGATCAAGTTTTTAAATCTTGTGGCTTCAGAGCCAAGCATTAGCAAGGTTCCAATCATGATCGATTCCTCAAAATGGGAGATCATTGAAGCTGGGTTAAAGTGTCTTCAGGGAAAATCTATAGTCAACTCCATTAGCTTAAAGGCTGGAGAAGAAGAATTTAAAGAACAGGCTAAGATGTGCTTGAAATATGGCGCATCCGTAATAGTTATGGCTTTCGATGAGAAAGGCCAAGCGGAAAGTCTTAGTAGAAAGAAGGAAATATGTGAACGCTCGTACAATATTTTAGTAAATGATGTTGGCTTCCCCCCGCAAGACATCATTTTAGACCCAAATGTTTTTGCCGTCGCAACCGGCATCGAAGAGCACAACACATATGGAATCGACTTTATAGAATGCTGTCGGTTTATCAAAGAAAATCTTCCAGGTGCATTAATTTCTGGCGGTATCAGTAACGTTTCATTCTCTTTTCGCGGTAATAATAAGGTCAGGGAAGCCATCCATGCAGTATTTCTTTACCATGCTATCAGAGCCGGTCTGTCGATGGGTATCGTCAATGCGGGACAATTAGAGATCTATGAAGAAATCCCCGAAGATCTCAAAAAGAGCATAGAAGATGTAATACTTAACCGAAAACCAGACGCTACGGAAGAGCTAATAGATGTTGCCCAAAAATACTCTGGAGGAAAATTAAAAAATAAGGCGGAAGACCTTGCTTGGAGGACATTATCGACCACCGAAAAGCTCTCTCATGCACTCGTTAAGGGTATCAACAAATACATAGTAGAAGATACAGAGCAAGCTCGTCTCGAGGCCTCAAAGCCGATTGAGGTTATCGAGGGCCCTCTTATGGATGGAATGAATCGGGTTGGTGACTTATTTGGCGCGGGTAAGATGTTCCTCCCTCAGGTCGTGAAAAGCGCTCGGGTGATGAAGCAGGCAGTTGCCCACCTAGTTCCCTTTATAGAGTCGGAAAAAGGGGGGGAAACCCGCACCAAGGGGAAAATTCTCATGGCGACAGTAAAGGGTGATGTCCATGATATCGGTAAGAATATCGTTGGCGTAGTCCTACAGTGCAATAATTATGAAGTTATTGACCTCGGGGTCATGGTCCCTGTGAATCAAATATTGGAAGCCGCGATAGAGCACAAGGTCGATCTGATTGGCTTATCAGGACTAATCACCCCCTCGCTTGACGAAATGGTTAATGTAGCGAGTGAAATGCAACGCCAAGATTTTAAGCTACCCCTATTAATCGGGGGTGCTACCACCTCTAAAGCTCACACATCTATAAAAATCGAACCCTGCTATCAAAATAATCCTACGGTCTACGTCCCTGATGCATCGCGTGCTGTGACAGTAGCAGCGAAACTATTAAATGAAGAAACTAAGGACATTTTTTCTAAACAAATTCACGAGGACTACGAAACTGTCAGAGAGCGCAATAAAAACAGGCGCCCGAAAAGCAAAGTGCTGCCATATCTGGAAGCTGTTGCAAATAAACAGCATTTGGACTGGGAAGACTACAGCCCGCCAATCCCGCTGGTTATGGGAACAAAGACGCTTTTGAACTATTCCATTTCCGAACTTATACCTTACATAGACTGGACACCCTTTTTTATTACATGGGAACTCGCAGGAAAATATCCAAGAATTTTAGAGGATCCAATTGTTGGAGAAGCTGCAAGCGCCTTATTCGAAGACGCAACGGATATGCTTAATCAAATAATCAAAGATAAGGTTTTAAAAGTAGAGGCGGTAATAGGCTTCTGGCCCGCAAATTCTGATGGCGATGATATTATTTTATTCGAAGATTCAACTCGCGCTCGAGAATTGAGTCGATTACACTTCCTTCGGCAACAAGCTAACAAGCCCAGCGACCAAGCGAACCTATGCTTATCAGACTTTGTCGCGCCACTAGACACGGAAATTGTAGATTTTATTGGTGGGTTTGCCTTAACCGCTGGCAAAGGACTCGAACAGATAGTCTCAGATTATGCTGTCCGAAAAGATGATTATAATGCAATCTTAGTAAAAGCAATAGCAGACCGTTTAGCGGAAGCTTTTGCCGAAAAATTACATGAGGACGTTAGAAAAATCTATTGGGGCTACTCCTCTAATGAGCACTATTCGAATGAAGAGCTAATAAGCGAACGATATCGCGGTATTCGACCAGCGCCCGGTTATCCTGCTTGCCCAGATCATACTGAGAAAGAAGCATTATTTTCACTTTTAAATGCGACGGAGAAAATAGATATAACACTAACTTCTCACTACGCCATGAGTCCAGCTGCATCTGTCAGTGGATTCTACTTCTCTCACCCTGAAGCACGGTACTTTGGACTAGGTAAAATCAATAAGGATCAAGTTATAGAGTACGGGCATCGTAAGATGATGTCAGTTGAGGAGACAGAAAAGTGGCTTCGTCCAAATCTCCTATACAAATGATCGCTGTTACCAAAGAAAAAGTCTTTTACCTTCCTTTGGGCTGTAGAAAGCATGACGAACTAGATATCTTTAAACGATTCCGAATTAAGCTATCAACTGAAAGTTCGTTGAGGTGGTTGAGTGAACACTGGTATAGTTCTTACGTGACCTTTTAACTATTGAAATATGTACACATATGACGTTCATGATCAAAAGCTAGTCGATGAAAGAGTAGCCCAATACCGAGAGCAAACTGAACGGTTCCTCGCCGGAAAAATCCCTGCGGAAGAATTTCAACAGTTACGCTTAAGAAATGGCCTCTATGTTCAGCGGCTTGCACCCATGCTAAGGATCGCAGTCCCCTATGGAATGTTATCCTCGAAACAACTCCGGAAGATTGCCCATATAACCCGTTACTATGATAAAGGTTATGGTCATTTAACCACCAGACAGAACATACAACTTAACTGGCCTCGTCTTGAAGAAGTTCCAGATATCCTAGAGGAACTTGCGAGTGTTCAAATGCACGCTATTCAAACTAGTGGAAGTTGCATCAGGAACGTCACAACCGATCAATACGCTGGATCTGCCGAAGATGAAATCGAGGATCCTCGACCGTGGGCTGAACTTCTTCGTCAATGGTCCACATTCCACCCAGAATTTAATTGGCTGCCTAGAAAATTTAAGATTGCGGTGTCAGGATCAAAGGAAGATCGTGCCGCAATTCAAGTACACGATATTGGAATACGTATTGTGGAACGCGATGGTGCCCTTGGGTTTCAGATTATAGTCGGAGGAGGACTAGGACGAACGCCAGTAATAGGTAGCCAAATAAAAGACTTTTTGGATCCGAAGCACCTGCTTACTTATACCGAAGCAATTCTACGAGTTTATAATCGATATGGGCGTCGAGATAATAAATATAAAGCAAGGATAAAAATTTTAGTTCGGGCTATGACACCAGAGGGTTTTAGAGAAAAAGTAGAAGTGGAATGGGCTTCGATCAAGAATGGGCCTGGCACACTAACCTTGCAGGAAATTAATCGTGCTAAATCGAGTTTTTCTCCGCCCAAATATGATGTCCTAACAGATATAAGCCCAGAAGAAACCCTTATTTCAGATAGCGAAGCCTTCAAAAACTGGCTTAAACAAAACGTATTGGCCCATAAAATCCCTGGTTATGCAATTGTAAATCTGGCGATCAAAGCAACCGGTGTTGCACCAGGCGATATGACCGATGAACAAATGGAACTTGTAGCAGACCTTGCTGATGCTTTTAGCTTTGGTGAATTGCGCGTCACGCATGAACAGAATATTACCCTCGCTGATGTGAAGCAAAAAGATCTTTACTCTCTTTGGCAGAGATTAGTCAGTGCTAAACTTGATTCACCTAATCTCGGGCTATTAACCGATATGATATGTTGTCCGGGTGGGGACTTCTGTTCTCTCGCCAATGCAAAGTCGATTCCAGTGGCGGAAGCAATACAAAGGCGTTTCGACCAATTAGATTACCTGCATGATCTAGGCGAACTTCGTATTAATATATCTGGGTGTATGAACGCATGTGGACACCACCATGTTGGAAATATAGGGATCCTAGGCGTCGATAAAAAGGGTGAGGAATTTTTTCAGGTATCTATTGGAGGGAGCGCCAATGCCTCAGCCGCTATAGGTAAAATTCTTGGACCAAGTTTCGCGCAAGAAGAGATACCCCAGGTTATCGAGACTATCGTACAGGTTTTTGTCTCTAATAGGATATCAGAGGAACAATTTCTCGACACACTAAATCGAATTGGCGTCCAGCCATTCAAAGATGCTGTATATCGAAAAGATGACTAAGTTAATCAAAAACGGTGAGATCGTAGACTCAGACTTCATAATTGCAAAAGACGAAAATATTGATATTGAACTCCCCAATCAGTTACTTCCTCTCTCAATTTATTTAAAAAATATAGAGCACCTTAAAGAAAGAGACGACTATGGTGTATGGCTGGATAGTAATGAAGAAATCGAAGCACTAGCAGGACTTATTTTCTTCGACGTGATTGCACTCAACTTTCCGTCCTTCACCGATGGACGTTCTTATTCAAACGCAAACCTTCTTCGTGACAGACTGCAATTCCAAGGAGAAATCCGGGCTATTGGAGATGTTAGGCGAGACCAGCTAGAACAAATGGTACGTTGCGGTTTCAATGCTTTTGAGATGGCAGAGGAGGAAAATTTGGCGGCCTCGCTCGATAGTCTTCGTGTCTTTTCTGTAAGTTATCAGGCAACAGCAGACACGCCAGAACCACTATTTAGACAACGTTAAGCAGCAGCTCATTTCTAAGGGGTCCTCAATGACTATATGTGTTTTATGGACCCGTTGATCACTTCCTTTTTTCTAATATTTGTAGGGACCGCTGTTCTTGCAACACTGGCCCTTTACACTCGACAACCATTGATAGTCGCTTACATTTCAGTGGGTATTATTCTTGGGCCCTCAGGGGTATCCCTGATTGATGATCCTGACTTAATTAGCAGCATTGCCAAAATTGGCATTATCTTTCTACTGTTTTTACTTGGACTTGATATGAAACCGGAAAAGTTGATCAACACACTCATGAACACAAGCCTGGTAGCTTTTGCGAGTTGTGCAATCTTTTTCCTTATAGGTTACGCCCTCAGCCATCTGCTTGGCTTCGCCGGAATTGAAAGCATTATCATTGGAATAGCAATGATTTTTTCAAGCACTATTATTGGAATAAAGTTATTACCTACAACAGTGCTTCACCATCGACATGCCGGCGAACTTGTGATTGGTCTTCTCTTACTGCAAGACCTAGTTGCGATTATTGTCCTTCTACTCTTAACCGGCGATATTATGGAGGCGGATGGAGCCAGAAAGCTAATTTATGCACTAGTAGGTTTGCCTGTAATAACTTTATCTGCAGTCATCTTTGTTCGATACGTTCTGCTCAGATTATTAGCTAGATTTGATTCTTTCCACGAATACATATTCCTTATCGCCATTGCCTGGTGCCTAGGTCTTGCGGAAATCTCAGAAAGAGCAGGGCTATCCTTAGAGATTGGAGCATTTATTGCTGGCATCTCTCTTGCCACGTCTCCGATTGCTTACTACGTAGCAGAAAATCTCAAACCATTGAGAGACTTTTTCCTCGTGCTATTTTTTTTCTCACTTGGCGCATCTTTTCAACTCAATCTATTGGCAGAAGTCGCTGTACCCTCGGCAGTACTGGCTTTCTCTATGTTGATAGCTAAACCAATAGTTTTCCGATTCCTACTCCGTAAGGTGAGCGAATCAGATAGTGTCAGCTGGGAGATAGGTTACCGATTAGGACAGATAAGCGAATTCTCCTTGTTAATCGCCTTTGTAGCGACATCTCAAGCCATCATTAGCCAGCAAGCATCCCACTTAATCCAAGCCTCGGCAATTATTACTTTCCTCATTTCATCTTATCTAGTCGTGATGAAATATCCAACGCCCATAGGTACCTCTGACAAACTCAGGAGAGACTGAGAGTTTAGCCTTTTGGACACAGTACCTTGCTGAACTAAGGCCACAGGAATCGTTGTGATAACGATTCCAAAATTCCACCCGAAAAACGCTCCATCAGTCGATCAATCTTGCCTTTGTGCAACACGTATTTGACGAGAAAGACATCTGAGTCCTTACATTTATTTGTAATAAATTCATCACTAGTCATCAGCTCATCTACCAGGTCATTCTGGATAGCTCGCGTTCCATACCAGGCCTCGCCGGTGGATACTGCATCTATATTCACTTGAGGACGATTATCTGAAACAAAATCTTTGAATAACGTATGCACGTCCTCCAGCTCCTGGACGAATTTCTCACGTCCTTTATCTGTATTTTCGCCAAAGACAGTCAATGTTCTTTTATGTTTCCCGGCTGTCAATACTTCGACATCAACATCCCTGTTTTTTAAGAAGCGATGGAAGTTTGGCATTTGCGCAACAACACCAATAGAACCCAAAAGGGCAAATGGTGCTGCAATTATTCTGTTCCCTATGCATGCCATCATGTAGCCTCCGCTCGCTGCCACTTTATCCACAGCTACCGTTAAATTTAAGCCTTGGTTTGTAATTCTCCTAAGCTGGGAGGCGGCGAGCCCATATCCGTGGACAATACCCCCAGGACTCTCCAAGCGGATGAGAACTTCATCTATGTCTCGAGCTACTGAAAGAATTGCTGTCACCTCTTCCCTAAGCGACTTAACACCAGAGGCATGTATATCCCCAAGGAAATCAATTACAAAAACTCTGTTGCGATCGTTCACACCACTGTTTGTATCTTTATTCTCAGCTCTTTTTTCTTTTTTCTTTCTCTTCCTATTCTCTTTTTCCTCTCTTTTCCGCTGGTGAGGCTTAAGAACAAGCTGCTTAAGACTAAAGGAAAGATTATCGATTGTTTCGTTCACATTCTTAACCTCGATATGACCGCTTTCGTCTTCTCTATGCCGTTGAGTAACACCAGAGATTACAAGTAGCAGCAGTACCAATACCGCTAGTAAAGTAAGCGCCTTCGCCAAAAATAGTCCGTAATCAAATAAAAATTCCAATGCCACAACCTTAAACTTGTAAAAGCTCAATCGTAACAGATTATCGAGATAATCTGTTGAATCCCGATTACTATGATATCTTATCGCGATGTCAGACTTGGCGACCAAACTCAAACAGAAAACACAAAATCTGAAAAAGCTCTTTCGCCCAAATTTTTTAGGCCATGATTCTGTATGCTTTCAATTCTTATTCTCAATTGAGCCTCCCTTCTATCTAGTAGCTAACCAGAAGGAATTTAGTTTTTTACCAGGATTACATCCTAAACCAACAGTTAAAATTAATATCGATAACCACTTTGAATGTTGGAATTTGCTTGAAAGAAAAAAATCGGGGACCTTGGCGTTTATGGAAGGCAAATATTCTTCTGACGGGCATATTATATTAAGTCAGCGCCTGCTTTATCTCTTTGACTCGGAAGATTGATAGTCATGACAAACTTTCTTGTTTAACGTTGACTGCTCTAACCTTAAGCAGGTCGAATTATCGCACAAAAGCAAAAACGCAGATCTTAGTTCAATATTGATTTCAGTCTAAGGACTTCCAAACACAACCATTAGTGGAATTAAGCTCTAACTGCTCGAGCTTCGCTTCATGACGCTCAATTTCTTCAACCGATGCACTTATAACTTTCAGGGGAGAACGCTCCCTCTTGAGTACTCGCTCCTCACTAACTTTTTCGGGGTGGATTGTTTCGCTTAAACTTAGTGAGGCCTGGCCCCCGGTCATAAGCAGATACACCTCAGCTAACAGTTCAGCATCCAAGAGGGCCCCGTGAAGATCCCTATGAGCGTTGTCAACACTGTATCTTTTACAAAGCGCATCGAGATTATTCTTCTGTCCGGGATGTTTTTCCCTTGCAATCTCCAAGCTGTCAAGAATCTGACAGTGATCACTGAGCTCACCAGAAACTGTTGATATATATGTCATCTCCTGATTAATAAACCTTTCATCGAATAACGCGTTGTGCATTATTAACTCTGCCCCACTTATGAACTCAAGAAATTCTTGCCAGATATCAGCGAATACTGGCTTATCTCTAAGAAAATCCCGACTGATACCATGAACCTGAAATGCACCATCATCTATGTCTCTTTCGGGATTTATATACTTGTGGAAGCGACGATTAGTAAGACGTCTCCCAATTATTTCTACGCCCCCAATTTCTATGATCCTATGGCCATCATTCACATCTAAACCCGTGGTTTCAGTATCCAGAACAACCTGTTTCATTTGCCCACCTCTAATTCGTCGATACCTCTATTGGCTAACACGTCCGCCAAGTCGTTTTCTCTGTGCCCGCTATGACCTTTTACCCAATGCCAGGTAATATCGTGATGTTGCGAAAGTTCGTCTAACTGCTGCCAGAGGTCCTGATTCTTTACCTGTTGTTTATTAGCAGTCCTCCAACCTTTGATCTTCCAGTTTGTAATCCATTGGGTAATACCGTTCCTTACATACTTTGAATCGGTCGTGAGAGTCACCAGCGAACCCCTTTTTAGGGCCTTCAAGCCTTCTATGGCAGCTGTTAACTCCATTCTATTATTCGTCGTGTTGTGCTCACCTCCCCATAACTCCTTTTCGTTATCTCCAAATCGCATCAGAACTCCCCAACCGCCAGGCCCTGGGTTTCCCCTACATGCACCATCGGTATAAATATTGAATCTCATCGAATCACTTTCTTCCATTGAGAATGCCTCCCCTGGAGAGTGGTGGTGTTGCAGGGTTCAACCTACCGCCTTGAATCAACCTAAGTCCCCTAGATCTCCATGGTGGCATTATTGAGGTCATTGTACTTTCTTGTTTCCTCGCTACAACAACATAGACAGCACCGCATGGTAAGTTAATATGACGACTGAGTTCCAGAGATGAATCATTGGTTCTTAGGGACTTGGGACTAAGAGGAGGTCCATAAATGCAATATTGAACTCGCTCAATTTTGAAATTAAGTGCGTTCAACCAATCCATAAGTCTGCCGGGCCTTATGAACTTACCAAACCAAGGTGGTTTACCATTCCACTTTGCTGCGCTCTTCCACAGGCCCCAGAAACTAATGGGGTTAAAACCGATTACTACAAAGTGGCCCATAGGCAAAGATACCCTGGCTAATTCCCGTAACGTGTCCAAGGGACTATCCAGAAATTCTAGAAGATGGTGCGAGACAATGACGTCAATACTATTGTCTAGGAAGGGAAGCTCCGTTGAATTTGCAACAATCGGGGACGTATCTGAGACATCTAGACCTAATAGAATTTTGTTTTGAATGGGGCTAGCCTTAAAAAGTGCCTGAGACAGAACGCCGGTCTGGATGAGATGATACCCAAAAAAGCCGCTGAGCAACTCATCGAGAATCGACTCCTCAATTTGCATAATGCTCTGTCCAAGCGAAGAACTAAACCAAGTTCTAACCTCCTCCAGAGACTTTAACGACTCTTTGGTGAGAGTGGTAACCAATTAACACTCCTATTTTGATTTTATCGCATTATATCCCTTGATGCGGAAAAACTAGAATTTCCAATGAGATCTTTTTTATAAATACCCTTATAATAAAGTTTCGGGAGCAGGTAGATAAAAAAATGAAAATGAAACATCTATCACTGCAGTTAGGGATTCTGGTTCTTATTGCAGCCTGTCAAACTGTCCCTGAGAGCGGGTCAAATAACCGCCCTTTAATAGCAAATGATGACTTAGTGAAGCTAGTTAAAAGCGTAAGGGGAAAAAGCTCTGCTCCGAAGAATACAGAAGATGCTGCTAATAGTGCTAAATATCTGAATAATCTCAATGATCCAAATAGTGACCTATGGGAGTTAGTGCGCGAAGGCTTTCAACTAGAACACTCTCTTGACCGGAAACGCGTCCAAGACGAAATTAGTTGGTTCAGAAGGCATCCTGATTACATAGAACGAGTAACTAAACGCGCTGAAAAATTCCTGTACCATATAGTTCAGGTACTAAGTGCTAAAGACCTCCCCATGGAGTTTGCCCTGCTACCGGTAATAGAAAGCGCGTATGATCCGTTTGCGTATTCCCATGGCAGAGCTTCAGGTCTTTGGCAATTTATTCCGGCCACAGCGAGATCGCACGATATCAAAATAGACTGGTGGTATGATGGTCGCCGAGACGTTATAGATTCAACAGATGCGGCTGCCAGGTATTTAGACCATTTGTACGGTCGAATGGGAGAGGATTGGCTTCTTGCTCTCGCAGCATACAACACTGGCGAAGGCAAGGTTCGATCGGCCATCAGGAAGAACCAACGCAGCAAACAGCCAACAGACTATTGGGCGCTAAAACTCTCTAAAGAAACTACAGCATATGTTCCAAGGTTATTGGCCATATGCGCTATTATTGCTAATCCAGAATCGTTTGGTATCCAGCTCAAAACCATAAGAAATAGGCCATATTGGGAAAGCGTAGACATAGGCTCCCCCCTAGATCTTAGAAAAGCAGCCGAATTAGCTAATATCGACAGTCGGGAGCTACATCAACTAAATGCCGGCTACAATCAATGGTCAACTCATCCAGAGGGTCCGCACAGACTGATTATACCTGTGGATCATGTGTCGCGCTTCACTTCTGCACTTAAGAAATTGGATACTAAGGAGCGCTTTAGCTGGGACCATTATAAGATTGTACCAGGGGATACACTTGGAGCTCTAGCACGACGATTTAACACAACCACAAATGCCTTACGCTCCATAAATAACATTAGCGGAAGCCTAATTATCGCCGGCAATTCCCTATTGATACCATCTCACAACAATAATGCTTCATCGAGAAGACAAGACGAATCCCGAATGCTCAAACACCATGTAATCCAGCGTGGGGATAGTTTGTCAAAGATTGCCCACCACTACGGCTTAAGTATTAGACAATTAACTAGCTGGAACGAAATAAACAGGTCCCAAATAATCTACCCAGGTCAAAAGCTAATTATCTCAGAAACACAAAACGACTTTGTAAGAAAAGTAAGTTACCGGGTAAAACGTGGTGAATCATTCTCGAAAATCGCCAACAAATTTAATCTTTCAACTACAAGCGTGATGGCATGGAATCAAAAAGCCGCCAGCGAACGGTATCTTCACCCGGGCGATAACCTCACACTCTTTATTAATGTAACTTCAACAGAGTAACTAGTCCTCTTGCTTAACGACAGCGTCAGCCAGTAACGAATCTTCAAGCCGAGTATAATCTAGGGTTCCGTGCTTTCTCCCTAAAGCGCTTGCTAAACTTGCGCTCTCATCAGCAGAAACCTGGATCTGTGGGTAATTAGCTACGTTCGTTACACTTATTACAGCCACATTTCCCGTATCCAGAAGAACATAACCCAGAGATTTCCCTCCTTCTGATGGTCTCGGCAGCGAAAATGCTGCCTCCCTTATTTCGTCCTCAAGCTCGAGAGACATGCGCTTAACTGCAGCAACAACATTCCAACTTAGATCAAACTGATCTGCTACATAACGAGTTAGGGATCCTGCGTCCAGCATTTCAATAATTTCCTTAGCTTGCCCTTCGGCCAACCTAATCGACTTTTTTCTTAACAATTTATTTCTAACTTCGTCCATGACTTCTTCAAGGGATCTAATTTCTGAAGGCTCATACTTCTTAACTCTAATTACCACATGGTGATCTGGGGCAACTTCAATAACATCGCTATTATTACGATCAATGAGGATATCGTCGCTAAATGCCATATTTATGATCTCAGGATTCGCCGCTATCCCCTCAGTGGCTGAATAGCCTACGGGACCAGTTGATTTAATTGTTAAATCAAGCGCAGTTGCCGGAACCTGGAGGTCACTCGATTCAAAAGCTAATTCACTCAACTCAGACGATCGTGTCACAAACATATCGTCCGATATACCTTGACGATATGCCTCGGTGACCAAATCCTTAACCTGATCAAAATCAGGGTCAACAGCAGGCACGATGTCTAGTACCTTTATTAAATGGATTCCAAATTCTGTCTCAACAGGTCCAGATACTTCATTGAGCTTCAAATTGAATGCTACCTCCTCAAACTGACGGTAACTCTCGCTTGAGAAGACTCCTCGCGATGAAAACCCTAAATCACCACCATTTTCAGCAGATAATGGATCTTCGGAATTATCTTTTGCAAGTGCAGCGAAGTCAGCACCATCGACGATCTGCTTATACATTTTTTCGAGAGTGGCTGTTACATCCTCGTTACTCGCGTGCTCTTTAAAGATATGAGCTAGCTGCCGCTCTTCCGGCCTTGTATACATCTCCTTGTTATCTTCGAAATAATTGAGGAGTTCTTGTTCTGAAGCATCTACTAATTCCACAAGGTCTGACTTTCTGAGTTCCACATACTCAATGTCGACTGTTTCTTCCGTTTCATAATCCTTAAGCGATTCCTGGTAAAACGATAGCAGTTCCGAATCAGATACTTCTAGCTGCTGAGATAGCGTCTCAATGTCAATAAGAAGATAAGCAACGTCTCTGGTTTGGCCTGTTATGCTGCCAATACGCGCTGCAAGTTCTTTAGGGAGAAAACCGCTTCCCGCGACCGCGGTCGCGATTTGGGAAAATTTCTTTTCTTTTCTCAACTCTTCTCGGTAGCCTTGTGGAGAGAAACCCGCGCTTCCAACAACTAATGCAAATTGCTCGGGATCGTAAAGACCCCCAATCTGGAATGCCGGGGTCGATCTTATGTGCTCGTCCAATAGCGCATCTGGATATACTAAATTCCAATCGTCCGCCAATTGCGAGAGCAATTTTCTTGAAATCAGCGATTGAAGAACGCTACTACGAAGTGCATCTTCATCGATCGAGAGAGGATCAATATCCTGCGCAAGCATCATTCTACGACTCCTCTCAACCGCTGTTTCCATCTCTATCTGTGTTATATCCTCACCATTTACCTCTGCTACTTTTGGCGTTGGGGCGAAAAAGGTTGTAATTGAGCCCATTCCAAACAAGGCAAATACAATGATGATAAGACCAACCAGTATCTTCGATGCGATGCCAGTAGAACCATCACGAAGACTTTGCATAGACATATGCTTTCTTTCCTCTTTGAAACCGAAATAACGAAAATGGCGCATTCAAGATGCGCCATTATTCTATTACTATGAGCTATCCCTATTGAGAATAGTCAATTTTCAGGAATTTACTGCATCCTTAAGAGCCTTACCTGCCTTGAATGCTGGCACCTTCGCCGCAGCAATCTGAATCTCCTGTCCAGTTTGGGGGTTTCGTCCCGTTCGAGCCGCACGGCTACGGACCGAAAAAGTCCCAAAACCAACAAGCACAACAGAATCATCTTTTTTCAAAGAATTAGTAACCGAATCTATTACTGAATCTAACGCTCGCGCAGCTGCAGCTTTTGTGATGTCCGCGGAAGCCGCGATATTATCAATTAACTCTTGTTTGTTCACAGTGAAAACCTCTTTATTATAGTTAAAAGTGTCGCAATCAAATTCTTGCTCAGAATTGCGCTTACCAATCTCCTTGCTTCAGATGAACCTTATACCAACTGGTCAAAATGGCTGTCAAGGAAAACCGCTAATGAGCTTGAATTCTATGCTCTTCCTTCGTTTCTGACGAGGATTCTGTCTCCAGCGCGGAAACCGCCTCTTTTGGTTCAGGCATTCGTTGAAGAGCACATTCAAGAACATCATCTATCCAGTTTACTGGCTTTATATCAAGATCGCCCTTTATATTTTCTGGAATTTCCTTCAGATCACGCTGATTTTCCTCGGGAATTATAACCTGTTTGATACCGCCTCGATGAGCTGCTAGTAGCTTTTCCTTTAAACCCCCTATAGCTAAAACCTGCCCCCGCAAGGTAATTTCCCCAGTCATTGCAACGTCTGCACGTGCAGGAATTCCTGTGAGCACCGACACAATAGCTGTAGCCAAAGCTATACCGGCACTCGGACCATCTTTAGGGGTTGCGCCCTCTGGCATATGGATATGTAAATCTGTCTTTTGATGATAATCCTTTTTTATCCCCAACACAGAAGCACGACTTCGAACAACTGTTAATGCTGCCTGAATTGACTCCTGCATTACGTCCCCTAAAGATCCAGTTTTTGTTGTAGCCCCCTTTCCATCGACTGCTACAGCTTCGATTGTTAAGAGTTCACCACCGACGCTAGTTACAGCAAGACCGGTCACTTTTCCAACTTGATCTTCGTCTTCCGCTCTACCAAAGGAATGCTTTCGGACACCGCAGTAGGTCTCTAAGTTCTCTGAAGTAACGAACAAAGTTTCGCTGACGTTACTACCTGATAGCGCGTGCTCTTTGACTAATTTTCGACAAATCTTCGCAATTTCCCTCTCAAGACCACGCACGCCCGCTTCTCGCGTATAATAGCGAATCAAGTCGATGACAGCAGCATCACTAACTTTTAGTTCATTCGGATTTACTCCGTTGTTATTGATTTGCTTGGGGACCAAATAGCGATTTGAAATGTTTACCTTCTCATCCTCGGTGTAGCCAGGTATGCGAATAATCTCCATCCTATCAAGAAGAGCCGCAGGAATGTTCATTGTATTTGAGGTGCAGATAAACATGACTTCTGACAAGTCGTAATCAACCTCCAAGTAATGGTCATTGAATTTAGTATTCTGCTCGGGATCCAATACTTCGAGCAAGGCTGACGCAGGATCACCACGATGGTCTTGCCCCATTTTATCCACTTCATCAAGTAAGAATAATGGGTTACGCACTCCAGCCTTTGATAGCTTCTGAATAATCTTACCTGGCATGGACCCTATATAGGTTCGTCTGTGACCACGAATTTCTGCCTCATCACGAACACCCCCAAGGGCCATCCTGATAAATTTACGATTCGTTGCTCTCGCAATAGACTCGCCCAAAGAGGTTTTCCCAACACCAGGAGGTCCTACTAAACAAAGCACAGGCCCTTTTATCTTCCGAATTCGCTTTTGAACTGCAAGATATTCGAGGATGCGGTCTTTTACCTCATTGAGGCCATAATGATCAGCTTCTAACACTTTCTCTGCTTCAAGAATATCTCTTCGAACTTTCGAGCGTTTTTTCCAAGGCGTGCTCAGCATCCAGTCGATGTAGCTTCGCACTACAGTGGCCTCCGCTGACATCGGGGACATCATTTTTAACTTATTGATCTCACTACTAGTTTTCTCTTTCGCTTCTTTCGGCATTCCGGCGCTTTCAAGCCTTCCTTGCATTTCCTCAAGTTCACTGGGGATATCCTCCATATCACCCAGCTCCTTTTGAATCGCTTTCATCTGCTCATTTAGATAGTACTCACGCTGACTCTTTTCCATCTGACTTTTAACACGACCACGGACTCTTTTATCGATTTTAACAAAGCCTAATTCTGTCGATAGTAAACGAAGCATATAATCGACGCGATCTTGCAATATACCCATCTCGAGTATCTTCTGTTTCTGATCTAGCGTGAGAGCCAATTGAGCTGCAATGGTGTCCACTAAACGGCTCGGCTCATCAATCGTTGACAAGGATGTCATCACCTCTGGCTGAATTTTCTTACTAACCGAGACATATTCTTCAAATGCTGACATTAGATTCTTTACCATAGCGTTTGACGTAATCTCGTCGGGAGAGAAATCTGTGACCAGTTCAACATTTGCTGAAAGAAAACCCGAATCTTCCTTTACTTCAAGAATATTAGCTCGGCTTAGACCTTCCACTAATATTTTAACTGTTTTGTCGGGTAACTTGATTGGTTGCAAAATCCTAGCAAAAGTCCCAATTCTATAAAGATCTTCGGCTCTGGGATTAGAGTTATCAGGATCAATTTTGGCGACTAATAAAATTGAATTTTTTTCTTCGTTCTTCTCTTGAGCAACCTCAAGAGCCCTGATGGACTTTTCCGTTCCGATAAAAAGAGGTTGCACGCCACGAGGGTAAACCACCATATCCTTTAACGTAACTATCGGTATATCTTTTATTCTGGTCATATTTACCTAATCCCTTCTTTTTATCGGTTCTTGCAAACAAAAAGGGGGCTGAAAGCCCCTTCTTTTATCCTGCCCCTAATTGCTTAGTTAGAGCGTAACAAACTCATTCCGGAACTATTTTTTGCTTATCCTGATTTTCATATATCAGCATTGGCTCCGATGACCCTGAAATTACATTTTCATCTACGATAACCTTAGCTACCTCTGCTTCAGAAGGGATTTTATACATTACCTCGAGGAGTACATCTTCAAGAATAGATCTTAAGCCTCTCGCCCCAGTTTTTCTCTCCATGGCCTTCCTTGCTACGGCAGTCAAAGCATCTTCACGAAAGTCAAGTTCCACGTCCTCCATCTCGAACAACTTTGCATACTGCTTCGTGTAGGCATTCTTCGGCTCTGTCAAAATTCGAACCAAGGCTTCCTCATCTAATTCTTCTAGAGTAGCGGTTACCGGTAATCGGCCCACGAATTCAGGGATAAGGCCATAACCGACTAGATCCTCTGGTTCGACTGCCCTCAAGGTCTCTCCCAAGTTCTTTTTGGTCGCATCTGTCCTCACCTCTGCATCAAAACCAATACCGCCTTTGTCTGACCTATCGCGAATAACTTTGTCAAGACCGGCAAAAGCTCCACCACAGATGAAAAGGATATTAGATGTATCTACCTGCAGAAATTCTTGCTGAGGATGTTTTCGTCCACCTTGGGGCGGTACCGAAGCTATAGTTCCCTCTATCAATTTCAACAGCGCTTGCTGCACGCCTTCCCCCGAAACATCTCGAGTGATAGAAGGGTTATCGGACTTCCTTGAAATCTTATCTATCTCGTCAATGTAAACTATCCCCACCTGGGCTTTGTCTACGTCGTAATCGCACTTTTGAAGGAGTTTTTGAATGATATTCTCTACGTCTTCCCCTACGTAACCCGCCTCTGTAAGAGTTGTTGCGTCAGCAATTGTAAAAGGAACATCTAGCAGCCTAGCCAAAGTTTCTGCAAGCAGGGTTTTCCCAACGCCAGTGGGACCGATAAGGAGGATATTACTTTTTTGAAGCTCGACTTCATCTTTCTTCCCTGAGAAATTAAGCCTCTTGTAATGGTTGTAGACCGCCACAGATAAAACCTTCTTGGCCCAATGTTGCCCTATCACATACTCATCGAGAATGTCCTTTATTTCGGCGGGCGTTGGCAGCTTTTTCGCTTCTGCCTCCTGAGCGCTCTCCTGCAGTTCTTCGCGAATGATATCGTTGCACAATTCCACACATTCGTCGCAAACATAGACTGAGGGACCCGCTATCAGCTTTCTTACCTCATGCTGGCTTTTGCCGCAAAAATTACAGTGCAAAAGCTTTCCTTCTGAGTTACCGCCATCATGTTCATCTGACATACTTTTACCTCAATATGCTCTGTAAACGCCGTTAAGCCTAACGTCCATTATACCCAGTTTCAACGTACTGCATAGTTGCCTTTAAGCCTTAGAAGCGTTTACGGCGGCAAGGGCTGTGCGAGTTTCGTTAATCTCATCTACGATGCCGTAATCTAAAGCCTGTTGTGGTGTTAAAAAATGATCTCGCTCGGTGTCGCTAGCAACCTCTGCGACACTCTTCCCGGTATGAAACGCCATAATTTCATTCATTCGGGTGCGGAGGTACAAAATTTCTTTGGCTTGAATCTCTATATCGGATGCCTGGCCCTGAGAGCCTCCACTTGGCTGATGAATCATGACACGAGAATTGGGAAGACATGAGCGCTTCCCTTTCGTTCCTCCCGCCAATAGAAGAGCTCCCATACTAGCAGCCTGCCCAAGACACACTGTTCTAACATCACAATTTATAAATTGCATCGTGTCATAAATTGATAGCCCTGCGGTGACGGAGCCTCCTGGGGAATTAATGTAAACACGAACTTCTTTATCAGCATTCTCGTATTCAGCAAACAACATTTGGGCGACTATAAGATTGGCCACATTATCATCGATGGGGCCAACTACAAATATAATCCTTTCCCTTAGCAACCTTGAATAAATATCGTACGACCTCTCTCCCCTAGCGGTCTGTTCTAAGACCATTGGAACGAGACCAAGCCCCTTCGATTCGCTACTAAAATTTGTCATCTTTCTCCTCTACACACTGGAATTCAAAGCTCTACAGGGCGGCTACTCTGGCACAGGAACTTCCTCCGGCTGCAGCGATTTCAGTACGTCCTCGTAGCCCATCGCCTTTTCTTTCACGACTGCCCTAGTAAGCAAAAGCTCCACCACTTGCTCTTCTAACACGACGCTCCTAATTTGATTCTGTTGCTGTTCATCCTTACTATAAAATTCAATCACTTGCCTTGGATCCTCGTACGAACTCGCCATCTCTTCAATCTTCTTTTTGACTCGTTCATCGTCAATCTCGATCGCGTCCTTTTCGACAATGGCGTTGACAATCAATCCTAATGTGACCCGGCGGAGTGCCTGCGCTTGAAACATTTCTGCGGGAAGCACCGAGGGGTCAATTTTATCACTACCCCCATATCTTTGAACTGTTTCCTGACGCATCCTTTCAATTTCCCGCTCTACCAGCACTCCCGGGACATCAATATTATTAACTTCAATCAGTCCATCCATCACCTGGTTCGATACGCGTTGTTTCACCGCTTGGACCAATTCTTTGTCCATATTTTCGCGAACCTTTGCCTTGAAAGTATCTAAATCATTGTCCTCTAATCCAAATTGTTTAAAAAAGTCCAGATCAAGGTCGGGTTTTATAGGCTCATAGACACCGTTCACTACGAGTTTAAACACCGCTGGCTTGCCAGCGAGGGTATCAACGTGGTAATCGTCGGGGAAGGTTACTTCAAGATCTTTTTCAACGCCGGCCAGGCAACCTACTATGCCATCCTCAAATCCAGGAATCATACTACCCGAACCAATAACAATATCTGAACCCTCTGCCTTATTTCCCTCAAAAGGCTCGTTTTCGACGAAACCCTCAAAATCTATATTCACCCTGTCTCGCTCCCGCGCTTCTCGATCAACTTCCTTGAATTCAACGCGTTGTTCGCGCAGTTTTTCGATCATCATATTAATATCTTCGTCGCTGACTTCAGCAACGGGTTTTTCGATCGAGACCTCAGAAAAATCACCCGGTATTACCTCCGGGAAAACCTCAAAAAATGCGGTGTATTGAAGATCCTGCCCGGACAAGACAACAAGATCTTCAATCTTGGGTGGTCCAGCTGGAGCAACTGACTCTTGCTGGATCGCTTCGCTGAAAGATTGTTGCACTAGTTCAGCGGAAACCTCTTGGCGTATCCCTGCCTCAAACCTTCTTTTAACCTCTCTCATAGGGACTTTGCCGGGACGAAAGCCCTTCAAGTTCGCCCGTTGCGCCGCTTCTTTCAACTTTTCGTCAACCATGCTTTGAAGTTGATCTGCAGGTACATTCACCCGCATTTTTCTTTCCAAACCTTCAATTGTTTCGAGTGTTACTTGCATTACCTTTCCAGCGCCCAATTTAATATCGAAAACCTACCGTCTAACAAGAAATCTCGACATAGACGGACCCTACGGGCCTTTGAGGATAGCACAACTAGAATAATTCTCTAAGCACGCTTTCACGGAGCTGAGACATTACTGCTAAACTAATCACTCATCATTAAAAAGCGCAACGACAACGTGGCTCAACAAAAACTTAGGGAAGAGGGACATAGCTATGGTCGTTTGGGGTAGACGAAACTCAGTAAATGTCCAAAAAGTTATGTGGACAATTGGTGAACTAGGAATTTCTTTCAAGCGATATGATGTAGGCGGATCTTTCGGCACGGATGACCAGTATGCAATTATTAACCCCCAAAAGACCGTTCCCACAATCCAGGACGGCGAGCTTACACTATGGGAATCAAACGCCTGCGTGCGTTATCTCTGCGAGCACCACGGCAATAAGCTCCTATGGCCAAAAGATCCAAAGCTACGGGCCTTGTCTGATCAGTGGATGGATTATCAGACCAATGTTTTTTCTCCCGCTTTTCTATCAATATTTGTTAACAAAGTTAAGCTCCCCCCAAATGAACAAGACCCTGAGCAGGCGGCTGCCAGCGCTTCAAAATGTGGAAGTTTACTAACTCGTCTGGACTCCCTATTCGCCGAGAAGTCGTATATCACGGGAGAGGAGTTTGCAATGGGTGATATCCCTCTTGGCGCCTGTATGTATCGCTATTTCAATATGGATATAGAGCGCCCTTTTCTGCCTAACTTACAGCGCTGGTACAACGATCTATGCGAACGCCCCGCTTACAAGAAACATGTAATGATTCCGTTCGGTATTGACTTTGAAACCTGGCAAAAAGAGGAACTGCGCAATGCTGGAATACAATAATTAGGGAATCGCTCTCTGTTTCTTGCGAGCTTTTAGGGAAAATAATCAACTGAGTTAAAACCTCTGCAGGGTCAAAAGCGCGTGCCAAAGCTCTTTCAGCTTATTGGCGAACACACTCAGTGATTCCAGGCGTCAGGCTCCTCCGGCGTTGGACGTCGAGCGTCGATGTTATCGAAGTACGTAACACCAAGAAGCAGTCCAAATGTACGTCGAGGGTGGATAAAGCCCAAAGCCTCATTCGCGGTTCCCTCCCATCCACCTCCCGAAGTCTCGATACGCCTTTTGATTTCAGGAAGATCCGGGGTATGAACTGTCGCCATATAAATGCCACCCACACCTTTTGTTTTTGCAAGGAATCGACCTGCAGCTTTGCCATTTTCGAACGGATCTAAATACTCCAAACTATCTAAGGGTGCACCTTTATAAGCCTCGAACCAAGTAATTGCGGCATGATAACCCCAAAGCTTACTGGAGTAGTGATTAGTCATCGCTTCTTCGATACCATACAACTTGCTGTAAAACGCAACTCCATCATCAAGGTCAGGCACGGTATAGGTGATTTGCCATATCCTATCCATCAAACCCGTTCTGTGTTCCCGATCAGCAGAAGGACTTAGAATTACACCAGTGCCTCGGAGATCTTGTGGATAAACAACGAATCGATCGCCTTGTTGGCACACTTTAATTCCCGCTTTTTCAAAATTTTCGGCTACAGCCGCGGGATCCTGGAGCGCAAAGCCACCTGCAAATATGCCACGCTTACCGCTAGATATAAAATCTGCAACGGGACCTGACCCTTTAGGCTCAAACAACTCGAGCTGATCGCATCCCCACTGAAGAGTAACTCGTCTTGCATTTGCCTCATTGTCTTTGATATCGCCAACAACAATACTGTCAAAGATTTTGTTCAACCCGGCTGCTGCTTTGTCAGCATCGGGCACAGCAAGGGCTAGACGATCAGTCTGTTGAAGCATTTTTATCTCCTTTTCAAAGCAGCACACTTTGTCATATAAAAAACTATTATCGATTATTATTCCGTAATTCGATAGCTCGCCGGCTGGCGTAAACACATCTGAACGTGCTTATCGAGGCCAACGCCACTCACCGGACTTTACAAACTTGCGGCCGCCAGAAAAACGGCCGAAGCTAACGATTATTTTCTGACAAATTCTGTTCAGGGTACTTATCTTAATGTACTCTAGGCGCTCTTGAGAACAACGCACAGTCTAAACCTAGAGGGGAAGCCGCTGATGAGCAATACTTTTATTTTACCGATGGATACGACCAATGACTCACTAGAGTTAATCGGCGGCAAGGGTCGATCATTGGCTAAAATGTCTAATGCCGGCTTTGACGTCCCGACTGGCTTTCATCTTAACGCTGATGCCTACCGAGCGTTTATCGCTGAAAATGATCTCCAAGACCAGATCGTTGCGCTCGCCAAACCTGTACTGGAAAATAATTTTGCATCATTTGAACCTGCATCGGCAGCAATCCAGAAACTAATTCAGGCGTGCGAAATCTCAGGTTCGGTGGCCAACCAGTTGCGTGAAACATACGCCAAATTCGGTGATAGCCCTCCTGTTGCGGTTAGGTCATCAGCCAATGCCGAAGATCTCCCCGGATTGTCTTTCGCCGGACAACAAGAAACCTACCTCAACGTCAAGGGTGAAGACGCGTTAATCGAGGCAGTGCGCAACTGTTGGGCTTCCCTTTGGACGGCCCAAGCTATTAGTTATAGACATGAAAATGAGATCGAACAGGGATCAGTCGCTATGTCCGTCGTGGTTCAAATTATGGTGCCTGCAGATGTCGCAGGAATTATGTTTACAGCCAACCCCGCGACCGGCGAACGAAACGAAATGATTATTAATGCGAGCTTCGGACTGGGGGAAGCTGTCGTCGGAGGGCAAGTTACACCTGACACCTTCATCATCGATAGGAAAACAAACAACGCGAAAGAGACGATTATTGGAGCGAAGGAACAAATGATCGTTTCAGATGGCGAACAAGGCACTAAAATAACCGATGTCGGCTCAACCGACAGGGACCAATCTTCGTTATCCGATGCGTTGTTGAATGACCTAGTAGAACTTGGATTGAAAGTTGAGCAAAACTACGAAGGGTTACCGCAAGATATCGAATGGGCAATAGTCAATGGCAAGATCTCACTATTGCAGTCCCGGCCGATTACCAACCTACCCCCGCAACCGCTCGAAGTTGATTGGACTCCGCCCGAGGGCATCCCCGCACTCGTTCGACGTCAGATCGTAGAGAACATTCCCGACCCAACATGCGAGCTCTTTGATGAACTTTATATCCGCTATGCGCTTCGCTGGGATAGGTCAAAATCTGAGTCAATGTACTCCACTCTGCATGGTTTCGCTTTCCAGATTATGGACCCCCATGGGATTACAGGAACTAAGGAAGAGTGGATGGCCGAGAGAAGAGCCATACTTGATGCAAAGTTGGCAACCCCTGAGGCGATGGCGGTTGAAAAACATGACTTGGATCTATTCGTCAGCAACCTCTCCGATCAAGATCGGACAGAGTTTCAGAAAATGGCAGAGGAACTTAAGAGCGATAATTTGGCGCATGCCGTAACCTCACCAGATATAGTTGACCCTACCTTTGGTGCATTCCATCAAACGGAGACTAATGATGCGCAACATCTTGACTGGCGAGAACGCGCCATGCCAGAACTCGAAGCGGCAACTGCAAAATGGGCAGCCCTAGAACTAGAATCAGCCTCTGACAGAAAGCTCATGGAAGGAATAAAAGAACTCACAGAAGCAGAAGGATGGTACTGGTCAGGTAATGGCGGCCATACCTTTGGCGTTGCAAAATCTGTCGATGATCAGCTTCAAGCTTTTTTGCGCCACACACTACCGGATCACCGTTTCACTAGTGGCCAGTTCTTAAGCGGGTTCAAATCGCGAATTATGCAGGCAAACGATGATCTCTTTGAAATCGCGAAAGTGATTAGAGCTGATGAGGAATTAAAACTTTTGGTGCTTGCCACTCCTGCGCAGCGCTTAATGGGTGAGCTTCAGAAGCGATCAGACACCAAAACAATTCTTAAAGACATAGATACTTATTTACAACAATATGGTCATCAGGGATATAGCTTGGACTTTTGTGAACCAACTCAACAGGAAGATCCTTCGGCTTTATTCGTTACAATGAAGAACATGGTGCGCCGAGAAGATTATGATCCAGTGCAACATGAAGAAGAGGCAAATAAAAAAAGGGAAAAGGCTCTGAAAGACATACGAGAGGTTCTCCATGGCTTAGAGTATTGGCAATTCCGGTATCGTCTGTGGTTTGCCAATCAATACTACGCTATGCGTGAAGAATCTTGCTTCGTTCTCGGTATGGCCTGGCCAGCACTCCGTCCGATGGCCAAAGAATTAGGTCGCCGAATGGTTGAAATTGGCACCTTCAAGCAACCAGATGACGTCTTCCACATGTATTCGGCAGAACTCGAGGAGGCTATGGCACTTCGGGCAAACGGCGAACCGAAGCCAGAGCTGGGACAACTGGCAGAAGAGAGAAGAGAACTTCGTGAGAGAAGAAAACTCCTGCACCCGCCAGGGACATGCCCCCCTGAGGCCAGCGATAGCCCAGGTATTGCATTCAAAGAAACACAAATTAAGAATGATGATTCCAGCGATACTTTGATGGGAATTCCAGTAAGCCCAGGAACCATCAGAGCAGAGGCTAGCGTTATAATGAACCCTTCCGAATTCAGCAACATGATACCTGGCTCAATTCTGGTGTGTCCGATGACGTCTCCTGCCTGGACGCAGCTTTTTGCGCATGCTCAAGGGCTGGTCACTGATATTGGTGGAATTCTTGGTCATGGCTCCATCGTGGCTCGTGAGTATGGGATCCCGGCAGTTGTTGGAACGGGGAACTGCACGCAACGTGTTAAACACGGCCAAATGATAGAAGTCGACGGAAATGGTGGAACTGTAAGTTTAATAGATGAGGATTAGGCAGCAATAACCCGTTCCGTTGGACGAAGCTACTTGGAGGTTAATTGTGCCCTCCCTTCTCACTTGCGGTGGCGTTATCAATCTCCTGCTCTCCAAGGCTTTGTTCTTTCTCGAGCATTTGTAGGCTCAGTTTATCCTTTAAAGTCATTATGTAAGCTGAGGCACTTAAAACCAAAATAGCTCCAGCTTCTGCAAGTAAAATCAAGGGCTCCATTTCCTTGCTTTGCATAACGATTAAACGACATAAAGCAGTGATGGCAATAACAATTGGCAGGGTCACAGGTATTCGATTCGTCGAGTAAAATGCACCAATCATCCCGATAATCTCTGCAAAAATAAAAAGGAGAAACAGATCGGCAAGAGTGATTGTGAGCGCCTGAAACATCCCCCAAACATATTCAACACTTGCTAGGACAGTGAGGATACCTATCACGGCTAATAAAGTTTTTTCGCTCGCGATCGTGGTCCAGTGCAACCTTTTATTCAAACGGTTTCTTTCAAGCAACTTCTTTATCATAACTGTGCCCTAATCTGTAAGTGTGAAAAGCTACCAAAATATTTGTGATAGTAAGCACGATGTTTAAATTGTTTTGTGATGAGAAAATAGCGGCCCATTTCCAATACAACGCCTATGCAAGAGGGGGTTTTGAGGCCTATCTCTTTTAGTAAGCCTCAGAACTTTAAGGGATGCTAACAGAATGTCTTGAGCTGCGCCAAACATTCACACATTTATGTATAAGAACCACTTATACTTTCATTCTCTCTCAAACCGTGGCATTGTGATTTCCTTTTTCGAGACTCGTTCTAGCGATCTTCACAACAAACTCGAGGCGCAGTAGGACTATCATTAGAAAAATAGTTAGCTCTGTTCCTCCGGAACAAGAAAATCTTGATGTAGGGTTCAGTTTACGAGAGGTATTTCTCCTGCTGAAGCGCTGTTGGCCATATTACGTCAGCCAGTGGCGACATCTGCTTATCCTCTTTAGCTTTACTGCAATTTCAGGCGTTTTTGTGTTTGCAGTCCCACTTATCGGTTTGGATTTATTTAATAACGGCGTTCTCGTTGGCGAACCAATAACTAATTTTCAAGCCCGTTTACTTTTTCTAGACTCTTCTTATGTTTCTGCAGGCGTTGAGGGTGAACTGCTCACCGAGTTACAGAGGAAAACATTACGTAACCACTGCCTTGTGTGGGCGGGCTTGCTAGCCATCTTCAGTTTAGCCTTGTATGCGGGTGGTTTTTGGTACATGACATGGATATACGCGCGTATCAATCAAACTCTACGCATAGTTATGATGGAAAGAGCGGAACACCTCTCTCTTAAGTATCACAGTGATTCAAGGACTGGTGATGCGATGTACCGGATATATCAAGACAGCGCCACTATTACCAACGTTTTTCTAGTTCTCGTTCTTTCTCCGACTCGAGCAGTCTTATGGTTGCTCTTCGCTATTGTCGTCATTACAGGTTTTAACCCTCTACTCGGGCTTGTCTGCCTGCTTACATCCATACCGATATTGTACCTTTTTTATATTCTTACCCCTGCCATTCGTCGCTGGTCGCTTCGAGCAAGGCGAACCAATAGTGACCTTACATCGCGTGTTCAAGAGGTCTTTACCGGAATCAAGATCATTAAATCCAGTCGTGCCGAAAAGCAAGTTCTGGATCGCTTCATCTCCGACTCAAAAAACGCGCTGGATGCCGCTTTTCATCTGCGGTTACGTATAGCTTCACTTCAGGTCGGTGTTACTGTTGCACTAATGATGGCAACACTTGTGATGCAATATTTTATGGCAAACTGGACGATTACAGAGCAAGCAACCTATCTCGGTGGCACAGTGGCAATAGTGGGGTTTGTTATTTGGAATCTAGGTGCTTATCAGGCAGCTTCGGCACAGTCGAATAATATCTTACGCAACCTTCGGGATCTCGTTGATTACTGGGGTGTTGGACAGGATCTAATTATCGGTTTAAAGCGTGCTTTCTTCCTTTTGGATCTTGAACCTGAAGTGAAAGAAATAGCCGAACCGACCACCTTTCCAGCGATAGTTCAGAAGATTGCATGGCATGAGGTTAATTTCTCTTACAACGCCAGCATGCAGCGCATTCTAAAAGACATCAATCTTGTTTCAGAGGTCGGCACGATTACCGCTATCGTTGGTAGTACCGGTACCGGAAAATCTACACTAATGTCCCTGTTATTACGCCTCTACGATCCAGATAAAGGCGTGGTAATGATTAATGACACCGATATAAGTCAATTAAGCATTACCGAGCTTCGCAAAAATGTGGCAATTGCACTACAGAAAAACATACTTTTCACCAGAACTATTTCGGAAAATATTGCTTATGCTGCCCCTGGGAAAACCCGAGAAGAGATCACGGCAGCTGCCCGAGTTGCCTGTGCGCATGATTTTATCATCGAAATGGATCGAGGCTATGATACAGAGCTTGGTGAAAGAGGCAGTAAACTTTCCTCCGGTCAGCGCCAGAGACTATCTATCGCACGAGCTATTCTTCGGGATACGCCTATTCTGATACTGGATGAACCCACAGCATCGCTCGATGCCCTTACCGAACAGAAAGTGCTGTCTAATTTGCGAGCCTGGGGAAAAAACAGAGTAGTTTTTTTGGTCACCCACCGACTTTCCACTATTAGAACCGCGGATCAAATTGCTTTTATGGAAAACGGCAGTATTCGTGAACTTGGCTCTCATAAGGAACTCATGAATCTAGAAAATGGCCATTACAGGGGTTTCGTTGAAACGGAGATTGATGGCGCGAGTATCGCAGCGCAAGAAAACTATGAATGAACTAAAGCGCGCGGGCAGCAACCAAAGGTTTGATGATCGAGTAGATATTAATACAGAAATATCTTCCCTGGAAGCGCTGGTGCTCATGGGACGGTGTTTTAGATTGCTCCGCGATGTCAAAGTACTTTTTGCAGTAAAGTTTCTGCTGGGAACCATCGCTATTTTTCCTATTTTGTTGGTCCCCTGGCTGGGAAAAATTATCATCGATCAGGTCCTGCTGCAAAAACCATTCGGGGAGACGGAAGTAACCTTCCCTCCTTTTATGGACCCTTTACTTGCAATTTATGCGCCCATGGGGCCCATGGAAATCATGGGCAGTATCGTTATTCTCCTTGCAGTTCTCATTACGCTTTTCGGTGTTATAGGTGGTGGCACTGGTGTCCGTATGAACTTTACACAGGGACAGGATAATGCCACTCAATCAGAAGCTGCTCTTAGTGGTGGCGGCAGCACAGCGGGGGGAGTCCTTGGAATCTCTGAGATGATGGTTACCATCAGACTAAGCCAAAACATTGCCAACCGTTTACGCACCTGTTTGTTCAAGCAATTGACTAGGCTCTCGATGCAGACACTTGATGACCATCGTATTGGTGATTCTATTTATCGGGTCATGTATGACACCCCTATGATACCGGAGATCTGCTACAAACTATCCTTTATCCCTTTCTTAACAGCGCTGTCTATCCTTATCAATGTGGGACTCATGCAATATAGCTATGGTGCTGTAGCACCTCAGCTTGTCTGGATTGCAGCACTGATGGCGCCTTTAACTCTGATGGTCACGATGCCTATGTCGGGGTTTGCGAGACGAATTAATCAGAGAAGTAGAGCATCAGGAGCGGCAACGACTAATGCCATGGAGGAAAGTATCGACAACATCGGCGCCATACAGAGTCTGGGCGGCATGGATCAGGAAAAAGAACGTTTTAGCAAAAAAAGTTCAGAATCCTACAAACGCTTTCTGGCTGCATTCCTCTTCGAGATGTCCTTGTTTGCAATAGGCTACGGGTTGGTCATTGCTGTGGGCCTCTATGTGGCGATATACATTACTGATGGAATCATCTCCGGCACCATGTCTGCTGGTGACTTTTCGGTAATGTTCGGCATATTTTTCTCGCTCGGAATGAGTTGTATGACTTTGGGTAAGTTCTGGATTGATCTTCAAACAAACGTAGCGGCTGCGCGTCGCGTATTCTTCTTTATCGACTTTTCTACAGAAGATCTAGATCGAGATGAAAAGCCGGATAAAGACTTCAGTAAATCTATAAAGTTAAAAGAGGTCAGCTTTCGTTACACAGATGGAAACTGGGCTTTGCGCAATATTAATGTCGAACTCAAAGTTGGAGAACTGATTGCTATAGTAGGTCCGACCGGAGCAGGGAAAACAAGTCTCGGCTACATGTTACCGGGATTTCTGAAACCCACCGAAGGCCAAGTCTTCTTTGATGAAACAGATATTGCGAAGATAAATACCGACTGGCTTCGCAACCAAGTTTCTTATGTTTTTCAGGAGCATATGCTGTTCTCTGACTCAATACGTGACAACCTACTAATAGCTAACCCAAACGCAAGCGAAGCTCAGATGACGCAGTCTCTGAAAATAGCAGGTGCTTGGGAATTTATCCAAGAATTACCAAAGCGTCTAGATACTGTTCTCGGTAAAGCCGGAAACACCCTCTCGGTAGGACAACAGCAGCGGCTCTGCATCGCACGCGGGCTGGTGCGCGACACGCCTATCCTTATTCTCGATGAGCCCACAGCAGCCCTAGACCCAGACACAGAAAATGCCCTGGTTGATTCGCTAAAACAAGCCGCAGAAGGACGTCTTGTGATTGTTATTGCCCATCGCCTTTCTACCATACGACAGGCTACAAAAATCCTATTTCTTCAGGATGGTGAGATTCTGGAACAAGGCAGTCATACAGAACTAATGGCAGATAAAGCTGGCCATTACCAGCGATTTGTAAAATTGCAAGCAAATCCCGATTATTGATGAAGCTTTAAGGAAAATAGAAGTAAATAACAGCACAAAGCACGAACCAATCTGGGATACGATAGAATAGAGGTCTGTCCAAAAAAATTACCTGACGCACAACCTATAAAGAACCCAAGGTTGTTTGGTGTGATAGGAGAGACTCGAACTCTTAACGGAGTCTTTTATGCAATGGCTAGCTGCAAACGTTTAACCTTTTGTTACCTCTTACGGTTATGAGTTTCTAATGATTGTTGCCAGGGGTTGCTGAAAGTTGCAAATTTGTGGGAAAACTGCCAGTACTGAGATCTCTCATAGTGTCTTTCCGAAATGCGCAAGTTACCTCTACCACAAATATCAGGATAAAGACTAAATCTATCGTTGAATGAGATTTACCCAGTTGCCGTCCGGGTCCTCCACCATAGCGACCCTAATGCCGTCATGGATCGCCATGGCGGGCACAGGAATTGTGCAGCCCGCTGCCTCACAGGTCGCAATGGCCTCATCCAGATTGTTGATGGCAATTGTCCAGTAGCGATAGCCCGTAGCCCCCACTATACCGCCCGGGGGTGCATCGACCTTCGGGGGGTGTTTCGTATAAACAATAAGCTTGATAATGTTAGGACCGCATTTCAGGCGAGTTTGGTGGACGCCGTTGGACATGGCTACTTCTCTTTCGAACTCGAGTCCGAGGATATCTCGATAAAACTCTAGCATGGGTCCGGCGTCGCGGGTGACAATGCCCAACTCAATGCCATCCTGCGCGATATCGACTGACATCTAACTGACTCCCGACCGTAAAAGCCTGATTCTGCACTAGGAGAAGCGATATTCCAAACGTGCTCATCAAGAAAACAAATAACTGCATAGATACTTGTGGCACTCTGTGTTGGTAAATAATTAATTGAAGGAGTTTTTACCTACTTATACTCGCTGGATTGATGCAGATAGGAGCGCAGCACAGGCAAAAATCTGGGACACGATAAAATAAAGGGCTGCCCAAAGGCTGCCCAAAAAAATTTACATAACATATAACCTATATATTTCAGTGGGTTATATGGTGCGAAAGGAGAGACTCGAACTCTCACATCTTTCGATACTGGAACCTAAATCCAGCGCGTCTACCAATTCCGCCACTCTCGCATCAATCCAAAGTTCGACAGCGCACTGAGTTTCTTTGCTTTTATAGGGAAATTCAGTGCATAAAGTATAAATAGTAATCCTACTGAGAACAACTTGTTACAGAATTATCCCTTCATACCTAAGTACTTGACAGTCACTATCGCTAAAACCCAGAGAAGCGAGAATTTCATCCGTATGCTCACCCAATTTGGGGGCGGGTCGTTTTATTTCTGTTTTAGTTTCACTGAATATTGCGGGAGGACGAGCCTGACGAACCTCACCGAAGCCGTCAATCTTCTGTCGCAAAATTGTGTCATTCGCAAGGATCTGTTCGTGCTCTAGTAATTCGGTTCGCTTCAGCAGGGGAGCACTTGGCACCCCTTCCGAGTCTAGTCGATGTAAAATGTCCTCAGTTTTCCAACGCTCTATCTCTATCGCTGTGAGTTCTTTTCTAACATCTGCATGACGAATACGGTCAAGTGATGTCGAGAACCGCTCATCATTCATCAGCTCTTCACTTTTAAGTGCCCTACACATCCCTTCCCACTGAGCATCGGTAACCGCACCAGCCGTAATAAAACCATCCTGCGTTGCATAAACAAGATCCATCGCCCCTGAAGCTTTACCGGAATCAAATTCACTATCAGCATAAACTAAACCCGACATACCTTCTGGCCATAAAAATGCAATTGTTGCATCAAGCATCGACAATTGGATATGTTGTCCCTTTCCCGATCTCTCGCGCGCAAACAATGCAGCGGTAATTACCTGCGCTGCGCTTAGAGCAGTAACTTTATCTGCAACAATGACTCGAAACATTTTTGGGCGAGATGCTTTCTTATCTGCCTGAATATCGGTAGCACCAGACAATGCCTGAATAATCGGGTCATAAACACGCTGATGCGCATAAGGCCCTTTATCACCGAAGCCACTAATCGAAACATAAATTATTCTATCGTTAATCTCACGAACTTTTTCTAATCCAAAACCCATACGGCTTATAGTCCCGGGGCGAAAGTTCTGAATAAAGACATCACTATCAGTAATTAGTTGCTCCAGGATCGACTTCCCCTTAACAGATTTTAGGTCAATAGCCAACGACTTCTTACCTCTATTACAAGAGTAGAAAGTTGGGGGCACACCATTAAAGGGCTTCCCCATATGACGCATCTGTTCACCCGTTTTGGGCTCGACTTTGATAACCTCCGCGCCCTGATCCGCTAAAATTGTTGCAGCAACCGGACCAGATACCATTGCAGAGAGATCCAATACTTTGATGCCTTCAAGCGGACCCACAATACCCACTTTCATATTCATAACTGTTAAGAAGAGCTAGGTCTGATCCTCGGTACACAAGAGAAGCCTGGGTGCGAAGAATAACTCGCTTTAGAGATAGGGCGACATCGAACTCTAGCTCCCGACCGTAAAAGAAGGGACGGTATGATGTGCAAACCGCCAAACCAACAGCACTTATATTGCTATCTCTTCGATCAACTAGCATGAGATCAGCGACCCGCCTATACCGAAGCAAACCAAGGGCTGTTATCCCGTAGAAGCGAGAACAGAAACCTTGCCAAAGCCAACGTGTCTTTTTTATTACTACCAACCGTACCCACTCAAAACTTGAAATCCAATATCCAAACCACAACCTTTACAAACAATGCCCCCGTAGGCCTCTCAAGCTGAGGCTGTTTTCTATTGGCAACTGGGAAGCCCTGACGGTTCCAACCGTCAGGGCCATGCTACTCCTAAAGATAGGGGGATAGGAGCAACGCTTGATTTTTTAGCACGGCTGTCGCTGTAAATCAATCGGTTAAATTTGTTATCAACAATTAAATAAAGTTAGACCTTTAAAAGCTAAGCTGGGCTGTATCTGAGTCTAAACAGCCGTTTAAAACTAAAGTAACGCGGCATAGAATACTTATGATCGTTATAGCTGTATTTATACCGAAGGTTATTGATGCCCAACACCAGGTTTATACCTCCATTTTGGGCTGGTTTTTTAGACGCTGAACAAAGACTTATCCGATTTTCCCAAGTCCATTGTTAAGCAGAACGCAATATCTCTTCTCATTAAACTGATGGTAAGGCACCGAGCACTCTCAATCTTGTTAAACTTTTACGGTAGTGAAGCAAAGGTTCACCGGAAATCCATTTCGAGGTCCCGAACGATTTATTAGCCGTTGGTAGGTAATAGTCCCCCTTGCTAAAACCTGCTCAACCATTGAGTCAAGATACAATTTAAAGACTCGACATCATTCTCAGAACATCGCAGACTCGGTTAGAATAACCCCACTCATTATCGTACCAACTCAGCGCTTTGAGAAATTTTTTACCCGATACCTGGGTAAAGGACGCATCATAAATTGATGAGTGGGGATTTCCGATAATGTCAGAGGAAACAATAGGGTCTCGGGTAAACTCGAGCACCCCTTGCATTCTATCAGATGCTGCCGCCGCTTCCATTGCCTCGTGAACTCTATCGACATCGACTTCAGTCTCTAATTCAACAAAGAGATCAACTACTGACCCGTCAGGGACTGGTACGCGAGATGCGATGCCATCGAGCTTACCCTTAAGTTCAGGCAGTACTTCTCCAACCGCCTTGGCGGCGCCGGTCGAAGTTGGGATGATGTTCTCTGCAGCAGCACGACTCCTTCGCCAATCCGAATGAGGAACATCCGCTAGGCTCTGATCATTGGTATATGCATGCACAGTATTGATAACACCCTCCCGTACTCCAAATTCATCATTCAATACCTTTGCGACTGGCGCTAGACAGTTTGTCGTGCAACTTGCATTTGAAATTATTTGGTGGTTTGCAGACAAGCCATCTTCATTGACCCCAAGAACCACCGTGTAATCAATCTCATCTTTTGCTGGAACCGTAAGCAACGCGCGGGCGGCGCCTGCTTTAATATGCTTACCCACCTCATTTCGACTACGAAACACACCTGTTGATTCCACTACTGCATCGATACCCAAATCACCCCATGGCAAATTTGCAGGATCTCTTTCCGCGAACATAGTCACTCGTGATCGTGACGTAACCATCTGATTATTTTCTACCTCAACATCGCCCTCAAATCGGCCCATCACGGTGTCGTACATAAGAAGGTACCGAAGCGCCTCGTTATCAAATAAGTCGTTAACGGCAACAATCTCGATATCGTCATCAGCCTCTGCAATTCGAAAGACAGCCCGTCCAATGCGACCAAATCCATTTATAGCAATCCGCATGATTATGAAGCCTCCTTTTTACGGTCATTATCCATAGCTGCATAAACACCAACAACATCTAGGATCCGTTTTGAGTGTCCAAGCGTTTCATGCCATGCCAGCATCTTCATCATCCGATTACCCGCCTTCATAGTTCCGAGTAAATCTATCAACAAGCTCTGGGGTATTCCTTTAACATCTGACGACACTATGGGATCGGCGGTAGTCTTGAACAAGGCAGGCCTATCTTTCTCGGCGGAGATAAATAACTGGTTTAAAGAATCAATAGTGATATCTGGTTCGCTGAAGGCTATAGTAAGATCTAGCATCGAGCCAACCTGAACCGGCACATTTAGCGCATAAGCGCTCAGTTTACCTTGCACGTTAGGACATACCTGCTGAACCCAATGTAGCGCTGGAGTAACGTTGGGTATGATATTTTCAGCACCTGATCTGCTGCGTCGATAATCCGGACCGGCATAATCTTGTAAACTCTGATCACTAGTGTAAGCGTGTACCGAGGTCATGGTTGCTTGTTCAATGGGAAATGCTTCTGTGATTATTTTTAGGATTAAAGCCGTTGCCGTTGTGGATGCAGAACCAGCAGATATAATTTGATCTTCGTAGTGTGCATCTGCCTCGTTGACACCGTAAAGAATGACTCGATCAATTTCTTCCTTTGGCAATGCAGAAAGGACTACACGAGGTGCCCCGTTATCTAAGTGTGGGGTCAAATCAGCTAAAGAGCTGAAACGTCCCGTAGCCTCAATTACTACATCAACGTCGAATACATCCCATGGAGTCTCGGTTGGTTTATCGACCGACATCAATCGAGTCCGACCTCTTTCACTTACCAAGTAGTTTTTTTCCAACTTCACATCGAGATCATGGTCCATTTTATTTAGAAGATTGTGTAATATTCCAGCGCTCCCTAAATCAGATATCGCTACCACTTCAAACCTCTTATCCTGAATTGCTAGCTGATATAGCTGGCGCCCAACGCGCCCAAAGCCCATTATTCCCAATCGAATTGGTTGCATTATAAAAAAACCTCCTTACTGACCGGTGTGGGTCGAAACAACTAATGTACCAACGAAACTCAGTTTGATTATCTCAAATTCTGATGAAAAATTCGAAGTTATCTTGCTTGGTTTGGTTAGCGATAATAGTAACGAGATCAAATTACAATTGAGTAGAGCTTTGATACTAGTACGAGAAAGCTAAGAAATTAGTGAGGATTATGTTCCAGTGGGTTTCCAGCAGTCGGTCTAATCCCAGAATGCAAAGCGTCCGAAATACGCCACAATAAAGTAGCAGTAGTCACTGGTCCCTCCGCGCCAACAATTCGATTAACAGCAATATTCAAAAGCGCATTATCGAAATGATCTCTAAGGTCATCAGGCAATGAATCATAGGACTCGTTCAATACCTCGGATAAAGCGCACATGGCTTTTTCCGTAAAGTAGACATCAACATCCTTTAACTCCTCCAGGTCTGAAGCACTATTTCGATTTTGTTGCATTTAAGAACTGGATAACCTTTGACTTCCATTAATGCGAATGATTATCATTAGCATTCAGTCAAAAGTCAAATAAGGCTCTGTTTATGACAGGATGTTGCGCTCAAAATAAAACGGATAGCTCTCAAGACGAACATACTGGAGTCACAACCAAAATGTTGTCGCTGGGAGGCCAACTTTTTGTTTGGAGCGCAAGGCGCTGGTTAATCGCTGGTCAAAGAAAGGAACAGATCAACGAGGTGCTTGCCCACCCTTACCAAGCCGCCAAATGTCCGGAGGCTGCTCAATTACTCGATGAAATGATGAGTATTGTTGCAGTATCGTCCTTTCGGCCGGTTACTATTCGCTGTCTACACTGCCCTTCTTTAGACAAGGACGAATTGTTATTAACTCAGGCTGTACGACAACTCCAAACAAATAATGAGCAAGTCGCAGCAGAAGTAGTTGATGAATTTATTCGAGGCGCGCTAGCAACGACATTTTTGAGGGTGGCCGCCCTGTACGCTAGCAGCTTATCCAAAGTTGGCAAACCGATCACTCGAGCAAACTTTCTACGTATTGTAGAAAACTAAAACTTTCACTAACTCAAGAGATTTATCTATGACTATACTTGTCGGACAAAAAGCCCCCCTATTCCAAACGCAAGCCGTAATGCCAAACGGTGATATAAATGGTGATTTTTCACTGGAAACCCTGATAAAAGGTAAATACGCTGTACTCTTCTTTTACCCTATGGATTTCACTTTTGTCTGTCCCTCAGAAATACTCGCGATGGCAAGTCGCACTAAGCAACTACAAGAGATGGGATGTGAGGTTGTAGCGCTCTCGGTGGATTCTCACTGGACTCACAACGCTTGGCGTAATACGAAAGTAGAGGATGGGGGTATTGGTCCCGTGCCTTTCGTACTGGCCGCAGATATGTCCCGAGAAATTTCAGAAGCCTACGGTGTCTTAGCCAACGCCCCAGACTCATATTATCCCAATGGTGTCTCGATGCGAGCTACTTTCATTATTGATCAATCGGGAATCGTGCGTCATCAGGTCGTAAATGATGAACCGCTGGGCAGAAATATGGATGATGTAGTCAGAGTGCTCGATGCTCTTCAGTTTTTTGAAAAACATGGCCAAGTATGCCCGGCTGGATGGAATAAGGGTGATGAGGGAATGGTAAATACACCCGAAGGTGTTGCTGACTACCTTTCAAAAAATGCGGATCAGTTATAACATTTTAAGGGGAAAGTTCTCCTTTTCTGGAAGCTCGTGAGCAGATAAAACAGTGACGCACCATAAATTAATCATCCTGGGTTCGGGTCCAGCCGGCTATGCTGCGGCTATTTACGCGGCGAGGGCAAACCTGGAACCCATCGTTATCGCCGGCTTAGAGG
>JAYZES010000008.1:0-33491 GCA_036337195.1 Pseudomonadota bacterium
TAAAGGTGTACCACTATAGTTAGCATCCCACCATGCGCCATCGATAACTTTATTTTTATTGGGTAAATTTTTAGCCCAAGTTAAATTTCTATTGGAGTTAAACCTAGGTCCTCTAGCATTTTGCTGAGATTTAGTTACCCTCTCTACCTCCATGGAGTCTCTATCAGCCACGCGTTCATCATTGATTGCAACGACACGACCACGAGTCATTGAAAATAATGGTTCAGCACGAACGTTGTTCTCGTAAAATAAGTTAGTTAGGGTATCTACATCCGTGGGCGCAATATTTAAGGCAAAATGATTGGGAGCATCCTCTGGAACGCTTGCTTTCCACTCTGTGAGTAAAGCTGTACGAACCAGAAACAGAATAAGAAGCAACATAATTGCTAAGCCAAATACTAGTACCTGTACAGCATTACTACGTGCTCTTCTCTGAATCCCTGAAAGCGCCAGACGCCAGGCACTGCCTGCACGAATACCAATCACTTGACCCGACTGAAGCATAAGGTAAGAGACAAATAAGAGAATGATAGACGCACTTACCGAACCCAAAAATAAAAACAAAGTTAATTGGATATTCTCGCTATACCAATACATCAAACTAAGAATCCCACATCCTGCAAAAGCATAAGTTATGAGTCGGGAGATCGTCGTTCCAGTAAAATCTCGACGAATAACCCTCAAGGGTTCAATAGACCTCAGTTTCAGTAAAGGAGGTAACGCAAAGGAAAACAAACATATAAAACCTGTTAGTGGACCAATAAACATGCCTCGCAAACTGGGAGCAGGGAGACTGACTGGTATTAATGGATCCAAAATTACTGCTATACCGGCTTGAACCAAGTAACCAACCAGTATTCCTAAAAAAGAGCCCATGATACAGAGGACCAAAATGACAACTATGAAGATACTATCTATTCCCCTAGTTGTGGCACCCATAGTTTTCAAAATCGCGACATGATCAAAATGACGAAAAGCATAGCGCTGAGCGGCTAATGCGATTGATAATCCGGCTAGAACAACTCCTAACAGACCACCAAGCAAGAGAAAACTTTCTGCTCGACTTAAAGCATAGCCAACCCCTTCTGCTCCATCTCTGATGCTAACCCACCTTGCGTCCTCTTTAAGCTGGGGCTTAACCCAGCGTTCGAATTGACTAACAATATCCGCATCGCCAGACACTAAGTAGCGGTAGCTCACTCTGCTGCCAGGTTTTACCACGCCAGTAGAAGCCACATCAGCAAAATTCATCATAACCCGGGGACCCGCAGCACTCTCGAAACCCACCGCTCGATCTGGTTCTTTGGACAGTATTTGGGTAATAGGGAACTGAGCAATGCCTATTTCTACGGTATCACCTTGACGAATATTCAGCGCTGAAAATAAGCGGCTTTCTAGCCATACGCCCCCTTTTTTTGGTCCAGTTTCTGAGGGTACACCATTTGCAAAGGGGGACGAAGTCACACTCAACTCACCCCGAAGTGGGTAGCCTTCCTCGACTCCTTTAACTGAAACCAGTTGTGATTTGTCTCCAGCAAAGAGCATTGACAGAAAGCTTATAGTTCTTGCATCGTCTAAACCAAGTGAGTGGGCCTTATCTGCCCATGTTTGATCTATCGGTTTAGACGAGTAAATAGCCGCATCCGCTGCGATAAAGCTTGCGGATTCTCTCAGTAAAGCTTGCTCTAGACGATCCACGAAAAGACTTATAGTGGTCACAGTGCTAACTGCTATCACTAAAGCTCCAAGAAGTATCGTCATTTCGCCTCCCCGCAAATCGCGAAGGAAAAGCTTTAGCGCTAGCCTAAGATACAAACGAGGATCCCATCTCTTTTATTTCACCGGAATCAATATTTATTTCTCGATCACATCTTTTCGCGAGCTTTCTATCATGTGTCACAAGGATCAATGTGGTGCCAAATTCACGATTGAGCTCAAACAAAAGATCAATAATGCGAAGACCCGTAGCGGAGTCAAGATTACCAGTTGGTTCGTCCGCAAAAAGTATCCTGGGTGAAGAAGCGAAGGCTCTCGCAATGGCTACCCTTTGTTGTTCGCCTCCCGACAACTTACTAGGATAATGCGAATATCTATGAGCCAAACCTACTTTCTCGATGAGCTGAAGAGCAATAGACTTGGCATTCGGAGAATGTTTTAGTTCTAAAGGGACCATAACGTTTTCCAATGCGGAAAGACTAGATAGGAGCTGGAAGGACTGGAAGATAAACCCTACTATTCTGCCTCTCACAATAGCCCTATGCTCCTCATCCATCGCGGTAATCTCATCTGACCCCAAATAAATGCGCCCACTGGTAGCTGTATCGAGACCTGCCAGAAGACTCAATAGTGTGGTTTTCCCAGAACCCGAAGGACCGACCAAGGCTACTGATTCAGAAGCCTTGATTTCTAAATCAATCCCTTTCAATATTTCTAGCTCACCATTTGCAGTTAAAACCGTCTTTCGGAGATCGAGCGCTCGCACCATGCCTTCTAAATCTTTAATAAGTCTATCCTTAGTTCTCTTATCACTAACGCCAATTACTCCTGATTGGATTTTAGCCCAAAATCTTGGGGTAAATCATGATCCCGTTATACTTGTTTTTGGTGACAGTATTAGCACTGCCTATGGTATGTCAGAAGATCAAGGATGGGTAACTTTACTTAATCGAAAACTTAGAGAAAACAATCATGACTATAGATTGATTAATGCCAGTATTTCTGGTGAAACTACTACTGGTGGACTTGCAAGACTACCACAAGTACTACAAACATATAAACCAAGTGTAGTTATACTCGAGCTAGGAGGTAATGATGGACTCCGCGGCTACCCTATCACCCAAATTCAGAAAAATCTTCAAGAAATGAGTGAGTTATGTGACGTTAGAACGAGAGACGTCTTGCTTGTTGGCATGGTCCTTCCGTACAACTATGGACAACGCTACAGAAACGCTTTCGAGAAGGTTTTTTCAGACCTCGCGGGGAGTAACGACGTTCAGTTTCTGCCATTTCTATTGGATGGGGCCTCAACCTCGCCTGACTTAATCCAGGAAGATCGAATCCATCCACGCCCAGAAGCACAAAGAATTATACTGGAACAGATTTGGCAACACCTCGCTCATCTAATCCTGTAAAAAAAAGCTGTCAACGCCTGGTCAGCATTCTCTCTCTTGCTTGCCAATCCGGCATTATTTCTGAGAGTAGATTATAAAAGTTTTTATCGTGTCGAAAGTGGCGAAGATGGCATAGCTCGTGGGTCAGAACAAAATCGATGGCCTCAAGAGACTCCCGCATAATCAATGAATTTATGCGAATCTTACTTTTTCCATCACACCTGCCCCAGCTTGCACTCATTTTCTCTACAACCAATCTCGGGACCTTAACGGAATCACCAAATAACATGTTGATTTGTAATATACGCGGAGGTAAAGAATGCTCTGCCTCTCGACGATACCAGGCGTAAAGGTGTTTACGCACCAAATGCTCTTTATCTGGCTCAGTGCAACTGATTACGATACTGCCGCCATCGATGGCCGTATAGGCGCGTCTCCCTCGCAACAAGACTAATGGTGTGGGATGACCAAGGAAAGAGTGCTTCGCACCATTAGTATACTTTAATGGAGGAACCGATGGCTCCGCTTGGAGCTGGAGAGCTGTATTCCTTACCCAACTGGCTTTTTGCCCCAAAAATTGTTCTATCTCACTCCAAGAACACTTTAATGGAGCGCGAATTTCTACGCTATTTCCATCGAGCACGTGTATAGCGATAGTCTTACGTTTCTTCCGCTTTAAATTAAGACGGATACTCTCCCTCAAAAATAACTTTTCGTAATAAATAAGTCCCTCATAAGTTGATTCAGCCAAACAGATTAGCCCTTACTGCAGGGCGGCGACAACGGAGTATCTCCATTTCGATCACGCCATTCTGCTTCTGTATAAGTGTGCAAAGCTATGGCATGTACAACACCCGAAAGCTCATCAGCAAGAATCTTATTCACTGTCCTGTGGCGTTCTAAAAGACGTTGGTTCTCGAAGCTCTTAGCGACCAAGGTTACTTTGAAATGGGATTCAGAGCCTGGAGGCACATTGTGATTGACGCTCTCGTTTATCACTTCAAGGTGATCTGGCATCAACACTTGGGTTAATTTTTCTTCTATAACTTGTTGGATATTCAATTCATTGCCTTTCTACTTAACCATATTTTTGTATTTCCTTGGACTAAGCCTGGCTTACTTGACAAGTTTGAGTCATGAACTCGAATAAGTCTATTCCGCCCCAGGAATAAATCTTGTATCCTTTTACCCTTCTCGAACAAGACGCTTCAACGAAAAATGTTAACCTTATTATCCCCGGCAAAAACGCTCGATTTCGAATCTAAACCTATCACTACCAAGACTAGCACCTCGACTTTGCTAGAGCGATCTGAGGAACTGATAGGGATAATGCGTAAACAATCGCCTCAAGATCTAACAAAGCTAATGAGAATCAGTCCGAAATTAGCAGAATTGAACCTTCAAAGATTTAAAGACTGGAAACGTCCTTTCCATCTAACCAATGCCAAACAGGCGATACTAGCTTTTAAAGGCGACGTTTACATCGGTCTCGAGGCCGGAGGCTATTCACCTCGCGACCTCAATTTTGCGCAGAAAAATCTTCGTATCTTATCTGGCTTGTACGGCTTGCTTAGGCCCCTGGATCTTATACAACCGTACCGTTTAGAAATGGGCACTCGTTTAAAAAATAAAAGGGGTAAAGATCTCTACGCGTTTTGGGGTGACGACATAACTCAGAAAATCGTAGAGGAGTTAAGTAAACACCGAAACAAGACTTTAATTAATTTAGCGTCAAATGAATATTTCAAATCCGTTTCCCCCGAACTGCTTCCAGCGAGACTAATAACCCCAGTATTCAAGGACTACAATAATGGGTCGTACAGGGTCTTAAGCTTTTTCGCAAAAAAGGCTCGAGGCGCCATGGCAAGTTTTATCGTTAAAAATCGTATAAATCGGCCAGAGGACATCAAAGAATTTAATGCGGATGGGTATCGATACGATCCAAATCTGACTAATTCGCAACAATGGGTATTCACTAGAAAAACCTATTAACCCTCAGGTTGTATACAGGGTGATATTGGTCTACCAAAAAGTGTAGTATCCTTGAACTCTTGATCAATTAGAGATCACGATGAAAAAGTTATTCCCGTACCTGGTTCTAATTTTTGTAATAGAAGTCTCAGCGAGTGCACCGGAACACTCCACTCGCACACTCGTCTGGTCAGACGGAACGCGTTATGTCGGCGGAGTGTTAGACGGAAAACGCTCTGGAAAAGGAACTATCTTCTGGCAAGATGGGACAAGATTCGTCGGCGAGTTCGAAAATGACAAGAGGAATGGACCAGGGACGATGATTATGCCGGACGGGACCATTTACTCTGGAATATTTAGCAATGACCAATTGATCGAAGCTACCGAACCTGATGGCTTATTAAAGTCGCCAGATGCCAGGTCTAACCCAGAAACAACCGAAGTGCCTGAGGCCTCAAATAATACAATTGACAAGACGCAGGATGAGATTGAGCTTACTGGTACCGTCCAGGATCCAGAAGCAAGCGACACCATCATATTAATGCCCGAACGGGAAATGCCTAAGATAGCGGATGACCCTTACGCACCCGTAACAATACTGACACCTAGAATTCGATCAGAAGTCCAAGAAATGGTTAACCTTTGGGGGGCAGCCTGGTCAGAGCAAAACGTTCCTCAGTATCTCTCTAATTACTCCGACGAGTTTGTAATTACCGCTCCTATAAACCGTCGGGAATGGGAGGCCTTAAGGCGCGAGCGCTTAACTAGGCCAAGGTTTATCGATATCCAAATTTTTCATGAAGGAATGGAGTTGATCGCAGAAGATACAATGGAGGTATTATTTACCCAAACTTACCGGTCCAATCTCTACCGCGACAGTACGAAAAAGATTCTACGAATAAAACGGGAGGTTCAAGGGTGGCAAATTATCGAAGAGAAAATTCGTTAATTGCCCGAATTAACTTCTGTCCACTTGAAGATAGATGGCTAGGTGGCTTCGAATAGTGCTAAGCAATGAATTTCTTCGTCTCTTTCTTGTTATTAGAAACTATCCACCAAAATCATCGAGAAAGATGTTTTCTCTTTCCACACCTAGATCCTCCAACATTCCAATACAAGCTGCATTCATCATTGGGGGCCCGCACATGTAGTATTCGCAATCTTCTGGCGCTGGGTGATCTTTCAGATATTGTTCATACAAAACGTTATGGATAAAACCAGTATAGCCATCCCAGCCATCAAGATCCCTATCGGAAAGCGCCAGATGCCATTCGAAATTCTCGTGCTCTTCAGCAAGCTTGTCAAACTCATCAACATAGAATAATTCCCGTTGATTGCGCCCTCCGTACCAAAATGTGATCTTCCTATCCGTATTTATTCTTAGTAGCTGATCAAAAATGTGCGCGCGCATAGGCGCCATGCCTGCGCCCCCTCCTATAAATACCATCTCGGCATCGGTTTCTTTAGCAAAAAATTCTCCGTATGGACCAAAAATGGTCACTTTATCTCCTGGCTTTAACGTGAATAGATAAGACGACATTTTACCTGGTGGGAAGTCGGTGCCAGGAGGGGGAGAGGCCACCCGAATATTAAACTTCATAATCCCCTTTTCTTCCGGGTAGTTCGCCATAGAGTAGGCACGAATAGTAACATCATCAACCTTGGACTCATTATCAAACACGCTAAACTTTTTCCAATCAGGTTGGTACTCTTCCCCTATGATCATATCCTTGTAACGAATATCATAGGGAGGTATCTCAAACTGCACATATCCTCCTGCCCGGAAATTCACTTCTTCATCCTCAGGAAGGCGTAGGACCAGTTCTTTGATAAAAGTTGCCACGTTTTCGTTAGAGACAACCTCACATTCCCACCGTTTGACCCCAAAGAATTCTTGTGGGACCTCTATTTTTAAATCTTGCTTCACTGCTGTCTGACAACTCAAGCGCCACCCGTTTTTTGCCTCACCTCGGGTAAAGTGCCCCTCTTCTGTCGACAACATAGACCCCCCTCCCTCTAAAACGCGACAGCGACACTGTGCACAAGTGCCTCCCCCACCACAAGCTGAAGAGAGGAATATACCTGCATCCGCAAGCGTATTTAGAAGTTTGCTTCCCGCAGGCGCACGTAAGGTTTTGTCTGGATCGCCATTGATTTCTATAGTCACTTCACCGGCACTCACCAGCTGCCTACGCGCATAAAGTATTACAAAAACCAGTAGCATTATAACGCCAGTAAACATTGCTACACCTAGAACAATTTCGTTACCCATTTTTTTACTTTGATTCCTTGATCATTAAATCGATATACCACTGAAAGACATAAAACCGAGTGACATGAGTCCCACAGTAATAAAAGTAATTCCCAACCCCTGCAACCCCTCAGGAACATCGCTGTATTTCAATTTCTCCCTGATCCCTGCTAACAGAACAATGGCTAAAGCCCAACCGACACCAGACCCTATTCCATAAACGATACTTTCACCAAAATCATAATCACGGTTTACCATGAACAAGCTAGCCCCTAAAATAGCGCAATTAACGGTTATGAGCGGGAGAAAAACCCCTAAAGCGTTATACAAAACTGGGACATACTTATCGAGAAACATTTCTAGGATCTGCACAATTGCCGCAATAACTCCTATATAGCTTAAGTACCCTAAGAAACTCAGATCTACGTTTGGCAGACCGGCCCAACTAAGCGCCCCATCTGCTAGCAGGAAATGATAGATAACGTTATTAACTGGCACGGTTATTAACAACACAACTATAACCGCTATACCCAGACCCAATGCAGTCTCTATTTTCTTAGAGATAGCGATGAAGGTGCACATCCCTAAGAAAAATGCCAAAGCCATATTTTCAACGAACACTGCTTTAATGAAAAGACTCAGATAGTATTCAAACATGCCTCATGCTCCTGACAAGGAAGTGTGGCCACCGATTCGATACTCAGGCTCCTCAACTTGCCCCGTCTTCCAACTTCTTAGCGCCCAAATTAATAACCCTATAATAAAGAACGCGCTAGGTGCCAACAGCATTAGACCATTAGGATTATACCACCCTCCGTTTGTTACCAGCGTCATGACCTCGAAACCAAATAAGCTGCCGGAACCAAACAGCTCACGAATCGTAGCTACGGCCATTAGAACAATACTATAGCCAAGCCCATTTCCAACCCCGTCAACGAAGCTTATGCCTGGTGGATTCTGCATGGCAAAAGCTTCCGCTCGCCCCATTACAATACAGTTGGTGATGATCAAGCCCACGAAAACCGTAAGCTGCTTACTCATTTCGTAGGCGACGGCACCAAGTATCTGATCAACCACGATGACCAGAGAAGCAATGATGGCCATTTGGACAATAATGCGAACACTACTCGGAATCTGGTTTCTAATGAGAGAGATAAATAAATTGGAGAAAGCGCAAACGAAGGTTAGCGCAACGCACATAACAAGGGCGACACTCATTTGGGTAGTGACGGCGAGCGCTGAGCAAATACCGAGAATTTGTAAACCGATCGGATTGTTATTAAATATAGGGTCGTACAAAACTTCTTTAAAGTTCATAAAATTAAGTCCTCACTGCCAATTCTTTCAGCACCGGTCCAAAAGCTTGATTTCCTAACCAATATTCTAGTAAGTTGCTGACCCCTCGGCTCGTAAGCGTTGCTCCAGAGAGACCGTCAACCTGATAGTCTGTTTGAGAAGTCCCAGGAACAACTGAACCCTTTATGACCTCAAGGGCCACTGTTCCGTTCTCATCGTATATTTTCTTTCCAGGCCACAAACCTTTCCATCTTGGGTTGTCCACTTCACCACCAAGCCCTGCTGTTTCCTGATGCTCATAAAAGGTAATACCTGAGACCGTGTTTCCGTCAGCCTGCACAGATATGAATCCGTACAAGGTCGACCAGAGCCCATAGCCATGTACAGGTAATACTATCCGCTGCAACTCCCCCTCGCGCTTTAGAAGGTAAATGATACTGTAGTCTGCTCGAGTGCTTATCGATGCAATATCCTCAACTGTATTCAAAGCAACGGACATTGTTGGGTCCTTGGCCGCTTTACGCTGATCATAACGGTCGAAATCAATTTTCGTTTGCTCAACCTCACCCGCCGTCAACAGGCGCTGCTCCTGCAGGTCAACTATACCGATCTCAAAGGACTTAAACAGGCCCTCGACCTCAGAGTCTTGGGTTACACCTTTTTCGAAGAGTCCTGCTGCGATAAGTATATTTTTGTTCCTGTCTAACTCCTTATTTGCAAGCCGTTCGGGCTTCAGAGAAACTGCAGCCCCTGAGACCACTACAGAACAAACAAAACAGACGGATAGTGCAACTAACAAAATATTCTTCATCGCATCCTTATTACTAGACACGAGCTTCCCTCCGTCTGATATTTTGGCGTACCACAGCCCAGTCGATCAGAGGCGAGCAAAGATTAGCGAAAAGGATAGCCAGCATAATCCCCTCAGGATACGCGGGGTTGATGACTCGAATCAAAACGCATAACGCGCCGATAAGGAGGCCGTAATACCACTTGCCAATATTTGTCATTGATGCGGATACTGGGTCTGTGACCATGTAAACCATTCCAAAAGCAAAGCCACCCACTACTAAATGCCAATACCATGGCATCGCAAACATCGGGTTCGTCTCAGAGCCAATCAAATTGAAGATCGCGGACATTCCCACCATACCCAGGAAAGTTCCGAGCATGATTCTCCAAGAAGCCGCCTTGGTTATCAGCAAAATAGCCCCTCCTATAAATATCGCAAAGGTTGAGGTCTCTCCTACTGAGCCCTGAATGTTACCGAAAAAAGCATCCCACCAGCTAACATTGGCTGCCAGATCTCCCATTCCCGATATCGCTGATATACCCAGCGGCGTCGCGCCACTGAAACCGTCCACGGCCGTCCAAACCGAATCTCCCGATATTTCCGCCGGATAAGCAAAAAATAAGAACGCTCTACCCGTGAGTGCCGGGTTAAGGAAATTTTTACCAGTCCCACCAAAAATTTCCTTCCCGATGACCACTCCGAAGGAAATTCCGAGGGCAACTTGCCATAAAGGAATCGAAGCCGGAACTATTAGGGAAAACAAAACACTTGTTACAAAAAAACCTTCGTTAATTTCATGGCCCCGTTTTGTTGCAAAGAGTATTTCCCAGAATGCACCCACTACGAATGTGACCAAATAAATGGGGATGTAAAACACGGCGCCATAAACAAGACAGTGCCACCAGTTATCTGAATTATAGCCAGCGAGCAATTCTACGATGACGCCACGCATACCCTCGAGTTGCTCTATACCCATTTGCTCCATAGCCATCGTGGCTTGAAGGCCAGTGAAGTACATTCCAGCAAACATTGGAAAAAAAGCACAAAGCCAGACTGTGGTCATTACTCTCTTCAGGTCTACGGAATCGCGCACGTGGGATGAACTCGAGGTGACCTTACCAGGAGTGTAGAGAATTGTGTCGACCGCTTCATATATGGCGTACCAGCGTTCATAGCGCCCGCCTTCTTTGAAATCAGGCTCAATACCGTTAAGAAATTCTCTTAGTGCCATTCGTTGCCTTAGGCTTCCGCCTCTATAGTGGTTAACATTTGCCGAAGATATGGGCCATATTCATACTTCCCTGGGCAAGCAAAAGTGCATAACGCGATGTCATCTTCGTCTAACTCGAGACAGCCAAGATTGATACTCACGTCGAAATCACTAACCAACAAAGCTCGAAGTAATTGTGTTGGCAAAATATCCAGAGGCATGATCTCCTCGAATGTACCTAGTGGTACCATCGCTCGCTCACTCCCGCCTGTACTGGTCGTGAACGCGAATTGCCTCTTAGGAAAGAAGCTGGAAATGAACAGCCTAGTCAAAGAAAATTTGTCTTTCCCTGGTCTCACGAACCCCATCAGCTCTCTTTGTTTTCCTTCTCTCAAAACGGCCACCTGATTATGATAGCGTCCCAGATATTCCAGACCGAGGGAGCATGCCCTTCCGTCCAAAACACTTCCCGAAATAACTCTCTCGTCATCTCCCTCTCCAACACTAATCTCTCCCTCTACTAGATCTTGAGTTGAAGCTCCTAGCCTAGTTCGGATAAGCCTCGGCAGGGCGATGGAGGGTCCAGCCAAAGATATCACTCTATCGGTGTATACGTTCCCCGAGGTAAACAGATGACCGATAGCAATGACATCTTGATAGCCTATGGTCCAAACAAACTTGTCCAATGAAACTGGATCAAGGAAATGAATATGCGTCCCCGCCAGACCGGACGGATGTGGCCCAGAAAAATCTTCCCGTCTTACCTTGGGGTTGCTAGACACTGGTAAAGTTGAACCATTTCGAGCACAAAGAAATATCGGCCCATCAGTGAGTAATGACAATACGTCCATGCCCACCAAAAAGGCTTCCGGTTGCTCTGCGATTACTATTTCAGGATTTGGAGCGTGGGGCCTAGAATCAACTGCGGTAACAAAGATCGAATTGGGACTTTGGCTTGGTACTGGCACCTTACTAAAGGGACGAGTCCTCAGTGAAGTCCATTGTCCCGACTCAACCAGAATATTGACAGCAACCTCTCTAGATAACTTTTCGAGGGGCACGACGGGGAAAGATTCCGCTTCATCACCGTCTAGTTGGATGACAATTGACTGGAAAACACGACGAGCCCCTCGGTTAATTGCGGCTACGGTACCGCAACCTGGTGCCGTGTATTTTACTCCGGGAGTTTTCTTATCCGTAAAGAGCACCTGCCCCGTCTTCACATGATCACCCACGGCCACTTCCATTGTTGGCTTTAACCCCGGATAATCGAACCCTACTAAGCCTACCGAGCGCACTGATCTGCCGTTGTCTATATTCTGTTCAGGGCTGCCGGAGATGGGCAAATCAAGGCCGCGCTTAGTTCTAATCACCAGTCTGAATTACGCTCAAAATAATTATAAAAAGTAAATTGGTTTACGAGGCAACGTGTCTTGGGCCGCCCGAACACGGTCCAATATTATAAAGAGCCGAGCACTATTTTACTAGCACAACAAGATGCTTTTTCCCTGAGGTATGCATTAATCTAACAAATACTCTCCGCGGTGCTTCCTCCACTTGAGAAATACGGCGATGGGAGTAACCTTGCTTAACTTTAGCCTTGGGAGGCGAAGTGGGTATTTTGTCTCTTGACAACAAAATCATCCCCATTCGGGCCGGCGAACGTCGTGACTGGGGGAATTTATCGGGTTCTTCAATTTCTCTAGCGATATCCAATTTATTAGAATCTAGAAGTGTCTTATGCCTTTTAGTTACACAGGATTCGGTATCGGCCGAACAGATCCGAAAAGAGCTTGCATTCTTTAAGCCGAATGTTCCGGTGTATCGATTCCCAGACTGGGAGACGCTGATTTACGACAGCTTTTCGCCTCACCAAGATATAATTTCAGAACGGTTACACATATTAAATCGGTTACCGTACATTGATAGTGGCGTCGTGATAATTCCTGCAAATACCCTGGCGCAAAAGCTTGCTCCCCCACAATTTATTCTGAATGAAAGCCTACTGGTGTCAGTAGGGGAAAAGTTTGACTTCGCAGAAATGCGAAAAAAACTAAGCTCTGTTGCATATCGCTCGGTTGATAACGTCCTGGAGCATGGAGAGTTTGCTGTAAGAGGTTCGATAATGGACATCTTTCCCATGGGCTCGAACAAACCTTACCGTATCGATTTATTCGATAATGAAGTGGATTCAATCCGCATTTTTGACGCTGAGACACAACTTTCAATCAGTAATGTGAACAGGATCGAATTACTGCCTGCTCGAGAAATTCCGCTGACAGAGAAGGCCATAAAACAATTCCAAGATAGGTGGCACGAAAAACTCTCAGACAATCGGGACGCAACAATTTACTGCGACATAAGTGCAGGGATATCACCACCAGGGATAGAATACTATCTACCACTGTTTTTTGATGAGCTAGCGACACTTTTTGACTATGCCCCCGAAAATACCCTTATAATTACAACAGATATAGAAAATACTTTACGCGATAATTGGACTCAAGCTTGGGATCGCTATGAAAATCTTCGTCACGATATATTGAGACCGATACCTCCTCCAAATGAACTTCTTTTAGCCACCGAAAAGATTTTCGGTAAATTCACAGACTTTCCTAGAGTTGAAATCACGACTGATTCAACCAGCAAACACAACTTTGATTTCTCTCCTTTGCCCAATGTATCAATTCAACAAAGAAGTTTGGATCCTCTGGAGAAGCTAAAAGACTATGTTGAGAGGTCAACTGGAAGATTACTGATTACCGCAGAATCCATTGGTCGGAAAGAAATCATAAGCGAACTATTTCAGCGTCACCAGCTGACTCTAGAAATGACTGAAAACTGGGAATCTTTCTTAAATAATGATCAAAAATTATGCTTATGCACTGCAGATGTCGAGAGAGGCTTTTCGAGCCAGAATCCGAATATAGCTCTTATAACGGAGCAACAATTATTTGGAGAGCGAGTGCTCCAGCAGCGGCGAAGGGAATATAAAAATAACATCTCTGCAGATCTTATAATCAAAAGTCTAACAGAATTACACGTCGGGGCACCGGTGGTGCATATCGATCACGGGGTAGGTCGTTACTTAGGACTTAAAACACTAACAATTGATGAGGAAGAGACAGAGTTCTTATGTCTCGAGTACGAAGAACATGCCAAGCTGTATGTGCCAGTTTCATCTCTTCACCTAATTTCACGTTATGCCGGCTCAGAGGAAGGTAATGCTCCTTTGCACCGACTAGGGGGTGACACCTGGAACAAAACTAAGCGACGCGCTGCTGAGCAAATATATGATGTAGCTGCTGAGCTATTGAGTATTTATGCAAGACGAGCAGCCAAAAAGGGATTTTCTTTTGCCGCTCCAGACAGAACTTATGATCAATTTGTCTCAAGCTTCCCCTTCGAAGAAACGCCGGATCAAGAAAGTGCAATAAGAAGTGTTGTTGCTGATATGAGCAAAACGAAGCCAATGGATAGACTCATTTGCGGCGATGTTGGTTTCGGTAAAACGGAAGTAGCTATGCGAGCAGCCTTTATAGCGGTGCAATCAGGTAAGCAGGTTGCAGTCCTTGTACCCACAACTCTTCTGGCACAGCAACATCAACAAACATTCCTAGATCGATTCGCTGAATGGCCTTTCAGTATTGAATCGATATCGAGGTTTCGAACAAAAAAAGAGCAGCATGATATCCGGGACAAAGTGAAATCTGGGCAAGTTGATATAATAATAGGCACTCATACCTTGATCCAAGACGGTATCGTATTCAAAGATCTTGGTCTCTTAATTATTGATGAGGAGCATCGTTTCGGTGTTCGTCAAAAAGAAAAATTAAAATCATTAAGAGCAGAAGTCGATATTCTTGCACTTACGGCGACCCCCATACCCAGAACGCTTAACATGGCAATCTCTAATATGAGAGATCTTTCAATAGTAGCCACACCTCCATCGCGAAGACTTTCAATCAAGACTTTCGTCCAAGAATATAATGAGGGGCTTATTAAAGAAGCCATCCAAAGGGAACTTCTGCGAGGTGGTCAAGTTTATTATTTACATAATGAAGTTAAGAACATCGACCAAATAGCAACGAAGCTCCTTAACCTGGTTCCAGAAGCCCGCATCGCTATTGGGCATGGGCAGATGCGAGAACGCCAATTAGAGGGAGTAATGTCTGATTTTTACCATAAGAAAGCGAATATCTTAGTGTGTACAACGATTATTGAGAATGGTATTGATATACCCAACGCGAATACAATAATTATTGAGCGAGCTGACAAGTTCGGTCTTGCACAAATACATCAATTACGTGGCCGTGTTGGGAGATCACACCATCAAGCCTACGCTTATCTCATGACACCAAATCCTAAAGTCATGTCCCGTGACGCCCAAAAACGTTTGGAGGCTATTTCCGAGGCAGACCATCTTGGCGCAGGTTTTATCCTAGCCACACATGATCTCGAGATTAGGGGTGCAGGCGAGCTTCTTGGTGATGGACAAAGTGGCAATATTCAAACGATTGGCTACTCGATGTACATGGAAATGCTCAACCATGCTGTTAAGGCAATTCAAGATGGAAAAACACCAAATCTCGATCGCCCGTTGCACGAGGGAGCCGAAATCAACCTGCGCATCTCTGCCATTATCCCTGAGAGTTACCTACCCGATACGCATGCAAGGTTAGTACTATACAAACGAATTGCTAACGCAAAGACTGAAGCTGAATTACGAGAGTTACAAGTAGAAATGATCGATCGTTTCAGTCTCTTACCAGATGCTACTCGTAATCTCTTCAGAATCACTTTAATAAAAATTAATGCTAGCACTTTGGGTATTAAGAAGATCGACGCTGGCATTGATAAGGGTAAGATAGAATTTCTACAAGATACTGTAATAAGTCCAGATGCTATAGTGTCTCTCGTGCAATCCAAACCGCAGAGTTATAAACTTACTAATGCCAACCAATTAACGTTCTATGAAGCGATGGAAAGGCCAGAGACTCGATTCACTGTTATCGAAAATTTGCTGACACAGTTTGGAGAGAAACAAAATTGGACTCGCTGACTATGAACAAACCGTTTCCATCCTCCCTAAAAATATTGAGCTTAGTTGCCTACCTATTAACCAGTTCCTATTCCGTTGCACAGGAAGAGGAACCAAGGTCTGAATACGAGCACTGGTATCAGGTAGAGATACTATTGTTCAAATTACTCCCAAGCTTTACTAGCGAAGAGAAATGGTTAGAGTATGAGGTCACTTACCCCAGTGAAATAATTGCGATTGGCGAGGTCGACACCAAGCCAAACTTTCTTTCACAACTTGAACAACTTATCGGATCTCAGACCACTAGCTCCGAAAATAATGAGATTTTTGACTACGGGGAAACCACCTTCCTTTTTGAGAGCGCAAGTCGACAATATCGCTATCGACAACTGCTTGAAGGGGAGATGATAGGTGAAACACTGAAAAGCGAAATAGGAGAAATGTCGGAGAAAACGGGCTCATCCAATGCATTTGAGACTAGCCAGTTTGACGCAATAATCAATTCTGAGCGACACAGGGCTTACTTTGCATTGACTGGTAGTCAACTTAACTTGGGTGGAATTGCTGGGAGTCTAAGGCGGTCGTCAAAATATGAGCTACTAATGCACCAAGCGTGGTTGCAACCGATTACTACCCAAAATGCACCTATTCTCATTAAAACCGGTAAGCGTTATGACGAAAGGTACGAGATCGATGGGACTATAAATTTGAAACGGAATAGATACTTACATATGAACGTAGATCTATGGTTTACTGAATTCATCCCGAAATATAATCACCAAGAAGCGCTTCAGTTCAAAGACGTGGAGTTAGATGCAGAAACAAGAAAGAAATATCCAACACTTGTCGCACGCGCTAATGCAAAGGACACCCATGAGCCTTTGCAATCGTATCGTATGGCCCAGTCTCGAAGAATGCGAAGCGATGAAATACACTACATAGACCATCCTCTTTTTGGAATGGTGTTATCGGTCCAACGCTTTAAAGAAAAAAATCGCAGTTAAAAAATTTCATAGCTGACATGTTTAGTTCCTCGTAGCTAATTCTTCCTTAGGCAGGCTTGTTGAAGTTAATACATTTGATACAGCTTTCAACACCGACAATGAGGATGCCTCGATCGCTTGCTTTATTAAATCAAATTTGATCAAGTCATCTCTTATCCCCGCCCCCTCGTTTACGACAAAACATACGCTTGCGTATGCCATTCCCAATTCTCTTGCGAGCGCAGCCTCGGGCATCAGAGTCATACCTACAACATCACATCCATCTTTCCTCAAACGCCTTACTTCCGCGGCAGTTTCTAAACGTGGACCTTGAGTACATCCGTAAACCCCGGATCTTTTTAATTTCAAAGATCCCTGAGCACCCTCGATCAATTTCTGACGGAGCTCGTCATCAAAAGGATTCGTGAATTCGATATGACTTATTTTGTCATCAAAAAATGTATGCTCCCTACCATTCGTATAGTCAATAATTTGATTTGGGATAATTAGGCTTGGTACTTTTATAAACTCATCGACACTTCCAACAGCATTGAGAGCTATAATATTTGTCACTCCATTATCCCAAAGCGCCTTGATGTTTGCCCTATAGTTAATAAGATGAGGAGGTATTCGCGGGGGATTGCCGTGCCGCGGCAAGAAAATTATAGGTTTTCCTGAGAGTGTACCTTTTTGGATATTAGCGCACCCATACTGCGTATCGACTTGACTTGAGCTTGAGTTGGTCAGTTGGAGCAATGACCCGAAGCCCGTGCCACCTATTATAGCCATCATTGCATTGTGGTCCCCGCTAAAGCAGATTCATTTCGTTTATCTCAGCTCACCATTATATCGGAAGCCTTCGTGTACAAGTCGGATGGGAAACATATAGCTTTTTAGCAAAAAGAAACGCAAAAGAGCCAAGCTTAAATGCTCTAACGTCTAATAACCCCAACCCCCAATCCCTCGAACTCAAAAGCTTGGTAACGAAGATCAACTTCTATCGGAGAATAATCTTTATTTTCTGGCAGAAGAGTGATCTGGTCTTTCTTTCGCCCTTTTTGAAGTCTCTTTACCGTGACCTCGTCTTCTATCCGCGCAACAACAAGGTCGCCGTTGCGCACGTCAGTTGTTCGATGAACTGCGAGCAGATCTCCGTCTAAAATACCTGCTTCCACCATACTATCCCCTCGAACAGTAAGAAAATAATCCGCATGGGGTCGAAACATGTTTGGGGGGACCTCACAATAATCCTCTATATGCTCTTCTGCAAGAATCGGATTTCCGGCAGCCACGCGGCCAACAATCGGTACCCCTATTGGTTCAGGCAGTTTTATTCCTCTAGAAGTCCCTGGCATAATTTCTATTGCACCTTTACGAGCCAGAGCTTTGAGATGCTCTTCAGAGGCGTTAGCGCTCTTAAAACCAAGCTCGTTAGCAATATCTGCGCGGGTCGGCGGATAGCCAGAACTTTCAATATAGCTTCTAATAAATTCCAAAACCTCGTGTTGACGCGCAGTTAGTTTAATCATTCCGACCACCTACTGATCTTTTGTACAGTTACTGGGATTATATACAGGACAGAGGTATAGACAAGACTTTTTTATATTGAGACATGAACCGGAGGCACTCATCCATTGGCCCAAAGGTTCTTTTGACCTTACTTTGTCGACTCTACCCACCTACCAGCGACATAATCCGCGCGCCATCCTGAAGGTTTGCCATTCTCGTTCTCAGAAATGACGTACTGTTCTTTCTCCTTACGAGAAAATTTTATAAGACTGCGCCTACCCTCGGAGTCCCGCAAAGGTGCTTGTGTTAAGAACTGGTACTTAGGATCAATTTCGTTTTGATGAGGCACTATTTCATCAACGTAGGGTGCCCGAGTTTCACGATTTTTTGGAAATTGACTTGCGGCGAGGAAAATACCAGCGGCCCCATCGCGCAACACATAGGTGTCATCAACTTTTAAACACTTTAATTCAGGCATCGGTACAGGGTCCATCTTTGGGGGCGCCGCTTCTCCATTACGAAGAAGTTTCCGAGTGTTTTTGCAATCTTCACTGCTACATCCAAAATATTTTCCAAACCGACCCGATTTAAGCTGCATTTCTGCTCCGCACTTGTCGCATTCGAGCACAGGACCATCATAGCCTTTTATCTTAAAATGCCCCTCTTGGACTTCGAAACCCGGACACTCTGGATTATTTCCGCACAGGTGAAGCTTGCGGCCCTCATCGATCAAGTAACTATCCATGGCGGTGTTACAAACCGGACAACGCTTCTTTATGAGGAGTAATCGAGCCTCTCCCTCATCATCTACTTCAGCATTGACCACCTCATCCCCTGAAATAAGATTAATCGTTGCCTTACATCTTTCTTTTGGTTTTAAAGCGTAGCCAGAGCACCCTAAGAAAACACCAGTGCTGGCAGTTCGGACTTGCATATTACGCCCACATTTGGGACATGCGATGTCCGTCATGGATGGATCATTCGCGCGCATACCAGATTCACCACTGGCCTTTTCTAGTTTTGTTTCAAAATCGCTATAAAAACTATCCAACAGATTTTTCCAATCGATATTACCATCAGAAACTTTGTCTAATGACTCCTCTAGCTCTGCAGTAAATCCGTAATCAAGCAGGTTTTTGAAGTTTTCATTCAATCGATCAGTAACTAACTCTCCAATCTTCTCCGCATAAAAACGTTTACTATTGAGAGATACATAACCTCGATCCTGAATTGTCGTGATGATTGACGCATACGTTGAAGGGCGCCCAATACCCTTCTTTTCCAATTCTCGAACCAGACTTGCTTCGCCATAGCGAGCCCGAGGCTTAGTGAAATGCTGAATGGGATCCGATTTTACTAACTTCAATTGCTGATCACTTTGGTAGTCCGGTAATGCAACTTCATTCTCTTTTTGACCCGCCGGAGGCTGGACTTTGGTATAGCCGTCAAAACGCTGAATCCTACCTCGGACACGCAACTCAAACTCGCCCCCATTTGCTAAGACTGCAGTGCTAGTGTAGCGAGCGTCAGGCATCTGACACGCCACGAACTGACGCCATATCAGCTCATACAGACGCTCGGCATCACGATCTAAGCCTTTAATTTGGGTTGCCTTGACGGTTACATCAGAGGGTCTGATGGCTTCATGAGCTTCCTGAGCACTCTCTGTACTTGAGTAGAACCTAACCTTTTCAGGAACATATTTGCTGCCGTAATCTGATGCAATAAGATCACGGCACGATTCTATTGCCTCTGCTGAGAGATTTGTTGAGTCCGTACGCATGTAGGTTATGTAACCAGCCTCGTATAGGCGTTGGGCCAGCATCATCGTCTTCTTAACACCAAAACCCAAACGCGTACTAGCCCCTTGCTGAAGAGTAGATGTTATGAATGGGGCAGAAGGCTTAGATGTGGTTTCTCTATCCTCTCTACTCTTTATCTTGAAGTTAACTTCCGCGAGTTCACCCAGAGTAGTCTCAATCTCTGCTTTACTCTTGGGCCGATAACTCCGACCCTGAACCTTAACCACCTGGAATCTTACAGCATCCGCCCCTTCATGAAGTTTCAAATCTTCAGAGAGCTCAACAAATAGGTCCCAATATTCTTCGGGCACGAAGGCTCGAATTTCTCTCTCACGCTCTACTATAAGTTTTACCGCAACTGATTGAACTCGACCAGCCGAAAGTCCTCTGGCGACTTTGGCCCAAAGTAAAGGAGAAACCATAAAGCCAACCACTCGATCAAGAAATCGGCGAGCTTGCTGGGCATTGACCATATGCATATCAATTTCACCAGGTTCTTCAAAAGCGTCCTGGATAGCCTTTTTAGTTATCTCGTTAAAAACAACTCGACGAAAGCGGCTATCGTCACCACCGATGGCCTCCCTAAGATGCCAGGCAATCGCTTCACCTTCACGATCTAAGTCTGTCGCTAAGAAAATTTGATCCGCATTTTTAGCGAGTCTACGGAGCTCCGAAACAACTTTTTCCTTACCCGGGAGTATCTCGTATTCTGCTGACCAATGATTGGAGGGATCCACTCCCATTCGGGCTATTAACTGCTTACGGGCTTTCTCTTTCTTGTAGGCTACTTTTTTTTCCGCTGACATCTTTCTAGTTTTAGCGGCCTCTTTAGCGCGAGCCTGCCGATCGGCAAGTCCTCCCTTACCGCTTACTGGTAAATCACGTATGTGGCCAACGCTTGATTTCACAATAAAGTTATTGCCAAGATAACGGTTAATCGTCTTAGCCTTGGCTGGCGACTCTACAATGACAAGTGCTTTACCCATGTTTCCCTCAACTTCCATTACATTCAAAAGTTAAATCACTGCATGACCCAATACGCAGAGGCGACATATATAAGATCAATTTGTGCGCACGTCAAGAATTGATGCTTCTTGAAAACATCTAAACGAAGTCATAAGGCTTTAGTGAAAACCAGCTAATTTCTAACATCGATTATGTTAGGGTTAAGATACTTTTATAACTTTCCACAATTTTCCAAAAAGTAATGGATAGTTTGTAAAGCTTTCTTATCTCCGCATTCGCGCCAGTAGACAGAAATAAATCGACTGCATTCCTCTACCCTAACAACATCCTCAGGCAGGGATTCAAGATTAGAAATAATAAATGTAAAAAGTTTGGAGGAAAGCTCAGGAGTATCTTCGCTTCCCCAACACCATGTTCCTGGTAATTCACCTTTCTCATTATCTGCTCGCCTTTCGATTAACCAATTCCTCCTGCGATCACCATTCCATTCCATTCGACGAGGGCGATGCACACGATAGGCAACGACCTCAAGAACCGGCGGTAATCTCTTACCTAAATTTGTAAGATATTTCTCTTGAAAGGGATGAGGATCGTCAATATTGGTAATTTCAACAGTTATACCCAAATTCATAGCAGCCCTTCGTAAAACCATCTTTCTCTTCTGGTTCGGACTTGGCAAAACAGCAATAATTGGGGCAACAACCATCAATAATATGCCAGCTACAATCAAATATTCCATTTGCAGAACTCCCAATGCTCTGTCTAAAGAAAAAAGAACTCGTATTAGTAAAGTTGTGTAAAAGGTGTTTAAAAATTAAATTTAACAGTGTAAATTCTGACCTAAGTCCAACTCTATCAGTAGACACCGGATGGCGTCGAATGAATGAATACACCCATATACTGGTTGCCGTTGATTTAACTGAAGAGTCAAGAGCACTCGCCACGAAAGCGGCGCTTCTTCAAAAGGCATACTCTGCCAAACTTAGCTGTGTGCACGTAATAGAACCCCTCAGCCTTACTTATGGCGGTGATGTTCCAATGGACTTATCGACAATCCAAGAACAAATCCAGGAGACAGCTAAGAATCAACTTCAAGAGTTCGCGATGGAACTTCGAATTGATACCGAAAATCAGCACCTAATATTTGGTCGACCTCAAACCGAAATCGACTCGCTAGCTCACCAGATCGCCGCTGACCTGATTGTTGTGGGTAGTCATGGACGACATGGCATCGCTTTGTTACTAGGTTCAACGGCAAATGGCGTTCTGCACGGGGCCCCCTGCGATGTTCTGGCTGTGCGTGTGGGAATATAGAGATAGCTCTTTACCCGAAACAATACATTTCGTAACCTTTAAGGCTCAGGGATAGCTACGGCAAACGCATTGAAGGCATCTGGAGTAATTTTGGGTCTATTAGTTTTTTTATGCACTATCAAGCATATTCAAGCTGATTTTTCTCGAGGCCCTGATTATAAGCCTTCGATTGGTCCCTCTGTCTTTGAGCAGCGTAAACTTTATGCAGACGCTATGTACTTCATTAAATCCGGTCAACGCAGTCGCTACCTTAAAATCCGAGACAGACTTAAAGCCTATCCGCTTTTTCCTTACCTGCAATACACAGATATGGCCTACCGGATCTCAAAACAAAAACCGGCCGAGATAACTCAGTTCAAGAAGCAATATCAAGACACACCATTACCTAACCTATTAGTTCGACAATATCTTCACAATAAAGGGGAGCGAGGACAGTGGTCCACGTTCTTGCGATTCTATTCACCTCAGGCAACGAGTGATCGTAATGAATGCTTTTATGCTCATGCGCTGGCGAAAACTGGACAAAAAAAAGCTGCTATGGAGCAGGCTAGAAAGTTGTGGTTGGTCGATCATTCTCAACCAGATGAGTGCGACCACATATTTTATGTTTGGCGCATAAGTGGAAACCTCAATCCAGAAATAGCCTGGAAAAGATATCTGATGAGTATCCAAGCTAACGAAATCTCTTTGGGAAACTATCTCGTTCGTTTCCTTACTGATGAGGACCGCGTCTTTGCGAACAAACTGAAACTTGTACATAGAAAACCGCACAACATCGCCAATATGGAAAAGTTTTATCACCAACACCCACATAATAGAGACGTTATTCTCCATGGATTGACCCGTCTTTCTCGAAGTAGACCAGAAATTGCGCTAGATCTCTTGGATAAATACGGTGAACAACACACTTTCGAAATGGGCGCTGTGAATAATACATACCGTACAATAGGCAAAAGACTCGCCGCAAAGGGTGATCCAGAGGGTAGGCTAGATGCACTACCAATCGAACTCAGAGCTTTTCCAGACCTCATAGAGAGCCTTATCCGACTTGCCTTAAAGAGGTCAGATTTCTCGCAGGCTTTGGTTCTAATAAATCTCCTACCTAATAACTTACAAATGCATAGCCGTTGGCAGTTTTGGAAGGGCCGAATATTATCCACCTCAAAGGATCTTGAAGACAAAAAGACAGCAGAGCTAATTTTTACCGAACTGTCTGAAGAACGCAGCTATTATGGATTTCTCTCAGCGGATATTCTCGACCAACAGTATAGCTTTGAGAATAACCCAAAAATAATTTCTCAAGAAGAACTTACAAATATGGAGAAAACACCGGGTATTAGGAGGGCTTTAGAGCTGTTTACAATAGGTGAGCGTAGTCTAGCCAGAAGAGAATGGTACTTCTCGACTCGAAACTTTTCTGATGACGAGCTTATTACGGCTGCGCGTCTAGCCCTGCGATGGGGCTGGCATAAATCAGCGATACAATCTTTGATTAATGCGAAGGCTTGGAATGATCTCAATGCTCGCTTCCCGTTAGCTTATAATGAAACTTTCGTCCAAGAGGCTCGGGTCGCCGACATCCCCCTGAGCTGGAGCCTGGCGGTCGCTCGTCAGGAGAGCGCATTTATGCCAGATGCTAGATCGAGTTCGGGGGCATTGGGCATAATGCAACTAATGCCTGAGACTGCGCGCGATACAGCAAAGGCAATAGGGATGCGGTACAAATCATCATCTGAATTAACAAACCCCTCCATAAATATAAAGCTTGGGTCACAATATCTTAGTCAGATGTTACGCCGATTTGGTAACAATCGAATCCTTGCAACGGCTGCTTATAATGCTGGACCAAGCAGAGTAGATAGTTGGATTAACCCAGCTTTACCACTTGATGTTTGGATCGAAAGTATCCCTTTCTCGGAGACCCGACAGTATGTGCAGAATGTGCTGATGTTCTCAACAATTTATAGTAAGAAACTAGAAAATGAACAACCGCTAATTTTTGAGCACGAACACGATGCATTTGCGGATGATCGCTTGGAAAATCTGCACTTTCGAGGAGATAGCTCCTTACCCTATGCTAATTGACATCGGCGCCAACTTGACTCACGACGATTTTCGACATGATCTCGATGCTTTGCTTGACCGAGCGTATCAAGCTGGAATCTCCAATATCATTGTTACAGGCGCATCTATTCCAGGAAGTATTCAGGCTGCAGCTCTAGCCTGCAAACATCCGAAACTTTACGCTACTGCGGGTATTCATCCGCACCATGCCGAGGAATCAAGTGCCACATCGCTGGCAAAAATTCGTGAACTAGTTAAGCATCCAAAGGTGAGAGCGGTTGGAGAAACAGGTTTGGATTTCTTCCGTGATTTCGCATCTCATCAAGCTCAAATAGCATCTTTCGAGGCCCATATTGCAATTGCAATTGAAACGAATTTACCGATGTTCCTTCATGAGAGAGAAGCTCACGCAACCTTCCTTGATATACTGAAGGCATATAGGGGACAACTATCTAGGATCGTGGTCCACTGCTTTACTGGCCGAAGGGATGTGCTTCATAAGTACTTAGAACTTGATTGTCATATTGGCTTTACTGGCTGGATCTGTGATGAACGGCGTGGTACTCACCTACTACCAATAATGAAAGACGTACCGTTGAATCGCATAATGATTGAAACTGATGCTCCTTATCTACTGCCGCGAAATATAGAGCCAAAACCGAAATCTCGCCGAAACGAACCGAGGTATCTCCCAGTAGTATGTCAAACGGCCGCTGATGCGATAGGCATAAGTTTTCAAGCGCTTGCAGAACATACCTCAAAAAATGCTCAGCTATTCTTCGACCTTAATTAGAGAAACTAGTTGGATATAAGAGTTTACAAAACTATGGGTTGCCATCTTTGTGATGATGCAATTGCATTGTTGGCGGTGCTTCGAACATCTGAGCCAGAGATGACGATCACAGAAGTCGATATAGCAGATTCAAATCACCTCATTAGGCTATATGGTGAAAAAATACCAGTAGTCCAGCTAGGAGAACAGGATCTGTGTTGGCCTTTCAGTCTCGAAGAATTAAGGACATTCATTCATCTTCAAAAGTAATTAGGTGAGTACTTCAAAAAGCCAGAATCACGAAAGTAAATAATTTCGTTCTCGATCCTGTATTCTTAATAGAGAGTCTTTCAGTAAAAAAGTATCCATATATTGAATATTACAGCTAGGCTATCTTCAATAGCTTAGGAGACTATTGAAGGGGAATAAATTTTGAACTGGACGCTTTATACTACATTAACTATTTCATACTCAGAGGACAAATGATTTCTTTTTTAAAAGCCTACCCTCCAAAGCTTTCACGAAGGATCGCAGTAATCTGCGGTGGAAATTCAGCGGAAAGCGAAGTTTCTAGGATAAGTGGGCAAGGTGTTTTAGATGCCCTCAATAAGAATTATAAACATGTTGAAAAGTTCGAACTTGACGGAAATCTTGTTGGAAATCTGGATAGATTTAATCCAGATGTCGTATTTCCAGTATTACATGGGCCTCCGGGCGAAGACGGTACTTTCCAGGGTTTTTTGGAGATACTGGGTTATAAATATGTAGGAAGTCAGGTCCATTCTAGCAGTTTCGCCATGGATAAAATTATCGCTAAACAAATCTTCATGGGTAAAAACCTACCAGTTGCAAAAGATATTGTGATTGATAGTAATAAATTTAACAATCAAGTTATAAGTGAGATTATAGGTTTATTAGGTACAGATGTTGTAATCAAACCTGCTCGGCAAGGTAGTGCTCTGGGAGTTGTGCTAGCTAGTAATGCACAAGATATTGAAAGGGGAGTTATTGATGCTTTCAGCTTCGATAGAAGAATATTGGTTGAACAAAGAATTCAGGGGAAAGAAATAACAGTTGGGGTCATTGAAACAGATCAGGGCGTGAAAGCATTTCCAGTAATCGAAGTCACTACACCTAAAGATAAATGGTATGATTTTCACCACCGCTACACAGTAGGTCTAAGCCAACATATAGTCCCAGCTAATCTAAACTACTCACAGTCGAGAAGGTTGCAAGATATCGCTGTGAAAGCCCACCGAGCTCTCAACTGCCGAGATCTTTCTAGAGCTGATTTCATTGTGCCACATGATAATTCTGAATATCTTCTAGAAGTAAACACTCTTCCCGGAATGACACCGACCAGTTTATACCCGGACGGAGCGGAGGCTTTCGGTATCAATTTCACAGAACTAGTTACTTACTTCGCAGAACGTGCCGCCAATAGATAAACAGGGAATCAGTAAAGTGATCTAATTGAATTTTGAAATCTAGAGATCATAACCTTTCTCATTATGTTGATTAAGATCAAGTCCTTCAGTCTCCTCGTCCTCTGTGACACGCAAGCCCAATAGATTATCTACGACTTTGAGAATAACGAAGGTAATTACCGCACAGTAAATCGCAGAGGCTACAACCCCAATGACCTGCACCTGTAATTGAGACCCTATAGTTTCTAGGTTCAAACCTTGACCGCTCAAAGCACCGATAGTGGAAGCACCAAAAAGACCGACCAGGATCGTACCAAGCGCTCCTCCCACACCGTGGACGGGAAAAACGTCTAAAGAATCATCGATACGAAGTTTATTCTTAAGATAGAGGGTCAAATTAAAGCAGACCACACCTGCTAGGATACCTATTATGAGTCCACCAACGGGACCAACAAAGCCCGATGCTGGAGTGATGGTACCGAGTCCTGCAACCATGCCAGTTACTGCACCCAAAGCGCTGGGCTTACCAAATCTGCTCCATTCGCAGACCATCCAGGTCAACGCACCTGCTGCAGCAGAAATATGTGTCACTAACATAGCCATACCCGCATCGCCGTTCGCCGCCAGGGCACTACCAGCATTAAAGCCAAACCATCCTACCCAGAGCATTCCAGCCCCTGTTACGGCCATTGTCATATTGTGCGGTGGCATTGGGCTTTCTGGAAAACCTTTCCTTCTCCCAATTACCAACGCTGCGACTAAGGCAGCGACTCCTGCGTTAACATGAACAACGGTTCCTCCTGCAAAATCCATCAGACCCATAACTGAGAGCCAACCTCCACCCCATACCCAATGAGTAACAGGAGCATAGACGACGAGAGACCAGAGAATGGAGAAGATCAGCATGGAAGAAAACCTTATCCTTTCTGCAAAACCACCTACTATTAACGCTGGCGTGATAATGGCAAACGTTAACTGGAACATCGCAAAAACGCTCTCGGGTATATCTCCAACCAAAGTCTCTTCCTGGATAGTTGCCATAAACATTTTGTCAAGGCCACCAACGAACCACGTGCCTTCAGAAAACGCTAGGGAATAACCAATGACGAACCAGACTATTGAAACAACGCAGGTGATTGAAAAGCATTGCATAAGAACACTCAAGACATTCTTAACGCGAACAAGGCCACCGTAGAATAAGGAAAGGCCAGGTATCGTCATGAATAAAACTAAAGCTGTTGATGTCAAAATCCACGATGTGTTGGCCGCATTCAGTATATTTTCAGCGAAAACAAAACAGCTGAACAACATAGCCGAAAAACCGGTAATCATTGGTATAAAATTTTTCATAAAGCACCCCCTAAGGCTTAGAAGTAATGGCGAACAGCGATAGACTTCGTTTACTTCTCGTATAAGGTCTTAACGTAACTAAATTGGACTTGCGGCTTTAGATGGCCTTTCATGCAAGTTATTGCCCATTAGACAAAATATATTTTAGTCCTCAGGCAAGCCCCTAATTTCGTTAAGCCAACGTTTCAGAACTCTATAATAGCGATTATAAAATCAATCTGCTCTATATTTGTGCGTTATTATGAGAACCGTGTTCCACCCTCGCTAAAGCCACAATTCTGAGGCAAGACTCATGGCTTTGATATAACTTCGCATCGTATAATTTGGGGTGCTAAGTATAATCCTTTAGTTCGGACACGATTTTATCTTCGAAGGGAACCTAGGACTAATCAGGATGTCTATATTTTCCTCTTCAATTAAACTAAACCATAAAAAATATTCTTGGAACGAAGTAACATTAATATGCACCCGACGGATCATGTTTTAGCTTTGAAAAACTGGTTATCAAGTCAGATTATTGGTCAAGAGAAACTGGTAGATCGATTGCTAATGGCATTACTAGCCAATGGCCACTTACTAGTGGAGGGCGCTCCTGGACTTGCTAAAACCAAAGCAATTAAGACTTTATCAGATGGAATAGAAGGTGACTTTCAGCGGATTCAATTTACTCCTGATCTACTCCCATCTGATATAACAGGTACTGAAATATACAGGGCGCAAGATGGTAGCTTCGAATTCCAGAAAGGGCCAATCTTCCACAACCTTATTCTTGCAGATGAAATCAACCGAGCACCAGCAAAGGTTCAGTCTGCTCTCCTAGAAGCCATGGGCGAGCGCCAAGTAAGCTTTGGTCGCCAAACATTTACGCTCCCAGAACTTTTTTTGGTAATGGCTACACAAAATCCCATCGAACAGGAGGGTACCTATCCTCTCCCCGAAGCTCAACTAGATCGATTCCTGATGCATGTAAAGATCGACTACCCAGACGCACCGTCAGAACGAAACATCCTGCGGTTGGTACGAAATGAAACCATCAATGTCTCCGAAAAAGGATTAAGTACTCCGCATCTCAGCCAAAAAAGTATTTTCTCGGCGCGTAAGGACATATTGAATATCCACATGGCATCCGGAGTGGAAGAATATATTGTGCAGCTTACAATGGCGACAAGGAACCCTGGCACCTTTGGAGAAGACCTAGGCTCATGGATAGATTTCGGGGTTTCTCCCCGAGCGACTATCGCACTAGATCTCTGCGCACGCTGCAACGCTTTCTTACTGGGAAAGGACTTTGTGAGCCCTGATGATGTGCACGCAGTATTCCACGACTGTTTTCGTCACAGACTTGTTGTTAGTTTTGAAGCCGAAGCAGCAGGCATTACAAGCGACCAAGCCCTAGACGCTATTTTAGAGCGTGTTGCGACCATTTAGTATCAACACTATCTGATGACACCGCGACACAAATTTTCCAACCAGTCTGAAAAAGGAAGCACCATTAGTCTAGAGGATATTGGGAAACTACGGGGAGGGGCTTACACTAATCTAAGTGATTTAATCCGCTTGCGTTACGCTGCGCGAGGGTTAAGCTGGTTCAAATCCGAAGCAAAACTTAATCGACTATCTGGTCTAATAGCTTCAAAATCTCGCGGTCGGGGAATAGATTTTGCTGAGGTCAGAATATATCAACCCGGTGACGATATTCGCTCCATCGACTGGAAAGTTACAGCAAGAACCCGGCAACCTTATACAAAGCTATTTCAAGAAGATAAAGAGTGTCCTTTCTATATTATGGTGGATCAATCAATCTCAATGTTTTTTGGATCCGTCTATGCATTTAAATCCGTTCTAGCAGCCGAGTGCGCATCTCTTTTCTCCTGGGATGCACTTTACCGAGGCGATCGCGTTGGAGGTATAATATTTTCTGAAGAAAGTGTTACTGAGTTGCGCGCGCGCCGGAGCAAATCCTCTGCATTACGATTCCTATATGAGCTGAATAAGTTCAACAGGAATTTATCTAAAAAAACATTGAGAAAAACTGAGTCCCATCTGAGCGATGCTCTTAGTCGCCTTCGAAGAATTACAAAACAAGACAGTACGATTTTAATAATTTCTGATTTCTCCGCCCTTGGGGAGCAGGCGATACTGCATCTTCGACAACTAATGCAGTCTAGCCGGGTTATTGGGGTCCACATTTCGGACCCTCTTGAGAAAGAATTACCAAAGCCTGATGTCTATAGCGTAACAGATGGAGCTTCAAAATCCCGCATTAATACTTCGTCTCTAAAGTATCGGGAGAATTATGCTCTGCAATTTAATAAGCGACTAAATAAAGTAAAAAACGAATTTGCAAGAACAAGATCACCCTTAGTCGAGCTATCGACTGAACAGAAACACGTGAGTGAAATCGCTGCTGCATTTGGCGAGATGAAACAGTCCGTAAAGTAGTTAGACCGAGGAAACTAGCCCTTCTCATGATTACTTTTAAAAAGCAAAGAACTTGAACAAAAAGACTGATGAACCCTCTAAATGAACTGAGAGATATACACCTTCCTAATGTACCCGGTATTTGGCCCCCAGCAATTGGTTGGTGGTTTTCCATTATTTTTGCCTCCATCATAGTTTTGCTGATAATCATTTGGGCCTACAACTTCTGGAGAAGTAATCGCTACCGACGTAAAGCTTTACTCGAGCTTGACCAAATATTCGCGAAATATGGTCGAGAGGGCTCCGAAAGTCAGTACATTATTAGCCTTCAGCATTTGCTTAAACGAGTTGCATTAACATGTTACCAGCGTTCTGATGTTGCCAGTTTGACCGGTGAAGCCTGGGTAGCATTTCTTGACCAAACATCGAGAAGCCAAGAATTTGTGATGGGAGAAGGGCAAGTACTTATTGATGGGCAGTACAGTAAATACCCGAAAGTTGACGTCAAGGCATTGCATAGATGCAGTGCAAACTGGATTAAACGGCACCGGAAGGAATACCATAAATGATTGAGTTTCTCTGGCCTTGGGCTTTGGTTGCGTTGCCCTTGCCGATAATCGTTTACACTCTCGTAGCCCCAGCATCTCGCGACGATACTGCTTTGTTTGTGCCATTTTTCTCATTGATTTCTCATTATTCAGCGGATAGTTCAGAAAACCGTAGGAATATATCTCTCCGAAGACTATTCATAATTTTAATTTGGCTTCTTCTTGTGCTCGCGGGAACTCGACCACAATACATTGGTGATCCTATCGAATTGCCCATTAGTGGAAGAGATCTTCTTTTAGCTGTTGATATATCTGGCTCTATGGGCTACGAAGATATGGAGGTCCGTGGTAACAAAACAACGAGACTAACCACAGTCAAGTACGTATTGGGTGACTTCATAGCACGACGAAAGGGCGACCGACTCGGACTTATTTTATTTGGAAGTAATGCCTACTTGCAAACTCCACTCACCTTTGACAGCGTTACCTTACGAGCTCTATTGGAGGAAAGCTCGGTGGGAATAGCTGGCCAGAAAACTGCAATAGGAGATGCAATTGGACTTGCAGTAAAACGGCTTAAAGATAGACCTGCAGAGGATCGGGTGCTCATTCTTTTAACGGATGGCGTCAACACAGCTGGCGAGGTTGAACCGATTCAGGCCGCGAAACTAGCTGCTAGTGAAGGTGTTCGGATTCACACCATAGGTTTTGGCGCCGATGAAATGACGGTCCCAGGTTTTTTTTCCAGTCGGAAAATAAATCCGTCGGCTGACTTAGATAGCGAAACGCTATCCTCGATTGCGCAAATGACGGGTGGTATATTTCAGCGGGCTAAAAGCAGCGATGAGCTAAGGGAGATTTATAAAGCTATTGAGGCACTTGAGCCAATAGAACAAGACCCTGAAATCTATCGCCCCACAAAGTCCCTTTACTATTGGCCATTATCAGTAGCGTTAGTATTGAGCCTTATATTCGCAGCAGCAAATCCCACCCTCATCTCTCGAGTCACATATTACTTTCGACACTTCGCGACGCAAAGAAGTGTTAGCTCAGCAAGCTCGAAATGATTTTCGATCAGCTTATTACAAACTTCCATTTCCTTAGGCCAGGTTGGTTTTTTGCCATAATCCCTGCAGTTTTCCTCTACTTCTCGCTTAAGTATGCGAATAGTAGTAACAGTAATTGGTTAAAAACAATCAATCCACTACTCGTGCCCTATTTGATCGTTGAAAGAAAAAGGGAGATAAGTCGAAATCCCCTTTCCTTAGTACTACTGAGCTGGTGCCTCGTTATTACTTCCCTCGCAGGTCCCGTCTGGAAAAAAACAGATCGTCCGGTTCATGAGCGAGAAGACGCGCTGGTTATCTTGTTTGACCTCACCAAATCAATGTACACGACTGACGTTAGCCCTAATCGCTTAATCAGAGCACAACGAAAACTCCAAGATCTTTTAACTGAAAGAAAGGAGGGACTTACTGGTCTAATTGTTTTCGCAGGGGATTCTCATGTGGTCTCCCCGATTACAGACGATAATGCCACTATTATTTCAATGATCCCTGCAATCACCCCAAGTATAATGCCGGGTCAGGGAAGCCAAGTATCGAGCGGCCTTGAGCGAGCAATTGCTTTATTTAAAGACGCTGACGTCAATTCTGGTAGAATTCTAATCATCACTGACGAAATCCGCGATATCGCCAACGCTAAAAGTATCGCTAATGCGCACCGGTTCTCCTTTCCAGTATCAGTAATGTCTGTAGGAACACAATCTGGCGCAGCGATTCCCCTTGGTCCAGACGGCTCTGAAACTGGCTTCCTAAAGGATGCGAATGGCAACCTCGTAATTGCGAAAGTCGACCTGGATGGACTTAAGAGATTCGCTGATATTTCAGGTGGCAGATTCGCACGCATGACACTTACTGACGAAGATATTAACTACCTACTTGCTCCTGAGCCATTAACAGCTAAAACAAACTTTCGAGAGATTGATCGAGAATTTGATACATGGGAGGAAGAAGGGCCTTGGATTCTGTTACTTCTTCTGCCTTTGGCTAGCCTAGCCTTTCGCAAAAATTGGCTTTGGGCTATCCTAATTTTAGCCATTGTGCCAGCCCCAAAGACGTATGCAATAGAATGGATTGATTTGTGGAGAACAAAAGATCAACAAGGATTCGAAGCATTAGAACAAGGAGATACTGAGAGAGCTGCGTCCCTTTTTGAAGATCATGATTGGAAAGCATCAGCCCTTTATCGCGACGGACAATATGAAAATGCAGAGGCAGCATTCTCAGAGATTTCCACGACGGATGGTAAATATAATCTCGGAAACACGCTCGCAAAACAAGGCAGACTTAAGGAGGCCGTGGATGCTTATGCAGAAGCTCTAAAATTGGACGGAAATAACGAAGATGCCGCTTTCAATAAAAAATTAGTAGAAGATGAACTGAAAAAGCGTCAACAGAACCAGGACCAGCAAAGCCAGGACCAACAAAGCCAAGACCAACAAAGCCAGGACCAACAAAGCCAGGACCAACAAAGCCAGGACCAACAAAACCAGGACCAACAAAGTCAGGACCAACAAAACCAGGACCAACAAAGTCAGGACCAACAAAACCAGGACCAACAAAGCCAGGACCAACAAAGCCAAGACCAACAAAGCCAGGACC
>JAYZES010000009.1:0-167646 GCA_036337195.1 Pseudomonadota bacterium
ACCGTATGCTTCAGAACAAACCTTGGTGATGGCAGCGGTTAGCGTCGTCTTGCCATGATCAACGTGACCTATAGTCCCCACATTTACGTGCGGTTTACTTCGCTCAAACTTCTCTTTAGACATTTATCACCTCTAAAAACCTTAAATCAGAAAATTTTTTGAATTGCCAATAATAACCTCAATGTGGAGCTCATAACCGGATTTGAACCGGTGACCTCTTCCTTACCAAGGAAGTGCTCTACCGACTGAGCTATATGAGCCAATCTCTCCTAAAGTAGGCTCAATTGGAGCGGGTAGCGAGAATCGAACTCGCGTCATCAGCTTGGAAGGCTGAGGTTCTGCCGCTGAACTATACCCGCCTAATGCCTACTGCTTTTTTACCACCCACATATACTGCTCAGCTGCTCCCTCCTGGTGGAGGGGGGTGGATTCGAACCACCGAAGCTTACGCGTCAGATTTACAGTCTGATCCCTTTGGCCGCTCGGGAACCCCTCCAAAAATAAGGCGCTAGATTCTGCCTTTGAGACTATCGCTTGTCAAATGATTTTCGAATAATAGCGCCACCTAAAGCCGTTTTCAGGGCGTTTAATAGGTCAATACTCTTATCATTCCGAGTGGGCTCGTTTTTAAAAGGATTTTCACCTAGAAAAAAGTTATTTTGTTTTTGGTCAATTTTCTTAAAATGATAAAGAACGGTGATACATTTCTCCGACTTCCTTGACCATAAGCTGAAAAGTGGTGCCGCCACCAAGAGTCGAACTCGGGACCTACTGATTACAAATCAGTTGCTCTACCAACTGAGCTATAGCGGCATGGTGGTATGGGTAAAAGTTTGAGTATTCGATAAGATTCTAGGCGAAGCTGAGCAAGCTATCAATATCTATCACACGCTTCTTGTTCAGACATTACATTAACATTAGTTTTTAAAGAATCTAAGACTGAACTTATATCGGCTGCCTCGGCGCCCTCTGTCAGGATAACAAAAGTCCTCTCAAGCAAGGGCGTCTCTGTAATCATAGCTCCTTCTTTATCATAGGTGCTTCGAAACTCCTCTGCCGCCTCTAAAGTAGGAAAAACGCCAAGCGAAATCCCAAGAGCTTTGTTTCTCTCCGAAATTATCCTACCTTCAATATTTTCAGATTTTAGATCTTTTAATACAATGAAAGCTTGCTCTAAAGACGGGACTGAGGGAATTGATACTTGAAAACCAACCTTTCCCGTTAACCGATTCACAATTTCAAGTTTTGATTTTATACCGGCCTGAGCGAGGGCATCCATTACCAAGTGGCCGTCTGGAATACTCTTTACCTCTCCAATCGAATTGCAATATGCCTCCTCTAGACTTTCGGAAAAGTCCAAAGTCTTAACAAAACTGGTACCTCGCTGATTTGAAGCACTATCACTTTGTGATTCAGCGAGAAGTGTTAGAGAAAATTCCTCTCGGGCAACACTCACAGATTCCATGACTGTTTTGGGGACACCAACTTCGTAAAGAAAATAAAATACATTTAGAAGCACTAAAGAAATTGCTACCAACCGCACTTAAAATTTCCCTCTCAGACTAATCTCTCCAGAATTAAAAGACTTTATACCTGTCTCGGTAGATAACAACAGGTTACCTAATTCATCAACGCCAGCATCGATACCAGTCACAACGGAACCTGCAATGTGGATAAGGACCTGTTTACCATGATAGAGGTTATACTCGTCCCATTCCTTTGCAAACGCAGAAAATCCATAATGTGAAAAAATATTGATGCCAGAGATAACGTTTTGGATAATCTCTCCCGCTAACAAGTTTCGCGAGCACTCTAACACGCCGCACAGGTCGCTGTGGGGCTGCCCAATCTGAAGCGAGTCCTCCTTCGTTAGCTCGAGGTTAACGCCAATGCCCACTATGACACATACATTCGGACCGAGCATAGGGCCTATCTCAACCAAAATCCCTGCTAACTTTGCATTGTTAAGCAAAAGATCGTTAGGCCATTTAAGACCTAAATTATCGACCTTTTTCTGTTTTAAGGTTTTCGCTAATTGAATACCGACGGCGAGGCTCAACCCGTCAAGACCCCTCTCAACCTGTGAGAGCACTCGAGCGATGCTAATATAAAGATTCCTACCAAAAGGACTAACCCATTGCCGCCCACGCCTACCCCTACCTTTCTCTTGATGCTCTGCCAGACATACAACATACCCCTTCGGTGGCGCAACTAACCGCCTCATCAAGTATGAATTTGTTGAATCTACAGTCCAGAGAACTTCAAGATCTAGAGGAGCATAGTTTATTTGATTGCTAATTTTGGCTGAATCCAATAACTCAATGGGAGAGTCCAAGACCAGCCAAGAGCCTTTTCGCCTTGCATTCAAACCAAGCAGAAGGGCCTCTCTCTCAATTCCTGCATCATATTTAATACTGCCACTGACGATCAACCTCTTCAATTTACGATAACTCATATGACCAACCTGTAAAAAAATCTTGCAATCTAGATCGTATTGTAAAAATAATGACTCGACGTATAATACGCGGCCTCAGCCACAATCTGGCATCATTGCCTAGTTGGGTCTGTAGCTCAGTTGGTTAGAGCGCACCCCTGATAAGGGTGAGGTCGGAAGTTCAAATCTTCCCAGACCCACCATATGGTGGAATGAGAATAGAAAAGATATGGGGCCATAGCTCAGCTGGGAGAGCGCCTGCCTTGCACGCAGGAGGTCGGCAGTTCGATCCTGCCTGGCTCCACCACTTTTTATCCCTTATCTTTCATCTTAAACCTTAAATATGACCACGGGGTGACTTCGAAGCCGGCCTTAGAGTAAATTCTTTAAGTGCTTTCAGTCCAGTACAACAAGGTGATGAGTTTTCTTCCCTTTTTGAATAATAAAGAACCTACCATGAAGTGAAGCGTGGCGAGATAATATCAGTGATTCGTCCTCTACCCTGATACCATTTACCCAGACCGCTTTACTCTTTATTAATTTCCTGGCTTGCCCAGAAGTAACCTCTCCTCTTGGCGTCTCCGCCAGACCTGTTTCGATTAGAATGTCTATAAGACTAATCTCATTCGTCGATATTTTCGAAGAGGCCATTCCGTCAAGGGCCAGTTGGTTAAGATCGTCCAACTCTAAGGCATTCACTTCATTTTGAAACAGGGCGCTCGTAATTCTTAATGCAGCTTTATAATTTTTATCACCATGCACAGTTCTAGTCAGTTCCTCTGCCAACTTTATTTGTGGTAAGCGCTTACCGGGGTCTTTTTGCATCGAAAGCTCCAGGGCGACGATATCCTCTAAATTCAGAAATGTTAACAGCTTTAAAAAATGAATCACGATTTGATCATCGCAATTCCGCCAAAACTGATAGAAGGAGTAAGGCGAAGTTTTTGTTGGATCGAGCCAAGGAATCCCCCCAGTGCTCTTCCCGAACTTGGTGCCATCAGCTTTAGTCAGAAGAGGGTAAGACAACGCAAAAGCTTGTTTCCGCTCTACCCGCCGAATAAGATCTAAGCCACTAGTAATATTTCCCCATTGATCATTACCTCCCATCTGAATAGTGCAATCAAACTTCTGATTAAGGACTAAAAAATCATATGACTGGAGTAAAATGTAACTAAACTCTGTGTAGCTGATTCCAGAGCCCACCTCTTCTAATCTACTGCGGACAAACTCTTTGTTAATCATGGCATTTACACTAAAGTGCTTACCGAGGTCTCGGAGAAAATCTATAACGGTTAGGTCCTTGGTCCATTCTGAATTATTAACCACCAAAGCAGAGCTCGATCCACAATCGAAATCAAGAAACTGACTCGCCTGTGCGCGGATTTTGTCAACACTTTTTTCTATCGCGGATAAGGATCTAAGTTCTCTCTCAGCGCTTCTCCCACTCGGATCGCCGATTAATCCGGTAGCGCCGCCTATAAGCAGTATTGGACGATGACCTGCCAGCTGAAATCGCCTTAAAGCTAACAATGGCACCAGGTTGCCCACGTGCAAACTATCTGCAGTGGGGTCAAAACCGCAATACACGGTCCGCGAGCCACTAGAAAGATGCTTCGCTAGCTCACTATCTGCGCTTGTTTGTACAACTAGACCAAGAGCATTCAAATGTTCCAGGAACTTCTGTTGCATAGCAATTACACCTTGATATTTCATTTATATGTTGAGATGGACTGCCGCAATGTCGCTAGTCCCGTGGTCATTGCAAGTAGCGAAAATACAGGATATTTTCGTAATTACAAGCTATCGATAAGAGCTGGGAAATGCTCATTACCGTTACCTGAGCCTTTAGGACACATCCAACTACCACTCTTCTCCAAAGTAACAAGTCTGCTAATCGGCATGTTTAGTCTGGGCATACTATCTCGTCAAACTTTCTTTCTACTAAGCAAAGTTATAAAGCAAAACTGCTATCGTTTTAGCGCTCGTTATAGCCGCAGTATTCACGACCCCGCTGGCCAAACAAAGATATTTTTGAAGTCTTCTATTTCCCCTCCAACAATTACAAGAATAAAAGCTACCGCGTTGGACTCAAACAGATCGATTAGTTCAATGCTTTGAATAGAAGCGCCAATAACATTTCGCGTTTTGGTGGCAGAAGGGCAGAACATTGGCGAAGTTGACCCTACAAGGCTGGCACTTGCGCTCCGCCTAAATTATGAACTTCTGGTTGCCGACCTAAACTTTGCACCCATCGTACTGGACCAGGTTGGGGCATTACAAACATCGAAATCAGTTTTCGGGACGCTCGGCGAGAGGGCCAGGAAATTTAGGGGAAATTTTCCATTTGCCCGAGAAACTTAATAAGGGCTGGACAGGAAAACCGGAGAAGATAGAGCGTGATGTAGACCCGCTACTTCGTTAAACAGAAAAAGAGTTACCACATCCACATGTGCTTGAAGCATTGGGATTTATAACCACAAACCTGGCACCTTGTAAATTTTCGCTATAATCAATTTTTGATCCGATTAAGTACTGGTAGCTAAGCGCATCAACTAATAGAACCACACCAGATTCTTCGATTGCAGTATCATCTTCTTCGACGTCCTCATCAAACGTAAATCCATACTCAAACCCTGAGCAGCCTCCACCAGTGACGAATACTCTAAGTTTCAGATCGCGATTACCCTCCTCTTCGATTAAGCGCGCGACCTTATCAGCCGCTGCTGCAGTGACTGACATCTGGGGTGAAGAGAGTTCGCTCATCCTGTATCTGAAGTTTATCTATTCTAATTAAGCTATTGAGCGCTAGTGTTCAAGGCCGCAACCTGCGGGGGCCCTAATACATCACCACTATCTTCAGACTTGTCTTGTGCCGATGTTACTTCGTTTCTTTTTTCCCTTATATGAACAAGATGGCCATCAACCCAACTTCCCATTACCATCTCGATGAGATTGTAATAAACATTACCTTTAACCTCTGCTTTAGCCGCAAGCTCGACATGTCGATCAGAATTAATGTCACCGAAAACTTTCCCATTCACGATGACATTGGGAACTCTTATTTCACCGCGAACACGTCCTTTTTCACTCACTGTAACTGTTGCCTTCGAGCCGCTCTGAGCATAAATGTTTCCTTTGACAACACCATTTATTAATAATTGATCACTAAAGTGTATATCACCAACTAATTCGCAATTAGTTGCAACTAGCGTAACACCAGCCTCCCCACGATTTTTTTTACCAAACATTACTAACCTCCAGATACCTGCCAATCGATTTTTTTCTCGAGACGCTGCTTATTTCGTCCAGTTGATTCAGCCAAGATTATTATTTCCCTTGGTTGAAAATCCTTCGGCAGACTTAACTCTCCTTCGATACTCTGAAAATATTTGAATCTAAACCGAATAGATTCCTTTTTAGTACTGTCTAAGTCACTCAGTTTAATAATTTTTTCCTTCTGACCTTCAATGCCGCCAATGCTTATCCTAACACCTCCCTGCACGTATTCGTGCTTGTCTACCAACTGAGTTAGTAAAAGGCTGTACCTAAACCTATCGGGAAGTCCGGTATCCTCCAAATTGATTCGCTCGATGCGCAACCCCTTATCTCCAACATTGGGAGCCATCACGCCTTTATAAAATAGTATTTCTTCATTCAACTGCGCGATTCTAGACTGCAAGGATTCTATCGTTTGCCTGACTTCCTGGGTTGCAATGGTATCTACCTCTTCTCGGAGCTTAAGATCTGCCATTGCGCTCCTCATAGTTTGGATGGTTTCTCGAGCGTCTTCCAGTTGAACAAGGATATCATTTCTTTCCTGAACAACCTCTACCTTGAGTGCAATTCCCTCGCTTTTACCATAGTGGTAGGTCAACCAGCTAAAGACTGACATCAAAACTAGGAAAGAAAAAAAAACAAACGCCTTATACACGGGTCGATGCGGAACCACTTTCATCTGATACTGTTTACTGCCCCTAACCGCTGCCATGCTGAGCTATTTCCAAGTCATGATTTTTTCGTTTTGGAGATTATAGTAGCAGAACACAAAAAAAAACCAGTTTTCAAAGGAGAAAGTAAAAAAAAGGCTGTCGCGATGCTATCTGGGTTGACCCATGGGAAGGCCTCGTGGCAAATCGTTACCATAAAAAAATCCCCGCGGTTAAAGCTCAAGATTGGTTAGCTAGAGCCTGATTGATATCCAATGAGGACAAGAGGAAAAGTGTTGCGATACCAGCAACGGCGTTTTAAGGTTGCGCTATCTTGAATGTTAGCTGACCACTTGAGAGGTGGTTTCTAATAATTTCGGATCCAAAATTCCCTCTTTTTTCGTAATAATGCTCGGTGGGAACAGAAACACTCTAACCAACTTGCAAGATTTGCTGAAATTAAGCCTTATTAACGGACGTACCATGACTAAGTCCCAAGAAAACTTTGAAAAAGCAAAGACTCTTCTACCCGGAGGGGTTAATTCTCCTGTTCGCGACTTTCGCCGAGTTGGGGGTGAGCCCATATTTATAGACAAGGCAAAAGGAGCCTACCTCTGTGATGTCGACGGAAACAAATACATAGATTACGTGGGATCTTGGGGTCCGATGATCCTCGGGCACGCCCACCCAAAGGTAGTCAGTGCAATTCAAAAAGCCGCGGAATCAGGCCTAAGTTTCGGAGCTCCCACTGAAATTGAAACACAATTGGCAGAAAAAATATCGCATCTAATGCCATCCTTGGAAATGTTACGAATGGTCAGTTCTGGTACTGAAGCGACAATGAGTGCGATTCGATTGGCGAGGGGTTATACAAAGAGAGATAAAATCGTCAAATTTGAGGGCTGTTACCATGGGCACTCAGATGCCCTCCTTGTTAAAGCCGGCTCTGGTGCCCTCACCCTAGGCACCCCAGACTCCGCTGGGGTACCCCTAAGTTTTGCTCAACACACCCTAACTCTTGAATACAACGACCCAGAAAAGGTTAGATCCCTTTTTACCCAAATGGGGGATAAAATAGCAGCAATAATCGTAGAACCAATTGCGGGGAATATGGGCTGCATCCCCCCTGTGGAAGGTTTCCTGAGTTGTCTGCGCGAAGTCTGCGACCATTATGGTAGTGTGCTTATCTTTGATGAAGTCATGACTGGTTTTCGGGTTCACTTAGGAGGTGCCCAAACTCTATACAACGTCTCCCCTGACTTAACCACGCTAGGGAAAGTTATAGGGGGAGGAATGCCTGTTGGTTGCTTTGGTGGTCGAAGAGATATTATGGAGAAGATAGCACCGCTCGGTGACGTATATCAGGCGGGAACTCTGTCTGGTAATCCCGTCGCGATGGCCGCGGGTTTTACAACCTTATCACTCATCTCAGAGAAGTCCTTTTTCGAGGACGTTTCTGTAAAAACCAAGAGTCTCGTAACCCAACTAAAACGGGAAGCTGATGCCAGAAATGTACCCTTTTCAACCAATCAAGTTGGAGGAATGTTCGGTATTTTTTTTACGGAATCTGATCCAGTTCGAGACTTCAGTCAGGTTTTGACTGCCGACGATAAGTTGTTTAAAAAATTTTTTGTTGAAATGTTGAAACAAGGGATCTACTTCGCCCCTTCCCCCTTTGAAGCCGGCTTTCTGTCAAACGCACATGGAGAAACGGAAATCAACGAAACGTTAAAGGCGGCCTCTCTAGCTTTTTCACTGATTGCAGATTAATTTCCATAATGACAATCTATGATATTTACGGTATCGGGAACGCTCTTGTTGATTCAGAATATAGAGTTTCTGACGATTTCTTAGAGCTTGCTGGATTCCAAAAAGGAAATATGACGCTCACTAACTTAACCGATAGACGAAAACTGACACACCTATTGGAGGTAGAACACAATTACAAAGTTCTGAAATTAGCGGGTGGTGGCTCGGCTGCCAATACTGTAGTCGCTGCATCACAGGTTGGAAGTAGAACCTACTACAGTTGCAAAGTAGGAAACGATGACAAAGGAAAATTTTTCCTGAAAGAATTGTCTAACCTCCGCATAGAGTCCAATGCCATTGCAAAGGAAGGTTATACAGGTGAGTGCATATCGATGGTTACCCCCGATGCAGAAAGAACCATGGTTACAAATCTTGGTATTAGTGAGGACTTCTCGGCGGATGACCTGTGCTCAAAGGCACTTTGTGAGTCCAAAATTCTGTATATTGAAGGTTATCTAGTTGGTAGTCCTAAGGGGCTTGAGGCCGTATTGCAAGCTCAAGCGATAGCCAGGGAATCGGCTGTAAAGGTAGCATTGACTCTTTCAGATAAAGCTATGATAGAAAATTTTAGATCTGCATTCGACACCGTGCTTAAGAATGGTGTGGACATACTTTTCTGTAATGCAGAAGAGGGGAAGTTTTGGACAGAAACTCATTCAATTCATGGGGCTGCCCTTGGCCTGAGCGAAATTTGCTCGACTTCCGTGATTACCTGCGGGAAGGATGGTGCATTGGTCTCTCAACGGAAAAACGTTTCCCATATTCCCGGATTTGACGTTAGAGCCTTGGATACAACTGGCGCAGGAGACAACTTCGCTGGCGCTTTCCTAGCCAAATTATGTCAAGGATTTGAATATGAAGAAGCCGCCTTTTATGCCAATCGATTAGCCTCGACTGTAGTAACGTCGTATGGTGCTAGACTTTCAGCTCGAGCTTTGAAAGAGCTTAGTGAACATTAATCTTTTATCACACTGTTGGCCTGAACTATGGGTCGACAAGACAAATGATGCACTTCGGCCTGAACAGAAAAGGCATCCCTGATATTTGCTCTCGTCACTACCTCGCGTGGACTACCTATAGCTAGGATTTTCCCAGACTTCAACAGTATTAACTCGTCGGAAAACCGAGACGCCAAATTTATATCATGCAATACTAAAGATATCGATGCTCCCCTTGCGGCGAGCATCTTTACAGTATCGAAAAACCGTAATTGATGAGCAAGATCTAGTTCGGCAGTTGGCTCGTCAAAGAAAACGAAAGCTGAATCAATATTATCCCAGACCTGGCACAAAATTCGGCCAATTTGCACACGCTGCTTCTCCCCACCCGACATAGTCGTGTAAATTCTATCGACGAGCTTGTCAAGACTGAGGCTATTAATTACTTCCTCAACTATCCGTTCGTTGCATCTCCGACTCGTTCGGTGAGGAATCCTTCCCAAGTGAAGCACCTCTAAACATTTGAAGGGAAAATTTAGTTCGGACGACTGGTTCAGGAATGCAAACTTGCGCGCTCGTCCCTCCGGCGTGAGGGCTTTCAAAGGCTTGGAATCGAGTGTAACGCCGGGAGCGCTAAGAGCTCCGCTGGCCACACGCAAGAGAGTCGTCTTACCCGCTCCGTTTGGCCCAATAAAGCTAACTATTTTTGCAGGTTGAATAGATATGTTTATGTTGGATAAGAGGAGTTTACTATCTATTCTGAAACTAACCTCCCTCAGTTGCAGCGTCATATCCCCAAGCTTCCCTTACTTCGCATGATTAAAAACACGAAAAACGGGCCCCCAATGAGAGCCGTCAATATTCCAACAGGCACCTCCGCAGGAGCGACCAATGTTCTTCCAGCTGTATCTGCTACGAGTAATAATAAACCCCCCAATAAAGCAGAAGCTGGTATGACAGTCTGATGGGTTGAACCCATGGTCAGACGGACTAAATGAGGCACTACTAATCCAATGAAGACTATAACCCCGGTAAGCGCGACCCCTATAGAAACAGCTAAAGCCGTTAAGAGGATTATGCGAACCCGCAAGGATCTTACAGAGACACCGAGATGAAGCGCCTCGGCCTCTCCTAAAGTGATAGCATTCAATCTCGCACTTTCGAGAGACAGAGCTATAATTATCAGCGGAATCAAGCTCGCAATGTAGATGTTATTCCAATCTGCACTGCCCAAGCTCCCGAGAGCCCAAAACGCAACACTCCTAAGCTGAACATCTGAAGAGATGTAGGATAACAAGCCTATACATGCCACTGCGATAGCATTAATCGCCACACCCGCTAGCAACATCGCTGAAATTGTCCCGTCTCTGCGACCAACCTCTAGCACGAGGCAAGTCGTTAATAAACCTCCAAGGAAAGCGCTTAACGCTAAACCGTATAAAGCTTGAAAAAAAACACCGATAAATACTAGATAAAGGGCTCCGAACAATGCTGCACCACTAGAAACACCTATCAATGCAGGATCTGCCAAGGGGTTCCGAAACAGACCCTGAATCGCCGCTCCACTTGCGGCTATACCTGCACCAACAAATATCGCTAAAAGGATTCGCGGCAAGCGAAGCTCCATGATGATAAGGCTTTGCAAATTGTCTACTTTAGAGCCCTGTAGTACCGCAAATATGTCTGGGATGGAGACCTTTGCTGCACCAACACTCAGCGAGAATACGGACCACGCTACCAAAAAAAAGATTAATAGAATGAATTTAACCGCTTTATTAATGCTCAAAGGGAATCCGTCTCCAAATCCTTGGACGCGGTGATCCAAAATGGGTTTTATAGGCTAATACCTCTACGCCAGTTTCGATAGCATTCCGGAGACTTTCTCCATAGGCAGAATCAATATGATTCGCACTGCGCACTCGTCGAATACCTGAATGCTGAACACAAAAAAATAAGACAGCTCTTTTTCCACTCAACGCTAAGGTTGAGAGCTCTCTCAGATGTTTTTGGCCGCGAATACTAACCGAATCAGGAAAATAACCATTCCCGCGAGCGAAGGGCCTCTCTAACAACGTCACACTTTTCACCTCAACATAACAGTTTCGCCTCCCCTCATCGCTTAACACAAAATCAATTCGACTATTCTCGAGCCCATATTTCACCTCAGACTTAAGATAGCGATACCCGCTCAACTCTTCTATTAGTCCAATTCTAATTGCATCACTAACTAGTTTATTCGCTCGGCCGGAATTTAAACCGATATAATGTCCCCGTTTTGATTTAAGAACCTCTAGGGTATATTGGTATTTGCGCCCTGGATTGACAGAGTGACTTAGCCAAACAGATGCTCCGCACTCCAAACAGTTCCGCATAGAACCAGTATTCGGGCAATGAACCGTGGTCCTAATACCGTTTTGAAGATTGACGTCAGCTAAAAAACGTTTATGTCTGCGTATAAATCGGGCTTTGGTATACCCTTTCATTTCTCCCCCGATATCCTGGACAATTTTTTACTCCAAACCCCAGCCCTTCTAAAAACTGGCACTACTATAAAACACATTCCGCTCTGCATTATAGCCCTTGATTACCTCAATTAGAGTGAAGGGTATACAAGATTGCTCCAGAAGATCGCGAGAATATAAGGCTATAAGTAATACCTCTGGCATCAATTTAATCTGAGCCTTCGACTTAGAAGGGTAAGCTCCAGAAACATCCCACCCTCTGGGTTTAAAACCATATTGCGTTTTTCCCGATTCTCGTCAACTTAACATCTTTATTTTCTAATAGAATAGCCTCTACGCAACCACCGAAAGAAGAAAACAGATGAATTAGGGTTAATCTTGTAAAATTGTTCTTCAGGAAGTAAGCCAGGCTTTAAACAAACCAAAGAAAAATCAAATACCATCAACTTAATTCTCGCTTGGCGTTTTGGTGATGATCTGGTAATGTTCCGCGCTCGTTTAAAGGTCAAACTTTGTAACACAATATTGGATAACGCTATGGCAGAGAAAAAACTGAAGCGCCAGGAAAAAAGTACAAGAACTACCCCAAAAAAAGCTAAGACCAAAGCCTCTTCCTCGATCGCACGAACGAAACCTAAAGTAAAAACCTCCGTTAAGACTAAAGCCAAGGCCAAAGCCAAAGCCAAACCTAAAGTCAAAGCTAAGGCCAACGCTAAGCCTAAAGCTAAGGCCAAAGCTAACCCGAAAGCCAAGTCCAAAGCCAAAGCCAAAGCTAAGCCTAAAGCCAAGGCCAACGCTAAATCCAAGTCCAAAGCCAAAGCCAAAGCTAAGCCTAAAGCCAAGGCCAAAACCAAGGCGGCAGTTATTACTCAAGGGCAAGTCAAAGGTAAATCAAAGGTAGCATCTGTCGTAAAAACAAAGAGTAAAAATCAAACAAAAAAAACGCATAAGAAAGAAAGGATCACTAAAGACAAAACGATAGCTACTTCAATAAATGAGTCGTCAAAGAGAACAGTGGCCGGAACAAAACAAAGCATCACTGCCAAAGACACAAAAAAGAGTCCGAGGATAATGGGAGACGGTGACTCACATAAACAAAGAGTTCCTTATACGCCAAAGAAAAATGAAGAATACATGGGCGAATCCCAAAAAGAATACTTTCGAAACATACTCAATGCTTGGAAAATGGAGCTCATGGAAGAAGTAGACAGAACTGTAAGCCATATGAAAGAGGAGGCGGCTAATTATCCAGACCCAGCTGACCGTGCCAGCCAAGAGGAAGAGTTTAGTTTAGAACTTAAGACCCGGGATAGAGAGAGGCGACTAATCAGGAAAATTGATAAGACGATAGATTTAGTTGATCAGGACGACTATGGATACTGTGAGTCTTGTGGTATCGAAATCGGAATTAGACGCTTGGAGGCTCGACCAACTGCAACTCAGTGTATAGATTGTAAAACGCTATCTGAAATAAAGGAAAGGCAGATTAACGGCTAAATACTTTATGGTAAGCGAACGTTACATTGGCAGATTCGCGCCTTCACCAACGGGCCCGCTACATTTCGGCTCCTTAGTCACAGCTCTCGCAAGCTACTTAGATGCTAGACATAACCAAGGCCTCTGGCTTCTGCGTATTGAGGATCTTGACCCACCCAGGGAATCTCGGAGAGCGCCAAAGGAAATAAAAGCTCAACTGCGTTCTTGCGGACTCGAATGGGATAAGGAGGTGCTCTATCAGAGCTCGAGATTAGCCTTATATCATGCTCACTTAAAAAAGCTTGCAGAATCGGGGGCAAGTTATCCCTGCACATGCGTCAGAAAAAAGACGCCAAGGTTATATCCAGGACTCTGTCGCAAGAAAACCTTTAACTCAGCCATCGAACCCTTTTCAATAAGACTAAAGGTGGATGAATCACTGGTAGAATTTCAAGATTTATTTTACGGGATGCAGTCATTCAATGGTCAAACGGAAGTAGGTGATTTTATTATAAGGAGGAAGGATGGATTGATTGCCTATCAACTTGCCGTAATCACGGATGACGCACTCCAAGGCGTAACTCACATAATACGTGGCAGTGATCTTCTGGCATCTACAGCAAAACAAATTCATTTAGCTAAGGCATTAAAGCTGCCGATTCCCAGCTATGGTCATATTCCTGTTGTAATCGATAACCAAGGTCAAAAGCTTAGTAAACAATCTCATGCGAAACCAATCGATAAGAGCTCGCCTCTTAGTATGTTAAAATTAGCATTGAAGGCTTTGGGACAAGACCCTCAAACGCACGCAACCAGCCCAAAGAAATTACTACAAAGTGCAAGCAATCGCTGGGAAAGATACTTAGTGCCGAAGACCCACTATACTTACAGGCCTATTTAATCCTGCTTGCAGAACTTTTAGCTTTTCGATAACCTTTTAGTACGAAGTAATAATTATAATAATCTTCGTTGTGCTGGGAAAACCAGTGCACATAATAACAAGAACAACAACTGGCTCATTAAATGGGAAAAGCCTGGCTTTTCCCATTTTCTTTTATTAGAAACAAATAATAGAGGCCATAGCCAGAAAACTGTAATCTTATTATGACTAGCCATGAAATTACTGCAGTATCTCTAGCGCCGAAGAATATTAGCTCAAACGCACTCAAAGTAGTGCGACGGCTTAGTAATCATGGATATCAGGCCTATCTGGTAGGCGGCAGTGTTCGCGATCTAATGCTGGGGCTTAACCCAAAGGATTTTGATGTCGCAACAAATGCGCGCCCCGAACAAGTGCGTGAGCTATTTCGAAACTCTCGCTCGATTGGGAAGCGCTTCAAAATTGTCCACGTGCGTTTTGAACGAGATATTATTGAAGTTGCAACATTTAGGGCTGGTAAAGTAAACCCTGCTAGAGAAAACGAAAAGGGACAAGGAGGCGAAAACCACAATCATGAGATACGACAATCAGAAAGTGGTATGTTAATCGTCGATAATGTGTATGGCACAATTGAGGAGGACGTTCTTCGCCGCGATTTTACCGTCAATGCGCTCTATTACGATACTTTTAAAGGCGACTTGATTGACCTGGTTGAAGGCCGAAGAGATTTAAAAAATCATACTCTGAGGCTCATTGGTGATCCCGAGAGTCGCTATAGAGAAGATCCTGTCCGTATGCTGCGAGCGGTTCGATTTAAGACGTTACTTGACTTCAAAATCGAAGATTTATCTGCCCAACCAATTTATAAGCTGGGGTTTCTCCTCCAAGATATTTCGTCTGCGAGACTATTTGAAGAATTATTAAAATTATTAATGACAGGGTGTGCTGCACGAATATATGAACAGCTAAAACATTTTCAACTTTTTGGTTGGCTGTTCCCAGACAGTCAAAGAACCATGGCTCATTATCCCGGAGACAAACTTATTAAAGCAGCTCTTGAGAGTACTGACAGGCGGCTACGCGAAGGACTTCCTGTTACACCAGCTTTTATTTACGCAGCCCTTTTATGGTATCCCTTCGTAAACGAGAAAAAGCGATTAGAAAAGGAGGGAACTGGCCATATTGAGGCAATTAATGAAGCCTCAAATAATGTCTTGGCTAAACAGCAGCTGTTTACATCGATACCACGCAGATTCTCTGTTCCCATGAGGGATATCTGGCATCTGCAGTTTCGGCTAACTAATCGGAAAGGGAGGAAGGCAGAAGCGATTCTGAGGCATAAAAGATTTAGGGCCGCATACGATTTTCTTCTTTTACGAGAGCAAGCTGGAGAAAATCTCAATAATCTTGGAGAATGGTGGTCCGTTTATCAGAATAAAAATGAAGCGGAAAGATTTGCGATGCAAAAAAAAGTAAACAGCGCAAGCAGAGATGTAAAAAGAACCTAACATGAATTAATTTCGATGACGCAAACTTGGATATCAGAAGCGCAGACCTACCAAAATTTATTGCCATAGAGGGCCCAATTGGAGTCGGTAAAACCAGCCTGGCTAAACTGCTCTCAAGGACTTTAGGGTATGAAACCTGGCTGGAGGCCTCAGTATCAAACCCCTTCCTTGAGCGCTTCTACGAGAACAAGAGCCAAGCTGCATTACAAACCCAATTATTTTTCCTGTTCGAACGAGCACGCCAACTAGACTTAATGCGACAGGCACACTTGTTCAATCCCTTGAGAGTAACAGACTTTCTAATCGAAAAAGAAAGCATTTTTGCAAAACTAAATCTTGATCCGGACGAACTTAAACTTTACGAGAACATTTACCAACACTTAAATATAGAACCGCCGCGTCCAGATTTAGTCATCTATTTACAAGCCTCTACCGAGATATTACTGGAAAGAATACATACGCGAGGCAACCGGGCCGAAAGAAGCATGGATAAAAATTACGTAAACCAACTTGTCGACAAATATACTGAGTTCTTTCATTACTATGAAACTTCACCTTTACTCATTGTCAATTCTGCAGCAATAGACCCCGTGAGTAACGACAAAGATTATCAAGAACTGTTAAGCTTAATCGCAAATACTAAAAAGGGACGTCACTACTACAATCCGGTACCAGAAATTTTGTGAAAGAAACCTCTACGTCTCCATCTCTCTAAAATTATTTTCGCGGAAATCAACACCAAAATAGGTCATTTATGAGTAAAGAAAAAGTCTATCCGGTCTCAAAAGAAGCTCAGTCGCGCGCTCATATTCACAAGGAAGAATATGAGGCCATGTACAAGTCTTCTATCGAAGAGCCTGAGCAATTTTGGACGAAGAAGGCTGAAGAATTTATTTCATGGTTTCAACCATGGGAAACGGTAATAGAGCAAGATTTTACCAAAGGTAAGGTGAGGTGGTTTGTAGAAGGAAAGCTGAATGCATCCGTAAATTGCATCGATCGCCACTTAAAGACGAGGGGAAACCAAACGGCCATCATATGGGAAGGGGACAACCCAAAAGAAGAAAAATACATTTCTTATAATGAGTTATATGAAAGCGTTTGTAAGCTTGCAAATGTGCTTAAAAAAAGAGGTATAAAAAAAGGCGATAGAGTATGTATTTATATGCCAATGATACCGGAGGCTACATTCGCAATGCTAGCCTGCGCGAGAATTGGAGCAATACATTCGGTTGTCTTTGGTGGTTTTTCGCCCCAAGCTTTAAGAGATCGCATACTTGATTCCGATTGCCGGCTCGTCGTAACGGCAAATGAAGGACTTCGGGGCTCAAAAGCTATTCCCCTTAAAGCAAATACTGATCAAGCACTGCTCGAGTGCCCAAATGTACATTCAGTCATCGTTGTAGAAAGAACCTCAAGCAAGGTAAGTTGGAAGGACTCCAGAGATGTTTGGTATCATCAAGCAACTGAAAAGGCAGAAAAAACGTGCGATCCTGAAATTATGAATGCTGAGGATCCGCTATTTATTCTCTATACCTCTGGATCTACCGGTAAACCCAAAGGGGTTTTACATTCAACCGGTGGGTATATGCTCCAGGCGGCAATGACCCATAAATATGTGTTTGACTATCATGATGGAGATATCTATTGGTGCACAGCAGACGTCGGTTGGATAACAGGACACTCGTATATCGTTTATGGACCTCTTGCGAATGGTGCCACTACTCTGATGTTTGAGGGAATCCCTACACACCCTAACCCTTCGAGGTGCTGGAAGATAATAGATAAACATAAGGTAAATGTTTTTTACACTGCTCCCACAGCTATACGATCACTGATGAGCAAAGGTAACGAATATTTGGAGAACTCATCGAGGGGAACATTGCGCACCTTGGGTACAGTCGGCGAACCGATCAATCCAGAAGCTTGGGAGTGGTACTACGAAGTTGTAGGGAATAGTCGGTGCCCCATTATTGATACTTGGTGGCAAACGGAAACAGGTGGGATCATGATTGCCCCCCTTCCTGGTGCCACCGCATTAAAACCTGGGTCGGCAACACTTCCATTTTTTGGGGTAAAGCCAGTCTTATTGAATTCCGATGGAAACGAAATAGACGGCGCTGGATCAGGCAGTCTTGCTATTAGCGGCTCTTGGCCAGGCCAAATACGAACGGTATTCGGAGATCATGACAGGTGCTTCGCCACATATTATTCAATGTACAAAGGCTATTACTTTACTGGAGACGGGGCAAGGAGAGATGAGGATGGATATTATTGGATTACGGGTCGCGTAGATGATGTACTGAATGTCTCCGGGCACCGCATGGGAACAGCTGAAGTAGAAAGCGCTTTAGTCTTGCATACTGCAGTCGCCGAGGCAGCAGTGGTTGGGTATCCCCATGATATAAAAGGCCAGGGAATATATGCATTTGTAACCTTAATGCATGATGTTGCAGGTAGTCAGGTTCTAAAGGAACAGCTCATTAGTCTAGTCAGATCTGAAATAGGCCCGTTCGCAAAGCCTGATTTTATTCAATGGGCTCCGGGTTTACCCAAAACGAGATCAGGTAAAATAATGCGAAGAATATTGAGAAAGATCGCCGCTAATGAAATTGACACTTTAGGGGACACAAGCACATTAGCTGATCCCAGCGTACTCAGAGAGCTAATAGAGGGAAGGATCAGCTGTCAGTAGACTAGGAATTATCCAAGGCTAGTCATTCTCTTAGAGGAGTCGCTTCAGCCGTCGCTATCTTCTGTCGCCTCCTCATCAAAATCCTTTTTTTCCTCTACTTCGAGTAATTCCTTAATGGACAGTTTTATTCGTCCCCGCTCAACATCCAAAACTTTAACTTGAACCTCTTGCCCCTCACTCAAATAGTCGCTTACCTTCTCGACTCTCTCCTTCGCGATTTGCGATATGTGAACTAAACCATCTTTTCCGGGCAGGATAGTTACAAATGCACCAAAGTCAGCTATTTTCGCAACCCTACCTGTGTAAGTTTTTCCAACCTCTGCCTCCGCAGTGATCAGTTCGATTTGAGCGATAGCAGCATCTCTGGATTCCGCTCCCTCTCCAAAGATGGTGATGGTCCCATCATCTTCAATATCGATTGTTGCACCAGTTTCTTCAGTGATACTACGGATAGTTGCGCCACCCTTTCCGATTACGTCGCGAATTTTCTCTGCGTCAACCTTCATCGTAACCATAGCAGGGGCATTTTCTGAAACTGCATCTCTGGATCGACCAAGAACCTTATTCATCTCACTCAATATATGTAGCCTAGCGTCTCTCGCTTGAGCAAGCGCTGTCTCCATAATCTCTTCGGTAATGCCCTGTATCTTTATATCCATCTGGAGAGCAGTCACCCCGGTCTCAGTCCCTGCCACTTTAAAGTCCATATCACCAAGGTGATCTTCATCACCCAAGATGTCAGTCAGCACAGCAAAACCATCATCATCTTTCACAAGACCCATCGCTACGCCCGCAACAGGTGCTTTTAACGGTACTCCAGCATCCATAAGAGAGAGACTTGCGCCGCAAACGCTAGCCATTGAGGAAGAACCATTCGACTCTGTGATTTCGGAAACAACTCTAACAGTGTAGGGCCACTCCTCAGTATTTGGAAGTACAGCGGCAATTCCTCTCCTAGCCAAACGGCCATGGCCAATCTCGCGACGCTTTGGCGCTCCAGAAAAGCCTGTTTCACCAACGCTGTAATGAGGAAAATTATAGTGTAGAAAAAATGAATCGCGATAGGACCCCCTTAAAGCGTCCACAATCTGAGCGTCACGCATTGAGCCTAACGTGGTCGTCACCAACGCCTGAGTTTCACCACGAGTAAACAGCGTTGATCCATGGGCTCTTGGGAGTACCCCTACCTCAACCGATATATCACGTACCGTACGAGTATCGCGACCGTCAATTCTTGGGTTTCCGTCAATGATTGCTCTACGGACGATCTTTTTCTCTAACATACCGAATGCTTCAGAAACATCTTCAGCAGAGCATACATTTTCAACAGCTAAAGACTCAATGGCAGTATTTCTCAAAGCTGAGAGTTTATCCTGCCTGGCCTGCTTCTCCTCGATCTTGTATGCAGAGGCTATTTGATCCGCAAAATCACTATTAATACCCTGCATCAATGACTTATTCTCTTCTGGGGGCTGCCAATCCCAAGAGGGCTTTCCAACTTCAGCTTTCAACTCTTTCACGGCCGCAACAACCACTTGCATCTCTTGATGTGCAAAAAGTACAGCCCCAAGCATCTGGTCTTCTGTCAGCTGATTTGCCTGCGACTCGACCATCAATACCGCTGATTCTGTTCCCGCGACTACCATATCTAGATCAGATTCCTCTAACGCTTCATATCCAGGATTAAGGAGGTAACCTTTTTCTGTGAGGCCAACCCGAGCAGCTCCAATTGGACCAGCAAAAGGGATACCAGAAATGGCTAATGCCGCTGATACGCCTATCATCGCAGGTATATCTGGATCTATGTCCTTCGCAGCCGAAATAACTTGACAAGTAATCTGTACCTCATTCATGAACCCTTTTGGGAAAAGGGGTCGAATCGGTCTGTCAATTAATCTGGACGTCAGAGTTTCTTTTTCCCCTGGTCGTGTCTCTCTTCTTGGAAATCCTCCTGGGATTTTCCCTGCCGCGTACATTTTCTCTTCGTAGTTAACCGTCAGTGGGAAGAAGTCTTGCCCTGAGCGAGCTTCTTTTTGCCCAACTACTGCCACTAAAACAACAGTATCCGATACATTTACTAAAACCGAAGCAGTTGCCTGTCTAGCAACCCTACCAGTTTCAATGATTACTTCATGCTCTCCATATTCAAACTTTTTACGTATCAATTTCTTCTCCAATTCTTACTTGGTCGTGATCATTATCGTCGCAATCCCAACCTATCTATTAGCTTTGCGTATCGCTCCGTGTCCTTGGTTCTCAAATATTCTTGCAATTTTCTTCTCTGACTTACCATCCTCAGCAAACCCACCCTAGAATGGTGGTCTTGCTTATGATCATTTAAATGTTTTTGCAAACTTTCAATATTCGCCGTTAGCAGTGCTATCTGAACCTCAGAGGAACCCGTATCGTCCTCCGAAGAACCAAATTCCTTAACTATCTCAGCTTTTTTCTCTGTAGTTAATGCCATTTATTTTCCTCCAATATGCTTCGAAAAAATTTATTCCATAAGATATGTCAGCTATCCATGCATATTTACAGATACGCTGTATCCCAAGTGTACAAATATACACCTTTTTACCCCCCCGCAACTAAACGTTTCGGTGCAACTCTTCCATCTTCTAATATTTCTCCCACACCAATAAACCCGTCTTCCTCCCTAGCCCCACTGTAAACCCTGACCCATCCTTTCAGAGGTGATTTTGCTACCTGTACAGGCTGGCCTTGTCGGAAATATGAAGCAGTAATATCTTCCAATTCAACAACTGGCCATTGTTCTAACGCAGAACTAATCGGAAGTAATAGCTTATCGAGCGCATCATAGCCGTCATCGCGCAACCGTTCCAACCTATCAGTGGTTATTGTTTGATCAATTGTGTAAGGTCCCGAGCGAATCCGCCTCAAACCTGAAACATGGGCCCCACAACCAATTACAGAACCTATATCTTCTGCTAAGGACCTAATATAGGTACCCTTTGAACAGTAAATATCTAAAACTACCTCCTCATCAATATGTTTAACAAGATCAAGTTTGAATATCCTTACTTTTCTTTGTTTTCGCTCGACTTCTATCCCGGCCCTCGCCAATTTGTATAACGGTTGTCCACCCAATTTAAGTGCTGAGTACATCGATGGAGTTTGCGTAATTTCACCTCGAAACTGCTCCAATATAAAATTTATATCATTTATATGGGGGACTTTGGTCTTTGCTAGGACCCGCCCATCCGCATCACCTGTCTCCGTCGTTGTACCAAGAACTATGGTAGCTACATACCTCTTATTAGCCTCCAGTAAGAACTGCGAAAATTTTGTAGCCTGCCCAAAACACAGTGGCAAAACCCCTGTCGCCAAAGGGTCCAAACTCCCAGTATGGCCAGCTTTTGCAACCGAATAAATTTTTTTTACTTTTTGCAGTGAAGCATTTGAAGTGAAACCTGGAGACTTATCCAGAAGCAAAAAGCCGTTCACATCCCTCTGCGTCGTCTTACCCTTTCTCCTGTATCCCTTAGACATCATCTCTGGCTTGATCTGATGCAATAGCTCTATCAATCGCTTTGGCTATTTTAACCCCAGTATCGCTGGTCCGATCATAGTGAAACCTCAGCTTTGGAGTTATCCTCAGGTTGATTCTTCTCGACAGTTGTCTCCTCAGGAAGCCAGAGGCGCCAGATAGCACGAGCTCAGCAACGTCACTTTTCTCATCAGAAAACACAGTAAAGTATACATCCGCAAAACTCAGATCTTTCGAGACGTTAACATCACTGATAGTAACTAGTCCCAACCTAGGGTCTTGAAGCTCTTGCTGAATCAATTCGGCTAACTGTCTACCTATTAAACCAGCCACTTTGGTTCTGCGATAAGACTCAAAAGGCATAAAAACTTATAGCTCACGAGCGACTTCGTGGGTATCAAACACTTCTATTTGATCGCCCACCTTCACATCACTATAGCCCTTAACGCCAATTCCACACTCAGTTCCACTCTGAACGTCTCTCACTTCATCTTTAACTCTCCTCAAGGACTCCAGTTCTCCCTCGAAGATAACTACATTGTCTCGCAGAACCCGGATCGTCTTATTTCTAGAGACAGTCCCTTCAACCACCATACAACCAGCAATATCGCCATATTTTTTGGACTGAAACACATCCCTTACCTCCGCGATTCCAACAATTTCCTCTCTGATCTCGGGGGACAGCATGCCTGATAAAGCCGCTTTAATATCATCCACCAGATCATAGATTACCTTATAATATCGAAGGTCTAGCCCTTCCATCTCAATAATTTTTTTCGCGGTATTGTCTGCTCGAACATTAAAACCAAAGATTACTGCTTCCGATGCAATGGCATAAGTAGCATCCGACTCGGAGATAGCTCCCACTCCTGACAATACAACATTTACTTTAACTTCATCATTCCCTAGATCGTTCAACGAAGAAACAATTGCTTCCAAGGAACCCCTAACATCTGCTTTTACGACGATATTGAGTAAGTTAGTTTCATCATCACCAAATGATTCAAGCAAGTTATCAAGAGAAATGGATGGGCTTGATAGCCTTTCTTCATTCGCTTTGTTCCTGCGAAATGCTGCCACCTCTCTGGCTCGCTTTTCGTCCTTGGCTACAATAAAATTATCACCCGCCGCGGGAGTTCCATCTAGCCCTAAAATCTCAACAGGAGTGGCAGGACCAACACTTTTTATCCTTTTGCCATGCTCATCGTTTAAAGCGCGAACCCGTCCAAAAAATTCACCAGCCACCAAGTTATCCCCCTGAGATAAAGTTCCTTCCTGAACAAGTAAGGTTGCTACAGGGCCTCGGCTCTTGTCCAATTGAGATTCGATTACAACGCCTTGGGCTGGGCCAGAGTGCACTGCCGTTAATTCCAAAATTTCCGATTGCAAAATTAATGCTTCTAGTAGCTCATCTATACCTTGTCCAGTTAAAGCTGATACAGCGATAAATTGCGTATCACCCCCCCAATCTTCCGGGATAACCTCCCTAGCAGCTAATTCATTTTTAGCACGATCGGGGTCCGCACCTTCGAGATCTATCTTATTAATCGCTACGACTATCGGAACACCTGCTCCTTTACTGTGCGCGATAGCCTCTTCTGTTTGAGGCATAACTCCATCGTCCGCAGCAACCACGAGGATCACTATATCTGTGCAGTTAGCCCCACGAGCACGCATCGCCGTGAACGCGGCATGCCCAGGAGTATCGATAAAACAGATTTCACCATGTTTAGTTTGCACTCTATAAGCCCCAATATGCTGAGTAATTCCACCTGCTTCTCCATCAGCGATAGAGGACTTCCTAATATAGTCTAAAAGAGAGGTTTTTCCATGGTCTACATGCCCCATGACCGTTACGACAGGGGATCTCGGTTTCGATTCTGCCTCGTAAACCAGCTCATCACTAAGTAAAGTCTCCAAAGCATCTGAATCGAGAGCTTTCACCGTGTGGCCAAATTCTTCTACCACTAAGATAGCCGCTTCTTGGTCAACCGACTGATTCATTGTCGCCACAATACCCATATCGAATAGAGTCTTAATTACATCAGTCGCCTTAACCGACATTCTTTGAGATAGTTGCTGAACAGTAATCGTCTCTCCTATCTCTACTTCTCTTTTTATATCATCTTTGGGTGCCGTAAATTTATGCTGACCACTTTCTACCTTTATTTGCTGCCGTTTCGGACGGGCGCCAACGGTTAGTCCCAAGGTAGAGGAATCCTCCTTACTAACCATTTCATTGACATCTTCATTTAATAGATCATCTACTTCATTCTCCAAGAGCTCCTCAACGCGGCGCTTACGATTACCTTGCTTCGATTTTTTCTTTTGAATATCTTCATCATCAAGGTCATTGCGATCTCTCTTATCCTTACGAGCGCTGACCCTTGTATCCTCTTGATCACCCCCAGAGGGATCTTTTTTAGACTCACTAGTAATTGCTACTCTTTTTTCCTTGCTCTCTTTCGCTTCTCTAGCTGCCGAGGCCAATGCTTCTTGCGCTGCCCTGTCAGCTTCTTCTCGCCGCTTTTTTGCTTCAGCTTCGGCGGCTAGATGCGCCGCGCGGCGTCGCGCCTCATCATCAGCGCTTCTATTCTCTTCCTGGGCGACTGGTTTGGTCTCACTTAAGATTTCTTGCTCGCCCTCAATAACATTTCGACGCACGTAAGTCCGTTTCTTTCGAACTTCAACATTTACTGTACGGCCTCTACCACTACCCGAAGTTTTTAGGGTAGATAGAGTTCTTCTCTTCAAAGTAATTTTTTTTGGGGACTCTTGAGACTCTCCGTGAACACGTTTCAGGTGAGCTAATAATAGTTCCTGATTTTCATCAGTCACTGCCTCTTCTGGTTTTTTCTGAGGCAGACCCGCCTGTTGCATCTGCTGCAGAAGACGGGCTACAGGCACGCTTAGAGTTTCTGCTAGCTGTTCTACTGTTTTTTCTGGCATCTATATTCCTAATAGCTTAACCATTTATCAGTTTTTTTCAGAATCACTAATATCAGCTTCTTCTTCAAACCAAGGAGCACGAGCGGTCATTATTAGCTCCCCGGCGAGCTCCTCTGTCATTCCTTCGATGTCTATAAGATCATCAATGGCTTGCTCGGCTAGGTCTTCCATCGTAATAATACCAAGCCCAACTAATTTATATGCTAACTGGGTATCCATTCCTTCCATATTTAGAAGATCATCCGCTGGCTGAGTATCCGAAAGCTCTTGTTCATTGGTTAACTCTATAGTAGTTAGAGCAGTCTTCGCTCTATTCCTAAGCTCTTCGATAATTTCGTCATCAAAACCCTCTATTGCAGTCATTTCCTCAATTGGGACGTAAGCTATTTCCTCCAGGGTGGTAAAATTTTCTTCCACCAATGCAATTGCTACCTCTTCAGATACATCGAGCTGCTCCATAAATCTATCAACAATTGATCCTGCTTCTTGCTGATGTTTCTCCTCAGCCTCCTCTTCGGTCATTATGTTTAATTCCCAACCAGTTAGTTCACTAGCTAGTCTCACATTTTGCCCACCTTTACCAATAGCCTGTGCCAGATTTTCTTCCGCTACAGCAATATCCATACTGAGAGTCTCTTCATCCACTACAATTTTTACAACCTCCGCAGGAGACATTGCATTTATAGCCAACTGGGCGATATTGTCGTCCCACGGGACCACATCAATCCTCTCGCTAGCCAATTCGCTGGACACAGCCTGCACGCGCGACCCTCGCATCCCCACGCAAGATCCGACTGGATCTATTCGACCGTCATTTGTTTTTACAGCGATCTTTGCTCGAGATCCCGGGTCTCGAGCAGATGCCAAAATCTCGATCACGCCATCAGAAATCTCGGGTACTTCCAGAGTGAAGAGCTTGACAAGCATCTCAGGCGAGGTTCGCGACAATGCTAACTGAGGACCCCTCGCATCCGGTCTAATCTCCTTAAGTAAGGCTCTAAGGCGGTCTCCAACGCGAAACATTTCCCTTGGAATCCATTCTTCTCTTGGAAGTATTGCCTCAGCATTATTGCCCAAGTCCACGACTACCGCCTCTCGAGAGACCTTTTTTACTTGCCCGCTGACCAGTTCGCCAACAGAGGAGCGATACTGATCAACCACCTGTGCCCTCTCTGCTTCGCGTATTTTCTGAACTATGACCTGTTTGGACGTCTGAGCCCCGATGCGTCCATACTCCATAGATTCTACAGGCAGTTCATAAAAGGAACCAACCTCCATGGATTCATCTTTTTCTAACGCTTCGGATAACGTGATTTCAGCTTCTGGGAACTCTATTACTGTCTCATCTGATACCACTTTCCAACGTCGGAACGTTTCATACTCACCGGTATTCTTATCCATCGCGACCCTGAGCTCTACTTCCCCTTCGTATCGTTTTTTCGTTGCAGTAGCCAGAGCAAGCTCTAGGGCCTCAAATATAATATCCTCAGAAACCCCTTTTTCATTTGAAACTGCTTCGACCACGAGCAATATTTCTTTACTCATTTACTCTGCCTCACGATTACAAATACTTTATGCATAACTAGACACTGACTACCAGATTCGCCCTATCTATGTGCTCTAACGGAAACACAATTTGCTCTTCATGCCCTGTTTGTAACACAACCTCGTCCCCTTCTAGACCTACTAAGCGCCCTGCATACCTCTTGCGACCCTCGTAAGACTTTAACAAAATTACCTTAACTGTTTCGCCCTCACACTCCTCGAAGTGAGCTTTGGTAAACAGTCTCCTATTCAGTCCTGGAGATGAAACTTCTAATGTATACTCTCCTTCAAACCCTGTTTCTACATTCAGGACGCTCATAAGCTGCCTACTGACCTTAGCGCAGTCTTCCACACTAATGGATCTATCCACGTTATCGATAAATACTCGGAGAGTTGAGACTCTACTTTGGGATGTATGTTCAAACGCCCAAAATTTATATCCCAAACCCTCCACTACTCTTTTGATTACGGCTTCAAGAGCATCTTCCAACAAAACTTCTCCCCGTAACATATCATCCAAAAACAAAAATGGGCCATCAAGCCCATTTCAAAGTTTAAAACCCCAAACGTAACTACCTTGTCAAGACTGCTCATTACGAAATCAGGCTTTAATAAAAAGCCCCTTCGAGGGGGCTTTTAGTGATAAAACTTGGTAGCGGGGGCAGGATTTGAACCTACGACCTACGGGTTATGAGCCCGTCGAGCTACCAGACTGCTCCACCCCGCAACAACAAGGGCGAGAATTATAGGATCGCAAGGAAAGTGGGTCAACCGGATAAGTAAGGAAGGTGTGCCAAAAGCTGAAAACTATATGCAATAAACTGACCTGATGCCCTTATATCTTGGCCTAGGGGACCGAGTGACTATATTTTTTCATTAGGAGAGGACCGTTGATAATTGGTTCGTAGTGATGTTACTAATTTCGAATCTTTAGTTTTACCTCTAAATCTATCCACGAAAGTTTGAAAGTATCCGCTTATTTCTTGACGCGCCGGCACACAAGGCCTTTTACAGATTCCAGCAGTTTCTATAGAGAGGTGATGCAGACTTCAATCATGCCTCGCATATGGCTTCGTTGTCTCGAATGTTTAATTAACTTTTTATGGAATTAAACAAGGAGGTAATTCATGACCACAGCTGATATTTGTAATGAAATACTCAGAAATATCACATTAGGCTATGTATGTTTATTGTTTGGCTTTAACAGGTGCTGTACAACCTTTTTTGTTCCCCTTGAGCTCTACTAGGAGAGACATTGCAGAAATTGAACTGAGTGTCCAGAGGCCAGAGATATACCATAAAGTTAATGGTATCTATGCTCCCGATGCTCGCGTTAGAAAAGATGGGGTTATTAGGAAACTCGTCAAGGAAAGTATAGAGGCTTTAAGTCCCACAGAGGTTTCAGTAGCTTGGATAACAGTTGGAGATATTTTACCCTTGGGCCATTGCACCATGAGACGCATAAAAGGGGCTTAGAATCAGAGGAATATATGGAGGGCAACCTAGATGGTTTAGCCAGTTAACATGGGAATTCCCTACTCTTTTGGGAGGAGTGTTGCCTGATAATGAATTCGATTTAGAGGACAGGAAAGAGTAGCCGCAATAAACTCTAGTCAGGTACCACACCTATTTCTTAATGAGCTAATAGGAGATCTATAATAATTGGTTTTGTAGCAGCCTTCTTCAGTTCCGAAGGTGCTCTCGCTAAATCTCCTGTATTGTGGGCAGCGATACCTTCATCAAAATCGGCTTAGACCTATAATTATTACTTGAAGTAGACTCCTTCATTTTTATAACTGATCATGGTGTCTCGCTTTAATCTTTCTGTGCTTTTGCCGTAACTGCCTCATTTTTGAAAAGCGTCTCTCGATGACCGCATTTTTTACAGTTCGTACTGCTTTTCTTCTTTTTCTTGCTCGAGAAGACTTCTCCATTCTCAGAACAGAAAACTTTTTCAGTTCACTAATAACTTCCACTGACACACCGACTCCTATAAGAGTAAGACTGTTTTTTTTGACCTACAAAAACTCAAAAAGTTCTTTGACCCCCTGAATCACTTTTTGCCTCGCCACTCACCAACGTATTCGCCTCCTTATATGCAGGTACATGATACAATACCAATAATGTCTACCCCTTTCTCTTATAAGCTCTCTCCGAACCGCAGAAGAGGCCTCAAGCGTTAGTATGAGTATATTGTTTTTAATGTCATCAGGTTTACCACTAATACTTTATTTAGAGGAGTTATCATCAACTATTGCAACAGAACAATGCAGTGAAGCAGCAAGCAGGTTCTCTTCCGATAGGCACGGGTTACTGTCCAGATACATCAGAGTCTAGTTCAGGTTAACGACAGTCTATATGCCAAAGTAGTCGGCAAGAGAGGAGTTTTCTCCAATAGTTTTTATGAAGCCATAGGAAATAGCAAATAAAAACGACGTAAAGAAGAGGAGTAAACACAACGCCTTGGATTCGTCGGCTAAATACTAACCTTTTCCACAACATTTCTTATATTTGTAACCGCTGTTACACGGACAAGGGTCATTCCGTCCTATCTTTCGTGTAGCCCTGCGTGAGGGAGCTTCGGGCCCACAACAATCTTCCTCGCCACAACATGAGGCAGCTGTACTTCTAGTTTTTAAACCTAAAGTTCTAATAGCAGGTGCATTTGCCATGACTAATCCTTTCAAGTACAGAAAAGTGTAAATTTCCTCGTGGTAATGGCTAGAAGTGTAAGATATATTTTTTTTGATTGCTACGGAGACTGATTTTAAAAAAGCGCTAAACGAAAGGTAAACCACGAATCGGTTGGAAACGCAGGATAATATTAGGTCCGGAGCAAAAGGTTGCAGTGAATTGATTCTAAACCTCAAGGATAGCTAAGTTAAAGAATGCGCGATCTATGACGGTTGACGGAACTAGTGAGAAAACTTTCCTATCCTCCTAACCTCTCTTTGCGAGCCTTCGCTGCAGACTCTCGAGCCAGCTCCTATCCTTTTGAGATTTATCAGCCATCAAGCATACTTTATGAGGTTATACTTGTTTTATTCATCTGCGCTTCAACCGTTTCCACTTTCGTATTTTTGAGAACCGAAATAAACCGTCACATTAAATAACCGACCAAGTCACAAATCAAAGCTCAGCGCGATAAATGCTCTTTTTAAACGCGGCGGCGGAGCTAGCTTTAAGGAACCTCCGGATAGATTAGATTTATTCAGTGGAACCTCAAAGGCCAGCTTTAAAACATCTATAGCAACCCTCGATTAATTAGCGAGTAAAACAATTGAGGTTTATTAATAAAAACTAAACAGTGAGTAAGTTTTAGATAAACCTTAAGTTATTTAAAAGAGTAATAGAGTAGGCGAACTTTAGTTAGTAAAAACTCATATTTACGCATAATACTCAGTGACCAAGATGTTAATGTTCATTTAGGGCATTATTAATTCTCACTCTTCTACTCGTAAAAGGTCTCAAAACGCGTTTTTAGTCATCTACCTGTACATTTTATTGTACAATAAAATTACCTCATCAAGTTATTTTGCCTCAACCATGATCAGGAGGACCCCCTTGCAGCAATTCTGCCAACTCTTTCTCGCAATTGAACATAAATCTGCTATAGATACCTGGCTTATCGTAATGACTCTGAAGCGCAGACTAAGCATTCGTGGACAGCAGCTATTAAATTTTTTTGCAGCCTATTTGCTTCTGAATAATGTTCTTCTAAATTCAGGTCACTCTGATTAGAGTGATTTCCTGATGCCGCGTAAAGTTTTCTCCCAAATTATTAAAATAAGCATCGACAACTCCCAGAGAACTTTGATCAACACGTATTGCTCAAGCTGCACTATCGTGATCCTATAAACCTGGGCGCTGTTTGTTGCTCCCACATTTGTCCTTGTGAGCAAACCCTTCGAAGCTCCAATTCTTTCGACGCATATCTCCTACACAACAGTTATTTCAGGAAGAGACTAGTTATTTTTGGGTTAGCAGGGCATTTGAAATTAATTGACGGTTCCAAATATTTGGCATTACAGAACTTAATAATCTGATTTTTTACGAACTTTGATATATTTGGTTCTCAACTGCATGACTCGATTTTGGAGGGCTCATATCATGCTTTCCAATGGGATTCTTTTCAAAGATGATTCTAAAAAACTAATGAATATTTCTACTTTTCCTATAGTCCATCCCATTATCACAGATTATTTCTGTAATTTGGTGCCGAAGAGAGGACTTGAACCTCCACGGGGTTTCCCCCACTACCCCCTCAAGGTAGCGTGTCTACCAATTTCACCACTTCGGCAACATCTAGAGTTAGGGTGTTGATGTTCCTTGCACTTCCATTTCAGGCACATCAGACAGCGGTCCTGAGACCTCTTGACTTTGAATCACTTCTGGGACCACAATATCACTAGCCCTCGATGACTTCTGCTTAGCGAAATACGCCAAAGTAAAGCTCGTCAGAAAAAATCCAATTGCTACCCAAGTAGTAATTCTAGTCAAAAAACTACCAGCACCTCCGCTGCCAAAAACTGTGGAGGAGCCGCCGGCACCAAAGCCTGCACCCATATCTGCCCCTTTACCTTGCTGAATCAATATAAGACAAATAATAATTAAAGCCCCGAAAACATGAGCTAGAAGAACTACAGTTTCTAAAATATCCATGTTCATTAGTTCTCACCTGCTAACTTACAGATTTTAACAAAATCAGTACTACTAAGTGAGGCACCGCCAACAAGGGCACCGTCGATTTCAACTTCCGACATCAAGGCAGCTGCATTTGATGGATTGACACTCCCTCCGTATAAAATACGTATAGTGTCAGCCAAGTCCTGATCTTTCTCACTTATAATATCTCGTATATTCGCATGAACCTCTCCAGCAGCCCTGGGAGATGCGGACTCACCGGTTCCTATTGCCCAAACAGGTTCGTAGGCAATTACAGCATTTGCAAGATCATCCGGTGGAAAAAAATCGAGAACCGCCTTTAGCTGTTCTGAAACGACTTGAACTGTATGCCCAGAATTTCTTTGTTCTTCAGTCTCACCAACGCAGAGGATTGGTTTTATTTGGTGTTTCAACAGCGCTTCAAATTTGGCTAATACTTTCCTGTTTGAATCGCCATACGACATTCTCCGCTCAGAATGTCCTACCAGACAATAGCTGCATCCAAACTCACTGATCATAGAGGCGGAAACTTCTCCCGTGTGGGCCCCCCGCTCGAAGGGATTAACATTCTGGGCTCCCATCAACACGCATTCTTTTTTTAGTACATCAGACAGCGCATGCATATAGATAACTGGGGGAATGACGACCACCTCACATCGAAAAGGTGCCGCGGAGCTAACAGAAGAAGCTATTTCTACACTACCTTCGCGGGTCCCGTTCATCTTCCAATTACCCGCAACTAGTGGTTTTCTAACGATAATTTACAGTACTCAACTTTAGCAAAGGCCGCGAATATTAACTAGTTTACCTTTAAACTGCAAATTTGCATGTTTCCTATCCCACTGATTCTTTTACAACTTCTGCCAAGTCGGTCGCCAACTTCTCTACCTGAACAAGACTTTCTCCTTCAACCATTACGCGCAGTACCGACTCAGTACCTGAGGGTCGCAATAGTACCCTCCCCTGACCAACGAGTTGTCCCTCGGTTTCCTTAACAGCTGCCAAAATTACCGGATATTCCTCTAGAATGAAATCCTCCTTACACACAACATTTACAATGTGTTGCGGATATTTCACCATAGCCTCTTTTAAATTGTGCAGTGACTTTCCCGTCGATGATATAGCCTGAATAACCTGAAGAGCGGAGACAACACCATCACCGGTCGAAGTGAGATCGAGACATATAATATGACCTGAGGACTCACCACCTAGTTCCCATTGATTACGTAATAACTCTGCAAGCACGTACCTATCTCCAACAGGCGCACGAATAAAGGGTATCTCTGAAGTCCGTAATGCTTCCTCCAGTCCAAAATTACTCATTTGCGTTCCTACAACGCCTCCGGCAAGCCGCCCAGAAAGTTTTCTCGATAAAGCGATAATAAGGAGGAGCTCATCTCCATCAACAATCTCCCCATACTCGTCGACCATTATTATTCGGTCGCCATCTCCATCAAAGGCTAAACCAAAATCTGCTTCAGTTCTTAACACCTCACTCACTAAATCCAAAGGACAGGTGGATCCTGAGTTTTCATTTATATTGAAGCCATCAGGAGCTGTACCGATTTCTATCACGTCAGCTCCTAACTCTTTAAATACATTTGGTGCGATGTGATAGGTTGCACCGTGCGCACAATCGACTACAATTTTGAATCCAGCCAATGTATAGCTAGTAGGGAAACAGCTTTTGCAAAATTCTATGTATCTACCTGCAGCATCTGGGATTCGAGAGACCTTTCCAATTTCTATTGTCTTAACCATGGACATCGGTTTATCGAGCTCTCTTTCAATTTCAAGCTCCAGCAAGTCATCCAATTTTTCGCCTTTGCTAGAAAAAAATTTCACACCATTATCATTATATGGGTTATGAGAGGCACTTATAACTATGCCTGCCTGAGCGTTAAAAGTTCTCGTTAAATAAGCAATGGCAGGCGTAGGCATTGGACCAAGAAGCAAAACGTCAACGCCAGCTGCCGCTAATCCAGCTTCTATAGCTGACTCAAACATGTAGCCGGAGACCCTTGTATCTTTTCCTATCAAAATGCGACCACGGCCGCTTTTGGAAAAAACCTTCCCTGCAGCCCATCCCAACTTGAGCATAAACTCCGGAGTAATTGGAGGAACACCTACTGATCCTCTTATTCCGTCAGTACCAAAGTAACGCTTCACTGCTAACCCTTGAACATTCAAAAAATAGACTCTTCAACGATACTCTGAGCAACCCTGAGAGCGGCTACTGTTTCTGTTACATCATGGACTCTTAAAACATCTGCTCCGTTTAAGCTCGCAATTAATGCAGCAGCAACACTTGCTATCTTGAGGTTATCGTTATTACCTCCAAGAATTTTCTTAATTGTACTTTTCCTTGATACCCCAATTAAAATTGGTAATCCGAAGCTTTTAAAATGTCGCAACCGATTTACTAACTCAAGATTGTGCAGTGCTGTTTTCCCGAAGCCAAATCCTGGATCAATGAGGAGTTGCTTTCTCTTTATCCCTGCGTGGTCGCAGGCGCTTATTCGCTCCCTGAAGAAATCACGAATTTCGTCAATTAAATTTTCGTAGGTAGGATTATTTTGCATTTGACTCGGCTCGCCTTTCATGTGCATCAAGCAAACGGCCAAGCCTGACTCTGCTGCGGCATCTAGCGCACCTTCCCGAGTCAAACTCCTAACATCGTTGATTACGTCACAACCAACTAAAGCAGCCTGACGCATAACCTCTGGAGTACTTGTATCAACTGAAATACAAACTTCCGATTCTTCTCGGATTTTCTTAATAACAGGCACTACCCTTTTTAGCTCTATTTCTTCCGAAACCGGCTTAGCCCCGGGCCTAGTTGACTCCCCTCCTACATCCACAATATCCACTTTTTCCTCCACCATGGAGAGAGCCCTTTTAACAGCAGCATCAACCTTAAGATATCGCCCTCCATCAGAGAACGAATCTGGCGTCACGTTTACTACACCCATCACTAAAGGCCTGCGTTCTGCTAGGAGCGCCTCGAGTTTCGACGTCATATAAACGTTTCAGAGATCCGCGGCTGGCCCTCCAACAGAGCCAGAGGCGCGTCTCTCTTTTGGTGCGGGCTTACTTGGAGAAGGCCCATCATCTCCCCAATCCGCTGGGGGCCTTGGTTTTCGCCCATTCATAATGTCATCTATCTGGTCACGGTCGATTGTTTCATACTCCAAGAGTGTCTCTGCCATTATGTCGAGTTTGTCCCTATTTTCTTCTAGCAAACGTTTTGCTCTAGAATAACAATCGTCGATTATCATCCTGACTTCTTTATCAATTTTGCTTGCCGTATCCACAGAAACAGAAGATCTTGTTGCTCCAGCCGACTTACCCAAGAAAACTTCTTCATCCTCTTCGTCATACATTAGTGGGCCAAGATTCTCAGATAGGCCCCACTTCGTAACCATAGCACGTGCCATCTTAGTTGCGCGCTCTATATCGTTGGCTGCACCAGTGGTGATTCCCTCAGAACCCAAAGTTAGCTCCTCCGCGATTCTTCCTCCAAAGAGCGCACATATTTGGCTAAATATCGAACGTTTACTCAGGGAATAGCGATCCTCTTCAGGTAGAAACATCGTCACACCGAGTGCTCTTCCTCTGGGTATGATGGTTACTTTATAACTCGGATCATGTTCCGGAACTAAATACCCTACAATGCAATGTCCTGCCTCATGGTATGCCGTGTTACTTTTTTCTTTCTCTGACATGACCATACTTTTACGCTCAGCCCCCATCATGATCTTATCCTTAGCTTGATCGAGCTCTGACATCCCGACTGTTCGCTTATCCTTACGAGCAGCGAATAAAGCTGCCTCGTTCACCAAATTCGCCAAGTCCGCGCCAGAAAAACCAGGGGTACCTCGGGCTATGACCGCGGGCTCTACATCCTGCGCTAATGGAACCTTTCTCATATGAACTTTTAGGATTTGCTCACGACCGCGAATGTCGGGTAAAGAGACCACAACTTGACGATCAAATCTTCCTGGCCTGAGCAAAGCTGGATCCAGAACATCTGGTCTATTTGTGGATGCAATAACAATAATGCCTTCATTTCCGTCGAAGCCATCCATTTCGACAAGAAGCTGGTTAAGAGTTTGCTCGCGCTCGTCATGGCCTCCGCCTAGACCCGCTCCTCTATGCCTTCCAACGGCGTCTATCTCGTCAATAAATATGATACAAGGAGTTTGTTTTTTAGCTTGATCAAACATATCTCGCACTCGAGACGCGCCAACACCCACGAACATCTCCACAAAGTCAGAACCTGATATGGAGAAGAAGGGTACCTTAGCCTCTCCAGCGATAGCGCGCGCCAACAAAGTTTTTCCCGTCCCTGGCTGCCCTACCATCAATATTCCTCTAGGTATTCTGCCTCCTAATTTTTGAAATTTTCCAGGGTCTTGAAGAAACTCTACAAGTTCTTGTACATCTTCTTTCGCCTCATCTACACCGGCGACATCCGCGAAAGTCGTCTTGATTTGATCTTCACCGAGGAGTTTCGCTTTGCTCTTTCCAAAAGTTAATGGACCTCCCCGACCACCAGCGCCGCCTTGCATTTGCCGCATGAAGAACATAAAAACAGCAATAATGACCAAGATCGGGAAACTCGCTACAAGTAGCTGAGTCCAAATACTCTGTTGTTCAGGTTTATTTCCCTTAAAGTTGACATTGTGATCTAACAGATCGTCGATCAAAGCATTATCGGATATTTGTGGCTGAACGGTTTCAAAACTCTCACCAGTGTACCTTGTACCTATAATAGTCTGCCCATTAACCTCGATATCTCGAACCTGGCCCTTGTTAACCAACTCAAGAAAAGTTGAATAGTCAATCTCGTCAGCCCCATTTTTTATTTGAAAATTCTGAAACACTGTCAACAAAATTGCAGCGATAATTAACCAAAGTAATAGATTTTTTCCCATATCGTTCACGTACGCTTCCTCAGCATGAGATCCGATTCCTGTGTTTAAACCTAAGCAGAGTCACTGCCATGGCATTCCAAAAAATTATCCAAAAAAATTTCGACCAATGAGATAAACTTCTCGCGACCGACTATTCGAGGCATTCGGCTTAAAGTTAAAGCTTTTTCTAAATTGCCCTTGCACCCGACTGCGTATTTCATTTATTCCCGATCCTTCGAAACATTTAACTATTAATGATCCGCCTGGCCGAAGTATTTTTGCAACAGATTCCAGCACGAGTTCCACTAAATAAATGGAAGTAGCCTGATCAATGTCTCTTACTCCTGTAAAGTTGGGGGCCATATCTGAAATTACAAGGTCTATAAGTTGTCCATCCATTAATTTTATCAGACTATCTAAAGTAGAGTTTTCTCCGAAGTCACCCTTAATAATTTCTACTCCCGATAGAGGTGTCATCTCGCGAAGATCAACTGCTATAACCCGCCCTGCGCACCCTACTTCTTTTCGTGCAATCTGTGAAAAGCCACCGGGAGCTGCTCCTAGATCGACAATTACGTGACCGTTTTGCATCAATCCATACTTTTCTTGGATTTGAAGTAACTTAAATCCAGCTCGTGACCGCATTCCTTTAGTCTTAGCTGCCTGAACATACCTATCTCTAGCATGGTCCATTAACCAGCGCTTACTGGAACCTGATTTCTTTGACATTCACTTATCTCTATCAGTTGCGAGGCCGCTGAGCTAAAATGCAAGCTTACTTGTTTTACCTATAATAATGGTAACCTCAAAGCAAAAAAAAAAGTTTCGCGCTATTGGGCATAGCCTAAAGCCAATTGTCACTGTTGCAAACGAAACTATGAGTCAAAGTGTCAATGATGAAATAGACCGGGCTTTACGGGATCACGAGCTTGTAAAGATAAAAGTCTTATTGAACCCCAGGTCATTAAAAAAGGAATTAGTCAAGGAGATACTCAAAAAGCAAAATGCAAACCTAATTCAACTGATTGGCAATGTCGCTCTAGTTTATCGAAAAGCAAAAGAACCCAAGCCAGAACTGTCGAATATCCTCCGCAACACGGTTTGTTAATCGAATTGATAGCTATAGATGCTCTATTGATCTAATTTCTATCTCAACATCGCCATTCGGGGTCTTCACTACCGCAACGTCTCCAATTTCCTTGCCCACTAATGCCCTAGCAATTGGAGAATATACCGAAATCTTATTCAACTTAAGATCTGACTCATCATCTCCGACTATCTTGTAAACTGATTCTTTCTCATCCTCTAAATTAACTACCATCACGGTAACACCAAATATTACCTTACCACTAGGTGCTATTTTCCTAACATCGATGATTTGAGCTGCAGATAACTTATTCTCAATTTCAAGGATTCTACCCTCGATGAAACCTTGCTCCTCCTTCGCGTATTGGAACTCAGCATTTTCCCTGAGATCTCCCTGTTCTAGAGCTTCTGCTATGGCTTTAATTATCCTTGGACGCTCCGCTGACTTTAACCGATCCAATTCTTCGCGCAATATATGAGCCCCGTGAGGGGTCATCGGAATTTTGTCCATCTCTTCTCCCAGCGAGTCAGTAACCATAAGTGTCCGACGCGAAGCAAGTTTTGTCCAGTTTCAAGGTATGGATAAATGCAAGTCCTGTAAGCGGTGAACCGAAACATCCGCACCATGGCGAACCGCTTCAATGCTCGCCCTACCGCCTGCCATAGTTGTCGTATAACAAACCTTTTGCTGAAGAGCTGTTCTACGAATCGTAAATGAATCGGCGATGGCTTGTTTACCTTCTGTGGTATTTATTATGAAATCTATTTGCTTGTTTTTAAGCATATCCACCACGTGTGGACGGCCCTCTATTACTTTATTTACGATCTGGACATCCATACCAGCGTCTGCAATCGTGCGGGCGCTTCCCCTTGTGGCAAAAATATTGAAGCCAAGATCCAGTAAATCCTGGGCGAGCTCCGGTAATTGGGACTTATCAGCGTCCCTAACACTAACAAATACACACCCTTTTTCAGGTATCGGATCTCCTGCAGCAGCTTGAGCCTTTGAATATGCTTCCCCAAAAGTTTTTCCGACACCCATCACCTCACCGGTAGATTTCATTTCAGGACCAAGTATAGGATCGACACCAGGGAATTTACCAAACGGGAATACCGCCTCTTTAACATTATAAAACTCTGGTATGGTCTCTTCTGTAAATCTCTGCTCGGGCAAGCTGGTGCCAGCCATACAGCGTGCAGCAACTTTAGCCAAAGATTTACCAATGCATTTTGAAACAAATGGTACTGTCCTAGATGCTCTAGGATTCACTTCCAGAACATAGATTTCATTATTCTGAACCGCTAATTGAACATTCATAAGACCGACTACTTTTAATTCCAGAGCCATCTCCTTTACCTGCCGCTTCATTTCGTCTGTAATGCTTTTTGTAAGGCTATAAGGCGGCAAGGAGCACGCGGAATCTCCTGAATGCACTCCTGCTTGCTCAATATGCTCCATGATTGAACCAATAACCACGTCTTCGCCATCACAAACTGCATCAATATCTACTTCAATTGCCTGATCAAGAAATCGATCAAGCAAGACGGGCGATTGGTCTGAAACTTGAACCGCTTCCTGCATGTATTTCGTCAACTCATCGTCATCATGTACTATTTCCATGGCTCTACCACCTAATACATAAGACGGACGAACAACAAGCGGATAGCCAATTTCTTTTGCAGATTCTATACCTTCTTCAACATGTTTTATGGTTTTATTCGGAGGTTGCATAAGTCCTAGCGCCGTGATCATCTCCTGAAAGCGCTCTCTATCTTCAGCTCGATCTATAGCATCAGGCGATGTCCCCATTATAGGAACACCGGCTAGTTCAAGATCTCTCGCTAATTTCAAAGGTGTTTGCCCCCCAAACTGCACAATTAGCCCTTTGGGTTTCTCTAAGTCAACAATTGACAACACATCTTCGAGGGTAAGAGGTTCAAAATATAAACGATCCGAAGTATCGTAATCCGTCGAAACTGTTTCTGGATTACAATTTATCATAATCGTTTCATACCCATCTTCACGCATCGCCATAGCTGCATGAACGCAACAATAATCAAATTCAATTCCCTGACCAATTCGATTAGGCCCACCACCAAGTACTATGATTTTACTTCGATTAGTAGGTCTTGCTTCGCATTCAGACTCATATGTAGAATACATATAAGCCGTAGCAGTCTCGAACTCCGCCGCGCAAGTATCGACTCTCTTGTATACAGGTCTTACGCCGAGAGACAAACGAACGTCACGAACCTTGGATTCGGTTTCACTGAGTAGAGATGCAAGTCGAGAGTCAGAGAATCCTTTCTGCTTAAAACTAAACATTTCATCCTTGGTAATACCATTTAGATCTATGTTGGTTATCCTTCGCTCGACACGAATAATCTCCTGGATTTGCGAAAGGAACCAAGGATCAATACCCGTAAGTTCCTTAATATCAACTAAATCAAAACCGTGCCGAAATGCATCTGCTAAATACCTAATACGGTCTGCACCGGGGATTTTCATTTCTCTTCGAAGGACTGTTTCTAAATCAATCCCCTTGGTCACTAGAGGAGTGAGTCCATCGATCCCTGTTTCCAAGCCCCTAAGCGCCTTTTGCAGGGACTCCTGAAAGGTCCTACCCATGGCCATAACTTCCCCAACGGACTTCATCTGAGTAGTTAGTACCTTTTCGGCCTGAGGAAATTTCTCAAAAGTGAAACGAGGAATCTTGGTGACGATATAATCTATTGATGGCTCAAATGAAGCTGGTGTCCTACCCCCTGTAATTTCATTCGATAACTCATCAAGGGTATACCCCACGGCAAGCTTAGCTGCCACTTTAGCTATTGGAAAACCCGTCGCTTTAGAGGCTAACGCAGAAGATCGAGACACTCTGGGATTCATTTCAATCACAACGAGCCGGCCAGAATCTGGATCAACAGCAAATTGAACATTAGATCCCCCAGTTTCTACTCCAATAGCTCTTAATACCTCTAGCGAGGCATTGCGCATAAGCTGATATTCTTTATCAGTGAGAGTTTGAGCCGGAGCTACAGTGATTGAATCACCGGTGTGAATACCCATCGGGTCAAGATTCTCGATAGAACAAACAATAATGCAATTATCTTTTTTATCTCTAACAACCTCCATCTCATATTCTTTCCATCCAAGGAGGGATTCATCAATGAGCAGCTCGGTAGTCGGAGATAGATCAAGACCGCGGGCACAGATCTCCTCGAAATCTTCATGATTATAGGCTATTCCACCGCCAGTCCCTCCCATAGTAAAAGAAGGACGAATTACGCAAGGGAATCCCAATGACTGCTGAGCCGTCCTGGCCTCTTCAAGCGAGTGCGCTATCGCACTCCGGGGTGTTTCAAGACCGATTGATTTAATTACCTTATCGAACAATTGACGATCCTCTGCTCGATCTATCGCTTCCTTTTTAGCACCTATAAGTTCTACGCCAAAGCGCTCTAAAACACCTTCTCTAGATAAGTCAAGAGCACAATTCAAAGCCGTTTGCCCACCCATTGTAGGAAGTAAAGCATCTGGCCGCTCCTTGTCGATTATATTAGCAACATTGCGCCACAAGACCGGTTCAATATATGTTGCATCTGCCATAGAGGGGTCAGTCATTATAGTTGCCGGGTTCGAGTTAACGAGAATAACGCGGAATCCCTCTTCTCGAAGGGCCTTACAAGCCTGAGCCCCGGAATAGTCAAATTCGCATGCTTGACCGATTACGATTGGACCAGCACCTATGATTAAAACGCTCTTTATGTCAGTTCTCTTGGGCATATTTTTGTCTGCTCATCAATTTAATAAAATGGTCAAAGAGAGAACTGGCGTCATGAGGACCTGGACTGGCCTCAGGATGCCCTTGAAATCCAAACGCAGGCCTGTCTGATAAATGTATACCTTGAAGGGACTTATCGAATAAGGAACGATGTGTTACTACCACATTGTCAGGCAAGGCTGAATCTTCAATGCAAAAGCCATGATTCTGACTAGTGATAATCACAGTACCATTAACCAGATCTTCCACAGGATGATTAGCCCCATGATGCCCATGACCCATTTTTTTCGTTGACATGCCTGCTGATAAAGCTAGTAGCTGTAAACCCAGACAAATCCCAAATATAGGAGTGTTCGTTTGAAGAAGTTGTTTAATTGACCTAATCGCATACTTACAAGGATCTGGATCCCCTGGTCCATTAGAAAGGAATACCCCATCTGGTTCCAATGAAAGAACTTCCTCTGCTGAGGTTTTTGCAGGCACCACAGTAACTCTACAACCTCGATCTACCATCATTCTTAGGATATTTTTCTTCACACCAAAATCATATGCAACTACGTGGAAAAGGGTATCACCCAGACTACGATAACCTTTTCCAAGATCCCACGTTCCTTGCCGCCAGTCGTAAGCCCTTTTAACCGAAACTTGATCAGCTAGATCCATGCCATTTAATCCTGGGAACTCCTTTGCCCTTAATATAGCCTTCTCTCGCTTCGCATCACTGATTTCTGATGATGCAACAACACATCCGTTAAGGGCTCCTTGATTCCTAAGTACCCGCGTCAATCTCCTTGTGTCAATCTCTGCAATACCAATAACATTATTTCTCTTCAGATACTCAGATAGGGACTCTTGCTTTCTCCAACTACTAGCAACCAAGGGTAAATCACGAATAATTAGTCCTGCTGACCAAATCTTATTAGACTCGTTATCATCTGAGTTGACACCAGTATTTCCAATGTGAGGGTGAGTCAATGTAATGATCTGCTTAGCGTATGAAGGATCGGAGAGTATCTCTTGGTAGCCAGTTATTGCGGTGTTAAAAACAACTTCTCCAACCGCTTCACCAAAAGCCCCAATCGCCAGACCATCAAAGACCATCTCGTTCTCCAGGGCAAGTACAGCGTTAGTGATCAAAAATAGGCCTCCAAATAAAGTCTAGAGCTCAAAAAAAAGCGAGATTGGAATTGCTTCCATCTCGCTTTTTCATCTAGTTGTGAGAGTGTCATACTAAGTCACAATTCTAGAAGAAGCGCGGCCTAGTTTCTAGAAAAATTATACTTTAATTTTTTTGAACCCCAGAACATCCTGCATACTGAAGAGACCCTTCGACTGATTTGTAATGTATTTAGCTGCTCTTAGTGCTCCTTGAGCGAAATTCATACGGCTTTGAGCACGATGGGTAATCTCTAAACGTTCGCCATGACCAACGAATGCTACAGTGTGGTCACCGACGATATCCCCTGCTCTTAACGAATGAAATGCAATAGCATTTCTGGGTCTCGTCTGCGCAAGACCCTGCCGTCCGTAGATAGCGACATCCTCAAGCTTTCTGCCCAACTGGGAGGCGACAACCTCTCCAAGAGTTAACGCCGTACCTGACGGAGCATCTACTTTGTGCCGATGGTGAGCCTCTATGATCTCTATGTCCACATCGTCACCGAGAACCGCTGCTGCTGTTTCTGCCAGCTTAAATGAAGCATTGACTCCAACGCTATAGTTTGATGCATGCACGATTGCTATTTTACGTGAGGCGGAAACCATTTCATCAGTTTCAGATTCCGTCAGGCCAGTTGTACCAATTACCATCTTTCGATTATTGGCTAAACAAATGTTAATATTTTCTACTGTCGCTTTTGCAATTGTAAAATCAATTAGTATCGAAAAAGTGTCACACGCGGACTCGACATTATCTGTTATCTTAACCCCGTTTCTACCTAAACCTGCTAGTTCTCCAGAATCTCGGCCTAACACTGAAGACCCTGCCCGCTCTATCGCTGCCGTGAGTCTGAACTCGTCGGCCTCAGCTATTGCCTGAATGAGGGTTTTTCCCATTTTCCCGGCAGCACCTGCAACCCCCACATTTATCATAACAAACTCGTTCACGTTAAAGGTTGTTAGATTATACGATGTTTTTGTATCCCTTGACTGATTTATTCAGTGAGAGTTTCGATGAAGTTCTTAACCCCCTCAAACCAGGAAGCTTGCTTTGGAGATTGTTTATCACTACTTTCTTCGGCAAATTCCTTCAACAGTTCCTTTTGTTTTTTCGACAGATTAACTGGCGTTTCCACAGCGATACGACAATATAAATCTCCAATACCGCCACCACGGACCTGGGTTACATCTACCCCCTTACCGCGAAGACGAAACAACTTTCCTGTCTGGGTTTCGGACGGAATCTTAAGGCTAACCCGACCCTCTAGAGTCGGAACTTCAAGGTCTCCCCCTAAAGCTGCAGAAACGAAACTGATTGGAACTTCGCAATAAAGATTTTCGCCCTCACGAGTGAAGATCGGATGATCTTTTACTTCAACTTGAACATAGAGATCTCCAGGGGGACCCCCATTTAAACCAGGCTCCCCCTGTCCAGAGAGCCGGATTCTGTCCCCGGTGTCCACACCTGGGGGTACCTTAACCGAAAGGGTTTTTTCCTCTTCATGCCGCCCTTGTCCCTGACATCTTACGCAAGGATCTGAAATAACCTTTCCTGCCCCTCGACATCGAGGACACGTACTTTGCATCGAAAAAAAACCTTGGCGACTAGTTACCTGACCGGTTCCTCCACATTGCACACAATCAATAGGTGATGACCCTTTTTTTGCGCCAGATCCTAGACATTCCATACATTCAACGGGTGTCTCGATTTTTATCTTGGGCTTGGTACCTCTTACTGCGTCCTCCAAAGATAGTCCCAAAACGTACTTAAGATCAGCACCTCGATGAGCACGCTGGCCACCCCCACGGCCTCCACTAAAAATATCACCGAAAACATCTTCAAAGATCGAACTAAAATTCCCTGAGCCGCTAAATCCGCCGGTTCCTCCACCTTCAAACGCTGAATGACCAAATTGGTCATAGCTAGCCCTTTTTTCTTGATCGGATAGCACATCGGCAGCTTCACTAAGTTCCTTAAATTTTTCCTCTGCCTCTGTGTCCCCAGGATTTCGGTCTGGATGATACTTCATGGCTAGTTTGCGATAAGCCTTTTTCACATCGCGTTCAGAAGCATCCCTAGAGAGTCCAAGGACGTCGTAGTAATCTCGTTTTGTTGGCATTATTTTTTTGAGCTCACTTTAGCCAATATTTATTTTTTCAAGCACCGGGGCTATGCAGGGAGCAGATGCTTAAAGCCACATCTTTTCGGGCCGCAGAGACTCCACCTACTTGTTGTCATCCTTCACTTCTTCAAACTCGGCATCCACTGCATCGCTATCTACTTCCGGACTAGTCTGAGATTCACCACTGGACGCCGACGTTTCTGACCCCTGAGCCTCCTCGGAATACATGCGCTGCGCCAGTGCTGACGATACTTCCGTTAAGGCTTGGGTCTTAGCATCGATATCAACCTTGTTATCCCCACTTAAAACCCCTTCAAGGTCTGTTATCGCCGACTCGATTTTTTTCCTTTCCTCATCCGACACTTTGTCACCGGACTCTTCAAGAGTTTTTTTAGTGGCATGAATCATACTGTCGGCTGTGTTCCGAGATGTTATTAGTTCCTCAAACTTTTTATCTTCCTCTGCATGAGATTCGGCGTCTGCCACCATGGCTTCAATATCTTCGTCGGAAAGGCCGCTGGAGGCTTTAATAACTATAGATTGCTCCTTCCCCGTGGCTTTGTCCTTAGCGGAGACATTGAGGATACCGTTGGCATCGAGATCAAAACTTACCTCGATCTGAGGAGCTCCGCGCGGAGCAGGGGGTATGTCCGACAAATCAAACCTACCCAGCGATTTATTTTGTCCAGCTTGCTTTCGTTCCCCTTGCAACACATGAATGGTAACGGCGGGCTGATTATCCTCTGCCGTTGAAAACACTTGTGCTTTTTTCGTTGGGATCGTTGTGTTCTTGTCAATCAAAGTGCTCATAACGCTGCCCATTGTTTCTATACCTAGGGATAGAGGGGTTACATCCAACAATAAGACATCCTTCACATCGCCGGAAAGAACGGCTGCCTGAATAGAAGCGCCCATCGCAACAGCTTCATCTGGATTCACATCACGACGGGGTTCTTTACCAAAAAACTCCTTGGCTTTTTTTTGAACGAGGGGCATTCGCGTTTGCCCTCCGACCAGAATAATGTCATCGACAGCTGAGACACTAACATCTGCATCCTTTAGTGCCGTTCTCACTGGTTCTAGGGTCCTTTCGACCAAGTCTTCGACGAGTGACTCCAACTTGGCCTGGGTTAGTTTTATAACTAAATGCTTTGGACCCGACTGATCAGCTGTTATATAGGGTAGATTCACTTCTGTTTGACCGCTGCTAGATAATTCAATCTTTGCCTTTTCTGCGGCTTCCTTAAGTCGCTGTAGAGCCAGTGGATCACTGTGCAGATCCATCCCATGCTCTTTTTTAAATTCCTCAGCGAGATAGTCTATAATTCTTAGGTCGAAATCTTCACCCCCCAAAAATGTGTCACCATTTGTGGATAAGACTTCGAACTGTTTTTCTCCATCTACGTCAGCTATTTCAATGATCGAAATATCGAAGGTACCTCCTCCGAGGTCGTAAACTGCTATCGTAGAATCACCGGATGCCTTATCCATCCCATAGGCAAGGGCTGCGGCGGTCGGTTCATTGATAATGCGTTTGACGTCAAGTCCCGCTATGCGTCCGGCGTCCTTCGTTGCTTGTCTCTGTGAATCGTTAAAATATGCTGGAACTGTGATGACCGCTTCTGTAACTTCTTCTCCGAGATAATCCTCAGCGGTCTTCTTCATCTTACTAAGGACCTGAGCGGAAATTTGCGGTGGCGCCATCTTGTTGCCGTTGATGTCTACCCAGGCGTCTCCATTGTCAGCCTTCGCTATATCATAGGGCACCATACTGATATCTCTCTGAACCACGTCATCTTCGAATTGCCTACCAATGAGCCGCTTTACAGCAAAGACAGTGTTCTTGGGATTACTGACTGCCTGACGTTTCGCCGCCTGACCAACTAATATTTCTTCGTCTTCTGTATAGCCCACTATAGAGGGTGTGGTGCGGTCTCCTTCCGCATTCTCAATAATTTTAGAATCCTTACCTTCCATCACTGCCACGCAGGAGTTGGTAGTCCCCAAGTCAATACCAATCATTTTCGCCATACTAATTTATCTCCTTTCTTTACAGTAACCCTATCGGGTACTTAACTAAACTACGAGGTATATTGGCCTTCCATCGCGATTTTCAAGCTCTCAATCTTCATTCGGCGCTTTTGTGACCATAACCATAGCTGGCCTAACTAACCGTTCGTTCAATGTATAACCTTTCTGCACAACTGCGAACACTGAATTAGGTTCCAACTCGCGATTCTCAATCATTGACATGGCCTCATGAAGATTCGGATCAAAGGGCTCCCCAAGAGGGTCGATAACATTAATAGATTCTTTGGACATGAGATCTTGCAGAAGCTTGAAGGTTAGTTCTACGCCCTGAATAACAGGATCATCCTGATTTGTTTTAGCCTCAAGAGCTTTTTCTAAGCTATCGACGACTGGCAGAATTTGCTGCACAAGTCGCTCCAGACCAAATTTATGGGCATTTTCGACGTCCCTGTCTGCCCTACGACGGACATTTTGCATTTCGGCTTCTGCACGCAGGACCTTGTCTCTGAGGCTTTCTATTTCTGCAAGAAGATCTTGAATATTTTCGGTGGCCTTGCACTGATTATCCTCTGAAGCTTCGTTAGAGCAATGTAATGCTTCCTCTGTATTAGCTGAAGCTTCGTCAGAACAATGTGAAATTTCTCCTGTATTAGCAGAAATACTCCCTTTTTCTGTCTCCTCTGAATCGGACATCGGCTATAACCCATCCTATTTGATTATTTGGTCATATGGGGACTAGGCAGTTACATTCAAGTGCTCATCATCCCTAAACTTCGACTACCAGGATAATCCATAACGGCACCCAACAAGCACGCGATAGCTTCAATAATAGGAATCACGCACTTTTTAGTGCTCGACGAGAGTTTTTAGGACTTACTGGGCTTTCTCAGTGATTTCAACTTTCATGGCGCGGGGCCATCATTTCTTTGGATCAACAAATACATATTAAAGAAGTCTCTCAACGACAATAGAAATATTGCTTAGGTGATTGCGCGAAGCTTCATGGTCAAGTTTAATTGCGAAATTAGGGAATACTTAAAATCATGCTGATCAATTTAAACATTCAAAACTTTGCCTTGGCGAACGACTTAGATATTGAGTTCGAAAGTAAAATGTCCGCAGTGACTGGCGAAACCGGAGCTGGAAAGTCCATCATGCTTGACGCTTTATCGCTCTCACTGGGAAGCCGAGCAGATACAAAGATGATAACAGCCGGCGCTGACAAGGCGGAGATAAGCGCGACTTTCGATATATCCAATAATGAACCCGTTTTACGATGGATGAGAGACCGCGAATTAGAGGATAATAACTTGTGCATTTTCAGGCGAATAATAACAAGAGAGGGGCGCTCAAAAGGTTACATCAACGGGATTCCAAGCACTTTAGCCGATATGAGCTACTTGGGTAACTTCCTGGCAGATATCCATTCTCAACATGAGCATCAATCGTTATTAATTCGTGATAACCAACTTAGAATCCTCGATGAGTTTGGCGAACATCAGGAGTTGGTGAAAAAGATAGAAACGATCGCCCAAGTCCATCAGTCTCAGGAAAAAAAACTCAAGGAATTAGTTAGCAACCTTGGAAAAGAACACTCTAAGCTTCAGCTATTGGAGTATCAACTGAGTGAACTCCATGCTTTAGATCTAAGAGAGAATGACGTCGCTCTGCTCGAAAATGAACAAAAACGGTTATCCAGCGCGGAGGAAATACTGAAAAATTGTAGTGATGCGATTAATCTCTGTCGGAGTAACGATAGCAACAATATTTTAGGGATGTTAGCTCGCGTTATTGAACTTCTATCCGTTATTGACGACCCGAAGGTTAGGGACGTTATAGAGTTACTCAATAGCAGTCAAATACAAGTGGAAGAAGCCAGTGACGATCTTCAATCGATGATCGGTAATTTTATTGTTGATCCTGAAAGATTATCGATAGTAGAGAAGAAACTCTCCTCAATTTACGATATCTCGAGAAAACATCACGTAAAAGCAAATCACCTGCTCAATGTGACTATGGAGATAGAAAAGGAGATTGCGTCTTTGAAGAATTTAGATTCGGAACTACGTGAGCTGGAGGAACAACTTTCGCAAAATGGACAAAAGTATCAAGAATTAGCTAACAGACTTACCGAAAAAAGACGTCGTCAAGGCCTGGCTTTGCAGTCAGCGGTTACCCAAAAGCTCTGGCAGCTAGGAATGACAGAGGCCAAGTTTGAGGTTAGCCTAAACAATAAACCAGCGGATAATGTCTACAAAAATGGCGCAGAAGATGTTGAATTCCTAATTAGTACGAACAAAAAATATGCCGCAGGACCTCTTACTCGGATAGCATCGGGTGGGGAGTTGTCTCGAATTAGCTTGGCTATACAAGTCGTGACTGCTAATACCTCTAAAATTCCTACCCTTGTCTTTGATGAGGTGGATGTGGGTATTGGCGGTGCTACTGCAGAGGTAGTCGGTACCCTTCTTAGGGACTTAGGCGAAAAAGCCCAAATCATTTGCGTTACCCATCTCGCACAGGTGGCGGCTCAAGGGCATCAGCACTTGAGAGTTAACAAGCAAGAAGACAGAATACAAGTAGCTCCCCTTAATAGATCACTCAGGGTCCAGGAATTAGCGCGGATGATAGGAGGAATTGAAATAACGAAACAATCGGTTGCACATGCCGAACAAATTTTGACAAATGCTCAGTAATAACCTTGTCTACAAGCTGGGCATAATCCGTACAAATTTAGGTTATGATCTGTGAGCTCAAACCCTAAGCTGTCGGCAATCAATTTTTGCCTTTTTTCAATCTCATGGTCATGGAATTCCTCTACTTTCCCACACCTAACACATACGATATGGTCATGATGTTCTTCCCTCGCTAACTCGAAGACTGAGTGGCCCTCCTCAAAATTGTGTCTGATTACAATGCCAGCTGACTCAAACTGAGTTAGAACTCGATAAACTGTCGCCAGACCAAGTTCAACTTCGCCATCTAACAAATGCTTATAAATATCTTCAGCGCTAAAGTGACGTACTTCAGAACTTTCCATAAGTTCAAGTATCTTTAGCCGCGGTACTGTCGCTTTTAGACCGTGCTGTTTTAGTTCTTTGGGCTCACTCATTCTAAGTCTGAAAATTGTGGTGATGGTAGTCTAGGAAAGTTATCATGTATTGTATAGAAACTATTCGGTCCAAAATAGCCATAGTGAAAAACATAATCCTCGTCTTTATCTTTACCGCTGTTGGCTGCTCAACATTTAGCTTTCCCGGGGTGCATAGGATTTCTGTACAGCAAGGAAACGTTATAACTCAGATGATGATTGATAAGCTAAAGCCAGGAATGACCAGAAGTCAGGTAAGGTACATCCTTGGCAATCCAGTATTAGGCGATGCTCTCAACCGAGATCAATGGAATTATGTTTATACGATTCAAATCTCAGGTGGTGAAATTCAACGAGAAGTACTGGTTCTTCACTTTCTTGAGGATGAACTAAGCGTTTTTGAGACCAGCAAATCCCCGTCTAAAGAAGATTAATCTACCCTTGCTTGTTGAATCTTTTTGACTCTTCACCCCAGAACCTATTGAAAAAACGGAAAAAGAGGCCTCGAAACCCTTCAGAACCGTCATGATAAAGCGAAAAACATTTTCTCTTCAAATACCAATCAACTTGCTGTTTTAGATCTAAGAGGATTTCTGAAGGAAATTCCCTCCTATACTAGACGAAAGAATACTTCCATTATAATGCGTCTAATTAACCACCAGCATACTTATAACGGACGTTACTCCTATTCTAAAAGCGAGTTCTCAACTAAGCGTTCTGTTGTTCTAACCTGATACAAAAGGCATCGACAAGCTTCTTGACTGTATTATCAAACGTCTTGGAAAAAGGGAATTCTAGAATAGAGGAACCAAGATCAAACGATAGTTCCATCTCCACCTTACAACCCAAATCTGCTATTGACTTAAATTTCCAGCAACCCTCGAGTTCGGCGAAAGGCCCCTGCACTAGGCTAACTTCAATCCTCTCGAAAGGGACAATGCGGTTTCTGGTCGTAAAACTCCTTTTCACCCCTGCACCAGAGATATCCAATCGAGCAACGATTTCAGTCAATGAGTGACTTAAAATCTCGCTACCATAGCACCAAGGTAAAAAACTAGGGTAGGATTCTACATCATTAACCACCTCAAAAACTTTTTCTGCACTGTGAGGCACCAAAACGCTTTGCAAAACAGTCCTCATTTGCCTTGGAGTAAGGCCATAATAAATACTACGGAGACTCCCACGGGCGCAATGAATCTACAGAGAAATTTCCAGATCGGATAGTACCGCCCATCATGCATCAGCTCATTATCGAGAATTTTATTTGATAATACCCAACCAGCGAAAACCGCTATAAAAATACCTCCCAAAGGTAAAATTATGTTGTTGGTGAAATAATCCATGGAGTCCAAAAAGGTCATGTCGTCAAAGATAAATACATCCGACCAGATATTTGTAGAAAAAACACTTCCCAATCCAAGCAGCCAAACACAGCCTCCTACTGTCAAGGCTGCGGTATGTCGTGAGGTTTTTTGCTTCTCTACAATCCATGCTATCGCTGGCTCTATAAGCGAAATAGCTGATGTAATTGCTGCAAATGCCACAAGTACAAAGAATATACACCCGAAAAGTTGACCACCAGCCATCTGGCCAAAGGCCAGAGGCAGAGTAATGAACATAAGACCAGGACCGGCAGCACTTTCCAGGCCATTAGCAAAGACTAGAGGAAATATCACTAGTCCTGACATAAGCGCTACCCCAGTATCCATTAAAGCAATTGTAGTAGCGGTACCTATAACTGATGCATCTTTCGGCATATAAGCGCCATAGGCCATAATCGCACCCATCCCTAAACTAAGGGTGAAAAAAGCCTGACCCATCGCAACCAAGATGCTATTCCAAGTCAGCTTTTCAAAATTGAGAGAAAACAGAAAGTTAGCACCTTCCATGAAGTGTCCGGAAGTTGTAGCGGAATAAATAACCAAAGCAATCAAAAGGCAAAACAATATCGGCATTAAATATTTTACAGCAACCTCTAAACCAGAACTAACCCCTCTTGCTGTGATTAGGATCGTACTTACCAAAAAAATGGTAAACCAGGCTAACACTTCCCAAACATTGCCCACAAAATTTGAAAATATTCCTTCTGCCAACTCACTGCTGCTATCCGTAAAGACTCCAGAACCTAACTGAAAAACGTAGGATAATACCCATCCCGCTATAACCGCGTAGAAGGAAAGAATCATAAATCCGGCTACTACCCCCATCCAACCTACTAGTTGCCATTTCATGGATACAGCAGATTTTGAAGCGGCAGCAGCCATCGCGTTAATAGGACTTTTTCTTGCTGATCGACCAATGATAATTTCAGAAACCATAATTGGAATGCCGATCAAAAAAATACAGACTAAGTAAACCATGACGAAAGCGCCGCCTCCATTTTCCCCCGCCACGTAGGGGAAGCGCCAGATATTACCAAGCCCCACCGCTGAGCCCGAGGCAGCTAGGATAAACATCAAACGCGATGACCACATTCCATGGATTGAATTAGTTGTCACCAAACTACTCCTCTCTCCAAACTTTCTTTAAGCCCATAAAATATTGATTGTCGAGTATTTGTTAATGCTCGACAACCCATAATTGTATACTTTACAGCTTTGCTGCCTATAATTAGGAACGGTTGAGGTGAGCATGGCCAGAAGGAACAACGCTAGTACAATCGCGCAGAATAAAAAAGCGAGATTCGAGTACACATTACATGAAACCTTCGAAGCCGGAGTACAATTAGCCGGTTGGGAGGTAAAAGCCCTGAGGGAGGGTAAAGCACAGTTAACAGATACATACGCCCTTTTGAAGGACGGTGAAGCATTTCTTCTGGGCTGCAATATCACGCCGTTAAAAACTGCTTCAACTCACGTACTAGCAGATCCTAAAAGGACACGAAAGTTACTTCTTCATAAGAAAGAACTTGCTAAACTGATAGGGGCTATTAGGGTTAAGGGACAAACCTGTATCCCCATTGCACTCTATTGGAAAGGCAATTTAGTTAAATGTGAAATTGCCCTTGCGACAGGTAAGAAAGCTCATGACAGACGCGCTGCCATTAGAGAAAGAGAGTGGAAAATAGATAGGCAGCGCGTGATGAAACAGTATAATCGCTGAGGAGGTTGTGGAATTTTAGTTAAAAAAGCGTTTTGGGGGTGACTTGGCTTCGACGCCGGTGACGAACCCTGAGGAGCATGCCGAGAGGGTAGTGACTCTCGTTAAAAAATCTCTGCAACTATTATAGTTGCCAACGACGAAAACTACGCACTAGCTGCTTAATTTTCGGCCTACGCCGAAACTTCCGTAAGGGATTAGTTAAGTAAGCTTACCCTAGGGCGAATGTGCCCATGTATTCAAACTAGGGGCTCGACTCATGGGACAGCTGCCAGACCCAGCTTGTGGTTAAAGCAGTTAAAAATAAAGCAAGCTCGCCCTTTAATCCCTGTTCGTTGGGCTAGTGAAGGGTTAAATAGTAGACGAACTAAGCATGTAGAGCCAAAGGCAGAGTACTGACGGACGCGGGTTCAACTCCCGCCACCTCCACCAGTTTAAATAAAACCGTTAACGCTTCTAAATCCCACGAAGGATAACAGCAAATAAACGTTACTTAATTCCAAATGCATGAGGCCACTTCCACTGAGGGAAAAATTTCAAAAATAGAAAGAGTATATTTTTTGTCAAATAGACCGTCGACCACAAAAAGGCTTAGAAAAATTGAGCTGTGCGTTGATTTTTACTTTAATTGATCTGTTGATTTAGGTCTGATTTTCTGTTTTAAAATTGTAGACGTTCTTTAAAGCATTACGGGACCCGAACACTATAACTTCTTTAGAATTGATCGAAACGTATTACGAAGTAATTAATAGAAAACTTGTTGATAAATTTTCAATGGGCTACTTCAAAGAGACCAATTCGGGAGTTTTCATACCTTCATCACTTAACATAATCCACCAAGCATTCGTTCACCTTATCGGTACTGGAGTCATTGACAAAGCTGAACCTTTCCTCGATGCCGGATGCGGTGATGGAAGGATCGTTGCGCTTGCATCATCAATGGGAATATCCGCGTGGGGAATTGAATCTGACGAAGAGCTTGCCGCCCTTGCTAAACATAATCTCATCAATCTCGCATCACTCGGAGTTATTAAGGAAAGTGCTGCAATGATATACCAAGGGAATTTCTGTAATCGAAAGGCTTACAACGTTATGGATTTCAAGTTCAGTGATTTTGGTACGATCTATAACTATGACAACAATGCTGACCTTTTGGCTAACAAGATTGTAGAAGAAGCCAAGCCCAAAACCGTATACCTTTTGTACTCCGGAGATGAAATCAAAGAAGATTTTAGAGGTCTAGTTTTCTTGGGTGAGTTAGATCTAATAAGTAACTCTAGGAACAATGACTCTCCGCAGGGAGTTCCTCAGGGATTCGTAAGAGTATATAAAAAAGAATGATCATACGAAGATGAAAGCATAGAGTACTTGATTTGGCGCGTTAAAGGAGGCAGCCTTATTCAATTTACGAAAAAGAGAACTAATATGAAAAATCTCTTGGCATTACTGTTCATTCTGACACCAGTATCGACGAGTGCAGAATCTATGATTGGTACCGTTCAAAGTATTTCCGAGGAGTACGGGAATTTGGAGAGCTCGATAACATCCGCGGCGATGGAATCTCTTGGTATAACAGTGAATAATCACTTTATTATGGATTACCGAGGAACGAAAATTACAGTATACTTTGGTAGATCTTACTCAGATGTGGAAATTGGAGGCTGGATTTCATTCATCAACTGGGAAGACAAACTACGGTTCGCTAGGAATGAAAGAAATGCTGCTGAAACTCTAAATGCCAAGGTTGGAGATAGTTTTACAATATCGAAGCAGATGCATGAATAGCGAGCGGTCAACTCTAAATACAATTTGATGAACAAACCGAATCTAGGGGTCGTGCTGCTCAACCTCGGCACACCGAATGAGCCAAGTGCAACTGCGATCAGACGATATTTAGCCGAATTCCTTTCAGACCCTAGGGTAGTTGATTTGCCAAGGTGGATTTGGCTCCCAATACTACATCTAGTCATTCTGAATTTACGTCCACCAAAACTCGTAGAAAAATATCAATCGATTTGGGGTCCTAAAGGCGCGCCGCTTAGAGAGTATTCTGAAGCGCTGGCTGAATCAACTCAGGATAAAATACAAAAATCTCTAAAAACAAGAAAAATAATTGTCAGAGCGGCTATGACCTACGGGTCTCCTAACATCCAGCATGTTATTCATGACATCGAAAGATTGGGAGTGAAGCGGTTTTTATTTTTACCTCTTTTCCCCCAGTACTCGAGTGCAACAGTCGGTGCATGCTTTGATAAGGTAGCGAGGGCTTTTAAGGACAGAGTAACCGTTCCTCCGTCCAGATTCTTATCAGGCTACCACGATAACCCTGGTTACATTGAATCTCTATGCCGTTCGATCAGAAACTACGAACAAGACAACTTCGCAAAAACCCTGTTGTTATTCTCATTTCATGGTATTCCGCAATCACAAAGTTCTCGTGGAGACCCGTACCAATCACAATGTGAAAAAACAGCCAAACTTGTAGCCAGTAAGCTTGAGCTCGGAGATCACCAATGGAAACTCTCCTATCAGTCCCGATTTGGTCCAGCGCCCTGGCTAAAACCATATACCGATGAAACGCTGGCCGCCCTTCCAAGCCAGGGGATCCTCAAAGTATTAGTTGTTTGCCCAGGATTTGCTACTGATTGTCTTGAAACTCTCGAGGAAATAGATATTGAAAACCGAGAAATCTTCTTAAAGGCGGGCGGCGAAGCATTTCGATATGTACCCGCGCTCAACGCCTCTCAAGATCACATAAATTTGATTAAAGATATAATACTTACTCACCTCTATCCGATGGAACAAGCACGGGAAGCTCAGCCCTCGCCCTAACAAAAAACTCTAACGTAAACTATCAAAAACGGTAAAATTTCCTTTCCCTTTTTGCATAGCCGCATGGAGGGCAGACTCCGCTCGTCTCAATAAGACTTCGGCCGACTCTTCCCCATAATAACCCGCGAGACCAACTGTGTTTGTGGGGTTAGAATACTGCTTCTTTACTAAACGTAGGTGACTAACCGACTTACTAATCTGCTTAAACACCAAAACTGATTCTTTCTCTGAGGTATCCGATAGTATCAATCCGAACTTATCTGAACCCAAACGAGCAATCGTATCTGTCCGACGCAATACTTTATTTAAAACACCCACATAAAGCTTGAGCGCTTTATTTCCTTGAGACAACCCATATTGATTAAGAACATCAATAAATTGATCACAGCGAATAACAGCTACTGTGAAAACGTAATCTCCTCGATCGCTCATTTCAACGGACTCTCTCAAAACGTCTAGAAAGTAATTCTCGTTATAACAACCTGTTAACGCATCCAAATTCTCCAACGAGGATAACCGTTGTTTTGCTAATAAAAGTTCGCTGTCCCTACATTGCAATTGATGGTTAGACTCCTCGACCCGACGTCTCAGGGACCGAAGAGCAGAATGGATAATCAGGTTTGGCGCGATAGCCAATATCAATAGTGCCGAAGCAAGGGCTAGCCATTGATATGAATCAAGATCTCTTAAAAAAAAAAGAACTAGGGAATACACAACAACATGATTGATTATTAATAGCGAAAAAACTCTAGCCTTTTGCATAGTTAAAGCAGATCTATTATGTGAGAATTGAATAAGCCTAATGTAGTCTAAAACAGCAAACTATTCCGTATTAGCATGACCATTCTAACTTTAATTGCTCTGAATGTAGGATATTTCAGGATAGTTGGATGAGTTTTGATTAGCAAGTAAATCCAGAGCAATGGCGAGAACAGCAAAAAATTTTTCCACTTCTAATTTCTCTCCTATTTATTTAGTTCCAACAACTTATTAAATCATTAGCCTAGTTAGTCGGTTCTCTGCAAAACCAAGTTGAGGCCTTGAAGGAATTTTTCATCTATTGAAGCCTTTCAAAAGGCCGGATTAGAGAAAAAAATTGATCAAGAATTCGGAAGGTTAAACCCCATATAATTTGGTTATCTAATGTGTATCCAGGGAAATACTGGAGTACACCGTTTCTTTTTACTTCCTTACTGACATGGGATGCCCCTATAATCATTTCATCAAGAGATCCCCACAATATCTCAGCGACCTCGGAGTTTTTATTGAGGACAAAGTCCTTATCGAAGAGATTATAGACAAACGGTGTTACCAAAATAACTTTGGACCGTCGGGGTTTTATCTCAATAGAATCTAACTCCCCAAGAAAACAGGCTGACTGATTTAAATTAATACCGACCTCTTCAAACGTTTCTCGTTCAGCAGTTTCACGCAAAGTTAAATCGACATTATCCTTGTGTCCGCCAGGAAAGGCCATATCGCCCGACCAGGGATCTCCGTCTCTTACAGCCCGCTGAATAAAAAGTGCCTCGACAAAATCCGTGTGAGATCGAATAACAATAGCAACAGCTGCTTCCTGAGCCACTACGTTTAATATTGGTCTTTGAGGTATATACTGCGCTAGAACACTTTTAATTATTTTCAGAGACAATTTTTCAGGGATCACTGCGGGTTTCTCCAGAGAACTCATTTTATTATGACTGAGAGCTTAGCCTAGTCAAAACTAAAAAAGGAGAGTGTGTTTGTTTCCGGCTAACCATCTGTTACAAGTGCACACGAATAATTCCACCCTTAGAACAAAAATCCTCAGCCAGCATAACAAAAATGAATGAACGTTGACGAAATTCGTTCGCGTCGCTATGGTATTGTAATGTTTAGAGATTGAATAATATGACAAAACAAATCCATTATCCTTTCGAGGCATCTTTAAAAAAACTCGAGGGGCTAGTCGACCAGATGGAAAGCGGAGAACTTTCCTTAGAGGCTTCGTTAAAGATATTTGAGGAAGGAATCAAGCTGACAAGGGAATGCCAAAAAGCATTAAAAGAAGTAGAGCAAAAAGTTTCATTACTTATGGAAAAGAATGGCGAACAACCTTACGAAACAGATTGAGACTCTTCAACAACGTTCTAATAGCCAGTTACTTCTGCACCTAAATCAACTCACGGCACCAAAGGTACTCAAAGAAGCAATACGATATAGCATCCTGGGAGAGGGTAAGCGCGTTCGACCGATACTGACCTATCTTGTTACTGATATGTTAGGGGAAAACATTAAGCACGCAGATAAAGCAGCAGTATCTATCGAGCTTATCCATAATTACTCACTAATTCATGATGATCTTCCCGCCATGGACGATGATGATATGAGGCGTGGGGAACTCAGCTGTCACAAAAAATTTAATGAACCAATCGCTATCTTGGCAGGTGATGCGATTCAAGCCTTCGCTTTTGAAGTTCTTGCAAAAGCCAATGACCTATCCCATTCAACCAGGATTGCGCTCATTACAGAGTTAGCTACAGCAATCGGAGCGAGCGGAATGGTAGGAGGGCAGGTACTGGATCTCTCCTATCAAAATAAAAAAATCCAATTGAAAGATATCGCCTATATGCATTCGTTAAAGACCGGAGCACTCATAAGATCCAGTGTCAGAATGGGAGGCCTAATTGCAGGTGCAGACCCCTTAACGCTTTCACTAATATCTGACTTCGGAAATGCTTTGGGACTAATCTTTCAAATCCGCGACGATATCTTAGATGCGACTGCTGATGAGGCGGCCATTGGCAAACCCAAAGGGTCCGATAAAAAGAAAGGAAAGGCTACTTACGTTACTATTTTGGGAGAAAAAGAAGCAACTCGAAGATTGAATGAGCAGCGCAATATCGCGAGAGACTTAGCAGCTGAATTGGGCCCGGATGGAGCAGTTCTGGAGGAGCTCTCGTTTTTTTTAGCAACGCGAAAGCGCTAAGCCGACTGAGGAATGAATAATGTTAAAATTATTCGAATAGATAGAGCGTAGCTGACATGTTTCAAACTATACCAACAGAAAGGCCGAGTACTCCCTTATTGGACTCGATAGAAAGTCCCCTTGATATTCGATCCCTAGAGGAAAGAACGCTCCTAAAGCTGTCAAACGAATTACGTCATTTCCTGATTTATATTGTGGGAAGGACAGGTGGACATTTCGGAGCAGGGCTTGGCGTTGTTGAATTAACCTTAGCTCTCCACTATGTCTTCAATACACCTAACGATCAAATTGTTTGGGATGTTGGGCACCAAGCCTATCCGCACAAAATATTGACAGGACGCCGCGATCAAATGCATACATTACGAAAACCGGATGGAATCGCGCCTTTTCCTGTTCGCGAAGAAAGCCGATATGACACTTTTGGGGTGGGTCACTCCTCAACGTCTATTAGTGCTGCACTAGGGATGGCGATAGCCAGCAAGATGCAAGAAAAGAAGGATCGAACAATCGCTGTCATTGGCGATGGGGCTATGACTGCAGGGCTAGCTTTTGAAGCACTTAACCACGTTACCGATACGGAAGCAGACTTACTAGTAATACTAAATGATAATGCCATGTCTATTTCTCACAACGTGGGAGGTCTATCAAAATATTTCGCTCGTATACTCAGCAGCCGCCTATACCTTTCAATGCGAGAGGGTAGTAAAAAAATTCTAAGTCGCATCCCGCGCGCCTGGGAGTTTGCCAGAAAAACCGAAGAGCATATGAAAGGTATGGTGGTCCCGGGGACACTATTTGAAGAGCTAGGATTCAATTATATGGGGCCAATTGATGGACATGATTTAAAGGGTCTCATAAAAACTCTCAATAATATTAAAGATCTCAAAGGTCCTCAGTTTCTCCACGTCGTTACCAAAAAAGGGAAAGGTTATGGCCCTGCAGAAGCTTCTCCCGTAGGGTCTCATAGTCTTTCAAAAATAGAACAAAAAACTCCGAAGCAAGCTAAGAGACCGAGCTACTCCAATGTTTTCAGTGATTGGATATGCGATATGGCAAACAGAGATGGGCTGCTAGTTGGTATAACACCAGCAATGCGCGAGGGCTCTGACCTCATATCATTCTCAGAGCAGTTCCCAGAACGGTACTTCGACGTTGCCATAGCAGAGCAGCATGCAGTCACCCTGGCAGCAGGCTTGGCCTCGCGTGGATTAAAACCAGTAGTTGCCATTTACTCGACTTTTTTGCAGCGCGCCTATGACCAAGTAATTCATGACATTGCTATACAAAATCTAAACGTCTTATTTGCGATAGACCGTGCAGGTTTATTAGAGGATGGTCCCACTCATTCTGGGGTTTTCGATTTATCATTTATGAGGTGTATCCCAAATTTGATAGTGATGACGCCCTCCGATGAAAACGAAGCAAGGCAAATGCTATACACCGGATATCTTTACAATGGCCCTGCTACGGTTCGCTACCCCAGAGGACCAGGGCCTGGCCAGCCTACTGAAGCAATAATGAACTTACTCCCTATAGGTAAATCGAGGGTTATAGAACGAGGAGCCAGAGTGGCAATCCTTGCCTTTGGCAGCATGGTTCAAGTCGCAAAACTGGCCACAGAAAAGTTGAATGCTAGTTTAATCGATATGCGGTTTGTTAAACCTTTAGATATAGAAATAATCCTTGAAGTCGCAAGCCAACATAGCCTACTAGTGACGATTGAAGAAAATGTTCTCGCAGGTGGAGCAGGGTCTGCGGTGAATGAGGTAATTCACAGCCAACGAATTAATGTGGAAATACTTAATCTTGGTATACCTGACAGTTTTATTAGACAAGACAAGCCAGCAAACATGCTTAAGGAGTGCCGATTAGACGAACAGGGCGTTCTTGAATCTATTGAAAGACGGCTAAATCAATTAGCATAAGAGGCGGCTGGCGCCAGCTTGAAGTCATGACATCTACTTACTTTTTTTGTTTCCAAACAAATGACCTAGCTTGCCCGCCTTTGTTGCCAAGTATCTGGCATTATGCCCGTTTTGTCCCGTTTCTATTGGAATTCTTTGAGAAACATAGATATTTAGCTTCTCCATAGCTTTAATCTTCAATGGATTATTTGTCATAAGACAAATATTCGATACCTCAAGATAACGGAACATATCCTTACACATCGTATAGTCTCGAAGATCAGCATCAAAACCAAGTCGCTCATTCGCCTCTACAGTATCAGCTCCTTTATCCTGAAGTTCATAGGCTCGAATTTTATTAACGAGACCAATTCCTCGACCCTCTTGTCGAAGATATAGTATAACCCCAGCACCAGCCTCAGAAATTAGGGACATGGCAAGTTCTAATTGGGAACCACAGTCACACCGCATACTAAACAAAGAATCCCCGGTAAGACACTCAGAGTGAATTCGACATAGAACATTATCTTTTCCACGAACTTCTCCGAGAACTAGGGCAACGTGTTCTTTACCCGTCGCTGAGTCCTCAAAAATATGCATGCTAAAGTCAGCATGCTTTGTTGGCAGCTTACAAGATGCAACATAAACTACAGGCATATTCCCTCCTTGCGCGCTCTGTAATTCTAGCAGCGCTAAGAACTTTCCACTACATTACGCTGACGTTATGCCCTAGCGCGCGAAAGTTTGGCACTAAAGATCTTTAATTTGATAGTCCAAGGAACTGGAAATATGAGTACTAAGTAAAGAACAATTAAAAATACGGCCACGGATGGCTACTCAGTCCTAGTGACTATTTGGGTACGAAATTTATTAAATCGCTAGCTAAAAGTTGTACTACAAATAAAGTAAGAAGGCCTGCCGCAGCGTCATCCAACATAATTCCAACCCCCCCCGTTAGCTCTCTATCCAAAAGGCTAATCGGCCAAGGTTTGAAAATATCAAAAAGTCGAAAGATTAAAAATGTCAAAACAATAAAGTACCACTTGGTTGGAGTGAACAGTAGCGCTATCCACAATCCAACAAACTCATCCCAAACAATTGAACTAGGGTCTTTAATCATCAACCTTTTCGCTGTTTCGCCGCATACATAAATGCCTAATATAAAGGCAACTACAAGATTGGTGATATACATCCATAAAGGTAGTAAGCTCAGTGGAAGATATAAAAGGAGCGCTAAAAGAGACCCGCAGGTTCCTGGAGCTATCTTGACTAAACCACTTCCAAAACCGAGTGATAAGCAATAAATAGGATCACTAACGGTTTCCCATAGAGTTGGGTTATTAGAAATGCGTGTACCCCTTAATTTTTGCGGAAACCTTTGTTTTGCCTTTAACTAGAGAAATCCCCTTCGTTGCAGTTGTGTATCCAACCTGAGAAATACGAGTCTTTTTTATTGTTGCCAACTCCAAAACAGACTCCACCGAGGAGAAGGGCACAGAAAAGCATAGTTCGTAATCATCCCCCCCATATAATGCAAAATCTAGTGCTCGGCTACCGGCATATGAGCACAGGGACTTATTTAAGAAGATATGCCTAGTTTCTATTTCTGCACCAACATTACTATCATCACAAAGGTGGCTTAAATCGGCTAAAAATCCGTCTGAGATGTCGATGCAAGCTGAAGCATAACTTCTCAAACTCTGAGCAAACTCTAGTTGTGGGGAGGGATATAAATACGCAGATTTGAGACAATCATATGTTTTTAATCCTTCTTCAACGACTTTCAGACCTGCAGCTGCCATCCCAAGCTCTCCTGTAACGAAGATCGCTTCACCAACTTGAGCGCTGCTTCGGAGCAGCGAGTCTCCCTTGGGTACTGTTCCTAGTACTGTAATAGTTACGGTCAACGGGCCTTTCGCAATATTTCCACCTACCAACATTATCCGATAAAGTTCGGAAAGCTCCGACAATCTATTCGCAAAACTTGAAAGCCAACTATTGGTCGCTTCAGGCAGAGAAAGAGACAAAAGAAAACCAACCGGTGATGCCCCCATCGCAGCAAGATCACTTAAATTTGCAACCAATGATCTGTGCGCGACGATTTCACCGGTACATCTTCGGGGAAAGTGAACGCCAGATATGAGTGTGTCGGTCGATGTACAAAGCTCATTATCAACTGGTACATTGAATACGGCACAATCATCTCCAGATCCCACTGAAACAGAACTATGTCGAAATCCAATACCAGAAAAATACTTATCGATTATTGAAAATTCATCCATATTATTAACTATCATCACGATAGATCTTTAGCGTATCCAAAATTGAATTAACATAACGATAGCTTTCCGAGGCACCAAACTCTTTTGCAAGACCAATGCCTTCGGAGATAACGACGCGGAAAGGTACATTCAAGCTTTTTAACATTTCATAACTACCAATTAACAGGATTGCCCTTTCAACTGGATCTATCTCACAAATCGGTCGATCTAAATGGGGCTCTATTACTTTTAAAAGCTCACGCTCATCTCGAGCTATATTCGTTAACAACTCCTTAAAATAGTCTATATCGGCATTGCCAATATAATCTCCGTCCAAGAATTGCTTAAGAACCCTTTCCACCGCGCAGCCCGATATTTGTACCTGATAAAGCGCTTGCATGGCGAGCCTTCTCGCCTGCCGCTTCGGATTACTCAAGAGCCCTCAATAAACTCACCATTTCAAGTGCAGTCATGGCCGCATCTGACCCTTTGTTGCCACTCTTCGAACCTGCTCGCTCAATTGCCTCTTCTATTGTGTTTGTAGTTAAGACCCCAAATATGATGGGTATATCCTCGTCAAGCGAAACCCGAGCAATTCCACTCGCACATTGGCTAGCAACATAATCAAAATGTGGAGTAGCTCCCCGGATAACCGCGCCTAGGCAGATAATTGCATCACACTCGCGTTGACGAGCAACTCGTCTTGCCACCAACGGAAGTTCAAAGGCGCCGGGAACTTTAAATATCGAAACATTTGAGACAGGAACCCCATGTCGTGTTAGGTTCTTCATAGCCCCCTCCTGCAGGCTCTCCACTATGAACTCATTAAATCGAGCTGCTACAATGGCAAACCTGGCTGTATTGGCCGAATAATCTCCTTCAGTTATCTTCTTCATTTAACCTTCTCATTAATTAACCTTGTACTACTAAAACGCGCAGGTCGTCCCCCACCATACGCACATCCTTGATCTTTAAACTGGACACATTCTGCATGTTATCAATTTCTAAAAGTTTCAGTAACGACTTCGCGTCATTACCCATCAATTTAGGTGCTATGTAAAAAATTAGCTCATCAAAGAGCTTTTCCTGGACCACTGAGCCAGCAAGCGTTGCCCCACATTCGAACAAAACCTCGTTACACCCTGAGCGAGCGAGAGAAGTTAGGAAATCTAACAGATTAACCCTTCCCTCGGGACTTCGCTCAATTTGCAGGGTTTGCATCCTTGTTTTTATTGGGACACAACTCACGAGTATGGCATTGGTGTCTAACGTCAGTTTGTTATTTTCTCCAATACGTCCATTCGAGTCCAAAATATAAATTGATTTCTCAATTTCACCGGCCAGTCTTGCATGTTCGTGGTCTAATTCATTCGATCGAACTTTGAGTGAGGGATTGTCGTCCATGACTGTCTGAACACCTGTCACAATAGCTGAACTCCTTGCTCTCAATCGCTGCACATCTTTTCTAGAGTGTTCTCCCGTGATCCAGCGACTATCGCCGTTCGCTAGAGCCGTTTTGCCGTCAAGACTCATCGCCAATTTAACCCTTACATACGGCATTCCTGTTTCATGTCTTTTAATATGTCCGGGATTGAGTGCACGGGCTGACCTCTCCAATAAGGGCGTGGTTACCTGAATACCTGCTTCCTGAAGGATTTTATGCCCGGTACCAGCATTTCTTGGGTCAGGGTCCTTCATAGCACTTACTACCCTTTTTACCCCAGCTTTTATTAACGCCAACGCACAAGAAGGAGTTCTTCCTTTAAAACTGCAGGGCTCAAGAGTGACGTAAGCTGTGCATCCATTGGCCTGATCTCCCGCCATTTTAAGAGCAATGGCTTCGGCATGCTCCTCTCCAGCACGAAGATGGTAACCCTCTCCAATAACCCTACCTCTCTTCACGAGGACACAGCCTACTCGCGGATTTGGATGCGTCGTATAAATACCCTTGGCAGCTATCCTCAAAGCTCTAGATAGATACTCAGTATCACCTGTTTTTACGCTTAACACTCTTTTTCCCCATCTTTTCGATTTCCCTTCGAAATTCGTTTACATCCTGAAACTTTCGATAAACAGACGCAAATCTCACATAGGCTACTTCGTCTAAATCTCTCAGTGCTTCCATTACTAATTCGCCCACTGCCCGTGTTTGAATCTCTCTTTCTCCCGTTGCTCTTAGCTGATACTTTATTTTATTTATTGTTAACTCTATCTGCTCTAAACTCACGGGCCTTTTCTCTAGGGCTCGTTGGAGCCCATTCCTTAATTTGTCTTCATCGAATGGCTGCCGATTCCCGTCGTTCTTGATAACACGAGGTAACAACAGCTCAGGAACTTCAAATGTCGTAAATCTCTCACCGCAACGTTGGCACTCTCTCCGACGTCGAACCTGTCCGCCATCAGATATAAGCCTAGAGTCAATAACCTTTGTTTCAATATCATTACAAAACGGACAATACAAATTTTCTTACCAATCTTTAGTTTTAGGAAAAGAGTGACAGTTACTTTACACAAGATATCGATACATACAAAAGTCGATTATTACTTCGATTTTACATTATTAGTTATCAAAGCCACGCCAAAAAAATTTGAAGTATTTCAAGAATAAGAAGTTCCCGACAGAGATCTAAAAATAGACCAAGAAGAAAAATCTCAATGTATGGAACCTTAAAAAAAATTCGCAGCTTCTAAAGCCTCTTTCAAGGTGGAAACACCGATAACCTCAATGCCCGAAACCATTTTACGAGTTGTATTTGCTCTCGGCACGATGGCTTTATTAAATCCATGCTTTTGTGCTTCTTTGATCCTCTCCTGTCCATTTGGCACAGGTCTTATCTCCCCTGACAGGCCAATCTCACCAAAGACAATAAGATCTTTCGACAGGCTACGATCGCGGAAACTAGAAACCACAGCAAAAATTAATGCAAGGTCGCTGCTAGTTTCACTGATTCGCACACCCCCAACAGCATTTACGAAAACATCCTGATCGGAAACGTGCAATCCACCGTGTCGATGAAGAACTGCAAGCAACATTGCTAACCGATTCAGTTCAAACCCAACACACACTCGCCTAGGATTACCTAACACCGAGTCATCCACAAGAGCTTGGGCCTCCACAAGCAATGGTCTACTCCCCTCGTAGACCACCATAACTACGCTACCGGGTGATATTTGGTTAGCTCTCGTGAGGAATATAGCGGATGGATTGGAAACTTCTCGCATTCCATCGGTTGTCATAGCAAAAATACCCACCTCATTTACAGCCCCAAAGCGATTTTTACTACTACGAAGTGTTCGATACCGACTATCGTGTTGCTCATCGAACATTATGAAGGTGTCAATCATATGTTCCAGCACACGAGGTCCCGCGAGATTTCCCTCCTTCGTAACATGACCAACCATAAAGAGTACAGTGCTAGTTTGTTTCGCATGTCGTATTAATGCAGCAGCGGACTCTCGCACCTGAGCGACACTTCCTGGTGCGGAGTCTGTTAAACTTGACCGCATCGCCTGGATTGAATCAATAACACATATCGAGGGCTTAGACTTGGACCAGGAGCTTAGAATTACATCTATGTCTGTCTCCGCCATCACCATGATGTTTCCTGTGTTGAGCTTCAAACGCTGAGCGCGAGAGGCAACCTGAGAGAGGCTTTCCTCACCAGTAACATACAACACCGGACCTTCACCCGATACACCACAGAGTACTTGAAGTAGTAACGTGCTTTTACCCGCACCCGGATTACCACTAATCAGAACAGCAGACCCTGCTACCATTCCTCCCCCTAAGACCCGGTCGAGTTCTCTCAAACCTGAAGACAATCGCACTTGGTCTTCACTCGTGATCTGACTCAGAAATTTTAAGCCACTCTTTTCACCTGCATAGGTCAGTGAACTAGTCAGATGGAGTTGACTAAGAGTATTCCAAGCTCCGCACTCATTGCACTGCCCTTGCCACTTAGCGTACCTAGCGTCACAATCTGAACAAACAAAGACTAATTTGTCCTTCGGCACTAAAAGTATTTCCTTCGAACCCTATTTCCAACACCGCACATCAAGGTGTAGGGAATCGTATTAGACCTGCTAGCAACTTCTTCTATTCGCAAGAGGCTTCCCCACAGCTCTAGAGTGTCACCAACTGAAACTGAGTCACTCTCTTCCAGTTCTACACAAAGCATGTCCATAGAAATCCTACCTACGATGTTTCTTCTAAGCCCCCCCAACATTGCTACTCCGTTCGAAATTTCTCTAGGGTAGCCATCTGCATAACCAACCCCGAGTACGGCTACACGGGTATCTTTGTCCGCCATCCAAGTTCGACCATAACCAACAGACTGCGAGGCACGTATGTTGTTTACTGCTATAACCGGAGCTACAAGTGTCATCGCCGATTTTAACTCTGGGATCGCTCGATCATAGGGAGAGCCTCCGTAAAGCATAATTCCAGGACGAACCCAGTCTAGGTGAGAGTCTGGAAAACTTAAAACGCCTGCTGAATTTGCAATACTCAGAGGTAGACTAAGCTTCTTTGTTTCAGAAACGAAAATCTCTACCTGATTATCGGTAAAAGCCTTATCTGAATCAGCACTTGCGAAATGACTCATGATGCCGACGACATTACGATCCTTGAGTTTTAGTAGAACCTCATCGAGAGAGGATGTGGGAAACCCCAAACGATTCATTCCTGTCGTCACTTTAACCCAAACTTCGCCCGAAAATCGGTGGGTATTTAGTAAATCAATTTGATGTTTTGAGTGCACAACAAGATCTAAGTTTAATTCGGCAGTTAATCGCAATTCGTTGACATCAAGAACTCCTTCCAAAATTACTATTGGAGCATCGATGCCTCCGTGACGCAATTCTAAGGCCTCACCGAGTCGCGCAACCCCGAAGCTATCTGCGCTCTCAAGAAATTTCGCTACATTAACGGCACCATGACCATAGGCATCCCCTTTAACAATTGCCATTACACGACTTTTTGGCGCCTTTTCATGGACAATAGATAGGTTATGCTTCAGCGCACTTGAGTTTACATCAGCACTAATAACTGTATTCACTAACGACTCCAACCGTAAACTAAATAAAATACCATTGGCACTTTGCTTTCAGTACGAATCGTCATAACCCTGAGCTAAATCTTCGAACTTAGTGTAGCGACCAATAAAAGCAAGTTTTGCTTTTCCAATTGGTCCATTGCGTTGTTTCAAAATTATTATTTCCGCGACACCTTTTTCTGCGTCATCGTGATAAACCTCATCGCGATAAATTGCCATAATCACGTCAGCATCTTGCTCGATCGCGCCCGATTCTCTTAAATCTGACATTACAGGCCTTTTATCGGGACGCTGTTCCACACTGCGATTAAGCTGCGACCCGGCAACGAGGGGACAATCAAACTCTTTCGCAATCGCCTTCAGAGATCTTGAGATCTCTGAAATTTCCCCCGCGCGATTCTCCACAGTTCCAGATACCTGCATAAGCTGCAAATAATCAATAAGTATCATACCCAAGCTACCATGCTCTCTGGCTACTCGGCGGGCGCGCGCACGAATCTCGTTAGTAGTCAAGGCAGCAGTATCATCGACAAATAAGGGACAATCATTAAGTAAGGTTACCGCAGATGTAAGTCGCGGCCAGTCATCATCACCCAACTGCCCCGATCTAATCTTCGACTGATCGATGCTACCCAAAGAGGACAGCATCCTTAAAATGAGTGAGTCTGCTGGCATTTCCATACTGAAAACTAGCACCGGCTTGCCTTCAGAAATTACGGCCTTCTCAGCCATATTCATCATGAAGGAAGTTTTCCCCATTGAAGGCCTTCCCGCTACAACAATGAGATCGGCTTTTTGTAAACCGGAGGTGATCTCATCGATATCACGAAAGCCCGTACTTGTTCCAGTAAGAGCCCCTTTACTCTCATAAAGCTCATCTATTCTGGTAACAGCTTTTTTAAGAAGAGGATTTATCGCTTGAGGACCACCCCTGTTTGGCCTCTCATCTCCAATTTTAAAGACCTTTGATTCAGCTTCGTTGATAAGTGTTGCGCTGTCACGACCTTGCGTGTTGAACCCACTATCAGCGATTTCATTTGCTGCTGCGATTAGTTTCCTTACCGTAGCTCGCTCTTGGACAATTTCAGCGTAAGCTCGGATATTAGAAGCCGTCGGAGTATTTGAGGCCAACTGAGAGATATATGATAAGCCACCCAAGCCCTGAAGCTCACTCACTTCTTCTAACGCATCTGAAACAGTAATTACGTCAATTGGTTTATCTTGCTCTGCCAGGGATTGCATACAACGAAAAATACTACGATGGTCTCCAAGATAGAAATCGTCAGGCCCTATAATACCAGCGATGGCATCCCATGCTGCATCATCAAGGAGCAAACCTCCTAATACGGAGGACTCCGCCTCAAGAGAGTGAGGCGGAACTTTTAAAAACTTTGTAGTATCGTCTGGAGAAGTGGCCACGCCAAAAACCGGAAGAGGGTTTGGAGGGTTAGCCTAAATCATCATAGTGGGATTGAACACTTTTTTTTTGCTCAACTCTCTGCAACTACTGTTAATCGGACGATTGCCTCCACTTCTGAATGTAAATGGATATCAACCTCAAAACTTCCTACTTCCCGAATGGGCCCCTCGGGCATGCGAACCTCACTTTTCTCGAGCGCTATACCGCGCGCTGTCATCGCCTCAGCAATATCGCGGCCAGAGATAGAACCAAAAAGCTTACCTTCCTCACCCGCCTTCATCGCAATTGTTAGCTCGGTTGCGCTAATTGATTTAGCTCGCTCTTCCGCTGACGCTTTTTTCTCCTCCGCTAGACGCTCCAATTCTACGCGTCTTGATTCAAAATGCTGAATATTTTCCTTTGTCGCTGGAACAGCTTTATGCTGGGGAATCAGAAAATTTCTGCCATAACCTGCCTTTACAACCACCTCTTGGCCTAAATCACCTAAGTTAGCAATTTTTTCTAAAAGTATTACGTGCATGCCTAAACCTTATGAGTTAATAATCTTTGTCGAAAATTCAGATAACCATCCAGAAGCGCGAGAACTATTAAGACCGGATAAATATACTGAAAGAAAAATATCAGGAAAAGATAAAAAACCAAAATCCAACCACTGCTAACGCTTCGAAAATCACCTAACCAATGTACCATAGCGAGTCCAGAAACAGCTAATGGCATCGTTAGAAGCGGTATCCAGCGACCTAAAGGGTCCCCAAACAAAAAGCAAATTGCTAGCAGTAAGAGTAAACCGCTGACAAAAACGGATGTCGCCCTAATCTGGTGAAATTCTGTTTTAAATTCACCAGGACTATACAACTGGCTTTGCCACCAGCGTGCTAAAATAACGATCGCAAACATTGTGTATGCCTGCCCCATTGCGAAAACCCCTAGAAACTGTTCTTCAGCAGACTCATAATTCACTTCTACTGACAGTTGTTTTTGGATTTCCATGTAAAGATTGACGAAAACAAGCAGGACATCAGAAGCAGTATATTGAAAAACCAAACTAGCTATCACAGACAGAACCAGGGTAGTCACTAAGGTTAGCTCCCAGGAGACGGTTATTCTCAGTACATAAGCAAGTACCGCTGCTCCAACAACAGCGGTAGTGGAAGAAGGGTCACCTACAAAATAAATCGTTACAGCTAGTGGAAGAAGAGTCCAGAGAAGGACTACCCCACCATCGATCGCACCCCTACGCAGAACCACAAGGCTCACAATCGACGCGCTGACCCATGTGAGCAGCGGCAGCAACGCACCAACCATACTCAACCCAATCGCATAAGCTCTACCACGCATAGCGATTTCTGCTAAAGCTCGCATAGCGATTGAACTACTTGTGAGAGTCTGTATATGGCAACAGAGAGAGGAATCTGGCTCGTTTGATAGCTTTAGCAAGTTGACGCTGGTAACGAGCTTTTGTCCCTGTAATGCGACTAGGCACGATTTTCCCAGTTTCAGAAATGAATGCTTTTAACAATTCCAGATCTTTATAGTCTATTTCTTCGATCCCTTCCGCAGTGAATCGACAATATTTCCTTCTACGATAAAATCTAGACATCTTTAATCACCTATAACCGTTGCTGTACCATCCTCACTATTGTCCTGCAGAGGGGACTCTTCAGCATGATCTAGTTCCTCTGCATCCGTTGGAAGGGACGGCGTATTTGATTCGTTCTCCTTCCTCTCTCTGCTCTCATTCTCAAGCTTCATAATGGGTGATTCTTCCACATCTGCAGTTTTTCTGCTCATAATCAAATTTCTTAATACTGCGTCATTAAATCTAAAGGCAGTGTTTATTTCTTCAAGGATTTCTTTCCCACATTCGATATTTAATAGGATGTAATGAGCCTTATGAACCTTACTAATGGGAAAAGCTAATTGACGTCTACCCCAATCTTCTGAGCGATGTATTTTCCCACCACCTTGCAGAACGATATTGGAGTATCTTTCAATCATCCCAGGCACTTGCTCACTTTGATCAGGATGAACTAAAAACACAATTTCATAATGTCTCATAAAAGCCCCTTTCGGTTTATGCCTCCCACATTTTTGCAGTAAGGCAAGGAGTACGACAGCCCATAAGGGTTCCCGAACGCTAAAGGTCGGTAACCCCTTGGAAGGAGCGCGATTTTAGAGAATTGATTCTCCGGTTGCAAGCTCACGCTGCCTTTGGATTTCATACATACAAATTCCAGCGGCCACAGAGACATTGAAACCTAGAGCATGTTCTACCATCGGTATAGTCGCTAGAAAGTCACAGGCGTCCTTTGTGATGCGTCTTAGTCCTTTATCTTCAGAGCCGAGCACGAGCACAATATTTCCAGTTAAGTCAAGCCGCGATAGAGAAGTACTGCTCTCAAGGACAGTACCTACAATCCAAAAGCCAGCTTCCTTGAGCAAATTGATCGATCTAGCAAGATTAGGCACCTGAACATAAGGAGTGATATCTGCTCCCCCTGATGCCGACTTATAAGCTACAGCAGTCAAAGGTGCGCTGTTACTTTTTGGAGCGAGAACAGCAGTTGCTCCCAATGTAGCGGCGCTTCTTATACATGCGCCTAGATTTCGAGGGTCTGTGACTCCGTCCAAAATAAGGAATAGCTTATTATTTCCAGGCTCATCAATTAAGTTACTCAAAGACTTCTCATTTAGAACCCGTGATGTAATTTGAAGGATTACCCCCTGATGATTAGAGGTAACTTTGTCCATTTGAACCTTATCACTGATTTTAATGCTGCAGCCTAGCTTTCTTGCTTGCTCTTCTATCTCACGCAATCTCGGTCCACGCTTACCCGACTTGAGTATCAGGCAGGAAGACGATTGATTCACTGAAAAAAGGTATGTCTTTACTGCATTGATACCATGAATGAAATCTGCTGTCATTTTCGCTTACCTCTATATCGGCGAGGCTTCTTTTGGAAGTGCCTCTTCATAGAAACCCGTCTAGGTATAGGGTCATGAGATATGACTTCGAAATTTACTTTTCTTTCGTCAGGGTAGACGCTAACAATCTTTACAGACAAATTGTCCCCAGTACCAAAAATAATTCCTGAATGCTCCCCTACTAAGCATTGTAGATCCTGTTCAAATTGGTAGTAATCATCAATCAGATTGCTTACATGAACCATTCCCTCTACATGTGACCGACTCAAATGAACGAAAAAACCAAAGTTTGTAACATGGGTAATAACCCCGTCTTCCGTTTGTCCTATCTTCGGGGCAATATATTCACACTTCATCCACTCTAAAACATCATAAACAGCTCTCTCTGCGCGCCTTTCAGCGAATGAGCAATGCTCCGCGATAATCTCCAATCCCTCTGGGTCTTGATTCTGATCTACATATGGACTCTTCCCGAAGCGTTTCACCAGGTCCGTATCCCTCGTACTGTGTATAACTGATTTTATTAAACGATGGGTAACTAAATCAGGATATCTTCGGATAGGAGAGGTAAAGTGTGTGTACGTAGAAAAATTTAAACCGTAGTGCCCAGCATTCCTAAGGTCATACTTAGCCTGAGAAAGCGATCTTAAGATAGCTAATTGCAGTACCTGACCATTTAATTTTTTATTTAATTGATTTAGCGCACCCTGCAGATCAATAGGCGATGGCAGACCCTCTGGTAAAGTAACATTCAGACTACTTAAAAATTTTCGGAGACCAAACATTTTTTTCTCATCTGGTCGTTCATGAACGCGATACAAGCCCTTTAGTTTCAGCTCATCGATAAACCTAGCTGCACAAACGTTAGCGCAGAGCATACATTCCTCAATTAATTGCATCGCATCGTTTCTGGTCTTCTGACCGACGGCGCTTATTCTCCCGTCTGCATCAAACTTAAAGTCAGGCTCTGGGGTTTCGAAGTCAAGAGCGCCACGTTTTTTACGCCGAACTAAAAGCTTTGCTACAAGATTTTTTGCCGAAGAAAGAGACTCTCCCCATGGCTTAGCAACAAACCCATTGGCGACCTGGTCGTAAGTCAGACGTTCTGTCGAGCAAATCATCCCCTCGTAAAATTGATAATCTGTAATGGTACCGGCCATCGAAATACGCATATCACATACTAATACCAGCCTATCCTCACCTGGTTTTAAAGAACACAGTCCATTAGATAAAGAGACAGGTAACATAGGGATAACCTTACCAGGGAAGTAGACTGACGTGCCTCGTTCAAAAGCATTTTTGTCAACGGGCGAATCCTTCAGGACATAGTGGGCAACATCTGCGATGGCAACAAGCAGTCGCCATCCATGGTCCGAGTCTTGCTCACAGTAAATCGCATCATCAAAATCTTGGGCATCTGCGCCATCGATGGTTATAAACGGATACGCGCGCAAATCTCCGCGGAATTCTGAGCTCATGATTTGATTCTCCAGTTTCGCCGTGCTTGACAAAGCTTCCTTTGAAAATAGCTCAGGTATTTCGTTGTTACGCAGCGACTCTGCGATCTTAATGTCAGTCGAAACGCTATGACCCAGCAACTCTTCTACCCGGCAAGTAGCCATCGATTCAAAGCTAGGCTGCCTTGTTATTTTTGCGCGAACAATAAGCCCTTCTTTCTCGAGACCAGACTGACTAACAATTATCTTTTGTGTGATTCGGGGATTAACACTTTTCAACATCCATGTTGATTTCTCGAAATATAAACGTCCCAAAATAGTTTCTGTATTATGCTGCAAAACTTCTATTAGCCGACCTTCAGGACGGTTTCTTCGGTCTCTCCTGAGTATCCTAACCAGTCCTGTATCACCATCAAAAACACCCTCCATTTCCTTACGGGGAAGGAATATGTCCTCCGTGCCTTCATCGGGAGTTAAAACACCAGAGCCATTTGAATGTCCAACTATCCGTCCTTTTATTAACCCTGTGTTACTTGGAATTCCATAAAAGTTTCGACCATCAACTGATAGCTGTCCCTCTCGGACCATTGCCCGAAGCCTGTATTTTAGGGCTTGACGCCGATAGACACTATCTAGTCCCAAGTGCTTCGCCAACCTCCTAAAAGCAATCGGTTCTTTGAACTCTGTGATAATTTTTAGAATCAATCTACGCGAGGCAATAGGCCTTGCATATTTCAAAGCCTCAAGTTCGTAATCCGGATCTACCAATTTTTTTTTCATAAGCTCTCGATAATTGACAGATTTAAAGCCCACTAGTAACCTTCCGCGTCCAACGCCGAGGTGGTGAAATTGGTAGACACGCTAGCTTCAGGTGCTAGTGGGGGCAACCCCGTGGAGGTTCAAGTCCTCTCCTCGGCACCAAATTTAAACCACGCCCCCTTTCCAGAGTCTCTTACCTGTTCGGTCAGACAAACAGATCTACAAGTTGTATTGTATGATCGCGATCTGGCCCAGTTGAAACAAAATCTACTGAAGTTCCACACAGAGATTCGATACGTGCTAGATAAGATCTAGCTTCCCTAGGCAAATCATCTAAAGACCTCGCACCCAACGTGGATTGTTTCCATCCTGGCAGCTCTTCGTAAACGGGAAATGTTCTTCCATCATCATCAAACTCATAATCATGGCAAAGAGATACTGTCTCAAGACCATCAAGCACATCGAGCTTGGTGATACAGAGTCCTGAAATACTGTTTATCTGTATAACTCTGCTGAGTGCTTTAGCATCGAACCAGCCACAGCGGCGTGGCCGACCGGTCGTCGCACCGAATTCGCTACCCTTCGCTGCTAAATGTCCACCCACATCATCAAACAATTCTGTGGGAAAAGGACCAGATCCAACCCTTGTGGTATAAGCCTTACAAATTCCAAGAATGTAGTCGAGATCACGCGGACCTACTCCACAACCACCCACGACGGCGCCAGCTGTAGTATTCGATGATGTAACAAAAGGATAGGTTCCGTGATCGATGTCCAACAGAGATCCCTGAGCACCCTCGAAGAGAATATGCTCATTGGCCTGTCGCAATACCCCTAGCTCATGAACAACATCTCCAACCATCCCGGCCAGCTGGTCCTTCTGCCCGAGTGAAGCATCAAGTGATGCCTGAAGAGAAACCGGTTTGGAGTTAAAATAATGTTCTATCACAAAATTGTGGTACTCCATAATCTCTTCCAAGGAAGCAATAAAGGTGTCTTCATCGAATAGGTCTGCAACTCTTAAGCCCCGACGTGAAATCTTGTCCTCGTAAGCTGGACCAATTCCCCTTCCGGTAGTACCAATTTTCTTTTCCCCTCGTTTCTCCTCGCGTAACTGGTCTAACGCTAAATGATGGGGCAAGATCAAAGGGCATCCTGGGCTGACCGTTAGCTTATCCCTGACAGAAATACCTTGAGACTCTAATTCTTTAATTTCAGAGAGTAAGGCGGTGACTGACAGTACAACGCCATTACCAATCAGACACTTGACATGCTTGTGGAGAATGCCTGAGGGAATCAAATGCAGGACAGTCTTTTTGCCATTAACCACGAGTGTGTGACCAGCATTATGACCACCCTGGAAACGAACAACGGCTGCGACGTTCTCAGTTAATAGATCGACAACCTTCCCTTTTCCCTCGTCACCCCAATGAGTTCCGATTACAACAACATTTTTACCCATTGAAGACACCTCCGCGCAAGCATTATCTGATGAGATGCAGAAACATAGCGCCCACCAGCATACTAAAGAGACCAATAAAACGAATAGTGCTTGTATCAAACGTCGAGATGGACAGCATTAGTTTTTTCCAATATTGCGGGAAAAGGAAGGGTACTATACCCTCGATCACCAGAACCAGGCAAAGGGCTATTCCGAGATCATTCCAGAGCACTATCTGACAAAGTCGTCCTCGTTTTTGAGTTAATTTCTACCGCTATCGTTCATATACTTAAAGTAATCACTATCTGTGTCTATAAGCAAAACGTCACTTTTGCTACTGAAAGACTTCTTGTAAGCATCCATGCTGCGGTAGAACTTGTAAAATTCTTTATCCTTATTGAACGCCGAAGCATAGATTGAAGCCGCTTCCGCGTCTCCCTCACCGCGAATTTTTTCTGCATCGCTGTAAGCCGAAGCTAAAATGACCTCTCTTTGTTTTTCTGCGTCGGCACTAATTCCAACCGCGAGTTCTTGCCCTTTCGCGCGGTGCTCTCTAGCCTCAATATCACGTTCTGTATTCATGCGATCATATACAGACTGACTTACCTCGGGAGGCAGGTCAATGCGCTTAACCCTGACATCAATCACCGATACTCCCAACTCTAGTTGCGCAACCTGATTGAGTTCGGTCGTCAAGACCTGCATCAGCTGATCGCGCTCACCGGAAACCACCTCATACAAGGTTCGCTTAGAAATTTCGTTACGAAGCCCAGTATTGATCCTCTGTTTGAGGAGCTGTTCAGCTAAGCTCTCATCACCTGAAGTTGCGGTATAGTATGTCGCCACATTTTCTATCCTATATTTTGCAAAGGAATCGACGATAACCGCCTTTTTCTCCAAAGTAAGAAATCTTTCAGGTGGTGCATCCGATGTGAGTACTCGACCATCAAATTTTCTAACGTCGTTGATAAATGGCCACTTTAAATGCAAACCAGGCCCGATATCAGCACGTTTCACTGCACCGAATTCGAGCAAGACAGCACGCTGCATCTCGTTAACGATAAACAAGGAGTTGGTGCCTAATATGACGAGGACAAAAATAACAAATGTGATTACGAATTTCGCTGCAGACATCTCTACCTCCTGTCTCTACGGCTGTTAGCGGAAGGGTTACCCGCCGAGGCTGCGCCAGCTGAAGGAGAGGTATTCTCTGTAGCTGGCTGATTTTGTTGCATAATTTTATCTAACGGTAGATAAAGTAGGTTATTTCCCCCCTCTACATCTATCATTACTTTAGTACTACTCTTCATTACTGACTCAATAGTATCAAGATAAATCCTCTCGCGAGTGACTTCAGGAGCGAGCTTGTACTCCACATATAACTTGTTGAAGCGATCTGCTTCACCCGTAGCTTCCGCAATCCTCGATTGCTTATAACCTTCAGCTTGTTCGAGGTAACGCTGGGCTTCTCCTCGAGCCTCTGGGATCACTTGGTTTGCATAGGCGTCTGCCTCATTCCTTAACCTAACTTCGTCCTCTCTTGCCTTAATAACGTCGTCGAATGCCGCTCTTACCGCGTCAGGAGGCGCGGTTTCCTCAATATTTACTTGTGTCACTTGGATACCTGTGCCATACCGTTCCATATATGTTTGAATCCTTTCCCGCACATCTGCAGCAAGTTGCGCACGTCCTTCCGTTAGTACTTGATGCATCTCCGTGCTCCCGACTACGTGACGCAAAGCGCTTTCTGTTGCCTGATACAGGCTTTGATCTGGCGACTTCACCTGAAGTTTGTACTTTTTGATGTCACTAATGACGTATTGAACAGTCATCTTTACTTTGACGATATTCTCGTCTTCGGTCAGCATCTCAGAATCGTGCGGACGAGACCTAACCCGAGTGACATTTTCGATCAAGACGTTATCGATCACCGGCGGATTCCAGTGCAATCCAGGATTTATAACCTCCGGCATGAGCTTACCAAATCTAAGCACGACGCCTTTTTCCTGCTCGTCAACTTGATATACCCCTACGCCGAAGTAAATCAAAATTAATAATAAGCCCCCTAAAGCAAGGGCATTGAAGCTTAAGCGCTTTCCAGAACCTCCTGATCCTCCACCCCTATTTCCTTTACCCCCAAACATCTGAGACAGATTATTTTGAAGTTTACGAAAAGCCTCATCTAAATCGGGAGGTCCCTGATCTCCACCATTACCCCAAGGATCCCGATCTTTTCCACCACCTGGCTCATTCCACGCCATCTATTTATCTCCAAAAACATTTAACGAGGGAGATTTCTATTCTCCCATTTTTTTTACATCAAACACTAGCTACTTAGCTAGTTCCATTCTTCGAATCCGATCTAAGTCTTTCCTATCGATTTTGAGCTGAACGTGATTGATCCCGCTGCAGTCTGTCCGTTCGTTTAAAACCGCACCAAGTTCAAACAATTTTGATCTAAGACCACCCTCATGAGGTTGAATCTCGATTGTAGTTTCAATTAAATCTTCCGCCAATAACTCAGCAATAGCAACCTGGAGAAGATCAAGCCCGGAGCCTGCGCGGGCCGAAACCCAAGTCTTAACCGGTCGACCGGAAGAATCCCTTTCTAAACGTCCCTGAGCACCGGAAACATCAATCTTATTGTACACAAGCAAAGTCGGAATACTAAAAGCGCCAATTTCACCGAGAACAGATTCGACTTCACTTATGCGCTCTAATCGAAATTCCGCAGACTCATCTACGACATGTAAAATCAAGTCTGCCGAGGAGACTTCTTCCAAAGTTGCTCGAAATGCATCGACCAGCGCGTGGGGTAGCTGCCGAAGAAACCCCACAGTGTCAGAAAGTATAATATTACCAAGCATAGGAATCGACACCTTGCGAAGCGTTGGATCCAATGTAGCAAACAGCTGGTCAGCCTCCAAAACATTCGACGAGCTTAGGCGGTTGAACAAGGTCGACTTACCGGCGTTGGTGTATCCAGCTAACGCTACAAGTTTTGTATCCGAACGCTTCCTCGCGCGACGATTCTGATTACGCTGCTTTTTTACTTTATCAAGTCGACTCGATACCTGGCGGGTCCGCACGTTGAGCAACCTCTGGTCCGCCTCTAGTTGAGTCTCACCGGCACCCGCCAAGCCAGAGGTGGAGCCTGCTCCACGGCCCGAACCACCCCTTTGTCTGTCAAGATGGGTCCAGCCCCGAATAAGGCGTGTTGACGCATGCGCTAATTGCGCCAACTCCACTTGGAGTTTCCCCTCATGTGTTCTGGCTCTCTGACTAAAAATTTGCAAGATTAGGTTCGTACGATCTATCACGCGCACATTACAAGCTCGCTCAAGATTACGTTCCTGAGACGGCGTTAGTTCAGTATCAAAAACTACTAAAGCTAAATTGTACCGGCGCACTAGGGCGGCAATTTCAAGAACTTTACCTTGACCAAGAAAAGTTGCCGGATGGGGATTTCTGCGATTGCTAACCAAGCTCCTAACCGGGTTCAAACCCGCCGACTCGGCAAGCTCCTTAAGCTCGCCCAGGCTGGCGAGGTCAGAATTTGATCTATCAACGTGGACTAGAAGCGTGCGCGTACCCGAATCTGGCCTTTCAAAAAACACTAAGCAGTATCACCAGGCAGGTCAAATAGCGGGGTCTGTATCAATATCCACATTCCGGGCCGGAACCACTGTCGAAATAGCTGATTTATATATCATTTGGCTTACTGTGTTACGCAGTAAGATCACAAACTGATCAAACGACTCAATCTCACCTTGCAGCTTAATCCCGCTTACCAAATAAATTGATACTGGGATACGCTCTTTCCTTAATGCGTTAAGAAAAGGCTCTTGTAGGGATTGTCCTTTTGTCATCTAGTACTCCATTTTAATTGGTCCCAAGCGTCTTCGAGCGAGCGTTAAGCGACGCCTTGAAATTTCTATCTCAATATGGTGCTCACTAGTGGTATTTTCAAGAGCTCCCTAAGGTCAGCTTGTTCAAGAATTTGAAGCCCTGACCATGACTTCAGCCATGTGCATTGGTGCTTAGCCAGGCGGCGAGTTGATATCAGGGCCTGCTCTAGCATATCGTTATAGGATATTTGACCATCCAAGTATGACCATATTTGTCTATAGCCTACTGCCTTCATAGAGGGTAACTGACTATCTAGGTCATCACGGCTGTGCAGACCTCTTACCTCTTCAATAAAACCCGCCTCTAACATCGCTTTCAACCTTCGCTCTATTTTAAGATGGAGTACGTCTCTTTTTGGAATTATTGCGATCTCAACTAAATCAAAAGGGGATGGCTGATTACCTCTCTCATGATGTTCCGAGAGGGATCGTCCAGTGACCAGGTACACTTCTAAGGCGCGCTGCAATCTCTGCGGATCATTGATATTTATTCTGGAGGCAGACTTAGGGTCAACCTCAGCTAAACGCTTATGAATAGCTGGCCATCCAGAAACATTGGCCTCGCGCAAGATGGCTTTTCGAACTTTAGCATCCGCTGGCGGTAACCGAGCAATACCATTTTTTATAGCGCTAAGATAAAGCATAGTTCCACCTACCAAGCAGGGGATTTTGCCTCGGTTTAATATCTCAAAAATAATGGTTGTCGAGTCAGTGAGAAAATCAGCGGCCGAGTATGTTTCGGCAGGATCTCGGATATCGATAAGGTGGTGGGCAATTCTTCGTCGCACTCCACTACTGGGTTTTGCTGTGCCAATATCCATACCTCTGTAAACGGCGACCGAATCAACACATACAACCTCCATGGGGTACTCTTGCGCGAGCTCTACCGCGAGTTGAGATTTTCCGCTCGCTGTGGGCCCTGTAATAACCAAAACTCTGGGTTTAGCGTTCAACGACCGCGTAAAAATAAACCGTCCAGTTCAGCAACGGTCAATACAGAAAATGTGGGACGTCCGTGATTACACTGAGCGCTACGACTTGTTTCTTCCATAGAACGCAAGAGTCCATTCATTTCTTCTAGCGAGAGCTTTCTGTTCGCTCGAACCGAACCATGACACGCCATCGTAGAGAGGATCCCATCTCTTCTTTCAAAGATTCTTCTTGTGGAACCGAGCTCCACTAGGTCGGAAAGCACATCTCGAACTAATTCTTCCGCATTACTGACAGGCAAAATCGCTGGTATTGCGCGAATTATTAGAGACTGGTCAGATGCAATGGTTATATCTATGCCGAGCTTGCCTAGCTCATCAGAGAATAGGTTGACCACGTTAACCTCGGCCGAACCCACAGAAATCGTGAGTGGTACAAGAAGAGGCTGCATCCTTAAATTTTCATCTGCAACTTTCAGTCGCTCATAAACTACTCTTTCATGCGCGGCATGCATATCCACAATGACTAAGCCATTTTCATTCTGTGCGAGAATATAAAGTCCATGTAACTGGGCTAACGCATATCCAAGAGGGGGCATGTCGTCATCAGTTTCTTTCGCCGAGCTTTTAAAAATTCTTTCAGGTTGACCGGGTGCGGTATTCGAGTAGGGAGCTTGAGACATCCCTCCCAATAGAAATCTTGATTGAATTGGAGTGGATCCCTGCTGGTCCATATTGTTTTTTTTAATAAGATCTTTCGGGCCAACATCTGCCAATATCTTATGTAAAACACCAAAAATGAAGTCATGAACTGCTCTTGAATCGGTGAAACGTACCTCACTTTTTGTAGGATGCACATTTACATCGATAGAAGTCGGATCAATATCCAAGAACAAAGCGAATACTGGTTGACGAGATTGGTATAGAACATCAGCGTATGCCCGCTTCACCGCGTGGGCAATAAGTTTATCCCTTATGACCCGCGCATTAACGAAGAAATACTGCTGATCAGATTGACTACGAGAATACGAGGGTAGCGAGACCCAACCAGAAAGCCTCATGCCGTTTTTAGACTCATCTAGATAGATTGCGTTCTCAGTGAACCCTTTACCGAATGCATCTTGTAATCGACGAACCTTTTCTTCGAGCGAACCTGATGCTCGATAATCTCTTGTCATCTTCCCGTTGTTACTTAGGGTTATATTTATTTCCGGGTAGCAGATACTCATTTTACGAACTATCTCGTCAATACGCAGATATTCAGTGCGCTCGGTCCTTAAAAACTTCCTGCGAGCAGGAACGCTGTAGAAAAGATCTCGCACCTCTACGGTTGTACCCCTAGTGTGAGTGTCTGCAGAAACTTCATGGTCGGGTGAGATTGACCAACCAATATTATCTGCCCCATCATTGCTCGTAAGAGTTAATCGAGAAACTGAAGCTATGCTAGCTAGCGCCTCACCACGAAACCCCAAGGTCCTAGCAGACTCGAGGTCAGAAATAGTCGCGATCTTACTAGTGGCGTGACGAGACAGGGCGAGGATAAGGTCGTCTTTTGCTATCCCGAGACCTTTATCACGAACTTTTATCAGGCCTATCCCCCCTTGCTCGAGGAAAATTTCTATATCACCACTGCCGGCATCGACACTATTTTCCAGCAATTCCTTCACCACTGACGCAGGACGTTCTACGACCTCGCCTGCCGCTATTTGGTTAGCTATACTCGGATTTAATTGTTTAATTCTCATCAAAATTAATCATCATCAAGTACACTTTTAATCGCCAGTTTCCCAAAATTATAGACAACAACTTACCCCTGCGGGATTTTAAGTACTTGGCCAACCATGATTTTATCGCCTACCAAGCCGTTGAGCTGCTTAATTTTATCTGATCCTACCTGATAACGGTCTGCGATACCCGACAAAGTGTCTCCGCGAACTATTACATGGCTAATTTGTTCTTCTCCTTGGTTTTTCTTTCTCCAAGCTAGTAACGAATCTGGAGGTGGATTATTCTCGAGATACTGTCGAATACCGGCAAAGATTGCTTTTGCAATACGCGTCTGATGAGTTCGGTTTGCTAATTTTCGGGCTTCTGATGGATTTGATATATAACCCGTTTCAATTAAAAGTGATGGGATTTCAGGAGACTTTAGAACGACAAAACCTGCCTGCTCAACTTTTGGTTTATGTAACTTACTTACCTTACCGATTTCTCCAAGAATCCTATCACCCATATCAAGACTAGCTGACAAACTAGCAGTTGTTGCTAAATCAAGGAGAACCTCAACGAGAAGATCATCTTTATCATTGAGACTAACCCCACCCACACCTCCGATTAAGTCCGCCCGATTCTCTTGTTCAGCGAGTATTCTCGCAGTCTCACTCGTGGCGCCCTTGTCTGACAGCGCATAAACCGATGCACCAGAAACTTTTGGAGATGTGAAGGCATCGGCATGTATCGAGACAAAGATGTCAGCAGAATTTTCATGAGCTATTCTAGTCCGACGTCTTAGCTCAATATAATAGTCACCTTTCCTAATCATCAATGGACTATATCCAGTCTCGTCTCGCAACAGGCCTGCGACCAGCAAAGATATCGACAAGACAACATCTTTCTCTAAGATATTACCGTAACCTACAGCTCCCGGATCCTCACCGCCGTGGCCAGCATCAATAGCAACTATGACGTCCCGCTTTTGCGGCCTAACAAGCTGTTGCTTAGTTTCGGTGTCATCGCGCCGCTTTGCTGAATACAAATCAATCACAAGCCGATCACCATATTGCATGATTGGCTCGAGAGAAAAACTTTTTGGATTTACTGTCTCGCCTAAATCAAACACGACCCTAAGATCACCATGATTCCGAATTCCAGTTCGAATTTGAACAATCGGAGTATTTTTAAGCTGGACCTTTTGAAGATCTACCTCGAATGCAACGGCGTCGATATCTATTACGAGACGCTTTGGATCCTCAAGAGAAAATAGTCTATGCTCAACAGGTCCAGCAAGGTCAAAAACCACTCTAGTTTTTTCTGGTGATCGGTGAATTCGGACTTGATTGATAGAGTCTGCGATCGAAGTGTTGTAAGAGAAAAGAAATACAACAGCAGATAATTTTAGCCAAACACGTCGACTAACAACGTCAGACTTAACTTTCTTCATCTTCCCAAAACATTTTATAAACTAATGTATTTCTATTTGTCGACCAAGAAGTTAAAGCCTTAGTACAAATGTCTTCTCCTTTTGGGCTTTTTGGCTGAAGAATGATATCTCTCGCTTTGTCTTTCAACATGAGCTCGATCTCGACATCCGCTGGCGGGAGTTTTTGACCCGCTTGTTCGGGCCATTCAACAAGGCATAGGTTACTGCACTGGAAATATTCTTCCAGACCGATGTACTCTAGCTCATCAGGATCTATCAGCCTATAAAGATCAAAATGATAGATCGTTCCCTTCACTAATTCGTAGGGCTCAATGAGAGTGAAGGTTGGACTTTTAACAGCGCCGGAAAATCCGAACGTCCGCAGAACGCCGCGACACAACGTTGTCTTTCCAGAACCAAGATTGCCCTTTATATAGACTCTACCACCCCCGTGCAGGAACTGGCCTAAGATCATCCCAAATCTGATGGTTTCTTCTTCATTTTTTAGGTGAGCCTCATGCTTCATAACTCTTAACCAATCAATTTTCTAACTACAGGTATAAGGTCAGTGGCCATCAATCCCCGAGTCCCGCCCTTTAGGGCCGCTTGATCTCCAGCGTAAGCATGCAGAACAACAGCAGTTTGAGCTGCTTTAAACAAAGACATTCCCTGAGCTAACAGCCCCCCCACGAACCCACTAAGTACGTCGCCCATACCAGCCACAGCCATACCCGGGTTGCCATAAGGGCAAACTGTGGTCGTCTCTCCATCGGTAATTAGGGAACCGGCGCCCTTGAGCACAACCACTCCCCCGAACTTCTTTTGTATCTTAGCAAGGGCAGAAAACCTATTGATATCCTGATCCCCATCCAAAAGCCTAGTGGCCTCACCGTAGTGAGGTGTCAAAACCCAATCATGACAATCCTTCGGAGATTCAGACAAAATATTCAGAGCATCTGCATCAATAACCCCCTGTTTACCGGAGGATAGCACTTTTGCGAAGAGCCAACGTGACCATTCACTCTTACCGAGTCCTGGACCAAGTACAACGTGAGTCGCTCGCTGAATCAACGGATCTAGTTCTGTATCGCAGGAAACACCTTGCGCCATTATCTCAGGCTGCCGTAACAGTATAGCTAGCGCATGCCGATCTCGTGTTGCTACACTCACTAAACCGGCCCCTGAGCGAAATGCTGCTTCAGCCGCCATTATAACGGCCCCACCCATTCCATATTCGCCTCCAACAACTAACACATGCCCAAATGCCGTCTTGTGAGCATCGTTATTTCTCTCAGGGATTTGCGATAGGGACTCGTCAAGTTGCAATAAATGAGTATTGGTGGGGTGAAAAAATTTGGGAGGGATATTCAGATCTCTTAAAATAACCTTTCCAGAAAGGCTTGACCCTTTACCCGTATATAGACCTTTCTTTCTAACCACGAGTGACACTGTTAAATTAGCACGAATCGCGTCGCCAAGCACCGCACCATCATTAGCAGTCAACCCCGAAGGAATATCGATAGCTAGAACGGGTTTTTCAGACTTATTTATTTTTTTAATTACTGTTAAATGAGTCCCCGTTACTTTTCTATTTAGACCAGTTCCAAAAATGGCATCTACGATCAAATCCTCTTCCGCAATATCGTGTTCAGTTACAAATTCTGCACTGGTTTGCTTGCAAAAGCGCAATGCTTTGGCTACTTCTGCGCTAAACCTTGGTGGCGACTCAACCATAACAACTTTAATCCGAACCCCTCGGTTGGCAAGAAGCCCAGCGGTAACAAGCCCGTCTGCTGAGTTTTTACCACTACCACAGTAAAACGTAGCCTTCGTCAAATTCGGCCATTGAATCAATGCTTCCTGAGTAATGGCTTCTGCAGCCCTCCTAATAAGAAATAAGTTGGACGCACCAAGTTCTTTATTAAACTGTTCTTCAATAGTCTGTTGTTGTGCCGCTGTATAAAGATAGTTTTTCAAGTCATTCCAAAATCGAGGGTTATAATATTGTAAACCTTATACGAGTGTTCAGTAATTGGAAAAATATGCAGAATTAGCGAGTTTAATCAAAACTTGGGGGATTCAAGAAGGTTTTCAACAGGTTGGTATAACCAACACGAATTTAGATAAGCACGAAAAGTATCTAAATTCCTGGTTAAATAATGGATATGCTGCGGATATGGATTATATGTCTAAGCATGGCAAAAAACGAACCAAACCAGAAATGCTTTGGCCAGGAACCACTCGCATTATTAGTGCAAGAATGGACTACCGAAATAAAGATATCCAAATCAACAAGATCCTCAAATCTAAGGCCAAAGCTTATCTCGCCCAATACGCGATGGGGCGAGACTACCATAAGGTAGTTCGCAGTCGACTCAAAAACCTATCGCTTAGAATTAATGAGTATATGGAGGAGAAAGGAAATAAACATTTTTCTGCGCGGGTATTCAGCGACAGCGCGCCCGTGCTCGAAAAGGCCATTGCGGAAAAGGCTGGACTGGGTTGGATTGGAAAAAATACTTTAATACTAAACAAAAATGCAGGTTCATGGTTTTTTCTCGGAGAAATCTTTACAAACATCCCTTTACCAGTTGATCAGCCCATTCCCAATAGCAGATGCGGAAGTTGTACAGCATGCATCGATGTTTGTCCTACGAGAGCCATCGTGGCTCCTTATCAATTAGATTCTCGGAAATGTATTTCTTATCATACAATAGAAAACCGTGGTGTAATTCCCATCCCCATAAGAGAGAAAATGGGTAATCGAATCTTTGGCTGTGATGATTGCCAAACCATCTGCCCTTGGAACCGTTATGCTAGGTTCACCTGCGAGGCTGATTTTAGACCACGTAATAATTTTGATACTGCCTCGCTGTTGTCGCTTTTTAAATGGTCAAAGCAGGAATTTTTAAGAAAGACTGAAGGCTCTGCCATAAGGAGAACGGGCTATGACGGATGGCTCAGAAATATCAGTATTGCTCTTGGGAATGCCGATTATGACCAGCTCATTGTGGAAGCTTTAAAGAGCAAATATCACGAGGTCTCGGATATGGTAAGAGTGCACGTATACTGGGCAATCAAGAGACAGAAAGAGAAACGCTCAGTCTAGGGAATTAAAAAAAAAGTTTCTTTATAATGACGAAGTTCTTCGATCGACTCTTTAATATCATCCAGCGCACGGTGGGTACCAGCTTTAAAAACTGCTTCAACGGAATCAGGTCTCCATCGCAAGGCCAGCTCCTTGACTGTACTAACATCTATATTCCGGTAATGGAGAAATTTTTCAAGCCTTGGCATATACCTCACTAGGAATCTACGATCCTGAGCGATGCTATTACCACATAAAGGTGATTCCCCTTCTTGAACATAGTTATTTATGAAACCAATAGTTTTATCCTCAGCCTCCACCTCACTTACCCCATGGGCCAAAACTCGATCTATTAAGCCTGACTTTGTATGGTGCTCGGTATTCCACTGATCCATATCAGAAATTAACTGATTGCTCTGTCGAATTGCCATCACTGGACCCTCTGCGAGTATATTAAGCTGTGAGTCAGTAATTATTGTAGCGATCTCTAGGACTCGATCGAAATCAGGATCAAGGCCAGTCATTTCTAGGTCTAACCAAACTAAATTCTCAGAAAAATTACCCATGTGAAGAGCCTAAACAAAAATGAAACCAAAACTACTAATGTTAGCATTTACGAAAATTATCCCACAGTTGCTACGACAATCGAATCTTTGTTTAATGGACGGCCTATGACAATTCCTTTTATTATCGAAGTTCAACAACTCCGGGAACTAATGGAGGAGAATAACCTACTTATCGTAGATCTGTGCAGAAGAGAGGTCTATGCTGAGATGCATCTGCCTGGCGCAGTTCATGTAAACCCAACGGACCTCATATCTGGAAGACAACCTGCGACCGGCAAATTGGCCGATTTGGCAAAGCTGGAAAACCTATTTTCAAGAATAGGCTATAGTCCGGAAAGACAGATCGTCGCTTACGATGACGAGGGTGGCGGTTGGGCCGGAAGGTTCATATGGACTCTTGATGCAATTGGCCATGAATGGAGCGCTTATTTGAACGGAGGCCTGTTATCGTGGTACGCAGCAGGCTTGGAACTTACGAAAGAAATTCCCAAACTTCCGTTGCAAACTCCTGTTAAACTTTTATTAACGGGGGACGTAGTAGCTTCAAAAGAGGAGGTTTTGAAATCCCTGGATAATCCTGAAAGCATCATTTGGGATGCGAGATCTGCGGAGGAATATTCAGGCCGACAGATCAATGCACATCGTGGCGGCCACATTCCCGGTGCAATAAATCTAGATTGGCTAAACGTCATGGATCGAGATGATAACTGCAGGATTCGTGACGACGTTGCGGAATTGCTTGAACGACATGGAATAACGCCAGATAAAAAAGTAATTACCCATTGTCAAACTCATCACAGATCCGGGCTAACATATCTCATAGCCAAAGCACTCGGTTATAAGGTAAAAGCATATGACGGCTCATGGTCTGAATGGGGGAACGATCTTTCGTTACCTATCGAAACCTAATGAAATTATTCATTTTCCTTCAAAGCATAGCCCCACAGCATTTTATTTCACGTTTGATTGGAAATATCGCCAAATCGGAAAACCATTGGATCAAAACTCTATTGATTAAAATATTCATTCGATACTTCAGCGTAAATATGAGTGAGGCAGAAATCTCCACAATAGAGGGTTATCGATCTTTCAATCATTTTTTTATAAGAAAACTTAGACCAAATCAGAGGATTATATTGGGGCAAGTAACATCCCCCTGTGATGGACAAGTATCGCAAGCTGGGCAGATTAAGAATGGCCGCTTACTTCAGGTGAAAGGTATAGACTACTCGTTGAGTTCATTACTAGGAGGGGAAACTTTAGGCGATTACACTAAAGGGAGTTTTATCACAATTTATCTCGCTCCAAAAGATTATCATAGAGTGCATGCCCCATTAGACTGCGAGATTATTCAGAGTAAATATGTACCTGGCAGCCTGTTTTCCGTCAACCAGTTGACTACGAATCATCTCGAGGGATTATTTACTCGTAACGAACGTCTCATTTGTGAATTCAACACCCGCTACGGGATGTTATCCCTTGTTTTCGTTGGGGCAATGATTGTGGCCGGGATAAAAACGGTTTGGAAGGATAAGGTCTACTCCCCAAATACATATGTTGAGGAAAAATCGTTCGCGAAATCAATCTTCAAACAAGGAGAAGAAATAGGTCATTTCGAGATGGGATCTACTGTATTGTTAATAGCCCAAGAACGAATGGATTGGACCCTATCCCCCGGCGAGCTCGTAAAACTAGGCCAACCCCTCGTCAGTCCAAGCGATGATCGCCCGCAAAGTTAATTACTCGGGTGATGTTGGTTTCTCCCGATAAATACATTACTAGGCGATCAATACCCACTGCTACGCCAGAACAAGGATTCATCTCTCCCATAGCTGTAACAGCCATCTCGTCAATAGGAACTTGAGGGAGATCATTTCTTCTCCTGTAAAGATTGTTCTGTCCCAGTCTATTCAGTATTTCATCGGTGTCACGAAGCTCAAAATACCCATTCGCAAGCTCTATACCCCCAAGGAAACATTCAAATCTCGAAGCTACTAACTCCCCTGCATTGTTGGATTTTGTCTCTGCTAGTGCAGCTTGGCATGCTGGAAAATCAGTAACAATAGTTGCCTCTAGATGTCTTTCTATTGCCGTTGAAAATATTAGATCGAGATAGTCAGAGATATCCACATTCCCCAAGAGATGAGAATAATCTAGTCCTTTTTGACAAATCAGTGTCTTTAAATCCTCTAGAGAGGCGCCATGTACGTTTATATTGCAAAATTGTTGGAATGCCTCCCCGTAACTAATAACTTTAAATCGGAGCGCACAAACCGCGTGGAGTAGTTCTTGTAATTCGAAAATCAACTCTTGCAGGCTATATTCAGGTCGATACCATTCCAGCATTGTAAATTCTATATTATGATGTTTACCAGCTTCCCCACCCCTGTATGCTGGACATATCTGATAAATCGGACCACTGCCTCCCGCAACCAACCTCTTCATTGCATACTCTGGAGACGTCTGCATATATCCAAGCTGGGACCCCAGGTTAAGCGTTAAATTTTCAAGATGTGGGTCACTGGCCCCAGCAATACCTATAGTGGGGGTCGTTACCTCTAAAACTCCTCTCTCGCAAAAAAAATTACGAATCTTTCTCAACAGATTATCTCTAAGAATAAGAGTTTCTTGCGTGACTTCAGAAGCCCAGTAACTCCTCACTCGATGCTAACCTTTGACTCTGTTCTGGTATTCTCCAGTACGAGTATCAACCCTAACAGTTTCCCCTATGTTGATAAAAAGCGGCACTTTAACGATGGCACCAGTGCTTAAGGTGGCAGGCTTTGACCCTCCTTGGGCTGTATCTCCCTTAAGTCCTGGATCAGTATCGATAATTTCTAATTCTACGAAGTTTGGGGGAGTCACTGCGATAGGAGTTTCATCCCAAAGTGTTACTACATATCTATAGTTTTCTTTAAGCCAAGAAATACAATCCTCAACTGCCGACTTATCCGCAGCGAGTTGATCGTAAGTACCGTCAGTCTTCATGAAATGCCAGTATTCACCGTCCGTATACATATACTCCATATCTAAGTCCAATACATCAGCGGCTTGTATTGATTCTCCGGACTTGAATGTTCGCTCCCATACGCGACCCGTTTTCAGATTCTTAAGTTTTACTCGATTGAAAGCTTGTCCCTTCCCCGGCTTTACAAACTCATTTTCAATAATGTTACAGGGATCGCCCTCAAGAATAACTTTGAGACCAGATTTAAATTCATTGGTAGAATAAGTTGCCATTAGCTTCTCATAATTAAGTAGTTATTCAATGATACCTCTAACTCAAAAAGCTTTGTACGACCAATCGTGGCAATGGCACCTAAAAAATTCCGTGACGACTGTTAAAGACCTTGCTACGAAACTTGATATTGAGATATCGGATGTACCTACCGACTTTCCCTTGCTTGTTCCCTTGCCATTCCTTAAGCGCATCAGTCCTGGGAATCCCAGTGACCCGTTACTTCTCCAAATTTTACCAACGGCAATCGAAAATGAGAGCTCACAGGGATTTTTCAAAGACCCGTTGAGAGAAATTGGCAGCACTAAAGGCTCGGGAATAATTCACAAATACTATGGTCGTTTACTTATTATCGCTACAGGAATCTGTGCGGTAAATTGCCGCTACTGCTTCAGGCGTCACTTCCCCTATCACGAGCACCAACTGTCAAAGAATGACTGGAGGGATATAGAAAATTATATCAACGCGGATCCGTCCATAAGAGAGGTCATTTTGAGCGGGGGAGATCCGTTGATGATGACAGATAAACGTTTAAAAGAACTTGTTCTTCGTCTCGGCGAATTGGAACAACTCACGCATTTGCGCATTCATACCAGGTTACCAATTGTCATTCCTCAACGTGTTACAAACGGACTTCTCGACTGGGCAGGAAATGACAGATTTAGAACTGTATTTGTTATTCATGCTAATCACGCCAACGAAATAGATGGCTATGTCGGTGACGCAATCGAAAAACTTCGGTCGGTCAATATTTCAGTTTTAAATCAAAGTGTATTGCTTAAGGGGGTTAACAATAAGCTTGAAACTCTTATAGATCTTTCGTGGCGGTTATCAAAGTATGAGGTCTTGCCGTACTACCTCCACCTACTTGATAAGGTTTCGGGGTCTGCACAGTTTGATATCCCAGAGAAAGTAGCTGTAGGCCTTGTGAAGCAGATGACCGAGAAATTGCCGGGGTATTTAGTTCCAAAATTGGTTAAAGAAATCCCCTATGCATCAGCGAAAGTTCAAATTGGAGCTTAGCCGAAACTGATGCCAGCTTTGTACAGAAAAACTTTAAGCGACGGCTCAGGGTGATTAAGAATCTAGCGCATCCGTGTTACGAATACCCATCAGATATAAAATACTATCAAGACCAAAAGTTGATATTGATTGTTCCGCATTTTTTTTAAGAAAAGGTTTAGCGTGGAAGGCAATGCCCAATCCTGCTGCCTGCAACATTCCCAAGTCATTGGCGCCGTCACCGACCGCAATAACCTGCTGCAACGAAATATTTTCTTTTTGTGCCAGCATCCGCAGAAGCTCCTCTTTTTTTTCAGCATCGATAATGGGATCTAATACTCGTCCGGTTAATTGACCATTAACGATTTCAAGCTCGTTAGCAAAGACGTAGTCTATGTCAAGAAGCTCCTGCAGGATTTTTCCAAAATACATGAATCCCCCAGAAATTATCGCTGTTTTATAGCCCAATTTTTTAAAAGATCTCACAAGAGTCTTTGCACCCTCTGTCAACGGAAGATGGTCCGCAATTTTTTTCATTTGTTGCTCTGATAAACCGGCTAACAACGCAACTCTCTGTTTCAAACTATCGCAAAATTCCAACTGGCCTTGCATAGCTAGTTCGGTAATTCTTGACACCTCAGAGGAAGAGCCTACTACTTTAGCTAATTCATCAATGATTTCCGTCTTTATGAGAGTAGAATCCATATCGAAGGCTATGAGCCGTCGGTGACGCCGAAAAATATTATCCTCTTGAACAGCGATGTCGATCTCTTGACTAGTACAAAGTTTTAGCAGGGCCTCCCTGAAGGACTTACTAGCCTCGCCCCTGAGTACAAATTCAACACATTCTGTGGAGTTTTTAGTCTCCATCACTCCATTCTCCAATGGGGGTACCCGACCCGATAGCTGTAGAATATTATCGATACGCAGCCCATACATTTCAATTAAGCTACTTACTTCAGCTAAATGAGAGGCACTGATTTTACGAGCCAACAAAGTCAGGATTTGCCTAGGCCTCTCTTGAGGACCTAACCACTTCTCATAGCTTTCCAAGTCAATAGGAGTAAATTTCACTGAAATATCTAGCTTACTGACTGACTCCTTGAGGCAATCCAATCCCTGAGGCAATTTTACTAGAAGGCCCATAGATAGATAAGTATGTATGACGGCGTGCCCAATATCTAAGATTTCAGCATCGAACTTAGACAACAATAATGCCATCTCGGATACCATTCCTGGCCTGTCTTCGCCAAATGTATTTATAAATACTAGCATGATGTAAATATGTGCTCTCGAAAGATGGTTTTAAAACAAATTAAATAGATAAGTCGTGATTCGGTTATACTTAGAATCCCCTTTTTAAGCGATGATGATGCGATTATTGCCGACAGAATCCTCCCGAACTCAATTTATAGTGGCCAACCTAGTTCCCGCACTTACCATTAGTTTCTTAGTTACATTATTCACTGTGAGCTTCGCACAGTCTATTGTCAAAAAAGAAACATTGAGATTTGCCAATGCGCTCACCGAGCAAGCAGCAATAACTTCAGTTGAATACTTGATAAATGGCGATGGCTTATCTCTTAATATAATGTTGCGAAGGCTGTGCTCAGAAGGCGATTTCGAGACAGCAAAGATCTACGACTCAAATGGTGAAGTCGTCGCACGGGTCGGGACACCGAAAGCAAGCCACCTAAAAATTACAAAAGATATTATCTTTAAAACCTCAGTTATTGGCCATCTTGAAATAGGGTTTAATTTCGATGACTCCTTCGCTTTTGAGCTTTTAGCAAAGGTGCTAATTACTTTTTTTGTCTTATCCAGTTGCTTCATAATTATGTGTCGATTCGGAGACGCTGCGAAGTTTATTCGGCTCAATGTTGTTGGTAGAAAAAACGGCCAACAAAAGTTTTCACCGCAGGAGGTTTGTTATTTGGTACTAAAAGAAAAGACTTTTGACTCAAGTAGTAATTACCATAAATTAGTCTCAAAACTCTGCAATATACATTCCGGAGAACGACAATCTCATGGTAAAGATTCGATCATTAGCTTTCAAGGTCGCGGTCTTGTTGAACGCAGCATAACTTTTGCCTTACACGTAAAGGCACTTAATGAGCGTTTATGTAGAGCAAGCACATTTGAAGGAGGAATTGATGTAGGCGAAGATTTAGAGGCCACTCGGAAACATGCCGCTTACCTCGCTGGAATAAGCAAAAACCAGTTACTAATAAGTCATCGTGCATGCAGCCAGTGTCAAGCCCCAGAGAATAAGGCCTTTCAATTAAAGGTGATCAACCATACGCTGGTTGAGGAGGATGAGCTATTTGTTGTGGAAGAACAAGACAGTTCAGCAACCAAAAAGATATTGAGGGATCTCAACGCATAGCCAATCTTTCAACCCCATCCACCCTCTGAAATCCTCTGGGAAGTTTCAAACCTCGACGAGCTCGTTCTCCTCGGAAGTGCGCCATTTCACTCATCTTTAAACTAATTGTACGCTTTCCAGACCTTACAACCAGAGTATCGGTTTCCGAAAAAACCAATAAAAAAGACATAAATTCACTGCGATCTTTTGATCGATTTGAAGGAATATTTATAATTTTAATACCCTTTCCTCTTGCCATAACTGGTAGATCTTTAAGTGGGAATATCAGTAGTCTTCCTTCGTTACTAAATGCTGCTACACATTCATGTTCTAGGTCATTTATTAATAGCGGTTGCATGGATAAACTGCCGTTAGGCACAGATAGTATCGACTTACCTGATTTGTTTTTAGTGAGCATGTTTGCGAAGCTCGTTATAAATCCATAGCCCGCATCGCTAGCTACTAAGAATTGTTGTGCTGGTTCACCTATAATGACACCAGTAAAACTGGCTCCATCTGGAGGGTTTACTCGTCCCGTAAGGGGTTCACCTTGTCCCCTGGCAGAAGGAAGAGTATGCGAAGCTAACGTGTATGTTCTTCCAAATGAATCCATAAAAACAGCGTCCTGGTTCGATCTACCAGGTGCTGATGTCAGATATTCATCACCACTTCGGTAATTAAGATCTCTGGGGTTGATGTCATGCCCCTTCGCAGCACGAACCCAACCATTACTGGAAAGGACAACTAGGGTTTGCTCAGAGGATATAAGATCCTTATCACTGAATGCTTTAGCATCCTCTCTTTCAACGATAACTGATCGACGATCATCGCCGAAGGTCAACGAATCATTTAAAAGCTCTTGCTTTAGAAGACCTTTTAATTTCGACTTGGACTTGATAATAGCTTCAAGACTTCCGCACTCATCTCGTAATCCTTCTCTTTCGCCCTTAATTTTTTCTTCTTCAAGACGGACTAGCTGTCGTAATTTTGTATCAAGAATCGCATCAGCTTGAGTCTCCGATAGTTTGAACTGAGACATGATTAAAGATCTTGGATTCTCTTCCTCACGTACGATCCGAATAATTTCGTCGAGATTTAAATAAGCAACCAATAAACCATCTAAGATATGGAGTCGAGAAAGAATCTTATTAACACGATATTCTAGCCTCTTGAGAACTGTTGCAGAGCGAAAAGCTAACCACTCTTTAAGGAGAGGAACAAGGGGTCGAACTTTAGGGCGACCGTCAACACCAATCATATTGAAATTAATTCGGTATGTTTTCTCTAGGTCAGTTGTAGCAAAAAGATGACTCATCAGCTCATTGGTGTCTACTCTATTAGATTTGGGCACTATCACAATCCTTGTTGGATTTTTGTGATCAGATTCATCTCTGATATCGACTATCATAGGCAGCTTTTTTGAATGCATTTGCGTAGCAATTTGTTCAAGAATCTTAGCCCCCGAAACTTGATGGGGTAACGCTGTGATAATTATCTCGCCAGAATCAATTATAAATATCGCGCGCGCTCGAACTGTCCCGCGTCCAGTTTCGTAGATCTCGGTGAGTGCTTCCTTAGAAGCAAGGATTTCAGATCCAGACGGGAAGTCTGGGCCCTTTAAGAGTTCGCAGATTTCTCTAGTATTCGACTTAGGCTTTTCCAGAAGACGGATACATGCTGCGGCGACTTCCCTCAAATTATGGGGAAGAATATCTGTAGCCATACCGACAGCAATACCCATCCCGCCATTCAACAAAATATTGGGAAGACGAGCCGGCAGATAACTAGGCTCATTTAATGTACCATCAAAATTGAGGTCCCAAGCAACGGTATTTTGATCCAATTCATCGAGCAAGACCTCCGCATATCTAGTTAATTTTGATTCCGTATATCTCTGAGCTGCAAAAGATTTAGGGTCATCCGGAGAGCCCCAGTTGCCCTGTCCGTCGACTAGAGGATAGCGATAATTAAATGATTGAGCCATCAAAACCATGGCTTCGTAACAGGCACTATCACCGTGTGGATGAAATTTCCCTATTACATCTCCCACAGTTCTGGCTGATTTAGAATACTTTGCGGAAGCATTTAGTCTAAGCTCTGACATCGCATAAATAATTCGTCTTTGAACCGGCTTTAAACCATCGCCAATATGAGGTAGAGCCCTGTCATGAATAACATACATGGCATAATTCAACATCGCCGCTTCGGTAAAAGCTTCGACACTAACAGATTCAGTTATCTCCGAATCAAAATCATCAATCATAGTCAGTGTTCTTTAAATGAATCATTTAAACCAATTCTGCTTGGTTACCTTTTGTCTCCAACCATGACTTACGATCAGCAGATCTTTTCTTAGCAAACAGCATATCCAATAACTCATGCATAGATTTGAGCTTATCAGGCCTTAGTTGAACTAGGCGCCTGGTATCGTGTGCCATAGTTGTCTCCCTTAGTTGTGAGGGATTCATCTCACCAAGCCCTTTAAAACGTTGCACAGAAATCTTGCGATCTCTTTTTTCTTTCGACAGACCATCAAGAAATCTCTCCCGATCAGCCTCATCTAAAGCGTAGTAAACATCCTTCCCAATATCGATGCGATATAACGGAGGCATAGCAACAAATAAATGGCCAGCTTGAACTAAGGTGGGGAAATGCCTTACAAACAGCGAAATTAATAGACTGGATATATGCAAACCGTCAGAGTCAGCATCAGCTAAAATACAGATTTTCCCATAACGTAAGCCTTTTAAGTCAGTAGATCCTGGATCAATACCCAAGGCAACAGAGATATCGTGAACCTCTTGTGATGAAAGGATTTCACTAGATTCTATTTCCCAGGTACTGAGGATTTTACCCTTGAGAGGCAATATGGCCTGAGTTTCCCTATCTCGGGCTTGCTTTGCCGATCCGCCGGCAGAATCACCCTCTACTAAAAACAGCTCCCCACGCAGAGCTTCTTGACAAGTACAGTCAGCAAGCTTCCCCGGCAGTGCTGGACCGGAGGTTACCTTTTTTCTAACAACCTTTTTACCTGCTCTTAGACGGTCCTGGGCACTTGCGATCGCGAGCTCAGCTATAGCCTCTCCATCAGATACGTGCTGACTAAGCCAGAGACTAAAATTATCCTTTACAACGCCAGAAATAAAACTTGCAGCTTGGCGAGAGTTCAATCGTTCTTTAGTTTGCCCAGAAAACTGCGGATCTTTAATTTTTGCAGAAACTACGTAGCTGCACTTATCCCAAATATCCTCTGCTAAGATTTTTAAGCCTCTAGGTAAAATATTTCTAAACTCACAGAATTCTCGAAGAGCCTCCAGCAAACCGCTTCGCAGACCATTTACATGTGTTCCACCCTGGATAGTAGGAATGAGATTGACATAACTTTCCGTTATTAGATCCCCACCTTCGGGAAGCCATTGGACAGCCCAGTCAACACCCTCATTTCCTCCGGAGGAGAAACCAACGAAAGGAGTTTTTGGTAAAAGCTCAAAACTACTTAATTCTGAAAGTAAATAGTCAGAAAGACCATCTTCATAAAACCAATCAAAATGGCTCTCCTTCTTATTAGGAACGTTTTCGTCGGTGAACGATACTTTCAAACCGGGGCATAAAACAGCCTTTGCCCTCAACATATGCTTTAAACGAGGTATTGAAAACTTTGGTGAATCAAAGTAACGGGAATCAGGTTTAAAATTGATTAAGGTTCCTGTATTCCTCTTTCCTACTTTGTCTTTAACAGACAGATTTTGGACTTTATGACCACCTTTAAAGGCCATATGGTAGAGATTCCCATCACGTTTAACGAATACCTCCAACGATTCCGATAAGGCATTTACTACAGACACCCCAACGCCATGAAGACCGCCAGAGAATTGATAGTTGTCGGCGTTAAACTTAGCCCCTGAATGCAGTTTCGTAAGTATAAGTTCTACACCCGAAAGCTTCTCTTTCTTATGGATGTCAACAGGCATGCCTCGACCATTATCATTTATTGACATAGATCCATCTTTTCTTAAGACCACACGAATTTCTGACGCAAACCCCGCTAGCGCTTCGTCCACAGAATTATCGATAACTTCTTGCGCAAGGTGATTTGGCCTTGCAGTATCCGTATACATGCCGGGCCGCTTTCTTACCGGATCGAGACCTTCTAAAACCTCAATCGAATCTGCTTTATACGAACTCGTCATAGGATTCCACAAAGACAATCTCTTTTAACGCACTAACGCAACAAGAATATTTATTAGCTTAGATGGGAGATACAGTATAACTCCAGAAGTCCTATTTCCCTAGTCCTCAGGGTAGCGGAGAATAATTCTTATTCAGTGAGTAGCCGTGCCGTATACAAAAAGTTAACAACTCTCCTAGAAAGCGATTGATCTGGGATTTTTCGTCTGGTTGGTACATTTCTGGATTATTGACTGGATAACGGTATTTAAAATTTCGATGCCTCTCGAAACTTATTACTTCCGCTGTACAGAGATCATGATAGATACGGACTTCGAGATGGGGCCACTTTATCCAAGCGGTTTCGAATTCATTCTCCACACAGACCGATAACATAGTGGTGTACGGACAGCGTTCTGAAATTGTCATAGTAACCAAAGTGCCATCCCCAGTGCTACCTTGTACACCAAATTCCAGATCGTTGGCCTCACGCAAATTCGGGAATAAGCAATGAAGGCGGAAATAATTTGCGTCACATTCTGCCATATCCGAGATCAGGTCGGGAACATACTTATGCTTAATCATTTAACACGGTCTTATTTTCTCCACCAGAGATTTACCCACAATATGATGTCTTTACTAATAGAATTTATGATAATCAATTTATCTCATTACTTAAAATCATTGACTGTAAACTAACCCAAATCACTATTACATCGCTAGTTATTTCAATTATTTTAATTGGGCTAGAACGAGTTCCTCTACCCTCTCCAAGGCGCCCTGATTCCGAGCAAAAATCATCCTTGCCCTTGTCACCATTGATGAACGCATATGAGCATTTGCTAAAAGTAAGCGTATCGTCTTTGTTAACTCATCTATATTAGGAACAGTTATGATTGCATCTTCTCTAATGAAATCCTCTAATAACTCCTCAACATTATCCAAATGTGGGCCCATTATTACTGGCACCTCAGCGGTTACTGCTTCAAGAAAATTATGACCACCTACGGGAGCGAAACTACCTCCAACAATAGCAATCTCACAAGCACTATAAAATAAACTCAACTCGCCCATACTATCCAAGATGAGTACATCTGCAACAGTATCAGATACCGCTGCTGCGGTACGGCGCTTAACTTCCATTCCTTTCCTCTTTACGATGCGCTCAACTTCATTAACCCTTACAATATGACGAGGGGCGATCACAAGCATCAGGTCGGGCCATTCCACTTTTAATTGATGAAAAGCCTCAATAAGAAGTTTTTCCTCTCCGGAATGGGTACTCGATGCAATAAGTTTTCTTCTCGGGCCAAGATTCTCGATCAAAGAGTTTAGTCTCTCATCGTCTTCGGGTTGCTGATAAGCATTAAACTTGATACTCCCGACGATATGGAGCTTTGATTTCTCCAGACCCAAGTCGATAAAACGTTTACCATGAGCGTTGGTTTGCGCCGCAACGATATCTATCTGATTTAGCATCTGAGAGCTAAGCGCACCCGCAAGACGATAAGATCTAGCGGACTTCTCGGATAATCTTGAATTAATAGATAAAATCTTAGTACCGCGGACATGAGCATAGTGGATCATGTTAGGCCATAGTTCTGTATCGACCAACACAAGCACTCGCGGTGCTATTTTAAACAAAAAACGCTTCATCGCTCCGGGAAGATCGTAGGGAGCATAATAATTTTCTACGCGAGTTCCCAAAAGTGCATTGCAGCGCTCTCGTCCTGTAGGAGTCATATTTGTCATCACAATCTGATAGCCTTTTTCTAGAAGTCCTCTCACTAACGGTACTACAGCTATCGTTTCGCCAGCAGAAACAGCATGAACCCATATGACAGAACCCGTGGAGACCTTTCTATTTACAAACCCAAATCTCTGTAAAGGGGTTTCTCGGTACTCTGGCTCCTTTATAGAACGCCAGAGCAACCTAAGAAGGACTAACGGTAGTAAGATGTAAAATAATACGTTGTAAAAAATTCGCGTCATAAAATTACCCGGGTAATCTGTTTTAGGCTGTTATACTACTCATTTTGAAGTCCACTTAATTCATGATTAAAACCGACATCGCAATTGTTGGCGGAGGTATAACAGGATTATGGCTGCATAGTCTTCTAAAGTCTCGCGGGTATCAAAGTCTTGTATTTGAAAGGTATAAGCTAGGTTCAGGCCAAACACTTGCCTCCCAGGGTATGATACACGGTGGACTCAAATATAATCTCGACGGTATAACTGGAACAGCGTCAAAAACCATCTCCTCAATGCCGGCAGTTTGGCGAGCATGTCTCTCTGGAAATAGCGAGGTGGACTTGAGTAAAGTGGGCTGTATAGCGTGGCAGTACCATCTGTTTTCGGATGGTCGGTTAGGAAACAAATTATCAGCTTTCTTGGGTAGTCATGCTCTCTCCGCGGGGACAAGAGCGCTCTCTCCTGAGGAGTTCCCTCCGCCTTTCAAAGGGGATCAATTCAAGGGAGTGGTTTATGAAATACCAGATCTGATTTTAGATACACAGTCCCTTGTAAAAACGCTAGCGGATAAAGATCCGGGGAACTTGTTAGAGGCAAAGGTGGACCCCGTACCACACGAAGGAGCTGGAATAAAATACCTAGTTCTTCAGGATGGGACGATAGTTGAAGCCCAGTATTTCATTTATGCAGCTGGGATTGGTAATGAAGAATTGATTACCAAAAGTAAACTAAAAATGGCCACTCAAAGGAGGGGGCTTCACCAGGTTCTTATTAAAGGTGATTTACCAGTGCTTAACGGGCATGCCGTAAGTCTGCGATCGAAAGATAAGCCGCGGTTCACAGTCACCTCCTACAGGGAAGGTTCGAATACAACTTGGTATCTCGGCGGAGACCTAGCAGAAACCGGAATTGAGAGGGACCCCAGGGCGCAAATTGCATTTGCAAAGCATGAATTGAAGCAATTCTTGCCCTCGATAAATATCGATTCTTGCGAATTTACTACGCTAGAAATTGAGCGAGCTGAACCTAAGGAACGCAACAGACTTCGGCCTGATCGACCTACCTGTATCTGCGAAGGAAATGTAATCGCTTGCTGGCCCATAAAGCTCACATTAGTACCTTTACTCATAGATGAGGTTTTTAAAAAAATTACGACTCATCCATCAGGAATTGCTGCGAGCGATACTACTGGTTTTAAAAAAGTACAAGTTGGTACCTATCCTTGGGGTGGGTCGCTTTGAAGCAATTTTTAGCAAATCATATGCGAAAACTAGGAGAACTCGATATCTCCCCGATAGGACTTGGTACAGTGAAATTTGGTCGTAATACTGATGTAAACTACCGAAGCCCTTTTGAGCTTCCATCACTAAAAGATTTGAGGATATTCCTAGAAACAGCGAGGACTTTAGGAGTTAATTTTATTGATACCGCGCCTGCTTACGGCGCGAGTGAGAGTCGTTTAGGCCAACTATTAGCTCATGGAAGACACGATTGGATTATTGCAACTAAAGTTGGCGAGATCTATCAGGGAGGCTCAAATTATGATTTTTCTTTTAATCATACTCAATTGAGTATAGAAACTAGTATGAAAAAACTACGTACAGACTATCTAGATATTGTTCTTGTTCACTGTAGTGACAATGACTTGGATAATCTAAAAAACACGGATGTTATTAGTGCACTAAAAGGAATGCAAGAAAAGGGGTATGTGAGGTACATAGGGGCATCAACCAAAACTTTAGCGGGAGGTTATTACGCATTAGATAGTACTGACTTAGTAATGATCTCGAGCGCACCAGATCAAATACCTATCCTCGAAACAGCCAGGGCAAAAAACAAACCATCCATAATAAAAAAATCGCTAAAGGGTGGATTTTCAGACAACATAAAGGGCAGTATTCAAAGAGCGCTGAGCTATCCATCTGTAGTGAGTGTAGTTATTGGTAGCATTAACAAGCAGCACCTCAAAGAAAACGTAAAACACGTTACATCTTTCTGATTTTCTCTACTAAAGAGCTAGTAGAACAATCTTCAATAAGAGATACAACTCTCACTTCCCCATTGTAAGCTTTCACAATATCTCCACCAATAACCTGGTTTACGGAGTAATCTCCCCCCTTAACCAATATGTCAGGCTGTATCAAACTTATTAAGTTTTCTGGGGTATCTTCATCAAATGACACCACCCAATCCACGTCCGTTAATCCTGCTAACGTGGTCAGCCGGTGGACAAGTGACACGAGTGGCCGGCCATCACCTTTCTGTCTGGTAACAGAGTCATCACTGTTAACTGCAACAATAAGTCGATCACCAAGACTTCTGGCTTCTTTCAAGTAATTGACGTGCCCGGCGTGCAATAAATCGAAACAACCATTCGTCATAACTATTTTTTCTTGCCGTAATTTCGCTTCTTCAACAACCTTGAGCAGTTGTTCCTGGGACATTATCCCTCTATCAAAGTCTAAGTCACCAGCAACGGCTTGCCGCAGTTCTGGACCGCTAACGCTTGTAATTCCAAAATGACTAACAACCAAACCAGCCGCGATATTTGCCAACCCCACGGAATCCTTTAAGGTATAACCTGCTCCAAGCGCTGAGCACACGGTGGCAATTACTGTATCTCCTGCACCCGATACATCATATACTTCCCTAGTCCTTGCGGGGTAGTTGGTGACGTTGCCAGTTTTTTCCAATAACGTCATACCTTCTGAAGACCGTGTCACCAAAATAGCGTCTACCGATATATCACTCATCAACTGATTACACCTCTGAGTCATCTCCGCCTCAGAGTCCCACGGTCCGATCGCATTGGATAACTCAAGCATATTGGGTTTTATAATGGCTGCTCCCTTGTAGGTTTTGAAATCCTTAAATTTCGGATCAACCATAACTGATTTCTTGTAAACTCGTGCTTGGGCAATAATCTGCTGGGGTTCAGCAATTACGCCTTTATCATAGTCGGAGAGAAGAACATTATCTGCATTGGAAATCGTTTCATCTAGTAATTGCGACAAAACCCGTTTATCCATGGCTTCGCATAGCTCGAAGTCTGCGCGTATGAGTTGCTGATTACGGCTTACAACTCTTAACTTGGTGGTAGTTCGATATCCAGCTTGCTTGTATACGCGACAACATATACCTGCACTATCAAGTTTTTCTAATAGCACCTCTCCTGGTTCATCCAGACCTACCATCCCGATCAGGGTCACATCCGCCCCTAAAGAAGCAATATTCAGTGCAACGTTAGCCGCAGCACCCGGTCTATCTTCCGTATCACTGATGTTTACTACTGGGATGGGGGCCTCAGCTGAGACTCTTTCAGTTGTCCCGTGCCAGTATCTATCAAGCATTAAATCGCCGATAACGAGGACGGAAGCTTTATCAAATCGAGGTAATTTCATTAGAAAAATCTCTACGTTTACAGTTAAATCATAGCATAGTGAGAAAATTAGCCGGGTTATTATTAAAAACTTGAATAATTCAACGATCCTACAAAGAAGGTTCTTGCATCCCCGTTATTGGTTTCTCTGGCTGGGGCTTGCTCTGTTATTTGTAATTGTTTACCTCCCCCACTACTGGAGAATTTGGTGTGGGTCAGTATTAGGCAAGCTTGCCTACTATTCCGCGAGCTATAGAAGACATATAGTTGATATCAATCTGTCGATTTGCTTCCCCAAAATGTCAGCAATTAACAGAAAGAAGCTCACCAAAAATATCTTTCGATCAGCAGGTATTAGTATCATAGAGACTGGGTTAGTTTGGCTTCGATCTCCCCAGGCCTTCAGAAATCTAGTTGAAATTCGAGGTTTAGAGCACCTTGAAAAGGCACTTGAACAGAAGGAAGGTGTCATCCTAGTTGGTATGCATTTTTCTACCTTGGATTTTTGTGGGGCCGTTCTAGCCAGCTACTGTAAGTTTGATGTGATGTATCGCAGTAACAAGAATCCATTTATTGAGGCAATTATGACGCGTGGTCGAACACAGAATTTTTCCAATGCAATCGAGCGTAAAGATATTCGATCAGTACTAAAAAGTCTTAAGCGAGGTAATGCAGTTTGGTACGGCCCAGATCAAGACTATGGTCGTGCTCACTCGGTATTTGTACCTTTCTTTGGACATCAAACAGCTACAATTTCAGCCACATCGCGTTTAGCAGATATTTCTAAATCACCAGTTATAATATTCTCTCACTATCGCCTCGAAGGTGATAAGCGTTATCAAATATGCCTCAGTAAACCCCTAAAAAACTTCCCCTCAGGAGATCTCGCAGAAGATGCATCCCGTATTAACCAGGAAATTGAAGAAGCAATCCAGCGCGCCCCGGAGCAGTATTGGTGGTTACACAGACGATTCAAAACTACCCCTAAGGGTGGAATTCGGCCCTACTGAAACTTAAGACGGGAGGGAGCTTTTTCAGTTTCTTTGTGAAACTTTCGATGATAAATTCTTTATCAAAGCGCTCTCGCGAAACATCGCCCAGCTTCGATCTCTGATCAAGACTTAGCTTAAACAATTTTTGAAGCTTTCTCGTTAAATCCTCCTGCCCAGAAAATCTAATCCCCACATCACAAAGCACATCATCGGGACCCGGTGCATCGCTTGCAAGTATTGGTAATCCAGCTAACATAGCTTCTAAGAGCACAATACCAAAAGCCTCCGCGTTGCTAGAAGGCATTACAAAACAATCAAAAGCTTTAAAGTATTGCACAGCTTGGTCTAGATGGCCGAAAAAAAAGACTCGATGCAAAATATTCAAACTCTCTGCCAAACAACTAAGTCGGGAGGCCTCAGGTCCATCACCAACAATGACTAAAGTGCATCTTTCATCAAATTTAGCCGCTGCGAAAGCTCTGAGTAATACATCGAACTGTTTTTTTCTGATAAGGCGACCAACTGCACCAAATACGAAATGATCAGGTTCCAGCCCAAGCTTTCCTCTCGCACTTAATCTTTTCAATAATATCGTATCCTTGCTTAAAGCATGACCTAATACATGCAGCCTTTTTCCCGAAAGAAGGGAGGGGCATGACTGGACTATGTTTTTTGCAACAGATTTGGACACGGCAACAACATGTATTCCTCTTCGCCAAACAGTGAGGAAAAAAGCCCGGGTCGGTCTGCTAAAAACATCGTGCTCGTGCACAACCCCAAGAATCAACATAGAACGAGAAAAAAAACTAATCATCCCGGCCAGATAGATTGGTTTGTAGCGGTGCGCAACAACAATGTCATAGTTGATTTTACGAAAGACTAGGAACAAACGAGATAGGATAGAAATTTTTAGACCTCGCATAGCCTTGCTTGAGCTATCGAAATAAATGACCTTAGTACCGCCAGTTCTTTCTGTTATCGCATCATCGGGCTTGCCTTTGATATATATCGTAGTTACATCTGCATCAGAAAATGCCTCACAATACTGTCGGCAAATCGAAGGAAAAGGTCCCTTGTAGTCGTGGCAAAGCTGCAGAACTTTTAACTTTCTTACCGTATCAAACGACATCGATATTAGGCTTCGTGACGAGCAAGTCTTCAAGAAATAAATATTCTAAATCTGAACCAAAGAACATATCCAATGCATCAGCTGGAGAACAAACCATTGGCTCCCCTCGCCTATTCATAGAGGTATTTAGTAAAGCACCATTGCCTGTTAGGGTCTCCATTTCTTTTAGAAGCTCGTAGTATATCGGGTTGGCTTCCTTAGTAACGATTTGCACTCGCGAAGTGCCATCTTCATGAACTACCTCCGGAATCCGTTCTGCCCAGTTTTTAGCTACATCAAATGTAATGGTCATATAAGGGGCAGGATGATCAGTTTGAATGACTTCAGCAGCAATGGTATCGAGAATACTAGGACAAAATGGTCGCCATCGCTCGCGAAATTTTATCTGTTTATTTATCTTATCTGAGATTCCTGCATGGCTTGGGTTACCGAGAATACTTCGGCCGCCGAGCGCCCTTGGACCAAACTCCATTCTACCTTGACACCACGCAATAGGACTTCCTTCCTTTAAAAGCCTCGCTGCTTCCTTCACCACGTTTTCAATCCGACGGTAATTTGGTTTTTTCTCGTGTGAATCACATGCCAAGCTGCACTCATCCGACGTATAAGAAGGCCCAAGATACACATGCTCCATTTTTTCAGGGTAGATACCTCTTTTCCAGGTAGCATAAGAAGCGGCGCCTAACGCAGAGCCTGCATCACTGGCGACCGGCTGCACAAATAGCTCATCTACATAGGGCAGCTGTAGAATTTTCTGATTTAGCTTCACATTCAACGCCCCTCCTCCCGCAAAAACAAGCTTACCCGTTTCCTCAAGTACATCCTTGAGGTAGAAGTCAATCAGACCAAGTGAAACATCTTCATAAAGTTTTTGAATTGACGAAGCGTAATGGATGTAAGGATCATCTGCTACATCTCCTTGCCTTCGTGGTCCCAACCATTCCACTAACTTTTCTGAAAAATAAAAGCCTCTATTTCCCTCTTTGTAGCGTCTAAGCCCTACGGTATTTACGAGACTTGTATTCACTCTAATGTCCTTACCATCGAACGCGAGGAGTCTCGATAGATCAAAGCGGTCGCTATCACCGTAGGGTGCCATGCCCATGACTTTATATTCCCCATCCAACATTTCAAAGCCGAGATACTCTGTAAAAGATGCATAGAGCTGACCAAGTGAATCAGGGTCAAAAAACTCCTTTATGCGGTGGATTTCACCATTTTCTCCATATCCAAAGAACGTAGAAGCGTATTCACCCTTCCCATCGATACCCAAAATTGCGGTTTTTTCCTGGAATCCACTTAGATGGTATGCGCTGCTAGCATGAGCAATATGGTGCTCAACTGAGTCAAACTCTATTTTGTTCCAGTCAATACCCAGCGCATCGAGAAGGCCCCGAACCCGTTTAACATTGCGACGAAAGTGCCTATTACCGTTCAAGAGGGCATCTAGAGATCGTTCAGGCGCATACCAATATCTTTTTGCAAAATGCCAACGTGCTGGGGACAGTAAACTCACTTTCGCAAAGGGAAATGCTACAACGTCAATATCTCCCGGCTCAACTCCTCCGAATTCCATACAGAATTTTGCGGCGTTAAAAGGCATTCTGTTCTTCGCATGTTTATCTCGTGTAAAACGCTCTTCTTCAGCCGCGGCAACGAGCCGACCATCTACATAGAGAGCAGCGGAGGCGTCGTGCATAAGTGCACCAGATAATCCTAATACAGTGAGTTTCAACAGCGCCTCTCAATAAGAAATATATACAAATCGTATTCTACTGATTTCAAAAGTTGTACCGTTACTTTTTTGATACCCCAAATTCCTCAAATAGGCCAGACAGTAGTACAGCGAATTCTTCTCTTATGGCCGGTTGGGCCTTAAAATTTTCAATAAAACGTTCTAAATCACACCTAAAAGCTCGCCTAAAGGTTCTCTTACTTGAATACTCGTGCATGGAATCCAAATCGATTAGGATAGGTTTCTTGTTGGAAATCATAAGATTGGAGGCCTTTAAATCTCCATGGGAAAGCTGTGCTTTGGAAAGTTTGGAGAAAATATTCTCCAAAGCTCCCATTTCAATAGAATTCTTAATCTTAGGAGTATCTCGTAAATATTCTCCTAATGGAGATCCCTCTATATACTCCGTAATTAAGTAGGATTTCGATCCAAGAAAGCCCAGTCTTTTTTCGAGAAGAGCTATCGCTTTCAATGCGGGAATGCCTAAAACCTCTAACCGAAATGCGTTCTTCCAGGAAGTTCTCGCTCTGCTAACGCGAAACGCCAGCTTCAATGCATGAAAAACTCCTTTAACGTTGTAGCGCTTTATAACTAAAGACCGATCACTTAATTTAACCAGTGAGACTGTAGCGGTGTTACCAAGCTTCAAAATACAGCCCGTATCAACAAACCTATCTATGTCTCGAAGGACCTGACTCATTTCACTATTAAAAGATTTACGTTCGCAAACCATAAAGCGGGTGAGTGTAGAAGTAGATTTAAACCTTGAACAATCACGTAATGTCTTACTAATTAAAGAACGCTTCCTCGCCTCTCTTGAATTTCGAATTTCTAATAATAAATTATCGAGCCTACGAGGGTTATAATGCCAACCTCTTTCCTCTTCATAGCTGCAGAGGACTGCTGAGACCCAAACGTCAAACTCCATCGTAAACTGCGCAAAGAACAGTGATAAGTTCTTCAAACTACTACGCTCAGATAGACCTTGGTTGGATCGCTTCTGTATACCTCCGCCATCGATGGTGTAGCAAGTACCATTATGTAGGAGAAAATTTCCTAGATGGATGTCTGTCTGCATGACACCGTGAGCATGGAGTCGCGCCATCACCTTCATAATTTCGGAGAATAATTTGATAGGTTCTGACGTGGATTTTTGGAAACCCATATCTAAGCTAACAGCTTCGCGTAGATACTCAAAAGCGAGAACCATACCGCTGCCAGCAATCATCCCTTCCCAAAGTAAATTTGGAGTAGTGACGCCAGCATGAGTTAAATAAGTGACGCCTAAGCGCTCTCTTCTAGAATTACGACGAGCGTGTTTACCCAGAAAAATCTTCAGCAGCAAAAGTTTACCCTGATAATTTGCCAGGGCCACCAGTCTTTTTTTTGGCAAAAGCCGAAAAACTCGAATTAATTGGATATCGCCCCATTTTCCCCCTGGCCTTCTAACGCTCAAGAGAAAAGGTGTACCAAGATTCCGACCCCGTCTTATCAAAGATACGCCGGTCATTCTTTCCATATTGACGGTACCCACTAAATTGAAAGTAGAAGTGCTACTTAATAATTATCTTTCTGGCGCGATCCTAGACTAAATCAGATCAAAATTCTTAAATAACATACGCTCTGCTTCAGGTAATGTTCGCTTGTAAACTAATGTTTCTTATATTACTCGATCAGAGTTTTTTGAGACATTTTCATAAATATCAACCTCTACTAAGCTTCTTCAAATCCTCACAAACCCTTGATTCCCATCCTAATAATCCAGCTTGGTAAGCTTTCATAATCCTGAAGATAGAGCCGACTCGCACGTTTATAAGCTCTACGCCAAAATTCGGCATCTTCTATTAGAGTTTGCCGCAGAGTCTTACCACTATAAACGTGCATAAACCGGAGTACATCTCGGAAAGTAAAATTATAATTAAAGGTAGAGAAAAAAAGACCTCCAACATCCTTAATTCGCCACCTTGCTGGCGTGCGATTCCTTAATTGAGCACGATGCAAATCGATAAGGTAAAGTGAAGGCTCTTTAACATTAACTTCATAATGAAAATGGCAAAGGTAAAAGTCCCGATGGTTGACACCATTTTCGTGAAGTGTGCGCGCTATTAGACCGAGTTTCCTTGCCAGAGATCGTTTTAAAGAGGCGTCAATATCCTGACTCTCAAAGAGCTCCTCTAAGCTTTTGGTTCCCTCAAGGGCTTTTGTAATGATGCAAGAGCGTTTATAAGCAGGATTTAGGCCTTCACTGGCGAAGAGGACCGGCGTGGGCGAGCTTATGCCTAAACACTTTAATTTAGCCAATGCTCTGAATTCGTTCTCAGCACCAACTACTGGCCATCGCAATTGAAATAGATTCTTAAATATTTCTCGCCAGCCAACCCCAAAATGGCACTTTATGAAAAACTTTTGACCATCCTTTTCGATTCTTGTTGTTCGTCTGTTTTCTAACGAACGGAATACTTTTCCATCAAACTTTGTGATCTGTTCAAAAAGGTTCTGATCATTAAATAGATGACTGACTTCTGGATCAATATATAACCTTCGCACTGCTATCTCACAGCCTTTAATTTTTATGTAACATTTTAAGTTTCTTTGTATGACTACAAATATAATCTGCTGCTCTCTCAGGCATACTGTAGATATCCGCATTCTTGGCGAAGGATAGACCATTATTTTTCATTTTCATTAAATCTTCTGAGGTAATCATTGAAAGTAATTGTGATGTAAAGTTACTTATATCAAAGGGCGAGGGAATTAAGGTTCCAGCCCTTGCTTCTTCAACATAGCGTGCATAACCACATACATCGGACGCAAGAACTGGCAAACCTGCGACTATTGCTTCCAATAAAACAGTACCTGTATTCTCCATATAAGCAGGATGTACCAGCAAATCAGCACCCAATAAAAATCGTGGAATGTCATCCCTACCCTTTAATATCTGAACAGCATTGCCCAATTTAAGCTTATTCGCCATTCGATAAAACCGATTAGGCATATCTTGCCCAATAGCTATAAGACGGGTTCTAGCAAGCACACTATGTGGCAAAGAAGCCATACCTAATAAAATGCGATCCAACCCTTTCGTCCTGAAACCAGAACCGATCATCAGAAGGAGAAAATCGTTTTCTCCTAAATTGAACTCTTTACGAAGATCAGCGCGGATCTTTTCTCCGTCAGCGGGGGCTACTCGATCTTTCAAGATGCCTGGAGGGAGCAAATGAAACCTACACTCTTGCGTACCATAGTATTTCACAAAAAGCGGCTTTTGGACCTCAGAAATCATCAATATTTCAGTCTTCAGTGCCTTATCAAAGACGGCCTTTTCATAATTCGAGAAATGATGATATCTGGGAAGCTGTCTATCGAACCAACTCCGCTGCGTGTTCATTTTTTCCTGATAACAATAATCTGCAGCATAATAAATATCTAAACCGGGCATCTTATTAAAGCCGACAACACAGTCCACTGGATTTTTCTCCAGATGCGTCTTAACCCATCTTGAAAACTTTTGATTTCGGCTATGGTTCGTCAGAGAACTGGCCGGCACCAATACCACGTCGAAATCCGGCGGAATATGGCCCTCCCATGATAGGGTATATACTCTGACGCTATGACCTCTGGACTGGCATTCAATTGCTATACGCATGAAATCAAGTTGTAAGCCCCCATAAGTCATATATTTATATAGGCAAAAGGCGAATGTACTTACGTCATGCTTGACTTTACCTTTTAAAGCCACGACCTTTTGAATTTGATAAGCTGCCTCACTATGCAAAGAATATATATTTGCTTTTGCTGCAAATTCACGACCCTTAGATAAAGATTGATTTCGATCATTGCATAAAAGCATGTCTACAAGCTTTTCATTTAGAAGTCCCTGTAAGAAAGGATTCGGAATCAGAGAGCCAATTCCTGCTTCTTCCACATAATGTCCATAACCACAATTCTCTGTTGCTAGAACAGGGAGACCTGCTACCACAGCTTCAAGTAAAATGATTCCAGCGTTCTCATCAGTAGCCGGATGAAGTAATAGATCTGCTGCAAAAAGGAAATTAGGAATTTCGTTGGGATCACGCCCAAAAGAGAAAATGGTTACATTTTTTCGTAAACCCAACATTAAAATAAGTCGTTTAAAAGGTAATGCTTTGTCTCTGCCAACAATAAAGTACTTAGTCTTCTTACGAATATCTTTGGGTAACGAGCGCAGAGCATGAAGAGATCGACTGACCCCCTTTTTTTTGAACCCTGAACCAACGGTAAGAAGCATATACTCGTCTTCAGCTACACCCAGCTGAGCTCTCATTTTTCTGCGGAGGTCGATTACATTCGGGGGCGCGATTCGATCCCTCGAAATGCCAGGGGGAAGAAAGTGCATCCGATCTTTAGGCGTTCCATAATATTTTTCAAAAAAAGGTCTTTGCGTATCTGAGATCATGAGAATTTTTGTTTTACTATCAGTTCCAAAAACTGATTGCTCATAGCGGGCAAAATGGTGGTACCTTGGTAATTGACGGTCGAACCAAACGCGCTGAGTCTGCATTTTCTCCTCGTAACAAGAGTCCCCGCAGAAATAGACGTCTAGATTAGGCATCTTATTTATCCCAATAACACCATCAACCGGGTCACGATCAAGGTCTTTCTTTACCCATGCACTAAACCGCTCATTCCTTTTATGGTTGGTAAGAGCGTGTACAGGTACTATTACTAATTCAAAGCCGACAGGCACTTGCCCAACCCACTCTAAGGTATAAACCCTCACAGTATGACCGAGCCTTTGACACGCAATCGCAATATTTAGAAAGTCAAGCTGGAGCCCCCCATAAGGAAAATACTTATAGAGGCAAAAGGCGAGCTTTAATTTCGCAGCTCGGTCTGAATTTGTTTCTGCAATGTTTTCCAAGTTTTTTCTGGCGTTATCGAAAAGCATGGGGGGAAGATTTTACAATCGTCGTTCGAGAACATACAGTCCCTTTTCAGACATGGAGCGCACGGTAGCTTGTTGCTAGCTAAAGTTAACTGATTATTCCCAAAGATGCCGGTTAGTTTTGGATCGGTTGGTCCGAACAAAGCCACGGTGGGGACCCCTAGAGCTTGTGCCAAATGTCCAAGCCCCGTGTCAATCGTGATTATACCGGCGCACCCTTTAACTTTTTTCACAAGCTCGTTTATGGTCAATTTCGGTAAAACTTCTCCGCCCCTACTCACAATTCGACGTGCTCTTTCTAATTCAGCATCATTAGCTGAAGGAACAAGCACCTGAAAGCCGTCGCGTATAGCAAGCTCCGATAATCGGATCCAGGTTTTTTCAGGAAGAAACTTAGAGGGCCAGGTCGTACCGTGGAAGAACATCACAGATTTAGTCTCCATCTTATGACAATGAACTAGACCAAAATCTATTGCTGAGGAAAAGCTATAGCCTAGGAGCTTGGCTCCAAGAATCCTCAGTCTAACGATAGCGTGAAATTCACCTTTAATTTCCACTCTTATCTTGTAAAAAATGCTCGAAATTAGTTCACGACTGGAATGAAAACCAAGACCTCCAGCTGGCCCTCTCGCTATTGATGCTATTAGTGCACTTTTGATAAGCCCCTGTCCATCGATTATCAAGTCGTATTTTTTTGTGCGTAAGAGTTTAAGAAAGCGCCATAGTTCGATCCATGAGCGCGAGCTAAAACAGTTTTTGCGCCATCTACGCATTGCTACTGAGATAACTGTGGATACTCCTTGGTGCATGGCTGGAATGTCGGAAAATTGATCCTCGACAACCCAATCTATTACTGCACCGGAGTGATGCTTAAGGATATCACTTACGAGCGGTAAAGTATGAACCACATCTCCTAAAGAGGACAATTTCACAATAAGAATTTTCATTGGAGGCCTAGTTGAACCAGGACATCATTTGGCTCGATTAAATTCAAACAATTTTTATGCTCAAGAGGGCATTCCCGCTTGAAACAAGGACTGCATATTATAGACTTTTTGACCACTACAGCATCACTTGTTAGAGGAGGAGTAAATTCAGGAGAAGTAGAACCATATAAAACGACAATTTTACAACCTACAGCAGACGCAACATGCATTAATCCGGAGTCATTGGTAACAACATGACCGCAAAGATTTATTAGATCGAGAGCGTCTAACAGGGTTGTACGTCCCGCGAGATTTGCGCAATCTTTTTCATAACCTCTGGGAAGCATCTTACAAATCGTATCTGTGATGACTCTATCTCTAGCTGATCCAAATAACCAAACCTGCATCCCATATTCGATTACCGCCTTAGCCACTAAAGCAAATTTGTGCTCCGACCATCGTTTAGCGTCACCGAACTCTGCACCAGGACAGATACCCAGGACTGCCTTTGATTTATTAAGGTCAAATCTTTTTATGCAATCATCTTGATTTTTCGGATCGACAAGCAAACTGGGCTGACTATATTTAGGTAAGGTTTTACCCGAGGCCATGCCAAGCGCCATGAACCTGTCGATCATCCTAGGCAGAGTCGCCTTATCAAGGATACGCATATCATTTAGGAGTTTATACCGCATCTCGCCTCTATACCCTGTCCTCAATGGTATTTTTGCAAAGAAAGGTACTAGCGCCGACTTAAACGAATTAGGAAGAATAATGGCCTGATCATAATGGGCGTGACTGAGGTCCCGAGCGAACGCACGCCGATAGCCTAAATTTATCTCCCCATGACCAACGTCGAATAGTAATGCATTATCAACGTTGGCCATTCTCGACAACAAAGGCTTAGAGGCACTGGGAGCCATAACATCCAATCGAGTACTAGGGTCAGTCTGTTTGAGCAACGAAAATAAAGTTTGCGACATGACTATATCGCCAACCCAAGATGGACTGACGACGAGTATTCGTTTTTCAGTCATCAGTAATTTCTTTAGACTACCGCTTGATCAAACGACCAGGGTAGACCATTCGGAGTGCTGCGTGCGCTTCCCTGTAACCTGGTCGAAATACATTGTTTGCAGTTTCTCGGTGATAGGACCCCTCCTACCATTACCAATTGTTCGGGAGTCAACCTCACGAATAGGCAAAACCTCAGCTGCCGAACCAGTAAAGAAAGCTTCGTCAGCAATATAAACCTCATCTCTAGTAATCCTCCGCTCAATAACTGCAATACCTATTTCATGCGCGAGCGCGAAAACTGTAGCTCTTGTAATTCCTTCCAAGCAAGACGTCAATTCTGGCGTAATGAGTTGACCCTTTTGAACCAAGAAGATGTTCTCCCCGCTACCTTCAGATACATAACCTTCATTGTCCAGCAAGAGTGCCTCATCACAACCACTATCTGTCGCTTCCTTGAGGGCTAGTAGAGAGTTTATATAGTTGCCGTTTGCTTTCGCTTTACACATTGTGATGTTGACATGGTGTCGTGTGTAGGACGAAGTCTTTACTTTAATGCCTTCCTCCCTTGCCTCTGGTGACACATACGCTGGCCATTCCCAAGCAGAAATGGAGCAGTGTGGGGTGAGACCCTCTGCACGTAAACCCATATTTTCAGAACCAAGGAAGCACATCGGCCTTATGTAAGCTTCCTTCAAATTATTTTCACGTACAACGCTAATCTGTGCCTCATTAAGTTCCTGCTGAGACCATGGCATTGGGAAAGTAAGAATATGTGCGGAACGAAATAATCGGCGAGTATGATCTTGCAACCTAAAAATTTTTGGGCCCTCACTTGTTGCATACGCTCGCAACCCTTCGAAGACACCAAGGCCATAATGAAGAGTGTGCGTAAGGATATGAACTTTTGCATCTCGCCAGGGTACCATTTCGCCATCGAGCCAAATTAGACCATCTCTATCTGATAAAGGATTTACCACTTTTTGATCCTGCTATACGGTTGTGAAATCTTACACCTTTTTGATCAGTCTTTCTGCATGTCATGTGAGGTATATAACTTCGGACAGGAAATATGATGTCTCAGAATTCTTGAGCACTTTTGAGGAAGTGTGTCTAACTATTGTTATAATTAATTTGGCACGATAACAATTAGGGCGTTTAAACTTATGGATGATAACAGTAACCTTAAATGGTTTAGAGCCTCTACTCCCTACATTAACAGCCACCGAGATAAAAACTTCGTTATTTTCATCGGAGGCGAAGCAATCCTTGACAAAAATTTCGGAAATATCTTAAACGATATTGCACTCTTGCATAGTCTAGGTATCAGGCTAGTAATAATTCACGGAGCAGGACCTCAAATCATAACTAGTCTGGGCGACAAAGAGTGGCCACACTCAGGACTCTTCCACATAACTTCTCAAGAGCTTCTCCCAAGGATTTTATCTGGCATCTCTGAAGCAAAACTTAAGCTCGAAGCAGGCTTATCAAAAGGACATGCAGCTATGAGATCGGACTTACTCGTAACAAGTGGTAATTTTGTTAGAGCAAAGCCAATAGGTATTAAAGATGGAATTGATTACCAACGCACTGGAAGCGCACGATTTATTAACTCTTCCGCTATTAAAGATCTGCTCTTGAACAAAGCTATAGTCCTGATTTCTCCTTTCGGCCATTCTCCATCGGGAGAAACATTTATCTTGGATGCACATGAGCTAGCCAAGAACGTTGCTTCTGCACTGGAATCTGAAAAATTAATTTTTTTCTCGGCCAATGATGGAATCCAAGATAGAAATAAGGATGTCATTAACGAGGTAACGGAGAGTCAATTACCCTTGATACCTGATTCGACTCAAAAAAAACTCGCCGACTTAGCTCTTGCGGCCTGCAAAAATGGAGTAAGTAGAAGCCATGTAATTAACTTTAAACGTGACGGGGCGTTGCTGGAGGAATTATTTACCCGAGATGGATCGGGTACGCAGATTATACAAAAGAGCTATGAGCAACTTAGGGAGGCTTCCCCTAACGATGTGGCGGGTATTCTCGAGCTTATTAGCCCTCTGGAACAGGAAGGTTTACTCGTCAAAAGACCTAGGGAGTTAATCGAGACCGAAGTTAAACACTTCAGGGTTATTGAGCGAGATGGAATGGTGGTAGCTTGCGCAGCTTTATATCCATTTGGAAACAAGGGTGAGTTGGCATGTCTAGCTACTCATGCACAGTATCGCAATGATAGTCGCGGGGAATTGTTGTTGAAAAGTATCGAAAATGACGCAAAAATGCAGGGGCTTGCCGCTATATTCGTACTCACAACTCAAGCTGAGCATTGGTTTAGTGAGCGTGGTTTCGCAGAGGCAGCAATCGAGGTTCTTCCGGAAAAGAGAAAATCTTTCTACAACTACCAGCGTAATTCAAAATACTTAGAAAAGAAACTTTAGATAACTTCTCTTAATCTAAAGTGAGTCTAATCTAAACAGTTCGATATTCCTTTACAGTCCTGATGAGTGTCTGGACGTTGGTTACCGGAGTCTCAGGTATGATCCCATGCCCTAAATTAAAAATATAACCGGGCCTCCCTGCGACACTGTCCAATAAAGCTTTTGCCTCACGTACTACCGAAGTTTGACTTCCGCAAAGTATTAGTGGGTCTAGATTGCCCTGAACTGCTCGTGGTCCTAGCTCCTGCCAAACATCTACCAAGGATGACCTCCAATCTACAGCCAAAACGTCCGCCCCTGCCTCATGCATCTGGGGCAATAAAGCAGGATTACCTGTACCAAAATGAATTATCGGAACATCTCCCCTTACTGACTCAATTAATCTCTTTGAGTACGGCAATACATAGCGCCGATAAGTATCAGGACCTAAACAACCGACCCAGCTATCGAAAAGTTGAACCGCCTGCACTCCGCAAGCAATTTGGTAAGCCACGTAATCAACTACAACATCAGTTACCTTCGACATCAGAACGTGCCAAGCCTTCTCGTCGCTGAACATCAGTTTTTTCACAAAAAGATAGTTCTTCGAACCTCTCCCTTCTACCGCGTAAGAGGCTAGGGTAAAAGGTGCTCCAGCAAAACCAATCAGTGGTATATCTTCAGGCAGTTCTGATCGGGCCAAATTTATAGTTGAACCAATATAATCAACAGTATCTGCCGCCGGCAGAACCTTGAGCTCATCAATGTGTTTATAACTCCGCACAGGATTACTTATATCTGGTCCCACGCCAGGTATATAGTCTAGAGAAAGTCCCATGGGCTCGAGAATAGGAAGCAGATCTGTAAATAGGATAGCCGCGTCTAAATCTAAAATTCGCTGGGCATCACAGGTGACTTTAGCAGCTAATTCTGGCGATTTGAAAAAGGTCAGACTAGGTGTCTCGCCCTTTACTTGATGGTATTCCTTCATGTACCGACCTGCTTGACGGTAAAGCCAGATCGGCGTTTGATCTGTCTTCTCGCCTCGACAAGCCTTGAGAAAAATGCAGTTATCAAGTCGTGAAGACATAGTAAATCCAAAAAGGTAAAAGGAACTTTTTAAAGATCATAGTAAAAATAGAATTGAAAGAATTATAGTATAACTCAGCTACGCAAGACCAAGATCAGAAAACTTAATTAAATCTTTCTGAAACTATCAAACTTTTCTGAATGGGTTTATGGAGCTTTAATTTACTAGCACCATTTCCATAGAAGGGGAAACCTCTGCGGAGTAATCGATATCAGGAAATCCGAAACCATGCAATTTTAAAAAAGCGTTCTGATACCCATCGAAGTCTGTAAGCTCTTTGAGATTTGAATCAGTAACTTTTGACCAATTGTTAGTAACGTACGCTTGGATATCCGATGCAAGCTCCCATCGATCCATACGAATTCGTCCTGCCTCATCTGTTGCCATATCTCCCTCTCCAAATAGTTCAGAGGTATATAGTCGGGTAGTCTGCTCGATACAGCCCTCATGACTACCTGCTTGCTTCATTGCCTTGAATAATAAGGAAAGGTAGAGTGCCATACCTGGAATAGCAGAGGACGCACTGGTCAACAGACCTTTCATAACAGCTACCTTGGCGGTACCGCCAAGACTCGACAATTTTGTGTCTAGTAGACTTGCTGCACGATCTAGATCTTCTTTTGCCTTTCCAATGGTTCCATGATTGTATATGGGCCATGTGGCCTCGCTGCCGAGGTAGGTGTAGTTTGTAGTTATACAGCCTCTGGCCAAAACGTCCGCTTCCATAAGTGCTTTAATCCAGAGCTCCCAATCTTCCCCACCCATCACTTTTACAGTATCCGTTATTTCATTCTCCGTTGCCGGTTCCAGTCTAACCGGCCTTATTTTTGCAGTATTTATATCAATCGTGACGCCTGAGAAGGCTCGACCGATTGGTTTGAGAACGGATCGCAAAACCGTACCATCTGGCAGTGTGCGCTGAGGTGCAGCGAGAGAATAAACAACCATGTCAACCTTGCCGAGATCCCGCTTTATAAGCTGTATTGTTCGACTTTTCACCTCGTCGGAGTAGGCATCACCATTTATGTTCCCTACATATAAGTTATTTCCCAAGGCCTCTCTCGTAAAGGCAGCTGACTTGTACCAACCAGGAGATGCTGTCCTTTTATTGTGTGCGGGCCTCTCATAAAAGACTCCAATAGTTGAGGCCTGAAATCCAAAGGCTGCAGAAATACGAGACGCCAAACCATACCCTCCGGACGCACCAATCACTAGTACACGGGAGGGACCACTTTTGAAGTTACCTGTTTTCTTTACATAGTCTATTTGGTCCATCACATCTTTGGCACAACCCAAAGGATGTGCTGTTGTGCATAAAAATCCCTTTATCCTCGGTGTTATATTCATCTTCATCTTTAACCTCTGCTAACTGACATTACGATAACTGATAATTAGAATTATGATCCCTATAAGAGCCATAGGCAGGGATAATAGTTGCCCCATAGTTAACCTTTCTAGCATCAAGAACCCAATGTGGGAGTCTGGTTGGCGAAAATTCTCTGTGAAACAGCGGATTATTCCATAACTTAATAAAAATAATCCTGATATCGCCATATGTGGCCTCCTAACTGAAGCATACAGCCACATAACAGCGAAGAGGACTACGCCCTCCATAAAAGCTTGGTATAGGCTAGAGGGATGTCTAGCCAGTATTTCACCTGGGAAAATTACTCCCCAAGGGACCTCTGTAATCCGACCAGGCAATTCCCCATTAACAAAGTTTCCAATTCGGCCGCATCCTAAAGCTAAAGGCACACTCGGTGCAATCAGATCCATAGTGGCCATGAAATTTTTCCCTGTTCTTTTCACATAGACCAGGGAAGCAAGCATCACTCCCAACAACCCGCCATGGAATGACATACCGCCCTGCCAGATTTTTACTATTATGATTGGTTCAGAAATAAATTGGGGGAAATCATAAAATAATATGTATCCGATCCGACCACCTAAAATGACACCAAAAACAGCATAGGTAACAAGATCAGATATAGATTCATTAGTCCAACCATATCCGTATACCTTGTTACGAATAATAACCGTCCACCAAACTAAGCCAATACCCACTAGATAGCTAATGGCGTACCAATGAATAATAATAACCCCTAAATCTAACGCTACTGGGTTAAAATTAGGATAGTTCCACATAGTGACTCCTAAAGTAGATTACCTTCTCTGATAAACTTCGGTTTCCATTATGATAATGATGACGCAATCTCAATGTGTTTAATACTGTTTGCAATACGTCCTTTGAGCTCTTATCGACTTATCGTTGCAGCCAATAGAGATGAGTACTATGCACGGCCAACTCGCCCGGCAGAATTTTGGCGAGAAAACCCTGATATTTTAGCGGGAAAAGATCTTTTGATGGGTGGCACCTGGATGGGAATTACACGAAGTGGTCGATTCGCAGCAATTACTAATCTGCGCGGTAACGCTAAAGAGAAAATTAAAGTTTTTTCAAGGGGTGAGATCGCAATAGATTACCTAGAGTCAAACGAAAGCCCAAAATCTTTTTTGGATAAACTAACTAGAAGTGAAAAAAGGTACCGAGATTTCAATTTACTTGTTGGCGATCGGTTCGGATACCATTACTTTAATAGCAGATCGTCGAGGGTCCTTCAATTAGCACCAGGATTCTATGGTCTTAGTAATGAACTACTCAACTGTGATTGGCCTAAAGTTCAGCATGGAAGACAACAGCTCACGGAAGCGATTGATAGTGTCCGTATCAAAGAAAATTTGTTTAGTATCCTATCTTATGAAGGTGACACGAGACCATTCTCTAAAAGTTTTATAGCTGGTTCGGTATATGGTACGACATCGCAGACAGTCTTAACTTGGGATACTAAGGGAGAACTGAAGTTTACAGAGAAAAACTTCACGCAGGGTGGAAAGTTAGAAACTACCAAAAACGTATCTTTTCAGGTTCACTTATGAGTACGCAGTGCTCCCTCAAGGCCAGACTTTCTTATCTGCTCCTCTACGTAATTCTGAATTACCCTAGAGTTATCCATACTCAATACTTTACTGAGGATGGTTTGAGCTGCCCCTCAAGTTGAGCAGAGAACCCTTTTATCTCCTCCCGTGTTTCTTTTACAGCCTGATTAAACGCGTAAATTTCTGCGGGAATTTCTTTAATTTGTCTATGACGGATACTCTTAAGATCTACCACCGACGAAAAGACGAAAGCCGTTCCAAAACCTACACCCCCAGAAACAGATACACCCCTGAACTCGAGACACGATGAATGGTCTGATAGGTCACTTAGAAGTAAGTCGTCGCTTAAAATCGCGTGTGCTATCACCCCCGCTAACTGTGCCGATAAGGTAATTAAAAAAGACTCTTCGCTTTCATTAAAACGTCTTGTTTCTTTTTGCTGTACCACTAAAACCCCAAGAACCTTTCGATGATGAATGATTGGTACACCTAAAAAAGAATGAAAAGGTTCTTCTCCCAGGCCCGCAATGAACCTATTCCTGGGATGACTTTGGGCATCATTCAAATTTAAGGGCTCTGCCCTATCACCAACGAATCCAACCAGGCCTTCATGTTTATTTAGAGTCACAACCCTCGCAGCTTCTGGGTTTAAGCCTCTAGTGGCCATTAAAATTTAATTTTGACTATCTTGATCCTTAAGGTAGACACTACAGACTTCAGTATTCATGGCCCTCTTAATCTGGTCTACCATGAGGTCCAGCGAGGCCCTTAAATCTCCAGCAGAAGAGACCTCTTGTACCACTCGGCGTAAAATCTTTGGAAAATCAGAAGAGAAATTTTCGATCATTAGCTCATTTGGGCAGGTTAACTAGGTAAAGCGGGCGCCAACTCTCTCAATGCCCTGCGGTATACGTCCTTTTTAAAGTGTATAACCTGTCCAAGTGGATACCAAAAGGTCACCCAGCGCCAATGATCAAATTCTGGCCTTCTTGAATATTCAAAAGTTATGGCGTCATCCTCAGCAACCATTTTTAATAGGAACCACTTTTGTTTTTGACCCACGAAGCCGGGGATACTATGGCGCAACATGCGTTTTGGAAGACGATATTTTAACCAGCCTTTGGTACAACGAACCAACTCCACATTATGCTGGCTTAATCCAACTTCTTCCCTTAACTCCCGATATAAAGCTTCTTCTGGAGACTCTTCTGGCTTTATCCCTCCTTGAGGGAACTGCCAAGAATTCTCTCCCGCTCGACGTGCCCAAAGCACTTGGCCTGAATCCCTCGCCAATATAATTCCGACATTCGGTCTGTAACCATCCTCGTCTATCACAGAATCTCGCACTCAGTAATCAAAGGTCTAATTCTCTCTCACTGTACAATTACGGGCAAACGGCATTTTGGTTATGCGAAATCCAAGATAAACTATAAAAAGACTTTTTGGAAAACAAAATGGCGCTAGCACTATTTGACCTTGATGAAACCCTCATCGCTACTGATAGCGATCGTGCATGGGGGAATTTTCTAATAAAAAAAGGTCTAGTGGATGAATCGGTCTATAAGTTTCAGAACGACCAATTTTATACTGATTATAAGAGAGGCGTTTTAGATATTAACGCTTATTTAGCGTTTTCATGTTCAGTATTAACCAAATTTAGCATTCAAGACCTGAAAAAATTTCATAAAGAATTTGTTTCTACTTTCATAACCCCGTTTTTACTTCCTAAAGCTATGGAACTAATCAAATATCATAGGCTCAGGGGAGACCGACTTTTGGTGATTACTTCGACTAACCAATTCGTTGCAGAGCCTATTGTATCTCTTCTCGGCATTGATACCATGATAGCGCCACAACTAGAGATAAAAGAAAATAAATACACTGGAAGAATTCTTGGAGTACCTAGCTTTGGGGAAGGGAAGGTTATTCGGATAAAAGAGTGGGTTAGATGCAAGGGCGAAACATTAGAGGGAAGTTATTTTTATACGGACTCGCATAACGACTTACCGCTGCTGAAGATAGTAAGTAACCCCATCGCGGTAGATCCGGATAACCTACTCAGATCGGAGGCGAAAAAAGAAAAATGGTCAATAATAAGCCTAAGAAAGTAATACTTTTATTATGCTGCTTGCTAACTACTGCTTGCTCGCAAAAAAGTAATGAATATACCGATCAAATTCTCTTCAACCCTGTTAAAAAATTGCACTCTGGTAGCAAAACTGATGTAAGGGAGAAATTTGACGATTTTCAGTTAGCGATTGATAGCTTTCTTTCAACACCCACTGCAAAAACTCTGGGCGACTTACAAAAAGAATGGAGTTATCTTCACGATACACTGCATCGGTTTCAATTACTGGCCCATCCCTCTACTCGAGAGTCATTCTCAACACTTATCGACTCTTGGCCAATCGAACCTGGGTTTATTGATAACCTCCCAACTTACCCTGCTACTGGCATAGTTTCGGACGTCTCAATACCTATCGATGAGACAACCCTCCGAAAACAACACCAATTCACAGATCTTAGTGAAGCTGCTATTGGTTTACACGCAATTGAGTATCTATTATTTGCACGATCTTTAAATGACTTTGTTATCTTAGAGGATTTCAGAGTTAAGCGACGAAGAGTTTTACTGTCCACAATGGTGAGTAGTTTGGAAGAGGACCTTAATTATTATTTAAATGTTCCTCACTTTGATAAAAACTCCCCACCAACATTAGGGACAATTGTGAAAATACTGGAAGTAGGAGTTAGTCAACTGCATCGAGAATCATTGAAGCTTTCGGTGAATCCTCATTCTGCTTTTTCGAACAAAAGTCGAGAAAATCTCCAGACTCAAATAGCTCTAGTGGAACAAATTTTATTTCAACCGGTACATCTTGGGTCAGCACTTGTCTTTATAGACGAGTTTTTGACGCGAGATGTAATCCATACCGTTCGGGAATTAAGCACGGTTCTGAATTCAGATGCGAAGGACGAAGACATCGCTTTTCGCTGTTCGTCTTTATTTGAAGGGTTAAAACATCAACTAAGAAGTTTAATTACACTCCTTAGTTCGGATAACTGACGTATTCATAACACATACTCTATTCGAAATATGCAAGATCGAGGTCCCTTGCGGCACGGACATCATCCAACCTTTTCACTGGCATATTATGGGGTGCAGTTCTAACGATCTCTGGAGTACATTTTGCTTCCTCAAGAATATTGGTCATAGCGTCCACAAAGCCATCTATCTCTTCTCGGGTTTCTGTCTCCGTGGGTTCAATGAGGAGACACTCAGGCACCAGCAACGGAAAATACGTCGTCGGTGCATGGTACCCATAGTCGAGGAGGCGCTTTGCGAAGTCCATAGCGGTAACACCTAAATCTCTTGCCTCATCTTCCAGTGAAATTATAAATTCATGAGTCGCTCTCCGAGCCGGATAAGCCAAGCAAAATCCAGCCTGAATAAGTTTTTTGGCCATATAATTCGCGTTCAGGGTAGCAAACTTGCCAACCCGCCGCATGCCCTCTGCCCCTAAAAGACGAGCGTAAGCATAAGCTCGCAATAGAATTCCCGAATTCCCCATAAAAGTAGATAAATTCCCTATACTTTTGGGTATTTCCGTAGTACCGATCCACCGGAAACGACCATTACTATCCCTGCCTACAATGGGGGTAGGAACAAAAGGGGCTAATTTTTCTCCAACTCCTACAGGTCCTGAACCTGGACCCCCGCCACCGTGGGGCGTGGCGAATGTTTTATGCAGATTCATATGCATAACGTCAAATCCCATATCACCAGGTCTTACCTTCCCTAAAATTGCATTAAGATTCGCACCATCATAATAAAGTAGTCCACCCGCGTTGTGCACAACACTTGCTATACTCTCGATCTGACGTTCGAACACACCGCATGTTGATGGATTTGTCATCATGAAACCAGCTGTTGCTGGCCCTACCGCCTTTTTCAATTGATCGAGGTCAACATCACCGCCACTTGTAACGCCAACTTCACGTACTTGGTACCCACACATAACGGCTGTCGCGGGATTCGTCCCGTGAGCTGCGTTGGGAATCAAAATCTCCGATCGATTGGAATCACCATTATGCTCGTGATACGCCCGTATCATGGCAACTCCCGCTAACTCACCCTGAGCTCCTGCCATGGGCGTGAGCGAAACTGCCTCCATCCCAGTCAAATCTCTCAGGTACTCTTGCAGTTCAAACATACAGGCTAAGAAACCCTGGCTCTTATTCTCTGGGGCTAAAGGGTGCCTATTTAGGAATCCTGGAAACCTAGCTGCTTGATGGGCTCCCCTCGGATTATATTTCATCGTACACGACCCCAAAGGGTAAAACTGTCCGTCAATTGAAAAGTTCTTTTTGGACAAATTAGTAAAGTGTCTTACAACTTGTAGCTCTGAGACTTCAGGGAGCCCGGTTCCATCCTTACGAAGATATAGTTCTGATATATCGCCCACACTTTCTAATTTCTCATATTGAGCAGGAGCGCTTCGGCCTTTACTGGAAGATTCAAATATCAACATTCTTTGATCGCCTCAGTCAGTACCTCAACGAAAAACTCTAAGTCAGAGTCGGTTTTTTTCTCGGTCGTATTAGTCAACACGCAATTAGCGAGCTCCTGACTAACTTGACCCAGATCATAGCCTCCGAGTATACCTTGCCTCTCCATGTCACGAAGAATTTTATCTGCCGGTTTAGGGAGTTGAATTACTGCTTCATGAAAAAAAGGACCTGGGAATCGCAGACAAACGTTGGGAATCGAGGACAACTTATGGATGAGTGATACCAAATTATTGTGACTTCTCACTGCTACTGATCTCAAACCTTCCTGCCCCAAGAGGCTTAGATAGATTGTGGCTGCTGTAACCAAGAGACCCTGGTTAGTACAAATGTTAGAAGTGGCCTTTGCTCGTCTAATATGCTGTTCCCTCGCTTGCAAAGTCAAAGTAAATCCCTCTTTCCCATCAAGATCAATAGTTCGTCCGATTATTCTGCCTGGCATCTGCCGCACTAGAGATTTTCTACAGCACATGAACCCTAAGTAAGGACCACCAGAACAAACTGGGATCCCAAATGGTTGAGCTTCACCTACTGTAATGTCTGCCCCTTCCTCACCCCAATTACCAGGGGCTCTCAAAAGCGCTAGCGCGAGAGGGTTAACAACTGCGATTACCAGCATACCCTGGTCATGAGCCCAATTAGTTAGAGCATCTATTTCCTCTAGGCCTCCGAAAAAATTTGGATAAGGAATCACCATACCAGCGTAATCGTGACCTAGATGATGCTCGAGTACGGCTCGATCTATAGTTCCTGTAGTACCTGAGTAAGGTAATAAGTCAATCTCAATATTCTGGTTCGAGACAATAGTACGGCAAGTGGACAAGTATCCGGGGTGCAGAGTTCCTGCAAAAAGTAGGCGCCTAGATTTTGACTTCTTGTTTCCTCGAACTGCCATAAGCGCAGCTTCCGCCAAAGCTGTTGCACCGTCATAAACTGATGCATTTGCAACATCCATTGCAGTGAGTCGCGATATCATCGTTTGGAATTCATAGATGATTTGCAACGTGCCCTGGCTGGCTTCTGCTTGATAGGGGGTGTAAGCCGTAAGAAATTCACCTCTTGTAGCTAAATCCCAAACTGCACTCGGAATATGGTGGTCATAGGCTCCCGCCCCAAGAAAACAAGATAACACAGTGTCTTGTTCCGCTCTTTCCGACATAAGACGGAGCATTGACATTTCAGAAATACCTGAAGGAAGTAACTGTAGATTTGCGTTACTAAGACTTTCTGGAATTTCGTCAAAAAGGGAATCAATGCTGGCAACACCTATAGTGTCTAGCATCTGTTTTTCATCGTCTGCGGTATGGGGGATAAATGGCATTTTAATACAAAGCTATGACATCGCTCGACGTCTCTATTCTTCGCAAATCTCCCTATATTTTTCAGCTGGAAGTAAAGAGGCAAGCTCTTCTATGTCTGAGGCCCTGATCTTAAAAAACCATCCTTGGTCGTAAGGAGAATCATTAACAATCTCGGGAGATTCCTCTAACTGCTCGTTAATTGCACATATAACGCCAGAGACAGGTGAGTAAATATCTGAAGCTGCCTTAACGGACTCAACTACTCCAACTTCACTTTTTGCCTCGAGCTCTATACCAAGTTCAGGGAGCTCTACAAAAACCACATCACCCAACGCTTCTTGAGCGTGATCACTAATCCCCACAACTACTATTCCGTCTCCTTCGAGCTTAGCCCACTCGTGAGTCTCGAGGTAACGTCGGTCCTCTGCGAATTTCACCATCACCTACTTCTCCTATCTATTTTACTACCAAGCCTTCCATACTGGCTTACCATTTCGCACAAAAGGTGGTCGAACTAAAGCTACCTGTTTTTTTTTGCCCCGTATTTCAACACTAAAACTACCGTAAGTCTTATTAATTCTGGCTAAAGCGATCGACTTTCCTAACGTTGGGGAAAATACACCACTTGTGATCTTACCAATCATCATATCATCACAGAATACTGGATAATGAGGTCTTAAAATACCTTTGCCTTTCATTATGAGACCAACTAATTTTCGAGAACCTTGATTTATCCTAAGAGCACCAGAACCAATAAAGCTTCTTTCTTCCATCACAACAGTAGAAGCCATATTCGATTCATAAGGTGTCACTGTTTCGTCCATATCATTTCCATAGAGGTTCATCCCTGCCTCAAGCCTCAGCGTGTCTCTCGCTCCCAGACCTATCGGCTGAACTCCATGCGAGACGAGTTTTTTCCAAAGCTCTATTGCGGCTTCAGGAGGCAGCATAATCTCTAGACCCTTCTCGCCGGTGTAACCTGTACGAGCAATAAACCACTCTCCACACCAAAGACCCTGAAAGTTCACCAATTTTTCCAAAGTTCTGCGATAAGGGGCCGCTAGAACGCCAGAAGCTTTAGTCAAGGAATCTGGACCTTGAATTGCTAGAATCGAAAGATCTTGTCTCTCATTTAGGGTGCAATCTCCATCCCCAATATGTTGCTGAAACCATGCAAGGTCCTTCTCTCGGTTCGCACAATTAACCACTAACAAATAATTATCTCTAGCTAAATAATAAACAATAAGATCATCCAGTACGTGTCCTGAGAAATCTAGCATAGCGCTATATAGCGCCTTACCCGGGGTACGAAGACGAGTAATATCATTCGCCAATAATTTACTAAGCAAAGACTGACTCGCCCTTCCAAAAATTTCTATGATAGTCATATGACTAACATCAAACACGCCAGCCCTTTTTCTTACCTGAAGGTGTTCCTCTATTTGAGAATCATAACTAATAGGCATCTCCCAACCAGCGAAATTCCCCATTTTGGCACCTGCCTCTTTGTGCAATTCATATAGCCGAGTTTTTTTTCCCATAAACTCAGCCTAAACCACTAATGGGTATCCAAAGAAAATTAGGGTCTTTATACGAATAAGTAAGCATCATCTTAAGGTTGCTAATTTAGCGATTGTTTTTTTAAGTAATCCTGAACGATTAACAAATTTCATTCCTTCGCTACGTAGCCATTGAGCCGTAGGATGACTTGAAGAAAAACCGCGAGCCAATATATCCATCAAAGCCGCTGTGCAAAGGTTATCTATCCTTCGAGAAGATTGATATTTAGTTAAAATCTCTCTGCTTGCGAAAGGGGTCCCCTTCACACAGGATTGCTTTATTAACTGACTGAGGTCCTCTGCATCAGCAAAACCAATATTTGCCCCTTGGCCAGCCAAAGGATGTATTGTATGTGCTGCATCCCCAATAACAGCGAGATTCCTGTCAACGTACCTTAAGCTGTGCTCTTGGAGAATTGGAAAAGTCAAACGAGTACTTACACCTACAATCTTACCGAGCATTCCTTCTGACAAATGTTCGAGAACATCTGCTATAGCCTGGTCATCCATTGACATAATCTCATCATAATTTTTCGTAGATAATACGATAGAACACAAATTTTTCTCGGCGAGGGGGAGGAACGCCAGTATCCCGTGTTTGGTGAACCATTGGTAAGCTGTTCCGTCGTGCGAAAGCTCCGTCTCAACAATAGCTACAACGCCCTTCTGGTCATAGGTCCATTTATATGAGTTGATGTTAGCTAATTTTCGAACTTTTGATTGAGTTCCATCAGCACCCACCAATAACTTCGTGTGGATGGTATTGTTGGCCATTTTCATGGCATAACCATCTTCCAATTCCTCAAGTTCTTCTAGCTCCGTATTCCATTGAAAACTTACATTACTTTCACGCTTGAGATTATTGATAAGCTCAGCGCTTAACTGATCATTTTCCACAATATAACCTAGCTCGCCTAGACCAAGTTCTTTCGCTGAGAATTTCAACCTCCCAGTTCCTTCACCGTCTATAACTACCATCCGTTGGTATGGCGTACCGGACAGACTCTTTCCGAAAGAGTTTAAATACTTCCATGCGCTTAAGCCTAGGGCGCTTACTCTTGGATGAATATCTAAATCTAATGCCGAAATTTTTTGTCCTTTTGGAACTAATGATTTTAGTTTTGGTTTTGACCCCTGATCTATGACAGTCACCAATAAACCAGTGGACTCTAGTGACGCGGCAAACGCCACACCTATAACGCCACCTCCTATTACCAAAACGTCCGTGTGGTCCATCAAATTACTCCTCGAGAAGATTATTTTGAAGATTAGCTTAGCGTTACTCTCAAATGGTAGCGTGAAGTCTTAAAACACGGCTTTGCGCAGAAAAGTTGGTGAATAGAATACTTTTGACCCACAGTCTAAACACGTATTTTCATTTCTTTTGCATGGCCTCAAAAAAAATAAAGAACACGGAAGCTCTTACAAACTCTACTAACTCGAAAAGGTCTGATTCGTTTTCTTCATTTTCCTCCATCTCGTCAGTAACTGATGCGATACTTCTCATATCTATCAAAATTTCACTTATTGCCTCATTCGGTGGCATCGAGTCCAAACTACCGATAAAGCCGTTACAAAAATCTCTAAGGGCCCTCATTCTATGATTGATATTTTCCTCATCAGGCGGCATCAACATACAGAACTGGTGATCTCCATATTCATCCAGATCCTCTAGCGTTGCCTTGAAAAGTAAATCTAGTTTACTTGTTATTACATCGTCCAGTCTCGCCGCGTTATCGACGTCAGCAATAAGCAATTCACCGTAAAGCTTTCTGCGGGCGAGTGCAGTGGACTTCTTGTTGCAACATATAAAGCCCGTAATAAAGCCATGAACTTCCGAAATACTTATATAGCTTTTGGTTTTTAACCAGAAATCGTGAAAGTCAGCATAATCGAAATTTCGCAACCCAGAATCCGTCAACATTGCAGATTCTTGTAGTTTAACCCGGAAGCAGAGTTTCTGAAAAATAATAAAGTCTTGTTTGACCTGTTATGAAGGCTCGCTTTATAGTAATTATCTCTAACGAGAGGTAACAAGTATCTACCGAGGTGCTCGCTTTGGAAATTGAACACTTAGAAAATAAGATCGATGAGCTCATCCAACTTTGTGATGAGCTGAAAAAAAAATACACAAAAATTCAATCAGATAGAGAGTTATGGCTCGCTGAGCGAGCTAGGCTAATGGAAAAGAACAAGATGATACAAACCAAGGTTGAAGCCATGATCACGCGACTAAAGGCTTTAGGGCAGGAATAAAAGTATGGGGGACGCGACAACCATTACGGTCAAAATACTCGAAAAAGAATATCAAGTTAGTTGTGATCCTGACGAAGTAGACGAACTAAGACAATCAGCACACTACGTCGATGATAGGATGCAAGAGATCAAGAAGAATTCTTCCGTAGTAGGTTTAGAAAGGCTTGCAGTGATGGTAGCTCTCAATATTGCAAATGATTTTCTTCGGGAGAAAGACAAAATTTTAGGTATAAAACAATCTCAGGATAATACTGTGGAAGCACTATCCGAAAAGGTTGAAAAAGCTCTACAACGATTTAAGAAAAAAGAAAATTGATTCGATACCTGCTCAAATTAAGCTATATAATTTAGTCCATGTTCCCTGGGTTGTTTGCCAGTCGATATGTCCTCGACCCTTTAAGCGAAAACCAGGAGGTCTTTTTTCTCTGTCGTGTGCATGTCCGAAACACGGAAAGCCTTAGGCAAGTTGGAGACCACCGCCTTGAACCGCTGGGTTCAAGGGCCTATCCGAACAGCGGCAACTTGGGGAATTGTTATCCAGATGCATAAGAACAGCCTCCGGAAGAGTCTTAGGGAAAAAAGACAAGCCCTTAGCTTAAATCTACAAATTAAGGCAAGCCAAAAAATAACTGGCCTAGTATCAAGTAAGCCATTCTTTCAACGAGCTGCAAATCTTGCCTTCTATCTGCCCTTTGATGGAGAGGTAAACCCAACGAATTTATGTTTATTAGCACACAGTCTTGGGAAAAAGTGTTTTCTACCGCAAATAACTGGAGAAAGTCTAATATTTAGCCAGTTCATTCCAGACAGAACTGAGCTGAAAAAAAATCATTATAATATTTTCGAGCCTGTGTCGACAGAAAGTGTGCCCGCAGATACTCTCGATTTAGTTTTCATGCCTCTGGTGGCTTTTGACAGAAATGGGAATAGAATTGGCATGGGGAAGGGTTACTATGATCATACATTTTCGGAAAAATCTAAGTGGAGCAAAATGCCACTTTTATTAGGTATAGGGCACAGTTTCCAAGAAGCAACCCTCCGCCCTCACCCAAAGGATATTCCGATGGATGCGGTTGTGACAGAATTGGAGTTCATTTGCTGTCGAAAGAAAGACGATTTAGCATGTTAACTCGCTCTGGGGCCTAAAATAGCCATGATCAGAACAATTCTTCGTATGGGGCATCCCAATCTACGAAAGATTGCCAAACCGTATCCAGAGGATCAAATTGGTAGTCAAAAATTTTGTGAATTGATAGGGGATATGAGAGAGACATTAAAACAGTCTGGCGGAATAGGACTGGCTGCACCGCAAATCGATGTCCCTTATCGTCTTGTAGTAATAGAAACTAGCGACTCAAAGTCTAGGTATGGGGATCTCCCTACCATCCCATTTACAACCTTTATTAATCCAGTAATAACCATTCTAGATGATAGGTCTTCAGGTGTTTGGGAAGGATGTCTCTCGATTCCGGATATCAGAGCTTTTATTGAGAGACCACAAAACATCCGAATCGACTGGATGACCGAAACCGGACAGCAAAAAACTTTAAACGCCCAAGGTCTGCTCGCAACCGTTTTTCAGCATGAGTGCGATCACTTAGATGGCACACTTTTCATCGATCGAGTCGAGGATAAGAATAAGATATCATTCGACGACGAGTTTGATCTTTATCACCAGACCCCCTAACAGAAATGAAACAAGACCACTTAAAATCCTCGGTTGCTAAGGCAGCCATTGATTATATAGAGAGCGATTTGTACTCCGACACAATTTTAGGCGTGGGTACTGGGTCTACTACGAATTTTTTTATCGATTATTTAGCTAGGATAAAGCACAAATTTAAGGCTGCCGTAGCTAGCTCTAAAGATACGCAAGCTCGCCTTGAGGATAGGGGCATAGAGGTTTTAGACCTGAATTTTGCTGACGAAGTTACTGTATACGTTGACGGCGCCGATGAGACCAACGAAGCTCTGGAGTTAATAAAAGGCGGTGGAGGAGCATTGACGAGGGAGAAAATAATTGCTTCTGCAGCAGAAACTTTTATTTGTATAGTAGATTCAAGTAAGTGCGTAGAAATGCTTGGTAAATTTTCACTTCCAGTAGAGGTTATACCGATGGCCCGTTCTTTGGTAGCACGCAAGCTAGTTTATTTGGGAGGGGACCCGGTTTATAGGGAAAATTTTTTAACAGACAATGGTAACGTCATTCTCGATGTACATGGCCTTACTATTTCCAATGCCAAGTCCTTAGAAAAAAAAATCGATTCTATCGTCGGTACGGTTACGAACGGCTTGTTCGCTCTCCGTCCGGCAGATGTCTTGCTGATAGGCACTTCAAACGAAGTCTTAGAAAAGAAATTATCAGAGTAACTTCCCTGGATTCATGACATCGTTAGGATCAAATACTCCCTTTAAAGCCCTCATCGCTGATATTTCTGTATCACTGCGGGTATGTCGTAATTGATCCTTTTTAAGCAACCCTACCCCATGCTCAGCAGACACACTCCCCTGAAACGAAGAGACAACACTGAGTATACTTTCACTTACTTCCTCACAACGTTTTCTGAAGCGATCTAATTCCCAACTTGTCGGTTTCAAAATGTTTAAGTGAAGATTTCCATCTCCAATATGGCCAAACCAAACAATCTCAAAATCAGGGTATTTACTCATTACCTCATTTTGAACTGCTAGAAGAAAATTTGGGACCCTTGAGACACGAACAGAAATATCATTTTTATAAGGAGTAAATGGTGTGATTGCCTCTGAGATATTTTCTCGATAACGCCAAAAATCGATATTCTGCTGTCCGCTCTGACTTACTAAACCATCGCTTACCCAGCCTGCATCACAACAGTCAGTGAAGACGTCCGATATGGCGTCATCATCTTCTAAACACTCCACTAATACGTAATAATCTGAAGCCTTTGCAAATGGGGCTGCAAGGTCGGTATGGTCAATAACATGCTTTAACGCAATCTCAGAAAAAAACTCGAACGCCGTTAGGCTGACCCTTCTACGAAAAGCGCTTAGCACCTCAATAACATCAGTCATTCTTGGAACCGCTAAAAGCACAACCGATAAGTTTCCAGGATCAGTCGTGAGTTGCACAGTGGCCTCAGTAACAAAACCCAACGTACCCTCAGATCCGATATACAAGTGTCGAAGATCGTAGCCAGTAGCATTTTTGATTAAACCCTTATTCAGTTCAAGTATATCTCCTCGCCCAGTTACGACTTTCAATCCACTAACCCAATCACGGGTAAGACCATACCGCAGTACTTTGATACCTCCGGCATTGGTAGCGATATTACCTCCGACTTGACTTGAACCGGAGGAGGCAAAATCTACAGGGTAATAGAGCCCTTTGGTTATCGCATATTCTTGAAGAGTTTTAGTAGCGACTCCTGCTTCTACTCGAACACTTGAATCAATGGGATCAAACTCTAAAATATTATTCATTTTATCAAAAGATACGACCAACTCCTTATTTTTCGCCACCGCACCTCCACTCAGACCAGTCCTACCTCCCGAGGGTACTAACCCAAAATTATATTCGTTCGCCAACCTAACCAAATCGCTTACTTCCTGTGTTGTTTTTGGGAATACAACAGCAGAAGGGTTTGGTTCATAAAAACGCGTCCAGTCTGAACCATGACTTTTGAGTGTAGTATTGTCGGTGTGTACCGAGCCGGTGATTTCACTTATTCGTTCGAGCACGTTTTCAGATATCATTGCGAAGCTCCGTTCTGATCTCACTTTTTCTCGAGGGCTTGAACAGAAGGTAAGGTTTTTCCCTCTATATATTCCAAAAATGCGCCACCACCCGTAGAGATATAGGTGATACCAGAACTCACGCTATACATTTCGATTGCTGCGAGCGTATCTCCCCCACCCGCTATAGAAAAGGCACTTGAAGACGCTATAGCTTGTGAAATTTGCTTAGTCCCTTCATCGAACTCATCAATTTCAAACACGCCAATCGGACCGTTCCAAAGAATGGTCCCGGCCGAAGAAATGAACTGCTTCAGGAGTGAAATGCTCTTCGGACCAAAATCAACTATCATTTCGTCAGAGTGGATGTTTCTTACATCGCAAACTCTGGTCTCTGTATTTGGTTTGATTTCAGTAGCAACCACGACATCAATTGGTAAGGGAATATTCAGTTTTTTATATATATTGCCCGCAATCTGCAATAAATCTTTTTCATAAAGAGAGCTACCTACGTCGATTCCAGTCGCGGCTAAGAATGTGTTCGCAATGCCACCTCCTACTATTAATTGGTCTACCTGGTTACTAAGGGACTCCAATACAGAGAGCTTGGATGAGACTTTGCTACCTCCTACGATCGCTAAAGTCGGTTTGGTCGGCGAGTGCAATACCTTTTTCAGGGTATCGAGCTCTGACCTCAATAATGGACCTGCGCACGAAAGAGGAGCATAGTTTATTATTCCCGTTGTCGACGAGTGAGCTCTATGTGCACAAGCAAATGCGTCCATTACGAAGATATCACACAACTCAGCAAGACATTTTGATAATGCTCTATCGTTCGTGCTTTCACCCGAGTTTATACGAACATTCTCTAAAACTGCGACATCGGCCTTTCCTCGAACAAATCCGTTCAAATAATCCCCTACTAGCTCAAAAGTTAGTCCAGAGAGCAACTCTAGTCGCTCAACTACCGGTCTCAAACTGAACTCTGGTTGATGACTTATTGGAATGTTTTCACGTGGGCGACCCAAATGTGACATGACCATCACATCAGCTCCATGTTCTAAAGCATGCTTAATTGTTGGTAATGCTGACAATAAACGAGCGTCGCTTGTAACCTTACCATCCTGCATCGGCACGTTAAGATCCTCTCGAATTAGAACTCGCTTATCCTTTAAGTTGAGATCGAAAAAATCTGTATTTGCCATCGGATTAAATCATCTTTTTGATTGCACTAATAACCGCTGCTGAGGTAAATCCAAAGTGTTCAAAAACTTTTTTTCCAGGGCCCGAAGCACCAAAGTAATTTAGACCAATCACATTGCCCTCCAATCCAACCCACTTTCTCCAATAATCCGGATGGGCTGCCTCTACAGCCAGACGGCACCTAATCGAGGGCGGCAGAACGGAATCACGATATGCTTTTTCCTCTTTCTCAAAGACCTCAGCCGATGGCATCGATACTACTCTTATGGCTACCCCATCCCGCGATAGTTCTTCATAGGCATTGACTGCGATCTCAACTTCAGACCCTGTTGCAATAACGATAGCCACAGGCTTTGGTGAATCTCGTAGGATATAGGCTCCTCGTTTTATCTTTTCAGTTTGGGAATCGTCCCTTACTTGAGCACGTAGACTTTGGCGAGAAAAAACCAGGGCAGTCGGTCCTAACCTTCTCTCAACCGCAGCTTTCCAAGCCACTACGGTTTCTACACTATCGCAGGGCCGCCAAGTCTCGAGGTTTGGGGTGGTACGCAGATTAGCTAACTGCTCTACAGGTTGATGGGTTGGACCATCCTCACCCTGACCAATTGAATCGTGGGTATAAACTAAAATATTTTGAATTCTCATCAGGGCTGACATTCGAACCGCATTCCGCCCATAATCCATGAATGTTAAAAACGTTCCCGAAAAGGGGATCAACCCGCCATGCAAAGCGAGCCCACTAGCAATTGCCGTCATGCCAAACTCTCGAACACCATAATAGATATAGTTACCTCCGGGATTAATATCAGATACCGGTAAGGCTTTTTCCCAGCTGGTCAAATTCGAACCAGTCAGATCCGCAGACCCTCCTAAGAGCTCTGGCAAAATCGAGGCTAAATGAGAAATTACATCATTACTGGCACTCCTGGATGCCTTACTTTCGCTTTTTCTAACCACCTCTTTTAAAAGTGAATCCATACTTGCCTCCCAAAGGTCCGGAAGGGATCCTGACATCACTCTAGTGTACTCTTTAGCCAACTCAGGGAAGCTCGACGAGTACCTTGCAAATTGTGCTTTCCACAAGGTCTCATTTTGTTGGCCCTTTCGTCGAGCATCCCAGGCTTCCATATATTCGTCAGGTATTTCAAAGGGCGAGAAGTGCCAATCGAGAGATGCCCGGGTACGCAAGACCTCCTCTTCCCCAAGCGGGGAACCGTGTGCAGAGGCCGAGCCAGATTTTTTCGGGGATCCAAAACCAATAATAGTTTTGCAACAAATCAGAGTCGGTAACTTCGATTCTTTCGCTTCTTTTAAAGCCTTATGGATTTCTTCCCATTTATGCCCATCGATATTCGCGATAACTTTCCAACCATAAGCCTCAAAACGCTGAGCCGTGTTGTCAATAAACCATTCCTCTACGTTCCCATCAATGGAAATCCCGTTATCATCATAGATACAAATTAGTTTACTTAGCTTATGAACACCGGCAAGCGCGGCGGCTTCATGAGAAATGCCCTCCATCAAGCAACCATCACCCACAAAAGCGTAGGTGTAATGATCAACAATCTCAAAGTTATCTCGATTAAATCTTGATGCAAGAATTTTTTCTGCCAAGGCCAACCCTACAGCATTGGCAAATCCCTGGCCCAATGGTCCGGTTGTCGTTTCAACACCTGGGGTATCCCCGTACTCCGGATGTCCTGGTGTTTTTGATCCTATTTGTCTGAAATTTTTTATATCCTCAATCGAAACTTCATAGCCGGAGAGATGCAAAAGCGCATAAAGCAACATCGACCCATGTCCATTAGACAGAACAAATCTGTCGCGATCATGCCATTCCGGATTAGAGGGGTTATGCTTCAGAAAGTCTGCCCAAAGAACTTCTGCGATGTCTGCCATACCCATAGGCGCGCCCGGATGTCCAGAGTTTGCTTGCTGAACGGCATCCATACTCAGTGCCCTGATAGCATTTGCTTTTGCTTGTCTTGAAACCATTAGCCGAACATTCCTTGCGGTTTATCATGTTATTCTCTCTTAGCAAACTAGAATCATCAACGAACTTTTATATCTCAGAAAATAATCTTTTAAAGACTTGAGGGAATGTCGACGCGTTTTCTAGGCATCTAAGAGCTGGAATAGTAGAATTATGGCGAATTATAAGGTTACTAGATATGACAGTTAATAAAACATTTACCTCTGAATCAGTCTCTGAAGGACATCCAGATAAAGTTGCTGATCAAATCTCTGATGCCATACTTGATGCTGTCATCTCAAAAGACAAAAAAGCAAGGGTCGCATGTGAGACACTAATTAAAACTGGCATGGTAGTACTTGCTGGTGAAATAAGTACGAACGCGGATGTTGATTTTGAAAAAATTTGCAGAAAAGTTCTCATTGACATCGGTTACAACAGTGAAAATATTGGTTTTGATGGTGCCACCTGCACAGTGATAAACGCGCTAGGTAAACAGTCCCCAGATATCGCCATTGGCGTAGACGAGACAGAGCAGCATGAGCAAGGAGCGGGAGACCAAGGACTGATGTTCGGATACGCATGCGATGAAACAGAGGTCCTTATGCCTGCCCCAATTACTTACGCACACAGGCTGGTAAAAAGACAGGCAGAGATTCGTAATGCAGGCTATCTTAATTTCTTGCGGCCCGATGCTAAGAGTCAAGTCTCATTCCAATACGATCAAAAAGGTGCACCCCAGGCTATTGATGCAGTGGTGGTATCTACACAACATGACCCCGATGTTGGCCTCAAAGAACTTCGAGTAGGGGTAATGGAAGAAATAATACGGCCTGTGCTGCCATCGAATTGGTTACATCAAGATACAAAGTTCTTTATTAACCCAACCGGAAACTTTGTTATTGGCGGTCCGGTTGGCGATTGCGGACTTACTGGGCGAAAAATTATTGTGGATACCTACGGGGGAATGGCGCGTCATGGCGGTGGTGCCTTTTCAGGTAAGGATCCCTCAAAGGTTGATCGCAGTGCAGCATATGCGGGTCGCTACGTTGCAAAAAATATCGTAGCAGCTGGATTAGCTAGTAAATGCGAAATTCAAATTTCTTACGCCATAGGAATAGCAGAGCCTACGTCGATTAGTATTGAAACGTTTGGCACGGGCAAACTGGCGGAATCTAGAATAGAAACGCTAGTTCGGGAAAATTTTGATTTAAGGCCAAAAGGTCTTATAGAAATGTTAGATCTAAAAAGGCCGATCTATCAGCAGACAGCAGCATATGGACATTTTGGTCGAGAGGACGCAATGTTTAGTTGGGAAAAAACCGACAAGGCGTATGATCTTCAGGCTGCTTTATGAAACGATACGTAAGCTTTGAATTCTCGGCTCCGAGAAATTCAGTGGAAACCGCAAAACTGCTGAAAGTTCACGATAAGTTAAAAGTCTTTTCGCCGGAATTTTTTTCCGTAACTTATGGAGCAGGTGGCTCTACAAAGGAAGGAACGAAGCAAGCTGTATTAAATATCCAAAACCTTGGTAGTAGCGTTGCGCCACATCTATCCTTCGGTGGAGACGAACCTGACAAAATTGCTGACCTTCTCCGGGAATACAAATTAGCAGGGGTTAAAAGGTTAGTAGCATTACGCGGCGATATGCCTTCAGGTCAAATTACTAGAATGACGTTCGCGAGGGAACTTATTGAATTTATTCGAAATTCAACTGGGAATCACTTCCATATAGACATCGCCGCTTATCCAGAAGTCCACCCAGACTCGCCTACTGTGGAAAGTGATATAAAGTTTTTCAAAGATAAAGTTGATGCCGGAGCCAATAGCGCAATCACACAATACTTTTACAACACGGATGCTTATTTTCGATATTTAGATAATTGCGCCTCCCATAATATCAACATTCCTATAGTCCCAGGAATAATGGCAATTACTAACTATAAGGGAATTATTCGTTTTTCAAAAAACTGCGGGGCCGAAATCCCGCGTTGGATATTAAAACAGCTCGAGAGTTACCAAGATCAACCAGATAGTTTAAAGGCCTTCGGCCTCGAAGTGGTTACAGCACAATGTCAAAAGCTACTTGATGGTGGCGCACCAGGACTTCATTTTTATACTCTAAATCAAGCTTTACCAAGTATTAGAATTTTGCGTAACTTACAATCGTAATGACTGCCCGCCGTTTTTATCTCGATTACGCGCTTGAGGTCGATACGGAATTCGTTCTACCAGCACCAGTTGCGCACCACGCTCTCCGTGTCTTAAGAATGAGTACTGGCCAAAATATTACTTTATTCAATGGAGATGGTTTCGAATATGAAAGTAAAATTGTAAAAGCTTATCGCTCGGAGGCCGCAGTTTTTATTGAAGCAAAAAACAAAGTAAACAGAGAATCGAAACTCATTTCTAGAATGGGACTCGGGATACTTAAACGTAAGGCCATGGAATCTGCACTTAGTCGAGCTACTGAACTTGGTGTCACAGAAATTACACCATTGACTACCAGTCGTTCTAACGTCATGCACACCCGAGAAAGCCATTGGAAACAGGTCGTTCAGTCAAGTTGCGAACAATGTGGACGAAACCAATTGCCTAGAGTGAAAAAAACAAGCTCTCTAGAAGCATGGTTGGCAACTACTGAAACGCCGATGAGACTTGTGGCTCACCCAGGTTCCAAAGGTAGACTTAAAGAGTTAACTTCTAAACCAGCAGCGATATCAATATTGGTTGGACCCGAGGGAGGTTTAGAAAGTGAGGAACTTAAACTAGCTTTAGAATATGGGTTTTTAAGTATTGACTTGGGTAAAAGAGTTCTAAGAGCGGAAACAGTTCCGGCAGCGCTCATCTCTATAATACAATTTTGCTGGGGAGACATTAGTTAATATGAAGAAGGCATAAACTCATTAGGTGCAATAGGTATTGAAACCACTGGCATGGAGGATTTGCCAAGTCTTTTAAGGTGACATTCAAAAGGGAGATATTTCTTGAAAACGAAGCTGGGCGTTGTTATGGACCCTCTGGAATCTGTAAACCCCAAAAAGGATAGTACCATAGCCATGATGCAAGCAGCGCAAAAACGGGATTGGGATCTGTTTGAAATACAACAGAGTGGGATTTTCCTCACAAAGGATCAAGTCTTTGGTAACTGCCGTAAAGTGAGCCTAAACTTTGATCAGCCGACTCACTTTGAAGTTCAAAGTTCTAAAACGATGTCACTAGAAGAAATGGATATCGTTCTGTTTCGCAAGGACCCCCCTTTCAATATGGAATATTTACATACAACCTATCTTTTGGAAGTGCTTGAAAAACGGGGGGTTCCGGTGCTTAACAAACCATCCAGCATCAGGGATTGTAACGAGAAACTCTTTGCCCTCGAATTCTCAGATTGTTGCCCTGAGTATCTTGTTAGTAATAACCAAAAAATGTTGAGAGATTTCTATGATGAACAACAGGATGTTGTCTTCAAACCTTTGGATGGGATGGGTGGCTCTTCAGTATTTCGGGTAGCGCCAAACGATAAAAATCTTGGTGTGATATTAGAGACATTAACCCAGCATGGGAAGTGTCAGGTCATGGCACAAAGGTATTTACCGGCGATCAAGCACGGAGATAAGCGGATTCTGATCATAAATGGGGAACCAATACCTTACGCTCTCGCGCGTATACCTGCTGAAAATGAAAATCGAGGCAACCTGGCCGCTGGTGGATCTGGTGTGGGAAAGAATTTAACAAAGCGTGACCGGTTCATATGCGACACAGTAGCAGGGTCATTAGTTTCAAGAGGGCTATATTTTGTCGGGATCGACGTTATTGGAGACTATCTCACCGAAATCAATGTAACCTGCCCGACATGCATAAGAGAGCTAGATCAAGCATTTGGATTAAATATTGGGGACAAGTATATTGATTTTATTACCCAAGAATTTCTGAGTAATGACTAGTAACCGGTTACAGGATATTGAGGATATCTCCTCACTAGACAGACTTTTTTTCACTAGCTTTTTAGCTGTGACCGTCCACGCAATGATTATCCTCGGTATAACCTTTACATCGGAGAAAAGATCCTCATCAACACATACCATGGAGGTAACACTAGCCCAACATCGAAGCCTAACCCGGCCCGAGGAAACAGATTTCCTAGCGCAGTACAATCAATTAGGGAGTGGAACATTAGAGGAAAAAAAGTTACTTAGATCTCCAGAGAGATCACGCTTCTTCGATACTGAAATTAAAGATATTCAAAAGTTCACTAAAGAAACTAAACCTGAACAAACCATCAAGTCAGAGGTGACTACACTAATCGATACACAAAATAACGATAAACTGAAAACAACTAGTAACGAAACTAAATTAGAAAGGAATAAACAGCTACGGTTATCCAAGGCAGAATTATCACGTCAGAGGAGTCGAGAGATTGCGAGTTTGGAAGCACGTCTTGACAAACAAAGGGCGATTCATGCCAAGCGCCCTAGAATCAAAAGACTAACTAGTTTGTCCGCTGCGTATAGTATTGATGCCAGTTACCTTGATTCCTGGCGGCGAGAAATTGAAACAATAGGAAATATGAACTATCCAGAAAAAGCTCGCCGGGAGAAGCTGTACGGTTCCCTAAGACTATTAGTGGCAATACTGCCAGATGGTAAGTTAAAAGAAGTCAAAATGCTTGAATCATCAGGGCAACGTATCTTGGATGATGCCGCGCTGAATATAGTGAAGTTAGCAGCGCCGTTCGCACCATTCCCAGAGGAATTGAAACGCTCAACTGATGTTTTAGAAATCATACGAACCTGGCGCTTTCAACAAAATAAGATTCATAGCTTTTAAAAATGACTACACAATTTTTAACCAGTAGTTTTCTAGTCGCCCTATCAAAATTAGAAGGAGGCTTTTTTGATAATACTATAACACTTTTGATAGAGCATTCCGCTTCGGGAGCCTTTGGAGTGATAGTCAATAAACCAACTGCAATCGATCTCTCTGCGCTCTTTACTGCAGATTTCGAACTACCTAACTTGGAATTACCAGTCTTGTTAGGTGGCCCCGTTGAGCAGGACCATTTATATTTTTTGCATAGTACTGAGAGGCAATATCCTCAAACCGTTAGTATAAATAGTGAGATATCTTTGACCACGTCGAGAGAGATCCTGGATGATTTATCAAAACCGTGTGCAATTGAACACGTTCTACCTTTACTAGGTTACGCAGGATGGAGTGCGGGGCAACTCGAATTTGAAATTAAACAGGGCGCTTGGCTTGTTGTGCCTTTCGCAAAAGAAATCGTATTCTCCACTCCATACTCTGAAAGATCAACTAGAGCTGCGCAACAAATAGGTATTGACCTAAATCTTCTTATAAACGATTTAAACGAACATTAATAATTATGAGAACTAACCTAATTATGGGTTTTGACTTTGGGACCAAGAAAATAGGAGTAGCTATTGGACAAATGGTCACAGCGACAGCTACGCCAATATCAATCATTCGGGTTGAGAATGGGGTTCCTAACTGGTGTGTGTTGGAGAAGCTCATTAACCAATGGAAACCAGAACGCTTTGTTGTCGGGCTACCCTTAAATATGGATGATTCATCGAGCAACATGTCGAGACGCGCAAATTGGTTTTCATCTGAGCTGGAAAATAGGTTTGGTATTGCTGTTAGTAACGTAGATGAGAGGTTAAGTACTTTCGAAGCGAGACAGATTTTTAAGGACGGGCCGACTAAAAGTAGACAAGAGGATCTAGACGATAAAGTAGCCGCGTTGATTTTAGAATCGTGGCTACGTGATAGAATATGACACTTGTTCAAAAAGTTCTTTAAGGTACACAATTGGAGCACGATCTTCGCAGTCCTAGCGGTATTGAACGAAAGGCAGTGATGCTGAAGGCGGTTGGCGACAATCTTTCACGTGTTAGAGAACGAATAAGTGCCGCATGTTTTAAATATGGTCGTGAGGCTAGTGATGTTAGATTAGTGGCAGTTAGTAAAACAAAACCCGTCGATTTGATATACGTGGCTATGGAAGAAGGTCAAATGGAATTTGGTGAAAATTATGTACAAGATGCTTTAACGAAAATTGTCGTTCTTCCTCAAGTTACCTGGCACTTCATTGGAAATATCCAATCAAACAAAACCCAACAAATAGCCAACAATTTTGACTGGGTACATTCTCTGGCTAGCGTTAAAGTCGCTAAGAGACTTAGCTGGCAAAGAGAGAAAGAGGCACCACTGAATGTTTTAGTACAAGTCAATGTGAGTAAGGACCCCAAGAAAGCTGGCATCGAGGCAGACAATGTAAGTCAAATGCTGGAGGAAATTCAGGGTTTGGAAAACCTAAAGCTAAGGGGTTTAATGACAATCACTGAAAATACGAGAGAGCAAAACAAACAACGTAAGCACTTTGCGAGACTATCAAGACTCCTTGAAGAACTAAATTGTCAGCACTCCCTATCTGATTTTAATCAGCTCTCAATGGGAATGACTCAGGATCTCGAGTTAGCAATTGCGGAAGGCGCTACAATCGTTCGCGTTGGAACAGACATATTCGGAGCAAGGGAGACATGAGCAATATGAAAATTACTTTTGTGGGTGCAGGCAATATCGCGCGTGCCATTATTAAGGGACTGATAGCGAATGGAACTCCAGCTACTGAGATAACTGCAGCAGATCCAATGGAAAGCGCCCTAGACGAAGCTGGAAAGCTTGGGATTAATGTCACAATGGATAACCAATCAGCAACTAGGTATGCCGATGTAATCATAATTTCAGTTAAACCGAATATTGTCACGAAAATAACGAAAGAGATAGCCAGTATTGTTGGTGAAAAGCTAGTGATTTCGGTAGCTGCAGGTATCACGAGCCAACTCTTACAGGAATCACTAGGGGCCAAAGCACATGTAATTCGCTGTATGCCTAACACTCCCGCACAAATACAAAGCGGGATAACAGGACTATTTGCAACCGCCGTCATTTCAAAAACCGAGCAGAGGATTGCTGAGAAAATACTGGGTGCGGTGGGAAAATATGTCTGGGTAAATGAGGAAGCAAAGCTCCACGCAGTTACCGCAGTATCAGGGAGTGGTCCGGCATACTTCTTTTATATTATCGAAGCTTTACAAAAAGCAGCAACCCAATTGGGCTTAAGCGAAAACTTAGCAAAACTGTTGGTAATTGAAACCGCCATCGGAGCAGCGAAAATGACACTTACCGAGACTACGAAAACCGCTGACACCCTAAGAAGGGAGGTCACATCACCAGGGGGCACAACCGAGGCTGCAATTAATATACTCGAGCAAGGCGATCTTGTTGGCCTTCTCTCTCGGGCAGTAGAAAGTGCAAATGCAAGGTCAATAGAGCTTGCCCGAGACATCACTTAATCAGTAAGCTATCCTAAATTCTTTTAAAGTTGTCATGACACAGATATGACCGGTAATTTCTCGGGAGCAGGCGTATTTCTAATAGATACGTTCCTCGGGCTCTATTTAGTAGTAGTGGTACTTCGATTTCTCATTCAGGCTTCGAGAGCGGACTATTATAATCCTATTTGCCAAGCTATCGTTAAAATTACTGATCCGGCATGTAACCCGTTACGAAAGATATTGCCAACTATTAAAGGACTAGATTTTTCAGCGCTTCTGCTAGGCATCTTGTTGCAGGTAGTTGCAGCATTAGTTATTGCATTGATTACAGATTATCCAATATATTTTTTTGACCCCATTATTCTAGCTTGGGCCTTGCTCGGTATCGCCGCGGTAGTAATCGATATATATTTTATTGCCCTCCTTATTAACGTCGGAGCGAGCTGGATAGCGCCTTATTCTAACCACCCAGCCCTTGCTCTCGTCAGCCAGATAACAGAACCCATCTGTGCGCCCGCCAGAAAGTTACTTCCCCCTATGGGCGGGATAGATTTTTCTATAATATTAGTTTTCGTCGCCATTAACCTTATAGACTCATACTTCCTGATTCGACCCATGGCAGAGATTTTAGGTGTGGTACCAACCTTAGTGCTTTGGGCCTGATTTTTTTGCAAGAAAAATTTTTCCTATGCCTCCTCTCTCTACTCGCTTCAGACGCAGTCTCGCAACAAACAGAAGATTGGAAAGATTATGAAATTCACTACTCAGTAATACCAAGCGTTTTTGTTCCAAAAGAGGTTGCGAGCGCACACAGTATTGTTCGCGCAACGGGTAGAATGATAACGAACATTGCAATAACGAAGAATGGAACCCCAATTCGTGCTCGTGTAGAGGGTACGGCCTACAATCTTCTGAAGCAGCCGATACCTTTGAAATTCGTAGAAATAATCGAGAATCGAACGGTTTATTATATTGCTAATAATATCTTCAATGAAAAAGATAGTATCAATTTTCAAATCAGCATAAAACCTGAGAATGAGGTTGAAGCTTACGAATTACTCTTTACGAGGCAATACTACTGATGCGTTTACTAGTGGGAACTAATAACAGTAATAAGTTCGAAGAAATTAAAAAGCTAATGCCGGAAAAGTTTGAGCTGGTTAGTCAGGCGGAACTTACTATACCCAGTCCTGAGGAATCTGGTTTAACATTTGTAGAAAATGCGATAATAAAAGCGCGTCATGCAAGTAACAAAAGTGGACTACCTACGATTGCTGATGATTCCGGTTTAATAGTGGATTCGTTAGGAGGGAAACCAGGTGTGTTTTCGTCCCGGTTCGGAGGTCCAGACGCGACAGATACTCAGAATTGCAAGAAGCTCCTTAAGGAGATGGAGGGGGAAAAAGTTCGGACAGCTTGTTTTCATTGCGTTTTAGTTTTTGTGAGGAATGAGGCTGATCCAACCCCTTATATCGCTCAGGGTATGCTAAAAGGAGAAATACTAGAAAAGCCGGCAGGTAAAGGAGGCTTTGGTTATGACCCTATTTTTTTTCTTCCAGAATATAAAAAAACAATCGCTGAATTACATCCTTCAGAGAAGAACAAGATTAGCCACCGGGCTGAAGCGATACACCAGCTGACTAGGATGATCTGATGAGCTCAATAGGGCTCTATGTCCATTTCCCTTGGTGCGTGAAAAAGTGTCCTTATTGCGACTTCAACTCCCATTCAATCAATGGAAAGATTCCTGAGGATGAATACGTTTCATGCCTGGTCAATGATCTTTGTGAAGAGGCTTCAAATTTTGATGGCAATGTAAACTCTATTTTTCTTGGTGGTGGAACCCCGAGTTTATTTTCGGCACAGAGTATTGGAAAGATTCTGTCCAGTGCAAAAAATTTGTTAACACTTAGCGACGATATAGAAATAACTTTGGAAGCCAATCCCGGGACCCTAGATGTAGCTAATATTTCGGGCTTCAGGGAAAAGGGAGTAAATAGACTTAGTCTAGGTGTGCAATCATTTAAAGACCAAAGTCTCGCCGCACTGGGAAGAGCACATAATAGACAAGACGTTAAATCAGCAATCAGCGCAATAAAATCTGCTGGGTTTAGAAATATTAATTTTGACTTAATGCACGGTCTTCCGCAACAAGACTGGAAATCAGCGAAAGACGACCTTGAAGAGGCCATAAACCATGAACCAACTCATATTTCTTGGTACCAATTAACAATTGAACCCAACACATTATTTAGCCAAAAACCACCATCGCTACCATCGGAAGAGATACTTGTGGAGATATACGAACGGGGAATTGAACTGTTAGCAAAAGCCGGTTTTTTTCGTTACGAAATTTCAGCTTTCAGTAGACAAGGGAAAGAGAGTCAACATAATCTGAATTACTGGCAATTTGGAGACTATATTGGTATCGGAGCGGGGGCACATGGAAAGTATACCTATAAAGGCAATATCTATCGTACGACTAAAACTAGATCTCCTAAAGACTATTTAATCTCTCCGAACAAAAAAACTAAGAAAGTATCAGATTCTGATAAGCCAATTGAATATTTAATGAATAGTCTTCGACTCGTATCAGGATCAAGGTTAAATGATTTTGAAGAACGGACCGGTTGCTCTAAAGAGATCATAAATACTTTCCTTGAAAAGGCATATGCCCATGGTTTTATAGATAGTAAAGAAAGACTTGTGCCAACAACACGTGGGCTGAGATTCGTAGATGAAGTTCTACTTTTACTCGACTAAATGACAGAATCGATACGCAATATCAAAAATCTGATGGCCATGTTGGATTCCCCTTTTCTCGTATTTTGTTTCTGCGCGTTGGGGAGGGTCAACCGGTAAAAAACGAAAATCTCTACGAAAAGTATCTTTGATCTGATGAGCGTAATCTGTCCAATCTGTTGCTATGTGAACCAGACCACCTTGCTCCAAGACCGGAGCTATCACACCTAAAAACTCAGTGTTTATAAGTCTACGCTTCTTATGCTTCTTTTTTGGCCATGGGTCAGGGAAAAAAATTTGTAGCCGATTAATGCTGTTTTTCGGGAGATGCTTTTGGAGGATAGTCAGAGCGTCAATATTCATCAGACGAATGTTTTTTATCTCGTTAGTAGAAATTTCACGCAGTAAACTTCCAATACCCGGGTTGTGTACCTCTATGCCCAGAAAGTTTCTTCCAGCCTCAGCCTTCGCCATAGCTAGCAGGGAGTCCCCCATACCGAAACCAACCTCCACTGTCAGAGGTGCATCTCTCGAAAAATCCTCCTTTGGGCTGAATTCACCAACTGGATCGATACCATAGATTTTCCAGTACTTGGAGAAGGATATTCTCTGTGCTTGCGTCATACGACCTTGACGTAATACAAAGCTTCGGATCTGTCGGGTTTCCATAAATTACTACTTTAGAAATGGTCCACTGTTTTGTCGGTTGTTCGCGAAGTTTAACACCGATTTTTTTTAAAGGCTTACTCTTTACCCATCGGGGTTTTAGTGCTGGTCCGCTGAGGAAGTATAGAGTTCACAATCTATGAACCCTCCCCAACACCATTATGGGAACTCCAATCTGAACAGGAGGTTTTAATTTAAAGAGTATACCTCAACTGCGAGTTGTCAGGGCTAGCAACCCAGTGCCCGGGTGCTAATAGATTAACACTAAATCGTGCTCTCACTCGCGCGGAGGTGTTTGCGAACTGCTAAAGCCGAACCTAATAACCCCAAAATAGAACTTAGCGCGACGAAACTCACACTTTCGAAGAAAGTTAATCCAATCAAAGCATATTCGTTACGGTATGACTGAGCAATTAGCTCTACTGGTCCAGATAAAAACAACAAGCAAACATGCACTAGGAGCCAAGCCAAGATCCCACCTCCGAGACCATACCAGAATCCGAGGTATAGAAAAGGACGCCTCACAAACCCGTCAGTTCCCCCCACGAGTTTCACTACTTGAATCTCATGCCGACGATTCTCTATGGATAATCGAACCGTGTTGCCAAGAATTAAAAGCACTCCAAGTCCCAACATCAGCGCAAGCAAAATAACAATACTCTTAGCGAGACTTATAAAGCCGTTTAATCTCTCTATCCAAGCCAAATCTGCTATAACCATATCGACTTCTTGATATTTTTCTAGCTCGTTAATTTGAGCCCTCAATTCAAAAGATTCAGTATGCCTCGGTATCAGCTCAACCAGTGCTGGGAGGGGATTACTTGACAAGCTATTAAGGACATCGGAAAAATTCGACTGAGATTGGAAATCGATAAGTGCCTCCTCGGGAGAAATATATTGAAGACTTGCAGTGTTTGGATGTTCTTCTACGATTTTTAGAAAACGTTCAATATCCTTTTCTACCGTTTCTTTCTTCAAATAAATACTTACTCTCGGATTGCCATCAAAATTTTCTGTAACGTTCAAAACATTCACTAGGACCACATAAAGGAGAAGGGGTAAACCCGTAGCAATACCCAAGACCATTAGAGTGATAAAACTAGTGGCCCGATTATTTAGGAGGTCAACAAATGAACCAACTGAAATAATACGATGACTTCGTGCCCAAGCCCTCACTCGCTCGAGAGGGGAAACTCCAGTGGGTATAGCACCAGAAGTTTTCACAACAGTCTGCCTTCATGCAGTCGTATTTGTCGTTTTTTTAGCCGAGAAATAAGCTCTAGATTATGACTGGCAATCAATACGGTCACCCCAACTTGATTAAACTGTAAGAATAGATTCATCACCTCCTCCGACAGCGCTGGATCTAAATTTCCAGTCGGCTCGTCTGCCAATAGCAGTGGTGGTCGATTGACCACAGCCCTGGCGATACCGACTCTCTGTTGCTCACCCCCAGATAAAGAGATTGGGTAAGCCTTCTCCCTCCGATTTAGACCCACTTTAGAAAGGGCAGCGCGAACCCGACGGCCAATCTCACGATGTTGGAAACCAGCGATGTATAGAGGAAGAGCAACATTTTCAAAGACATTGCGATCGAATAAAAGTTGGTGGTTCTGAAAGACGAAGCCGATATTTCGACGAAGTGCCGATATATTTTTAGTAGCAATTCGACTGAGGTTTACGTCTTGTACTATCACTTGGCCCCTGGTAGCACGCTCTAGCACCATCACTAGCTTCAATAGTGTACTTTTTCCGGCACCGGAGTTCCCGGTTAAAAAGGCCATTTCTCCTGATTTGATTCGGAAGCTAACATCGGATAGAGCTTCTTTACCGCTCGGGTAGCGTTTGCTTACATTATCAAACAAAATCATTACTAGTGACCTATTAGCGCTTCAACAAACTGCTCTGCCGAAAAAGCTCTCAAATCCTCAACTCTTTCGCCAACACCAATAAAACGGATTGGTAAGCCTAACTCTTTAGCGATTGCGAAAATTACTCCCCCTTTTGCTGTACCATCTAATTTGGTTAGAACAATACCCGAGACTGACACTGCAGTTAAAAACTCCCTGGCTTGAATTAGAGCGTTCTGTCCTGTTCCAGCGTCAACGACTAACAAGACTTCATTCGGCGCAGAGTTTCCATGTCTTTTTAGAACTCTAGTAATCTTCGAGAGCTCTTCCATCAGGTTTTTTTTACTATGGAGCCTACCAGCGGTGTCTGCAATAACGATATCAATCTCGCGAGCTTTTGCCGCTGACATTGCATCATATATCACAGATGCACTATCCGAGCCTTGAGCTTGCGCAATTACCGGCACTTGATTCCTGTCTCCCCAAGTCTGCAATTGCTCGACCGCTGCAGCACGAAAAGTGTCTCCAGCGGCAAGCAACACTGAAAAGCCTTGATCTTTAAAGTAGCAAGCCAACTTACCTATAGTGGTAGTCTTTCCAGCTCCGTTCACTCCAACAGCTAAAATTACAAATGGGCGTGAATTCGACCCTATGGTCAGAGGCTCCTCACACTTCACCAATAATTCGGTGAGCTCACGCCGTAAATAATCATATAGGATCTTTGATTCACCCAATTCGTCTCTAGCAGCGCACTGGGTAAGGTTTTCGATAATGTCGTTAGTAACACTTACACCAACATCAGCTTGTAATAACGTATTCTCTATTTGCTCTAATAGATCTTGGTCAATGGCCTTCTCACCCAAAAATAGTTCTTCTAAGCCTGACATTAATTGTGATCTAGTTTTACCCAATCCCTGCCTGACTCGATCTAATAATCGTTTCTTGCTTTCAACTTCTTCTTCTGCAACATTAGTCATAAACTCTCCTTAAACGAGTAACAACCAAACAAAAATGTCCTCCCTTCGGATTATCGGTGGAAACTGGCGCGGCCGCAAAATATCTTTTTACGACAGAGCTGATGTTCGGCCCTCGCCGAGTCGGGTGAGGGAAACATTATTTAATTGGCTTCAACGCGAAGTCAAAGGTGCCAGGTGCCTAGAGCTATATGCAGGCAGCGGGATACTCAGCTTGGAAGCCCTATCCCGGGGCGCAGATCAAGTTACACTCGTTGAAAAATCAAAACGAACGCATCAGCACCTCATGTCTACTTTTAGAAAACTTCCTTGTGATAACTTTGAGGTGATCTCTGGTACTGCGACAAAGTTCCTAGAAACAGCTTATTCAATTTATGACATCGTTTTTATAGATCCTCCTTTTAATTCTGGTGAAATAGAAAAGATACTTCCTCAATTATCAGATTTCGGCTTAGTTCATATGGGTAGTATGATCTATGTTGAAAACAATAGACCTTTAGATCTTCCGAAATTTCTGTCGATACATCGCCAAGGGCGTGCAGGACGGATTTACTACTATCTTTTAAAACCGATAATATGAAACCAATCGAGGGAATCACAAGCAACCCTAGATTTTTGTAAGGAATGAAGTCATTATTGGGGTTTAGGCCTAACTATTTCGTGTCCTCATGACCACAGTTTTATACCCAGGCACCTTCAATCCAATCCATAACGGACACATTGACATAGTTGAAAGAGCCTCCCAACTTTTCGACAGAATTATTCTAGGTATAGCTACAAGTCCGCATAAAAAGCCGACCAACCTCGAGCTTAGGGTTGATCTAGCGAAACAAGTTCTTGGTCATATAAAGAATGTTGAAGTACAAGGCTTCAACTCTCTTACTATTGATTTTGCAAAAGAAGTGGGTGCAAGAATTATTTTAAAAGGAATTAGAACGGTCACGGACTTTGATTATGAATTTCAAATGCTGGGGATGAATCGAGTTTTGCAGCCTGGGCTTGAAACCATCTTTCTGGCGCCCTCCGATCGATACTCTTTTATCAGCTCAACGCTCGTAAAACAAATTGCAAGTTATGGAGGGAATATCACCGAATTCGTACCCTCATCCGTAGCCGATGCCCTAAATGACGGATATATAAATCTTGACTAACGTTGGCATATTTTACAAAAAACTGTACTTCTACCAACCTGTCTGATCTCCTTTAAGAGTACGCCGCACTTGACACAAGGTTGGCCCTTCCTTCCATAAACATCCAGGCGAGATTTAAAATAACCGGGGGATCCGTTTTCTCGAAAAAAATCTTGGAGTGTTGTGCCCCCAGCCGCAATAGCCTCTCTCAGGACGGATTTAATTCCTTCGACTAAACCTTCATACCGCTTAATACTTACCCGCATTGCGAGTCGATCGGGCCGAATGCCCGCTCTGAATAGAGCTTCATTTGCGTAAATATTGCCCACACCCACGACAACGCGACTGTTCATAATTAAGGTTTTCACCGCAGTTCGTCGACCCCTCGACTTTTTGTAAATATAGTGTGAAGAGAAATCACTCGATAGAGGCTCGGGGCCTAGATCTTTTATAAGGGGGTGGGTTTCCTCACCAGCTAACCATATTATTGACCCAAAGCGACGAGGGTCCCGATAGCGAAGGACTATCCCGCTTTGAAATTCAATATCCACATGGTCATGTCGCTCTGGGGCTACTCCCCGAGGTAAAACTCGCAAGCTCCCTGACATACCCAAATGCAACATCAGCCTGCCTGCATTCGTGCATAAGAACAAATACTTCGCGCGGCGAACAACACGATTTATGGACTCACCAGAAATATAATCCCTTAAGTTATCAGCCACTCTCCAGCGTAATCTCGATTCGCGTACGACCACACCTTTAACCGTTTGACCAATTAGATGCGGTTCTATACCTCTCCGGGTTGTTTCAACTTCGGGTAACTCGGGCATACAAATTAATGTTTAAATAAGGTCTAATGATATCTTTGTCAGCCAATCTACGCATTTTATGAATTTATGACAACATACCTGCTCGGGATAGATACAGGCGGGACGTTCACAGACTTCGTATACTCTGCGGGAAGTGAATTGACAGTCCATAAGGTTTTATCCACACCAGACAATCCAGCTTTAGCAATCAAGCAGGGAATCCAGGATATGGGTCTTCTAGAAGACATTAAATCCGGAAGGGTGCGGGTGGTAATTGGGACTACAGTCGCTACAAATGCCCTTCTCGAAGGGACCGGCGTACCAACTGCTTATATAACTAACGTCGGAATGAAAGATATTCTGAAAATCGGCAGACAAACAAGGTTGGATCTATATAGCTTAAAGCCTAGAAAGCTGGAGACACCAATTGAAGATTCTTTATTATTCGAAATTAGCGGTCGTCATGATTCATTAGGAGAGGAAATTTATCCTCTTGAGGATTCAGAACTAATAAGCTTAAAGAAGGCCGTTGACTCGAAAAGACCCATGGCGATTGCGATCAATTTACTGTTTTCATTTATAAATGACGCACATGAGAAGAAAATAGAAGCCCTTTTCTCTAAAGATTACTTTGTTTCAAGATCTTCCGAAATTTTACCGGAGCAAAACGAATACGAAAGAGGAATAACCACATGGATAAACGCCTGGTTAGGGCCTCTTATTAATGACTATATACTGAAATTGATTAGTCTTTTTACCCCCAGTTCAATATCAGTGATGCAGTCAAACGTAACAACCATCGCTGCAAATCAGGCTGCCAAACGAGCTGCGAATTTGGTCCTTTCCGGCCCCGCAGGGGGTTTGTCAGCAGCGCAACTTTTTCAAACTGAAAATCTTATTAGTTTCGATATGGGTGGAACCTCTACTGATGTTTCATTAATAACCAACGGTATTCGCCTCAGGAACGACAGCGTGATTGGCCACTTCCCCCTAGCGTTACCAATGGCTGATATTCATACAATAGGTGCGGGTGGCGGCTCAATAGCATTTATCGATAGAGGGGGCTTATTACAAGTAGGTCCAGAGTCTGCAGGAGCAACGCCCGGTCCAGCTTGCTATGGACTTGGTGGAAAAAGGCCTACTGTTACGGATGCTAATTTAATCTTAGGAAGACTTGTACCGGAGACATTCCTAGACGGAACCATACGTCTTAACCTAAAGAGAGCCGTCGAAGCGCTTTCGCCTCTAGCAAAGGAGCTTTCACTAAGTATTCAACAAGTGGCTCTTGGGATTGTGCAAATCGCTAATGAAAATATGATACAAGCACTAAGGCACATCTCAGTTCAGAGGGGGTTTGACCCTTCTAATTTCAAAATAATTTGCTTTGGAGGCGCCGGTGGGCTTCATGTATGTGAGCTAGCTGAAGCAATGAATATAAAACAGGCGATTATTCCAACAATGAGTGGAGTGTTATCGGCGCTGGGCATGATAGTCACTAATCCAGGACGTGAACTTGTGAAAACATACTGTAGGTCCTTAGATAGCGTCACAAGAGGCGAAATTCAAACGCTTTATGATGAGCTAATGGCGTCAGGATTAACCGAACTGCAAGCCGAGGGGGTAAGAGACGTTAACCATCTATTCAGTATGGATTTAAGATATCTCGGGCAAACCTCAACCATCAGCATACCATTTAGCAACTTCTCACGAATTAAAGAACGATTTAAAGAAGCTCACCAGTCTCAGTTTGGGCATACATTCGACCTACCCATTGAATTACTCAACTTGAGACTGCGCTTGGAAGCAAAACCCTTAGATTTTAAAATTCCGGCGATCAAAACAACAATAAAGCCAAGTCTAGATCGTTTCGTTAACCTACCAGAAGTGGGTAAAAGTGTCCCAATGATTTTTAAAGACAGTCTTGCACCAAGACAGAAGCTTTTTGGCCCAGCGTTGATATCAGACCGTCATTCAACAGCACTGGTTAGGGATAATTGGGGGTTTGAGGTTGATGAAGCGGGAACGCTGTTACTAAACTCAGAGGCCTAAGCTATTTAATTTTTCCTTCCTTATAGACCACGTGCTTACGAACTACAGGATCAAACTTCTTGATCTCCATTTTATCTGGCATAGTTCGTTTGTTCTTACTAGTTGTATAGTAATGACCGGTTCCTGCAGAAGACTCAAGTTTAATTTTCTCTCTCATGTTTAAACTCTCTCTCCGCGAGCGCGGATTTCATTTACAATTTGGTTTATTCCTTTCTTGTCAATAATCCGCATTCCCTTAGCGGATACCCTTAATTTGACGTATCTCTGTTCAGTTTCCAACCAGAATCTGTGGTCATGTACGTTAGGCAGAAATCTCCGTCGAGTTTTGTTATTAGCATGCGACACGTTGTTACCTGACATCGGCCGCTTCCCCGTAACTTGGCATATCTTGGACATATCTGATGCTCTACAATTTCGACTTGATTTCGGTGCGATTTTATACCAGAAGCACCAAACCAATTCAACGCTCTGAGCGATCAATAGTTTAAGGATCAGGGATTTTTATGGGGAATTTCGGTTACTTCCTTATTTGGTTGGAAGTAAAACGCCCTTTTTAGGGTTTCAACTTTAAGCTCTCTTTATCAACCCGCACACTAAAATCTATTGTTAAATTAATTAAACTTCTAAGAAATCGCTCTCGCTAAAGGGACAAAGTGGGTTCCTCGGCGAAGAATGATACTATTTGCGAGTATCCAGTAGGAATTTCTGAGATCATATCTCTTTTGCAGGTTGTGCCATAAATATGAGAGTGGAATAAATGCAGACTCTTTTAAGTAAACGAATATTGCTTGGTGTTACAGGGGGTATTGCTGCTTATAAAAGTGCCGAACTAGTGCGCCTGCTGCAGGAGCAAGGCTGCGAGGTGAAAGTAGTAATGACAAAAGCAGCTACTGAATTTATTACGCCATTGACGCTACAGGCTCTTTCTCAGAACCCAGTTCACATCGATCTTCTTGATGTTGAGAGTGAATCTACGATGAGTCACATTGCACTGGCCCGCTGGGCAGATCTCGTGCTTATATCTCCAGCCACGTCAAACTTTATTGCTCAATTAGCAGGCGGACACGCTAGTGATTTGTTAACTACGCTTTGCCTAGCAGCAGAATGTCCACTTGCGATAGCCCCAGCTATGAATCAGGCCATGTGGGGGAATCCCTCAACAAGGGACAACTGCGAATTACTCTCGCAACGAGGAATACAATTTTTCGGGCCAGAGGATGGACTTCAAGCCTGCGGTGAGGAAGGATCAGGCAGACTTCTCGATCTTGAAGCTATAATTGAAGGTGTCGGGTCCGTTTTCAAATCCGGAGCCATGACAGGGAAACATGTAGTAATAACTGCAGGACCAACTCGCGAAGCAATCGATCCTGTTAGATTCATATCTAATCATAGTTCAGGAAAACAAGGTTATGCCATAGCTGAGGCAGCGCTCGAGGCTGGCGCTAGAGTAACTTTAGTTTCTGGGCCAACGAATATCGAGGTACCGAAACGCGCCCAGTTGATTTGGGTAGCTAGCGCAGAAGAAATGTATGATGAAGTCCAGAAGCTGATTTTGGATACAGACATCTTTATAGGTGTAGCTGCTGTCGCTGATTACCGGCCAAAAACGGTCCCGAAAAGAAAGATTAAGAAATCTGAAGTTGACCCAAGTAATACTTGGCTACTTGAATTAGTGCAGAATCGGGATATTCTTCAAAGTGTTTCAAATAGTCCTAACAGACCATTCACTGTAGGTTTTGCCGCAGAAACAGAAAATGTTTTAACAAATGCAAGAAATAAATTGTTACGCAAAAATCTCGATATGATAATTGCAAATAAGGTTGGTGATCCTTCAGAAGGTTTCAATAGCGACGATAATCGAACAACAATTCTTTGGAAAGATAATCAACAAGAGCTTCCGATCATGTCAAAAGCAGCTGTCTCCTCAAAAATCATAGCACTAATCGCAGAAACAGTACTTAGGGAAGAAGATGGTTAACGTTCAACTAAAGATTCTAAATCCGCAAATCGGTAAAGATATACCGTTACCTTCTTACTCAACAGATGGATCTGCAGGGCTTGATCTTAGAGCGTGCATAAAATCAAAAATTATCATCGAACCAAACACTAGCGACTTGATCCCAACTGGTCTCGCGATCCACCTTAGAGATAACTCCCTTGCTGGTCTTATTTTACCAAGGTCCGGTTTGGGGCATAAACACGGTATCGTACTGGGAAATCTTGTGGGATTAATCGATTCAGACTACCAAGGCGAGCTAATGATATCTTGCTGGAATCGTAGTGAAGATTCTTTCACCATTGAGAAAGGAGACCGAATTGCTCAATTGGTGGTGGTCCCAATAGTTCAAGCGCAATTTATTGAAGTGGATGAATTTGCCGAAACAAAGCGGGGAACAGGTGGTTTTGGGTCTTCTGGTAAAAAGTAGACTAGAGTACAGTAATAAAATGCTTGGAATCCACAAGTAAAAGGAATTTGATTGTGGTTTAGAGAACATAATTTTGGTTACTAAAAATGGGACGCTAGCCAAATCAAAAAGCTACAGGAAGGTCACTAAAATGACATTGTCAAAGACTTCAGCAATGAATATTGCACAAGTACTTTCGGAATCTCTACCCTATATTCAACGGTTTACCGGCACCACTATCGTGGTTAAATATGGCGGAAACGCCATGACTGACGAAGTACTCAAACGGGGATTCGCCAGAGACGTCGTGCTCATGAAATTGGTAGGGATGAATCCTGTAGTTGTCCATGGAGGCGGACCTCAAATCGGTACCCTTCTGGAAGAACTGGAAATAGAAACCAAATTTATTGACGGAATGCGAGTAACAGATGGCAAAACTATGGACGTAGTGGAGATGGTTTTAGGAGGGCAGGTGAATCAGGAGATAGTGAGGTTAATAAATGAGTGTGGAGGCAAAGCACTTGGTCTTACTGGAAAAGATGCTAGTATGATTAGAGCTCGCAAGATGTTAATGAAGAGGTCATCGCCAGAGCTGGAAGCCCCCGAAATAATTGATATTGGTCACGTAGGTGAGGTCCAATATATTAACCGTGAAGTAATCGATCTACTGTTAAAAAGCGATATTATTCCGGTCATAGCTCCTATAGGAGTAGGCGATGACGAGAAAACTTATAATATAAATGCAGATCTGGTAGCGGGAAAATTAGCTGAAGAGCTTAATGCAGAAAAACTGATACTGCTCACCGATGTAGTGGGATTGCAGGACAAGAAGGGTAACCTCTTATCGGGTCTCGATACAGAAGAAGCAGTAAGTCTTATCGAAGATGGCACCATTCACGGAGGAATGCTCCCCAAAATCTCCTGTGCATTAAGTGCAATCGAGAACGGGGTTACTTCAGCCCATATTATCGATGGACGAGTGGAGCATGCCGTAATGTTAGAAGTCCTAACCGACGATGGAGTCGGAACACTAATATCGTCGAGTTCTTAAGTTGGAAGAAGAAAAAAGAGTCACACGAAAAGAGCAAATACTGTTGACACTGGCCTCTATGTTGGAGGCAAGTCCGGGTTCAACAATTACAACTGCTCGTTTAGCAAAACAAGTTGGTGTCTCTGAAGCGGCTTTATATCGCCACTTTCCCAGTAAACCGAAAATGTTCGAAACTCTAATCCAATTTATCGAAGAAACTGTTTTTTCCAGAGTCTCGGTTATCCTCGCTGAAGAAAAATCAACTTTAGCGAGGACACAGCAGATTATTCACCTGTTATTAACATTCAGTGAAAGAAACCCTGGGATAACAAGACTGCTGATGGGAGACCCTTTGTCAGGAGAACCAGAATATCTACGTAAAAGGGTTAATCAATTCTTTGATCGTTTCGAAACGCAACTAAAACAAGTTCTGCGTGAAGGTGAGATACGCGATGGACAACAACTAAATACGGATATTCAAACTGCAGCAAATCTCATACTAAGCTGCGCAGAAGGGAAGATCTCACATTTTGTAAGGAGTAATTTTAACCTTGCTCCAACTAAAAACTGGACTGAGCAATGGGAATTACTGAGAGTTATCATCTTCCATCATGGACCACAGAATCGCATTTAATTTAATTAGCAAAAGCTGATTTCACGCAATACCATATTTCGAGCGGTAATCTCTTATCAATCGCAAGGTTTTTCGATCGCAATAAGTCTTTTCGAGATACTCAACAATTGAATCTAGCTGAATAATACTTTTAACATCCAAACCGAACTCAACTTGAATCTCTTGAATAGCTGAAAGATTCTGGCTTCCCTTCTCCTGGCGATCAATCCCAACTAGAATTCCGCTAACGCTGATCCCAGCTTTACTTAAAGTATTCATTGTCTCCCGTACAGCAGTTCCTGCTGTAATGACATCGTCAATAATTACGACTTCACTGGTAATATCAGCACCAACGATAAGTCCGCCTTCACCATGATTCTTTAACTCTTTTCTATTAAAAGCATAAGGAATATTTATCCCAAACCTTTCATAAAGGGCGACTGCGGTAATGCTTGCCAGCGGAATGCCTTTATAAGCTGGTCCAAAAAGTGCGTCGCAAGATAGACCAGACTCAACTAGCGCTTCAGCATAGAAATGCCCGAGTCTCGAAAGTCTCTCACCGGTATCAAAAGCACCTGCGTTGAAAAAATACGGGCTAACACGACCAGATTTCAGCCGATACTCGCCAAAGGACAAGATACCAGCCTGTAATGCATATTCAATAAATTCAGTTTGATATCTTGCTATCATCTAACCAACCTACCGTTGATCTAGAAGGCATAGCTTTTGGATACTTAATAACTCACTAATACCTTTTTCTGCGAGGGCTAGCATTGAGTGTAAATCGGTGTTACTGAAGGGCGATGTCTCTGCAGTTCCCTGGACCTCGATAAATTCAGCGCGATCATTCATAACAACGTTCATATCGGTATCCGCATTTGAGTCCTCGCTGTAGTCAAGATCTAACATTGCTGTTCCGTCGACGATACCAACCGAAACTGAAGCCACTAGACTAAGGTCCAAGTCATACTGTCTTAGTGCCTCATGCAAGGCTACGCAGGCCCCCGTTATTGACGCAGTGCGAGTGCCACCGTCAGCCTGAATGACATCGCAATCTATGCGTATAGTTCTTTCACCCAACTTACTTATATCGACGGCTGCTCTCAAGCTACGACCAATAAGGCGTTGGATCTCTACCGTCCTCCCGCCTTGCTTTCCTCGGACGGCTTCTCGGTCCATACGCGTATTAGTTGATCGCGGTAACATCCCATATTCAGATGTGATCCATCCTTTACCAGATCCTCTTAAAAAGTGGGGCACACCAGACTCAACCGAAGCAGTACAAATGATACGGGTATCACCGAATGATACAAGCACGGAGCCTTCTGAATATTTGTTTACGCCTCGTTCAATCGATATCTCCCTTAGCTGATTTAATTCTCTTCCATTTATGCGTTGTGGCATGAAAACTCCAGACAAATTTGCATTATACTTCGAACTCAAACGCTTGGGGTTAAATTAATCTTTATGACTAACAGCATGACCGCGTTCGTACAAGTAAAAGACCATGACATCATTTGGGAAATTCGCTCAGTAAACCACAGATATCTGGACGTTTCTTTTCGCATACCCGAATCTTTTCGATCTATCGAAACACCTTTGCGTGCAATAGTAAAAACTAGCATATCCAGAGGTAAGCTAGATTGCACACTGCATATAAGTAATGGAGAATCGAGTTCCAATGTAACTTTGGACGAAGCGTTATTAGATACCCTAAAGAACCTTCAAGAATTGATTACAAAAAAAACAGGAGCTCTGCCAACCGATAACGCACTGGATCTTTTGCGCTGGCCAGGTGTTATTAAAGAAATGACATTAAATAGAACAGAGCAGCTAAATGTTGCTGAAAGGCTCTTCAAGCAGGGAATAGAGCAATTGCAATTGGTTCGCAAAAGCGAGGGACAAGCCTTAGGCAGCATTGTTGAGGAAAAACTAGAGCTTCTCGCCCAGAAGGTAAATACCATTCGTGATAAGACTCCAAAGATATTGGCCGACTATCAAAAGAAATTGAAGTCTAGAGTCTCTCAACTTACATCTGAATTCGATGAGGGCAGATTGGAACAAGAATTAGTATTCATCGCGAATAAGTTTGATATTGCAGAGGAGGTTGATCGCCTCGATACTCATATCCAAGAAATAAGAAAGATTCTTCAATCTGAGGATAGTATTGGACGAAGACTTGATTTCCTAATGCAGGAACTTAATCGAGAAGCAAACACATTATCATCCAAGACATTGAGTTCCGGAAATAGCCTGTCTGCGGTTGACATGAAGGTATTAATTGAACAAATGCGAGAACAAATTCAGAACATTGAGTAATCAAACCGGTAGTCTCTATATCATTTCAGCACCTTCTGGGGCAGGAAAAACCTCATTGGTCCAGGCAATCATTAGTTCGGGAAGGAATATTCAGGTGTCAGTCTCACACACTACGCGGAAGCCGCGGCCTGAGGAACAGAGTGGCCTTAACTATTTCTTTATTTCAAAAAAAGAATTTGAATTCATGTACGCAGCCGGCGAGTTTTTGGAGCATGCTACCGTATTTGGAAACCTCTATGGCACGAGTCGCAAAGAAGTAGGTAGACATTTAAACAAAGGTGATGATCTTATCCTTGAAATTGATTGGCAAGGAGCAGCCGAAATCAGAAAGTCAGATCAACGAATAGTTGATATTTTCATCTTACCCCCATCCCTAGAAGCTCTTCAAAAACGCTTAACGAAACGTGGCCAAGACGAAAGAAAAACAATTGAACTTCGCATGGCTGCCGCCCTTAGCGAGATTTCTCATTATGATGAGTTTACTTATTTAATAGTGAATGATCATTTTGAGACAGCACTTGCGGAGATAGAGGATATACTCGACGGAAAAGGAGAAAGACTATTGTTGGAAATACAAAGAGAAAGATATAAAGAATTAGTTTCCAAACTAACCGTCAACAAACCCTCAAGATAGCATGATTGTCAGGAACAGTATTTGACGGTAAACTTTCGGATTACCGTTTGTATATGTTTGTCGTTGTAGTATCCCTATAACGAAGATCCGATCCGTGGAGAAAACAAAAGATGGCTCGTGTAACAGTAGAAGACTGCCTAGAAAATGTAGAAAATCGATTTGAACTTGTCATGGTTTCCAGTAAACGTGCAAGACAGCTTGCTAACGAGGGGAAAGAAGCGATGGTGCCGCTGAAGGATGATAAACCGACAGTACTGGCGCTCAGAGAGATAGCTGACGGGTTCGTAAATGCAGACATACTCTCGGAACCCAAAATAGATCATTCAGAAGTCTTGTCTCTTGCTACTGAAGACGAATTCAGCCAGCCAAAAGCAGATTTCTAACCCTTTCAAGTGAGGGAGACCTTGCTAACCATCGAAAGTTTTGCGACGAATCTTGGGACCTACCTAGATCCCGCCCTCATCCAGCAAGTTCGACGGGCTTATGATTTTGCGGAAGAAGCCCACAAAGGCCAAAAGCGTGAGTCTGGCGAGCCCTATATTACCCATCCGTTAGCAGTGGCCTCCATACTTGCAGATATGCATATGGACCATCAATGTCTTATGGCTGCGCTGATGCATGATGTAATAGAGGATACAGGGATACCCAAACACATAATCGGTAAAGAGTTCGACGAAGAAGTTGCCGATCTAGTGGATGGCGTAAGTAAGCTGAATACAACATTATTCGATTCCAGAGCAACTGCACAAGCGGAGAACTTCCAGAAGATGGCGCTTGCAATGGCAAAAGATATCCGAGTAATTCTTGTCAAGTTAGCTGATCGTCTTCACAACATGCAGACCTTGGGGGCACTAGAGGGCGATCAGAGGCGACGCATCGCCCGGGAGACCTTAGAAATCTATGCGCCCATCGCCTATCGTCTCGGTATGAACACAGTGAGGATAGAACTTGAGGAACTTGGTTTCCGCGCCCTCTATCCTCTGCGTTCATCAATGATCGAAAAAGCTGTAAATCGGGCTCGAGGAAATAGGAAAGAAGTCGTTGCCAATATTCGGGAATCCATATCGGCATGCCTAGAAAGAGATGGTATCCAATCAGAAGTTTTTGGTAGACAAAAACACCTTTACAGTATTTACGATAAAATGAGAAGTAAGCATAAATCGTTCTACGAAATTATGGATGTTTATGCTTTTAGAATAATTGTTGACAGTGTCGATAATTGTTATAGAACCCTAGGCTCCATGCATAATTTATATAAGCCCGTGGCCGGAAGGTTTAAAGATTATATTGCTATTCCAAAAGCAAATGGTTATCAATCTTTGCACACCACACTTTTCGGAATGCATGGCTTACCTATAGAGATACAGATTCGTACACCCGAAATGGAGACACTAGCAAACGATGGTATAGCAGGACACTGGCTATATAAATCGAATGACGAATCGGGTTCTAGCGTGAGAACCAGGGAATGGATAAGAGATCTGCTAGAAATTCAGCAGAGCGCAGGTAGCTCGCTGGAATTTATAGAGAATGTGAAAATCGATTTGTTCCCTGATGAAGTCTATATTTTTACCCCAGTGGGCGATATCTATGACTTAGCACAAGGTTCCACTCCGATAGACTTTGCCTACGCAGTACATACAGACATAGGTAACAAATGTGTCGCTTGTCGAATTGACAGAAGACTGGCTCCCCTTAGCGCGACACTAGAAAGCGGGCAGACAGTCGAGATAATTACCGCTCCCGGGGCACAACCTAATCCAGCATGGCTTAATTTTGCTATATCAGGCAAAGCAAGAAGTAGTATTCGGCACGCTTTAAAACATCAGCGAAAAAGTGAATCAATCGCGCTTGGGCACCGACTTCTAGAGAGGACTCTTGAGTCTTACGATACCTCCTTGGAAACCATTCCAGCTCAAAAAATCCAAACCGCTTTAGATGATCGAAATATCGAAAGCTTAGATGAACTTCTGAGCCAGATTGGCCTTGGTAATCAAATCGCTTATGTTATAGCTAAACAACTTGTCACAGAAAATACGGGACAGGTGGAGGATATAGGTCCACTAGCAATAATGGGTTCGGAAGGCTTGATCGTTACCTATGCGCGATGCTGCAAACCAATTCCTGGAGACCCAGTAATGGGCCACGTTAGTGCGGGTCGTGGGATAGTGATCCATATAGATAATTGCAAAAACATACTTCACCAGATCCAAGACAAGCCAGACGAGGTTATGGCTATTCGATGGGATGATACTATTGATCAGGAATTTTCTGTTGAGCTGCGCCTGGAGCTAGAACATGCAAAAGGTATCATTGCTATTATTGCTTCTTACATTACAAACGAGGATGCGAATATCGAAGGAATTAGTATGATTGAGAAAGATGCCCGACTTGGCATTATCAATGTAACTATTTCTGTTAGAGACCGCGTTCACCTTGCCCAAGTAATCAAACGGTTGCGGCTTCTTAAAGCAATCACCCGCATCATCCGCGTCAGAAGTTAAACAGCGATGAAAAAAAAGCGTCAATTATGTAGCAACGATGCACCCCGCGCCATCGGACCCTATTCACAAGCCATCGCCACATCATCGAACGTTTATATAAGTGGCCAAATTCCGCTAAATCCAAATACGTTAGAGCTAGTAGGTCCAGATATTGACCTCCAAATCACGCAAGTAATGAAAAATATCGATGCTATTTGCCGAAGCGCGGGTGGCTCGCTTAATTCCGTGGTTAAATTTACTGTTTTCATGACCAACATTGAGGATTTCAGCAAGGTAAATCGCATAATGCAAAAATTTCTAAGAGAGCCCTATCCAGCACGCTCACTCGTGCAAGTGGCGGCGCTACCAAAACAAGCAGCTATTGAAATTGATGCCATAATGGATGTTTAGAAGTGCTGGTAAATAGACCGATAGCCGAACTAAAGGGTGTTGGGCCATCGATTTCAGAAAAGCTTGCACGACTTGGTATTCGTAACCTGCAAGATATCCTCTTTCATTTGCCTCTCCGCTACGAGGATAGAACCCGAGTTACCCCAATTATTAATTTAAAAGTAGGGATGCCCGCCGTCCTAGAAGGCAAGATCATTGATGTTGGGGTTTCATATGGACGGCGCCGCAGCCTTCTCGCGTACCTTGAAGATAGCACCGGAAAAATTGGACTTCGCTTCTTCCACTTCTCAAAAACACAATTGAATAATTTAAAGGGGTCAGAGTTTATTCGCGTTTTCGGAGAGATTAGAAGAGGTGCCTCAGGACTAGAAATATACCACCCGGAGTATGAAAGATTGGGCGAAGATAAGGCATTACCAGAGACACTCACTCCAGTTTATCCAACCACAGAAGGGGTTAGCCAGGGGCGCTATCGAGGATTAATCGAACAAGTGCTTACAATCTTAAATTCTAACCCTTTAGTTGAACTAATAAGTGGAGAAATACCCATTAATGAGGCACTCCAATTAGTCCATAAACCACCGGTCAATGCGGACATTTCTGCTCTTATAGAAGGCAACCATCCGGTTCAAAGAAGATTGGCCTTTGAGGAGCTATTAGCCCACCACACCAGCCTCTGCTTTCTTCGAGAACAGATCAATAAACAAAAAGCGATTAGACTAGCCAGTCCGCGTGACACATGCGCAAAGTTAGTTGCAAATCTTGGCTTTGAACTTACCAGCGCGCAACAACGGGTACTTCTTGAAATCAGTGGAGATTTATCCCAGAACACTCCAATGTTACGGTTATTACAAGGCGATGTTGGTTCTGGGAAAACGGTCATCGCGGCAGTAGCAGCGGTTCACGCTTATGAGAATGGGCTCCAAACGGCCCTGATGGCTCCGACTGAGATCTTAGCAGAGCAGCATCTAGCAACCTTTAGGGGATGGCTAGCACCGTTAGGAATAGAGACCGCCTGGCTTTCGGGTAAGAGTAAAGGCGCCGCTCGGGAGGAAGAACTTCAGAAGATAAAGCGTGGTGATGCTCAGATCATAATTGGTACCCATGCCTTGTTTCAAAAAGATGTTGTATTTCAAAAACTAGGATTAGTAATAATAGACGAACAACATCGTTTTGGCGTGAATCAGAGACTAGCCCTGAGACAAAAAGGTATCTTTAAAAATATAAATCCGCACCAACTGATCATGACAGCAACTCCAATCCCGCGCACCCTAACGATGACCCTATATGCGGATATGGATGTATCAGTAATTGACGAGCTACCTCCTGGTAGGACTGAGGTTAGGACTACCGTACTAGCCGATACCCGAAGAGCAGAGGTTATCGAACGTATACAAGCCTTGTGTGCCGAAGGAGCTCAAGCCTATTGGGTCTGCACCCTTATTGAAGAATCCGAAGTTTTGGAGAGTAAGGCAGCCGCAGAAACATTGAAGGAATTGACTGATACTCTACCGAATCTTTCAATAAGTCTCATTCATGGACGTATGAAACCCGAAGAAAAAGCGAAAGTCATGTGTAGGTTTAAGGAAGGGGAAGTCGATCTTCTAGTGGCAACTACAGTCATTGAAGTTGGAGTGGATGTACCCAACGCCTCATTGATGGTGATAGAGAACTCTGAGCGTCTGGGCTTAGCTCAACTGCATCAACTCCGCGGTAGAGTTGGGCGTGGTCAAACTGCAAGTCACTGTGTGCTTTTATACAAGTCACCTCTTGGAGAGCTAAGCAGACGTAGACTTGAAGTCATGCGAAATAGTAATGATGGATTCTTTATCGCAGAAGAGGACTTAAGAATACGTGGTCCTGGAGAGCTACTTGGGAGCAAACAATCGGGAGCTATCCAGTTTAAGATAGCTGATTTAGCTCGTGACGGTGACCTACTTCCAAGGGTGAAGGCGAAGTCAGAACAAATGCTTAGGACCGAGGAAGCGAAGATAGATGTGCTAATCAAACGATGGACTTCGGTACCTGAGGAAGTAAGTCAAGTATAGTCTAAACTCGTTGCCCCGAGAAAATTGCTTCGTCAAATTTACCCTCTGTACGACCCACAATGGTTGATACAGCTGCATCACCCGTGACATTTATTGCTGTTCTAATCATATCGAGCAGGCGATCGACACCTATAATAAGAGCGATACCTTCAACAGGAAGACCTACCTGCTGAAGCACGAGAGCAAGCGTAATAAGTCCAACGCCTGGCACTCCAGCTGTTCCAATCGACGCTAATGTTGCAGTTAAAATTACCATTAGGTACCCGGTCAACGAGATATCAATATTATAAGCTTGAGCTATAAAGACGGTTGCTACGCCCTGCATTATCGCGGTGCCATCCATGTTTATAGTTGCTCCGAGAGGGACAGTAAATGAGGCAACTTCATTTTTTACCCCAATTCGATGCTGCACTGCTTCGAGGGTGATAGGTAAAGTAGCATTACTTGACGACGTACTAAAAGCATAGGCCATCACTGGAGAAAATCGTCTGTAGAAAGTAATAGGATTTAATCCTGCGAGCAACCTTACAAGAATACTGTAGGTCAGTGAAAAGTGGAGGAATAACACGAGAATTACTGTCAGAAAGTATTTAATCAAGTCGGCGATTGCACTTAAGCCCATAGTAGCAAACAGCGTGACCATAAGGCAGAAAACACCGATGGGAGCAACACTCATCATCATCAATATTAGTCGCATGATAACTTCATTCCAATCCTGTAAAGATGCCCTAACACGTATTCCAATATCACCACAGCGGCTTATGGCTACTCCTACAAGAATGGCAAACACTATAACCTGCAGCATGTTTCCATCGACCATCGATTTCAGAGGGTTGGTAGGAAAGATATTTATCAATACTTGCTTTAGAGAGGGCGCTTCTTTTGCGACAAATTCAGTTGAGGTGAGAAGGTCAATGCCCAGGCCCGGATTAACAGTAGTGGCCACGGTTAAGGCTAACGTGATGGCAATTGCGGTTGTAAACATGTAGAGGGCTAGGGTCTTTAATCCAATTCTCCCCATACTCGACCCGTCTGAAAGATTGCTAGCACCACATACAAGTGAGAAAAAAACCAGTGGCACAACAAGCAGTTTTAAGCTCGCTATGAATATCTGACCACCAAAATCAAATATCCCCTTGACTAAAAACTTTGTAATAAAGCCATCCTCAGCTCCCATCCAATGGAAGAATGACCCAACGAAAAGACCTAATACCATTCCTATTAAGATACGTCTGGTGAGCTTGGCTCTGTCCACTGGTTAAGCTACCTCTACCATGTCGAAATCTTCTTTCGAAACACCGCATTCAGGGCAACACCAATCATCCGGGATATCCTCCCATTTCGTTCCCGCGGGAATTCCCTCTGACTCAAGTCCCGCTGCTTCGTCATAGATAAAACCGCATATGATACACTGCCACTTTTTCATGATTTATATCATCCGATAAAGTATTAAAGTTCTGATTGAAGGCTAAGTTAAGCAAAGTATACTAAACTATTTCCAACGAGCGCGACAGAATGCCGCAGTTTGAA
>JAYZES010000010.1:0-135826 GCA_036337195.1 Pseudomonadota bacterium
TTCTCAAGCGATATATTTCCATATTCTAAAATGTGCACAACGCGTGCCTCGAGATCGGCATAGAGGTCAGAAACTCCCGGCGTATATAGGACCATTACATCCAGGGTACTCTCTCCCGGCTTGCTTGAAGGGTCCAATGCATTGGTCTGCATTAAAGACTCATTAAAGTCGCTAACACCATCACCATCAGTATCTTTGAGAGTATCAATTGCAGTTACCCGAAAGTTCCGATGTTGCACTGAGCTTGGAGCAGAAACGTTCTGCCAGAGATAATGTTTCCCTCCCTCGGTTTCCTGCAGCGACAAGTGGACATACTCATAGCCGGCAATGCTAGTAAAAGGCATCGTAATTGAAATAGCTTCACTCTTCGCAGACGGCCCTAGTGAGTAGTCCAAGGGATACTCCCATAATGGATAGTATCCCGCCCAATACTTTTGCGTTGCATATAGACCGAGGTGAACCGTTAGAGGAGGAATCGTATCAGTCGGTGACATATTTTTGATAGCAGGTAAATTGATTGTCACCTCTTCCATGGTACTAGAAAAGGTTGCAGTTGCGGTACCATCCAAATATACGGTACTCAAGCCCCCTCCAGTCGCGTGATCCAAATAAGTTACAGGTTCGAAACGCAGTGTTTGAGTTGTCTCCCAGAGATCGTCCGTGCTCTCTTGAAGATAAGCAAAAATTTCATAATTACCCTCGACACCGTAGTCGTAGAAGGGAAATTTCAGCGCGTAGGTATCTCCGTAACTTTCACCTACACCGAGGCTTTCAGGATAATAAGCGGCACCGAGATAAGTGAAATCTCCATTTTTATTACCCCATAACCTAACCCGAATATCACCCGTAGTTCCCTCACCATAATTTCGCACGCCTGCGCGCAGGATCATGGAAGTGGGATCACTGCTCTCGAGTATGCACGGACATACGAATTCTGAATCCGCAAGTGAGCCTTGGCCTACAATCAGGGTCAGTAAAAAAAGCGAACTAAAGAATCTAACCATTGGGGTAATTACCCATCACTTTTCACAAACTAGAAGGCTCTGTAATTTTTTGAACTACATAGTCTGGCTTTGCATAGTTTACGTTTGGGTCCATATTTGCTGATGGCATCAGCCAACCAAAAGACGCCGAACCCACTAGTTCATAGGTTCCCTTCAGGGTATTGATATTAGCAAAAGTACTACTCGAACCAAGGGTCAGTAATAGGTCGGCAGATTCCTCTATGCCAGTCGCTGTGATCACTTTGATTCCTCGCACTCGGCTTTTTACTTGTGTCACAACTAACAAAAGTTCAAAGTCAATTTGAGGAATACTTAACAAGATGTTGTCACCCAAAGCTATTTTCGACAGCCATTTAGTTTTGATTTTCAAAGGCACCGCACCCACAACATTACCTTGGTAGCCTCTGATCTCCGGGATAATACTTTCTTCAGTCAAAGACCACATCACCAGAGGAGTACTCTTTTTAATTGGTGCCGACGAAGCAGAGTAGTGAGGCTGTTTGGGATCTAAAATCTGCTGACTATCAACCAAGTTAGAAGCAGTTATATTTCCTGGAACATCCTGTGGTCCTCTCGACAACCAAATAAATCCTGCAAAAAGCAAAGTAAAAGCGAGAATTACGGATTTTGCCATCACTAGATGTTAGTTTTTGATTTTTTAGGCATACGAGGAGTATTAGATTCTATGTGGCTTTTTGCCAGGCCTATAACTTCAAAGTCTTGAGAACATCTTCCAACTCACTTACCATTTGATAGATTAACTGCTTGTATCGCGTGCTGTCACCTCTTTCTTCCTCTCCAGACAAGCGTCGTCTGGCCCCCTCAATGGTAAACCCCTGATCGTAGAGCAATGACCTTATCTGACGAATCATCAGAACATCCTGCCTCTGGTAATAACGGCGGTTACCTCGCCTCTTGACGGTTTTAAGTTGAGGGAACTCTTGCTCCCAATAACGGAGCACATGGGGCTTTACACCACAGAAACCACTGACCTCTCCAATCGTAAAGTAAAGCTTCCCTGGGATAGGAGGCAGTTCTGACTTATTGTCTAGGTCCTGCATATGCTTCCACTCTGGCTTTCAACTTCTGTCCGGGCCTAAATGTGACGACTCTTCTGGCTGATACGGGAATCTCCTCACCCGTCTTCGGATTTCGGCCGGGCCGCTGCCCCTTATCTCTGAGATCAAAATTTCCGAATCCAGATAACTTGATATGCTCGTTGGCTTCCAAAGAAGCACGCATTTCCTCAAAAAACAAATCGACAACTTCCTTTGCCTCTCGCTTATTTAAGCCAAGTTCGTCGAACAGCTTTTCCGCCATTTCAGCCTTCGTTAACGCGACCATATTCAGTCCCTTAAGCTAGCCTTGAGCTCCGATTTTAAAGAAGAAACGATGTTGGTGATACATTGAGTAATTTCCTCATCAGTAAGAGTGCGCGAACGATGACGGAACGTCAAGCCTAAAGCGATACTTTTTCTATTAGGATCAATGCCTTTACCCTGATAAACATCAAATAACTTTAGGTTTGTCAGACTATCGTTCGTTGATGAATAAACACATTTCATAACCCTCGCCGCGCTTATACTTTGATCGACAATTATAGCTATATCCCTGCGAACTTCAGGAAACTTTGATAGAGGTTCTATCTTGGCAACTACTTTATTAGTAATCGGTCCTACCATCAGCTCAAAAAGATATACGGGGTTACGAATGTCTAAAGCCTTCTGTACTCGCGGGTCCAGTAGCCCTAAATATCCTACCAACTCTCTTCCTCTTCTAATTTCAGCTGCTTGACCGAGTTGCAATGCAGGGTGTGTTGCTGGCACCACTTCGAAATCCGCAGAATTAAGCGCTAAGATACTTTCAACATCCCCCTTCACATCATAAAAGTCAATCACGTCCCGATCACTCGCCCAATTTTCTTCATAACGCGAACCACAGGCTATCCCGGCAACGGTTCTCTCTTGTAAAATGTCTTTGAAACTAGCCTCAGCCACATCGTCAACCTGCCCAAAACGTGATCCTATTTCAAATAACCTAACCCGCTCATGCTGGCGGTTAAGATTGTAGACCAAGGATTTAAGTAATCCCGTCCATAATGTTGTTCGCATCACCGACATATCCGTTGATAAAGGATTCGCAAGCCTTAAAGGCTTTTTCTCCGGGTCCATTAAATTTTCTAGCTGAGGGTCTACAAAGCTATAGTTAATTGTTTCTTGGTAACCTCTTGCCACTAGCTGACCGCGTATACGCCCCAAAGGAATTTCACTTTCACTGTTGCTACGCATCTTAAGCGAGGCCAGGGGGGTTCTAACAGGTAGCGAGTTGTAACCGTAGATCCTACTAATTTCTTCAATAAGATCTGCTTCGATAGAGATGTCAAAACGATGTGAGGGCGCCTTGACTATCCAATATGTATCATTTCCAGCTGTCGAAGACCGGAATCCAAAGCCCAAGCGCCCTAAAATATCCTCAATCGTACGATCATCAATCGCAACGCCTAGTAATTTCTCTACTCGACTGGCCCGCAACTTAATCTCTTCAAGCCCGGGTAAATGTTCACTTTCTCGGGTATCGATCAAAGGCCCAGCTTCTCCTCCAACGATGGATATGAGCAATTCTGTAGCACGTTCCATCGCAGAAACTTGGCCTTGCCAATCTACACCACGCTCAAAACGATGTGCCGCGTCCGAGTTCAAACCATAAGAGCGAGCACGCCCGGCAATCGCAGAAGGCAAGAACCAGGCACTTTCAAGGAGGATATCTTTTGTATTCGGGGTTACTGAGGTGGTAAGTCCTCCCATCACTCCCCCGATCCCGATAGGACCGTTACCATCAGTGATCAACAATGTTTCCTCGTTTAAAAGAACGTCATCACCATTTAAAAGCTTAATATGCTCACCTTTTTTTGACTGTCTCACTACAATTTTTTCTTTCAGTTGGTTTAGATCATACGCATGCATGGGCTGATTAAGCTCTAACATTACGTAATTGGTTACATCAACGACAGGGTCAATACTTCTGATACCACTTCGTCTTAACTTCTCTTTCATTCCCAGCGGGGTAGTCGCATTTATATTAATATTTCTTAAAACTCGACTTACAAAACGCGGACATGTCCTGGGATCGCCGAGCTCTATTGGAAAAGTATCTTCAACAATGGGCGTAACAAAACGATTTTCAGGGTAGGAAACATCAATTTTATTGATAAGGCCTGTCTCTCGCGCCAAACCAACAATTCCAAGGCAATCACTTCGGTTTGGTGTAAGGTCGAGATCGATAATATTATCGTCTAATTTAAGAAAATCGCGTATGTCCTCACCAACTGGTGCATCAAAGGGTAATTCCATTAGGCCTTCATGAAAATCACTAACTCCTAACTCACGCTCTGAGCACAGCATACCAAAGGATTCTACACCTCTAAGCTTAGCTTTTTTGATCTTTTCTTTACCGAGTCTTGCCCCCACGAGAGCGAACGGAACTTTAATGCCGGCGCGAGCATTAGGTGCTCCGCAAACCACTTGTAGCTCTTCATGACCATTACTAACTTTGCAAACTACAAGTTTCTCTGCATCTGGGTGTCTAGCAGACCCTATTATCTCTCCAACGATAACCTTGCTAAATCTATCGGACAAAGAGGTAAAGCTATCCACTTCAAGTCCGGCCATCGTTAACTGATGAACAAGTTCTCCTGTGCTTATGGGCGGATCAACAAACTCTCGTAGCCATCTTTCACTGAATTTCATAGATACAATCCAGTCTCGCTAAGGCGATAGGTTAAAGAATATCTAAACCCCATTTCAACCAGCTGAGATCCCAGAGCAAGCATAAATTATCTAAACTGCTCGAGAAATCGTAGATCATTGTCTAGGTAATGACGCAGGTCATCTACTCCATAACGAAGCATCGCCAAACGATCCGGCCCCATACCGAAAGCAAAACCAGTGTATTTTTCCGAATCAATTCCCGAATATTCAAGCACTTTCGGATGAACCATACCGGAGCCCATAACCTCTAGCCAACCAGTATGACTGCAGACTCTACACCCTTTACCAAGACAATGAACACATTGCACGTCAACTTCTGCAGAGGGTTCTGTGAAAGGAAAATAGGAAGGACGGAAACGAACGTTTAGATTCGCATTTTCAAAAAAAACTCTCAAAAATTCTATGACTGTACCCTTTAGGTCCGCGAAACTAATGTTGCTATCAACCACCAAACCCTCTACCTGGTGGAACATTGGCAGGTGAGAAGGGTCTGGTGGATCAACTCTGTAGCAGCGCCCGGGACAAATCACTTTTATGGGCGGATCGTTAGATTCCATAGTCCTCACTTGCGCAGGCGATGTGTGTGTTCGAAGTAGAAGATTAGGATTAAAATAGAAAGTGTCGTGCATTGCTCGCGCTGGATGGTGTTCGGGCAAATTTAAAGCTTCGAAGTTATGGTAGTCGTCCTCTATCTCAGGACCTTCAATGACATCATAGCCCACACTGCGAAAAAAGCCTTCCATTCGTTCAAGGACAATGGTCACGGGATGCAGCCCCCCGATGTCTCCATGGCGTCCTCGAAGCGTCACGTCAATAGATTCAGCATTCATTTTATCTCGTAACGCAATCGCCTCGAACTTCTCCTTGCGTGCTTGAATGAGATCCTCAATAAGACTTTTGGCTTTGTTTATCTCAGCTCCTGCTCTGGGGCGGTCCTCGCTAGGGAGCGCGCCCAGCCCCCTTAACAGGGCGGTCAATTCGCCTTTTTTTCCTAGATATTGAACCCTTAGAGCCTCTAGGTCAGCGATGTTGTTGGAGTTTTCTACGGCCTGCTGCGCGATTTTGGTGATTGCATCAATTTCGCTCATAACAGAACCTTAAGTTGCGTTGGAATGGGGTTGAAGAACTAAATGTTCCACCAGACAAAGACTAGGCGGCCAGTGCTTCCTTGGCCTTCTCAGCCAACACGGCAAAAGCCTCTTTTTCATTAACTGCAAGATCCGCCAAGACACGTCGGTCGATTTCTACATTCTGCCGCTTAAGTCCGTCAATCATTCGGCTATACGATAAGCCATTTTCCCGAGCTGCAGCATTAATACGCTGGATCCATAAGCCCCGAAACATTCTCTTGCGAACTTTACGGTCGCGATACGCATACTGACCCGCCTTCGTGACTGCTTGCTTTGCTACCCTAAAGACTCTGCTGCGGGCCCCATAAAAGCCCTTCGCCTTCTTTAGAACTTTCTTATGACGTCGATGAGCGGTTACACCTCTTTTCACTCTTGGCATTTTTTCTTCTCCTAACTTAATCGCCCAATAAGCGACGAATAAGTGATACGTCACTCTTTGCAACATCCTGCATTGCGCGAAGCTGCCTTTTCCTTTTGGTACTCTTCTTCGTCAGGATGTGACTCCTGTGGGACTGTCGGTGCTTATAGCCAGTTGCAGTTTTCTTGAACCGCTTTGCTGCACCGCTATTACTTTTCATTTTCGGCATAATTTTTACTCCGCTTCATACCAACCAAACGCAACCTTCGACTAAGGTTTGGCATCCTCCGTACCTGATGACCTTTAAATGTCTCCCTCAGGCCGTTGCTTGTTTACCCTTCTTTTTACTGTTGGGGGCAAGTACCATGGTAAGTTGTCGACCTTCCATCTTTGGATGGGACTCTACTGTACCGATGTCTGCTAAGTCGCCTTCAATCCTTTTAAGAAGATCCATTCCAAGCTCCTGATGCGCCATCTCACGCCCTCTAAATCGGAGAGTAACTTTCGCTTTATCTCCATCATTTAGAAATCGTACTAGGTTGCGAAGCTTAACCTGGTAATCACCTTCCTCAGTGCCAGGCCGGAACTTCATCTCTTTAACCTGCATCCGCTTTTGTTTCTTCTTAGCTGCCGCCTTGTCTTTCTTGCTCTCGAATAACTGTTTTCCATAATCTAATATCTTGCAAACTATAGGATTCCCATCGGGAGCAATTTCTACAAGGTCCAAGCCGGCCTCTGAAGCAGCTTTGAGTGCCTCCGCAATCGGCACGATACCGACTTGCTTGCTATCTGCCGATATCAACCTGACAGTTTCCGCTTCGATTTCCTCGTTTATTCGAGCTCTCTTTGACTCTTTAATACACTCACTCCTCTCATGTGGCGGCTTTCTATACTCCGCTCCTTTTAATTTAGGGCCGGCATTATAGCAAAATCAAGCTATTCGTCCCCGTTTTTCTACCTCTGATTGCAAAATATCTGTAAACTTTTCGATTGGCATAGTCCCTAGATCCGTCCCGTTTCTCGCTCTGACTGCTACAGTCTCAGTCTCTTTCTCTCGGTCGCCGACGATCAACAAGTAAGGTATTTTCTGAAGAGTATGCTCTCGGATCTTGAAACCCACTTTTTCATTCCTCAGGTCGGACTCTACTCGAAAACTTTTTTGAGTAAGCATCGCTGCAACATCAGAGACATAATCTGTTTGACTATCGGAGATATTACAAACCATTACCTGAATTGGGGCAAGCCACACCGGCAACTCTCCCGTATAGTGTTCTATCAATATTCCTGTAAATCGTTCTAAGGAACCAAACAATGCCCGATGAAGCATCACTGGACGCTTGTCACGATTACCGTTCTCGTCAACGTATGCGATATCAAATCTCTCCGGTAAGTTCATATCAACCTGAAGCGTACCGCATTGCCAATCGCGACCAATTGCGTCGCGAAGCACAAACTCCAATTTAGGACCATAAAATGCGCCCTCCCCTGGATAAAGGATATAGTCCAATTCCATAACATCTAGTGCGTTACTTAGTGCACCTTCGAGTTTATCCCAGGTAATGTCGGTTCCAATCCTTTTTTTAGGCCGCGTAGACAGCTTAATGATGATTTCCTCAAAACCAAAATCCTTATAAATGTCCAACACAAGCTTAACCACATCTATGCACTCTTGCTCCATTTGCTGTTCCGTGCAGTAGATATGTGCGTCATCCTGAGTAAAATGTCGCACTCGCATGAGTCCGTGCAATGCCCCAGAGGGTTCGTACCGGTGCACCTTACCAAATTCAGCCATCCGTAAAGGAAGATCACGATAACTCTTCAGGCCTTGCGCAAACATGGAAACAGAGCCGGGACAATTCATTGGCTTCAGAGCGAAGACGCGTTCATCTTCTGTTTGAGTTGAGAACATGTGCTCGCGATAGTTATACCAATGACCCGAAGTTTCCCACAGGCGCCGATCCATAACATCAGGAGTATTTACCTCCACATAATTGGCAGCTTTTTGACGTTTACGCATATACTCTAGAAGCTCAAGGAATAAGGTCCAACCCTTGGGATGCCAAAAAACAGAACCAGGTGCTTCCTCACTGAAATGAAAAAGGTCGAGTCTGCGCCCTAATTTACGGTGGTCTCGTTTTTCTGATTCTTCGACTCTTTTCAAGTGATTTTTTAAGCTTTTCTTATCACCCCAGGCGGTACCATAAATACGCTGCAGCATTTCATTCTGCGAATCTCCACGCCAATAGGCACCAGAGACTTTGGTAAGTTTGAAGTGAGACAAAAACCTAGTGTTTGGGACATGAGGGCCTACACACATATCCAAATATTCTTGATGGTAGTACAAACCCATTTCAGTTTCTTCTGGCATATCATCTATCAGCCTTAATTTGTACTCTTCATTTCTCTCCTCAAACTTCGCGATAACTTGTGCTCTCGGTGTCACTTCTTTGACGATATCATACTCAGTAGCAATTAAGAGTTTCATTCTTTCTTCAATCTTATCTAAATCTTCGGTTGAAAACGGGTCGTCAATCGCAATGTCATAGTAAAATCCATCTTCTATGACGGGCCCGATTACCATCTTGGCATTTGGATAAAGTTGTTTTACTGCATGCCCGATAAGATGTGCACACGAGTGTCTTATGATTTCGACGCCTTCCTGATCCTTCGAAGTTATGATTCGAACTGTAGAGTCAGTTTCAATTAGATCGCTCGCATCACATAAGTTGCCATTCACGTTTCCCGCGATCGTCGCCTTGGCCAGTCCAGGACCAATTGATTTCGCGAATTCATACACAGAAAGTGGCGCATCGAATTCTTTTTTAGTTCCATCAGGCAGCGTTACACAGAACATTTCTTATTATTTCTCTTAAATGAAGACATCACTTTTTACTTTTTCTTTATAATAAATTGAGTAGCTATGGTAGGAATGGTCGGATTCGAACCGACGACCCTCGCCTTGTCGAGGCGATGCTCTAACCAACTGAGCTACATTCCTATATTTTCCGTGGCCTCTGCGCTTGCTTTCAAGTTGTTCACTAATAAGCCCCCCGAAAAGTTATTTTAGCCAAAAAGCAGATGCTCGCCAATGTGTACGCGAAAATCATCTGCTCTCGGGAAAATTAATGAAGGCAGACTAATCCGTAATGGTTACTTACAAATTTATGCAGGGTTAAATCTCTTAGTTTAAGCCAAAAAAAGCCCTCATTGCTGAGGGCTGAAGAGAGATAAGGGGTGGGAGGAGAGCTCGTTTCGAACCCTCCACCCTAGGGGAATTTTTAACCTTTAAACTCTGGGTAGGCCGTTGGAGAAATTTCAGATCCGTCAAGACCTTCAAGCTCCTCAGATTCAGAAACCCTGATACCCATAACCATTTTCAGGATAAACCAAACGATCCCACTGGCCACGAAAACCCAAACAAAAATGGTCAAGGCTCCAATAATTTGACCAGAGAAAGTAGCGCCGTCATTCGTTAGCGGGACTAGTAACAAGCCCAAAAGCCCTACGGTTCCATGAACCGAAATTGCACCCACGGGATCATCGATTTTAAGCTTATCTAGAAACATTATTGAAAAGACGACTAGGACTCCGCCCGCAGCTCCAAAAATAGTGGCGAGAAGAGGCGTGGGAGTCGACGGTTCTGCGGTAATGGCCACCAATCCCGCCAAAGCACCGTTCAAAACCATCGTCAGGTCACCCTTGCCAAAGAGAAACTTTGAGACCAACAGGGCCGCTATCGCTCCACCTGCAGCAGCCGTATTTGTATTTAAGAATACCATGGCAACCGAATTTGCGCTGGCAGCGTCTCCAAGCTTAAGAACTGATCCTCCATTGAATCCGAACCAGCCAAGCCACAAGATGAACACTCCCAGAGTCGCAAGAGGCATATTAGCGCCTCCAATCGCGTTCACCTCTCCATTTGGCCCATACTTGCCAGTTCTAGCACCAAGCAGCAGCACACCTGCTAGCGCCGCAGCGGCCCCGGCCATGTGCACAATCCCTGAACCTGCAAAGTCGGAGAAACCGAGATCCCCGAGGTTGTACAGACCGAAAACGTCCGCGCCATTCCATGTCCATGATCCTTCCATCGGATAGATGAACCCGGTCATTACGATGGCGAAGGCAAAGAAAGCCCAAATCTTCATTCGCTCTGCGACTGCACCGGAAATGATCGACATAGCTGTTGCAACGAAGACTACCTGAAAGAAGAAGTCTGAGGCATTTGCGTAGACCGAGCCGCCGTCGAACCCTGCTTCCGCAGATTCTGCTAAGACAGCCGCAGTCAAACCATCTGCGGAGGCGGCTCCATCAAGTGCTATACCTTCCAAAAGCACATTGCCGCCATACATAATTGCGTATCCACAAATCAGATACATCACACATGAAATCGAAAACAGCACGATGTTTTTGGCGAGTATCGTTGACGTATTTTTCTGGCGAACCAAGCCGGCTTCCAACATTGCAAAGCCCGCCGCCATCCACATAACCAATGCGCCGCACACCAAAAAGTAAAAGGTGTCCATCGCATATTGAAGTTCATAAATCTGTTCCATAAAGGTCCCCGGTTGAATCGTATTATTGTTAATCAAGATATAAGCAAAGGTAATGCCAAAGTACCTCAACTCCGAGAACCGGGGGTTTACAGCGATTTACATGCCCAGAACGAAAAAAGGAATGCCCCACTTTGGATAACTTACCTACTAATTTGCACTAAAAACGAGCGCCATAACTAATTACTTTACCGGGGTTTTTTAGTGAACCACAGAAAAAAGGGTTTTATATGTTTAGCTAACGCGCACCAACGAACTGATACCGAAGCTCTTCAATTTGATCACGGACGCGCGCTGCCTCTTCAAACGCCAAATTCCTCGCATGTTCAAACATCTCTCTTTCCAAGGCCCCTATTTGCTTTTCAAGCTCTTCTTGATTTAGCACCTGGTTTACAGAAATTTCTTGATCGACAGCTCTACGACTTCCTTTCTTATTTCTCTTAAGCTCGACGCCTCGAGCGCCCTCCATGATATCAGCGACATCCCTCTTTATGCCCATCGGAATGATGTTATGTTTCCGATTATGATCATTCTGTTTCTCTCGTCGCCGCTCCGTCTCATCGATCGCCCTTTGCATTGAAGCTGTCACCGTATCTGCGTACATAATAGCCTTACCCTTTATATTACGAGCCGCTCGACCTATAGTCTGGATCAAGGAACGGTCAGACCGAAGGAATCCCTCCTTGTCCGCATCCAGTATGGCTACTAGAGAAACCTCGGGCATATCTAACCCCTCTCTCAATAAATTAATACCAACAAGAACATCAAATGTACCAAGCCTCAAATCACGGATTATTTCTGTGCGCTCCACAGTGTCGATATCAGAATGCAGATAACGTACTTTCACATCGTGCTCGTTGAGATACTCAGTCAAATCTTCAGCCATGCGCTTAGTGAGGGTAGTGATAAGTACCCGTTCGTCCGAAGCTACACGCAAAGTAATTTCAGTTAAGACATCATCGACTTGGCTACTAGCAGGACGAACTTCGATCTCTGGGTCTACCAGACCGGTCGGCCTAACCACCTGATCAACTACTTGACCGGCTTTTAACTCTTCATAAGGGCCTGGTGTGGCAGAAACAAAAATCATCTGAGGGGCCAGCTTCTCCCACTCATCGAACCTTAAAGGTCGATTATCTAGCGCTGAAGGCAAACGAAAACCGAAATCAACCAAGGTTTGTTTACGCGAGCGATCGCCCTTGAACATAGCTCCTAATTGCGGAACCCCTACATGAGATTCATCAATCACCAATAGAGCATTATCAGGTAGATAATCATATAAAGTTGGTGGAGCCTGTCCCGCAGCTCGTCCAGATAAATAGCGAGAGTAGTTCTCAATGCCTGTGCAATATCCAAGTTCCTTAATCATCTCCAAGTCAAAATTAGTCCGTTGTTCCAACCGTTGCGCCTCTACAAGCTTATTACCATTTTTTAATATTTTCAGTCGATCTCGCAGTTCTTCGCGGATTTCCTCCAATGCTCGCTCAATGGTCTCTCTCGGAGTCACATAATGGGACTTTGGAAATATGGTGACTCGAGGAATACGACGAACAAGCTCTCCAGTGAGCGGATCAAACAACCCAATGTTATCTATTACATCATCAAAGAGTTCTATCCTTATCGCTTCCTTTTCAGATTCTGCAGGAAATATGTCGATCACATCCCCTCGAACACGATAAGACGCCCTTCGAAGTTCCAATTCATTCCGGGTGTACTGCAGTTCTGCTAGACGACGCAAAATCCAGCGCTGATCAACTTTATCTCCCCTATCCAAATGCATAACCATTTGCAGATACGCCTTGGGATCGCCCAATCCGTAAATAGAGGAAACGGAAGCGACCACGATAGCGTCTTCGCGTTCTAATAGTGCCTTAGTTGCAGATAAGCGCATCTGCTCAATATGCTCATTTATCGCCGAATCTTTCTCGATATAGGTGTCGGATGCAGGCACGTAAGCTTCAGGCTGATAATAGTCATAGTAGGAAACGAAATACTCTACAGCATTACTCGGAAAAAAGTCCTTAAATTCCCCATACAACTGAGCAGCTAAGGTTTTATTGGGAGCCATAACGAGCGTTGGTCTCTGAAGGTTCTCAATAACATTTGCAATCGTGAATGTTTTTCCAGAGCCCGTAACACCAAGCAAGGTTTGCGCAAGTAGGCCGCTCTCAACACCTTGAGTAAGCTTAATGATTGCATTTGGCTGATCACCTTCAGGTTTGTATTCTGAATGTATTCGAAAGGGACTTGCTTTAATTTTTTAACTCCTCAGGTTGACGTTGATCGATCATTTTGTATTAAGTTTTCCCAATTACCAAATAAGGAGCAAACAATAGTCTACCGATAGGTTGACGTAAACAGGTAGGCAGAATTACAATCTCGAAATCGCATTGATCCCCGATAGCTCAGTTGGTAGAGCAAATGACTGTTAATCATTGGGTCCCTGGTTCGAGCCCAGGTCGGGGAGCCAAGGCGATGGCCGCGCCTCTGTAATGTCCAAAACTATTAAAGACCCAACCCTCCCTCTGAGTGTTGAGTCTTTTTACTTAGAGTTCGCCGCCTTTAATCGATCTATTTCAGACTTAGCAGCGAAAACTTGCCTCTCTATTTCACGAGTTCTCAAACGCGCTCGAGCAATATAAACGACACTCAGCAAGCTACCTATCACGAAGCCAAAGACAAATGCGAATATAATCAACCAAGATAAAGGTAAAGATGGGATAGGGTATGTTAAGACAGTTATTACAACCTCGGAGCTGTTCTCAACAGCAATTAGCAAGGCTACAACTGATAACAAAATCAGCAGAAAACGAAAAAACCACTTTTTGAAAAAGGCCATCAATTAATTATAGCGCTAATACCTCCAACGATGTGTAAACTAAGTCGGGCTGTCCGAAGAATAGTCTGCCAACTTGTTAGAGATCATTCCTAGATTCACTCTCTCTCGTAATTCTTTACCAGGTTTAAAATGAGGAACGTATTTACCATCCAAGTTCACTTGCTCACCAGTCTTCGGGTTGCGCCCGACGCGAGCAGACCTATAATTAAGCGAGAAGCTTCCAAAGCCACGGATTTCTACCCGATCTCCCCTCGCAAGAGCATCAGCCATATGGTCCAGCATGGTTTTTATGGCCAGTTCTACATCTTTAGCTGAAAGCTGATTTTGAACGGCAACTATTTTCTCGATTAGCTCTGATTTAGTCATCAATTACGGCCATATAAAAGCCCTAGGACTTATCTTCGGGTTCACTCGAAGTTTCAGTTTCTGTATCTATGTCCGAGTCCATCTTCTGCTTTATTAGATCGCCGAGAGTCGTTGGGCTTACATCCGACTCTTTCTCTCGATGCTCCTTGATCGCATCCTCTTCTTCCTGCATATCTTTGGCTTTAATTGAAACAGCAATATTACGGCTTTTTCTGTCCACGCTAACTATCTTAACTTCAATTTCTTCATCAACGGCTAGAACATTTCGTGCATCGTCGACATGATCAACACTAATTTCAGAGGATTTAAGGACTGCTTCTACTTGATCCGCAAGACTTACTATAGCCTGCTTAGCTTCAACCTCTTTGACCTTACCATTAACAATCGAACCACGATCATTTTCAGCAAGATAATTGTTAAAAGGATCTTCTTCCAGGTGCTTCAAGCCTAGCGAAATCCTCTCGCGCTCCGCATCGATGGAGAGAATGATAGTTTCTATTTCATCTCCTTTTGTAAAACGACGCACTGCTTGCTCACCCGGCTCATTCCAAGATATATCGGACAAGTGCACTAGGCCATCTATATTACCCTCTAACCCGATAAATATCCCAAAATCAGTGATTGACTTGATATATCCTTTTATATGATCACCTTTCTCATGTAAGGCATCGAAAGCCTCCCAGGGGTTTCCCTGACACTGCTTTATACCGAGAGAAATGCGACGACGCTCCTCATCGATATCTAAGACCATCACTTCGACTTCGTCACCGACCTGAACCACTTTTGAAGGATGGATGTTGCGATTTGTCCAGTCCATCTCAGATACATGTACTAAGCCCTCAACCCCTTCCTCTAACTCAGCAAAACACCCATAATCAGTAAGGTTTGTTACACGGGCCATAGTGCGTGTCGTTTCCGGATACCGCTGCGTAATTGCAACCCAGGGATCTTCTCCTAACTGTTTTAACCCGAGAGAAACCCTATTCCGCTCTCTATCAAACTTAAGCACTTTTACAAGAATTTCATCGCCTACATCGACGATCTCGCCAGGGTGCTTGATTCGTTTCCATGCCATATCCGTTATGTGGAGCAAACCATCGACACCACCGAGATCCACAAATGCGCCGTAGTCTGTGAGATTCTTAACGATACCTTTAACTTCCTGTCCCTCTTGCAAAGTTTCTAGAAGTGCCTCCCGCTCGGCGCTATTTTCCTGCTCGAGAACAGAACGTCGGGAAACTACTACATTGTTTCTTTTCTGATCTAACTTGATAACTTTAAACTCAAGCTCTTTTCCCTCCAACTGTTCGTTATCCCGCAAAGGGCGCACGTCAACCAAAGACCCAGGAAGAAAAGCTCTCACATCGCGTATTTCCACTGTAAAGCCACCTTTAACGCGGCCACTTATCAAACCCGTTATGACCTCCTGGCTTTCATAAACGCTCTCCAAAAGTTCCCAAGACTCGGCTCGCTTTGCTTTCTCTCGTGAAAGCCTCGTTTCACCGAAACCGTCGTCCACCGCATCCATCGACACCTTGACGGTATCACCAATCTTTACTTCAATCTCTCCGCTTTCATTTAAAAATTGAGCCCTGGGAATCACACCTTCCGATTTTAAACCTGCGTGGACGGTAATCCATTCATTATCAATATCAACTATGACACCTGTGATTATCGACCCGGATTGCATATCGATTGTTTTTAAACTTTCTTCAAATAACTCCGCAAAACTTTCGCTCATATCTAATTATAATCCCGACTGTTCACTCCATCTCCAACCAAGATGGTTCAAATTATTTTTGACATCAACCAGAGGCGAAAAGTTGTTGGCTCTGGTGTCAGCCCAGTTTTCTTTCTACAACAGACCGCACAGTGTTGAAAACTTCGTCTAAAGTCATCGCCGTGCTGTCAATAATTACCGCGTCTAGAGCAGGCTTTAGAGGCGCTAATTCGCGCTCCATATCACTGCGATCCCGACGTTTAATGCTTTCCAAAAGGGCGGGAAGGCTAACATGAATACCCTTATCTTTCAACTGCTTATAGCGCCTTCCTGCCCTGGCTTCAGGACTGGCCGTTAGAAAGAATTTAACTTGGGCCTCTTTAAAAACTACAGTTCCCATATCTCTGCCATCTGCAACCAGTCCTGGGCTCCTCTTAAAAGATCGCTGCAAGCCTCTTATCGCTATACGTAGCTCTCCTATAGACGCCACCTTGGATGCGTCTAAACCAGCTTCATTTGTGCGTACTTCTTTAGTAACGTCTTTTCCTCTCAGCCAGATCGATAACGGATTTTCCATTTCTCCAGTGCTACGAAAGCTAATATCCAGTGCCTTGGCCAGCTTCACTAGTCCTGATCGATCCCTGAAACCTAAGCCATCTTCACGGGCTGCAAGTCCAATAACACGATAGATGGCACCACTATCAAGGACGTGATAACCCTTAAACGAAGCCAACCTCTGGGTGATAACCCCTTTGCCAGCTCCGCTGGGACCATCAATCGCAACAACCGGAATTGCTTCGCTCAAGCTATTTGGTCCCGTTAAGAATCATATTCTTGAAATTGTTCAAGGTAATACTTTCGAGCTTTCCTTGCTCGTTTGAATACTTTCTCCATCGCATCGGAATCTCCATCTGAGACCAGTTGTCTTAATGAAGATACTTCCCCTAAAAAGCGATCCAGTACTTTTATTACCTCCGAGCCATTAGCCGTAAAAATGTCCCGCCAAATTATTGGATCTGAGGCTGCAATTCGCGAGAAATCTCGGAAACTACCAGCCGCGAACTTCAAAACCTCTAAGTTGGTACCTCTGGAGGATAGGGTCTCTAAAAGCGCGTAAGCCAACAAGTGAGGCAAATGACTCGTTTGAGCAAGAATATTATCATGGCGAGCAGCACTCATTTCGATTACTTGAGATCCAAGCGACTCCCAAAGTTTACGGATTGATTCCGTTGCATTCTTATCAGTGGACTTTAAAGGCGTTAAAATCACAGTATGTCTTTCGAAAAGATCTGGATTTGCCGAGTTAAATCCTTGCTTCTCCGATCCAGCAATGGGATGCCCCGGAACAAGCTTCTCAGGAACTTTACCGAAGGTACTTTTGCTTGCCTCAATAATGGGTCCTTTAACGCTTCCCACATCAGTAATGATTTTGTTGATTGGGATCTGCTCAAGAATGCCCTCAACACCCAAGACTGGAACCGCGACTATAACAATATCGACGTCTTTAACTGCCTCCAATACCGAAGAGGCTGCAAAATCAATGACGCCTGTCTCGAGCGCAAATGCTAAACTGGCAGTGTCTTGATCGTAGGCGATGATATGCTCTACCAAGTTTCTTTTTTTTAGTCCGGAGGCAACAGAACCGCCAATCAATCCAAGACCAACAACTCCAACACGTTTCATTTTACTAGCGGACTAATCGCTTTAATGCCGAAAGAAATAGCTCGTTCTCTCTAGGAAGACCGGTGGTGACCCGAAGGTGATTTGGTAATTCATAAACGCCGACAGGACGGACTATGATACCCAGTCTTAACAAACCTTCATAAATCGGCATTGCCTTTCTCTCCAAATCGATCGTAAGGAAATTAGCTACTGATGGGATATAAGACAATTCCATTTCTTCGCAGCCCTTCATAAAGTAATCGAGCCCTGATTGATTCAGGCTTACGGATTTTTCAACGTGCTTTTGGTCATCTAACGCTGCAAGCGCGGCTACCAAAGACATGGAATTGACATTAAACGGCTGTCTAATTCGATTTAATAAATCGGCAATATCAGGGTGGCTTACAGCGTAGCCAATACGAAGCGCGGCTAGACCATAGGCCTTGGAAAAAGTTCGAGTTACAATTAAGTTCGGGAACTTTTTAACTAGAGAGATTCCATCAGGATAATCTGGCTTGTCCACATATTCGAAGTAAGCCTCATCTAAGACCACTAGCAAAGTCCTGGGAATATTTTCCAAGAAATCTATGAGCTCGCACTCAGTTACCCAGGTTCCAGTCGGATTGTTGGGATTAGCTATGAAAACCATTCTGGTTTCATTCTGGATGGATTCCAATGTAGCTTTGAGGTCCTGCCTATAGTTTTTTGCCGGTATTACTTTAAGCCTAGCTCCTACGGCTTTAGTAACAAGCGGGTAAACCACAAAAGAGTGTTGTGAAACCACGGCCTCATTGTGAGGATTAAGAAATACTCTGCCAAGAAGCTCCAACACGTCATTCGATCCGTTCCCCACAGTTATCATTTCAGCAGAAACGCCAAGAAACTCGCTTAACCGATTTTTTAAGATATAGGCACTTCCATCGGGATAACGCGCGAGCTGAGGGAAGGTGGCTAGAAGAGCATCCGAAACTGCCTCACTTGCTCCGAGCGGATTTTCGTTACTCGCCAACTTAACCGCGTCAACAAGTCCTAACTCACGCTCCAACTCTTCGACTGCCTTCCCTGGCTGATAAGGTTGAAGGGCTTGTACTCCAGGTAAGGCCAAATTAATGAAGTCCGTCATAATCTCTATAGCAATCCTGCTTAAATCGTGAGGGCTTTGGGATAACTACCAAGTATTTTTACTGCCAAAGCGTCTTTATCAATATCATTTAATATATCAATGACAACGTTATCATCTCTGTGCCCCTCAAAATCAATAAAAAAAACGTAGGACCATATCCCCTCGCGCGACGGCCGAGTTTCTATAGAGGTTAATGACACTCCATTTCGATGGAAAGGCTCAAGCAACTTATACAGGGCACCCGGCCGATTCTTCGTTGAAATCATTACAGAAGTCTTATCAACACCACTCGCGCCTACGCTATCTCGACCAATAATAATGAAACGAGTGGTGTTATCATTAAAATCCTCGATCCTGCTGAATAATATACGAAGCTTGTAAATATCAGCACAAATGTCTGGAGCTATCGCGGCAGCTCCTTTCTCTCCGGATGTTCGTTTAGCTGCTTCCGCGTTGCTTGTGACCGCAACCTTTGTAACTTCAGGGAAATTGCTACCTAACCAGCGTCTGCATTGTCCAAGCGCTTGTTGATGCCCATAGATTTTCTCTATCGTAACGTCAGGATAACGCTCAGAGACCATTAGGTTATGATTTACCCTTAGCTGCAATTCACCACAAATCTTCAACCTTGTCTCTAAGAAATTATCTAACGTGTGGCTAACAACACCCTCCGTTGAATTTTCAATAGGCACAACACCGTAATGACAAGATTCAGATTCTACCTCTCGAAAGACCTCATCCTGGGTAGCCATTGGAAATCCTTGTACAGATTCACCAAAACTTTTCCTACTCGCAATATGGGTGAAGGTGCCCTCTGGGCCTAAATAGGCAATTTTTAGTGGCTGTTCCAAAGCTAAACAAGCAGACATTATCTGCCGAAAAATTTGGCTCACCTTATCATCCGTCAAAGGACCTTGATTACAATCTACCAAATGACGGAACACCTTCGCCTCCCTCTCAGGACGGTAGAAAATGGGCTTTTCCTCTGATGGATCGCTTTGCTTTACTTTTGCGATAGCTTGCGCGCACTGGGCCCTCTCGTTCAGCAACTCGAGGATCCTTTCATCCAGTGAGTCGATTTGATCACGAAGATCCCTCAATCCTAGATTCTTATTCATCATGCGTTTTAGCGGTGAAATAATTACTTGTGGACAACTTTATTCCTCTCTTTCTTCTTGGTTTGGTTCCTGCACCTGAGCCATTCCTACTAAATACTCTTTATTTGAGAGATTAATCAATCGAACTCCTTGAGTGTTTCTGCCCTGCAGAGACACATCCACTGCGCGTATTCGCACCAAAGTACCTTGATCACTTATGAATATCGCCCCATCTGCCTCAAAAATCTGAGTAGCCGCAACGACTTCACCATTGCGTTCTGACATCTTCATACCAATAACGCCCTGGCCTCCTCGACCAATCACAGGGAATTCTTCAAAGTTAGTTCTTTTCCCATACCCATTTCGACTAGAAATCAGAACTTGTCCAGCTTCATCTGGGATCATCAAAGAAATAACGTGCTGCTTTTCGCCCAACTTAATGCCGCGAACTCCTCTGGCAGTGCGTCCCATAGCTCGAACATCAGATTCCTTAAAACGAATAACTTTGCCGTGATTACCAAAAAGCATCACGTCTTTACTACCGTCGGTAATTGCAGCACCGATCAAAGTATTGTCTGGCTCTAATTCAATGGCGATTAACCCGGTACTCCGTTTCCGGGAAAACTCCATCAGAGGGGTTTTTTTGACTGTTCCATTAGAAGTCGCCATAAAAATGTATCGGTCCTCTCGATATTCATTGATGGGCAACATCGCTGTAATACGTTCTTCATCATCTAAGGGTAAAATATTTACCAATGGTCGACCCCGCGCAGCCCTGCCTGCTGTGGGAATTTGAAAGACGCGCAACCAAAAGACTCTACCCAGATTTGTAAAACAAAGAATCGTGTCGTGAGTATTGGCTACCATCAATCTTTCAATATAATCCTCATCCTTAAGCGAGCTGGCCATTTTACCCTTCCCACCTCTTCGCTGAGCTCGATAAGTATCTATCGGTTGAGTCTTGGCATAACCGCCTTTTGAGAGAGTAACAACCATATCCTGCTCTTGGATAAGGTCCTCCATAGTAAGATCTTCTTGGGACTCGGTGATCTCTGTCAGTCGCTCGTCACCATAGTCATCCCGAACAGCCACAAGCTCGTCGCGCACAACGTGCATTAATTTATCTGGGTTACCTAAAATCTGTAACAACTGTTCGATCGTCTTGATGATTTCAGCGTACTCCTCAAGTAGCCGGTCTTGCTGCATGCTGGTTAGGCTATTAAGCCGCATATCCAGAATACCTTGCGCTTGATCCTCTGTTAGCTTGTATGTGCCATCACTCTGAAGTCCAAAAACGCTGTCCAGTCCATCTGGCTTTGCAGCGTCTGGACCCGCTCGCTCGAGCATAATCACAACACTTTCTGAAGGCCAAACTTGATGCACTAACCTCTCTTTCGCCTTCGGAGTTGATTCGGAGGTCTTGATTAGCTGAACAACTGCATCTATGTTTGTAAGCGCAACCACAAGCCCTTCAAGGGTATGCCCTCGCTCGCGAGCACGTCTTAACTCGAATATTGATCGTCGCGTCACCACCTCTCGACGATGCAAGATGAAAGACTCGAGAACCTGCTTTAGATTAAGCATCTTTGGTTCATTCTCTACTAAAGCGACCATATTTATACCAAATGCGCTTTGTAACTGAGTTTGTGCGTAAAGATTGTTCAATATCACTTCCGCGACCTCGCCACGCCGCAACTCAATCACTATACGGGTATCCTTTGCAGACTCATCTCTCAGCTCACTTATACCATCTATCTTTTTATCTTTAACGAGTTCAGCTATTTTTTCTATCAATCTTGCTCGATTGACCTGAAATGGAATTTGGGTGACTACAATAGTCTCTCTACCGGTTTTCTCGTTTATCTCGATATCACAGCGGGACCGAACAAAAATACGCCCTCTGCCTGTTCGATAAGCCTGGATGATGCCCGCTCTCCCGTTAATAATCGCCCCAGTTGGAAAATCTGGCCCTTTGACGAACCGCATAAGCTGATCAATATCAAGACTAGAGTCGTCTATAAGGGCAACGCAAGCGTCAATGACTTCCGTGAGGTTGTGAGGCGGAATATTCGTTGCCATACCGACTGCAATACCCGTAGAGCCGTTTACCAGCAAATTAGGGATTCTCGAGGGAAGAACTTCAGGCATTTTGAGAGTAGCGTCGTAATTCTCTACAAAGTTAACGGTCTCTTTATCTAAATCCGAAAGAATTTCTTGAGCAATTTTTTGCATTCTTACTTCGGTATACCGCTGTGCTGCAGCACTGTCCCCATCGAGAGAACCAAAATTTCCCTGTCCGTCAATCAGTGGGTAACGCATATTGAAGTCCTGGGCCATTCTTACGATGGTGTCGTAAGCCGCATTGTCACCATGCGGATGATATTTTCCAATAATATCTCCAACCACACGCGCAGATTTCAACGTCGGCCGGTTATAGACATTATTTAGTTCGCTCATGGCAAATAAGACTCTCCTATGAACCGGCTTTAGGCCATCTCTAACATCTGGTAGCGCCCTCGAGACAATTACGCTCATCGCGTACTCCATGAAAGAGTCACGAAGCTCATCTTCGATATTAATATTGGCTATATGGCCATCAAACTCAGACATGTCCCCTCTTTCTTTTCTTCGGTGATCTGACGGTAGAAATCAATAAGTGGGACGAGCAAGGATCTCACCACATTGATCGCAGCAATTATTGGTTCGTTGGTTTTGCGAAAAACGCTTCCACACCCAAAAATTTAAAGTGAAAGCATATCATACGCCGCGACGTAAACCCACCGAGCGGAGAGATCTCATAAATCTTTAACTAATTGATTTTCATGTGATTTATTTACAGGAGTAGATGTAAATATTTGTTTATAAAAGTTATGCAGCGTGCTCGTGTATAATTAGTGATGCAAGTGACCAACGGATTGAATAAAACATGCCAGCACCATCCAAAAAGCATGCAATAAATGCACGATGGATTGTCCCAATTGTTCCTCAGGGAGAAGTCTTGGAAAACCATAGCATAGTACTCGAAGATGGGGTCATTCACGATATTCTGCCCACAGAAAATATGGAGAAACGCTATGCCCGAATAGAGATGACTAATCTACCGAACCATCTTCTGACAGCTGGCTTCGTGAACGCTCACCTCCACTCTGCAATGACCTTATTTAGAGGTTATGCTGATGACTTATCTCTGTCAGAATGGTTAAACCAACATATCTGGCCTGCAGAAGCAAAATTTGTGAATCAAGAGTTTGTCCGCGATGGAACCACACTTGCGGTAGCAGAGATGATCGCCAACGGTACAACCTGCGCCGCGGATACGTATTTTTTCCCCGAAGTGAGTGCCAAAGTCTTTGAAGAAAACTACTTTAGGGCCCAGGTAGGAATTCCCGTTTTACAATTCGCAAATGCTTGGGCAACTTCAGAAGAAGAGCATATTACTAAGGGGCTGAAATTTTACGAATCCACCAGAGAGAGCTCTCTTATTTCAGTGGCGTTTTCACCCCATGCGCCGTATACAGTCACTGACGCAGGGTTCCAACAAGTTCTAGAGCTATCCGAGGACCTTTCTATCCCAATCCACTTGCATTTACACGAAACCAAGCAAGAAGTGGAAACAGGACTACTTGAAGATGGTCGAAGACCATATAAGCGTATTGAAGAGCTTGGGCTTCTAAAAGCTAATCTACAAACAGTTCATATGACAGAACTCAATGAAGAAGAAATCCAGAGTCTCTATTCGAATCAAATTCACGTCGTTCACTGTCCTGAATCAAATATGAAATTGGCAAGTGGTATATGTCCTGTGCATGAACTTATAGCAAATGGTATTAACGTTGCTTTGGGTACTGACGGTGCCGCCAGTAATAACGATCTAGACCTATTAGCAGAGGCCCGCTCAGCAGCATTCCTATCAAAGGTCACTTCTGGCTATCCAAGCAGTATTAGAGCCGAAGAGGCTCTCTCAATGGCTACAATAAACGGTGCTCGTCTCATGGGACTTGAGGAAAAAATCGGTAGTCTGGAAATTGGAAAATGTGCCGATATGATAGCTGTGGACTTGTCCGGCATTTCCTTTCAGCCGATATATAATCCAATCTCACAATTGATATACGCGGCTAACGGTCAAAACGTTACACACAGCTGGATTAATGGCGAGTGTCTCTATGAAGACAAAAAATTTACAAGGCTTAATCTCTTAACATTAAGACGTAGAGTTGAAAGCTGGCAAGGAAAACTAGGAGGTCCTTAGTGAGGATTGACAATATAGATCCGGAGGAAGTCGAAAAATTCGAAGCTATTGCAAGGCGCTGGTGGGACCCAACCAGCGAATTTAAGCCACTGCACGATATTAACCCCCTTAGGCTTACCTACATCTCGGAGCGCACCAATCTTCGCGGGAAAAGGGTATTAGATGTTGGTTGTGGAGGAGGACTGCTTACCGAAGCTTTGTACACGGCGGAAGCTGAGGTCACAGGAATCGATGCGGGAGCCGCACCAATTGCAGTCGCAAAACTTCATCAATTCGAGTCAGGTTGTAATATCAATTACTTGCAACTTACCATTGAGGCTTTAGCAAAAGAGAATCCTGAGCCCTTCGATATTATTACTTGCCTTGAAGTACTTGAACACGTGCCAGATCCAGACTCAGTTATTCAGACTTGCTCAAGTCTACTTAAACCCTCTGGCGACCTATTTCTGTCTACCATCAATCGGAACCCAAAATCTTACATTTTTATGATTATCGGTGCGGAATATATACTCAATCTGCTGCCTAAAGGAACGCACAGTTATAGAAAGTTCATAACACCATCAGAAGTAGCAAAATCGTTACGTAACCACAATTTAAGTCTCAATGATCTAACTGGCATGATCTACAACCCAATTATGAAACGCTATAAACTGAGCAGTAGGCTCGACGTTAACTACTTAGTGCATGCAACAAAAACATAAGGTGTGCCTTTCTGGATCTTTTGTACCCTTAAGAATAATTGTTCTCCCGCCTAGTATTTACCTCGTAAGGCTCTCCTAACGTGACTAATTCGAAGGCAATGGCTAGCGCCGGTAATAATTTTGGATAGTCATCTCTGTAGATCGACTCTTAATAACTCAGCTGAAAAATAAAGGAACGGCCTGATGAATCCAATCTCAACGTATAACCTTAGCCCGTATTTATTAAAGAAAAAAATTATTCTCGTCACAGGAGCAGGGGACGGTATTGGTAAACATGCTGCGAAAACCTACGCGAGTTTAGGAGCGACTGTCCTGTTGATGGGACAAACCGTAAGCAAACTTGAGATAGTTTATGATGAAATTATAAGCAGAAACTACCCAGAGCCAGCTATACTTCCTATTGACCTCGGTTTAATTAAAACAGAGAACCTTACCGAGATTTCTAAACAAATTTTTGCAAGCTATGGTCGACTAGACAGTCTGGTCCACAACGCCGCCATTCTAGGGACGCGCGTTCCAGTGGAATACAGTGATGCTCTAGAGTGGGAGAGAGTAATGCAGGTTAACTTTAACGGAGCAGTTCTTCTAACCCGCGCTTTACTCCCACTTTTACGTAAATCCTCTGCTGCATCTCTAGTATTTACGAGTTCATCCGTCGGCAAAAAGCCGAGAGCATACTGGGGAGCTTACTGTGTATCAAAATATGCTATCGAGGGTTTTGCTTTACTGCTTGCCGACGAGTTAAAAAATACCTCAAAAATTCGAGTAAATATCGTAAACCCGGGGGCTACAAGAACCAAAATGCGCGCGGCGGCTTATCCTAACGAGGATCCCCTGACCCTGAAGACACCACAAGATTTGATGAAGCTTTACGTTTATTTGGTAGACCCCAACAACTCCGATCATGGTCTAACTTTTACCGGGTAACCAACGTTTGCGGCTATCTGCCACATCTGATTCGGAGAGGGAAATGGGAATACAACAACGTGTTATAGGTTATGGAACCGAGCCCAGAAGCAATAGGTTTTAAAACAGTTGACTTCCACGACTTTCGGCTAAGTCATATAAATCGTTGGAGTCTTTCTTACCCAACTCCTCAAACTCCCCTACTTTTACCCGTGAAGGTATAAAAAACGTACCAAATCTTACCCGCTTTAATCTACTTACAATCAGTCCTTGAGACTCCCAGAGACGACGAACCTCTCGATTTCTCCCCCCGACTAGAACAACATAATACCAATTATTAGCGCCAACCGAATCCGGTGATTTTTTTATATCAGTAAATCTTGCGAGACCGTCCTCGAGCATTACACCTTCTCGTAAGTTCCTCAAATTCTGATCTGTAACTTTACCCAAAACTCTTACGGCGTACTCCCTATCAATACCTGTCGATGGATGGATAAGCTTGTTAGCCAACTCTCCATCAGTAGTAAATAACAATAATCCACTAGTATTGAAATCTAGACGCCCTACCGATATCCATCGCTGGTTCCTCATTTTTGGAAGCTTTTTATATACTGAGGGTCTGCCCTCTGGGTCATCGCGGGAACAAATTTCTCCTGCAGGCTTGTTATATAACAAATGCCGATGCACTACAGTTTTTAATTTTAAGAAATGGCCATCAACATGAATCTTATCCTCCTCACGAACCCTATCTCCCAGCTTGGCTATTTCTCCATTAACTCTTATACGACCAGCAACAATCCACTTCTCCATAGCCCTGCGACTACCCAGTCCAGCATTTGCTAACAGTTTTTGTAATTTATGAGACATAGGAATAAGAGCGTTTCTACAAATTTCCGGACCTTACCAGAGGTTCCATTAAATCGAGAGAACTAATCTTGATAATCATTATCCTGACTTAAAGAAGAACCAACCCCTCGAGACCCTTCATTCGGCAGAGGAGAAGCGTTGTCTGATTGCGAAGTATTTTCTGGTACAGTATCGGCCGGGCTAGTTTCATAATTATCAGCATATTCCCTTTGATCGTTAGACTCATCCACCGCATTTCCATCCAATGGAAATAATGCGTGAATGTTACCATCAATAATCTCGGCCTCGGCATTGACTCTTTCGAGTGCCTCTTCAGCATCCGACGTCATTGAAGTCAGATTTTCACCTTTCTCAATTTCTAATTCATTTATATCGCCGGCAACCTCTGAAAAATTTAGCTCTTCATTTACTTTGCCCAAGTCATCGACTTCCGAAAGGTCTGGTAACTCATCTAAGTGAGACAAATTGAAATAGTCTAAGAAGTTTTTGGTAGTTGCATAGGTGGCGGGTCGCCCAGGAACATCTCGGTGACCGACTACTCGGATCCAATCCCTCTCCAATAAGGTTCGCATGATGTTGGTACTCACGGCAACGCCTCTAACTTCCTCAATATCGCCTCGAGTTATGGGTTGCTTATATGCTATCAAGGCTAAAGTCTCTAATAGTGCTCGAGAATAACGTTGAGGCTTCTCGTCCCAAAGTCTATTGACCCATTTACTGTATTCTTGACGGACTTGAAATCGATAACCACTTGCAACTTTTTTCAATTCAAAGCCTCTTTCAGTACAACTTTCTTCTATCTTTTCTAAAGTATCGCGAACCTGCTCTCGAGTAGGTTGATCACCTTCGAACAAGCTAAGTATTTTTTCGACAGTCAAGGGCGAATCAGCTGCGAATATGGCACCTTCGATAATTTGTCTTAAAAAAGGCCAATCACTCATAATCTTTACTCGAAATGGATGAAATCTTGACATGAATAGGGGTATAGGCTTCAGTCTGAATTACTTGCAACTCGGACTCCCTAATTAGCTCTAAAATAGCTATGAAGGTAACAACCACCCCTGCCTTGCCTTCTTCCGGTGAAAAAAGGGATTCGAATAAGACAAATTGACCAGCCGCCTTATTCACCTTCTCCAGAATCTGTGACATTCGTTCCCGAGTTGAAAGTGACTCCAAAGCAATATTATGACTTGAAAAATTCTCCGCTCGTTTAAGTACTGACGATAATGCTATTAGTATTTCCTGGAGTTCTATTTGCGCCACTGGTCTTGATTTATCTCCCATAGTGAAGTCAGCTTTGGCTATCCAAAAGTCACGATTCATCCTTGCGATTGAGTTTAAATCAAGTGCTGCTTGCTTATACCGTTCGTACTCTTGAAGTTTCCTGACTAGTTCGGCCCTCGGGTCAACATCCAGCTCATCTTCCTCTTCTTTTCTTGGCAGCAACATTCGGGACTTAACTTCCGTAAGGACCGCGGCCATAACTAGATATTCTGCAGCCAGTTCGAACTTTAGCTCCTTCATCAAGCTAATATACTCTATATACTGCTTAGTGATTTCTGCGACCTGAATCTCCAATATGTCAAGATTCTCACGCCTAATTAGGTAAAGCAGCAGATCAAGGGGGCCCTCGAATGCCTCGAGAACAACTTCTAATGCGTCTGGTGGAATGTAAAGATCTTCGGGGATTTCAGATAAGGCCTGGCCCCCAACCAATACTAGGCGAGCGTCTTTTCCATCAACAGAGACCTGTGAACTATCTTTGTCTAACATTTTTTGTATCTACTCATAACTTTTATCAGAGAGGAACCTTATCGATAATCTAAGCCCATCACCGATCTAACTTCCTCTAGCGTAGATTTGGCGATATTCCGCGCTTTTTCACACCCTTCAGAAACAATACTCTTTACCAGATCGGGGTTCTCCTCGTATTGTTTCGCTCGCTCACGCATCGGTTGCTGTTCTTCAAGGATTGAATCAATTAGTGGCTTCTTGCAGTCAATACAACCAATACCCCCACTTTTGCATCCTTGAATGACCCAATTCTTTCGTTCAGCGTCAGAATAAATCTTATGCAGATCAAAAACTGGACACTTGTTTGGATCCCCAGGATCTTTCCGCCTGACGCGCGCGGGATCGGTAGTCATAGTTTTTATTTTTTTTTCTACCGAGTCTGGTTCTTCTCGCAAAGAAATTGTATTTCCGTAAGATTTCGACATCTTATGGCCATCTAAACCAGGCATGACAGAAGCATCGGTTAGAAGTGACTGAGGTTCGGGAAGGATAACTTTTCCTCCACCCTCCAAGTAGCCGAATAGTCGATCTCTATCACTTAATGGGATGTTTTGCTGGTCTGATACAAGCGCCACCGCAGTCTCCAAAGACTCCTGATTACCCTGTTCCATATAGTCTCGACGCAAGCTTCGGTATATCTTGGAATTTTTTCGTCCCAGCTTCTTAATTGCCACTTCCGCCAGCTCTTCAAAACCAGGGTCTCGTCCATAGATATGATTAAACCTTCTAGCAATCTCCCTAGTCATTTCAACGTGAGGAACTTGATCAGCTCCAACAGGAACATTACCTGCCTGATATATCAGGATATCAGCACTTTGAAGAACAGGGTAGCCAAGAAAACCATAGGTCGCTAGCTCTCGTTCATGATTTTTTGACAACATATCCTTGTAACTTGGTACTCTTTCCACCCAACTTAATGGAGTAATCATGGAGAGAAGAAGATGAAGCTCGGCATGCTCAGGAACTCTCGACTGAATAAATAACGAGCTTGAACCAGGATTAACGCCAGAAGCAAGCCAGTCTATGACCATCTGCCAAACATTGTCCTGAATTATCTCTGGCTCTTCATAATGAGTAGTTAATGCATGCCAGTCGGCCACAAAAAACATACAGTCGTATTCAAGCTGCAATTTGATCCAGTTCTTCAAGACTCCATGGTAGTGACCGAGATGCAGTCGTCCTGTAGGACGCATCCCGGAAAGAACTCTTTTTTGAGAATGAATAAGGCTCAAGTTAGCACCTGCTAGAAACTAACATCTTATAGGATTGGATTCTAAATTTTGTCAAAAGAGAAACCGAAAATTTTTCATCAGTTTACAGGAGGAGATCAAGCAAACAAAACTTTACGTTCACGGCAAACGAGCTTCAAAGCTAACGTATTATCGCCAAAACACCGCTAACTTTGGCGTTATCAACAAACCTCCTCTAAAAAAAATACGCGGAATGGATTAAGATCACTAAAGATTTGAGGGAAAACCTATGAGACAAATTGTAGAACTATTACCAGTAGCTTTGTTCGTAGCTGTTTATTTCCTCACCAAAGATATTTACCTTAGCACTGGCGTTTTGATGGCTGGCCTCTGTCTACAGGTGGGATACGAATATGGTAAGAGCCGAAAAGTAAGCAAACAGACTCAGGTTATTTTCTGGGTGGCAATTATATTTGGTGGTGCCACATTACTTTTTCGAAATGAAGAGTTTATCCAATGGAAACCAACAATAGTGAACTGGCTGTTTGCTGTTGCTTTAATGTGCAGTCAAATCTTGACTAAGGAAAACCTCCTCCAAAGGATGCTAGGATCCCAGTTAGCTCTCCCTGACGATACCTGGCGCACCCTTGCCATCGGCTGGTCTATTGGTTTCGTTTTCGCTGGACTTTTAAACTTGCTCGTAGCCTACAGTTTTAGCCTAGATTTTTGGGTTAGCTACAAGCTTTTTGGGGGATTCGCAATTACACTCTTATATATTTTGATAACTCTACGCTATCTCTCAAAAAAAGGGTTTCTCAAAGAAAATACAATTTCAAACCGAGAGCAGTGAGGAAAAATCATGTTATACGCATTTATCAGTGAGGATAAGGTGGGGACACACCAACTAAGAATGGAGGTGCGGCCAGCACATTTAGAAAGATTAAAAAAGCTGCAGGCAGCTGGTAAGCTTGTGCTCGCAGGGCCTCATCCCGCCATTGATAATGAAGATCCTGGGGATAAAGGTTTTACAGGCAGTTTAATAGTCGCCGAATTCGACTCACTCGAAATGGCCAAAAGTTGGGGTGAAAAGGATCCTTACTTGCTAGAGGGAGTCTATCAAAACCTGGTAGTAAAACCATTTAAGAGGGTTTTACCATAAAGAAATACCTATTAGCTCTAGCGATTTACCCCTTCGCTGTAGGTACAGCAAATTAGGTGGATGGGCATGAAGACCAGACTTAGCGTTAACCTGAACAAAGTTGCAGTAATCAGGAACTCTCGGGGCACTAACGTGCCGAGTGTGATTGAGGCTGCTAAAATTGCTATCAATGCTGGCGCTGATGGAATAACGGTTCATCCCAGACCAGACATGAGACATATACAACCACAGGACGTTTATGCACTCTCCGAGCTCTTGGATGATGATCAATACAAACATATCGAACTTAACATCGAGGGAAATCCTTATGCCAAACGTAGGAAAAATGGATTTCCGGGCTTTATCGAGCTTATCCGACAAGCATCACCGGCGCAATGCACTCTAGTCCCCGACGGACCGACACAATTGACTTCTGATCATGGATGGGATCTCAGCACTAATAGCGCGAAATTGAGCCCTTTAGTCAGACATTTGCAAGAGAAGAATATACGCGTAAGCCTTTTTGTTGATTCTTCGAAACGGTCAGTTGAGATGGCGAAAGCAATTGGCTCAGATCGAGTGGAGCTCTATACTGGGCCCTACTCGGTATCGTATAAGTCCCCAGATAAAAAGAAAGTCCTTAATACTTACAGTAGTGCCGCAAAAATTGCCCACAGCCTCGGAATGGGCGTTAACGCGGGACATGATCTCAATTTAGAGAACCTTGCTGCATTCTGTAAAGCCGTCGAGCCACTACACGAGGTGTCAATTGGACATGCAATTATCTCAGACGCGTTGTGGATCGGTCTTGAGGAAACAATCAATCGATATTCGAGGATTTTGAACCAGCTAGCACCGTCTTGCTCTTAACGGTATCATATCTCTATTAAATGGAACCGGCAGACTATGCTCACACTTATAAAAAACATAAGCATTTCGGCTGTAATTAGCCTAGCAATATTTATCGGCCTTAGATACTTGAATTATCAAGCCTTGCAAATTCCTATTAGTAAGGCGGACTTTAGTGAACTTTTCATTATTTTTTTTGGGTTATTAGCTTCCACATGTTTTGTTTCAGCAACAACCAACTCATACTCTGAGGAATATGAGCCGCGGGAGACCGGTACCGTAAAATGGTTTAACGTGAAAAAAGGTTATGGCTTCATTACGCGAGATCAAGGGAACGATATTTTCGTGCACTACAGAAATATAGAAGGTAGTGGGAGAAGATCAATAAACGAAGGGGAGAGGGTGAGTTTTATAGTGATAGATAGCGATAAGGGTTTGCAGGCGGATGAGGTTATGACGATCTAGCTGAATGGCCGAGTATTTTTTTATCGCAGCAACTAGTCTGATGAAGGAGTTTTCGTTTGAGTCCCCTTTGGATGGATTACCCTTCATGCAATGCTACGAAATTTCTTTGGACGCCCGTGTTCAACTATACTCATTGCTCACATCTCGTCCTCTAGATGAGTGTTATGGAAATGAGACACTGTTACCTATCTCGGAAGTAGTTAATTCGACGTACTATCAACTTGATACTAATTTAGTTTGCCAACTTTCTCAGCTTGATGAAGGGAGTGCATACTTGATTATGGAGGATTGGCTAGCTACAAAAGATTTGGAAGAAGCTAAAATAGACAGAGCTGATCCAACTGACTTCCTACTTAACCTAATTCACTTTTGTAAGATTGCAAGTCATGATAAAGATCTAGGCATTTTTCTTTACTCTGAAGGCTGAGTAACATTATCGTATGGTGAAAGGTTATTCGACAGATGAGCTAAAAAATTTTAAGGAGCAAAATAGTGCCTCGATATATCCCAAGGGAGGTAGTCCTGGAAAGAGAAATCATACGGGGATAGTTCATCTCGAGAGGCAGAAAAAGGGTCGAAAAGGTAAAGCTGTTACAGTAATAAGGGGACTTTCTTCGGACAGGTTGGAATTAGAAGAAACCGCAAGGAAGCTAAAGATTAAGTGCGGTGTTGGAGGAGCAGTAATCAGTGACACCATATTGATTCAAGGAGATAAACGAGCCTTTCTAAAGAAGGAACTGGAATCTATGGGCTATGAGGTAAAGCTCTCTGGAGGATAATAAGGGTAGCATTTGGCAGTCACCGACTTCCCCTCATCTGCACTTCCTTAATCGAGTTCATTAGTACTGCAGCTAAATTTTATGAACGACTATATCCTTACTGAAGCATCCGTAAAGTGGGAGGGTAGCACAGCTTACTCTAGAGATTTTGATGATATCTATTGGAGCCGTGAAGCTCCAATACCGGAGAAGACACATGTGTTCACTGAACTAATTCAATCCAGTTGGAGGCAACTTAAGCCAAATAACCCGTTTAGCATTGGAGAGTTAGGTTTTGGATTTGGCTTGAACTTTATGCTGACCGCGGAACGATGGAAACAAGGAGGTTTCCAAGGATTCCTTTATTACACAGCTTATGAAAATCACCCCGTCGCGCCGTGCGATTTACTAAAACTAGGCAAGTTTATGCCTCAGTTGCCAATTGATAACTTGTTAAAGCACTACCCGTTGCCACTCTACGGATCTCACATAATTTGGTTTGCGTCTAACATAAAACTTATATTAATTTTTGACGATGCGCTAAACGCACTAAAAGATAGTGTCGCCAACATAGATGCTTGGTATTTAGATGGTTTTAATCCAAACAAAAATACTGATATTTGGAACAAACGTGTTTTTAGTCAAATAGCCCGACTTTCGAAACCAGGCGCAACACTCAGCACATTCTCCGTTAGTAGCAAAGTGCGGAGAGATCTAACTAATGCTGGATTCTTAGTAACCCGCCTCGCTGGTTATGGGAAAAAACGTGAAATGCTTTTCGCTCGCGCACGTGGAGAATGGATACCCACCGAACATATAAGTCCAAAAGTTGCAATAGTAGGGTCGGGTTTGGCAGGAGCATATCTTAGCGAAGCCCTGCACCGCAGATCATTAAATTCAGTGATATTCGATGACGGGAAGGCCACTTCTTTTAAAGTCCCGCAACTTGCTGTTTATCCCTCACTAGCTATAAATAACGAACAGAGATATCGCTTTTCTTTATCCGCATTCGAATATACCTGCCTTGGTAATTCATATTATCATCAAACCGGTATTATTTTTTCCCTAAAAAATCAGAGACAACGGAATAGGTGGCTAAAGATCGCTGCAAAATTTCCTGATTATTTTCTAGATTATCAAGATGGTCAGATATATTTCCCAACCGCTGGTTGGCTAGCATCGAGAGATTTGATTGGACAAACGAATGCCATCAAGCAACGTATCGAGAAAGTCTCATGGACGGGTGATGGATGGTTACTCCAATACAATGGTGGAGAGGAGGAAGCAGACGCGGTAGTCCTGGCCACTGGAGCACAATTACCGCCAATTACTATGCCTGCACTTATTGACATTATTCCTGGGCTTGCACTTTCGGTTGATCTAAAGGATTCACCCGTACAAGTCGTCACGGGGAATGCTTCCATATTTCCACCAATAAACAACGTCTCCACTATTTCAGGGCTATATGATCTCAACTTAGAAAAAGTTTCCCAAAATCACATTGATAGGCTTCTAAAGGATATCAAAACACCTTACACGCTATTAACTGCAGACATTGGAATGCGCGCAACCACAAAAGATCGGTTGCCGCTTTGTGGGCCTGTACCCGAGTGGTGCAAACCACATGCTATGAATCCGATTGGTTTATATATACTGCAGGGGTTAGGCTCACATGGTGCAACCACAGCAAGACTTTGCGCAGAACATATCGCAAATTTGATCACTCAAGAGGTACCCGCACTAGGAATTTCCATGCAGAAAGCCCTGGACCCAAAGCGTTTCATTCAAAGAGATACGTAAAAATTACTCGTCGAACACTCGAACATTAATAACACCTTTTATATTGGCAATTTCTACTACTAAATCACTTTGAGGTCTTGTTTCAATATCTATTAGGTTATAGGCAACGTGATCACGACTTTTATTCAACATATCTATCACATTAATATTTCTGTCTGCCAGGATCGATAACACACTCCCTAGAATTGTTGGGACGTTTTGATTGACTATCGCAATTCGATAACCATCTCCTCTTTCTAACGACAAATCCGGGAAATTTACAGAGTTTTTTATGTTACCGTTGCGAAGAAAATCAAGAATTTGCTCACAGACCATGATGGCACAATTTTCCTCAGCCTCTCTAGTACTTGCTCCAAGATGGGGGATTGCAATGACCCCAGCTTTACCCAAAAGACTCAGGGCAGGAAAGTCTGAAATGTATTGGCTGATTTTTCCACTATCAAGTGAGTCACCCAGTGCTTGGTGATCGATAATCTCTTCCCTCGAAAAGTTTAGTAATACAGCCCCATCTTTAAAATTTGATAAAGATTCATCATTTATCATATGACGAGTCGATTCTAGAACCGGAACATGTAAAGTGACAATATCAGAATGAGCTAACAAAGATTGCATGTTCTCCATTTTTTGCACTCGCCGCGATATTCTCCATGCCGCATCGACGGATAAAGCAGGGTCATAACCCAACACATTGATGTCCATCTGAAGCGCCATCTCAGCCACCATAGAGCCGATGGCACCCAAACCAAGCACTCCTAGAGTCTTCCCTTTGAGCTCCTGCCCCCCGTAATCTTTTTTATTTGCCTCAACAATCGTATTCAGCTCTCTTTCGTCAGAGATATCCGTTAGATTACGCACATAATCTATACCTCCTATAATATCGCGAGCAGAGAGTAGTAAAGCCGCCATTACAAGTTCCTTTACGGCGTTTGCATTAGCCCCTGGTGTATTAAAAATAACAATACCTTCCTCAGTATAAGCAGAGACGGGAATGTTATTAACGCCTGCTCCTGCCCTTCCAACAGCCCGAAGCATGGGGGTGACATCATCCGCCGATAGCTTTTGACTGCGAACCAAGATAGCTTCTGGGTCCGAAACGTGCGATCCCACATCGAAATCTTCAGAAGGGAATAACTCCAAACCCTTACTAGCGATGTTATTAATGGTTCGGATCTTATGCATATCTACTGCCTCGAAGGAAAGCGAAAATCTTAACACCAGTGAGATTGTTTACCAGGCCTTACTAAAGAGGAAACTAGAATCCTCTCACTCCGTTTTTTATGAATAAAATACAGGTCGATGGGATTAACAATCATTAACTGTTGCCTCTATGAGACTACCAATAATATTAAGGCTATCGACGATTTGAAATTTTTCAATATGTTTAACTATATTACTTCTATTAATATAAATATTATCAATAAGTTCAGTCAGGCTAGTACTAGTAAAATTCTCTTCCAAAAGCACTCTACTATAGCCCCGCGCGGCGAAGGTCTCAGCATTGACGAGTTGATCTCCGCGGCTCGCTCTTGAGGAGAGTGGTATCAAGATGTGGGGTTTTCGCGTAACCAGTAATTCATAAATCGAATTTGCGCCGGCCCTAGCAACTACAACACTTGAGGCAGCAAGTACATCCCCAAAATCCTCATCAAGAAATTCCCACTGCTGATAACCAGGCAAGTCTAATGATTTATCTAAGTTACCAGACCCCGTTATGTGGACTACCTGATATCGGGATAGCAATCTATGAAGACTATCTCGTACAACCCTGTTGATAGTAGTTGCGCCCAAACTTCCTCCAAAGATAAGTATTATCGGTTTGTCCTGCGAAAAACCAAGGAGATCAATACCTCTCTGACCTCGACCATAAAGCAAACTTTGACGAACAGGCGAGCCAGTAACTATTACGTTATCACTCCCTAGATATTCCTTTGTCTCTGGAAAATTCACACATAACTTTTTCACAAATGGGTAGCATAGTCGATTCGCTAAACCAGGCGTGACATCTGACTCATGACTTATTACAGGAATACGAAGCAGCCATGCAGCAAACACTACAGGAACTGAAACAAATCCACCCTTCGAAAAAAGGATATTTGGCCGTTCTATAAAACTAATATAGATACTCTGTAAACAACCCCAAAAAATCCTTATAGGATCAATAAAGTTAGCCCAGTCAAAGTATCTTCGAAGCTTACCCGAAGCTATTCCCAAATATCGAACATCACTGTTAGCTATAATTTCTCTTTCAATACCGTTCAGCGAGCCAACATAAACAACATCCCAACCTAATTTCTGAAAATATTCAATAAGTGCCACGTTTGGGGTTACATGGCCCGCCGTTCCTCCCCCTGTAAACATTATTTTCAACTTCTTCATAAACCTAGCGTTTTTTTTACCAGAGGAATAGTTACTTTTCTCTGGTGAATTAGAGTCTCAAGCTCAATCTGTTCCAATGCCTCCATCAGAGATCTCATATTTCTTTTTACCCGAACAAGCAAAAAATGGGCAACATCATCGTCTAAAGCATACCCCCGAAATTGTGCTCGCCTTTGTAGCGCTTGTAACTTCTCCTGATCAGTTAAAAGATCAGTCTGCACTGTTACTGCACTAACCAATCTAGAACGGAGATCATTTAAATCAACAGCCAACAGATTAGGTGGAGTTTTTGCTCCTAATACGAGACAGCCTTTCTTGTCCTTAACGGCATTTATCAAATGAAATAATGCAAGTTCCCATTTGGAGTCACCAATAACCTTATCAACATCATCGATAGCGATAACCGACATAGCTTCAAGACCTTTTAGCAACGCTTCATCGTGCTCCCAAAGTCTCTCTAAATAAATCGCAGATTTTCTTTTTGAATTCGACGCATGGCACAGAGCCTGTAATAGATGACTACACCCGGTTTGAGCGGGGCCCCAAAGGTATATCAATCCAGTCAAGGTGGAGATCTTTGCAGCCGCGTGACCAATGTAGTTGCAGAAAGTTGCGTCATTCGCGAGGCGAAAATTAAAAGCTAGTTGTCCTATCATTTATCCTTATGAGATTTATCGTAGATTTCACTACGGAGATAAGTCGATTTAAAGTCTCTCAAAAAAACCATCACTACAGCGGCAATAGGTAGCGCAAGCAGCACACCAAAAAAACCAAATAAATGCCCACCGGCCATCACAGCAAAAATTACGGCAACAGGATGAAGCCCTATACGATCGCCTACTAAAAGCGGCGTCAAAACTATTCCTTCAAGTCCTTGCCCTAAAAGGAATACCATTACGATATAGATAACAGGCACAATATCTTGGAATTGGAATAAAGCAGCTATTATCGCCGAGCATAAACCTATCGCGAATCCCAGATAAGGCACAATACTGGCTAGTCCCGAAACTAATCCGATAAGAAGAGCTAAATCCAAACCAACAAAGGTAAGTCCCGATGCATAGACGCAACCTAACACACACATAATGAGCAATTGTCCTCGTAAGAACTGACTCAGAACTTCATCGCACTCACTCGTCAAAGTAACAACTTTTGATTCCAAACTCAGAGGTATCATCTGTCGTATTTTCTCGATACAGTCATCCCAATCTCGCAACAGATAAAACGCAACCACCGGTACCAACGCGATACTTATTAGAGCATTAATCATTGCCATACTTGAAGCCGTAACTTCTTGTACCAGGTTTCCCAAGAAGCCCCCAGCCTGGTACCAATTGTCAAGAACAGATTCTTTGAGTCGATTAAGACTTATATCAAATGGATCTATGTTAAAATTCGCGACCAAATAGGGGCTCACCACACTTTGTAACCAAACCAATATTTCTGGTATATCACTCACTAGTACTGATACTTCATCCAGGAGGATGGGTATCACTACTACAGCCATACCGACTAAAAGAAGAAGGAATATGACAAAAACTATTAAAACAGCCATGGTTCGGTTTACCCTGTGTTGCTCCAAACGATCAACCACAGGATCTCCTAAATAGGCCAGGATCATGCCTACAAGAAATGGCGTCAGTATAGCCTGAAGGTAGTATACGGCGATTAATATCAATACAACAAAAATCAAACCCGAATACTTCTGAAAAACTGTCATTACTAAAGACCCCCAAAATAGTAAATCATAATAAAATCTAGCGTTTTACCGAAGCCAGAGATAATGTAATTCTTTTTCCTCACCGGGGGGTTTGACCAACATTAATTTTTCATCCAGCTTAATAGTTTCTATAAGTTGCTCGCTTTTTCCCTCAATATCCAATCGGAATTTTGCTCGACCATTCTTAAGGCTTAGAAGAAAGCTATTAGTTACAGGAGTCAAAGACTCGAGGTAAGCGCTAAGCTCGGCATAATCGCGCAGACTAACAACTTCGTCTACCCGCAACCGCACCGCCCCACGACTCGAGTCAAGAGCATATTGGCTTGCGAGCTTGTTGGCTAGATCATCAATCATCCGTTGAAGAATTTCTCTACTGGTAAACGCTACTTCATCATGGGTGTACCAGCGATCCTCTATGAAATAAGACCAGCTAGCAACCCATCGGTCTGGACTGTCCATATAAAGTCTCCCAGTAAGTATTGCGTCTGGCCGATAACGTTTAGACGCAGCCTCTATTCGACCAAGAAAAGCGCCCCAAACCTCTGCTGTTGAAACTGCGTAAGAATCCTGTAGATCAAGTAAAGGAAACAGTAACGGTAAGCCTCGTAAATCAGCCTGATCAGATAAATATTTATTGAAATTACCACTTTCAGACTCGCCAAGTATGCGTCGCCCCTGGCTATCGCTGACGGCAAACCACACCAGAACACTGGGACGATTACTTCCCCATACTGGAAATACTGCACTTCTTAATAGTCGGGATAACGCGCTAGGATCAAAATGAAGTCTTAGTAGTCTAGCTGGAACCGAAACACCATCATGAATGAGCAACTTATCAGTCGAAGCGTAACTATACTGGGAATAATAAGCGGATGGATTACGTAAAGCACTAGCTACTATACTGCTATCTTCAACCTCTTGAGTGCCGGCAACTCTAATAAGAACTTGCAACAAACCAGCTCGCGCGCCCAAATCCAGCTGGGCTTCACTCTCGTCAGCAACCAACACCTCTGCTGTATAGAGGTCATTCACAGATAGCGCTTTTACCTCGGTTACCCAAAGGAATATAGCTGTTAATAAGACTTGAGAACTTTTTCTAATCGTGTGTATCCTTTAGCTTTATTAGTTAAACTTTTGGTGTTCGGTTTCGTACCCCCACACCCCAACCTAAGAAATTAAGATTGTCATAAACTGGTGAGCCATTTACAAGAACGATCCGATGAAAATATTATCTGCGTTAGGACTAATATGCTGTTTTGAACTCTCTACAGCAGAACCAACACCATTTCGGGCCTTGTACCAAGCTAATTATAAGGGTCTACCCATTAACGCCGTGGGAATAAGAGAGCTTCGTCAAATAGATAGCGATACGTTTCTCTTCTCCTCTTCGGCAAGTACTTTCTTTTCCTCTATCAATGAAGAATCGCAATTCAACTGGGATGAACGTGTCATTCCAATTGAATACAGATATATTCGCCAAGGTTTAGGGAAAGACAAAAATGATCTGCTTACCTTCAACTGGAAAACTAATACTGCTAATTATAATACTCAAAACCACATAATTAAGGATGGGGTTGTCGACAAGCTGGCCTATCAACTGCAATTACGAAAAGATTTGGCCAGTATAAACAGCGCTCCTTGGCCAAGAATGAATTACATGGTGATGGAAGAGAACCGCTTAAAAAAGTATGAGTTTATAGTTCGGGGAGAGCAGGATACTGAGACTCTCATCGGTAAGTTTAAGACAGTAGAAATAGATCGCGTTAGAGACAATACGGATAGAAGAACCACATTCTGGTTAGCTCTTGAATACGATTTCTTACTAATAAAATTTAAACAAAGTGAACCAGGGAATACCTTCGAACTTTTATTAAAACAAGCTGAGATCAATGGACGGCCATTAAGGGGAGATTAAGCTTTCGGCAATGTTACCCCAGTTTGGCCCTGGTATTTTCCTCCACGATCAGCATAAGAAGTTTCACATATCTCATCTGACTCAAAAAAAAGCATTTGTGCTACACCTTCGTTCGCATAAATTTTTGCAGGCAAAGTCGTAGTATTCGAGAACTCCAAGGTAACATGACCTTCCCACTCCGGCTCAAGAGGGGTAACGTTTACGATTATTCCGCACCTAGCATAAGTTGATTTTCCCAAACACACGGTGAGAATACTTCTTGGTATACGAAAGTATTCCACCGTTCTAGCTAATGCGAACGAGTTTGGAGGGATAATACAAACATCCCCCTTATAATCAACAAAACTATTCGCATCGAAACACTTTGGATCTACAACCGCCGAATGGATATTGGTAAAGATTTTAAACTCATCGGAACATCTGACGTCGTAACCATAACTGGACGTTCCATAGGAAATAACCCTTCCTTTGGTATTCTCGCGAACCTGGTCGGTTTCGAAAGGCTTGATCAAATCATGATCCCCCGCCATATGTCGTATCCATTTATCTGATTTAATCGCCACAGAAAGGGACACTCTTGTTTCGTGGGTTTTCTATCATTCGGCAAAACGCGCTAGATTTTGAATAAAGTTAGTCATCGATGATATCAATTTCTGGACCACTTGACACCAAAGCCGATAGAGATCTAATCAACTCCTCAGCAGCCAGATAAATAGCCTGTGATGCTAGGCTTTCTGGGTTCGAGAGGACAAATGGTACTCCCTCGTCAGATTGTTTTCGAATTGAGAGAGATAAGGGTAATTGAGCTAGTAGTTTAGTTCCGTACTCCAGTGCAATGCGTTCGCCACCGTTACTCCCAAATACTGCTTCTTCGTGACCACAGTGGCTACAAACATGAGTACTCATGTTCTCGACAATACCAAGTGCAGGTACTCCGACCTTAGTAAACATCTCAATGGCTTTTCTGGCATCTAGTAACGCAATATCCTGGGGAGTAGTGACTATTATGGCTCCGCCTAGGGGAACACGTTGAGAAATGGTTAGTTGAATATCGCCGGTGCCTGGGGGCATATCAACCAGTAAAATATCAAGATTTCCCCACTTAGTATCGGAGAGCAATCGCTGCAACGCTCCGCTGGCCATGGGGCCACGCCAAATAGCTGGAGTGTTTGGCGACATTACGAAGCCCATAGACATGCATTTTACGTCGTGAGCCACGATCGGCATTACGCATTTATCCGATAATTCTGGTTTCATATCCTTGACACCCATAATATGACTTTGGCTAGGACCATAGATGTCGGCGTCGAGGAGTCCCACATTAAGCCCCTTACTCGCTAGTGCTAGGGCAATATTCGCGGCGATAGTAGACTTCCCCACGCCACCTTTTCCAGAGGCTACGGCAATAATCTTACGAACACCTGGTAAATCTAGCTTTTCAATCCTATTACTAATATTTTTTCTCCAAATCTATGGCTCAATAGAGAAACACTAAGCTCAATGAACGTCAACCTCCAAAAGGATGTGACAGCACGTATTTTGTCATTCTCGAGAAAATATCTTGAACACTGGTAGACCAGAAAATATAGTAATCTCTTCGGAATTAACTTCAGTGCAATGAAAAAGAGAAGAATACTAGTAACAAGTGCTCTACCCAATGCTAACGGCTCTATTCATCTCGGGCACCTCATGGAACATATTCAGACGGATATTTGGGTTCGGTTTCAGCGTTCCATAGGTAATGAATGTATTTTTGTTTGTGCAGATGACACACATGGCACCGCGATTATGCTTAGAGCGGATGAAAAAAGTATCTCTCCAGAAACTTTAATTGAAGAAATTAGGGAGGAGCATGTAAGAGATTTTTCAGACTTTCTAATAAGCCATGATAATTACTACACGACGCATTCAGAAGAGAACAGGCATTACGCCAACCTCATTTTCAGAAGGCTAAAGTCAAATGGGAAAATCGAGATGCGGTCTGTGGCGCAGCTCTACGACCCAGTGAAGGAAATGTTTCTCGCTGACCGATTTATAATAGGGACATGCCCAAGGTGTAACTCAGACAATCAGTACGGTGATAACTGTGAGAAATGTGGCGCAACATACGACGCAACCGAACTTACAAATCCTCGATCGATATTGTCTGGTGAAAAACCTGTCATAAAAGAGTCAACCCACTTTTTTTTCACGTTATCCCAATTCGATCATTTCCTGCGAGATTGGACAAGAAGCGGAACCCTGCAAGAACAAATTGTCAACAAACTCTCAGAATGGCTGAGTTCTGGTCTTAAAGACTGGGATATCAGCCGTGATGCGCCATACTTTGGATTTGAAATCCCTGAAGCTCCGGGGAAGTATTTCTACGTTTGGTTGGATGCTCCGATTGGCTATTTGGCGAGCTTTAAAAATTATTGTGACCGTTCAGGCCACGATTTTAGTGAATTTTGGAACCCCAGCTCGAGCTGTGAGGTACATCACTTCATTGGCAAAGACATCATCAATTTCCACGCTCTGTTTTGGCCTGCAATACTTAAGGTAGCTAATTTCCGAACACCGACGAAAATTCACGTGCATGGATTTGTTACGGTAGATGGTCAAAAGATGTCAAAGTCGCGTGGCACATTCATCAACGCGAGAACTTATCTAGATCACTTAAGTCCTGAATATCTCCGTTACTATTTCGCTGCAAAAATGAACGGTGATGTCGATGATCTCGATCTCTCTTTGGAGGATTTCGTTCAGCGAGTTAACTCAGACCTGGTTGGGAAGGTGATAAATATCGCAAGTCGATGTGCGGGTTTTATAAGCAAGCATTTTGATGGGAAATTAGCAAAACACGTCAGCTCGCCGCTACTAAAGGAATCAGTCAATAAGGGCAAGCAAATAGCAGATTTCTACGAGACGGGCGACTACGGTAAAGCTGTGCGTGAAATCATGTCATTGGCGGATCACGCAAACAGATACATAGATGAGAAAAAACCTTGGATGATTATAAAGAATCGGAAAAATCGAGAGGAAGTGCAACAGGTTTGTTCTGACGGAATCAATTTATTTAGGATTATCATGATCTATTTACAACCAATTGTGCCTTCAATCGCCAAAGAAGCGCAGCTATTCCTAAATGTTGAAGAATTAAACTGGATGTCATGCCACAATATGTTAGTCGACCATCCAATTAATCCATTTAAACCACTACTTAGTCGCGTAGAAATGTCCACAATGGAGGCTATAGTGGAGATTAGCCGAACTGAGACTGACAAAGTGATAGAAGATAAGCCAAAAAAACAAGGTGGAATTGAAACTATAAAGTATGAGGATTTCGCTAAATTGGACTTGCGCGTTGCCAGTATTATAAAGGCTGAGGCTGTTCCGGAGGCCGATAAATTGCTCCGTCTCACCCTAGACATTGGCGAAAAGCAACTAGAAGTTTTGGCGGGCATAAAGGTAAGTTATGCGCCTGATGACCTCGTTGGTAAATTAACTATTATGGTCGCAAACCTAGAACCAAGAAAAATGCGTTTTGGCGTATCCGAAGGAATGGTTCTTGCCGCCGGAGACGGGGACCATGGTATGTTTCTGCTAGAACCTGATCCTGGCGCCGCTCCTGGGATGAAAGTTACTTAGACGCGTGAGTGAAGCTATAGCAATATTATTAACGACCATTTTCGTCAATAACATTGTTACTATTCAATTCCTTGGACTTTGTCCCCTTTTTGCTGCAAGTCGAAAATTCGATACCGCTATTGCCATGGCCGTGGCAACGACTTTTTTATTAACCCTTGCATCTGCAGCAAGTTATATCGTTGAAACATATGTCCTTCACCCCCTAGATTTGCAGTATCTTCGTATTATCGCTTTCGTAATTTTAATATTACTCCTAGTACGATCATTCGAATATACCATTAGAGCTACCCAACCGCGACTGTACGCAAGACACGAGGTAATCATCCCTTTGATAACTACCAACTGCTCTCTACTAGGGGTTGTCTTGATTAATATCAGGGAGGCTCAGTCATTCCTTCATTCTATATTATTTGGCTTTGGTGCAGCCATTGGGTTCAGTCTGTTATTGATAATATTTGCAGCAATTCTGGAACAACAAAGAGAAGCAGCTATCCCCACAATTTTTCGTGGAGCCGCAATCAATATGATTACCGCAGGATTGATATCTCTCGCCTTTATGGGATTTGTGGGAATGGGCTAATGCGTTCAGGGAACCCGATACTAACGCTTGGCACCGTGGGGTGCATTAGTTTTATTGTCTTTTTGTGCGACTACATCTGTCAAAGCGGGATGCGTTTAAGCAACACATTAGATGATCCAGAAATGAGAGTTGCGAAAAGATACGAGCCCAAAGATTAATGAAAATGAAAGAAACCCAGACTAAACGGACAATCTATGAGTTTGTTTTGGCTTTAGTCCCTGGGAGCCTAGTTATGATATATATCTTTGGTTTGGGGATCTTAATCAATATACTAACTGCGATAGTTACAGTAGTGCTCTGCGAATACCTTTTCTTGAAAGCGAGAGGAATGACTGTTAGCACTATCCTTGACGGCAGCGCTTTAGCCACCGGTCTTCTTTTTGGCCTAACTTTACCACCCTTGCTCCCAATCTCGATGGTTATACTGGGAGCTACCTTTACAATTCTCTTTGTTAAACACGTCTATGGAGGATTAGGCAATAATCCATTCAATCCAGCAATGGCCGGTTTCGCAGCGCTAGTCGTATCCTTCCCTATGGCTATGTCTTCATGGGGCATCCCTTTTTTAGATATAAATCTAGTAGAAACGTTGGAAATTAAGATCGGAAGCCCAGCCATCGACGGAACAACTCGCGCTACGCCACTCCACGAGTTTAAATTTCGGGAGGAAGTAACGAATGAAGAATATTGGAATGAGGATTACCTAGAAAACTGGAGATCGTGGGCCTTCATCAATCTGACTTTCCTATTTTCAGGTTCCTATCTTTTATATAAAGGACTGTTTACTTGGTATGCTCCAGTTGCAATGCTGAGCACTATTACTTTACTCTCCCTTTGTTTCTACGATGGTGGCAGCTCCGCGAGTCTAGGATCCCCAATATTCCATTTATTCTCGGGTGCAACCATGCTAGGGGCATTTTTTATTCTAACTGATCCTGTAACTTCCCCTAAATCATCTTTAGGTCAAACACTGTTTGGTATCGGAATAGGTATGTTGACCTTCGCTATTAGGACAATTGGCGGATATCCAGAAGGGTTAGCCTTCGCAGTATTACTTATGAATGCAGTGACACCTTTAATCAACCGCCTATCGTTTAATAAATGAAGCAGAAGTTAATAATTTTCGTGTTTCTGACTATCGCGTGCGGGGTCTCGGTAACCAGCCTATATACTTTCCAACGTGAAAAAATCGAAAAAAATCGAGAAGACTTCTCTTTGAAAACCATAAAACAACTTGTTGATCAAGAAGACTTTGATCTAGTTCCTGTAAATGCAACGAAATATATTATTTATGATCAAAATGTTTACAGTGGAACGGTATTTCAAAGTATAAGTTTATCGGGCTATAACGGCGAAATTGTCCTATGGATAGCTACAGATAGTGAGGGCTATATCAGGGGGGTTCGAGTTGTAAAACACCGCGAAACCGCTGGTATTGGTGACCTAATAGATATTGAAGTATCAGAGTGGATAAACCAATTTATTGGTATGTCGCTCCAAAACGATTGGACATATGAGAATTCAGATATTGATCATGTAGCAGGTGCCACAGTTACTACCCGCGCGGTTGCGCAGGCAATCTTTCATGGTCTGACATTAGAGAGCCAATGAGTAAATTATCAAAGATCGCTCAAGATGGGATCTGGAAGCAGAATCCAGCACTCGTAAAATTACTTGGGTTAGGTCCCCTACTAGCTGTTTCCAACTCCTTCGTGACAGCACTCTGCCTTGGTATTGTTATAATTATAGTTTTAACAACCTCTAATATTCTAATTAGCTTTATTCGTTTTTTTCTAAAAGAGGACTCGGGTATTCCTACGAAAATCGCAGTGCTAGCAACCCTCGTGACACTTGCCGATATCTTTTTACAAGCTTGGTACTTCGAATTGCATCACAGGATTGGACTCTTTTTGGCCTTGATGGTTACCAGCTTTTCTCTGCTTGGCCGAGCTGAACTGTTCAATTCCAGAAACCCCATACTTAGCTCTGCAGTAGACGGTTTCATGATGGGTATTGGATTTCTTTGGGTGCTACTTATCATAGGATCAGTTCGAGAAGGTCTTGGTTCTGGAACTCTCTTTAGTGACATGCAAATACTTCTTGGACCTGTTGGTGAGGACCTAGAAATCACCTTTAGTGATAATGGGTTCTTACTCCTCATCTTGCCACCGGGAGCCTTTATTTCCCTCGGTATACTCATCGCTTTAAAAAATTTATTATCGAATAATAGAAGCTAATATGAATGCAGAGAAACGGCATAAATTTTTATCACAATTGAAAAGAGATAATCCTTCTCCTCGAACCGAACTCGAATACTCTTCTACATTCGAGTTACTCATTTCGGTCATACTTTCCGCCCAAGCAACCGATGTTTCAGTAAACAAGGCTACTAAAGAGCTATACAAGGTCGCCAACTCGCCCAAAAAAATTTTTGCTCTAGGCGAGAATAATCTTAGAACTTACATTAAAACTATAGGCTTATATAACAGTAAGGCAAAGAACATTATTAAGACCTGCAAAATTCTAATGGAGAAATACAACTCTGTGGTACCAAAAACTCGGACAGAACTAGAAGGGCTTCCTGGTGTTGGACGGAAAACCGCCAACGTCATACTTAATACTGCTTTCAGAGAGCCGACTATGGCTGTTGATACGCATATTTTTCGTATTTCTAATCGAACTAAGTTCGCTCCAGGAAAAACCGTACTCCAAGTGGAAAAAAAATTGCTCAAGGTAATATCTAAAGAGTTTATTTTAGACGCCCACCACTGGCTGATTCTCCATGGCCGTTATGTTTGTACGGCTCGTAAACCTAAATGTGGCCAATGCTCAGTTTATGATCTTTGTGAGTTTAAGGGGAAAACAAACTAATTAAACAAAGTAGCCCACAGTTAGCTAATTTTCCGACCCTTCTTGGCGGCGATTTTTAATCTGAGCGCGTTTAGTTTAATGAAGCCCGAAGCATCTGACTGATCATAGGCACCAGCATCGTCCTCAAAAGTTACAATGTGGTCATCGTATAGACTATCGCTTTCGGACTCCCTACCAACAATAATTACATTCCCTTTAAAAAGCTTGAGGAAAACCTTACCATTTACATGGAGTTGCGAATAATCAATCAATCTCTGCAATGCCTGACGTTCGGGTGACCACCAATAACCGTTATATATAAGCTTCGCATAACGAGGCATGAGCTCTTCTTTAAGATGGGCAAGCTCTCTATCCAGAGTAACGGACTCCATAGCCCTATGTGCCTTTAGCAATATGGTCCCCCCCGGAGTCTCATAACAACCCCTTGCTTTCATTCCAACATAGCGATTCTCTACGATATCAACGCGACCAACACCGTTCTCCCCACCTAGTTTATTGAGGGAGGCTAACACTGCACTGGGGGACAATTTCTCTCCATCAACAGCAACCACATCTCCGGCATGGAATGTCAACTCAACGTAAGTTGGTTCGTCAGGAGCTTGTTCTGGAGCTATTGACCACAACCACATCGAGTCCTCTGGTTCTATGCCCGGATTCTCTAAAATTCCTCCCTCGTATGATATGTGGAGCATATTTGCATCCATGGAGTATGGAGACCTCTCTCCTTCATGCCTTTGGTCTACCTGAATCTGGTGTTTCTCACAAAAAGATATCAAAGATTCTCGGGAGGAAAGATCCCACTCGCGCCACGGCGCAATAATCTCTACATTCGGATTAAGCGAAGAGATACCTAGTTCGAATCGTACCTGATCATTTCCCTTCCCCGTAGCGCCATGTGCGATTGCCTCAGAATTTGTTTCAATAGCAGTCTCCACTAATCTCTTAGCTATCAGGGGTCTGGCAATCGACGTTCCCAGCAGATACTCCCCTTCGTAGACAGTGTTACACCGAAACATGGGGAAAACAAAGTCGCGCACGAACTCTTCTCTAACATCGTCAATGAAAATCTCTTTTACCCCCATACTTGCTGCTTTCAGACGAGCAGGTTCGACCTCGCCGCCCTGGCCAAGATCAGCAGTGTAAGTTACTACCTCGCACGCGTAGGTTTCTTGTAACCATTTTAGAATTACTGAGGTGTCAAGACCCCCAGAGTATGCTAGTACCACTTTATTTATCTTGGCCATCATCCTTAACACTCAACAAAAAAAGATCGGTTATGGTACTCCCTTCTTCAAAAATTTCGTAGTGCAATGCTTGCTTCCATTTCCCTTTAAAGAAGCCATTGCAGTTCATGTTATAATAACGCTTTCAACTCACGACCTATTTAAAATGCGTAGCATCTCAATAACTCGTCCAGATGATTGGCATATACACTTGCGGGATAGCGACTATCTTGCTGCGACAGTCAAAGATGTTAGTAGGTATTTCGGTCGAGCTATTGTTATGCCCAACCTAACTCCACCAGTTACTACCGTCGAGGATGCAAAAAAATATTTAGAAAGAATCAATTCTTTGGTAAAGAGCGATACTAACTTTAGACCGCTGATGACTCTTTATCTTACGGAGCAAACGACGAGAGATACCATACGCGAGGCTAAACGATCTGGTTACATTCATGCAATCAAGCTTTACCCAGCCGGAGCCACAACCCACTCTGATGATGGAGTGCGCTCCATAACGAATATCTACCCTCTTTTAGAAGTCATGGAGGAAGAGAATTTATTATTGGCGATTCACGGAGAAGTCACGGACCACGATGTAGATGTATTTGATCGAGAGAAGGTTTTCATTGACAAGCACTTGATAAAGATACTCCGAACATTTCCAAACTTACGAGTAGTTTTTGAGCACATAAGTACAAGTGATGCCGCTACTTTCGTGGCTGAGTCGGGAAATAGAATTGCGGCAACGATTACGGCACATCATCTTTTATTCAATAGAAATCATCTGTTAGCAGAAAAACTAAGGCCCGCCTATTATTGCTTACCAATTTTGAAACGAGATATTCATCAAAAAGCCCTCATCAAAGCGGCTACTTCAGGTGACTCACATTTTTTTCTTGGTACAGACTCGGCTCCACACCCCCGGTTCGCAAAAGAACTTGCGTGTGGCTGCGCTGCGGGTGCATACACCTCGCATGCAGCTATTGAGTTGTATGCTGAAATATTTGACCAAGTAGGATGTCTAGACAAACTGGAGGCTTTCGCGAGCCATAATGGTCCCGATTTTTACGAGCTTCCGCGTAATTCTGATCGAATATTGTTAATAGAAAAATCATGGGAGGTTCCCTCTCACTACACTTTTGGTGACGATAGCCTGATTCCAGTTAGAGCTGGCGAATTAATCCTTTGGACAGTAAAAGGGTGAATAGATTGCACGCACAAAAAAGCATAGCAGGGCGCTTTCGAGGTTTTCTGCCTGTCGTCATTGACTTGGAAACAGGTGGATTCAACCCCAAAACTGATGCTCTACTTGAGGTGGCAACTATAATTATAGAGATGGACGGCGCCGGCTCTTTGATTCCCGGCGAAAGGTTATTCTTTAACGTGCAACCATTTGAGGGCGCCAATATTGAGCAATCATCTCTAGATTTTACTGGAATTGACCCGACCAATCCTCTGCGCGGTGCGGTATCAGAAAAAGATGCGTTGAGCGAGACCTTCCGAGGCATACGTTCGGCGGTGCGGGCGAACGGGTGTCAACGAGCTATACTGGTCGCGCATAATGCAGCTTTCGATCTAAGCTTTATCAATGCGGTAGCGGAACGCTGTAATTTGAAGAGAAATCCTTTCCACCCTTTCTCGACCCTCGATACTGTCTCTTTGAGCGCCCTTGCATATGGCCAGACGGTCCTGGCGAGGGCTTGTGAAAGCGCCGAAATAGCGTTTGACAGCGGTGAGGCTCATAACGCTTTGTATGATTGCGATAAGACTGCTGAAATCTTCTGTCGTATTGTGAACAGGTGGCGAGACTTAGAGGGCTCTTCGTTCTAAGCACTCACCACCATGGGTTCTCTATAGCCTTGCTCAGATTTAGCTTTCGAGACTATCTAACGCCTTCTGGAATCGATTAGCGTGTGACCGCTCGGCCTTGGCTAAAGTTTCCATCCAATCGGCTATCTCGTCAAAGCCCTCGTCCCGTGCAGTTTTAGCCATGCCGGGATACATATCTGTGTATTCGTGGGTCTCACCCGCCACCGCTGCGGCGAGGTTATTTGCGGTGGATCCAATGGGTAGACCGGTGGCTGGGTCGCCTGTCAGTTCAAGGTACTCTAAGTGCCCATGTGCATGCCCAGTCTCCCCTTCAGCGGTTGACCTGAATACCGCCGAGACGTCGTTATAACCCTCGACATCGGCTTTTGAAGCAAAGTACAAGTAGCGTCTATTTGCTTGTGACTCACCTGCAAAAGCGTCTTTCAAATTTTGCTCTGTGTTGCTGCCTTTAAGATCCATTAAGATCCTCCTTAAATGTCAATAAAAAACAAAATCTAGCATCGGTACGCGTGAAACCCTGTTGTGGATGCCTACTAACCTATACCGATTAGTAACTTTTTTCTTCCTCATTCAGCTGTTAATGCAGCCTTAATCATCGGCTCTAGCTCACCACTGTTATACAACTCGGTGATGATGTCACAACCACCAACCAATTCACCATCGATGAATAGCTGAGGAAACGTTGGCCATTCTGAAAATTGCGGCAAATTTGCACGGATTTCGGGGTTGGCCAAAATATCAATATATGCAAAGCGCTCTCCGCAGGACATTAGCACCTGAGATGCTTGAGCCGAAAAGCCGCACTGCGGTGCCTCGGGGGAGCCTTTCATGTACAAGAGTATGGGGTTGTCCTTCACTTGAGCTTTTATTTCTTCGAGTGTCTCCATGATTCAAATCTTTAATAAGAAAACTATTGTAGTCTAGCAGATTTCACGATTCAAAAGAGAGCACAAAATACTAAATTTATAGTTTGGGTCGGCCAAAGCCACCCCCTCCAGGGGTCTCGATTCTTAGAACTTGCCCGGGTCTTACGGAAAGTTGGCATTTGGGCGGAAGTATCTGCCCATCTAGGGAATTTACACCTGGCAAACCGGGGGAACCACCTTCCAATCCCCACGGCGGGTTTTTCCTGCGCTCGGTTAGCAAAGTTACTTCTGTGTCTTCCAGGAAAAAGAATTCCCTTATCGTACCGTTACCTCCGCGGTTCTTCCCCGCTCCCCCCGAGCCTCGTCTAATTGCATAACTTTTTACCCGCACTGGATAATGTGACTCAAAACTCTCTATTGGGGTATTAAGCGTATTTGTCATGTGAGACTGAACAGAACTGATTCCCTCACTTGATGGGTGTCCGCCAGATCCACCACCAATAGTTTCATAATAATCCCATGGTCGATCTGAGTGGTAATTACCCATCGATATATTATTCATTGTTCCTTGGCTAGCCGCAGGGATTTTTGCCGGAAGAGCCTGATGGAGCGCCCCTAAGATTACGTCAACAATTCGCATGGAGGTTTCAACATTTCCTGCAGCAACCGCAGAGGGTCTTGAAGCGTTTACCAAAGAGCCTTCTGGAGCAGTGATGTTTAAATACTGAAAAACTCCATCGCAAGAGGGTGTGTATACAGGCAGCAAACAACGGAATACATAGTAGGCGGATGCGGCAGTTACCGAGAGTGGACAATTAACATTCCCAGCAACCTGTTGAGCAGTCCCATTGAAGTCGATAGCAAGTCGACTCGAACTAACATCGATATGACAATTAATAGAAAGGTCGAAATTCCCCTTCCCATCATCATCCATGATATCAGTAAAACTATAGCAACCTTGAGGTATACTCGAGAGTGCTGATAGAGCTATCCGAGCCCCGTAGGCATTTACTTCCTCAATCCCCTGTAGAAACCTCGCTGAACCCATCTTTTTGACGATCGCTTTAAGGCGCTGTAATCCAATATTATTTGCACTTTGTTGAGCAGAAATATCTCCTCTCGCCGTAATTCCTCCAACTTCTGTAAGTCTCTCAAGCAATGCAAGATCCAACTTCCCCGCTCGAACTAAAAAAGTAGGTGTAATAATATGACCCTCCTCTTCTAATGTGCTTGAAATAGGCATCGATCCGGGGGTGCTTGATCCAATACTTGCATGATGTGCCCTATTTGCGACAAATCCTAATATTTCACGATTCGAAAAAATTGGTGATATAAATGTTATATCGGGTAAATGAGTTCCGCCTAAAAAGGGATCATTTAGGATCAAAAGGTCACCTTCTCGCCAAGATATCGTGTTTACAATATCTCGCATAGCAAAAGCCATACTCCCAAGGTGAACAGGTATATGGGCCGCTTGGGCGAATAATGCCCCAGTGCTATCAAACAATGCACAGGAGAAATCTAATCTATCCTTAATATTTGTTGAGAAAGCAGCTCTCCGAAGAATAAGACCCATTTCGTGACAAATGGCCTCAAGTCGTTTGATAAAAATTGCGAGTTCGATATTTGTCATTATTCTCTGGGGCGATACTTCTTTCAGTACGATGTTCGGATTCGCGCAACCGCGTCTTGCCATCCAGCATACAATTCATCACTGCGGATGTTATCAATTTCTGCAACAACTTTTGTAGTCTTACCACGGTATGACTCTAAATCCTCTAGCGATTTAAATAGTCCAACCTCTAGCCCAGCCAAAAAAGCTGCACCTAATGAAGTTGTTTCTATGATATTCGCACGATCTATAGATATCTGAGTAAGATCTGCAAGTGCCTGAACGAACCAATCGTTAGTCACCATTCCCCCATCCACCCGAACCAAGCTCAGATTAGCTCCATCAACTTCCATAGCCCTAAACAAGTCACGCGTTTGAAAGCATACGGATTGAAGTGTCGCTGTAACCAGATCCTTTGATGTTGTATTTCTACTCAGACCCAGAAGGCCACCACGTGCATTTGCATCCCAGTAGGGTGCACCAAGTCCAGTGAATGCAGGTACGAAATACACACCGTTTGTATCTGGATTCGACTCCGCAATCGCATCCGTAGATTCTGCATTCTCGATTAAACCGAGACCATCTCTTAGCCACTGCACCGCAGCCCCAGCTATGAAGATACTCCCCTCCAAAGCATAGGTGACCTTCCCAGCCAAACGATAGGCAATTGTTGTAAGTAACTTATTTTTAGAGATTATGGCTTTATCTCCGGTATTGAGAATAGCGAAGCAACCAGTACCGTATGTACTTTTCAGCATACCGGGTGAGAAACAACATTGTCCGATTAAGGCGGACTGTTGGTCTCCTGCCATACCCGTGATAGGTATCTCGCCACCAAAGATTTCGGTAGAACCGAAATAAGAGCTGCAGTCAGCAACCTCGGGTAACATCTGCCGAGGAATATCAAACATCTCAAGAAGTTCCATGTCCCAAACTTGCTCGTAGATATTAAATAACATTGTTCGCGATGCATTCGCAGCATCGGTTTTATGCGATCTGCCGTCAGTTAATTTCCATAATAAAAAGCTATCTACAGTACCGAAGAGCAAAGATCCCTGTCTTGCTTTATCTCGTGCCCCGCTAACGTGGTCTAAAATCCACCTCAATTTAGTTGCTGAGAAGTAAGGATCCAATAGTAAGCCTGTTTTCCGTGTGATGGTTTCCTCGAGGCCTTGATTCCTCAAAAAATCACAATAATCGGCCGTGCGCCTATCCTGCCAAACGATGGCAGGATAGATCGGCTTTCCGGTTTTAGAATTCCATACAATAGTCGTTTCACGTTGATTTGTAATACCTATCGCGGCAACCGATTCGTTTTTGCTTATTACTGATTTCATAACCCCAAAAGCAGATTTCCAGATTTCTTCTGGGTCATGCTCAACCCAACCGTTCTTTGGAAAAAATTGGGTCAGTTCTTTTTGATCTATGTCCAAAATATCACATGTGCTGTTGAACAAAACTGCTCTTGTACTGCTAGTGCCTTGATCCAAAGCAAGTAGGTTTCTCGACATGTGCGTCCCCTATTCCTTCTTGATAACGATGTTGCGCATAGATTTATGCTTAGCCGACTGACAGAATGGACGGTAGCGAAATCATTAAAAGAGTATAAAGTGAATATCTACCCTCCACCAAAGATATTTAAAAGCTATAACACCTGGACAAAGAATAAATCGAAAGTCGTTCATGTGTCCCATCCCATATCTCCCAGGCTAAGAAGGGCCATCAAATATTTTTGTAAAAAACATGACTTAATACTATCAATAAAAAATCCAGGCCGAGGTGCACTAGTCAAAATTGAAAAAGTAAATTCTCCTCCACAATCCTATAGCCTAAATAATACCGAACAGGGTATAACGCTGAGTGCTTACACTGAAGATGGCTTTTTTTACGGCTTAGCTACACTGCATCAGATTTTTACTAACTCAGGGTTACGACTGCAATGTTTCAAAATTAAGGATCAACCCGATTTTGAGTGCCGAGCTGTGATGCTAGATATAAGCCGCTGTAAAGTACCATCGATGCGTACTCTTTTTATGATCATCGACATCCTATCGATGCTAAAAATCAACCAGGTACAACTCTATATCGAACATACCTTCGCCTTCACAAACCATCGAACAGTGTGGAAAAACTCATCTCCTTTAACAGCAAGACAACTAAGTTGTCTTAAAGATTACTGCCATGAAAGATTTATAGAACTCGTACCCAATCTCAATTCGTTTGGTCACTTTGAGCGCTGGCTAAGGCATCCGGATTACCATAAGTATGCAGAATGTCCGGACGGATTCGTTCATCCTTTGACTCAGGAAAAAGTCCCTTTCGGGAGCACACTTAAACCGAATAAAGATAGCCTTAATCTACTCTCAGAGCTTTACGATGAGTACCTCCCGATTTTCGATAGCAAATACTTTAATGTAGGTGGGGACGAACCATGGGAACTCGGCAAAGGATGGAGCGCAAAGCAATGCAATCGCAAAGGTACTGCCCAAGTTTATATCTCATTTATGAACAAGATAAAACTTATGGTAGCAAAGTATGGAAAACAAACTATGTTTTGGGCAGATATAATTATGAAATACCCCGAATCCGTAGACATGTTATCGAAAGAATTAACAGCCTTGATCTGGGGATATGAAGATGATCATCCGTTTGAAAGAGAGTGCGAAAAGATAGCATCCAGAGGCCTACCATTTTATGTTTGTCCCGGGACATCAAGTTGGAACAGTATCACTGGCCGTCTAACTAATGCGACAGAAAATCTTAGTCGGGCCGCCCTGAACGGTATCACATTTGGTGCAAAAGGTTATCTCATTGCGGACTGGGGCGATCATGGACATCATCAATATCTTCCTATCAGTTTTGGGGGCCTAACCTTAGGCGCCTGCAGCGCTTGGCATCACAAGGCTTCAAAATTTATAGAACTGTCAGACGCCATCCATAAGATCTGGTTGCCAGAGCACCTGAAAGCTTCACAGCTCCTAGTAACGCTTGGTTCAATACCAGACAAAATTGATTGCACCATAAGAAATGGTACTATTTTCAACCACTTGCTGTTTTGGAATATGAGAAAAGAAACTGTTTTTTCCAAACAGATTAGGCAGAAGGAGCTTAAGGTCGTTCAAAAGCTGCTAGGAGAATTGTCAGAGGAGATAGACGCAGCGCAGACCAGTCTTGTCACAAAAGAATTGAGTAATGCTGTACGTATGGCTAGTCATAGTCTCGATCGACTGGCATTATTTAGGGGCTCTATACCTCGCGCCAATAACCCCAAAAAAACTATCCAAGAAATAATTACTGAACATCGGACATTATGGAAATCAAGGAATCGTCTGGGGGGCTTAGCTGAGAGCAACGCTTTCCTATCGCGATCTGCGAAATGTCTTTAGGATCTTTGTTTTCTACTTTATCTAATTTGACAAAAAGTGCACAATTAAATAGGGGCCTTAAATGGCTACGTTTATTTATGGAGAGAAATAATGCGCAATGTTGTAGTAGTAGATAGTGTGAGAACCGGACTGGCGAAGTCCCATAGAGGAACTTTTAACTTGACACGGCCAGATGATATGGTCGCACATTGTATTAATGCGCTGTTGGATCGCAATTCCCAACTAGATCCAGTAGAAGTAGAGGATGTGATTGTCGGATGTGCCGGCCAAACTGGGGAACAAGGAGGCAATTTGGCCCGCTTAGCTGTAGTTCTCTCTAACCTTCCAATAACAACAGCAGGATCTACGATTAGCAGAGCGTGCTCGTCAGGGTTAAACTCCATTGCATTTGCGGCAAACCAAATTGCGAGCGGGTGCAGTGAAATTATGATCGCTGGCGGGGTGGAATCGATTACTGCGGGGGCTCGGGGAACTCCGGGCAAATCGGAGACCCACTCTACAATCAGAGATATATCGCCTGATATCTTTATGGCAATGGGAAATACCGCCGAGGTGGTAGCTCGAAGGTACAATATATCTCGTGAGTATCAAGACGAGTTTTCTTATGAAAGTCAAATGAGAACTGCATCGGCGCAACAGGCAGGCCTTTATGACGACGAGATTATACCTATGAAAGTTAAGTGGAAAAAAGTCGTAGATAAGGAAACCGGGGAGACAGAGGTTGTTGATGGAGAATGCGTTAGTGACGAATGTAACCGCCCCGGAACAACGCTAGAAGGATTAGCTAAGCTCCCACCTGCATTTGAAGAAAATGGCTCAGTAACAGCTGGAAACGCTTCTCAACTTTCTGATGGTGCTTCAATGACTTTGTTAATGAGTGAAGAGAGGGCTAACCAACTTGGTTTAACTCCGAGAGCCTATTTTCGAGGCTGGTTTGTAGCAGGCTGCGAACCAGATGAAATGGGTATTGGACCAGTATTCGCTATTCCAAAGCTTCTCAAAAACAAAGGTATGAAAATCAGTGATATTGATTTAGTCGAACTTAATGAAGCTTTCGCATCCCAATGCGTATATTGTCGTGATAAGTTAGAAATTGACCCTGAAATCTACAATGTGAATGGCGGGTCAATTTCCATTGGACATCCCTTCGGTATGACCGGCTCGCGACTAACTGGACACATAATTCGAGAATTAAAACGCCGAGAGAAACGTTATGGGATTGTGAGCATGTGTATTGGAGGAGGAATGGGAGCAGCCGGGCTTTTCGAAGCGTGCTAACCCACGTACTCTTGCTGATTTTAAGGGAGCCCTTCGAGGCTCCCTTTTTTATTCGGGAAAGAGGGAACAATCACTTCTGCGTCTCAGATTAGCCTTAGTCGCGTCATTGAAACATCAAGCGTGAACATTTAGTAATGTCCTATAGAGAGAACCAAAATTTTAATTATTGAATATTTGGGTATCCAACGAATGCAAACTTTAGATATTTTTGCGAAACCGTTTCTTAATCTGAACCACTTGATGATCATCGCCCAAAAGCAAGGCTATATCCGCAGTAAATTGTCTCCGCATACGCTCACTGATTCGTTGATAGTGCATTATGAAGGTTCGAATTTCTGATGCGTTCATTTTACGACTTCCATCTATCAGCTGGGACTCCTGTTGAAATCTCCAACGAAAAATTGCCTCTATGTCTGGCGCATTCAAAAATACCTGTAAATCAGTTGCAAAACATTCCTGGTAGACAGCCGATGCTAGAGCTTGATTGACGAAACGCCGCCAAACCAAATCCGAGTCTTGTTGCGCTTCTAGTTCATTTATTGGGCAACACAATTCGCGATCCGATACGGCTTGCGCACCCCAACACCATCCTTCTAGAATTAAAACCTCTGGAGGATGCTTCACCTTTTCATAATGCAATCGATCATCTTCACCCTTACTAAAAACTGGCACTTCGCAAGATTCGCCGTTTCTAAGAGATGATATTGTCTTCCGCATCCAATACATATCATGAGTACCTGGAACACCTCTCACAGCGAGTAAGGGATGTACTTCCGCGGCAAGAATTACCCTTTCTTCACGGGTTAAATAATAATCATCCATGGAAAGGATCTCCGATGAGATTGAAAATACTCGGTCGAGGACATTTTTAACCATTAGAGCAATTGTAGATTTCCCGGTACCCTGTGCCCCCGCAATTCCAAGTGTCAGCATATATCCATCCAAGCAAGATGCTACCGCTCGGGATATACTTAAAACAGCTTCGTAGTATCCTGGAATATGACCTTTTGGAATACCCTGGCGTTGGGCTAGGACATAAAAATTGCTAGGAATCTTTTTGCTTTGCACATCCAATCGCCATTCTATTATTCAAACAACTACCAAAGACTATCTTTCGCCAAGCAAACGTCTCAGAAATCCTCTGTTTAAACTACTCTCGCAGTTTTGAAGCTGTCTAGCATAGACGTCACTTCTCGAGGCTACTCTCTCTGCTACATTTTTAAGCCATTGCTTTCGGGTAAAAGACCTATTCCTAAACCCTCCATGTCCTTCATGATAGGCTAGGTATAGATTATATGCATCGGTCTTAGATATTTTATTGATGGTTTGACTTTGATCATTATACCAACCAATAAAATCCATCGCGTCCCCAAAATCATTGCGATCCGCACCTCTTCTACCAGTAGATTTTTTATAAGCCTTCCATGTGCTGTCTATCGCCTGAGAAAATCCAAAAGCACTAGCCGGTCGAGGACCAGGCAGTACCCATAAAATCTTTTTACGTGGTGGCCTAGCATTTGCTCGAAAACCGGACTCCTGGTGTGCAAAAGCCATCATCACAGGAATTGATGTTCCCCAACGTTTTGAAGCCTTTCTTGCCTGTTCATACCAGCCCTTCTTCTCTGCAAAAATCGCACACAGGTCATTTGTATTTTTTGGGGGACTCGAGGCGCACCCACCTAGGACAAGAATTGTTAAGATTGTGATTAAAACCTTAAACATTTTGTTGTTCCAATAATTTCAATAATTCATCTTCTTGAATCACTTTAATATTGAGTGACTGAGCCTTGATAAGCTTTGAACCTGAAGCGGCCCCCGCAACAACACAATCAGTCTTTGAGGATACAGAACCAGAAACCTTAGCACCAAGAGCTTGTAATCTTGCTTTCGCATCATTTCTCGTCAATGAAGAGAGAGTTCCTGTAAGCACCCATACCTCTCCCTGTAATACCTGGTCTACCTCTGGAGGCTTTCCAGCATCCCAATGCACGCCTAGATTAATCAATTCATCAATCATTAATTGATTTTTTTCAATTCGCAAAAACTCGTAAATATTTTGGGCAACAATAGGCCCAATATCAGGAAGAGACATCAAGTTACCAATCGTTGCTTCTCTCAGCGACTTTAAACTGGTAAACGCTCTCGCAAGTAAGAGTGATGTATATTCACCAACCTCTTCAATACCAAGTGCGTAGATAAATTTTGATAGCGTTGTCTTTTTGCTTTTTTCTATCGCAGCAATGAGATTATCAGCCGATTTCGGTCCGAGTCGATCAAGCTGGATAACTTGCTCTCTCGACAACTTGTAGAGATCAGCGGGAGTGTTAACTAATGATTCACCAATAAGTTGATCAATAACCTTTCCTCCAAGACCCTCAATATCCATAGCTAAACGAGATGCGAAATGCCGAATATTTTCCCGAAGACGACCAGGACAATCTCGACCACTTATACACCTGGCAATAGCTTCATCACTTGTGATGATCGATCCACACACCGGACAGGCGCTAGGAAGCTCGACCCTTCTGGCATTCTCAGGTCTTTTTTTAGCAATTACTGAAATAACCTTCGGGATCACATCGCCGGCTCGATGGATGAGGACACTATCACCAATCATCAAGTCTAATCTCGCAATCTCCTGCATGTTATGTAACGTCACGTTACTAACAGTAACTCCACCTATCTTCACTGGATCTAGACGCGCGACGGGAGTAAGAGCCCCTGTGCGGCCGACTTGAAACTCAATATTTTTGACTACTGAAACACCTTTTTCCGGCGGAAACTTATGAGCAATTGCCCATCTTGGTGTACGAGTCAGAACTCCAAGTCTCCGCTGGTCATATAAACTGTCGACTTTGAAGACAACACCATCGATATCATAATCTAAAGAGTCACGCCTACTAAGAATCCTACCAAAAAACTCAGTACAACTTCTGACCCCCTCTCTTAATTCTATTAGCGGATTTACTGGTAAACCCCAAGCTTCTAACTTAGAGAGTATTTCACTTTGCTTATCCGGTAAATGACCACCCTCCGCTTGGACAACACTATAACAAAACATTGATAGTCTTCTTTGGGCAGTTAATCTAGAGTCGAGTTGGCGTAAACTTCCAGCAGCGGCGTTACGGGGATTGGCAAATGGCCGCTCACCTCGACTGATGAATTGATGATTAACCATCTCAAATGCTGAGCGAGGAAAATAAATCTCTCCACGAACTTCAAGGAGCTTAGGATACCCAGTTCCATGAAGACGAAGCGGCACTATGTTGATGGTCTTCACATTTTGGGTGACGTCCTCCCCAGTGGTTCCATCACCTCGGGTAGCACCACGAACCAATTTTCCGTTCTTGTAAATAAGACTAATCGCTACGCCATCAATCTTGGGTTCACAGCAATACCAGATCGGACCCGATTTCTCTAAACGTGCGCGAACTCGCGCTTCAAAATCAGCTAAATCTTGCTCACTGAAAGCGTTATCGAGTGACAGCATCGGTACTTCATGGACGATCTTAGCGTGCGATTTGAGAGGAGGAAATCCTACCCGCTGCGTGGGCGAGTTTGAGGTAATAAATTCAGGGTGCTCTAATTCGAGCCTCTGTAGGTTTCGAAATAACTCGTCGAATTCTTCATCGCTTATTTCGGGGGCATCTTGGTGGTGATATAGATAGTTATGTCTGTCGATTTCCTCTCTAAGTCGATTAATCTCAAATCCTGTATCAGCCGGTGTGGTCATACTTCACGCCGAATGACGAAAATGAAAGTCCCTAATTTCTTGACGACAATGCTCTATTGTTTGTGCCGTAATTACACTTCTAGACTCATCTTTGATAAGTCCACCAAGATCTGCTGCAATTGTATCTGCGACTAAAAGCATTTTATCGTAGACAGCCTCCGGATCGACCAATTTGTGAACATGCATGAACATCGTTACTCCAGGGATTTCCTGGCTCGCTAACTTAGTCAAGTCAAAGGTTCCGGGTTCTACTGCACTAGCTAGGCTAAATTCACGAGACCCATCTTTACCAATCCGATGAAAAATATTCATATCGCCATACGTCATATCGACATTTACCAAAACCTCTAAAAGCTGTTGCCCGTTGAAGGAATCAATGGCGGCAAAGACGTTTAAAATTATACTTTTCTCTACCTGGCTAGTGTCCCCTAATTTACGTTTATGCTCTACTGCCGACGGTTTCATTCTCCCAAGTTGCCTATGGGTTTTATGGTCAATTGCTTTGGGCTTCAGGGTTTCCCCTAATTCAGAACGGTCTCCATAAGATTCATGGGTGCTCACTTTTTTGAAGCGAGCCCCACCATTTGGAAGCTCAGCCTTAAGCATCTGAAGGTCATCAACTGCGGTTCCATCGCCCACTTTTGAGACAAAGGCTTCATCCAAACGCATTTTAAGTTTTTTTCTGCCTCTGCTGCTCCTGTACATTCGCCAGTAGCCATGTGATAAAACCGCAAGTATCAGCACCGGGCTGAGAATTAGTAGCCACTCTCTTAAATCATAATCCATAATCGAATTAACCTACACTGCAGCCATGGCGACCGCCTCATCTACATTTACAGAAACCAAGCGGGAAACCCCCGGCTCATGCATAGTAACCCCCATCAATTGCTCACCCATCTCCATCGCGATCTTATTATGCGTTATGTAAATAAACTGAACGGTGCGTGACATCTCTCTAACGAGCTCTGAATAACGTCCCACGTTCGCATCATCCAGAGGCGCATCTACCTCATCCAGCAAACAAAAAGGAGCCGGATTTAACGCAAAAATCGAAAATATCAGAGCAATGGCGGTAAGAGCTTTTTCTCCTCCAGAAAGGAGATGAATACTACTATTACGCTTTCCGGGCGGTCGCGCCATTAAGCCCACACCAGTGTTCAACAGATCATCCCCTGTCATCTGCAGGTATGCATGCCCTCCACCAAATAGTTTTGGGAATAATTGTTGTAACTTTTTATTGACTCGATCAAAAGTATCTTTGAACCGGGCGCGAGTCTCTAGGTCAATCTTTCGAATTGCATTTTCTAGCGTAACCAGCGCTTCCTCTAGGTCATCATTCTGAGCATCAAGATATTTTTTTCTTTCCGACTGCACCTTGAAATCATCTATAGCCGCAAGATTAGGGCTACCCAATTTCTGAATTCGGTCACCCAAAAGAAGAAGCTTTTCTTCACAGTGCTTTTCATTTGCCCCTTCCGGAAGTTCCATAGCCAAGGAAGTTAGCTCCATTTTATCTGCGGCTAGTTGCTCCTCAATAGTCGCTCGACGAACCTCCAACGTCTGATACTCGAGACGAACTTTTTCTAACTCAATCCTATTCGATTCTAGAGATTCATCAATATTTTTTCGTTCCTCCTCTGCCTCGCGAAGTTTGGAATCTATTGCTTCTGACTCAGACCGAACTGAAGCGAGCTCCCTCTCAACTTCAAGTCGTTGTGCAAGATTTTCTTCAAGGTCCTCTCTAAGAGTTTTTTGGGGCACCTCACTGTCTTTGATTGCCTTCGAGAGCTCCTCTCTCTTTTCCTCAAGAGCTACTTTTTGTTCGTTAAGACGCATCATTCCGCGCTGTGTCGAGGAAATCTGAGTTTCTATAGATTCTACCTTAAGTGCTAATTCATGGGCAGAATCCCTAGTACTGTCAGCTTTCTTTCGAGCCTCATCAAATCGGGTCTGAATTGTTTCTCGATCAATAGTCAGCTTATGCCTTAGTGATTCATCCTCCTCTATTCTAGCGAGTGCGGTTTGCAATGCGTTCTGAGCTTCAACTAACGAAGTTTTATCCGAACTAGATTCCCTCTCACAAGCAGCTATTTCCTGCTGAGCTCGTGCCAAATCTATTTTTACCTGTTCAACACGCTGTCGTGTGGCGCCCAATTGGACCCGAGTCTCAGAGAGAGCTTCCTGCTGCTTCGCCAACCTCTCACGAACTGATTCCCTTTCAGCTTCGGCCTGACTTAAAGCAATCAAATTTGCGTCCAGCTTGTTCGATCTATCTTTTACGGAGGCGGTAAGCTCGGAGATCTCGAAATTTAGGCGATCAAGTTCAGCTTGGCGAAGAATAACACTATCCCCTTCATCAGACTCCTTATGAACCATGACCCAATTTTCACCAAGCCATATACCCTCCTTTGTAATGATTGACTCTCCTCCAGATAGCTTTTCACGAAGAGAAAGTGCTTCATCTAACGACTCCGCTGTATAAACTCCATGAAGTAGGTTTGAAACATTAAATTTACCGCCTACTCGAGCAGCCAAGAGGTCTCGCGACGGGGTTTCCTCCACACCATTTGCGAATAGCTTAAAACTCTCTTTCTTCGGATCAGTGAGTAATTCTTTTACATCATCGAGATTTGGTACACAAAGCGCCTGTAAGTTTTCACCAAGAACTGTTTCCACCGCCTGAGCCCATTCACCTTCAACGGTAATTTGCTCAACTAACCTAGGGTTGTCACCCAAACCATGCTTCTCAAGCCATACTGACATTGAGTCATCACTTTGGCCCAGTGCAGCTTGCTGGAGTGCTTCAAGAGAGGCTCTGCGACCACCCATCAGCTGCAGCTCACTTCTCATGTTATCAAGCACCTCACTCTGACGCCCATTTTCTTTACGCTGGCTTTCTACATGCTCCGAAATATCCACAAGTTCCGCTTCAATGCGCAGAACCTGTTCTTTCTGAATACCAAGTTTGGCCTCCAAAGGCTCTATCTCATTCTCGCCGGCCGTCTGATGCATTCGACGCACATCATCATTTAGAGATTGCATACGTTCATTTTGTCTTTTGATAGTTAACTCAAGATGGGCAATTCGAGACTGCTGTACTTCACTTTCCTGTCGAGCTTCTGCAGCACTTTGGTTAAAAGTATCCCAGGACTTTTGCCATTCTTCAAAATCTCTTTGTGATACGACTAACTCCCTACTCGAAAGATTCTCTATATCACGAACTTGGCTATGTTTAGGTCGGGTTTCCCTTAATTCATTAGAGAGGTCATCCACAACCTTTAAATCCGCTGCCAAGTCTAGATCGACTTTGTTCAGATCTTGGGTCACTTTTTCCATATTAATGTGCAGCTGTCCTAGACGCTCAGTCTGATATTTGATTGCATCCTCTAATCGGGCGATTTCAGTTCCAAAAGCATAATATTTTTGTTGTATCTGATCTCTAGAGTCTTCAAGCGCCAAGAGCTCATCTCGATACTTTTCAAGCTGAGCATCTACACTACGTTGATTGGCGACGACGGCTTCTTTTAGCGTCTCGAGCCGACTTATACCTACATTCGCTATCTCGGCTTCTTCTCCTAAAGAGGACCACTTCAAAACGTGAAGCTGTGCTCTGGTCTGTCTTTCTTCCTGACGATATTCCTTGTAGCGTTTTGCTGCTTCCGCTTGTTTTTCTAAATAATGGAGGTTGCGGTCAAGCTCTTGGCGCAGATCAGTCAGCCTATCAAGGTTGTCCCTTGTATGGCTTATCCTGCGTTCCGTTTCTTTCCTGCGCTCTTTATACTTCGAAATCCCCGCCGCCTCTTCAAGATATACTCTTAGATCTTCAGGCTTTGCTTCAATTAATTGACTAATCATCCCCTGTTCGATAATTGAGTAGCTTCTCGGTCCTAAACCAGTGCCAAGGAAAATATCGGTAATGTCCTTCCGTCGGCATTTAACACCGTTTAGGAAATAGTTGGATTGACCATCTCGGGTAACTTGTCTTTTTATGGAGATTTCGCTGTAACTGGCATACTGGCCAGTCATACGGCCCTTCGCATTGTCAAATTGCAACTCAATGCTAGCTTGACCAACGGGTTTACGCGCAGTTGAACCATTGAAAATCACATCAGCCATGGACTCACCCCGAAGCGTCTTGGCTGAAGACTCACCCATCACCCACCGAACCGCATCAATAATATTTGATTTTCCACAACCATTTGGACCAACAACGGCACAGAGATTACTGGGGAATGGCACTGTTGTGGGGTCCACAAAAGATTTGAAACCTGCGAGCTTGATTGCGTGTAACCGCATTTGTCTTTTCGCTACCTCACTACTTTTCGACCGAAAACCAGTACCAAGTTGTTAGATTCTATTATACATTCGACAGGTAAATAAAATAAAAACGTAAATTTATTCAGTAATTTTTCTTGAACTGACCCCAAAATGGAATTTAGCTCTAAACTAATAATTTTTAGTCTTGTTTTTCTGATCAGCATTCTTTCGTGGCGATTCGGTAAACCACGTCTTGATCCCAAGTCACCGAATTCGAATGTACCCATAAACCTATCTCTATTAGATCTGGATATTTGGCTAAAAGATATCGAATCTAAAGTCACCGATCTTATGCCCTCAGTAGAAGCCCATATAGGCTGGGCAGACCCCTCTGATCCGAGACGCACACGGATCTGCTTTCTCTATATTCATGGTTTTTCGGCAACACCTAAAGAAACTTCACCACTAACAGAGCAATTAGCGCAAAACTTCTCCTGTAATTACATACTTGGTCGCCTTGCTGGACATGGAGTAAAGAATGATATCAATGCGAGTGCAGAGGATTGGTTACAAAGCATAGTAGACTGCTGGCATATCGCCCAGCAACTTGGAGATAAGGTTGTCATCATAGGCACTTCCACTGGAGCGACTCTTTCAGTGTGGCTCGCGAGACAAAACTTCACCAAAGATAAAATTTTTGCAGCAATTTTTCTAGCCCCTAACTTTAGACCACGTCATTATCTTGATTCACCTTTTTTTTCCATGTCATCTATCTTGACCCTGCCTTGGTCTAAGTATTGGATATCCATTTTCATTGGAAAGCGTCGCGAACTTAGCCTACAAAATGAGCTTGAGCGAAAATTTTCTTCTCATGGATACTCTGTAAGTGCCCTGATAGAAATGCAGAAAATAGTAGATTGGGCACGTACGGTCGATTATACCGAATTCAGTATCCCACTATGTACCATGTATATGAAAAACGATCCCACTATTGATTCGAAAGCTGCCGTCAAGGTTCACGAGAAGTGGGGCTCAGACAAAAAAGAACTTATTCCAGTAACCTTGAATGAAGAATCAGTGGAGCATGTTTTCGTTGGTGATATGATGGCACCGAGCCGCACGGATTGGTGTAAAGAGCGTTTGGAATTATTTCTAAAGTACCTGGACAGGCCTTAAGAGACCAACAGATTACTTTATACAATAGTCTTAAAAAAACTACGTCCTGCGCGATCTTACATCACAAAAGTCACTAGCCTTACCCTATTTGCCAGCGCAAGGTAAAACTGCCATCGGTACTGAAGCTCCAGGGAAGTCTATATATGATATCGGTGACCAGTTCAGAAACAAATCAATTCCTATGGCGATAAACGATCTTAGTCTTGGAAACAGCCCTCTTGGAAGAGGCAGGCTAGCAAGATCTCGGATACGAAGTTTAATTCATTGTTACGAAAAGGGGAGTAGTGACTGTATTACCAGAGACTAGTTACCGATATAGCTCTTGATAATTGCACCAACAAAACCAAGAAGTCCGCAAAAGATTTTCATAGACCTAATGATCACTAACCTTAGTAATTCAAAAAAAACTTTTTAATAAAAAAGGAGACAGACCAACCTTCAGCGGTATCGAGGGAATCAACGACAGGGAAGAATCAATACACCGAATCTTTGTAACACCCTGTGTTTAGTATGCAGTGTAATCGAAAAGGAGACTGGAGTAAGTTTATCTTCCAAGTGAGAGGTAACGAGCAACATCTTCAGGTCGATCTACGTCCCAAATCAATGGCATCAAGGACCAATTAAGGTCAGCTTGATTAAAGCGGCGACAGGTTTCTGAGCAAACCTTTTCGGTGCCCCAAGACAGATTCTCGAAGTACTTCGAACTCGATCTATGTAACCCAATTAGCCCATAACCCCCATCCTCAGCCGGTCCAATTACTGCGTCATGATGGAGAAGACTCGCGATTGCTCTATCGAGGTAATGCCTATCAAGGGTAGGACAATCTGTTCCAATAATAACTGCATTATCCTTCTCGCCTAGTACTTTGTTAAATGCATTATGCATGCGTTCGCCTAAGTTTCTCCCTTCTTGAACAAACAGTCTCAGCTTTTTAAATGATGCAAAAAACTCATGAGATATATCTGGCCAAACAAAAAGTATTACCTCTCCGAGACTAGAGTCTATCACCTCACATATAATTCTCTCTGACATGTCTCTATGTAATGTACAAGCCCTCTCTTCCCCCAAAGCGGGTATAAGCCTTGTTTTAACAGCACCAGGAACTGGCGTCTTACAAAAAATGAGAATAGATGTATCTTTGTATTTCATCTCTAACGCGGATAATAAAGTTTCACCAAACGCCAAGGAGAGACACCAAAAAAATAAAGCAGGCGTAACCACCACATCAATAGGATTGTTCTCCAAACACCATTCTTTCGCCAACGTCGGCTTGAAGTTATTACCTTGCTCGCAGAACAATAGGGCCGAGACAAGTTCCTCAGCCGCTTACTCAACTCTACATCCTCCATCAATGGGATATCCGCGAAACCTCCAACCTCGTTAAAAATTGATCGCTTAATAAACATCCCTTGGTCTCCCGTACAAACACCGGTCAAACGAGTTCTAAAATTCATCATCTTTGCAATGATATTAAAAATGATGGATCGATCATCAAAACTAACATCAAAACATCCCCAGGCCACATTTAACCTGCTCGTATTCCTTAAAACCACATCCCAATCCAGAGGCAAGGTGGTATCAGCATGTAAGAAGAGTAATTGGTCTCCCTCGGCTCGTTCTGCTCCGGCATTCATTTGAGAGGCACGACCCCTCGCACAATTAACTAAGGTCACATCAAATTGACGGACAACACCAATGGTTGAATCCTGACTACCACCGTCCACAACAATGACGTCATATCCAACTAGTGATTGGAGTATTTTTTTGATGTGACGCTGTTCATTCAAAACGGGAATTACAATGGTGATACTCACAATTAATGAAAACTAGCTTAAAGCACCACCACAGCTACTTCCCTGACCTGCTGTGCAACCATAACAGTGTTCACCAGTCGCGATGTCCATACCTTTAAGGTCTATCTTGAGTAACTCGCTCAAATGAGTCCGCGGTTTATCGCTTGCAACGAGGGGCATCAAGAGCATCTGATTAAAATCGCAATCGTAAACATAACCTTGATAATCTATGCTTATTAAAGAACGGCACATCACAGTATCTAGATTAGCTTGAGAAAAAGATCCTCGCAGTAAATTCATATAATCAATATAACTTCCTTTCGCCAAAAGCCGCGCACCGAAACGACTGATAGGCATATTTGCCAAAACATAAAGCTCATTAAAGGATATGCCGTGATCTGCCCATAGGATTCGCTTATAGTCTCTTTCTAATTCCTCTTGTGGGGGCGGCAGTACGGGGGAATCAGGATTGTAAACAAGATTAAGTAGCAGGCCTGAATTTGGTTTCCCGTAACCTAAAGCATTAAGTCTTTTTAAACCCGCAACGCTTTTACGAAATACTCCACTCCCACGCTGCTGATCGACATTCTGCTCTGAATGACATGGCATCGAAGCGATGACGATTACCTCATACTTTGCAAGAAACTCTGCCAAATACTCGTAACCGCTTTCCTCTAAGATGGTCGGATTGCAGCGATCCATGACTCTCACGCCCATTTTCGAAGCTGCTTCCACAAGATAGCAAAAGTTTGGATTCATTTCCGGAGAACCGCCCGTTAAATCTAACGTACCAATTCCTTTCGTTGATAAGTAATCTATAACCACATTGATAGTTTTACGATCCATTAACTCAGTGCGCGTAGGCCCTGCGTTGACGTGACAATGTGTGCAGCTAAGATTACAAAGATATCCCAAGTTAACCTGAATAGTCTGAAGTACATCCCTTCGAATAGTCGGGAAGTCCGTTTCCAACAGAAGTGGTCTTGTATCCTGCATAAAATATTTTATGAGTAGATTTTTCTGAGAGTTTACACCAGATTGTTATACTGAAGGTATTTCTATGGTTTTGATATGATTGGGGCACGCCCTGGTAGCTCAGCAGGATAGAGCATCCGCCTCCTAAGCGGAGGGTCGCAGGTTCGAATCCTGCTCAGGGCGCCACTAACTCTATGGTTCAAAACGTTTTTTACTATTACCCCAAACCAAAAAAGGTTGTAAAAAAGCGCCGGTGCAACCCTGGTGCAACCTTATTATCAGTAACGTCCCGCGAGTTTCCTGTTTTACCGCACCTTTCCCTTCTAGACCCTGGCCTCAGCATACCCTACGAGATCTCTACAAGAAACTAGCTTGCAAATGCCTCTCAACGGTTCTCAGACTTTCCAGGCGCTGCCATCACAATTTCAGCCATCTTAGGAGTACTGGGCAAGTCTAGTCATCAACGAGCTTTAAGCCTGTCCTCCAAAAATGGTGGTGGTAACTGAGTACAGTCAATTGTCGCTGCCCGTTTTTTTAACAGAGTGTCGAATTCGTCAATCCCCAAAAGTTCTTCAAAAAGAATAGGGAAGTGGCAAATCAATGAAGCGTAACCATCTAGCTCATACTCAAAAAATTCTTGTCGTAAGCCTTTTGTATAGGTTTGGTATGCTAAACTTGCAATATTCAGATTACCTTCAACTGCTATCCAAGCAACCGCCATCTCTGAAGGGCTCAAAGTTTCTATACCTGCCTTAACGAGTTTCCTAAGTACCTCATCTGTTCTGATGCGAGACTCTGGATCATAGATACTATTAACCTTATGGTATATGTCTAGCCTCTGAGTGGTAAGTTCAATTTCAGCAATATCTCTCGCCTGTTTCAGCTCAAAGGCGACAAGAAAGAGTGATGCAGCAAGGGTCATAAAGCCAATAAACGAACCTGCCTGACCTAATGTGACGTTTCTGAGTATTCCGGCGTAATTAGTGGCTGCAGTCATGGTTAAATTCCTCTTTTGATCTCAAAAAGTTCGAAGTAAAAGTACGAGGAAATTACGACAGATGCCAGTACTGATTTCACCTCGAAACATATCTTTCAAGTTATTCAATCTTTATTGTGCGGCGAAGTAGGCCGTCCCGGCACTATATCTCCTGGGTTACAGATCACATTTATATCCATTTTTCCTAATGCACCTTCAAATCTGTTGATAAATATAGGGTAAGTATCTGTTTTACATGAATTAGCCCTCACCCTTTCCGGTATGACTAAAGATTTTCTCAACTTAGACAGTATTCTAGAACATAGCTATGGCTTTCTGTGTCGGTCTTCGTCAGAAGCGCTCAAACCAACCTTTTCAAGGCAGCCTCCTAGTGGAGCGGTTGCATCAGGAGAAGTCATTATTGTACGCTGAGGCGAATGGAACAACTTCTCTCGCAGCAGCAACTAGACTCTTTCAAAATGGATGGATATCTTGTTTTGGAAGGTTACTTTGAGCCGCAGCACGCTCAGCGTGTCAAAGATGATATGGATCGAATGACGGCAAAGGGGGTCAGACCCGACGATCGCTTGGATATATTAATGAATTATCCTGAGCTCGGTTTTTTGACCTCGGAACCGGGGATCATCGCTCGCGTTACACAACTCATGAGCGGTACCCGGTTTACCCATCATCATATGCATGCAAGCTCGCAGGCCGAAGGAGAAAAAGGAGAGCCATGGCATCATGATTACGAGCAGTTGCCGCAGACCAACCGGTCACATCTTATGGTTCACGTGTTCATGTACTTTGATGGCTTGAACGGCGAAATTGGTGATCTGCTGTTACTACCTGGTTCACAACGACAAGTGATGGATAGACGCGCATTGTATGATTTCGGATATGCGGATTTACCCGGCTCAATCACAATTGACTCTCTTGCACCCGGTTCTATTATCATTCTGCACTCAGCAATCTTGCATGCGAGACGTCCGAAGCCAGGAGGAGAGGACTACCGCCGATATTTCGTTGATACGTCCTACTGCCAGGATGGTATTCTTTGGTGCGGAGTTGATGAGATCGCCACCCTCAACCAAGTCGCTCTTCAGCGAGGTTATGACAGGCAATCGCAATATAAATGGCTGTTCGATACCTCGCAGTTTTATAATGGTACAGCGGTTTGGAAAGACCTAAAGGCGAAAAACATTGGTAGCCTCGCGCTTAAACTGTGACCGGATATTAATTACCGGATACCGCAGGCACGAGCGGGGCGACGCAAAATTAAGGTTAAGTAATAAGGCTTTCAGTTGAGTGATCATGCTTGCTAAAATTCTGAGAGATATGGGTAAAGTGTTGTTATTTTGGGGAGTTTAATTCTTAGTCCCGATTAGCAAGTCATGCGTTCATGAAGAATTGAAGGAGGCCAGCGGTGGATTTTGAGGAAGTGGTTATGAGTCGGCAAAGCGTCCGCGGCTATAAGGTCGACCCAATCCCCAAAGAGCTCATTGAGGAGATCATATCACTTGCAAAGCGTGCTCCCTCGTCAATGAATACTCAGCCGTGGCATGTGCACGTCTTGACTGGTAATGCGTTGGATGAGGTAAGAACGAGAAATATGACAGAAATGTCAAAAGGGGCACCACCGAAAAGAGATATACCTTCGCATGGACAATATGAAGGGGAACATCGCTTCCGCCAGGTCGCGATAGCAAAGAAGCTTTTCGGCGCGATGGGAATTGCTCGAGAAGATAAAGAGGGTAGACAGGACTGGGTTCTCAGGGGATTTAGACAATTTGACGCTCCTGTGTCATGTGTTTTGACTTACGACCGTGTTTTAGACACTGGTGCAGAAGCCCGATTCGATCTCGGAGCACTGTGTTATGGAATTGTTTTAGCCGCATGGTCGAAGGGGCTAGGGTGCGTTGTCAATGGTCAAGGTATTATGCGTTCCGATATTGTTAGGGAGGTCGCCAACATTCCCGATGACCAAGTAATAATGACATGCGTTGCAATGGGATACCCCGATGAAACGTTTGCTGCAAATTCGGTTAGATCAGACCGAGAGACAAATGAAGATATTGTTCGATATATAGGATTTTAATATCGGTAAATATCGCTTTTATGTGATGGAAGTTATATCTCATGTTACAAAAGAAGTAAGTTTTACCTGATCCAGTCCACTTTTCCCGATCCTGCTTGAAAAGTTATATTTAAACCCCACCTTTCCGAGCGAGATCTTGGAAAACTATCTTATGATCAAAAAGAAAAGTAGCGATAATCAAGTCGAATACATCCCACGAGACGGGCAACAAGAAGTTGCTCGCCCGGATGAAGTTCTTCCAGACACGCTTCAGTTAATCCCGCTGGGAGAAAGGCCCTATTTCCCTGTGCTGGTGCAACCGATTGTTGTAAATGCAGATCCGTGGGGCTCAGGCCTAGAAGAAGTTGGGGCGACTGCACACAAACTGCTGGCATTAAGTTACGCTCCCTCAGGCAAATCTCAGTCCTCGCCTGACGATATTTGTTCCGTCGGATGTGTTGTAAGGCTTCACCGAATCCAACAAGACAAGGACAAGGTTCAGTTTATTGCCCAAGGTATAAGACGTTTCAGGATACGAGTGTGGATAAAAAAGAAGCCGCCCTACCTTGTAAGAGTCGAGTATGTCGAAGCAGCTCCCGTCGCAGATGATAGCCAAGTTCGAGCGTACGCGATGGCGTTGATCAACATTATAAAAGAATTGATGACCCTCAATCCACTCTACAATGAGGAGCTAAAGCACTATTTGAATCACTTTAACGCTAACGAGCCATCGGCGTTGGCAGACTTTGCCGCAGCGATAACCTCTGCTGAGTCCGACGACTTACAGGACATCCTAGAAACATTTGACCTAAATGAACGAATGGAGAAGGTGTTATTGCTTCTTACCAAGGAACTTGAAGTAGCTAAAATTCAAGCGCAGATTACTGAGCAGATGCAAGAACAAGTGAATGACCAACAGAAGGAATTTTTCCTCCGGCAGCAATTGAAGGTTATCCAACAGGAGCTTGGGATTTCCAAGGACGATCGTCAGGCAGATGCAGATCAGTTCACAGAGAGAATGGAGAGACTTCACCCGCCGGAGCACGTAAAGAGTCGGGTACAGGATGAACTAAAAAAATTGCAGGTACTGGAGCCAGCATCCGCGGAGTACGGTGTCACAAGAGGCTATCTTGATTGGGTTACTTCCGTACCTTGGGGTGTGACCTCTGAGGATCAATTTGACCTGAAGAATGCTTTAACAATTCTCGATCAAGATCATGATGGGCTTAGTGACGTGAAGGAACGTATTATCGAGTTTTTGGCAATGGGAGCCTATCGAGGGTACATAGCTGGATCAATTCTGCTTTTCGTGGGACCTCCTGGTGTGGGTAAGACTTCAATTGGAAAATCAATCGCCAACGCCCTTGGTAGGAAGTTTTATAGATTTAGTCTCGGGGGTATGCGCGACGAGGCGGAGATAAAGGGTCATAGGCGCACGTATGTAGGAGCCATGCCTGGAAAATTAGTACAGGCCCTTAAAGAGGTAGAAGTTTGTAATCCCGTCATAATGCTCGATGAGATTGATAAAGTAGGCGCTTCGTACCAAGGGGACCCAGCATCTGCTCTGCTAGAGGTTCTAGATCCTGAGCAGAATAACGAGTTTCTAGACCATTATATGGATCTTCGTGTAGATCTATCGAAAGTACTTTTTATCTGTACCGCAAATCAATTAGATACTATCCCTGGACCTTTACTTGATCGAATGGAAGCAATACGGCTAGCGGGTTATTTAGCAGAAGAGAAACTACAAATCGCAAAAAACCATCTATGGAAGAGACAATTAAAAAAGGCGGGAGTGCCAGCAAGCAAGCTTAGAATAGGCGACGCGGGGTTGAGAAGGGTTATAGAGGGTTATGCCCGCGAAGCTGGTGTTCGAGCTTTAGATAAGCAGCTGGGGAGTATCGTCCGCAAATCTGTAGTTCAGCTGTTAAAGAACGAGAAGAAGAAAATAGTCGTCAATGCTCGGGATATTGAGGAATATTTGGGAGCCCCCTTATTCAAAAAGCAGAAAGCTAGGAAGGGTGTTGGTGTCGTGAACGGACTTGCGTGGACTGCTCTCGGAGGCACAACTTTGGCAATTGAATGCTCAAAAATTCACGGAGGTAATCGAGGATTCAAACAGACCGGCCAGTTAGGCGATGTGATGCAGGAATCAGCACAAATTGCCTATAGCTTCGTTGCCTCGAATCTCACCTCGCTAGGCGCCGAAGAAAAATTCTTTGATGATGCTTTCATTCATTTGCACGTTCCCGAGGGAGCAACGCCAAAGGACGGTCCTAGCGCCGGAATCACTATGGGAATTGCACTGTTATCTCTGGCAAGATCCTGTCCAATTAGGGGTGACATAGCAATGACAGGGGAACTAACGCTAACAGGGAAAGTTCTAGCTGTGGGAGGAATAAGAGAAAAGGTCATTGCAGCTAAGAGGGCAGGGATTAATAAGATTATTCTACCGAAGGATAATGAGAGAGATTACTCCGAAATCCCGGCCTATATAAAGAAGGGCGTAAAAACGCATTTTGTTAGCCAATTTGGGGAAGTGGCTGATATTTGTCTAAAAAACTAAGGTAGGTATCGGATTTGAATAGCTTCGATTCCAGACGCCTCAAGCACGTCTGATATCACCACAACCTTGTCTTCAGACTTGAGGCCTGCCCTCAGCTTAAGTACGTCAAAGGCGGTTTGGAGGGTTTTTTCGGGGTCATTGCTAAACGCTGTGCGGAATGATGATACATTCCGATTTAAGATTAGCCGTCGACGGGTCTGAGAATCATTAGTGAATGCGTAAATTCTAGTCTTTTGAGGGTGACAATTAGTCACACAGTCGGCCATAAAGCCCCTCCTGGTAATCACTACAATTCCTTTGGCCGCGATAGTTTCCGCGAGGTTCACAGCAGTATAAGCAAGGCGTTGCTTGTCGCCTCCATGATGTAGGTGTGCCACAAAATTGAGTCCTGCGACTGACTCGGTCGTTTCAGCAATTTCAACGAGCTGCTCGACACAGCGCACTGGATACTTGCCGATTGTTGTCTCGCCTGACAGCATAACCGCATCAACTTCTTCGTAGATGGCATTCGCTACATCGGTCACTTCTGCTCGGGTTGGTATTGGATTTTCGATCATTGATTCTAGTAGGTGAGTAGCTACGATCACTCTTTTGCCGTGCTCTGCACAAAGTTGAACAATACGGCGTTGTACATTGGGTAATTCTGCGACATTGATCTCTACTCCCAAATCACCTCTGGCTACCATAACGCCATCCGCTTCTCGTAATATATCCTCAAGATTTGCAACTCCCTCCTGATCTTCTATCTTGGCAATAATTTTTATTTTTCCCGCTTTATCACCAATTAATTCACGTAATTCACGGATATCTTCGGCCTGGCGTACGAAGGATAAGGCGATAAAATCGATTTGCTGTTCGATACCAAAAAGAATATCGGCTTTATCCTTTTTCGTAATGGCTGGAAGATTGACACGAATTCCCGGTAGGTTTACGTGGCGTTTACTCTTCAATATCCCGCCGTCGATCACTTTGCATTTCATAGTACCGAGTTCATGTTTCTCTAAAACTTCAAGATTAATGATACCGTTGTCTACGGTTATCCTGTCACCAACCGCTACAGCATCTATTAAATCTGCATAATCAATATGGAAGGAGGACTCTTCAATATCTTTTGTATCTCGTACGCTTATATTGATAACTGAGCCATTTTTTAGCTCCAATTCTGTAGCCAAATCACCTGTTCGGATTTCAGGTCCTTGAGTATCTAATAATATAGCGATAGGGTAAGTGACCTTGCGATTTAGCGTCCTTATAGATTTAATTACTTGAGCGGCGGTTTCATGGTCCCCGTGAGACATATTTAGACGCACAATGTCCATCCCAGCATCGACCATTTTTTCCAGCATAGGATAGGTACTAGTAGCAGGACCAACTGTACAAATAATTTTCGTTTTTCTCATTTGCCTAATAGAAGGAACATGTGAGTTCTAGTTTATACTAATCGTCATGGAACTTAACCACTTGAGAAAACTATACGGGCCAGCGATCGACGAGATTTTAGAGCGGTGCAGAATTACGGAAGAATTCATTGATAAAGAGAGATATCAGATTTTCTTAGCAACCATTTGGGGCAATGCAGTTGTGGACCCGAAAGGTGCTGGCCTTGAAGAAGCTGATCTGGAGTTACTGCATGACTATTTAAATATGGAATTACAGGAGGTTATTGGTTCGGAAGCGACAATCACGACTTGCTTTGAATTTATTGTAAGCCAGAAAGGCCAAGATTCCTTAGATAGACAAAAGATAAACTCGCGACATCGAGAGTTTCTGAACTATTTTGCACGCTTAATTTTAGCGCACGACATCCAAAATTAACGTAACCGACTGCTTACGAAGAGGGCTCCTACTAGATCACCCTCGACATTTACCGCCGTTCGAATAGTGTCCAGAGGCCTCTCAATTACTAGCAGAATAGCGATTGCCTCGAGTGGGATCCCAACGGCAAGCATTACCATCTGCATGCCAGCCATTGACGCCGAAGGCATTCCCGGAGCTCCGATCGATGCAACCATTGCCATCAAGAAGATAGTAAATATCATTACAGTCGTTAGTTCAATTCCAAAGAGATAGGCAAGGAAGACTGCAGCTAATGCCTCAAATAATGCGGTACCATCCATATTCATAGTAGCCCCAAGAGGAAGCACGAAGCTGCTAACAGTACCAGGAACTTTTAAATTCTCTTCTGCCGCTCGCATTGTAATGGGAAGCGTTGCAGAGCTTGATGAAGTGCTAAAGGCAACTAGCATAGGACGAGCTATATTACGGAACAACCTAGCAGGTGTTATTCCTGTAAAAAAATAAGCAATCGCTGGGAGTACTAACATAGCGTGAGCTAATGTGACCGAAGTCACCAAAAGAGAGAAGTGAAGTAGCTGATTTAAAAAGGTGGCACTATGCCCCGAATCTGCGGCAGTCTTTATTGTGAAATCAAATAAAATGGCAAAGATACCTATGGGTAAGAATCGAATAACCCAGCCCAGAATTTTTGCTATAACTTGGTTGGTATCACGGAAAACAGTAAAGAGTGGACTATCCTCTGGAAGTACCAAAACCATTCCAAGACCAATAAGGAAAGCGTTGGTAACAATTCCCAAAATATTTAGGTTAACCAAGGCTGAAAAAGGGTTTGTAAATGCCTGCGTCAGCAACCCATTGAGAACGAGAATGATCGAATCTGCATTTGGATCAAGTAGCCGCTCCTCACTAATCAAAACGGCTTCCATAACGGGGGGGTACGCAGTCCAAGGATGTATAAAGAAAACTGCAATCAATGCCAGAAATGTTGCGATGCTAGTAGTTATCAAGTAATAGGAAATAGTAACCCCACCGAGCCTTTTTAGTCGCACTACATTTCCAATGCCGGCTATACCGTTGATAAGTGAAAAAAATATTAGCGGGGCAATTAGCATACGTAATGCAGAGAGAAAGACTGATTTCAACAGTAGAATACATTCGTAAAGGGTATTGGGTGCCGCAAGCCAATCTGGGCTACCGAACATCAATGCTAGGCCTACTCCAAAGCTGGCGGCTATGATCGTTTGAATTGTAAGGTTTTTAAGCACAGTATAACTTTCAATAAAAGTAGAGATGATAACAACAGGAGGGCATTATCTGCCATCCTAAGTAACAAAGTTTGACGCCTCAAAGTAACCTGGTTACTGAGCGATGGAAAGCCATTTGTTTTAACTCGAATAATTACTACGGTAAAAAAAATTGTCAGAAGACGCAACTCAGACTTCACCAGCAGGTTTCATTGTTATCGATCAAGCAAATAAAGTATTGCGAGCGAACATCTCAGCATACAAGTTGTTTGGTATCCAAGAAGGCAAGAGCTTTGAAGCATGCGTGCATGTTGATGACCAGCTTCGGTTACGTTCCTTTCTTCAGTCCAATAACGATCAATTGGAGTGTATATTCGTGTCTGCAGGCTCCCAAAAAATAGCACTTATTACTAAAGGTATAGACAATAGGAGTTTTTGGATACAGGATCTTTCTCAGCAAAAAGCATTAGAACAACGGATACAATCGGCGCTCGCGCCGTCTAAAAGATTAGTCAGAGATCTACGTCATTTGACCAATGCAGCATTGAGCTATGGTGAATTAGTTCAGCTAATTTTAGATGATTCACTCCCAGCCACCTCAAAGGTGAAAACAAGTATCTCCACATATCAATCGCAACTAATGAAGCATTTACGAGCCGCAGTGGACCTGATCGATGAGCAGAAGACATCCGTAGCATCGGAGCGAAAACACATTTTAATCGTTGATGATGAATTGATGATTACCGAGCTGCTAACCGAACTTATGAGGGCTAAATTCTTTAAGGTGACTAGCTTTACCAACGCCTTTTCGGCTATCGAAGCCTTTAAGATAAACCCCACCAAATTCGATCTGGCTATTTTAGATCACCAAATGCCTGAATTAGATGGTCTAGAGCTGGCCAAGAATCTGCGCCTGAGAAATCCGAAAATCCCTATCATAATGTGCACAAGTCAAATCGGGTTTTCTTCGCCCAAAATTTTGCAAGCCGTTATTCTTAAACCAATTGATATCGAGCTACTGTTAACATCGATTACGAAAATACTCGTCTAGGATAAGATCAAATTACGGCGCTAAGCGTTTCACCAATTTGGGCGTGAATTACCAAGTCACAAACAGCATCTAGATCAGTTGCTGCATTATTGATGATAGCTAGTTTAGCTCCAGCATTCTTTGCTACGTTCGGTAAGCTTGCGGCGGGAAATACCTGCAGTGAGGACCCAATCGCAATGAATAGATCGCAGCTTAAAGCAGCCTCATCAGCGGATTGCATAGCATGAATAGGCATCGGCTGACCAAATGAAATGGTTGCAGTTTTTACGATGCCACCGCAAACATCACACGTTGGGAGAGTTCCATTTGCGAGGAACTCAGTTTTTAAGGGCAAAAGTTCAAATCTCTTCTCACATTCAAGACATTTAGCGTAGCTACTGTTGCCATGAAGTTCGATGATAAACTCCTCAGGGATACCGGATTTTTGGTGTAAACCATCAACATTTTGGGTGATGACATGACTTACCTTTCCTAATGCCACGAGTTTTGCGACGGCCATATGGCCTAGATTAGGTTTCGCTCGAGCCATTTCGTTATCGCCATTAAATTGACGGGACCAACGTTCTCGCCGTTTTTCTTCTGAGCTTATAAAATCGCTAAAGTCGATGGGGCTTACTGTCTTCCAAAGACCCTGAGGACCTCGAAAGTCGGGGATACCTGACTCAGTCGAAATGCCGGCTCCTGTAAAGATGACGATGCGATTGCTCTTTGAAATTAGATCTCGAAGGGTTTTAATTTCTGTTTTCAACGTTTAGACCTTCCTAATATTAAACAAAGTTATTTCAGCCACTGTACCAATACGCATCGTGGGACCCCAAGTTCCCGTTCCCTGCGAGACGTACAAGTCCCCGTTAATGCCACGGTAGAGGCCTGCAAGATGGGGGAACACGCTTTTCACTACAAGATTAAAAGGGAAAATTTGGCCATTATGCGTATGGCCACTGATCATAAGATCTATTCCTTTTTTTTGGGCTGATTCAAACCCCATTGGTCTGTGATACATTAGTAATGAAAACCCGTTTTGATTAACGTCTATCCTTGCTAGTTCTTTCTCAACTTGTAAAGGATCGTCTTTATCGTCTATCCCGATTACCTGAAGATCATCGCGTGGATAACAATAACTCGACCGAAGAACAAATACCCCAAGAGATATTAATCGGTCGAGAATTTGGTCCAGATCTTCATATCTCTCGTGATTTCCAATCACAAAATAGATTGGGCAGGAGAGGTCCTTAAGGGCCACCAACTTGTCGATTTCAATACCTGAGTAGTCTATGAAGTCCCCAGTAACTGCAAGAAACTCCGGGTCTAATTTTTTTATCTTTGTGATGACACTCTTAAGGAACCTGATGCTTCTGGATCCAATATGAACATCAGATATTTGTACAAATCTTAAATGTGTTTTTATTTTTTCAGAGTCTAACTCAACCAATCTAACAATAGGAAAGCTCGCTTTATACAATCCAATAAGACCAATGCAGACGGAAAAAATTAAGGAGTAGACTGCGGCTTGATGAGGCTCTATTACCCCTGCAATAAGAAATACCTCGGCACAAAGAACACTAAATAATAGCGTTGGGCTAATTCCCAAGAAGAAATCAGCAACATGACGCAGTGCACGGGTCCCCTTATTGTTGATGCGTCTGTTTAGCCAGCGCATAAGCACTTGACCGAAGACCAAGGGTAGTCCAAAGAAAAGACTAGTATATGGACTCAGTTGTAACCAAAAGCAAATTCGTAAAACTGGATAGGCGAAAAAAACGATATGCACCAAAACTAAAAAGCCTAAAACTCGATGTATACGGATATTTTTTTTCTTCTGCATTGAAGATTTGGACTACTTCGATTTAGTCATTTTTGTAATGAACCGAATCGTAGATTCCTCAACTTTGCAAACGCTCTCGGTGGGGACTGCAGACGGTCAACAATTCGGGCAGCGCATTCTCTGGGGGAGTTCCTTCCTGTATCTATCTCCAAGTCATAGAGCTCATGTGCATGGCAAATTAACAGATGACTTAACGCCGTACCAGGGAAACGGCCATGACGCTGTGCTTCACGTTCCTCAGCCACTTCGATTGCACACTTTACGCCAATGAAATACACCTCGAGATCCTCGAAAACTTTCAAATACGCATTTAGAAAATCAGCCTCTAAAATAATATCATCAATAATTATATTGTTTCCGACCTCAACCATTGCAGCCATCGCACTCCGCATCCCTTTCAACATCAGTTTTCCCGTTTCTCCAAATATAATCGAAGTGATAGGTTTTTCATCATCCAAGCAAGGCACAACATTTAAACCACGCGCTCCAGTAGTGCCCTGTGCGGAATTTAATCCCCGGAATTTATCCGGAAGACTATCTCGAAATTGATCGAGTGCTAAATGTAAGAATGGTTGTTCCAGTTGCTCCTGTAACTCCTTAGCAAGAGTAGTTTTGCCTGAGCTTGAAACGCCGTTTAAAAAAATGACAGTGCCAGAGGTCAATCTAACATTTCCTTATAAGCTAATTCGTACCGCGCACTCAAAATTGCCTCATCGCATTTGTAGGTTTGAGTATCCATATGTTCAAGATTTATTGAAGCAACAACACAACCAATACGCGCGCATTTTTTTACTGAGTAATTTCGCATTAGCCCATACACGTAACCCGCTCGAAATGCATCGCCACAACCAGTTGGGTCAACCACTGAAACACCCTCGACCGCTGGAATATGAAAAGACTCTCCTGATTCGTAAACATCGACACCTTCGCCCCCCCTCGTAACAACGAGCTGTTCCAACATAGCCAAAAGCTGCGCCTCCGAAAGCTGGGAGTTCTCAAGTAATATTTGATACTCGTGGGAATTGATAATCATAATGTGAGATAAATGGATCAGTTCATTAATCTCTGTCTCGGAAAAATCTGCTATACCTTGGCCAGGATCAAAAATGATTGGGATCTCGAGCTCGGCTAAATTCCTAGCCTGTCGAAGCATAATAGAGGCGCTTTCCGGAGCTAAAATGCAAATACGACAACATTCAATATTCTTTATCTCGCTGGGTAATCTTCTCATCGAGGACGACGCTGCTCCTGAATGGAACCCAGTTATTTGATTGCCCTGATTATCACTTATAATGAGAGCCTTCGCGCTGTTTCGTAACGATTTATCTATCGCAATATAATCGGTCTCAATACCTAGGTTAGTTAGATGTTTCTGATATTGGTCAACATAATCCGTTCCTGCCACTGAGAGCGGAATCACAGGCACCGACAGGCTGTGTAAGCCATAAGTGATATTTAATCCGCAGCCTCCGAACGTACTACGTATTTCACTGAGTTGTAGTGAAATATTCAGCCCCTTTGTTTTGTATTTTTTTTCATAATCGTCAAAAGATCCATCGTAATTACCCAAAAGATCAATAGCGATACTGCCGCACACCAAAACCCATGACCCCTCAGTACCCATAGTCAAGCGCCCCCAAAAACCTAAATCTGTACTGAACTGGCTGTCACGAAAATCTCCATTTTTTCTTTGTATCCGATGCTCTTTCCATAATTTTCTTGGCGAATAAAAATTTCCATTACCATTAATATCTTATTTCCAAAAAATAAACGTCATGCTAACGTCACCATCATTTGAGACTCCAAGCGCATTTGTCCTTGGGATGTATTATATAAACTAGTAAACCCTTAATTAAGGTGGTTGATTTGTTTACTGGAATTGTACAGGCAATGCTGCCGATTAAAACCTTGGCACTAGCCGACGGGCTGAGCACATTCTCGATCGAATTTACCGATCTATTAGTCTCAGATCTTGAGGTTGGAGCAAGTGTCGCCATAAATGGAGTCTGCCTTTCCGTTACCGATCTTCGTCACAATAACATTAGTTTTGACGCTGTTAGGGAAACTTTAGAACTGTCTAATCTGAAATCAATTCAAGTTGGGACTATGGTAAATATAGAAAGATCCATGAAGTATAGTTCAGAGATCGGTGGACACGTGGTATCTGGTCATATTATGGGCACTGCACGTGTATGCTCGGTGGAGACGGATCCAAACAACTGGCGTATTAACTTTTCGGTTCCCAAAAACTGGTTACGGTATTTGTTTAACAAGGGTTTCATCGCCATAAACGGTGCGAGCCTTACTATTGCCGCTGTCAATTATCAGGCAAGCGAGTTAGCCGTGAACCTTATTCCTGAAACACTTAGAATGACAAATTTTTCCCTCCTTTCTGTTGGAGATGACGTCAATATTGAAATTGATTCTCAGACCCAGACAATAGTAGAGACCGTAGAACGTGTGCTCGCTGAGAAAGTAAAACGATAAGTTCATGTCTCAAATACAGCTAAAACTTTTTGATACCTATGAGCGGAAGGTTCGCGAGTTACATCCTATAGCAGGTAATGAGATTCGGTTTTATGCTTGTGGCCCAACGGTTTATAACTTCGTTCATATAGGAAATCTAAGGACCTACATATTTGAGGACTTACTCCGCCGAACTATTACACATGCAGGGTTTACAGTCAGGCACGTGATGAATATTACCGATGTTGGACATCTAACCTCTGATGCGGATTCAGGCGAAGATAAGATGGAGGTTGGCTCTCGACGGACTGGTATGACCGCTTGGCAAATTGCAGAATTTTATACTAAAGCTTTTAAGAATGATCTGCGCAGTCTCAACATTTTGGAACCAGATATCTGGTGTAAGGCAACTGATCACATTGACGAACAGATTGCCTTTATCAGAGACCTGGAGTTAAAAGGGTTTGTATACCAAACAAGTGATGGAATTTATTTCGACTCCCGTAAACTTGATAATTATGGGCATCTTGCGAGATTAGATATTGATGGTCTTCAAGTTGGCGCAAGAGTAGAGCAGGGGGAGCGACGTTTTGTCACTGACTTTGCATTATGGAAATTTTCCAATCCCGATGAACAGCGTCAAATGGAGTGGGATAGCCCTTGGGGTGTGGGTTTTCCAGGTTGGCATATTGAGTGCTCAGCAATGTCGGCTCGTTACCTCGGCGATTATTTTGATATTCATTGTGGAGGGAAAGACCATATACCGATTCATCATACCAATGAGATTGCGCAAACAGAGGCAAGTAAAGGGACCCGGTTAGCGAATTTCTGGGTACATGGTTACTTTCTGCAGATGAAAGATTCTAAGATGTCGAAATCAACTGGAGATTTTGTGCGTCTGGAGACTCTTATAGAAAAAGGCTACCCGCCCTTAGTGTTTCGCTATTTTTGTTTACAGGCGCACTACCGGAGCGAGCTGTCCTTTACTTGGGCTAGTTTGAAGGCAGCCGATACCAGTTTAATGCGTTTATATGAAGCTGCTTATAGCTGGGGGCCTCCAAGCGAAATCTCCGAAAAGTACTATAATCGATTTGTGCAGCATCTTTACAACGACCTTAACCTTCCCCGAGCTTTAGCTATTGCATGGGAGCTTGTGCGATCGGGAGAGCCTGAAGGGGTCAAAAAAGCAACATTATTGGCTTTCGATGAAATTTTTGGCCTAGACATTGAAGGTTGGATGCCTGAAAAAGTTGAGATTCCAGACGAGATCACTGGCTTGTTAGCAAAACGCGAGGAGGCACGTCAATCCAAGGATTGGGAAGCTGCTGACAGATTCAGGGATGAGATTAGTAAACTAGGATTTTCTATAGAAGACTCCAAGGATGGACCTATAGTGAAACGAGATTAATTTAATAAATAAAGAGCTCAAAAACTGGAGGCAATGCTACTAACCACTGAGTATGTGTTCTGTGGGAGTACTGAGAATGTCTCCATCCCTCAGTTGGCTTTTTTAATTAGTCTTACTAACGAATAATTGCTTGCGATTTTGGAGGGCAATAAGTGGATAACTATTTTTTTAACAACATGTTGTCGCAGCAGTCAGCCAAGAACTCTCTTCTTTGCGTAGGCCTGGACCCGGAATACAAGAGTCTTCCAGAAGTAGTAAAAAAAGATAAATACCCAATATTTTCTTTTAATAAAGCAATAATTGAAGCAACCCAAGATATTGCTTGTTGTTATAAACCACAAATTGCTCACTACGCAGCTTTGGGTGCTGAGAAAGAGCTTGAGCTTACTATTCAGTTCATAAAGGGCTTAGACATTCCAGTGATACTGGATGCTAAGCGTGGCGACATTGGAAACACCTCAGAAATGTACGCCAGAGAACTATTTGAACGGTATGATGCGGATGCCGTAACCGTAAATCCATACTTGGGCATGGATAGCATGGAGCCATATCTATCTCGATCAGATAAGACCATATTTATATTGTGTCGGACCTCAAATCCTGGCAGTGCAAATCTTCAAAATCTAACCCTAGAGGATGGTGAAAAACTTTACGAACGAGTCGCTAGACTTGCTGCCACTGAGTGGAACTTTAACGACAATGTAGGACTTGTGGTCGGCGCAACAAATCCTATTGAGCTCAAGCGAGTAAGAGAAATCGTGGGGGAAATGAGTTTGCTTCTCCCTGGAGTTGGAACCCAAGGGGCCGATATCGAGGCAACGATTACTGCCAACGGTAAGGGGAACACGATCATCACATCTTCAAGGGCAATTCTTTTTGCCTCGCCTAATTCAAATTTTAGCGAAGCGGCGAGAGCGGTGGCACTAAAAACAAGGAACGAGATTAACCGATATCATCAAAGTATCTAAGCGTGATTCTGGAGTTCAATGCCCACCGAGAAGGCATACCTTGAGATACTGCACGATCTCTGAGCGGATAATAGTCTCGCATTACTTGCATAATCTGTAAGTTGTTAAAAATCCTAGAAAATTTATTTGGCCCGTAGATTGCATATCGGAGTAGTGCACATTTTCAAGAGATTAAAATATGGCTGAAGTCACTGGGTATGCTAGTGTAACCGCTCCATCTTATCTGAAGGAGACAAACAACAGGGGGAGCGCTGAATCTGAGAACCCTGTCTCTTCGCTTGACGGAGAATCGGTCAGACCCCAACGAGATGTTGAGGTCATATTATCCTTTGAGCAGCCTCGGACGATAGACGACACCTATCAGAATCTGGAAAGGTCGCGACAACCCTCCGTAGTCGGCGAATTAACTGCTGTAGAACAAAGAGCTCGGGATGATCTTCGCTTTGAGCAGCAGAATAGGGCGCCTGAACCAGCTCCTTCGACAGATCTGGAAGAAACCGCTCAAAGAAGTATTGATGTTCTAATCTAGCGCGGAATACGACTCAGTGAATGTAACCTCTACGAGCGTCAGGATGTTGGGAAAAATCAGACGCCTGGGAAGATTATCGACTGAATCATCGTAATGCCGCTATACTTGCATTTTAATTCAGACCAACACATACCTTATGAGAAAATACTTTTTATTCTGCATGTTTTTAGTTCCATCATGCCTTGCGGACTGGACTTTAGACAGCGATAACTCTTATTTGAGTTTCATTTCGATCAAGAATGGGGTGGTTGCCGAGGTTCATCGATTTGACGCGCTTAGCGGCGTTGTAAAACAAGATGGTAGTGCTGTCGTTAAAGTTGGGCTTGCGAGTGTAGAGACCAACATACCCATAAGAAATGATCGATTAAAGAGTATGCTATTTGATGTGGAAACCTTCTCTTTGGCAACTGTAAGCGCCCAACTGAAAATCGATGAGTTCGACGATCTTCCTCATGGGACAAGTCTGTTAAGGTCGATTCCAATCGGTATAAATCTTCATGGTATGGATGGGACAATGTCTGCTTCAGTAAAAGTCACTCGAACCCAGGAAAACCTTTGGCATGTGTTAAGCGTTCAACCCTTGATACTCAATGCAGGCAATTATAACTTGTTAGGAGGAATTGAATCCTTGAGGGCAATAGCGGGGCTGAATGAAATAACTAGTGTCATTCCTATTACATTTTCTCTCGAATTTTCCACGAATTAGACTTCAAATTCCGTCCAAATGGGGCAGTGATCTGACGGTCGCTCCATACCCCTGACCTCGTAGTCAATGCCAGAGTCTTTGCTAAACTGATTCAAAGCTATTGAGTTTAAAATTAAGTCGATTCTTAAACCTCTCTTCGGGCTTCGTTCAAAACCGCGGCTTCTGTAGTCGAACCAACTAAAGAGATCATTCCTGCTCGGATGGTGTGCTCGGAAACTGTCTGTCATTCCCCAATTCAAAATCCTATCAAGCCACTCTCGTTCTTCAGGTAGGAAACTCGTTTTACCATCACGTAACCACCGCTTACGATTCTCTTCTCCGATTCCAATATCTTTATCAATTGGCGCAACGTTCATATCACCCATAAGGATCAATAAGTCTTCTGGCACATATCGGTCATCCAGATAATTATAAACATCCGCGTAGAATTTTTCCTTTGCAGGAAATTTTGTCGGGTGCTTTCGGTCACTTCCTTGAGGAAAATAGCAATTGATAACGCTAAGTTGACGATCATTATTTAAATTGAATTTACATTCAATGAAGCGACGCTGGGCGCTCACGTCATCATTCGGCAGACCGAAAGTTACATGATCTGGTCGAATTTTTGACAGTATCGCCACTCCGTAGTGCGTTTTTTGTCCATAGAACGCAGCATGGTAACCTAAGGCGTTAATTTCCTCCGTTGGGAAATCCTCGTCTGTCACCTTAGTTTCCTGTAAACCAATTATCTCAGGTTGGTAAGACGAAATTACTTTTTCAAGCTGCGGTAGCCTTACCCTTACACTATTGACGTTAAACGAAACAATTCTCAACTTAAGTTTCTCTCCTAAGTACACGCAGGCCGCCTATCTACCTATCAATTTTAAGTAGAAAGATATGCCTTTTGTTAACTCCAAAAACCTTAGTTTTAAGATTAACTATAACTTATTAGTATGTCACTGCTTCATATTGGTATCGAAAATTACATCTATAATAGTGCGTATAATATATATTATGTTAAATTATATATTGATATCCTGTGTCTTCGACCCAAAACGACTGCTCTCCTTAAACAACGCTGTACACGAACTCACACAATATATGGTTAGCTGACCCCCAACCAATACCGGGCAACTCGCCCTATTTGCCTGCTTCGTTCCTACGATCTGCAGACCACCGGACCCGAAACTGGGTCAGTCACGCCTAAGTCTGGAGATATTACTCCTAGCGAATCTCTTATGCTATTGAGGTTACAGATCATAGTTGGCCGTGCGTCTATCAGGTCTTGCTTACTATCAAAGATCCCTACCGCTGTGAAATTACTCTCGCCAGTTCTCATTAAATAGCTTTGAGAAAGTCCCTTATGATCCATCCCCTCGAACCTTTTTACAAACTCAGTTTCCATCCCTGTTTTAGGATGAAGCGTACCGCGTTCATGTGCATTTCCATATTGTTTCCTCATTTTCTAGTATTCGCAAACTAGCAGAGAATCTTTTTAGCCGAAAACAAATGAGTAAGGATCCGCGAAATAATGTTAGATAAATAAAGTTAGTGATTAACATTCAAAACTCGAGTCGCAGCAAGCAATGAAAACTTCTCTTAAATCACTGAAGATAGAAGTTAGGTTAGAGTGTCGCCATAACCTAATATAATATATGGATTATGAAAGAAAACAGTTTCACAGAAATTTTTGAAAAAGACGTCCCTCTGATTGATCTCAGATCCGAATTAGAATTCGCTGCAGGGGCATTCCCATCGGCAACGAACGCGCCTATTCTTAATGACGATGAACGTCACCAAGTAGGTTTAGCTTATAAACATCAGGGGCCGGCAGTCGCCCAAGAGCTGGGATACAAACTAGTATCTGGGTTGGTAAAATCTCGCCGGTTAAACGTCTGGATTTCCCTACTGGAAAAGTACCCGAGTACACACATTTATTGTTGGCGAGGAGGTAAAAGATCTGAAATTGCTTCTCAATGGCTTAAAGAGGCTGGGTACCGAGCACATAGAATTCCTGGTGGATATAAGGCACTCAGAAACTTCTTGTTAACAGAAATTGAATCACCCCCCGCCTTCATCCTAATTGGGGGCCACACTGGATCCGGAAAAACTGAACTAATTCTCGATCTTAAGGGTGGAATTGATCTGGAGGGTCTAGCATCACATAGAGGGTCAGCGTTTGGAAAAAGGGCTTGCCCGCAGCCCTCGCAAATCAATTTTGAGAATTCCTTAGCCATAAACTTTATTAAAAATCGCTCAGAACCTATTCAAATTCTGGAAGACGAGGGAAGATTAATTGGAAGGATCCAAATACCCCCCAAAATTAAAGCCGCAATGGATGATTCCCCCGTCATTGTTTTACTAGAGGAGAAGGAAAACAGGATAGAGAGAATCCTTAATGACTATATTATTAGTCAATATGAGGAACTAAAAAACCTGCATGGGGAATTTGCGTTCGATGTGTTTTCGAACCAACTGCTGAACTCCACCGATGCAATTCGTCGCAGACTTGGCGGGCAGAGACATAAGGAGGTGCGGGTAATGGTAGAAAAAGCAATCTCTGATCATGCCAAGGGCATTATAGGGAGCCATAGAGCTTGGATAAACTTTCTCCTATCAGAGTATTACGACCCAATGTATGCCTTCCAAATGAAGAATAAAAGTGATCGGATTACATTTTCAGGCACAGCCGCTATGATAAAAGATTGGTTACAAGATCAATATTTTACCCCCTAATTCCTTTATTTTACCCCACTATACTAGTAGCTTTTTTCTAGCCCTAAGACATTCTCCCCGATAAACGAGAGAACTAGTTCTTGACTAACTGGCGCCAGCAAAGGGATCATTACCTCGCGCATATATCGCTCAACGTGAAATTCTTTGGCATAACCCATCCCACCAAGAGTTCTAACAGCTTGTTGGCAAGCCTTGAATGCTGCTTCTCCCGCCAGATACTTTGCTGCATTAGCCTCAGCGCCACATGATTTACCTGAGTCATACAGAGTAGCAGCCTTAAAGACCATTAGCTCCGCTGCTTCCAATTCCATCCAATTCGCTGCGAGTGGATGCTGTATCGCCTGGTTTTTCCCAATGGGCCTATCAAAAACAACTCGTTCTCTTGCGTATTTTGACGCTCTTTCCAATGCTGCTTGACCAAGACCAACTGCTTCCGCCGCGAGCAAGATACGTTCGGGGTTTAATCCGTGAAGCAAACATTTCCAACCATCACCCTCCTCCCCAATACGATCCTCTAAAGGAATGTGTAGGTCATCAATAAATAGAGCGTTGGAATCCACAGCCTTTCGTCCCATTTTCTCGATTACTCTTACTTCCACTCTCGTTTTATCAAGATCTGTATAGAACAACGTCATCCCTTCAGAGGGTTTATCGCATAGCTCTATATCCTTGGTTCTAGCGATCAGCAATATTTTGTTTGCGGACTGAGCTGTTGTGGTCCACATTTTTCGTCCATTAACTATATAAGTGTCGCCATCTCGCTCAGCCCTTGTCTGTAGTCTGGTAGTGTTTAAACCTGTATCCGGCTCTGTTACACCAAAACAAGCCCGATCTTGGCCAGATATAAGGGGAGGCAAGAACCGAGCTTTTTGACTATCGGTACCAAAAACAACGATTGGATTCGGACCAAAAAGATTTAGGTGAATCGACGACGCGCCACTCATACCAGCACCCGAGCGAGCTATGGTATGAGCCAAAATTGTCGCTTCCGTGATCCCTAAGCCTGAACCGCCATATAACTCAGGCATTGCAATCCCAAGCCAACCGCCATTCGTTATTGCTTGTACAAAAGCTTCTGGAAATGCCCCGTCTTTATCTCTATCAAGCCAATATTTCTCGTCAAATTGCTTACATATAGCCCCTACCGCGTCCTGGATTGCTAACTGCTCCCCGGTTAGTTCGAAGTTCATGTTTTATCCCCTTTCTTAGCTACTCGAACCTGTTTTCGTTGTGCTTACTCCTAACCAGTCCATTATGCGGCATTTCGTCAAAATTAGATGAATATTTCCATTTTATGTTCACTTTGTTTAGGTCGGATACTGATATGATCGCCGTCCTGACATCATAGCCGAGATTATTGAATAGGTCTGCTGACTATTCAACTTAGCCTTTGGAAGAGTTTAAGGAAGAATTAGTGCTAAATACCCTAAAACAAAAAGATTTCCCTGGAAGTTCTCTTGGGCCTAAGCCCACTCCTTCATCAAAAAAAACTCGCACTAGATCTGCACTTATCGCTGCTGCAAGGTCGCTAGTGTTCGAGCGAGGGCATGGCAGAATTTCTATCCAAGACATTACCGAGTGCGCAGGAGTAGCTACAGGGACGTTCTACAATTATTTCGTCACGAAACAGCAAGTGTTTGAATCAGTCATTGCAGATTATCGTGATCAGTTTTCCTCGGAGGTTGAAGAAACGAGGTCAAGACTTAAGGATCCTGCGATGGTGGTTACAGCAACGCTGAAATATTATTTCCACCAGTCTCAATTCAACCAAGAATGGCTCACATTTATCGCTCTTTCAGGATTACCTGGACCAATCGAACTTCGTCAAAGCGACTCTGAGTGTCTTGTCGACATCAAGCGAGGCGTTGCTGCAGGGAGATTTAAAGTTGAAGATCCTCTTTTCGCTAAAAGTTTGATCGCAGGGATGATAGAACATGTCAACAGAGAGATCAGAGACGGCCGCCTTGCCCCGGATGCCACGGACGAAGCAATACGCTATATCCTTCGCATGCTGGGGCTTCCCGATCTGGTAGCGAAGGCTCTAACCCAAAGCCCCTTGCCTCCCGTGGGATCGCGGGGACAACAAACTATAAGTAAATCGGGGTTAAATATTTAGGCATCCTCAATTAGTTTGCGTCCAATTACTTTAAGTGCCAAAGTCTCTTCGCTTCCTTCGAAAATAGAGAGCACCCTCGCGTCCAGCCAGCAGCGACTCACTTCGCTTTCCTCGGCATAGCCCATTCCACCGTGCAATTGCATCGCTTCTCTAGTTATCCATTCCGAAGCGCGACAAGAGAAAAGCTTAACTAGACTAGCTTCCATTTGTCCCTCATCTTGGTTCAGCAGTTTCCCTACAGAGTAAGTAAAAGTTCGAGCAGCACAGAAGTGCATTGCCATACGCGCAAGCTTGACTTGGGTCAGCTGGTAATCCATCAGCGGTTTTGAAAAAACTCTTCTATGGCGTGTATAGCGAATCGTTTTTTCTATCGCTGCTTTTATAACGCCACAGGCGCGTGCCGCCGTTTGAATCCGTCCTGCGGTGAGACCCTGCATCGTAAAGTAGAATCCTTTACCTAAACCATCTTTCCCGCCTATCAAATTGCAATTTGGAACAAAAAAATCATCAAAGAACAATTGATAAGAATGCATACCGCGATAGCCAATAGTAGGAATCGCATTACCTGATAGCATTCCACCAAATCTTTGCTTTACCTCAAATTCCTCCCCAGTAAATGATGGTTTTTCAACTATAAAAAGACTCAAACCACGGTGAGAGAGGGACTTTTCCGGGTCTGTCCGAGCAAGTGTCAGTAAGAGGTTTGCCCTTCCCGCAAAGGTTGACCAAGTTTTAGAGCCACTTAATAGCCACCCTTTATCCACTGGTTTTGCCTTTAACTCCAAAGAAGCAACATCCGAACCAAAATCTGGCTCCGTTATCGCGATCGCACACAACTTTTCCCCCGAGGCAATCTTCGGTAGCCAATATTCTTTCTGTTTCTCGGTCCCGCCAGACAGCAGTGCACGGGTCATAATTTCAGGCCGTGTAATTAAGCTACCCGCTCCCCCAAGAGAGGCTCGCGAGAGTTCTTCTGTTACCAGAATCATATTTAGTTCGTCTTCTTTATCATCGACACAGTGGCCGCCGTAACGTTCAGGGATACTCAAACCGAAGCAACCCAAGCTCGACATTTCTTTTAGAAGCTCTTCAGGGATAGACGTATTGAAACGATGGATATTCTGAGATATCGGGGCAACTCGTTGTTCCGCAAATTGAAAGAATGTTTTCTTGATGAGCCTCTGACTCTCAGTCAAGTCTGTTGCTTCAAAGTCAAAATTTCGAGCGAGAGCTTCCTCGCCAATTCCTGATAGATTATTTGCCGAAAGTTGGTCCGAGATAAAGGATGTTACCATTGGAATCTTACCCACGATTCCATAATCTTGATTTGAAGCTAGAAGACGCGCATTTATTGTTTGGATGACCTCAGCGAAAAAACAAGTCGCCAATCTTTTTTCAAAAGTTCCACTAGTTATTGCGTACTCTGAAAAGCTCTTTGCAGCCTCTAGTTCACTGAAGGATAACGCAAGATTATAGAGCGCATACTGGTGCTCGTCTAAAGAGTTGGCATCAAAAGCCCCATTCTTTGTACAACTCGCTCGAATAAACCTTAAGCTTTCCTCTAAATAATCCTGGGTCTTCTTAAACTCTGTCGTTTCTTGAATTTCCAAGCTACCTCTCGTATCCAGCTAAGTTACTCTTGTGACCTTTAAAGCTAACTAAGGCTCAGGGGAGAAACATGTTATGGTATCTGAATGGCAGAGCCAAATATTAAAGAAGTTAAACAGTATTTTATCGACTTGCAGGCCCAAATTTGCCGTGAACTGGAGTCCATAGATGGTAAGACTTTCTCGTGTGAAGATCTAAACACCGCTAATGGCGGAATTAGTAAACCTCGAGTACTCGAAGATGGGGGCTATCTCGAAAAGGCCGCTGTAAATTTTACGCACAGTAAAGGTACCTCGCTTCCGGAAGCGGCGAGTGCACGTAATCCTGAACTGCGGGGAAAAAGTTTTGAAGCAGCAGCAATATCCATAATTGTGCACCCAAAAAATCCATATGTACCAACATTTCACGCAAATCTTCGCTTTTTTCTTGTGAATAAAGAACATTGGTATTTTGGTGGAGGGTTTGATTTGACACCCTATTACCCATTTCCGGATGATGTTCTACACTGGCACCGCACGGCTGCTCGCGCCTGCTCGCCCTTTGGTTCTGACCTTTATAGAAGACTCAAGAGCTGGTGCGATGATTATTTTTACTTACAGCATCGCCAAGAAACTCGTGGCGTCGGAGGAATTTTCTTCGACGACTGGAATGAAACCAGTTTTGAGTCCTCATTAGCATTTGTTCAAAGTGTTGGTAATCACATTCTGCCAGCCTATTTGCCTATCCTTGAGCGCCGAAAAGATATACCTTTTGGCTCGAAGGAGGAAGAGTTCATGCTTTATCGCCGGGGTCGATATGCGGAATTTAACCTTGCTATCGACCGAGGCACTAAATATGGTCTGGAATCTGGACGACGAATTGAGTCCGTTCTTGCATCAATGCCACCCCGAGCCATTTGGAAATATGACTGGAAACCTAAAAGCGGTACTGCAGAAGCTAATTTATACGAAAACTATCTTAAACCTCGCGATTGGATTACTGAATTAATGTGATTTCTTAGGTTTACGAGCAAATAGTATTACCAATGAAGGGTTGACACACTAAAAAAGAACGTTCCACGGATATTTGATATTTCCAGTGATGTTTCATTTTTTCTTAAGGACATACGCTCTATACTTACGAAAAAAGAGTTTAAGAAATCCGTTGTTATATCATCTCTCACAATATTTTGCTGATCTTGCAGGGCCTTTTCGGCTTCTGAGTTCATACATAACGCTTGCTGGACTCGGTACTGCACTTGGTGCACTGTTGACTTGGTGGATAATGCCAAAGCTCTGGATTTATCTGCCAATTGACAGAGGCCGGGCTTATGCAATTGACGCGGATAAAAGCATAGGGAAGCCCATGTCTGGGGGCATAATATTTATTCCTATATTTGTACTAATTAGTCTTCTTGTTGTTCCGTTCGACTGGAAATTTATCGGGATCCTAAGCTGCGTGGTATTAGCTATGATAGTGGGATTTCTTGATGATAATAGTAAAAAGGGTTGGAGTGAATATAGCCTCGGAGCAATGGATCTAATAATCGCGTTACTAGCATCATTAATTATCTGTGAACTAGAGCCACTGGTAATGTGGCTACCAGTGTCTAAAGATCCACTAGAAATTAGCCCGTCACTTTTTATTTTTGCCTCAACAATATTAATTTGGACCTCGATAAATGCGACTAACTGCACAGATGGAGTTGATGGTTTATCCGCAAGCCTTTCAAGCATGGCTATACTTTTCCTCGGAGGAATACTGTACGGAATAGTTGGTCATGCTGATGTCTCTCAGTACCTACTAGTGCCTCACTATGAGCAGGGCGCGGACTGGGCAATCATGTCTTTCGTTCTGGTGGGTTGCCTTACCGGTTATCTCTGGCATAACAGTTATCCAAGCGCAGTGATGATGGGAGACTCTGGTTCAAGACCTATTGGCCTAATGCTTGGGATTTTAGTAATGGCGTGCGGTAATCCCTTCCTTATTATCGTGGTTGCATTTGTTGTACTGGTAAATGGTGCCACAGGTATGATTAAGGTTGCCCTTCTGCGATTTTTTAAGATTGGTATTTTTAGCCAGATTCGGTATCCACTCCATGACCATGTGAGATATAAGTTGGGCTGGTCTAATACCCAGGTACTCGTTAGATTCATGCTGCTTCAAGCAGTAGGAACCCCTATTCTATTGGTTCTGCTGTTAAAGATTCGGTAGCTTTTTCAGTGTTAGTTACTATTGATTAAAGATGTCAGGATGTGTGCTTCCCATACGCCATTAATTTTCATGAAAGATTCTGCTCGGCCCTCGATTACAAACCCTAAACGTTTTAGCAAAGAACCGCTACGCTTATTTCTTGGCATATAGCTAGCCATTATCCGATGCAATTTAATATGTTCAAAAATAAATTGGTTGGAGGTTTCTAAAGCTTCAAACATAATACCCCTTCCCTCATAACCTTGATCTATAGAGTAGCCTAAGTGGCATGATTGGAAAGTACCTCTTACGATATTTGTATAGTTACAAACCCCTAGTATCTGGGAGCCACTTCTATTCATAATAATAAAGCCTACGCCCGAACCATTTTGGAACTGCTTGGCGGAAACTTTGGATTGAACTGACCAAAATCTTTCGGTAAAGAAATCCGGTGATCTTGCTGGTTCCCATTCCTTCAAGTGATGTTCATTAGCTCGTCGAAATTTCACCATTAGGGGCACCTCGGGGGTCTCAAGAAGCTTGATAATGAGTCTCTTCGTTTTAAGCAATGGACTTTTAAAAAATTTCATTTTTTGCTTGCGGATATTTTAATCAAAAAACTAACGTGCCCTCGGTGGTCAAATAATCTCGTAAAAATCTGTATGGGATTCGGGTAGGACGCCAAATTCAGAACTTGCCAGAATTATTTAAGTTTGTCTAAAAAATGCCATTTTCTATACCTGCAGCCATAGACATACCCAATTCTTCGCATTTCAAGATGATCGATTCGCTAAAATTTCCCACAATAACCAAAGGCTCTTGTACTTCTCTAAATTTGTAACCTCGACATATCCTACGAATACTGTCCAACGCGCCTTGTCCATCCGTACCAGCACTTATAAATACAGCAAAGGGTAAGCCGTCAACCTTCCCTTCGACTTCATAAAATGTTCGATCAAAAAAATCCTTCAATACTCCAGACATGTACCCGAAGTTTTCAGGTGTCCCAAAAATTACCCCATCGGCCCAGAGCAAATCTTTATAGTTAGCCTTTAAGGGCTCAATAAACCTAACATCGATATCGATATCCTTATGTTTAGCTCCTCTTAGGACTGCTCGAGCTAAAGTAGCATTACTTCCAGTTTTGCTATGATAGATGATTAACAGATGTTTCCTAGGCACTAATTTACAGCCGTCAAGAGAAGTACATTTTTAGATAAAAAACCATATTTTGGTATCTCCAAATTTTTTGGCGCTAAAGCTTCTCTAAACACCCTACCTGCACCATCAAACGAACTGTTATGGCAGGGACAACGGAATCTCGTCCCAATTTCATCAGCGCTTTCTTTTACAACACAACCGAGGTGCGTACAATTTGCAAAAGCGACGAAGACATCATCTCTAATGGATCTTTTTTTATTTTTTGCAAAATCAGGCTGATGAGATTTCTCTGAGAGAGGGTCTTTTAGCGCTTCATGGCTTCCGTTTATCACCTCAATTTCCTGCTCTGACCTGTCCACTATGATAACTGGTCTCCCTAACCAAGACACTCTCTTAACTTTGACAATGCTTAAATCAGAGAGATCTACTTCAAGTTCGAGCTGGCGCTTTTCAAAGATAGATGATGATTTTATAAATGGATAGCCAACGAAGAATGCCCCGATAATTGAAAAGGACTGGACAATTCTTGTTAACATCGTACGTCGATCAATCATCGAAATAATCTCAATCCTTCAGTCGATAAACTTTTACAGCTGTATCGTGAAAGAGTTGTTCTCTTTCTCTGGAGGAGTTTCCCCTGGTAATTTTTTTAAACGCATTCCACAAAATACCGTAGGAGCAAGACTCCTTGTCAACTGGAAAGTTACTCTCAAACATGCAACGATCTGCCCCAAATAGCCTTATACACTCTTCGTAGTAAGGTGCGGTTGCCTCTACGAGCTCATCGGAGGTGGGTGGACTAGACCTTTTGTGCCAACCATAACCATTCAGTTTCATATTTATGCCGCCAAGCTTTATGTACACATTGCTACAATCCATTAACCACTGAATATTGCTGCTCCACTCTGCAAATACTTGATCACGTTGGCCCTCATATGGCCCAATCCCAAGGGGGCCACCAAAGTGGTCCAGAATCATGGTCACGTTAGGGAAAGTTTGGGCCAATTTCACAAACTCCGGTAATTGATGATGGTAGCACCAAGCATCAAAACTTAGACCCAAATCCTCAAGAACAGACATACCTTTGAGGAAATCATCTCGTAACATGAGCCCTTCTATCGGATTCGTATGAGAATTTTTGACTGCTGAATCTGAATGCCACCCGGATGCGTGACGTATGCCTCTAAACCTATTGATGGCAGCCTTCTGGTGTGCTTCTAGCACATCCCTAACCTTGTCTCCTAAGGTCAAATCAGCAAAACTAACTATTCCACTTGCTACACGGGTAGGACCAAATCTATTACTGGCGCTCATCGCTGCCATACCCTGAGCAAACTCAGTTTCACCGACTGGAGCCAGGTATTTATCTGTGTTCCACTTATACATGGCATTGCACTCGACAAACACCGTACTCGCTATGCGATGCCCACTGTTTATATCACTCAAAAAATCATGCAACATGTATCGGCTATCGTCACGCCACCAAAGATGGTGATGAGCATCACAGATAGCAAGCGCAGGATCAAGAACCTCCTCTTGGACTTGGGCGAGCCATTTTGCGTTCAATACGCTCTCACCATATCCCAATATTTTCCATGGATTTCCAGGGCTCCATTGGTTCTAAAGCAGAACCTGTCTGTAATAATTCAATCGAAATATTATCGGGAGATCGCACAAAAGCCATATGTCCATCTCGGGGAGGTCGATTTATTTTAACGCCTCCATCGGCCAGTTTCCGGCAAACCTCATAGATATTATCAACAGCATAAGCCAAGTGACCAAAATTTCGTGAACCTTCACCTAGATCATCTCCATCCCAATTGTAGGTGAGCTCTACTTGGGCACTTGAGTCCCCCGGGGCGGCTAGGTATATCAAACTAAAGCGCCCTTCCTCACTCTCTATCCGTCTGACTTCCTCAAGTCCTAATTTATCGCAGTAAAAATCTAGTGATTCCTCCAAATTCTTCACCCTAACCATTGTGTGTAGGTATTTCATTACTACTTTGCTCCTCATTGTAAAACTTGCAGCTCGATGTTACTCCCCAACGTCAAATCCACCTAAATAAACCGGACTTGACCATACCCTTTCGTCTTCCACACCAGTTATGCGCACATAGTAATAATCACCGGGGCGCACATTCGTACTATCAACAAATTCAAAGTCTTGGCTTGTGGGAAGCTTTTTATCTATTAACGAAATTTTAACTTGATCGTAGTATCCAAATGTTTCAAATGTTCTTGTAATCCCATTACTTTCCAGCTGATCTAAACTAAAAACCTGTCTAATAGCGGGCGTTTGCATCGATCCGCGGTATCCGGGCTGTAATCTTGAGTCCTCAAAGCCAGCCATTATTGCTAACTCAAATAAGGCTTTTGGTTCCTCGCTATCGACTTCAACTAACAAACTACGCGAGCCTCCATGAGTCCAAGTTATGAAATCAAGTCTCGAGGAATCCGCTGTACTGGCCATATTATGCATATCGCCGTAGTGCTTGGTGGAAACATCTGTAATACGTCCTTTTGAACTTTTTAGATACCCGATCCACTCTCGCCCATTCCGTGGTAAATCCCATACCAACGGCTTGTTGGGGGAGGACATTTGAATTTGAATCACGTTACTATTCGCAGCGATACTAGGTTTTTTTGAGCCTATAACAACTCCATTTTTAAGCAGCTCAATAGTATGAATACCATAAGTTGCATGAACCTCGCCTTCTATTTGCCTTCGCGAAGAATATGGTATTCGCATGCCTGCATGGGCATTATTTACTTTTACTAGAAGTATAGGTCTACCCTCCGAAACAACATATGTTCTTCCTTCGTTGAGAGCGGTTTGCCAGTCCTCACCGTCCCTCACCAACATAGCCGATTTCGCGTGCCGATTCGGGGTTCCGGTGAGATGTGAGCTTTGCGATCCAACAAAGGACACCTTGTATCCTAGGTCCGCAAGCCTAATTCCTAGCCACTCGTATTGGCTTCTTCCAGCAATGATCTCAGCCAGAATTGGATATCTAGCATTTAATCTACGATGGTCTAACGGTACGTCTGCGAGGGCAATTTGGTACTTCTCATCCAATAAAATCATATTTCCACCCTCCGCAAGGGGTCTATGAAACTCTGAGGAGGCGATGGTAGAAGAAATTTTTGAGCCAGGAATTGATAGTACGTCGAGAGATGCTTTGTGCCGCTCTTGAAGGAATTCCGCAGAAAAGCCACCTTTTGTCTTGTGACCGTTCATATGTAGATGAAAATCACTCCAAAAAATATTGGGCACGTCATAACCAGCGGCATAAATTAAGTTCGATCTCCCTCGCAGAGAACCGCCTGATGACCTAACATCTATTCTATGCAGACCTTCTTTTTCGAACATGAGATCACTTATAAGAAGTTTAGGTTCGTCTGTTCTCTCCAGACGTTTTGAGAATTTACCATCAATCAAAATCTCTAAGCCTGGTATTGCCCGATTTATCGGATTCCCCGATTCATCTACGACCATCACATGCGCATCAAAGCTTTTACCGATATGTACTATTGATGGGGCAGATACTACAAATTTTTTGGCAGGACCGGGGGCTATCGGAAAACTATCAACATCAACTGGAAAAAAGCGATCCCCCGTAGATACTTGAAGAGGAAGCGCAAATTTATCGTAGCTAGTAGACGGAATTCTGAGCTTCGAGTACCTTATACCAAGCCGTTGTCCCGAGAACATTTCAGAAGTAATTTCTACAATAACTAAGAAGTTATTCCCAACATCAAGCCCTGGAAAGACATTTCTTCTGACGGTTTTTACTTCAAAACTTGCGTCACTTTCTACCGAAATAAAATTATCCTGAGAGGCATCAAGGGATTGAAACTGCCACGAATAGAAACTCGGTTGCTCAACGGCAATGATTGTTCCCGCTGGCAAGGGCCTAGCTACTTCAACCCACTGAGTAATATCTAACTGAGATGAAATAATGACTCGGTCGGGGACATCCAACCATGTCTTCATTATTACTGGGGGGTAACCCGAATCAAAGACCGGTTCCACTTGACTTTCGGTCAACGCCTCAGCATCACCAAAAGCAATATTTCCGGCGAAAAAAAATAGGGCTAGAGTGGTCCCCAAGATAGTAATTGTCCTTGGTTTCACCTAAATGAATGCGCTTCTATGCGTCCGAGCATGGGTAACCTTAACATTCTTGAAATAACTAATGGGAACCTCAGAGAAGTTAATAACGCTGTTTTAGTTTGAATTAGTTCAACCTCCTATCAATTTCATAACCGTTACTTCTCCCTGGAATGAGAGCTGCTTATCACTTAATGATTTAACTAATAAACCTTGTAACTTCGGTAGAACCAGATGTGCAGGCAAGTTCACTAAGTCACCGATATAATGTTTGTTGGAGTTGCTCAAACAACCATATAGATACCCATCTGAGGACAGCCGTAGCCTTGTGCAGGCACGACAGAAAGGCTCGCTTTCATTTGCTATTATTCCAAAAGTTCCCTTTTCGGGAATATGGAAACGGACCGCCGTCGAATCATAAGGAGCGTTCGTACGAGCGAAAGTGTAATTATCACCGATCATATCAAGAAGGCTTTCCATCGAAACAAAATCATTTGAGAAAGTAGAGCTGTGAAGCAGATGGCCCATTCTCATTAACTCAATAAAGCGAAGCTCTATCCCTCGATCTAGACAATATTCAAGCATCGCCGGGACTTCCGAAAGGTTTTGGGTTCTAAGCGGTACCATATTTATTTTAACCTTGAGACCAATGTGAAGCATCTCCTCAATACCATTGAGGACCGTCTTAAGATCACCGCCTCTAGCTATTTTCTTAAATCTGATTGGATTCAATGTGTCTAAACTCACGTTGATCCTTTTCAAACCTGATTCCTGGATAACTTTTTTCTTCTTGAGTAATAACTGCCCATTGGTTGTAAGACTGACATCTGACAGAGGTAGAGATGTGACACCCAATAGGAATTCATCAAACTTAGGGGTAACCAATGGGTCCCCTCCCGTGATACGAACCTTATCAATTCCCGCTGCTTGCTGCAGCAAACTAACTCCTTTCAACAGGCTAGTTGCTGCTAATTCGTTCTTTGCTTTTAACAGCCGTTTGCCGTCAGGCACGCAATAGGTGCAGGCATAGTTGCAGGCCGCTGTGAGGCTGACCCGAAGATTTCTGAATCGTCTTCCAAGTTTATCTACAATCATTGACGTTTATTATGTCATGCTTTTAAAGGCCTTTATAGCGAACCACCAATGGCGGAGGTCACCGACTTCTATCAAGTCTGCCTGTTTTTAATGGCGGATACCAATCTGTCAACGAACTGGTGGCGCCAAAATATTGCGTTTGAACCTTTAACTAATATAGTATCGCCCGGGTTTGTATATTCAGCCAAACGATCTAAATCGATGTCTCCCGAGGATTCCGCATGCTGAAGCAGCTTGGCTCCAAGGATCTCTCCGCTGTCACAAAAAGCCCGACCCACTGTTAAAACTGCGTCGAGTTTTTTGCAGCTCTCCAGAACTTCATGATGCATAAGTGGCCCATGATCACCTAACTCTCTCATCTCTCCAAGAAGAGCAATTTTTTTTCCACCAGACTTACGCCCTAAATTATCAATCGCGTACTGCATGCTTACAACATTAGCATTGTAGCTGTCATCAATTATGCAACGTCCCATTGCATTTAAGAGATTCCCTCTACCAGGTGGCAATCCTAGTTTCTCTATGTCTTGCACTGCTGTGTGAAGTTCGCCGCCCAAAGCATAAACTGCTGCTAGCGCAGCCAAAGCCGTCTTGGCAAGATGCTCACCTCCAGATTGGAGCGAAAGCTTAAATCGTTCCTGATCTGCTTCCACCTCTAATAACCAGGGATCATTACGCTTGATTATTTTTCCTGAAATATCGGCTTCTGCGCTTAGCCCAAAGGTAAGTATGTTTAAATCTTTCGCAACTCCTGTTTGATCTAGATCAAAGGGTAACACTAGTGTTCCCCCGCTTACTAAACCCTTACTGATATCAAGTTTTTCTCTCCTTATCGCTTCAAGGGTCCCCAAATGTCCAATGTGTGCAGGTAAAACATTCAATACTAGAGCGACTGTTGGTCTGACTAAGATACTGAGAGGGGCTATTTCTCCGCGGTGATTCATACCAACTTCAAAAATTCCGTAGTCGGCCTCCCAGGGCATACGTGAAAGAGAAAGTGGAACACCCCAGTGGTTGTTATAACTGGCAACTGACGCGTGCGTCCTACCTTGAGCTCTCAGTAATTCCTCCAACCAAACCCTTGTCGTAGTTTTCCCTGCACTACCGGTTATGGCAAGCACCTCACCATTCATCCTATCTCGTGCAAATTTAGCTAAATCCCACAGGGCGTCTAGGGTATCGTTCACCAGGAAAGACGGTATCTTGCACTTGATTTTTTGAGAGCAGATGACCGCCGCTGCACCATTCGACTCAGCCGATCTAATAAACTCATGGCCATCCCTAGCATTCGCGACATTGCCTTGAAACGGTTTCCCCGATTTCCCATCCAAAGCGATGAATAAGTCTCCCCTCGAGATCGTGCGAGAGTCGATACTCACTCCATGCACTCCGATCTCGCCGCAGGTGATCTGCCGTAAATTAAGCGCTGCATTAAGTTGTTGCGAAGTCCAAAGCATAAGCCGTTATCTTTTACCGATCATCGATTAGCTGATATTCAGTGCTACCACGAAATCCAGAAATCAAAACATATGATATTTAATCTAATTACATGTTACAAAGAAAAATCGGCATAGTTTCCCGAACTTCTAATTTCAATAGGAGTAAGACAAATATTAAGGGCAAAATAGTATTATTTTTAGTGCACTAAATTTTTCATCTCGGGTTATAGCGGTTGACTGTGTTAGCATTCTCTTTTTCAAAAATAAAGTATCGAACCCATGAGTTTCCTCAAAAGACTTTGGCTGGTGATAAGTCATATTAAGAATGCTATAGGTAATATCGTATTCCTCTCAATAATCACTATTTTGTTTTTCGTTCTTCTCCAATCTACGGGAGTAAAGATTCAAGATGGTAGTGCTCTTGTCTTGAATCCGAAAGGCTCCATCGTCGAGCAAAAGTCGCTGGTGAATCCTTTAGACAGCATAATATCAGGGAACAGAACCTTAGAAGTATCACTTCGAGATCTATTGGCTGCGATAAACGATGCCAAATCAGACGAAAGGATAACCCTATTAGTTCTAGATTTAGAAAAAATGGGTGAGGCATCCCTTGGGCATTTAGAGGAAATTGGATTAGCGTTAAAGGAATTTAAAAGTTCAGGGAAAAAAATAATCGCGATTGGCTCTAGTTATACGCAAACTCAGTACTATATAGCCTCATTCGCTGACGAAATACTATTGGAGGGAGGGTCTTTAAACCCTTTAGGGGGAGTTATGCTAACCGGTTTAAGCATACATCCCCTTTATTATAAAAACCTCCTCGACAAACTTGATCTTGATTTTAGAGTTTTTGCTGCAGGGGAATACAAAGATGCTGTCGAACCATATCTCCGAGACGATATGTCTGAGATAGCTAGGATGGGTAATCAGCAGTGGCTCGATGGCCTTTGGGAGACATATAAAAACACCATTCTAAAGAATCGGCAAATCTCTTCCAACGCTTTTCACAGATATACAAATGAGTACAACCAACTACTGACTAAATCAGGTGACGATCCTGATCAACTTGCTTTAGATTATGGATTTGTAGATGAACTGCACGACCCGGCTTCTTGGAAAGCCAAAATCATTACTTTGGTCGGTGCCGGTGAAAATTCGTTCCGCCAAGTAACTTACACTGATTATCTTAAAGCACAGCGGAATACATCCTCTGCATCGAATCCAGGAATTAACAAAATAGCAGTTATAACCGCCAGCGGAACTATCTTGGAGGGTGACCAGCCTTCAGGATTCGTAGGAAGTGATTCTATCGTGTCTTTAATTGAAAAAGTGCGAATGGACGATAACATACGGGCGCTAGTATTTAGAGTTGATAGCCCTGGTGGGAGCGCGGGAGCATCTGAGGAAATTCGTCGACAACTAGAGTTAGTTCAAAAAGAAGGTAAGCCAGTGGTTGTATCTATGGGCGGTTACGCAACGTCCGGTGGATATTGGATTTCCAGCACCGCTAATAAAATTTTCGCGCTAGAGAGCACAATTACTGGCTCGATTGGGGTATTTATGGTGTTCCGTAGCTATGCATCAGCGCTCTCTAAATTTGGAATTAGCGGTGATGGAGTTGGTACTACGAACCTCAGTGGAGCGTTCAACCCATTGAAGTCTATCAATCCAATTCTTGAGGACACCTTGCAGAGATCTGTAAGCAGCGCTTATATTCGATTCCTTAATTTAGTATCCGAAGGTAGGAATATGACTGTTGTAGAAGCTGAAACCGCAGCGAACGGTAAAGTTTGGACAGGTAAAAAAGCTCTAGCGCTTGGGTTGATTGATGCCATCGGGAATTTGGGTGATGCCGTTTCTAGTGCAGCGGTTTTATCTGGCATTTCCCAATACGAGATAGTATTTATCGATAGAGAACTATCCGCTCCAGAGCGATTAGCAAATGAGCTATTCCAAATTGCGGCGAAATTTGGCGAGAAAGTATATGTTAATCAAACATTCTCAAATCTAGTTTTGCCGAGAGAAATACAAGATATTTTAATAATGAGCGAATCGTCAAGCCTCCAGTCATACTGCCTTTACTGCAGAGTTCAGTAGTTAGGCGCTCCCGGCTTCGTCAACCCTAACTCTATCAGTTGCAGGTAAGAGAATCTCAAAAATTGTACCTTTATCCAGTTCACTTTTTATTGTGATCTCTCCTTGGTGCGCGGTAACAATATGTTTTACTATTGAGAGGCCAAGGCCGGTGCCTCCTTGATGACGAGAACGTCCGCGATCAACACGATAAAATCTCTCGAATACGCGTTGTTGTTCTTCCAGCGGAATTCCCATGCCGTTGTCTGCTACTTGAATCCTTGCCATTTGACCAAGTTTATTAAGTATTAATTTGACCTGCCCTTCGTCTCCACTATATTTAATACCATTGTCTATGAGATTTGTGATCATTTGTCCAAGTGCTTCCACTTCACCTTTTACGAAGATTGGCCTTGCGGGCAGTTCTAAAGCTAGAGCTACCCCGCCTTCTTCGGCATCCTCCAACCTGGCCTCGTACGTCCGCTTTAAAAGGTTGCCCAAGTCTAACTCATCATTTTTTCTAATGTTTTCATGGGCGTCGAAACGCGATAGTTGAATTAAATCCTTAACAATATTGTCAAGTCTAATGGCTTGATTCTTTATTCGGGATAGAAATGTATTTACCATAACTTTCTTCATTCCCGAGTCATCAATAATAGTCTCGACAAGTCCTCTAATAGCAGAAATTGGAGTCTTCAACTCATGTGATGCATTCGCTACGAACTCACTGCGAACTTTTTCCAGGTATAACACGTCTGTTATATCCTGAAGCACTATTACGGCTCCTATCGATTGGTTGTCAAGCCCATCAAGAGGCGCAACTGAAACATCGATATTCCTCTGGTCAACCTTCACGAAAGTATGAAGTAAAATTCGTTCATAAAGACAACTTTCTGCTACATGCGCTACCTCAAGCGTTTGTTTTAGATCATGTAAGCTTTGGCCTTTAGCATTCACAGACTCCATTTTTAACATCTGCTGCGCAGACTTATTAATGTGCATAACTGAGCACTTCATATCAATGGCAATGACGCCCTCAGAGAGGCCAGCCAAAATAGTCTCCAGTTGATTTCGATTATTTGTTAAATCATTAATCCTTGTTTCAGTTTCGGCGGCCAAATCGTTCATCGCCGCGGCGAGCTTACCTATTTCGTCGTTCTTATCACCAGATAATCTCAATTCGTAGTGACCCAAAGCCATTTGTTCAGCCGTATTGGTGATTTTAACTAGTGGTTTCATTATCGCTCGCGTAATGAAAAAGCTGATAAGTAACGCAAAAACAGCAATTATGAACGCAATGACAAATATTTGGGTGCGCATTGGATCTTGTTGTTTCTGAATTACTCTAAGAGGCATTGCAAGCCGGACATAACCTTTCACGTCTTGATCTATCCTAAGGGCCACATAGAGCGTGTTTTCCTTTGTAGTTTCGCTAAACCGTTCAGATACCCCAAAGTACTTCTCCCCCGCCTGCATAATTTCTGGGCGTGTAGAGTAATCTTCCATAAACTTTGCTAAATGTCTGTTATCCGCAAGAACCCTCCCTTCTAAGTTAAAGAGGGTTACTCTATGCTTTAAACCCGAGGTTAGGTTACGCAGATCGACATCAGAAAGTATTGTGTTTTGCCGAAGATGGGGTAATACGAGCTGTTGCAGGCTAATGGCCTGTGTCTTTAGAGATTCTTCGAGTCTAAATCTGGCATCAGTTTCAAGCTGCTTTGCAGCTATCCAACCAAAAACCATTGTGCTAACAATAAGGAGCCCGCCCAAAAGAGCCCAAAGTTGCCAAAGGATTCTAGATTGTAACAATTTCAGCTAATCACTGTTGAAACGATACCCCACACCCCGTATCGTTTGGATTTTTTCGCCATATCCCTTCAGTTTCTTCCTGATTGAGCGTATATGAACATCGATATTTCGATCTACCACAACAACACCTTTCCCTGTAACACGATTCAATAGCTGATCTCTGGTAAAGGCGCGACCTGGTTGGCTAGCTATAAGGTGAAGGATTTTAAATTCTGTTGCTGTCAAGCTTACCGGTACTTTAGCGATTCTGACTTCATGGCGAACAACATCGATGAGCAACTGTTCAATTAAGATTCTTTCGTCCTGCTCAATCCGCCTAATGTCTCCCCTTCTGAGGACAGCTTTCACTCTTGCGACGAGCTCCCTTGGACTGAAAGGCTTGGCAAGGTAATCGTCAGCTCCCATACCCAAGCCTATGACGACATCAGATTCCTCTCCCTTAGCAGATACTATAATTATAGGGATATCTTGGGTCAAAGGATCTGATTTTATTTGTTGGCATACCGAAAGACCATCAATTCCAGGTAGCATAAGGTCCAAGATAACGAGATCTGGCGATTGCTTCCTAACTTGATTTATTCCCTCATCCCCTCGAACTTCGGCTACGACCCGAAATCCTTCACGCCTTAGGTTGTAGGACATAACCTCGACGATATCGGGCTCATCCTCAATCAATATAATTTTTTTTTTAAACATGGCCACGATGCTCAGGCAGGGGCTTATACCAAATCTCTCTATGAAGTTTTATAAGATAATGAAAGTTGCTGTGAGCGATCACAACGGCTCGAATACTAGAGTTTCATAGCTTTTGAAAGACTAAAACCGCATTAGTCCCTCCGAATCCAAAACTGTTGGACATTACCGTTCGAATATTAGCCTCATCTATGCGTGACCTTACTATTGGCATGTCTTCAAATAAAGGATCAATGTTTTCGATGTTTGCTGATGCACAAATAAAGTCATTGTCTAGCATAATCAGGGAATATATGGCCTCATGGACCCCAGCAGCACCAAGAGAATGACCTGATAAAGATTTCGTAGAACTAATTTTAGGAATTTTATCCCCAAAAACCCTCGAAATAGCAGAAATTTCAGGAGGGTCCCCCGCTGGCGTGCTTGTTCCATGAGCGTTGATATAGTCGATGGGCTCATTAACTGTGGCAAGCGCCATCCGCATGGCTCGCTCACCCCCTTCTCCTGAGGGTGCTACCATATCATAGCCGTCTGATGTTGCCCCATACCCGACTATTTCAGCATAAACCTTTGCCCCCCGTGCCCTTGCATGCTCATATTCTTCAACTACTAAAAATCCTGCACCACCGGCGATGACAAAACCGTCTCTATCTTTATCGTATGCCCTAGAGGCCAGTTCTGGATGATCATTGCGACCGGTAGAAAGAGCGCCCATTGCGTCGAATAGGGACGTCATACTCCAATGTTCCTCTTCACCGCCTCCCGCAAATACCACATCCTGTTTACCGAGTTGGATAAGCTCAACAGCATGGCCAATACAATGGGCACTTGTGGAACAAGCAGAGGTTATGGAGTAATTCACCCCTTTAATCTTAAAAGGGGTCGCTAGGCATGCAGACACTGTAGAACTCATCGTCCTAGTAACACGATATGGCCCGATACGCTTTAGCCCCCTCTCCTTTAGAACGTCTGCAGCCTCTGTTAGGTTGGAAGAGGAAGCCCCGCCTGATCCAGCAACAATTCCTGTTCTTTCGTTCGAAACATCAGCCTCTACAAGCCCTGAATCTGCAATCGCTTCAGTCAGTGCAATAAACGAGAATGCCGCCGCATCCCCCATAAATCTCCGCAGTTTACGATCGATACTTCCATCTATGTCAACATCTATGCTGCCTGCAACCAAACTCCTAAGACCCATTTCCTCGTAGGCCGTTTGGTACTTAATCCCTGATGTTGTGTTTACTAGTGATCTTCTTGTCTCCGCCACATTATTGCCAAGCGGTGACACTAATCCCATACCTGTAACTACTGCACGCTTCATTTCAAATCCTCAGAAATCATCCAGAGACGTAAATAGTCCGACCTTAATCTCTTTCGCTTCATATATCTGACCGCCGTCCACGTATACTTTACAGTCAGCAATCCCCATGACAGTCTTACCTTCCCTGAGCTTTATTATGTCTATATCGTACTTCACTAAATTTGCGCTTGGTAATATCTGACCACCGAATTTAACCTTACCGCACCCCAGGGCACGGCCCACTCCTGCATTACCTTTCCATGCTAGGAAAAAACCGAGCAGCTGCCAAAGCGCATCTAGGCCCAGGCATCCGGGCATAACTGGATCATCGATAAAATGGCACTTAAAAAACCATAGGTCAGGATTTATGTCCAGCTCGGCTATTACCTTACCCTTCCCTGCGGTCCCACCCTCTTCCGTAATCTCTACAATCCGGTCCACCATCAACATGTTACCAACAGGCAAGTGGGCTCTTCCCGGGCCGAACAAGGTTCCTTTCCCACATTCCTGCAATTCTTCTTTTGTAAACTGATGTTTACCAATCAATGAACGATCTAAAACAACCATATTATTGTCATTCGCTATGTGCAACTTCCAACAGTAATGTTGGCTGATCTTGGGAGCCAAAGATTATATCATTGGCTTGTAAAAAGAACATAAAGCTTGATGCAAAACAAAAACTAGTGAACTTTGCCACCCACTGACTGGAGGAAACTAGTGAATAGTTGAACTTCCGAAAAGTCGCCTAACTCGGCCCCAATACGACGTAAAGCTTCGGCTTCGGACAGTTCGGACCTAAAGTATAGTTTATGAGCATCTGATATCGCGGCAATAGCTTCACGCGAGAAGCCACTTCTTTTCAGACCTACTATATTCACGCTTTTGACCTCTATTCTATTACCATACCCGGATGAATATGGGGGAATGTTTTTATCAATCACCGACGCCCCCCCTACATAAGCGTAAGAGCCAATTCTGAGGAACTGCACGACACCAGTCTGACCGCCTAAGGTTACATGATCGTCTATCGTGACGTGACCACTGAGCCCGACATAGTTTGCTAGGATATTATTACTGCCGAGCACACAGTCATGAGCAACATGAACAAACCCCATAATCAAATTATTATCACCTATTCGAGTCTCGCCAATTCCAGTAACAGTGCCCCTGTGAACTGATACGGATTCGCGGAACACATTCCCGTTTCCTATAAACAAACCAGTCTTTTCCTGTTGATATTTTTTGTCTTGTGGCTCGGCGCCTATAATTGCGAACGGGTAGAAGGTATTTCGGTCCCCAATATCTGTATCCCCATCTAGCACGACGTGAGAGATCAGTTTGCAGCCATTTCCTATTTTCACGCCAGGACCTACAGTACAAAAGGGACCGATCTCTATATTCGTTCCAAGCACTGCTTTTGGGTCAACGATGGAGGATTTGTGAATAACGTTCATAAGATGCTCCCAGTTCTAACGGTAGGGTTGGGTTACTCTTAAACCAATGTAGAATCAATTGTACCCTGATTCTTATATTGCATCATCAATGCTTTATTACTTTGATTCGCATATAGTACACGGTAGGGATTACCGAGGGTTTTAATTATGATTAGAGCTGTACTCTGGGACTTTGGTGGTGTCATTACTAGTAGCCCATTTGAGGCTTTTAACCAGTATGAGAGGGAAAATAGTTTTCCACTTGACTTTATAAGAGGGGTAAATTCAAGAAATCCAGATACCAATGCTTGGGCCCAGTTTGAGCGAAATCAAATAACAGTCGATGAGTTCGATCAAAGATTTGCTGAGGAATCGAAACAATTGGGTCACTGTATAAGTGGTAAGACAGTGCTTTCTTTAATTGCTGGCAAGGTGCGACCCGAAATGGTCGAAGCTCTCAAGTTGCTCAAAGACAAACTGCCTATCGGTTGCATTACCAATAATATGCTCTCTGGAAAGGGGGCGGGAATGGCCAGAAACTCCAAAAGAGCTGAGGCTATGCAAGAAGTTTTGGACCTATTTGACGTCGTAATTGAGTCTAGCAAAATAGGCATCAGGAAACCTGATCCTCGAATATATCAAATCGCCTGCGACCGATTAGGCATCGCCCCAAATGAAGCGGTCTTTCTGGATGACCTGGGAATAAATCTCAAGCCGGCGAGGGCTATGGGAATGTCTACAATAAAAGTACTAAGCAGTTTTCAAGCTTTGGATGATCTCCAGACATACTTAGCTTTTCCAATAAGATGAAGGTTTTACTAACGGGTGGAGCGGGCTACATTGGATCCCACACTTTACTCGAGCTAATTAAAAAATCCTTTGATGTGACTGTAGTTGATAATCTCGTAAATAGTTCTTTCGAAGCGCTTAAGAGAGTCCAGCTTATTGCGGGTAAGCATATAAATTTTTTACCTATGGATTTGCTAGACAAAAAAGAAATAAACAAGCTGTTTGACAAACATGATTTTGATACGGTCATTCATTTAGCTGGGCTCAAGGCGGTTTCAGAATCAATCGAGAATCCGCTGACCTACTATGAGAATAATATTTCTGGGACTATAAATCTTTGTAACTCTATGATGAATCACGGGGTTAACAATCTGATATTCTCCTCTTCAGCGACAGTTTATGGAAATCCTTCGGAACTTCCTCTAAAAGAGGAATCGTCAATTACATGTGCAACCCACCCTTATGGTCAAACGAAATTAACGATTGAAAAGATTTTGATGGATCTAAGCGATAGCAACCCTCATTGGAACTCAGTGATACTGAGATACTTCAACCCTGGTGGCGCTCATCACAGCGGTCATATCGGTGAGGACCCTAATGGAATTCCGAACAACTTGATTCCATTCATCAGCCAGTGTGCTGCTGGCAGGCGGAAAGAACTCACTATCTTCGGTAACGATTATTTTACGCACGACGGGACTTGTATTCGTGACTATGTCCATGTGGTTGATCTAGCATTAGGACATGTTGCCGCCCTAAGTAAAATTAAAGAGCGGCCTGGCGGGGTGATATATAATCTTGGTACTGGAAAGGGTTCGTCAGTTCTAGAGGTCATACAAACTTTTGAACGGGTCAATGAGGTAAAGATTCCTTATGTATTTGGTCCAAGGAGAGCCGGAGATATCGCTGAGTGCTACACTGATCCGACTAAAGCAAACAAAGAACTTAAATGGCAGGCGGTTGGGACGCTAGAGGATATATGCCAGGACGCGTGGAAATGGCAAAAACAAAATCCTCTGGGTTACGATGCCTAACACATTCCTTTTGGTCTAGCCCCCTTCGATCCTATACAGAAAGTGCACTTCACTTCCAGGACTAATTTTTTCCAGCATAGGTTCAGCAATTATCTCTCCATTGATCGCCACTGACATATCCTCCACATCAGCGGGACTTAACCCTTCGTATCTATCTGTAATCTCTCTTACGAGACTGCGATAGTCTCGCGCCCGCACATCGGTTGCTCGCACCCCAGTGCGTTTTTGCAGCTCGCTAGAAAAAATCACATGAGAAGTCATGTCACAGTTATCATCAAGACGCGTCTTGAATTGCTTTAAGTATTTTCGGAGGTGACATTGGTAATTCACTCATTCTAACCCCAATGGCATTACTCACTGCTGTGCCGCAAGCTGCCAGCGGCGGAATTATACCAGTTTCGCCTATACCCCTTACACCAAAAGGATGGAAAGAATTAGGGACCTCTACGATAACGGTTTCTATCATTGGCAAGTCAGAGGCTAGAGGAATTCGGTAATCAAGGAATCCTGGGTTCTCTAATTTCCCATCTTCGCTATAAACGTATTCCTCGTTTAAAGCCCAACCGATACCTTGGGCAGAGCCACCTTGATACTGGCCTTCCACGTAACCGGGGTGGATGGCCTTACCAGCGTCTTGGATCGCTGTATATCTTAGGACCGTAGTCTTACCTGTATCTGGATCGACCTCGATATCTGCAAGGTGCACAGCAAAACTGGGGCTCGCGCCACGAGCACTGATGTTACCTCTACCGCTGATATGCCCACCGGTTTTAGCCGCAGAACCACAAATCTCTGCGGCAGAAAGGACCCCTTCGCCATTGGTATTAATCGCTGTCCCATCCTTCCATTCCACCTGATCTGGCGTGACATTCCAGGTCGCTGCGGCGCGCTCTTTCAATTGCGAGACAACGTCTGCAGCCGCCTCTACCACAGCCATTCCTGTTGCAAAGGTCGTTCTGCTTCCCCCTGTGGGATTACTGTATGGCAGGTTTTGAGTATCACCAATTATCGCAGAGAATGACTCGACAGGCATCTGAAGCTCTTCAGCAGCCATCATTTGCATGGAGGCTCTACTACCGCCGATATCGGGAGAACCTTCCACAATAGTGCCGGTGCCATCTTCATTCATATTTATCACGACACTCGATTCCCCTCCCACATTAAACCAAAAGCCAGAGGCCACGCCCCTACCTTGGTTTTTCTTCAATGCGGCCTTGTATTGCGCGGAGCTTTTCGCTGCTTCCAAGCATTCCACCAAGCCGACCGCTTTTAGCTTAGGGCCATACAACGTCTGCGTGCCCTCCTTCGCTACATTCTTTAAACGAAGATCGATGGGGTCCAACCCCAACTCATCAGCGAGCTCGTTTATTACCATCTCACAAGCATATTCTGATTGCGGAGCACCAGGAGCTCGGTACGCGGCACACCTTGCCTTGTTCACTACAACTTCAAACCCCTCAACATACTGATGATCAACATCGTAAGGTGTGAACACAGTCATACAGGCAGGTCCAAGGGGCGACGAACCAGGCGCCCAACCAGCCTCATAGAAGAGCTTCGCCTCCATTGCCGTTATCGTTCCATCTTTCTTTGCACCGATTTTTACCCTGTTGCGGGTTGCTGAACCTGGTCCCGAAGCCATAAACACCTCGTTACGATCCATTTGCATTTTTACAGGGCGCCCCGACTTTTTGGACAAAACAAGCGCAACCGGTTCGAGATACACACCTAATTTTCCGCCAAAACCACCTCCAATCTCACTAGCAATAACATTCAGCTTGGTTTGTTCAATGTTAAGCATTGAGGCCGTCGTCGCTCGAACGGCGAAGTGCCCCTGCGTGCTGCACCAAATCATGGAGTGCCCGTCCTCATCGTACCGAACGGTGCAAGCATGAGGCTCAATATAGCCCTGATGGACTGTAGCCGTACGAAACTCTCGCTCTACTATGACCTCTGCTTCAGCAAAACCAGCTTGTATATCTCCCTTGCTAAGCTCATTACGCGAGGCAACGTTGGACGGCGCCGTAGGCTCTTCTACCATACCTTTGGTAAATAAGTCGTCGTGGAGAATCGGGGAATCACTTGAAATAGCGTCGTCAATGTTCATCACAGGCTTCAGAATACTGTAATCGACTTCTATCAAGCTTAGGGCGCGTTCAGCCGCCGCCTCCGAAATTGCAGCTACCGCTGCCACCGCGTGACCATGATAAAACACTTTGTCTTTTGCGAGGATATTCTGGATACCCGAGGCGGTTTGATTGGGAATATCAGCGTGGGTCATAACCGCAAATACATCAGGGTCTGCCTCCGCTTTACTTGTATTGATACTGTTAATCACAGCGTGGGCGTGAGGGCTTCTTAAAATTTTCCCCCAAATCATTCCAGGTAATGCGAGGTCTGCTGCGTAATTTGCCCTCCCAGTGACCTTATCATGACCATCAGGTCGAATAGTACGCTGTCCAATATATTTAAAGTCCTGTGCTTCGCTCATTTTTAGGCGTCCTCCCTCATAGTCTTTGCAGCATCCATAACTGCTTTTATAATCTTGTCATAACCAGTGCACCGGCAAAGATTGCCTGCCAGGTAATAGCGTGCTTCCTCCTCAGTTGGATTAGGATTTTCTTCCAACAACGCTTTTGTGGAGATTACTAGCCCCGGAGTGCATATCCCACACTGAAGGGCAGCGTGTTCCAAAAATTTCTCCTGAATGACATGCAACTTGTCGCCATTGCCAATCCCCTCAATAGTTTCAACGACTTCCCCGTTGGCCTCTACCCCAAGCACCAAGCAGGAGCAGACCAGTCTGTCATTTATAAGCACCGAGCATGCCCCACAATCACCGGAGCCACACCCTTCTTTGGTCCCTGTTAAGCCCAATTCATCCCTTAACACTTGCAACAGGGTGTCGCTTGGATCGCAAAGAAATTCTTTGACATCTCCGTTGACTGTTGCGGTTACATGTGTCTTTTCCATGCCTTAAGCTCCTGCTCTATCTGCTGCAATTTTTGCTGCTCGTTTAACCAAAACTCCAACCACATGTTTGCGAAATTCTATGGTACCTCTTCGGTCCGTTATTGGGTTAGCCGCCTCGCTAGCTGCATTAGCAGCGGATTGCAAGGCAGCCTCATCCAACTTAGTTCCAATAAGAGCGTTTGATGCATCAGGCACTAAAAGTGCGGTGACAGCGACAGCACCAATCGCCACTCTCGCCGCTGTACAAACGCCTTCTGAATCGAGGGTAATACTAACTGCTGCTCCTGCAACGGCGATATCCATTTCTGTGCGCGGTATAAATCGAAGATACGCGTCGGATGTTCTATCTTCAGGTCTGGGGATATTGATTGCAGCAAGCAATTCCCCGTCTACCAAACAGTTTCTTCCCACGCCTGTAACGAAGTTCTCGGCAGCTATGGTCCTGAGCCCTTCGGGACCCTTAATTACACATTGCGCTCCATTTGCTATCAGAGCGGGTATCGTATCGGCGGCAGGCGAGGAGTTACAAAGGTTTCCACCAACACTACATCTTCCTTGAACCTGCGTTGAGCCAATTAGGTATGCGGCTTCGACGAGCCCTGGGAATAGGGCCTTAATGTCTTCTCTCGCCGTCAATGCGGCATTCGGCATGGCGGGGCCAAGGCGCAGTCCCTCTTGATCTAATGTGGCCTCTAACATACCCGGAATTTTCTTTACGTCAACGACGAGTCTTTCTTCATTTATCCCCTGCATCTGGATGATAAGATCTGTACCTCCAGCGAGGACTTTCGCCGTAATTTTTGAATTTGCTAATAGTTCTACCGCCCCTTCAAGGGTATCAGGTGCTTGATAGACAACCGAAACCATCTTTTCTCCTCTTAGTTTCCAACCTTTAACGCCCTACCTCTAACCAAAGTAGAGACCAACGCACAGCCTGGTTACGCCTCATAACGTGGAGAGCAGGGGCCGCTCTTTCCTATTCAAGCCCGCGTCCCAGCAAATCTGAGTTTCCGAACGCCTACAGCGCAACACTTCATACGACACCAACTATTCCTTAGTTTACCCTTAGAGAGACAATGCGCAATGTGTTTCCACTAGAATAGTTTACTTTCTCATCTGAGAGTGATTTAAATTCACCAAAACAGCTTCCAAAAGCAGCAGTGGATTCGGATTGGAGTTACCGCCAAGGTCACGTATCGCTCTAAGAAGCTGATCCCTGAATTGAAATAGTTGAATCGCTTCCAGAGATACCGCCAGCCTTGCTGAAGCATTCTCTTGACTCTGAGAACCAATATCCTGCAAGTCTTCGACCATGGAGAGCTTGATTGCTGTCGAGGCGAAATTCTCCAACACTTTCAGTACGTCAAGAGGCGGATACTTTTGCAAATTTGACGCTTTTTCTAAAGGATTATTCTCCCCCGATAGTAATGCAAGTACATTTTGGGTTACATCATCGCGAAGCCGAACATACTCGCTACTCAACATTTTTAATACTCCTAAGGGAGCACCCTCTGACTGAATCAATAGCTGGGGAAGGTTTTCAGTATGCTCGCACTGACTTTTAAGCCACCGTAAAGCTTCAGTATGCTTAGGTATGTTGAAAAAAATATTTTGGCAACGACTCCGAACCGTTGGCAATATGCTTGCGATATCGTCTGTGACGAGAATATAAAGAGTCTGAGACGGCGGCTCCTCGAGCCCTTTAAGTAATGCATTCGCCGACTGCAAATTCATTTTCTCCAATGGGTAAATAATCGCAATCTTGTACCCACCGTGTTGTGAACTTTGTATGGCCCAGCGGGTGAGTTCTTTTATATGATCAACCTTTATTTGTCCGGAGTCTTCTGGGCTCACATGTCTCAAATCTGCGTGAGTACCCGCTTCTCTGATCACACAACTTTTACAGCGCCCACAATGTTTACTTTCCTCTGGAGCCTTACAGAGAAGAAGCGAGCTAAGGTTCTCGGCGAAAACTTGCTTCCCTAGTCCACTTGCCCCGTGAAGCAATAGCGCTTGCGGATTGCGCCCTGCTGCAAATTGCTTTGTTATTATTTCCCAATTATCTCGATGCCAAGGTAAGTGACCCATTTAAATTTCAGATAAAGCCCTCTATAAAAGATTCAAGATGTTGTTTGATTTCGGCGTGCACTTTCTCTTCAGATTCACTCGCATCCACGACCGAATAGAATGCATTCGCGTGAGCTCTCTCGAGGAAAACTTTTCGGGCCCGCTCAAAAAAAATAATATCTTCCTGCTCGAATCTATCACTTTCACCTCTTCTTGACGCCCTTTTCAAACCCTCTGCTACCGGGACATCGAGTAGGAACGTATGGTCTGGTCTTATTCTCGGGAGACAAAGGTTCTCTAAGTCTTGAATGACGCCCAAATGAAGTCCCCTGCCGCCGCCCTGATAAGCAAAACTTGAATCGGTAAAACGATCACAAACCACCCAGGTACCAATACTCAGCTGCGGCTCGATAACTCGTGCAATATGCTCAGCTCGGCATGCAAACATCAACAATAATTCAGTCATTGGCTGCATAGGTTCTTGAGACTCAGAGAGGAGTATATTCCTAACATTCTCTCCCACGAGAGTACCCCCGGGTTCCCGAGTACGAATATATGGAATATCCTTCTTAACTAGCACATCGGAAATTGTATCAATGCTAGAGGACTTCCCAGCTCCTTCTAAGCCTTCGATAGTCAAGAAGGCCCCCCTATCCATCGGTATTTCCTTTTTTATTTTCTAATTCATTTAACAGCCTTTTTTGAGGGGCGCTTTTATAATTATTGGGTCGACCTGACCTTTGATACCTTTCTACCGCCAGATTATGCTCTGCCAACGTCTTCGAAAAATGTGTCGTACCATCTCCTTTGGCGACAAAATAGAGATACTCACCGACTTCTGGATGGAGTGCAGCTCTTAGCGAAGCGAGACTTGGCATCCCTATGGGAGTGGGTGGTAAGCCTTGGTTGGTATAGGTGTTGAATTGAGTAGGTTTACGCAAATCTTTCTTTGTTAGGTTTCCATCAAAGGTTTTACCAAGGCCATATATCACCGTAGGATCTGATTGAAGTCGTATGTTTCGTCTAAGACGATTTACAAATACTTGGCTCACTTTACCTCTGTCGCCCATAAAACCTGTTTCACTCTCAATTATTGACGCTAAGATCAACGCTTGGTAGGAATTTGTGAGAGTTCCCTCAATTGTTCTATTACCCCACTCCTTTTCCAAAACATTAATCATCTTTATGTGGGCCCGCTTTAAAATCTGAATGTCGCTGTCTCCGCGAGTAAACCGATAAGTGTCGGGGAAAAAGAGCCCTTCCGGCGAGAGCTCGGACTTCCCAGCAACGATGACCATTACCTCACTGTTTTTTAACTTTCCTAGTTCTTGATTGATATATGGAGAGGTCTTTAAATGATTTCTCCACTGCTCGAAGGTCCATCCCTCAATGAAAGTAATTTGTCTCTCTAAAACCCTCCCAGAGCGGAGAAGAGCCAGTAGCTCCGCAACGGTTTTGGTTTTCGAGAGATCATACTCGCCTGCTTTTAGTGCCCCTCTAAAATTGGTTAAAAGAGCATAGGCGAGAAGGAATTCTTCAGATGTCATTACAATATCTTTGGAGGTTAGCTGTTTCAGTATCCCTCCAAGGCTAGTTCCACTCTCGATAACAAATGTCTCATCAGATCTCCAATTAATTGATGAATTCAATTGATCATGACAGTATTTTATAGATGCAATGATCAGAATTAAAATGAAGACAAGTAGAGTTTTTGCGTTGATAATCCTATAAAAAATCTTACTCATAGCGCCGAAAAACTAGGGTGCCGTTAGTACCACCGAATCCAAAGGAATTGGTCAGAACCGAGGAAATCTTCATTTCGCGAGCAAAATTAGGAACATAATCTAAATCGCATTCGGGGTCTGCGTTTTCTAAATTAATGGTGGGTGGTGCAACCTGATTACAAAGAGACAAAATACTGATGACAGCCTCCAGAGATCCCGCCGCACCGAGAGCGTGACCGATCATGCTTTTCGTGGAACTTATTGCCAGGTTGGATGCGTGCGCACCCATACAACTCTTTATTGCAAGGGTTTCCGCTATGTCACCTTGCACAGTCGAAGTACCGTGGGCGTTGACATAATCAATGTCCGCCGGATCCATTTCAGCGTCTTTAAGCGCATTCTGCATTGATCGGGCAGCTCCGGCACCATTCTCTGCGGGAGAGGTCATGTGATGAGCGTCCGCACTCATGCCGAAGCCGGCAACTTCGCAGTAAATCCTAGCATCCCGAGCCCTTGCATGCTCATGTTCCTCAAGTACTAAAGTTGCTGATCCATCACTCAACACAAAACCATCGCGGTCACGATCCCAAGGTCTAGAAGCACCCTCCGGAGTTTCATTCCTGGTTGATAAGGCTTTCATTGCACCAAAGCCAGCCATCGTAGTTGGCGCAATAGATTTCTCAGAGCCGCCGGCTAACATCACATCAGCATCCCCATTTCTAATCAACCTGGAAGCAAATCCGATATTATGTGTGCCTGTAGCGCAAGCTGTTGTGATGGATATATTGGGCCCACCCATTCCGAACATAATGGATAAGTGCCCTGCAAGCATATTAATGACTGATGAGGGAACAAAGAAAGGTGATACTTTTTTTGGCCCACGCGAACCCAAAATAGCATGGCAGGTCTCAATGGTAGCGATACCACCGATACCTGAACCCACGGCAACACCAATACGGTTTTTATTACCCTCCGTCACCTCGATGCCTGAGTCTTGCATAGCTTGGATACCAGTTACCAGTCCGAATTGGATGAATCCATCCATGCGCCTAGATTCCTTAGCGCTCAAATATTGGTCAATCTGAAAATCAGGGACTTGACCACCAAATCGGACTGGAAAACCCTCAACATCAATATTTGATATTGGACGAATGCCACTTCTACCCTCGAGCAGTCCACTCCAGGTGCTCTCAAGTGAAGCGCCGAGAGGACTTATCATCCCCAGCCCTGTTACCACGACTCGACGGTTATTCAAGCCCAGATCTCACGTATAATATTTCCTGTAGTATGCGAGGTTATAAAGTCCAAACCCTACTTTAGAATCCACAACAAAAGAAAGGCCGCATTTGGAAACAAATGCGGCCTCAATCTGCGTTCATAAGTTGTTTAAGTGTGCGCTTCGATGTAATCCATCGCTTCCTTAACTGTGGTTATTTTCTCCGCCTCTTCATCAGGAATTTCCGTTTCAAACTCCTCCTCCAGAGCCATTACCAATTCCACCGTATCAAGTGAGTCGGCTCCCAGATCTTCTACAAAGGAGGCCTCCGAGGTGACCTCTTCCTCCTTCACGCCTAGTTGCTCGCAAACCAATTTGATTACTCTTTCTTCAGTCGTACTCATTGGGGACTCCTAATGTTTCTCACAGTTGAGGCTTCTCTATTTTAATAAAATGCCCGTTGGGCAATCAAGCTTTATTAGTCCTGCCTTAAACAATCACCTAATAAGCTTAGTTCATATACAAACCGCCGTTAATATGCATTGTTTCTCCTGTGATATATCCAGCATTATCACTAGCGAGAAACGCCACTAAAGCCGCAACCTCATGGGAGGCTCCAAAGCGTCCTAGAGGGACTTGGGACAAAATCAGTTCTGCCTGTTCCTTCGTCAATTCTTTTGTTAGGTCCGTCTGGATAAAGCCTGGAGCGACTGAGTTTACAGTAATACCTCGAGAAGCCAACTCCATCGCTAAAGACCTACTGTAACCCTCCATTCCAGCCTTGGATGCTGCGTAGTTGCTTTGACCTGAATTACCCATTCGAGACACTACTGAACTTATATTAATTATTCGGCCCCATCTTGCTTTCGTCATACCCCTTAGACAATTTTTAGTAATTCGATACACGGAGCTCAGATTTGTCTCCATTACCATCTGCCAGTCATCTTCTTTCATACGGAGTGCTAAATTATCCCGTGTGATTCCAGCATTATTTACGAGAACTAAAGGGGGTTCATGGTTTTTTGCTATCTCTTTAAAAAAATGCTCGATTGATGCCTGGTCATGAACTTTGAGTACATATCCTTTAACGGACCCAGCTAAAGTATCTGAGATCATTTCTGCACCTTCCTGACTTGTTGCGGTGCCTATAACCTCCATGCCGTCAGATGCGAGAGCAGATAGGATCGCATGTCCTATACCTCTACTCGCCCCGGTTACGAGCGCGACTTTAGCCATTATTAGAGTGTACCCAAGACAGAACGCATATCCTTCTCTGAAGAAAAACTGAGAGCTCTAACAGATTTATCGATTCTTCTGCTGAGTCCAGAGAGTACTGAGCCAGGACCGCATTCAACGACAGTACCCACGCCATCACTCACCATATTTTGGATAGTGGGCGTCCAAAGCACCGCTTTGGACATTTGTGCGACTAAGTTATATCTAATATCTTCCACAGTTTTTGCGTACCGAGCGTCTACGTTTTGAAGCAGTTCGATACTGGGTTCCTTTAGACAGGTATTATTGAGAATATTGGCCATCTCTGCAGCAGCTGGTTCCATCAATCTGCAGTGAAAGGGTGCACTCACTGGAAGCAGTATCGCTCTTTTGGCCCCTGCAGCCTTGCAGGCTTCGATGGCTCTATTTAAGGCCCCAGTGTGACCTGCTATTACCACCTGTCCTGGAGAATTGAAGTTGGCTGTCTCCAGAACATCAGTCTTGGAACAGGTCCTGCAAATTTCAACGACAATCTCATCCTCAAGTCCCAGGATGGCTGCCATACCGCCCCTACCGATAGGTACAGCTGACTGCATGAATTTGCCCCTTTTCTGCACAAGACTAACTGCATCTTCAAAGCTAAGGACTTCCGCAGCCACAAGCGCAGAATATTCGCCAAGACTATGACCTGCCACGCAGTCTGGGGCGGCCCCACACTTCTTTGCGAGGAACCACATCGCCAGGCTTGAGGTCAGAATGGCGGGTTGAGTGTACTCTGTCTGGTTGAGTCTTTCCTCTGGTCCGTCTTGGATAAGCTTCCATAAGTCATAACCCAAAACCTCAGAAGCTATCTTGAAGGTTTCAGACAGCTTATCACCCCAACTTTCCAGCATTCCAATCTTTTGAGATCCTTGCCCGGGGAAAACAAACGCTATTTTACTCATCACAATCTCTGTCTTCTGTCGCGAAGGCGAATGACGGTTCTAGTCGTCATCGTTCTCTCTATGCATCACCTTCTTCCCTTTGTAAAAGCCGTCAGCGGTTATGTGGTGCCGCCTGTGGGTTTCTCCAGTGGTCGAGTCTTCGGACAGGGTTGCTCCTTTCAAGCTATCGTGAGACCGTCGTTGCCCTCGACGGGCGCGAGTGACCTTATTTTGTTGAACCGCCATTAATCGTTCTCCCTTTTCAAAAGTAATTTAGATAAATCTGCGAAAGGCCTTCGGCTTTCAGTCTCGGTCACTCTCGCTAACTCAGAACACGGTACTTCATGCTTTGGAGCCATTGGCAAAACCAATATTAAATCGTCTTCTAAAAGTTCTGTTAAAGAGAGCTTAGGACTCTCTACAACCATTCCATCGACATTTGGCGAAAGGGCTTGGAGTTCTGTTTCAGTTTTCACAAGTCTAACATTAACATCAATCGCCGATTTAAAAGTCATAAGCTCAAGACAATTTTGACACACAAGGTCGACCGAGGCGCAAGCGGATCCCAGGACTGTTGCGATACCTGCCTGCACTTCCTCAAAATGCAAGTTTAGGTCTATGTTCCCTCTTTCGCTAGCTAGCAGACCGCGAAACCTTAGGAAACGGGAGATCGGCACGAATCCGCTAAGGGAAGTTCCGTTTTCTAAGCATTCGACAAAATTCACCGAATCCGGAAGGGGACCTGATATCATAAGGGGCGCATCTTAGAGATCCCAATCAACCCTGTCAAAAAATTCATGGCCACTAAGGTATGGAAATTCGGTAAATGTTAAAGAAGAATCACTTTTTACTAGTTTTGGGATCCTCTTCCACTTACAGAGCTGAAATATTATCCAATATAGGCGTCAATTTTATTCAAATGTCGCCTAGCTTTTCTGAACATATTTTGCCCAAAGAGAGCCCTAAATCCGCTGTTATAAGGTTAGCCCAAGGTAAAGCATTGTCCTTAGAAGTAAACTTTGACCAATATGTCATCGTTGCCTCCGATCAGATAGCCCATCAGGGTAACAGAATATTTAACAAGCCCGGCAACTATGCGACTGCCTTTAAACAACTGCAACAGTTCCAAGGGGAGTGGGTATCCTTCACTTCCTCCTTGTACTTATTGACACATGAAGGCGAATGCAAGGGCTCTGCCGAAACATTCGAAGTAAAATTTCGTGCTCTCACAGATCAAGATATAAAGCGCTATCTCAAGGTCGAGGAGCCATATGATTGCGCAGGAAGTATTAAAGTAGAGTCTGCAGGGATGACCTTGCTTGAAGATACCCGCGGTCGCGATATCAACTGCGTTTACGGATTACCTGTGATGCTTTTAAGAGAGGAACTTGCTAATTTAAAATTCGATCTGCTTGATTTTACTTAGGTTTCGATCCCGCTAGTCGATATGTGATTAAGCATCCTAGAGAACACTCCGCCTTCGGGCGCTTTTACACTAAATCCCGGAAAGTCGTCCATAGCCGGAACTTCTATACTTTCTGCATGTAACATTAGCCGACGGGAATTAGATAACTTAAAGATAACCTCATCCTCATTTGGATACCCATATTTAGTATCACCAATAATTGGTTTACCCGCATGGCAACAATGGACCCTGATTTGATGAGTTCTTCCAGTGATTGGCTTAATCGCGAGCAAAGTTAACCCAGCGCCTCTTGCCAAAACAGTGAACTCAGTTCTTGCCGCTTTACCGCTTTCAGAAACTCTAGAGATTCTTTCGCCACTACTGAGCAAATTTTTCTCGATAGGAGCATCAATACGGACCAATCGCGATGGCCAGTCTCCGTGAACTATTGCCCTGTAGTTTTTTCTTATTACCGATGTTGTTCTTAGAGCTTCCTGAAGGATTTTCAAATAACGTCTATTCTTCGCGATCATCAGGCATCCTGAAGTATCTCGGTCTAATCGGTGCACAAGTTCAAGAGAACTTTCTTTTGAGGACATCCCGCGAAAAGTTTCTATAACGCCCATCGAAATACCACTTCCCCCATGAACCGCGAGACCTGACGGCTTATTAATAACCATTATGTACTTATTCTCATAAATTATTGTTTCTTCTAAATTTTTTAAATGCGTTTTTCCAGCTACTTTAATGGATCTTCGTACAGGCGGAACTCTTAAGATGTCGCCAGCAAATAGCCGCGTACTTGCCTTCACTCTTTTTCCATTGATGCGCACTTCACCTTTCCTAATAATTCGATAAATTCTTGATTTCGGCACGCCTTTTAACTCTCTTTGGAGAAAGTTATCAAGTCTCTGTCCGGAATGACTAGTTTCGATAGTTAGTCGCATGACTCCCTGCCCAGAATTTGGAATTTTATGCATGACTTTGAGAACTCGAGGTTTTTTCGCTATTATTACACCTTGAAGGAATGTTGTGCACCTTTCAGGTGCTTCCTCAAAGGGTTTGGTAATGTAGTGCTAAGGCTAAGTGCCAGCACAATCAACCAAGAATTTTTCGACCCAGCTAAATGAAAATGCTGGGCGATATTAACCACAATCCTGAGATTGTGATTGTAACGTCAAAAAAAGTGCCAGTAGACGTAACCAAGATGGCGCCTGAAGTTGGTCTTGATCCCCGAGTTTCTGGGCAATTTCAGATTAACGTCTACACTGCCGGGGTGTAGGGTTTAAGGTAAGGAATTTATAGCAGCTGAAGGTTGCTTAATTCGTTGTGGCTTTGACGGTATCAATTCGCATAAGGATTCATTGACAGTGATTTCATAATGAAACGTATGCTAATTAATGCAACTCATGATGAGGAGTTGCGCGTTGCCCTAGTTGACGGGCAAAAGCTTTATGATTTGGATATAGAAAGCCGATCAAGAGAACAAAAGAAAGCTAACATTTATAAGGCCCGAGTCACAAGGGTTGAGCCAATCCTCGAGGCAGCTTTTGTAGATTATGGTGGAAACCGGCACGGTTTCCTTCCCCTCAAAGAAATATCCAGAGAATACTTTTCCTCCGCTCCATCTAAAATCAAAGGTCGCTTAAATATCCAAGATGTTGTCAAGGAGGGCCTGGAAATTATTGTCCAGGTGGACAAAGAAGAAAGAGGTAACAAAGGAGCTGCGCTAACAAGTTTTTATAGTCTAGCGGGTAGGTACTTAGTGCTGATGCCGAATAATCCCCGTGCTGGCGGTATATCAAAACGGATCGAGGGTGAAGAAAGAGACGAATTGAAAGAAGCGTTGTCGAGCTTGGATATTCCGAAGAATATGGGGGTGATTATTCGCACAGCGGGTTTGGGGCGGAGCGCCAAGGAGCTGCAGTGGGATCTGAATTATCTAATCCAGTTGAATGAAGCTATCAGTAAGGCGGCAGCGGGAAGGAAAAGTCCCTTTTTAATTTATCAAGAAAGTGATGTTATCACTCGAGCAGTGAGAGATAACCTTCGCGATGATGTTACAGAAATTCTTGTGGATACCGAGGAAGCTCAAAGTCAAGCAACAGATTTTATTGAGCAGGTAATGCCTCAGTACAAGAATAGGATTAAACTCTACGATAGCGATGTCCCGCTCTTCAATCGCTATCAAATCGAAGGACAAATCGAAACGGCCTTTCAAAGAGAGGTAAGATTGCCGTCTGGCGGCTCCTTGGTAATCGATCCTACAGAAGCCCTAGTGTCAATCGATATAAATTCTGCAAGAGCAACTAGAGGCTCAGATATTGAAGAAACAGCCCTAAATACAAATCTCGAGGCTGCAGATGAAATCTGTCGGCAACTGCGTCTAAGGGATATAGGCGGTCTTATTGTCATTGATTTTATTGACATGACATCTGTCAGGAATCAACGTGCTATCGAGAACAAAATGCGCGAGGCCCTAGAAGTAGATCGTGCAAGAATTCAGATAGGAAGAATTTCAAAATTTGGTTTAATGGAGATGTCCAGGCAACGGCTTCGGGCCTCCTTAGGAGAAACAAGCGGTATCGTATGTCCACGATGTGCAGGACTTGGGTCAATAAGAGATGTGGAGTCGACTGCGTTAGCAGTTATCCGTATTGTCGAAGAGGAAGCACTAAAGGAGACTAGCTCAGAGATCCGGGCTTTCTTACCCATCGCAATTTCGTCCTTCTTACTTAATGAAAAACGTAATATCTTGAGCGAAATCGAACAACGCAACAAGGTAAGAATCGTTGTAGTCCCCGAACCTGAGATGCAAACGCCCCACTATAGAGTGGAGAGAATTCGGGAAAACGATTCGGATGAAACCACTGCTAGTTATGAAATGAGTAGCACCGATGAAACTGAGGTGTTACCGACGAAGACGAGTTCTTCGGGTCAGCATTCGGAGAAAGCAGCTGTTCAGGCTGTTAGAACTGAGCCAGCCAAGAAACTCCCTCACAAAAAAAGTTTGTGGTCCCATTTTATCGGACTCTTTAGCTCACCCTTGAAGAAGCCCACCTCACAGTCTCCTCGGGCTAAAACGAAATTAAGGGCTCGCCGCCAACGTCCGCCTAGTCGCCCTCGCAAAAGATCGGATACAAACCAAGACAGAAGGCTTGACGGTGCCGCAAAGAGGGCTCACCCTAGCCAAAAAAAAGCGACTGAAGAGACTAAGAAAAGTTCGGAGAGTCCAAAACAGGTTAAACGCAGGCACCCAATTAAAGTAAAAGATGAAAATCATCGAAAACAGGACGAATATAAGGCGCCCCCTGAAAATCAGCAGATAGCAAGAATTCGAGAACCAGAGATTGATGAAGAGACTGCAACTGATAAACGCAATCATGGCCAGCGGGAAAGGGGGCATCGAAAACGCCGATCTCAGGGCACAGTAGCCGATTGTCGAGATGACTTTACGCGATCAGAAAATATGCATACGTCAAGCGAGTCTTCAACTCCTGCAGCCTCTGCTGACTCAGAAGTGGCTCAGAGAAGGTCTGTAGAATCCAGTGACCGTCAGATAGTTGAAAAAATACTTGATCAAGAAGCTAATGAATCCCTCAAAAAACATGAGCCATGGCTTTGGCCAAGACCCAACAACGATCCGAGAATAAGACCTCGTCATAGTTGTACAGATGATGTACTTGTTGACGCCGAACCGCGCCAGACCCCAGAGTTCTTGAGTTACCAACCTGCGAGCCTCGGGGCCAACCATCCAAGCACCTGGGGACGAGTGGCAAACGATCCCAGAGGTTATAAAAAGGGTAATCCCCCTCTTGTAACCGATGTTGTTGATAATGATCCTCCGTTGCAGGAAATTTTAAAAGGAGAGTGAACAAAAAAGGAGTGCTCGGTTAGATTTTGCTTGAGGAGCTGCCTTAGAAAAAAAATTTCTTGGTATAGATTCCGTCAATCTAGATAAAGACAGATTCAAGAGTTAGGAGTGTGGTAGTTCATGCACAGAAAAGTCAATAATGATATTATGTACAAAAGCTAGTGTGCATCGATGTAGATAGGTTCAACGACTAAGCGAATGCCGCACCTCCTATAAACAAGCTCCTTCAATTTCCCGACAAGCGTTTTGACGTCTTGATCAACCGCTTTACCTTTGTTAACGATTACAAGACTATGAGCCTTCGATACCTCTAGATCCCCCTGGGAAAGACCCTTACAACCCAGTCTGTCTAAAATACTTGCCGCAGATATCTTGACCATTCCATCTGCTTGATCCCAGCAAGGTAAATTTTCGAAGTCACTTTTTAACTTAGTATATTTTTCCTTAGATATAATTGGATTTTTAAAAAAGCTCCCCACATTTGGTAATCTCTCAGGATTGGGAAGCTTTGATTGTCGGATCCTACATATTGTGTCGCTCAAATCCTGAGCATTTGGAGCGGTGATGTTATTGAACTCCAACGCTTCTCTAACTCCTGGGTAATCCAGTTTGGGATTAAATTCGGAGTCCAGTTGGAGTGTCACTGAAGTAATGACATAACGACTAGAGTTCCTAAATATGCTGTCTCTATAACCAAATTCACAGTCAGCTTTCGTAAAAGTAACCCATTCCCCCGAGGTTACATCAAGAGCTCGTAACGATATGAAGTAATCAGAGAATTCGACGCCATATGCGCCAATATTTTGGATCGGTGCCGCGCCAGTGCTACCGGGGATCAAAGACAAGTTTTCTAAACCACTTAGATTGTGGTGCAAGGTATCCTGCACCATCCCATGCCAATTCTCTCCCGCTCCAATTGAAACCATGCCCGCAGCTGGCCCATACCTAATACCCTGAATATCGATCTTTATAGTTAGACCAGGAAGGTTTTTAGGTAGAATTACATTGCTTCCCGTTGCAATGATATTAAGTCTAACAGATAATTTTTTTACAAATTCGTAGACTCTTTCTAGTTCGGCCTCATTGGTAACGCGACAGAATTTCTCCGCCCTACAATCCAGTTTCAGGGTGTTAAAATCACGTAAATCATAGTTTGAAAAAATTTTATTAATTAGCTTTTACTCACTAAACTTTTCTCTCAATAACCTGAACGACTCGGTTAAGATCCTGCTCAGTATCGACTCCTTGCGGGATGGATAGTTTACTGATGCCAACATAAATATTGATACCATGGCCAAGAGCTCTAAGCTGCTCAAGCTTCTCAATTTTCTCAGGACCGCTTTCACCCAAGGTGATAAATTTATTCAATAAAGATACTGTATAGGCATAAATACCTCTATGTTTCAGAGCATGGGCCATATCATTCTTTGGTAACGTTGCCTGCACTTCTTCATCAGTTCGCAAAAACGGAATCGGCGCTCGACTAAAGTAGAGCGCGTAGCCATCTTCATCTAAAGCAACTTTTACTACATTGGGATTTCGAAAATCCGTGACCTCAGTGATCACCTCAGCAAGTGTCGCAATTTGGGCATCGTTAGCAATCAATTCTCTGGCGACCTGATTAATTGCGTCCGGGGGTATTAATGGCTCATCTCCCTGTACATTAACAATTATCTGTTCCTCGGAAAACCCCATTATCTCGGCCACTTCTTGCACTCTATCTGTACCAGAGTTATGAGCTTTTGAAGTAAGGCAAGAGGCCCCGCCAAACCCCTTCACTACTGATGCGATTCGCTCGTCATCAGTCGCAACTATGATCTCTCTAGCCTTGCTTTTGGTTGCTTGCTCATACACTCTCTGGATCATGGGTTTACCTGCAATATCTGCGAGAGCTTTTGCTGGGAATCTTGTCGAAGCATAGCGAGCTGGAATCACCACTACAAAGTCTAGGCTTGGATCACCCATTACTTTTCGACAGTTAACCGTTTCGCCTCAGACGCGAGCATAATTGGGATTCCATCCCTTACGGGATAAGCCAGATTATGAAAACGGCATATTAACTCTTCAGGTTGTTTTTGATACTCAAGTTCCATTTTACATATCGGACAAACTAAGAGTGCTAACAGCTTTTTGTCTATTGTCATACATTGGCCATAAAGAAATTACTGAGTAATTCTATTTAAAATGGATTCTATAAAAGTATCCGGCAACATTGCCCTGACTTCAAGATACCAATGAGAGGCATTGCTACCTTCAAGACGCTCGCACTTTACTGCGTCCTTTTCTGTCATCACAACAGGAAGTGAGTCCTGGAAGTCCAAATCTCCTGCCTGGAATCTATGGTGGTCTGCAAAAATATGCTCCACAACTTGGAAACCAAGTTCGCGAAGCGTATTAAAGAATGACGCCGGATTCGCGATACCGGCCACCGCGTGAATACTCGTAAAAGGCAGATCTCGAGGTAAAATCCTATTACCCGTAGCAATGTTGATAAGGCCTGCCGAATCCAGGTGCATCACCGTGCTGCTCACGTCTATTTTTTGGGACAGAACTCCTTTGGTTACAATGAAGTCCACTTCCTTTAATCTTCCAGCAGGTTCACGAAGCGGTCCAGCAGGAAGACAGAGCCCGTTACCCAGCCCATTTGGTCCATCTATGACACAGATTTCTACATCCCTATACAATTGATAATGTTGCAAACCATCGTCGCTTATCGCCACATTACAATCAAATTTTTCATTTAAGAATTCTACTGCTCGAACCCTGTTAGGGTCTACTACAACCGGGATACCAAGGCGACGAAATAGCATGACGGGTTCATCTCCAGCTATTGTAGGATCAGATGAACCATTGACCTCAATTGGGTATTGCTTTGAGGCTCCACCGTATCCTCTGCTCACAACACCAGGGGTAAATCCATACTTTTTCAATTGCTCCACAATCCACATAACAAGAGGAGTTTTACCGGTGCCGCCAACATTTATATTTCCCACGATGACAACTGGCATTCGAGTCTTCACTTGTCTTCTCTCTAGCCAACTTCTCCTCAACTTAAGTAGGTTTTCGTAAGCTAATGCAAGGGGGGAAAAGAGATGCAACCAAGGAGAGTCTGAATACCAAGCTTGCACTAACGGATTAATACCCTCACTTTTTTCTTCCCTGCTTGCATGGAGGGGACTAATTATTGGTTGCGCTTGATTGACTTCATGATGTCCTCTAGTTTTTGAACCATGCGTATGTAAATGCGCATAGTGCCCACTGCGTTCCAGTAATTCTGAGTGAGTCCCTTCTTCTAAAACTCTTCCCGAATCGATGACTAAAATTCGATTCGCTTTTTCAATGGTGGATAGACGGTGAGCAATTATGAATGTGGTTCTTCCCTTGACTACCTCTTCGAGAGCAGACTGTATATAGCTTTCTGATTCCGAATCTAGTGCAGAAGTTGCCTCATCCAAAATTAATATTGGTGCATTTTTTAAAAAAGCCCTCGCTATGGCTAATCGCTGCCTTTGACCCCCAGAAAGGAGAACTCCATCATCTCCTATCACTGTATCTAAACCCTGATCTAGACCTGCGATAAAATCCCAAATGTAAGCCTTTTTCGCAGCCTCGATTATTTCGTTCCTGTTAAAATGATCGAGATTTCCATAGGCAATATTCCTACTGATCGTATCGTTAAATAGGGTGATATCCTGAGTTACAATTGCAATATGTTGACGCAGATTCGCTAAAGATAAGACATCGATCGGCTTACCGTCTAAAAGTATTGAGCCTTTCGTTGGAGAGTAGAAACGTGGAATTAAACTTGCAAGAGTGCTTTTACCGCTGCCAGACTTTCCTACTAATGCTATCGTTTCACCCGGGTTAACATGAAAGCTCAGGCCCCCTAAAACATCTGGAAGATCGCTAGCATAGCGAAATGATACATCTCGAAACTCCACTTCGCCCCGAATTACTTCCAAAACCTCTTTACCGACATCATTTTCACGTTTTTGGTCAAATAGGTCGAAAATATCCTCAGCAGCAGCTAGACCTTTCTGCACGGTGGCATTAACTTCTGCCAATTGACGAATTGGTTTGGCTAGCAAGCCTCCGGTCGTAATAAAAGCAACAACCTTTCCTGCAGTCATTGAAGCTAGGACTTCTGGATCAAGCAACAACCAAACAAGACTCGCAAGCGCTAGCCCAACCAGTAGCTGGGTTGCCGGTGTGGCTATAGAGGCGGTCACAACCATTTTTAGGGACTGGCGGCGGTAGGTATTACTGGCTTTTTCGAACCGCTTCTTTTCGTACTCTTTGCCACCAAAAATTCTCACTATTCGATGTCCTTGAACAGCCTCGGAGACTACATGGGTGACGTCCCCCATGGATTGCTGAATTTTCTGACTAATCCGGCGGAACCGTGTACCAGCCATCTTTACAAGGATAGCTATCAGCGGGGCGAGAATTAAAAGTACAAGTGTTAGTTTCCAATTGAGATAAAGTAAAAAAAACAGATAGCCGATTACAGTGAAACCTTCCCGAATAATTATTTTCACGGCATCCGTGGCTGCTCCAGTTACTTGCGTTACATGGAAGGTGACCTTGGCAACAAGATGGCCTTGCTGGCTAGAATCAAAAAAACTGGTTGGTAAATGCATCATTTGATCAAATAGCTGTCGGCGCAGATCATGCACTAAATTAGTAGCGACATAGGCTATAAAAGTATCCCCAACGAAAGTGCCTATCCCGCGCATAACTACCAAGAAGACTATAGCCACGGGAATAATAGTTCTGTTTAGGGACTCTGCAGATCCCAGCAGGCCTGATAAAATATTAGCGTATCGGCCCTCCTGCAATGGATCGTTACCCTGGAGAGAATCGACGATGTAACTAATGAGTTGAACGAATGCGACATTCGAAAAAGAAAATATGAGATAACCAAGAATGCTTACCAAAAAAGCCATCCAGTAAGGAAGAACATAACCTAGCAGCCTTCGGTATACTCCCGCATCCGATTTAAAGGGAACAGCTAAAGAGGGCTCATACTTTTTACTCTGGGGCATGCTTTGTAGCTATCTTAATCTTTGTGAATCCGAGCCTTCCCGCCGCATCCATAGCCATTATGACTGATTGGTGCGGAGTTTCAGCATCCGCCCGAATGACTATGGGTACAGTATTTTTTGTTCCACTTACTTCAATAATCGCACTGATTAAAGATTCCAAGTCTGCATCATAGATAAGCCTCTGGTTCACCGCTATCGAGCCCCTTTTTGATATTGATATGTCAACTACTTCTTCTACCAACATGGCGTCAATAGAGGATTCTGGTAGATCAATTAAAAGCTGAGTCTCTCTAGTAAACGTCGTTGAGACCATAAAAAAGATAAGGAGCAAGAATACTACATCTATCAGAGGGGTGATGTTAAGTTCCAGCGACTCCCTTTTACGGCGAGAAAACCTCATTTGAGTTTAGTAGGTTTATTTTCGGACTTAGAGGTGTCGGACAAATCAAATTGCTTACTCTGCATAATCTCAACGAACTTTAAAGACTCTTGCTCGAGATCGATTACCAATCTATCAACACGGCGCTGAAAAAAACGATAGAAAAACAGGCTTGGAATAGCAACGGTTAGTCCGGCTGCAGTGGTTATTAGAGCCTCAGAAATTCCACCCGCGAGTAACATTGAGTTACCGGTTCCTTCTAATTTAATCGTTGTAAAAACCCTTATCATCCCTATGACAGTTCCTAAAAGCCCAAGTAGAGGGGTGATTGCAGCAACCGTTCCGAGGGTGTTTAAATAGCATTCCAGATCATGAATAACGTCATTTGCGGCTTCCCCCATACTGTCTTTCATCCCTTCCCTTCCCCGGCGCTGATTCATTATCCCAACCGCCAAAATTTTTCCAAGAGGCGATCCGTTTCTAAGTATCTTGAAGCGTTTGGCATCTAACTCATTATTTTTTATCCAATTTAAGACCTGGGCAACAAGATTATTCGGCAGAATTTGACTTGACCTAAGTGACCAAAACCTTTCGACACAAATAGCAACCGAGATCACGGAGCAGGCGATTATCGGAGCCATCAACCACCCTCCTGCCTGGACTAACTCAAACAAATTTAGCCTCCATAGTTTTTACTGGTGAGCAATCTAACACAAAGCCGTGAAAAGGCATCACTCAATCTTCTTTCGAAGAATAAATTCAATATCAATATGTTAAAATCTAATTATCAAGTAATTTATAGTTTTAAGCGAACAATGGACTATATGTTCATTTAGCGCGATCAGAGCATGGGGACGTTATTGAGCTATTATTAAACCTCAATTTCAGTCGTCCTATGCTCTCCTACGCACCACTAATAAGCCTCGGAAACTGCCAACCGGACCTCTTCAGCGATAGCTAAAGAGGATGTCAATCCAGGAGACTCAATACCGAATAATTGTACCAGACCGGGTATATTATGCTGCTTCTCAGTTTGTATCACATAGTCTTTTGGAGATTCACGAGGGCCCTGTAGTTTTGGACGTATTCCAACATATCCCGGCGTTAACTGACTATCACCCAGGCTTGGAAAATATCTACGCACAGCCCTATAATATTCGTCTATACGGTGATCAGACACCTTATAGCTCTCTGCTTCTACATATTCCACGTCAGGACCAAACTTAACCTGACCTGCCATATCTATTGTCGCATGCACTCCAAGCCCAGCTCCCGATCGCTCTGGAACTGGATATATGAGATGCGAAAACGGCGACTTGCCCGCCAAGACAAAGTAATTTCCCCTACAATAATGAAGCTTTGGTATCATACTGCGGTCCAAGCCAGCAATATTTTCCGCTAACGCTTGCGCACCGAGTCCGGCAGAGTTCACGAGCACACCACATTCAAAGTTATAAGACTCCCCTTCCAGGTTACAATTAACGATGAAACGTTCATTCACTGGCTCAATATGTCTTACAAGAGACCCTCCAATAAACATACCGCCACATGCCTCAATATCAGCAACATATGAGGTCATCAAATCGTGGCTATTAACCACACCTGTGGACGGCGAAAATAGAGCTAAAGTAGCCTTAACGCGCGGTTCCTCTGCTTTTACCTTTCTCGAGGACCAAAATTCTAGATCAATTACTCCGTTGGCGTTAGCCTTTTCACGAATTTCACAAAGTCTTTCTTCTTCGTCGGTCTCTGTTGAGACGATCAGTTTTCCACAACGTTTATAATCAACTTTGTGTTCCTCACAATATTCATATAAGAGTTGCTTCCCACGAACACACAATTGCGCTTTAAGGGAATTTGGTGGATAGTAGATCCCTGCATGAATAACTTCGCTGTTTCGACTACTAATCCCTTGACCGTACTTAAGTTCCTTATCTAAAACAACAACATCACGACCTAAGGTAGCGAGGTTTCTAGCTATTGCCAATCCTACAACACCACCCCCAATTACGCAGGTATGAATATAGTCCATGCTGAACCTTGTAAAAACCTTTACGTTATTATCTCATGCATCGTCATATGATCCTATCTTAGGGAGTGGCTTTAAATAGGCTTACCTAGATTTCTCCTTAAAAGTTCCGAAATGATCACAGTCTGCACTTATTCCAAAGAGTCTGCATAGACTATCTAACTACTGACGTAAGGCGGTAATTTACTTTTATTATCCAACAGTGGGGGTGATATAGTGATCGCATATCATTACAGCTTTTTGAACAATGCAATGACTAGAGATATATA
>JAYZES010000011.1:0-22773 GCA_036337195.1 Pseudomonadota bacterium
GCAAAATTCCCTGAGTAAAAGAGGGAGATATTAATGAAAGACGTTTCAGGAAAAATTGGATTTATCACGGGGGGTGCAAGCGGTCTGGGCTTCGCCATGGCGAAAACATTTTTAGCTTCAGGTATGCGAGTCGCGCTTACAGATATCGAAGACGCCGCAATCGAAAGAACCAAAGCCTTTTTTAGTGACCGTGACGCGGATGTCTTGGTGATGAAGACTGACGTCACTGATCGGGACTCATTGGGCGCAGCCGGAGTTCACGAGGCGATATACACCTTGTTAATGCTAGAGCATGACTTTATCACTGGAAGCGCGAATATCTTTAACAAGGATCCAGATATTGATGATGCGCCTATTGTTATGAAACGTGAGGATGAGGCCAATTTGGTGACCGCTATGTCTAACAGTTTTGGTTTCGGTGGTACAAACGCAGTCTTGGTCTTTCGGAAAGTTTGAATCAGTCTTATTTAATAAGTTTTAAAAGATCTTAACAAACAAGCCACGTAAGTTTTGTATACTCCCGAAATAGGTTGATAACGAACCGTTCTATGAAAAAAAAGAAAATTATTGTAGTAGAGGATGAGCCTGATCTAGTAGATGTTGTCACTTACAATCTTGAGCGGGAGGGCTATTCAGTTCTTGCTTCCCAAAGAGGAGACGAGGGCCTAAATCTTATCAGGAGTGAGGCCCCAGATTTAGTTTTGCTTGATTTAATGTTGCCGGGGATGGATGGGCTCTCAATTTGTCGCCAAATGAAATCCGATAGCTCAACGAAAGAAATCCCAATAATCATTGCCTCTGCGAAAGGAGAGGAAAGTGATGTGGTAATTGGTCTCGAAATGGGTGCTGACGATTATTTAGCAAAACCCTTTAGCCCCCGTGAACTTCTAGCAAGGATTAGAGCAGTTCTTCGGAGGGGAGCTCCAACGGCTGATGTGAGGGATGACCGTATAGTGATTCGAGACTTGACCATAGATTCGCGAAAGCATGAAGTGAAGATTAACAACGAAGTTGTAAGCCTCACCTCTACCGAATTTAAGTTACTGCATCATCTAGCATCATCGAGAGGGAGAGCATTCAGCCGAGAGCAACTGCTCAATAGAGTGGTGGGTATGGGCGTTGTAGTCGTTGATAGAAACATTGACGTGCATATTAGAGCCCTGCGAAAAAAGCTCGGAAAACACAGCGATATGATTCAGACAATCCGTGGTGTGGGATACAGATTTGTTGAGAGCTGATTCCTTGGTTGTTGATCACCTATGTTGAAATCTCAATTCCTTTGGAAGGTTTGGGGAAGCATGGCTTTATTTCTGGCCTTGAGCTCTCTAATATTCGGATATTTCATAGGGAACGAAGTTCAAAAAGATACTTACGAACGAATTGAGAGAGACTTGTCCCAACAAGCGAATTTGTTGGTCCCAAAGTTGGTGGAGCAGTTGGCTGAAGCTAATATTGTGACGCCAGACGCGTTCAAGCTGATCGCTCCAGGAATAAAGGCCCGAATTACACTAATCGATTATGACGGCGTGGTCATGGGTGACAGCGACTCAGTTCCACATTTAATGGATAATCACTTGGATAGGCCCGAGTTGATATCTGCAAAAAACCAATCGTTTGGTACAGCACGAAGATTTAGCCAAACTCTTAATCAAGATATGATTTACGTCGCCGTCAAAATGGAGATACGAAGAGGGAAAATAGGCTTTCTCAGGCTTGCCTTGCCTCTAACAGTCGTCAATCTGCAAATACAGAGTCTAAGGAATAAAATTTTTATCGGTGGTGGGCTTATTGGTTTAGGGCTCCTTTTGATATCTTATTACTTGGCGTACAGAGTTCTTAGTCCGCTAACCAAAGTGACGAAGAGAGCCTATGCAATAGCTCAGGAGCAATATCATGTGAGACTTCCGACAAAGAGGTTTGATGTAGGACAATTGTCAGAAATTATTAATGAGTTTGCGTTGGGGGGGCGGCAGTTAATCGACTCGCTCTTTTTACGTCTATCTGAACGCCTTAATATGTATAACTTTAGTCTTTTTTGAGTCTCTTTTGGTGCTATTTTTAAATGATAATTGAGCCAATCAAGCCAACAAATCCAAATAACAAGAAAGCCCCTACCCAATAGCTGAGTGTTTTAAGGAAATGATAGGCGAAAGTGTCTATAACTGACGGTTCTGGTTCTCTTTCGAGCTCAATAGTGATGTGGATTTCAGTCTCTTTTGCCATATTAAGCGACCGTGGCGGCTTGAACGGCGTGTAAATACCTTCCCAAATCGCAATCTGGAGCGTGTTCTGGACATTCCTTCTGATTTAGCAAGAAGTCCTTAATCATTAAAAGAGTCGGCTCAATCCACGTTGTATCAGCCTCATAAGCAATTATCGACGTTGAGAACAACATCCAAGCATTATCGGGGTTTGAATCAGTCAACATACCGTTTCTGTCTTTATGCTGAGCGTCGACATATACAAAATAACCAGTATTTGAAACGTCATACCCCTTATTTCGCATAACCCAAATATACATATCCATCTGGCGCTTATACCCAACTTTCCAAGGGTCATCCAAAGATACTGGCTTTTTAATATATTTCTCTGGACTCCGCGTCCCTTGTGCGGTGCTTTTGTAATCAATGATGTGCAATTCGCCATTATCAGTATTAACAAAAACGTCATCGAGACCGCCGCCGAGCTTGATATTGGTTTCGGGGTGCACATAGTTGAAATAAGTGTCGTTTAGACCGTAATGAAGGCTATTAGTCCAGTTCTCTAAATCTTCATGGTCAAATGGGATAATGTGACCAAGACCGTATTTCTCCCAAATTGGCAAGGCTGACTTACCTCTCACGCTGTCAGCGTCCCGTTTGAGCAAAATGTCCGTTGTTGTGTTGATAGTGAAAGACGGTATTTCTGGCGGTGCGACTTTTTTGATTTGCTGAAGCCAAAAGCAAGCGCGGCAACGCATAAAAGTCTCGATTCTGGAGCGTGAAAGTTCATAGGGAAGTGGATTTGTCGGGTCGAACTGTCCTCTATGTCTCGCCATTCCTATTCCTCCGTTGGCGGCTCTGTAAACCTTGGAAGCCGCTTATACCAATCAATGTGTGTTTTCGAGTTCCGTTTTGTCGTTTTAATTACAATTCCATAATCATCATAGAGCCTAACGCGACCCGCTTTTATTTCATAGCCTCCAGTCATCAAACGCTCATAATTCTCTTTAACTTGATAATGCCAATACACTTGAAAAAGGGTCGAGGGCGCTGAGCCCATTATTTTGCTTAATTCTTCCAAAGAAACATCTTTGTTTTGCATATAACGGCGTAAAGCGTATCGGTGTCTTATGCTGTAACGTGAAACGCGGTTTTGTTGTTTATCTCCCTTCTTTGCAAAACCAAGCGCCTCAACCGCATTTTTCCATTGTTTTGCAAAAGAGCCGATTGGAGCATCTTTATAGCGTCCGCTTCCCTTCACCGTTTTTGGGTGGGCGAACAAATATTCGGATTTCATATCCCAAGCTTGATGCAGAATCTTTATATCATTGTAAATATCAAACCATTGTTTGTCGGCGACCGCTTGATACGAAATCCCCTTTTCTTTGCGGTCAATAATTATGCTTTTGATATTCCCCGCTTTGTCCTTTGCGATTTTAATATCTTTCCATTTCAGAGCGTTTTTTGCGGAATCAAACGGTCGAATTCCAGTCGCATCAAGCGTGCAAATATAAAGATAAAAAAGTCGGCGATAAGCGCGAGTTGTGCTGTCTGCATTTGTCTTTGTGTAGCCATCTCGCAACCATTGAATAAGACGCTGATATTGGTCTTCTGACATTTCTGGTCGGCGGCTTTCTTTTAAAGAAGTTTGAAAATCTCGGATTTGTGGGACAGCCAGAAGATAGCCTTTTTCAACCGACCATTTAAAGAAAGTTCTTAAAACTCGGTTTTGTTTGTTGAGTGTCCCATTAGCCCAATCAATCTTTCTTTCCTTCTCTTTTGCCAGTTGTTTTTGGCGTGTTTTTATTCTCCAAGCCGACCAAGATTCAATGTCGGATTTTGTGAGCATATCGAGCGTTTTTTCTTTGTTTTTTGGAAGCTTAAAAAATGGCTTCACAATCTCGGTCAAAACCCAATCAATCTGCATATATTTTTCTTGGTTTAAAGGCGTTTTTCCTCCCGCAATAAAATGTGGCGGTGTGCGACCAGAATTTATGAATCCCATATTCTCTTTAGCGAGTTTTTTAGTTTCTTCGAGAAAGCGGTCAATCAATTTAAAGACGGTTGTTTGATTGTTGCTCAATCCTTGTTGGTGGCGTTTATCCAATTCATAGAAAGTTGTTGTCGCCCGATTTACAGCCTCAGTTTTGTTGTTAGCGTCGTTGGGAATGTATGGGAGCTTGAGCGAGCGGACTGATTGCTTCTTTTTCGGGAAAGTAACGCGGGTATACCAATTTATTGCGTCTGAGCCTTTGATTGGCTGAGCAAACAATGACACGTTCTTAAAGGTTGGATGTTTAAACGCCGTTCCTGCAAGTGGGCTTGGCATTGCTAAATTATCCTATTTTTATCCTTTTTATAGGGATTTAGCCTACCAGAAACGCGTATTTTTGCAATTATCCTTCTTTTATCCTACCGCGAAAATTCGGGCAATCGGCTGAGAGGCAGGTAAATGGCGGACCGGACGGGACTCGAACCCGCGACCTCCGGCGTGACAGGCCGGCATTCTAACCAGCTGAACTACCGGTCCGTAGAATGATTGGTGGGTGTTGCAGGGGTCGAACCTGCGACCTACGCCTTGTAAGGGCGTCGCTCTCCCAACTGAGCTAAACACCCAATCCTTCCTAAATCTCTATTTTACCTTGATATCGAGACTGGCGATTTTACAGGGTAGTAATTTTCAGTCAAGAAACAGCGGAGTTTACGAACCAGGCAAATTACGCACATTTGATAACTATATTTTCTTTCGTTAACAAATTCTTATTAGGGATACTCAAAAACATATACCGGCTTAAAAGAGTTTGGAATAAGCTAACAACTTAAAGTTCGTTGAGGTAAATCAGTGATTCCTTTATATTTCGAATTCTTTGGGGAAGTAACGCATGTCTGGGTTTAATTTAACACACTTGAAAGCTTTGGAAGCAGAAAGCATCCATATATTGCGGGAAGTTGCTGCCGAGTTTGATAATCCAGTTATGTTGTATTCTATTGGCAAAGACTCGGCGACAATGTTGCAGTTGGCCCGCAAAGCATTTTACCCCGGGCGCATACCCTTTCCCCTCCTGCATGTTGATACTACCTGGAAATTTAGGGCTATGATTGAATTACGCGATACATTAGCGAAACGTTACGACTTAGATCTTATAGTCTACACAAATGAAGAGGGGAAAAGACAGGGAATCAACCCTTTTGATCATGGTAGCGCGAAACATACAGATATCATGAAGACTCAAGCTCTAAAGCAGGCTCTCGATTTACACCAATTTGATGCTGTCCTAGGTGGAGGACGTCGCGACGAAGAGAAATCACGTGCAAAAGAACGTGTTTACTCCTTTCGAGACAAAAACCATGTCTGGGATCCAAAGAACCAACGTCCGGAGTTATGGAATATCTATAACGGCGAGCATAACAAGGGCGAGGAAATCCGCATTTTCCCAATTTCAAACTGGACCGAACTTGATATCTGGCAATACATCCACATCGAGAACATCCCAATCGTACCTCTATATCTTGCAAAAGAGCGCCCTGTCGTTATGCGAGATGGAACCTGGATTATGGTAGACGATGAACGAATGCCCATCGCAGATAATGAAGTTATTGAGATGAAGAAAGTACGATTCAGGACACTGGGTTGTTACCCATTGACAGGAGCATTTGAATCAGAAGCAGAGACAATTCCTGAGGTGATTCAAGAAATGCTTTTGACTACCACGTCTGAGAGACAAGGACGAATTATTGATCATGACTCGGCGGGATCAATGGAACAAAAAAAGAAAGAAGGATACTTTTAAGTGAGTCATAAGAGCGCTTTAATCGCCACAGATATTGATGCCTACTTAAAGCAACATGAGAATAAGGAACTACTGCGGTTCCTCACATGTGGCTCGGTAGACGATGGTAAGAGTACTCTTATTGGCAGACTCTTATATGACGCAAAGTTGATTTTCGAAGACCAATTAGAAGCAGTTGCCTCAGATTCCTCAAAGGTAGGTACTGTTGCTCAAGGCTTAGATCTAGCTCTACTTGTTGATGGCCTTCAAGCAGAAAGAGAACAAGGTATCACCATCGATGTAGCTTACCGATATTTCTCAACTGAAAAACGCAAGTTTATAATTGCTGATACGCCGGGGCATGAACAATATACAAGAAATATGGTTACTGGTGCTTCAAATTCCGATCTCGCAATCATTCTAATCGATGCAAGAAATGGAGTTCTTACCCAGACAAAGCGTCACAGCTTTATCGTATCGTTACTTGGTATAAAACATATTATCGTTGCTATCAATAAAATGGACCTCATGAACTATTCAGAGGATATTTACCAAAAGATAAAGGCGGATTACGCCGAATTTTCCACACAGTTGGATATATCGGGTGATCTTCGTTACCTCCCAATGTCTGCTCTTAACGGGGATAACGTCGTTGAGTCATCCGAACAAATGTCCTGGTATGAAGGGGCACCCCTGATGACGATGTTAGAAGGTATCCAGATCTCATCGGATAAAAATATGACTGACTTTCGATTCCCCGTTCAGTACGTTAATAGACCGAATCTTGATTTCCGGGGTTACTGCGGCACGGTAGCATCTGGTCTTCTCAGAAAGGGCGATGAGGTTATGGCTTTGCCCTCAAAGAAAACTAGTAAAATTAGATCCATTATTACTTATGAAGGAGAGTTGGAGGAAGCCTTCCCTCCACAGGCCGTGACATTGACCCTCGAAGACGAAATCGATATCAGCCGAGGCGACATGTTGGTTCATATTACCAATACCCCTTACTTTACAGATCGTTTAGAGGTGCAACTTGTATGGATGACAGAGGAGCCCATGGAAATAGGCAAACAGTATCTTTTCAAGCAGGCGACGAAGAGAACTACTGGCTCCGTGACGGACGTTAAATTTAAAATCGATATCAATACGCTTGCACAGGAGGCCACAAAGACTTTACAGCTAAACGAGATTGGACGCTGTGAACTAGTCCTAGCTCAGCGTGTCGCTTTTGACACGTATAAAGAAAATCGAATCACTGGCTCGTTCATTATCATTGACAGATTAAGCAACGTCACTGTAGGTGCTGGAATGATAATCGGCGTCGCTAACGATCAGAGCAAAGCAGCGTGGGATTCAGAACGAGATGCTAATTTTTTGCGGGCTAATCGAAGTTTGATAACAAGGGAAGAACGCCAAAAGCGTCTCGGTCAAGCACCAAAGATTCTGCTCTTGACGGGACTTACTGGATCCGGTAAGAGCACTGTCGCCTGCGCACTAGAAAGGAAACTCTTTGAAATGGGACGAACTTCTCTGATGCTTGATGGACAAACTATGCGGCTCGGTCCTAGTAAGGATTTAGGATTCGATGAAGAAAGTCGATCTGAGAATATTAGGAGAGGCATTGAGATCGCAAAGATCATAAGCAATAACGGAATTATTGCAATTTGTTCCTTCGTAGCACCGAATGCACTCGTTAGGAAAAAGGCTCGGGAAAATGTCGGTGACAACCTCCTTCTCGTTTATCTTAGTGCACCGCTAGAGATTTGTCGTGAGAGAGATTCAAAGGGATTTTATCAGTCAGAGAATGTCAGCACGGTTCCAGGAGTGAGTTTTCCATATGAAGTCCCAGAGGATGCAGATCTGATTTTACCAACTCATGAAATTACGGTTGAAGAAAGCGTGGAAAAATTGATTGAACTTCTAGAAAAAACAGGGGCTTTTTAATACAAATGCTTTTTGGTCAAGATTTAACCAGCCTTCATTTAACACTCAATTAGTAGAAGAGTTCAATCGCCTTTTTTTTACATAACCAAGCTGTGTCAGTTTATCCACTACCATTTCGCATGACTTTTCAGGAGCGATTCCTGAAGTATCAATACTCAATTCAGCATTGGTGGGGACTTCGTAAGGATCACTGATCCCGGTAAACTGAATTATCTCGCCTGATCTCGCTTTTGCATACAGACCTTTGACATCTCGACGTTCACATTCCGCTAGCGGAGTTGCCATATGAACCTCTATGAAGCCACCATATTTCTCCACCATTTCTCTTACTTCACGCCTAGTTTTTCGATACGGAGCGATCGGAGCACAGATAGCAATACCACCGTGTTTCGTTATTAAGCTCGCCACATAGCCAATACGACGAACGTTCATATTCCTATCCCTTTGCGAGAATCCCAATTCAGCAGATAAATGCCGCCTTATGTCATCCCCGTCTAACATAGTCACAGGTTGACTGAGCCTATCTTCCAAAGTGCTTGCTAGTAAATTTCCTGTTGTGGACTTCCCAGATCCTGAAAAGCCAGTAAAAAAAATTGTAAAACCTCCGCGCGGATTTCCTATCATTGCCGTAATTCCTCAAAAAACAGTTGAAGATTATCTCTCCAGTAAGATCTTTTTCGATTAATTAATCTTTCCATTTTCTCCCCGCTCAAGACACTGTAAGGAGGTCGGATAGCAGCCGTTGGATATTCTGAAGTTGTAATCGGATTAATAACTACTGGTTGCGAAAGTAATCCATATCTTGTGGCCTCTTCATAGATAGATTCGGCAAACTCATACCAGGTAATTTCTCCAGCATCAGTCCAATGATAGATACCCGGTAAAAATATACTCCTGTGGATTAAATCCCAGATTAATTGAGCAAGCGACCTAGCAAACGTAGGCGACCCCTTTTGATCATCTACTATTCTCAATTCATTTCTTTGCGACATTAATCGCAACATCGTATTGACGAAGTTTGAACCTATTGCATGGTAAATCCATGCTGTCCTTATAATCATCGCCTGGTCGGGACTCTCTGATAGTATTTTATTTTCTCCCATTAGTTTGCTGGCACCATATACGTTCGCAGGATTGGGAGTATCCTCCTCATTATACGGCGCATTTTTCGCACCATCGAAAACAAAATCAGTGGAAATATGAATTAGACGTCTCGTCTGAACTCGGCTACAACATTTCGCGATAATTTGAGGGGCCAGCGCGTTTATCCGGTAACAATATTCAACTTCTTCTTCTGCTCGATCAACTGCAGTATAAGCTGCGCAGTTGATCACGAAATCTGGTTCAACAGCATCCATTAATTTTATGACCGCTTGCTGATTACTGATATCACAATCTCTGTGACTTGCATAGATGACCTCAGTATCTCTTATCGCAGTCAAGCGTAATGCCTGGCCTAATTGACCACTTGAACCGAATATTAAAACCCGCATACTCTACTCGTATCCATAATAAGCCTTGTACCAAGTGACGAACTTTTTGATACCAGACTGAATATTGGTCCTTGGCTGGTAATCGAAGTCACTCACCAAATCATTTATATCCGCATAGGTCTCTGCAACGTCACCCGGCTGCATTGGAACGCCCTCAGTTATCGCCTTTTTCCCAATGATATCCTCAAGTACGCGAACAAAGTCTAAAAGTTCAACCGGTTTATTATTCCCAATATTATATAGCGCATAGGGAGCCTGACCGTTTCTTTCAGGTGGCTGATTGAGTACTTTAACCAACCCCTCAACCACATCGTCGATGTAAGTAAAATCTCTCCGATGCCTCCCATAATTAAATAGTTTTATCGGTTTTCCTTCGAAAATTGCCCTAGAGAAAAGAAAGGTAGACATATCTGGCCGTCCCCAAGGACCGTAAACTGTAAAGAATCTCAATCCAGTTGATGGTATGTTGTGTAAACTACTATAGACATGCGCCATGAGTTCATTCGACTTTTTACTCGCTGCATACATCGATACTGGATAATCAACATTATCACTTGTCTTGAAAGGAATATCCCTGTTGTTACCGTAAACCGAACTCGAAGATGCATAGACGAGGTGTCCTACGCTGAATAATCTGGCCTGCTCCAATAAGTGCATAAACGATAAGATATTGTTGTTGATTACATCTATAGGATGCTCTATTGAGTATCGCACATTCGCTTGTGCGGCCAAATGAATAATACAATCTGGGTTCGCCACTTTGAAAAAAGAATTTAAGGCATCGGTATTAAGAAGATCCATTGCTTCAAAAGTAAGGTCGCCGGGGACCCCTTCTAACTCTTTCAATCGATTCCTTTTGAGGGAAACATCATAGAAAGAGGAGAAATTATCCAAACCATATACTCTATAACCACCTTGAAGAAGCCACTTACTTACATGGAAACCTATGAAACCAGCTGCACCGGTGACGAGAACGTTCACTCTTTTCCAAATAATGCAGAGTTTCGTCCAATGCCCTCACAGATCAATCCATAATCTGCAATACGAGCCGGATGATAGATATTGCGGCCATCAAAAATAAGTTTTTCCTTAAGAGATTTACTCAAGCGTCGAAAGTCAGGCTGCTTGAACTCGCTCCATTCCGTGACCACGATTAATGCATCGGCACCATCCACTGCACTGTAAGGATCTTCAACATAGGTAATATTCCGTTCACCCAAAGCTTCCCTACAAGACTCTAAGGCTTCTGGATCATAGGCCCTAATTTGAGCACCTCGAGCTATTAGCTCCCTAATAATTACAAGACTAGGAGCTTCTCTAATATCATCAGTCCCAGGCTTAAAAGATAGACCCCAGAATCCAAAACAATAACCGGATAAATCTTCACCAAAGCGACGGCAAACCTTAAGAACAATCAATCTTTTTTGTTGACTATTTCTGGACTCAACCGCTTGAAAAATTGCTCCGTCGATACCAGCGCCTTTCGCCATTGTGATCATTGCTTTAACATCTTTTGGGAAACAAGAGCCACCATAACCACAACCAGGGTAAATGAAAGACGGTCCTATACGACTATCCGAGCCGATTCCCTTACGAACATTCTCGACGTCAATCCCGAATTCATCACACATAAGTGAGACCTCGTTCATAAAAGAAATCTTGGTCGCAAGCATGGCGTTCGCGGCATACTTGATCATTTCGGCATCACGGATACCAACATACTGGATACGATCTTCTTTTTTGGCGAATGCCTCATATAACTCATCCATCACCTTTCGACTCTTTAGATTATTCGTCCCGATAACGATACGATCGGGAAACATAAAATCCTTGATAGCATTTCCTTCCCGCAAAAACTCGGGATTACTAACCACATCAATTTCTATGCTGAGATCTCGATACTTGAGTGCTTTGGTAATCACATTACGAACTTTGTCCCCCGTACCAACGGGGACAGTAGATTTATTAACGATGACTGTTGGATTAAGCACGCATTCACCTAGACTTTTTGCAACCGCTTCCACATGACTTAAATCAGCACTTCCATCTTCTTTGGGCGGAGTCCCTACAGCAATGAAAGTTACTGCCGATTTGTTTACCGCACTTGCAAGGTCATTCGAGAAGGCTAGACGCCCCGCGCTCAAATTATCATTTACCAACGCCTCAAGTCCTGGCTCATGAATTGGGACAATACCTTTACGTAATTGCGCTAACTTGGTTTCATCTTTATCAATACAGACAACATCATGACCCATTTCAGAAAAGCAAGCACCGGTAACAAGGCCCACATAGCCTGTTCCAATAATAGTCAGATGCATCTATTTATAGGGCCTTACGATGATATTCATCATAGACATGATTTGTCGCTCCAACATAACCCTCCAAACTACCGCAGTCGAATCGTCTACCATTGAATTTGTAAGCAAGGACCATTCTATTTTTTGCCTGTTCACAAATCGCATCTGTAATTTGAATTTCACCATTAGTACCAGGATTAAGAGCACGAATGATAGAAAAAATATCGGGGGTAAGAATGTACCTTCCGATAATGGCAAGATTTGTGGGCGCAACCTCAGGTGCTGGTTTCTCAATCATATTGGAAACCTTGAATAACCCTTCTTGGATTTCTTTTCCTTCCACAATACCATAATTACCAGTTTGATCAGCAGGAACCTCTTCTATCGCAACAATACTGCATTGATACTCATTAAAAAGTTCAACCATCTGTTTGAATACACCGCTATCACTGTTCGCACAAAAATCATCTGCCAAGATAACTCCAAATGGCTCATTTCCAATAAGAGTTTCTCCTGTGAGAATTGCATGACCGAGACCCTTCATTTCGAGTTGACGAGTATAAGAGAACGTACATTTCTCTATCACATAACGGATGTCGCTTAATAGGCACTCTTTATCACTTCCAGCTATCTGGTGTTCTAACTCATAAGAAATATCAAAATGATCTTCAATTGCTCGTTTCCCCCGTCCAGAAACAAAGCCGACCTCGGTAATTCCTGCCTCGATTGCCTCTTCAACTCCGTACTGGATCAAAGGCTTGTTGACGATTGGAAGCATCTCCTTGGGCATAGCCTTGGTTGCTGGTAGAAACCTAGTTCCATAACCTGCAGCGGGGAATAGACATTTTTTTAGCATAGTAAATAATTCTTTTAGCAGACGCGATTAGTCTAACATTTTTTGTTGGGCTCGCATGCAACGCGTTTTTTAGGAGCTATATAAATTACCGTTCACCTACCCCACTTTTAATTTGCCCAGCAGGGTTTCTAGATTCAGGGCAACTGATCTATTAGTATTTCCACTTATTTTTCAAATTGAAGTTAAGCTCTACCGTATTGGTCGTCGAATCTTATGATGTCATCCTCTCCCAAGTAGGTTCCAACCTGTACTTCAATAACTTCGAGAGGAGTCTCACCAAAGTTAGCCAAACGATGCAAAGTACCCGCTGGGATAAAGATCGATTCATTTTTTTTGAGCACACAATTCGTGTCACCCAAAGTTACCGTAGCAATGCCAGATATTACAATCCAATGCTCAGAACGGTGAACATGCTTTTGAAGAGATAAACTGGCGCCAGGAGATACCAGAATATTTTTCACTTGATGCTCAAACCCCTTCCCTATGGGTTCATAATGGCCCCATGGCTTTTGAATCTTGGGAGGATTCTGAGATTCCTCGCGTTCGTTCTGCCGTAACTTATTTACAATTTTTTTTACGTTTTGGGCATTATCTTGTGTAGTAACAAGAACAGCGTCTGCCGTTTCAACAAGAATGAGATTATCAACTCCAACTGCTGATACTAGTCGATGGTCTGCCCTGATATAACTATTGCTAACATCTTCCGAAATAACGTCACCAACAAAAGTATTATGACTTGTATCATGCTCCGTAACTTCCCAAATGGCATGCCATGAACCGAGATCACCCCAGTCTGCTTCTAGCGGCACCACCGCAGCATTGCTAGTATGTTCCATAACAGCATAATCAATCGATTCTTTCGGGCAAGAATCGAAAGATTTTTCACAAACTCGCGTAAATATTGCCTCCCTAACCGACTTCTGAATAGCGTAACTTGTAGCCTTCGCAATAGCGGGACGTTGATTACGTAGTTCGCACAAGTAATTACTCGCCTTGAAAACAAATATGCCGCTATTCCAATAGTACTCCCCACTGCCAACATAAGCCCTGGCAGATTGTAGATCAGGTTTTTCTATAAACTTCTGAACTTGATATCCAGATCCGATGGGGTGGCCAACCCTAATGTATCCATAACCTGTCTCCGCTCGGACCGGATGTACACCAAGGGTCACCAAGTAGTCTTTTTTCGCTAATGAAATTGCATTCTCCAAGGAATCATAGAGTGCGAGCTCCTTTCGTATATAATGATCCGAAGGAAAGACAACTAATAAAGTATCCTCTTCTAAAGATGCGTAGTAAGCAGCAAGGGCAACCGCAGGGGCTGTATCTCTACTGACGGGTTCTAGAATAATTGTATCAGGAGTTAATCCAACTTCTTCTATCTGACGTTCTACTAGAAGCTGAGTTTCTTCACTACAAACTAGAATCGGCTTTTCCGCCTGTAAACAACTCATTGAACGCGATATAGTCTCTTGTAGTAACGATTTATCGTTCATTATTGTTAGCAGGTGTTTAGGGTATAGTTCTCTAGAAACTGGCCAAAGTCTCGTACCCATCCCACCACAAAGAATTACTGGTACAATTTTCAAAGTTGACCTCTAGTATTTTGGTCTTCGTAGACTATTGTAGTGGATTGTAGGCTCTGTTAATAACCCTTCAGGAAACTATTCAATAAGACTTTACTATCGATATCGGGAAAGGAGCTACTTCTGACCACTTTAAATGCAAAGTATATCAATCAGATTCTAAGCCATGTTGCAATAATATCGCTTATGGCACTTGCATGTTGCACAGCGACAGGCCTGGGCCCTTACAAACCATTTCTTGCTTTGGTGGAGATCTGTTTTATTTTATGTTGTCTCATTTCCTTATTTAGTACTAAAAGTATTCCTAAGATAGTGCTTTATATGCTCCTTACGCCCGGTATGTTTTTTGTACTAGATTATTTTATCAACGATCTGTTTCACCATCGAGAATCCGAACGCAACTTATTTGCGTTCATGGCCATAGCTGGCCTCATCCCATTCCTTACTTTTCCAAGAAACTTGAATACCCAACTTCGGTACATGATCCTCTTCCTCGTAACCGCAACTTCTCTGATGTACAGTTTCGCCATATTCTTTTTTAAGCTCCCTTTTGGGTTCTTCGATAACCCGCACGTTACCTCTTTATTTACAGTCATTATCGTCATACTAGGCGTATATTACTGTTTAACAGCGTCAAAGACTTACGAGCTATGGATTGCTTACTTTTTAGTAGCCAACTCTCTCCTACTACTTTTTTATTTGTCATCCTGGATTGGATTCTCTTCACTCATTGGCTCAATGATAATCTTGATAATCCTAAAAAATAATCACCACTCGTATGTCACTGCGTTATGTCTATCATTTTTTATTTCAGTCATATTACTCAGCGTCGACTTCTCCCAAAGTGGTAACAACGAAGTTGAAAGTATCTTGAGGTTGAATTCTTATCCTATTGCTGATGAACGCCTAGTTCTGTGGGGAGATAGCTGGAAAATGCAAGTAGAATCCAGTCTACAAAATTGGATTTTTGGTCATGGGTTTGGCGGTTTTAGGGAGAATTTCTCGGAATACAGTAGTTTCTCAAATGTCATCCAATTCGTATTTCCTCATAATTTTCTTTTAGAGGTTCTATATAACAACGGCCTCCTGGGCGTCATGAGTTTCCTTGCAGCTTTCACTGGGATTATTATCAAACTCCATAAAAATTACAGAATCTCCAAAGATATCCTAAATATACTGGCAATTATGCTCGTAGTCTCACTATTTCTGTTTGGGTTTTTAACTTTACCACTACTCTCGAAATATAATACCTACTCACTCAGTTTTGTGATCGGTTTCTCCCTATGGATATTAAAGAGACAGAGCTCTACTAATGAGTATTAATCCATCCGTTTCCATACTGATTCCAAACTTTAATGGCAACACACTACTAATGCGCAACCTGCCCTCAGTTCTAAACTGTTCTAGACAGTATGCAGGTCTAAGTGAAATTATTGTAATTGATGATGCCTCAACCGAAGGTGGGTTAGATGAAATTAAAAGTGCATTCAAAAATATAAGATTCCTCGAACACAAAGTTAACAAAGGTTTTAGCGAGGCAATTAATACCGGAGTAAAAGTAGCAAGTGGAGATCTTATTTTTCTTTTGAATTCGGATGTTTCTCCAGAGTGTAATGCAATGAATGAACTTGCTCCCTTCTTTAGCGAAGAAGACATATTCTCGGTATCCCCCTTAATACTGGATGAGGACAATCATCCCAATATCTACTCCTGGAATTTAAGAGCTTTCTCTTGGGGAAAATTTTCTCGCCAAAAATGGGACTTGATTACAGCTAAAAAATTAGCTGAGACCCATCATTTGCCCACCCTCTATTCCTCAGGAGGATCCATGATGGCCAGGAAAACAATGTTTCAATCGTTACAAGGTTTCGATGAAATATTTTATCCGTTTTATTTTGAGGACCAAGATCTTGGCGCAAGAGCATGGAAAAAAGGTTGGCGCTCCCTTTTTTGTCCGGACGCAATAGTGGAACATCAGCGAAAAGGAAGTATTCAAAGTGAAGTACCCGCATGGAAAGTGAAATTAATACAAAGAAGAAATAGCTTTATTTTTGAATGGATTCATCTTGGTATATTAAAATTACTTTTAAATAGATTACCTCAATATTTAAAACAGATTTTTATTCGAACATTGAGAGGTGACTGGAAGTTTTTACTAGGTTTTATTTTAGCAACAACGCTCTTAACAAAAGTTACACTCCGTCGATTTACTAAGTTTTCCGACAAAAGCTACGACGATGTTATTCAGCAAATCAATCGCGAGGTATCTAACCTAAAAGCAGCGATAAAGTAACAAAATCCTACATCGTGCCTTCAGAGGTTTGAGGAATATTAAGTCTTTATCACCGTCACCTTAGCACTCTTAATCTCTGCAATTTTAAGAACAGGATCAACAGTTTCATTATCTAAGACATAACCGGGTACAGCCTGCTTTAAAAGCCTTTTCAAAGCTGGGTAATCTCCACTCTCACAAACCTTCTCCAATGATAGACAAATTGCCTCTACGGCTTTAAAGGATAAACAATCTTCTTTAGCCTTCATTATTTTCGGGTGCTCGGTTCCCGTTACTCTTTGCCCAATTATTAACTCTTCTCTAAGTTTTTCTCCTGGTCGCAGTCCCGTAAAAACAATATCGATAAAGTCTTGTTGGCTTTCTAGATCTTTGGGCTTACCAACGCGCTTACCATGCAGATGAATCATCTTTTCAGCGAAATCGTAAATACGAACGGGCTCCCCCATATCTAGTAAAAATAGATCACCGCCAGCCGCCATAGCACCTGCTTGGATAACTAGCTCTGCCGCTTCTGATGTAGTCATAAAGAATCTATCTGCCTCTTTGTGAGTAACTGTAACTGGACCACCTTTTTCTATCTGGCGAGTGAAGAGCGGTAATATGGACCCAGAAGAACCCAAAACGTTTCCAAACCGCACCATACAATATTGAGTTTGAGATTCTAAAGACGCAAAAGCTTGGATAACTAGCTCTGCAAGCCGCTTACTAACTCCCATGACACTAGTCGCCCTCACTGCCTTATCTGTGGAAATGAGCACCACTTTTTCTACTCGATTTTGAAGTGCAGCTTGGGCGACATACCAAGTCCCTAGAACGTTATTGCGTATTCCTTCAACAATATTCCGCTCCACCATAGGCACGTGTTTGTATGCGGCAGCATGGTAAACAGTGTTTACCGAAAAGGTTTCCATTATCCTAGCCACATAGGCTTGGTCAAGCACTGATCCTAACAGACAAACCAGCTCTACTTGTAATTCGTTCTCTAAAAGGTGCTGTTCCAATGCATAGAGCGCAAATTCAGAATTATCAAATAGAATCAGACGCTTAGGTTTAGCCTGAAGAATCTTGCGACAAAGCTCGCTTCCGATTGTACCTCCAGCGCCCGTAACCAGGACACTTTTCTGTTCGATTGAATGGCGAAGCAAGTTAGTGTCTGGTGGCACCATATCTCTTCCAAGGAGATCACTAATATCAATCGCCTCGATCTGGGCGACGTCAGCCTGACCTGTGATCAGTTGGCTGATGTCTGGTACCGTACTAATCTGTATGGGTAATCTTGAAAGCTCATCAAGAATACGTCCGCGCTGTTCCAAGGTTGCGGAGGGAATCGCCAAAAGAATTCGTTTAATTCCATACTCATCAACCAAACGGCTCAAATTCGCTGAATTATGGACGCGGATCCCATGAATGGTATTTCCTCGCAATAACTGGTTATCATCTATAAACACTACTGGTATAAACTCAGCACCATTGAGTAATGTGATAGCTAGCTGTGCTCCAGACTCTCCAGCACCATAGATAGCGACCGGCTCTCTTTGCAAATAGTTATTAAAAATTCCATAGAAATAGGCTCGTACAACCAGCCTTCCGCCCCCTACTGCAATGATTGAAATAAACCAAAAAATCATTGGTGCAGATCGGGGGAAGCTCTCTGCTTGGGTAATGTAAGCAATAATAGATAAAGCCAAGGTAGCAAGAGTCACTCCTTGCATCACTGGTAGCATTGAACTTGGACCGATGTACCTTACTATTGCTCGATACAAGTCAAGTCTGAGAAAGGACACGACCCCAACAAAGGAGGCGGTTGGGAATAACCACCAAAACCCAAGCATATCTTTATAGAAATCGCCATAACGCAGAGCAACTGCCGCCCATAGCGAGACAGATAAAATCAACGCATCAGCGATCATCATAAAGTAGCGCTTTTGTCGATCAGAATGTTGGGTATCTTCTTGCATCAGTTCTCTTGGAAATTTAACCGAGGCCTTTTCTGACCAGCACCGAAAAAAAACTGGACCAACAACAAAGGCATAAAGGCTAATATTACCAGAGCAGGGCCATAATCTGGAAAGCCTTGCGCAAAAACAGCGATGGGAAATAACCAAAAAACATTTATGGCAACGACAGCATACAGTGTATTTTTCTTACCAATGATTCGCGTTATGTGCTGATATGCGTGCTGGCTGTGAGCATTATAAATTTGCTCTCCGCGTAACAAACGCGTCACGATGGTGAGGCAGGCATCTGTGATGAAATATCCAAGGAGCGTAATCCAGCTCCACAGGGAGACGTTATCATATGCTAGGACTAGCAAACCCAACATAAAGCCTAGGAAGCCGCTACCCGAATCACCCATGAATAGTCTCGCTGGAGGCCAATTAAACAACAGAAAACCTAAAGATACGGCAACTAATAAGTAAATGATTATTACCCAGTCTTTAACTTGAACCTCTGCTAAAAGAATTCCGGCCATACAGACAAATATAACCTCAGAAGCGGCCAAACCATCTATTCCATCCATAAAGTTATACAAGTTTATAAGCCATAACAGGGCTATGACACCAAAAACAGAGCCAAAAAGGTTCGGCTCTATGGAAAAGCCAAATACTCTTATAACCGGAAAACCAACCCAAAAGATACACCAAGCTGAGCACACCACATGTACACTGGCTCGCACTTGCCATCGAAGCTTTCTAACATCATCAGCAAAGCCCACTAGGGCGATGGGTAAACCTCCGAGCGAGGATATAAAAATATTGGTTGGTACCGAACCTATCTGCCATAAAAGATAAAGCGCGACATAAAACCAGAAAACTAAGACAATTCCAGCGCCGGTTACAATAGGCAGCTTATGAGCACTTCTGGTATCTGGATGGTCCAGGAAGCCTAGTCGATTTGCTAATTATTGATAACAAAAACAACTCAACCAAGTGAGCACGAGGACAGATATTACGATCAAAGAGAGCATAAATGGAGCCTTGGGGATCTGGCTGGGGATAAGCGAGAAATATTCATTCTATAGACGGGTGTAAAGCTTTAGGGTAAAGAGCTAATGGCCATCACTCGGCAGAGACGACGCAAACCATTTTTTATTTATGCTCAATCTATAGTTCCTTTCTTAATTATACTCCTGATCATCGCCATTCTCTAAACCACAAAGGTTAGCGCATCGAGAATTCAGCATATATGCACCGATTGCAAATGTAAGGTCCATAATCTGTTTGCTTGTAAACAACTCAGCCATCGCTGTCAGCGTTTTCTCCGTCGGCTTGGCGTTTAAAGTTATTTCTGTTGAAAACTGGATTATCAGTTTCTCCGTTTCATTGAATAGGTCAGAGTTTATTTTCTGAGCAATTAGCGCATCGAGCTGGGCCTGCGTTCCTCCTCTTCTGATCATGCCCCTGCCATGGTTTCCCCATTCATAGGAAGAATTACTCAGGACACTAGCCTGCACAACAGCTAGCTCCTTAAGCAAAAGTGGCATTCCGCCTTCGCTTTCAGTCCAAACAGTTCTATTGAAGCTGGTATAGGCTACGAAGGCTTCGGGAGTGTGTGCCCAAGCATGAAACAAAGCTAAATCAAATGGATAACTATCCCACTTTTCTTTTAAAGCAGGATCTGTGACATCTTCTTTCGATAAGAGCGGAAGCTTTTTCATCTGTTCATCACCCGAGTAATAAGTCTCTATTGATAGTTCTTGTTTCATCCACTGCAGTTACAACGTTATCTCATTGAATCTAAGTGAATGGTCGGGACGGCTGGATTTGAACCAACGACCACCACACCCCCAGTGTGGTGCGCTACCAGACTGCGCTACGCCCCGATTTTAACATTGTACTCTCTGCGGCGATCAGAATTAAGTCTAATCAGATACTCGACTCAAATTAGTTATAAAACCGGTTGGAGTGTCGAGTAGACTTTGTACCTGTAAAGCGATGCTCGAGGTGATCTTTAAGCGCCATTTACCTGCTCCGTCGCCGAGAGCGCCAACAAACTTAGTGCTACCACTTTCAAGCTCCTGGGAGGTAATCGATAGAGCACTATTACCAATGATATTGAAGGTCACATTGCTACTGGCAGCTCCTGTGTCATCAAAGCCCTGTATTGTCACGGATGCTTGCTGAGAGGAGGTATTAACAATACGCAGAGAGCTACGTTGATTAGTATTACTCGCGGGGTTAAAGATAAATACCTCACTAACGCCCGCAGATAATGGCGCTGTCCTACTGAGGTTCGTCAAGAAGCCATCAGGGGTCCGAACCAAACTCATCACTTCAAGATTAAGCGACGAAGTCACCATCAGTTGCCAGCGACCGCTACCTGAACCTAAATAACCAGTTAAACCTTTGTTTAAATTCCCATACTCTAAGTCTGACGCCACCATCTGCTTCGCAGCTAAAGGATCGAGTGTAAATGTCACATCACCGTTGGGTGCTATGTTCCCATTGTCATCAATAGCAGAGATCGTGACTGTGCCCATAGCGTCATCTTTATTGATGATTCTTAAGAAGGTTTGTTTGTCTGTCTGACTGGCAGGATTGGCAAAATAGACTTTGTGACTGCCCGTTGATGCCTCGTCAACCATCCCTGATAAGTTGGTCAGGAACCCATCCTTGGTTCTGATCAAACTCATCACCTTCAGGTCGAGTGCAGAGGTAACGGTTAAGCGCCACTTGCCTGTGCCATCCCCTAGACTACCGCTGAGGCCTTTATTTAGGTTACCGTTCTCCAAGTCCTGTACCGTCATTTGTTTGGCCTGGTTCGGTGTGAGGGCAAAACTGACAGAGCCTGCAGACGCTGCACCGGAATCATCGATACCAGCGATCGTTACAGTACCGCTATTGGCTGTCGTATTCACAACGCGAATGAAGGTCTGTTGATTAGTGTTACTAGCAGGATTCGCAAAGTAGATGATGTTACTGCCACTCTCTTGCGGGACCACATCGTTAAGACTTGTGAGGAAGCCATCTGATGTCCGTATGAGTCCCATCACTTCGATCGGATTGCTCGAGCGCGTCACGAGTTGCCATTTCCCCTGGCCGTCGCAGAGTGTTGTGGTGATCCCCTTGTTCACGTTACCGTTTTCAATATCCTGAGCATTCATCTGCTTCGCACCTTGCGCCGGTATCGTAAAGGTAAGCGGGTCTTCTTTACTCCGAGTACCCGAATCATCTATTGCGTAAAGCTCGACTTCCGTCGCGCTACTATTGTTGTTTATAAACCGCAGGAAAGTCTGCTGATTGGTGTTGCTACCCGGGTTCGCGATGTACAGTTTTTTCTCATTCAAAAAGATAGAATCACTTGGTATCGGTGCATCTAACTCTGGTTTCAAACAAGCGCTTGTGACACTTGTCGCGTCAGTAGGATTAGTACCATTATTGAATTCGACTAAATTACTCTCTCCGTCGCCATCACTGTCAGCATTCGCATCGCTCGCGTCCAGCGGGTCGAATCCATAAGAAATCTCAAATATATCACTCATACCATCATTATCATCATCAGTATCCGCATTATTACCAATACCGTCCGAGTCGGTGTCGAGGTACTCACTGGCGTCAAGTGAAAACGCATCCAAAGTATCGAGAAAGCCATCGTTATCGTCATCGAGATCTTCAAAATCAATGACTCCGTCAGCGTCAGTATCTGGTGGATCGGGTGCCCATCGAGCAACCTGGAATCGGACGGTCTCTAAGGAGAGAGCAGCATCGGCACCAGACACAGGGTCACTGCTCGTAATACCGCATGGAAGTGCCGACCCTCCTTGTACCTGGCAGATATGATCTGGAGACGAAAACTCACCAATTTCCCAACTGCCTGGAAAACCCTCGCGATAAGCCATAATTGTCGCAAATTCGTGATCAACCGCGTGCCCCTTTGACCAGGTAAATGTCCCCCTACTAAGGGCTTCGCGTCTATCATGGGCAAGTCCCATATTGTGGCCAAGTTCATGTATGGTGACTCTATCTCTACAATCGATATATGCTGTGGCAATAAATTCCTGCCCACTAATACTCTTGAAGTCACCCGATTGTCCATTAGGCATAGTGCCTAAACCACAGGTGTCTTCTCCGGCTAAGGAGGGTAATCTTCTTGAACGAAAGAAAATCACCAAATCGGCTCCGACAGCTTTTCTTTTTGCACTAAGTCCAGAAAATACCCCCTCTTCACTCAACATCGCATTATAGGCGACATCGATAAGTACTGACTCGCTATAGTCTATCTCTTCAAGATGCACCAGCCTCAAACTGGCGCCAATATCGCTGTTCTCAAGCGATATATTTCCATATTCTAAAACGTGCACAACACGTGCCTCGAGATCGGCATAGAGGTCAG
>JAYZES010000012.1:0-235996 GCA_036337195.1 Pseudomonadota bacterium
CTTCCCAAAATAGCGATTGATATAAGAGGATCTTAAGTATGACATTTGTGGTAGGCGATGCTTGTATCAAGTGTAAGCACACCGATTGTGTTGAGGTTTGTCCAGTAGATGCTTTTTACGAAGGACCAAACACCCTTGTTATACACCCCGATGAATGCATCGATTGCGCACTTTGTGAGCCAGAGTGCCCAGTAGAGGCTATTTTTTCTGAGGATGAGTTGCCCGAAGACGAGCAAATTTTTCTCGAACTGAATGCTGAACTTGCGGAAATCTGGCCAAATATCACGGAAAAAAAAGAACCGTTGAAAGAGGCAGAGGAATGGGCAGAGGTGAAGGGGAAACTAGAGCATCTCGAGCGCTAGGTTTTCTCGCAGCTCAAGCACGGGCGGAAGCAATCTAGAATTCAGGAACTGTCCTACGGCAAATACTTTCGAGGATCGTGTGGTTTTCCATTAAGCCTTATTTCAAAATGCAGTATCTCAACTAAAGCACTGCTTGTACCTAAGGTCCCAATTGATTGTCCTAAACTAACCGTTTCACCCTCACGAACTAGAATTTCTTCATTATTTCCATAAGCGCTCAGGAAGTGATTATTGTGCTTTAAAATTACAAGTTTCCCGTAACCTCTTAGATTGCCTCCTGCATAAACTACTGTTCCATCCGCTGCCGCATTCACCCTTTGTCCGGGGGAACCTTTTATACCTATACCTTTATTGACAGTTCCCGATAATGAAAATCCCTTCACAACCTCCCCCTCGATTGGCCATTGCCATCTTAATGTCTCATTTGGAATAACTAATCCACTTGAGGCAACATCAGTTTTAGCTGGTTTTCTCTGGGTACTAGCTTGACGCTTTGTACCTCCATCGACTCCAGAGGATTTCTTGCCACGAAGCAAAATATTCTGACCCACATATATCGTATAAGGTGGTGTAATTTTGTTTGCTGCCGCTACAGACTTGTAATCAAGGTGGTATCTCCAAGAGATTGAATAAAGTGTATCTCCTTCTTGTACTCGATAATAATTGGGAGCTATATTATGAGTCCGGTCCCTCACGGGTACACTAACGGTGTTACCACAGCCCGACAAAAAAAGTGAAAAGAAAACTAACGAAATCCAACGCATTACAGGTTCGTAATCTGATAAGGCTTCCTTTTAAACATAAGGCTTAGCTCTTCTTAAGTTGACACGATAAAGGACAATGACGATAGCCGCACCAAGAGATGCTGACAAGATCGCAAAGAAAACGTCCGCCTCCTGATTAGTAAGTGTCGTATATGTGCTAGGAAGCACAGCCTCTTGAATCATAGGGATATGAGTGCCATCGCTGCCTAAATGATAGCTTAGGGTACTTTTCCAGGGCCATAGCTTTGATAGAGATCCAAACATTAAACCAACTAACACCGAAAGCACGGCATTGCGATACTTTGATAGTAGAGAAGATAATATTCGGGAAAAAATCATGACACCGAGCACGCATCCAATACCTAGTGCAGATAGAGTGGCAAGTTCGAGAGAACGTATAGCCTCGATAACGTGGCTGTAAAGCCCAAATATTAGGAGAATGAAACTTCCGGAAATCCCTGGCAAAATCCAAGCACAGACCGAAACAATACCTCCGAAAAATAAGGCAAAAGGGGTTGGATTGATATCTAAGGGCGCAAACTGCGATAGTAGATGCCCTATCGCAATCCCTAAGCCTAAATATAGATAAGTTTCAAAGGTGCGCATGTTGGTATCCCATATGATCAGCATAGATGAGGCGAGCACCAAGCCGAAGAAAAAAGACCAAAGCATCACAGGTTCATCTTGGAGCAAAAGACCAATAATATTTGCAAATAAAATAATCCCTAAACCCATTCCTAAAAATAATGACAGTAGGAAGAAGACATCTAGTGATTCCCAAGTACTTCTAACCCCTGATCTGTAGCAATCGGTTATCAATTTAGGATTCAATTTCTTCAGTGCGTTTAATAAGCGACCATAAATACCCGATATGAAGGCTATTGTCCCACCGGAAACCCCAGGTAATACCTCGGCTATTCCCATCATCAGACCTATACAAATATATCTCATAGTTTACCACTCAGAAGAGGGACAAAATTGACGCGTTCTACAACCTCAACCTCAAATTCTGCCTTTGTCCGTGTCACTAAAACCAACTCCTGTAAATCCTCATTACCTAGTGGTAAAACCATTTTCCCACCAACGACCAACTGTTCTACGAGTACTTCTGGAATGTGCGTGGGAGATGCAGTTAAGATAATTCCGTCGTAAGGCCCGTGGCTCGGCCAACCCCGTAGACCGTCTGAATGATACGGATGAATGTTGCGTAAACCTAACATTTTAAATTTTAGGGCTGCCCGTTCTAACATCCCTGATATTCTCTCAACGGTATAAACGTTATCTATTAAATTAGCCAGGACGCAGGCCTGATAGCCAGACCCTGTTCCTATCTCCAAAACATTGGAGACAGACTCCTTACGAAGTAACAACTCCGTCATTCGCGCAACAATATATGGCCGCGATATCGTTTGGTTATATCCAATAGGCAGCGCTGTATCCTCATAAGCTCGATGCGCAAGAGCCTCGTCGACAAAGAGGTGTCGTGGTAAAGAACCTATAACGTCGAGCAACTTCTCATCTTGAATACCTTGTTCTCGCAAACGCTCTAGCAATCGATTTCTAGTTCTTTGCGAAGTCATGCCAATACCAGAGAGATCCTTAATCAAAATCTTCTCTTCCTTTTAAATCTTCTAATTCAACCAATTCTCTTAACAAACTCGTAGCATAACTGCCCGGCGGTAGTCTAAATGATAGGAGAAGAAAGTCTTGTTGGAAGCACCAACGAAAACGTAAAGGTCTTACCACTGTGACCCTTCTATCGGCTCTAACGCGCAACCGTCGCAATCTATCGACATAAAATAAAGAATCCCTCGACAGAATACTTTCGCCAACTTGAGGATCTCTCGAACGCCCAAACAGAGGGCCATACTCTGGTATGCTTCCACAGTTCAAAAAAGAACTCAGACACTCATTGAATAAGTAAGCACGCATAGCTGAGATGAGCATCCCTTGTTCACCCACACGCTCTTCCGCTTTTCGCAAGAAACATTTTGCTAGAGCAAGATTGTCCCTTCCGAATCTTTGCACGCCAAAGTAGTTTGGGAAACCCTTATCGCGAATAACCTTCAGCCGACCACGGAGAAGTAGTTCTTTTGAGGAGATCTGGCTAACTTTAATAGCAAAATCATTGCCTCTTAAGTCACCTCTCCGCAGCTTGCGAAAATGTCTCTCAACACTCAATACTTCCACTCCCTCTATAGAAAGCTTCTCCCAGCTAGGTTCAGCCTTAGGAAGATAGCAACTAAACCACTGTTCGGTTAGAGCATGTCTATCCTTTCTGCCCGCATAACCAATATCTATCGGTCTTAAATCGCAAAATTCCGCCAACTGCTGTGCTACCCAATGCGTATTAGCGTGCCGTTTCCTTATCTTAAGATATACATGCTCACCCCTACCAAACGGAACTTCCAACGGAATTTCCTTAACAACGAAGTCGTTTGCTGAGCATTTGATAAAACCGTGAAGATTCAGCGGTGGGTACATAAGGGCAAGATTCATTCCGAAACCATTATTCAGCACTGATCCACCAAAACAACTGCTATTGCGCCGAGACCTTCCCCCCTACCTACAAAACCCATTCCTTCTGTAGTTGTTGCTTTTATACTCACCTTGTCGAGCGAGACATCTAAGATATCTGATATAACCTGACGCATAGGACCAATATAAGCAGCGATCTTCGGCTTTTCTGCAATCAGAGTAAGGTCCGCATTGCAGACAACATAATTATTCCCCGAAACAAGCGCCATGGTCGCTTCTAGTAATTTGGCACTATTTATCCCAGCAAAGTTCGCATCAGTATCTGGGAAGTGAAGACCAATATCTCCCAATGCTAATGAACCCAAAAGAGCATCACAAAGAGAGTGCAGTAGCACATCCCCGTCAGAATGAGCCTCGACGCTTTGATCACATGGAACTTCTATCCCACCAAGAGCAACATTAAAAGCACCCACCTCCCCACAAAAACGATGAGCGTCAAAACCCTGCCCTATTCGCACGTTATCTTCTCAAAATAATACCGAGCTAGATCCAAATCATCTTGCTCCGTGATTTTGATATTATCAAGATGACCTTTCAATAGGAGCGGTTCAAGACCTAGGAACTCGATTGCTTGCGATTCGTCGACAAGCTTAAGTTTCTGTTCTATTGCCTTACTGAGAGCATCAAACAAGAATTGGTAACGGAAGATCTGAGGTGTTTGCGCCTGCCAAACGCCCTCGCGATCAATGGTCTCAACTTTTACTCCTGACACTTTCTTTAACGACTGAGATACAGGAACTGCTAAAAATCCACCAATGTCATGATCCCTAACGGCATCAGCCAAAAGCAAAATATCATTGGCACGCACACAAGGTCTTACTGCATCATGTACCATTACAAAATCCCGATTATTGACATCGAGTTTCGATAAACCATTAAGAACAGAAATAGCACGCTCATCACCACCCACTACAACATCACAGGCCTCGACAATATCAATAAATTTGTAGCGGTTATCGCGGGGAGAAACCACTAATATTACTCGATCTGGTTTAAGCGAAAGAATCGTTTCCAGCGTGATCTGAAGGATTGGTTTTCCGAGTACAGTCATATACTGCTTAGGGAAACCTTTGGTTAGCATACGCTTTCCGACGCCCGCTGCAGGGATCACAACACTAATACCAGCTAACGATTCAAGAGAGCCCATACCCGCCTAGTCTTAATCATCAACCAGCAGAAAGAAGGTCTCATTTTTTTTTATTAAACCGAAATCACTTCGAGCTTTTTCTTCGATTGAATCCAAACCAACTCGCAGATCTTTTATGTCTTCCTTCAAGAGCATATTGGTGTGCGCAATGTTAAGATTTACTATGCGCATCTTATCGACCCGATCTTCCAGACTTTCGACGTGTGCAAAGCTACCTTCTCCAATCCATAATCGATATTGAAGAGATAATATCAGGGCTAACGTACAAAGGAGAAAGACCTTTTTCATTTTCCGAATTCCTTTGAACCTCTATAGGGGGCAGAACACTTTTCTTCAATTCGAAGTAGTCTGTTGTACTTTGCGACTCGATCAGAACGACATAGAGAACCCGTTTTTATCTGGCCAACCGACGTTGCAACCGCCAGGTCCGCAATGGTGGTATCCTCTGTTTCTCCCGAGCGATGGGATATCACAGATGTATAGCCGGCTTGACGGGAAATTGAAATTGCCTCAAGAGTTTCGCTTAATGTTCCTATTTGATTTAACTTAATTAAAATAGAGTTCGCAGCACCAGCCGCTATCCCCTTCTTTAAGATCTCTGGATTAGTTACAAACAGATCATCACCAACAAGCTGTACCTTGTGTCCCAACTTTTTCGTTAAAATTGACCAACCTTCCCAGTCACTTTCGTCTAAACCATCCTCTATAGATATTATGGGATAACGCTCGACAAGAGAACTGAGGTAATCACCGAATTCACGCGAACTAAAGGACTTTCCCTCCCCCGTTAACGAATAAACGCCAGAAGCGAAAAATTCTGAAGCCGCACAATCGAGGGCAAGGTAAACATCTTTCCCTGGCTCATAACCAGCTCTGATGATAGCTTGCATTATAATCTCCAAGGCAGACTCATTGCTTGGGAGATTAGGAGCAAAACCACCTTCATCTCCAACACTCGTTTCTAATCCCTGTTCTTGTAGGATTCCTCTAAGCGCGTGAAAAATCTCTGCTCCGCATCTCAACGCCTCAGCGAAAGTTGGTGATGTTATGGGTAAAACCATAAATTCTTGAATATCAATGTTATTATCGGCGTGCTCACCGCCATTCAGGATATTCATCATCGGAACGGGCATGCTGAACCTTCCGCCACTCCCATCTAGCTCGGCCAACCACTCATACAGCTCGATGTTTTGGCAATTTGCACTAGCCTTTGCAACCGCCAAGGATACTGCGAGCATCGCATTAGCACCCAGGTTTTCCTTGTTCTCGGTACCGTCAAGATCACACATTAACTGGTCAAGCTCTACCTGATCTTCTACATTTCTACCAAGTAGAAGGTCTCGTATTCTGGTGTTTACGTTCGAAACCGCAGACAATACCCCCTTACCGTTATAACGTTGTATGTCACCATCTCTTAGTTCTAGGGCTTCCCGCGAGCCCGTAGACGCCCCTGACGGTACACATGCCGAGCCGCTGTCACCACTCGCAAGCACTACATCTGCCTCAAGAGTAGGATTTCCTCTTGAGTCAAGAATTTCCCTCGCTCGAATATCAATAATTTCAGTCACTAAGACAGCCCTCAGTTTTTACAAGATTATCAATGGTTTTAAGCAGTCTTAGCAAATCCCGCATACCACTTAGCGGCCATGAGTTTGGGCCATCGCTTAGAGCTTCATCTGGTTTGGGGTGCGTCTCCATAAACAGACCATTAACCCCAACCGCAAGTGCAGCTCTAGCCAGAACAGGCACCATCGACCTTTCACCGCCAGACTGCTGTCCTTGCGCCCCGGGCAACTGAACACTGTGTGTAGCATCGAAAACGACTGGGCATCCAGTTTCGCGCAGAATAGCGAGTGAGCGCATATCTGACACAAGGTTGTTATACCCAAAACTGACGCCACGCTCACAGACCATGATTTTATCATTTCCTGTAGCCTTGGCTTTTTCTACAACAAACTTCATATCCGATGGCGCGGAAAACTGAGCTTTTTTTATATTCACTGGTAGCCCCAGAGCCGCAACATTCTGTATAAAGTTTGTCTGACGACACAAAAAAGCAGGTGTCTGCAAAACAGATACGACTTCTGCCACTTCATCTAACGGGGTATCTTCATGAACATCAGTTAAGACAGGTACGCCAATCTCTTTTTTAACCCGTTCCAAAATCATTAATCCTTTCTCAATACCTGGACCCCGATAACTTTCGTGACTAGTTCGATTTGCTTTGTCAAAGGAAGATTTATAAACAAAATGGATATCAAGGTCCTCACAAATTTCTTTTAGAATTCCAGCAGTATCCATGGCTAACTCCATAGATTCAATGACGCAAGTACCTGCGATCAGGAAAAAGGGAGAAACATCATTTACCTCAAAGTCACAGAGATTCATAATTACCTCGTGGGGCACTTTATTAAACTATTTTTACACAAAATGAACTACCACGAGAACTAAGCCGTCTCTCATTTTTTGTTTGCTGCCTGAATAAAGCTTTTAAATAATGGATGCCCTTGCCTCGGTGTCGAGGTAAATTCTGGGTGAAATTGACATGCGACAAACCAGGGATGATTCTTAAGCTCAATAACTTCTACTAACGAATCATCCTGGGAACGACCTGCCACCCTCAACCCCGCCTCCTCCAGCGCCCTCACATAACCGGCATTTACCTCATATCTATGACGATGCCTTTCCCTTACCAGAGACTCACCGTAGATTTGAAAGGTCAAAGAATCACTCGTCAGCTTACACTCTTGCTCCCCCATACGCATGGTACCTCCAAGGTCAGAATCCTGATCTCTTGATATACGATTGCCATGTGAATCCGTCCATTCTGTAATGAGGGCAATTACTGGATGCGGAGTTTGAGGGTTCACTTCGGTTGAATTAGCAAGCTCCAAATTTGCCACATTGCGGGCGATATCTATAATTGCGGCATGAAGACCATAACAAATTCCTAGATACGGAATGGCATTCTCTCTAGAATATCTTGCAGCCGAAATTTTCCCTTCAAATCCCCGCTGGCCAAAGCCTCCCGGCACCAAAATCGCATCCGCTCCACTTAAGAGAGAGACGCCCTTTTCTTCGATCTCTTCGGCATCCAAAAATTCTATATTCACTTTCGTACGCGTATGAATACCTGCATGAATGATAGCCTCGTTCAGCGACTTATACGCATCCATCAGATCCATATACTTACCTACCATTTTTAAAGTAATCGCAGATTTTGGATGCAACTGAGCTTCCACAACTGCATGCCAGTCGCTTAAATCTGCCGGAGCGCACTGAAGCTTCAACTTATCTAATACAATCTGATCTAACCCCTGCTCGTGCAGCAATTCTGGCACCTTGTATATCGTGGGAGTATCAACTAAGGAGATTACCGCGCCTGGCTCGACATTCGTAAAGAGCGCTATTTTGTCAAACGCGTTTTTGGAGATTTGGTGATCCGACCTAATGATTAGGATATCAGGCTGGAGTCCTACAGATCGAAGCTCTTTCACAGAATGCTGTGTAGGTTTCGTTTTAGTCTCTCCAGCAGTTGGAATATAGGGAACTAATGTAAGATGAAGCAACAGGGCACCCCGTGAGCCAAGCTCGAAACGTAACTGGCGAACAGCTTCAAGGAATGGCTGAGACTCGATATCTCCCACCGTGCCACCAACTTCTACGATCGCTAAATCAAATCCCTCAGCACTTTGGTTGATGCGCATCTTAATCTCATCAGTGATATGCGGAATCACCTGAATCGTAGCGCCAAGATAGTCTCCACGCCTTTCTTTAGCAATCACATCTGCATATATTCTCCCAGTAGTGAAATTGTTGTTTCGCGTCATAGTCGACTGCAAAAACCGCTCATACTGTCCGAGATCTAGATCAGTTTCTGTTCCATCTGCCGTAACGAAGACCTCTCCATGTTGAAGCGGACTCATAGTTCCAGGATCGACATTAATATATGGATCCATTTTCAACATCGAGACCTTAAGTCCCCGCGCTTCTAAAATTGCGCCAAGTGAGGCTGCGGTTATCCCCTTCCCCAAGGAAGAAACCACACCACCAGTAACAAAGATAAAACGCGTCATTGAAGTCCCATCGGGCTAATGCAGGCCATGAAGAAAGACCAAGATGGGATTAAAGATTACCACCTCAGACCACAAGCCTCAACGCAAAAAGCGTTTTCAAAAAAAATTATTAAGCACTATCAAACCAAAACAATAGACCGTCCTCACGAGATTCAGCCTTCTGGTCTGAGACCACAATCGGGAGGGTGCTCCAACTAGTAATACCCGGTATCGCAACTAGATTGTCACCAAGGTAAATCAGTGGGAGTCTATCTCGCACCCAAGGGGGCACACCTAATTCTTGTAAAACCTTCTTTAGAGTCTTTGTTTTACCATCAATTCTTATAAATTCACCTCCTTCTCGAAATTTGATCAACAATTTCTGATCAATTCCGGGAGATCTAAGACCACTCCCTTTTTCTTGAACTGTTCTTAAATTTCCACCTGCTATTTTTAGAGACGATGATGGATCAAAGTTGATCGGATCTTTTGGCGCAATAAAAACATTTTCAGTTTCCAGAACTAAGTTGTCTTTGAACCTTCTAATCTCGCATCCACTCCACGATATACAGGGTTCAGAATCAGGTCTTGCCATTAATACATCGGTATATAAAGCTCTCAGAACACCAGATGAAGGCTGAGGTAAACCCTCTTTCGCAATCCAGTGCCGAAGTAAAGAATCTCTTCTTGAACTCGTTAACTTAAGGACCGCAGACGAACTGAGACCCCATCGTGATTGACAATCTATGAGATCATTCTCAGCGATATTCTCGATTAATTGGCGCAGTCCGTCGTCTCTTCCCACACCATTGAGGATTGCTGTACGAAAGTTTGGCCATCGCGCCTCAATCATTGGTATCAGACTATGCCGCAAGTAACCCCTATCGAAAGTTTGGTCCCGATTACTTGGATCATCTATCCATCTCAGACCCTTCATTTTGCAATACTCAAGAATATGCTTTCGAGAAACACCTAAAAGTGGCCTAAATAGTTTAGCTTTCCCTAACTTTCGAACTTGCGGCATAGCGATGATGCCTGGTATCGAGGTTCCTCGAAACAAATTGAATAATACCGTCTCAATCTGGTCTTCGGCGTGGTGCGCGAGTAGGAGTAACTCATTGTCTTGTAGAACCTTCTCAAATATCTCATATCTAGCCTTCCGAGCATTCTCTTCAAGACTACCCTCGATTTTGACCTTAACTTTAAAGCTTTCGAACATAATACCGAGTTTTTCGCTATGCTGGCGACACAACTGTTCCCATTTGTCAGCATCTGAATGGAGCCCATGATTAACGTGCAACGCTAATATCGAATTATCCAGCGCTGCGGCGAGAGAGAGGAGACAAAGAGAATCGGCTCCGCCACTGAAGGCCACTATCGTCCTTCGCGAGGCTTTTAGATAAGATTGTATTTCGTCTTCACGCCAGAGTTCCTCTAATGATTTCATCAGAGACGACCGTATCCTAATAGTCTAAATTTACTCGTTGAGAACCATATCGATTCCGCAGATCATGCATCAGCTCGTCAGAAGGCCGAACACGCCATTTATCGCCGAAAACTACCTCTGCACTCGCCTCAGAGCAACAATACTTAACTACTATTGGGCACCCTTGACCGTTTAAAGCCTTGAAGGGCTTTAGGATAGCGGCAAGCTCCTGGGGAAAATCTGGTTCAAGACTAGACTGCTCAATATTCAATTTTAACTTTTTAACCAAGCGCACACGAGCCTGCTCTATACTTTGAACATTAGTAGCTCGCATTTTTAAATTATCCGAGAAGTCGTCCACGATAAGGTTCCCACTGACTATGACTACAGCATCCTTCTGCAATAAATCGTAATTCTTCTCATAAAGCTCGGCATAAACGCTAACTTCAATACGACCCGACTTATCGTCAAGCGTGAGAAAAGCTATGTTCTCCCCTCTCCTACTCTTTACAACACGGAAACCGACGACCAATCCCACAATAGTTTGACCTTCGGTACCTCCGCGTAAATTTGAGATACTGGACTGCGCTAGAAAATCTATCTCCTGTCCGTATATATCCAAGGGATGCGCGCTTAAATAAAAACCTAAAGTTTCTTTCTCTTTTGTTAATCGATTTTTGAGGGAGAGACTTTGCGCTGAATCACTATGTCTGTAAGGACCATTTTTCTCAGATACTAACATCATATCCTCTCCGAAAAGGTCTCGTAGTCCACTGTCTATGTTACGAGCTTTTTGTTCCGCGAGCTTCAAGGCATCCTCCTGGTTGGCAAAAAGTAACGCTCTACTTCTATCAATGTCTTGAGAAAAAAGCACCAACTCATCCAAAGCACCGCTACCTATTAGCGCTTCAAGCGCGCGGCGATTTACTTTTAAAACGCTGACGCGTTCGCAAAACTCGTATAGATCTGAAAAGACTCCCGCCCTCTCACGCTCCTTAACAATAGCATCGACGGGACCTTCACCTAAGCCCTTAACAGCTCCCAATCCATAGTTAATCTCAGATTTATTTTTAGCAGTGAAACGGAAATTTCCATTATTAATACTTGGCGGATTTATCTTCAACCCCATCAGGTTTACTTCCTCTATATTGATAACCACTTTATCAGTATTCTGCATATCCGCAGAGAGCACAGAGGCCATAAAATCTGAGGGATAATAATGTTTCAACCAAGCAGTTTGATAGGCAACGAGCGCGTACCCAACAGAATGCGGCTTATTAAAGCCATACCCCGCGAATCGTTCCATCAGGTCAAAAATTTGGGCGGAGTGATCCTTATCTACTCCATTTTTTAAGGCGCCTTCTATAAAGATTTCTCGCTGGGTCGCCATTTCTTCAGGCTTCTTCTTTCCCATAGCCTTACGAAGAATGTCTGCCTCTGCTAATGAGTATCCCGCCAGGACCTGAGCGATCTGCATGACCTGCTCTTGGTATAACATCACCCCATAAGTCCCTTCAAGAACACCCTCCAGGCTAGGATGAAGATAATCTACAGGTTCGATACCATGCTTACGCTTAACAAAATCGTCGGCCAATTGCATCGGACCAGGGCGATAAAGTGCAACTAATGCTACGATGTCAGTAAACCGATTTGGCTTTACTTTCTTGAGCATATCCTTCATCCCTCTAGATTCGAGCTGAAAAATAGCGGTTGTTTTCCCTTCCTGGAGATCTTCGTAGACCGAAGGATCTTCAAGGGAAATAGAATGAATATTAATAACCTGGTTACCTTCTAAAATCCGAGTAGCGTTTATACTTTTAAGAGCACAATCTATGATGGTCAATGTGCGAAGTCCAAGAAAGTCAAACTTTACAAGCCCAACCTGCTCAACATCCAACATATCGAATTGTGTCATCATATTGTTACCTGTTGCATCACAATAAACAGGCGTGAAGTCAGTCAAGCATGTTGGTGCAATGACAACTCCACCAGCGTGCTTACCAATATTTCGTGTCAAGCCCTCTAATCTAAAAGCCATTTCCATTATTTCTTCTGCTTCATCATTATTGGTCACGAAATCAACAAGTACTGGTTCATCCTGCATAGCTTTTTTGAGGGTCATCCCAGGTTCAAACGGAATCATTTTTGATAAACGATCTGCTAACCCATACGGTTTTCCTTGCACTCTCGCGACGTCACGAACAACCGCTTTAGCGGCCATAGTGCCGAAAGTAATGATTTGGGAGACAGCATCTCTCCCATAGAGCTCTGATACATGCTGGATAACTCGGTCACGGCCATCTATACAGAAGTCAATATCGAAATCAGGTAACGAAACCCGCTCTGGATTGAGAAATCTTTCAAATAAAAGATCAAACTCTATGGGATCTATGTCAGTGATCAAGAGTGAATATGCCACAAGAGATCCGGCACCAGATCCTCGACCTGGCCCAACGGGGATATCATGATCCTTAGCCCACTGAATAAATTCCATAACGATAAGAAAGTACCCTGCAAAACCCATCTTGTTAATCACTGACAACTCATAATCTAAGCGTTCGAAATATATAGTCCGATCAACAGACTGGTTCCGAAGACAAAGTCTTTGCTGCAGTCCAGACTTGGCCACTTCAACTAGGTATGTTTCTGCCGAATAACCGTCCGGAACCGGATAGGCGGGCATATAATTACTGCCTAAATCTAAATCTACATTACAACGCCGGGCAATTTCGATAGTGTTTTCAATTGCCTCAGGAATATCCGCGAACAGCTTGACCATCTGCTCTGAGGTCTTCAGATACTGTTCTTGGCTGTACCTCTTCTTTCTACGGGGATCATTAAGTGTTGTCCCATCGTGAATACAAACTCTAGCTTCATGAGCTTCATATTCCTCTTCAACAAGGAACCGCACTTGGTTAGTGGCAACGACAGGACAATCGAGTGCTAATGCCAAGTCAACTGCGGCCGCGTTGTACTCTTCCTCCCCTTCACGACCGGTACGATGTAGCTCTAAATAGTAAGCATTTGGAAAAATCTCCATCCACTCTCTAACTAATCTGGCAGCATACTCATCTTTCCTTCCAAGCAAAGCGCGCCCTACCTCGCCGTCTTTACCTCCAGACAAAGCTAGAAGGCCCTCGGAATACTGAGGAATCCAGTCCCTTTTAAGGTGCAGATATTGATCTCCCTTACCTTCGATATATATTTTTGACACAAGCTGACTTAAGTTTTTGTAACCCGTATCGTTGAGAGCGAACAGTACAAGGGGGGTTGGAGAATCAGTTTCTTCCTTTGTTGTAACCATAACATCTACCGAAACTAAGGGCTTAACTCCCAGTTCCTGAGCCGCCTTATAAAACTTAACTAAAGCAAACAAGTTATTATCATCATTAACAGCAATTGCGGGCATGCTATTTTTCACAACGGCCTCGATAAGGGGGTTAATTCTTACAGTCCCGTCACGAATGGAATATTCAGAGTGGACGCGAAGATGTACAAACGAGGCAGGCATTGAAGTTGGAGACAATTCCTTTATTATTCTTGTCAGGAGAAAGTAAGTGTATAAAAACCTTCCTTATGTCGAAAGAATTATTTATTCAATCGCAATAAAGCGTTCAAATCCGTGTTCCAGAGAAACTTGCATTTCCTAAACCACCTAGTTTGATAGCTCCCTTTATTGAGTTTTCGATAATATTAGCAGAGCAAGTAACGTGCAGCGGCATCTGTCGTGTCAAGTCCACGTCCCAAAACAAACTACTTCCAGCAACTTGACCGTCTGAAATTTCTATAGAAGCACTCTCAGACTTAAAGACTCCATTCAATTTTTTCCTGACAATTGCAAAAGAAGAGTGGCCCCTATTTCCCGAGAGGTGAGAAGATAGTGATCTCATAACTACCTGCAATACTCATCGACGAACTAAAGCACGATTAGAGGAGAAACGTTGTCCTATCTGGTTAATCAAGGTATCGACCACTGCCAAAGAGACAAGCGTGCATAGTGCTGTTCTCACAAATTTCGATCCAACCTATCTACTCGCGTCTATTCAGGATAGTAAGACGAAATACTGAATGTTCTTCCCTAAGATCGATCCCCTCGGATACAACCTCGAAATCCTCGGGTGATGCGTTTGCAATACCTTTTTCTGAGATTCTCGCAACTAGCTGCACTAAATCGAAATCATTCAAGCTCATACCTTCCATCATAACCTGGTCTGAAGTTAGGGTTACCAAGGCAGGCAATTGTGCAATAGTCAATCTCTCTAGTGCCAACGGGATTTGTGAACCCTCATACGGTCTAGCATAAACATAAACAGCAGCCGATGGGTCGACTTCTATCTCTCTCCCTACTTCCACAAGAGCTTTTAAACTACGATAATTAGCGGGTAATTCCTTTGGTCCGTTATATAAGTCATTATTACTATCAGATAAGTCTGACAAGGCCTGCTTTATCAGGTCTGCTCGCGGACCTCCAGCGTTGACTAAAGCTTGTTGGAGCAGAGAACTAGCTTTACTTGAATCTCCCTGCCTGAAGGCATCAATTGCACTCAACTCAAGCATCTCAATATTATTTGGAGCTAGTTCCAAGGCTTTTTTTATAGAGGACCTGACCCGCGGAGTAAAAGTTTGTAGATCTAATAAAAAGAGTGCTCCTGCCAAACGCTCAGCAAGAACTGGGTCCGAAGGAAAACGCTCCACAAGATATTGAAACTCCCTTACCGCCTTATCATATTCAGATAAACTTTGCCAAGATCGGGCTAGAAGGAAGCGTATATCATGATTATCTGGTGTTTCCTTCAACCTACGCTCGAGCTTTTGTAAAGTTACTCGGATATCTGCAGTGTCATGCGGTGATGATCGATGCAGCTCCTTAGATAATATGAGATCGTTTAAGGAACCAATTGACAATCCAAAGTCCGCGTAAGTAAAAATACTTAAAATTACAATAATTGCCGCTGCAAAAAAGGGAAGACGAGAAGCAGAGGGACTCATACTCATGTCAGTACTCGAATCAGAGACTAGTGCTAACTGCAGCTCCTTTCCCAACTCTCGAAACTCTGTCGTACTAATTTCTCCTTGCTTCAAGCTATCTTCAAGCTCAGCCAGTCGGATATGGAAAAAGTCCGTATTTAGATTATTCCTTTTACGAGTATTTGTTTGGCCTCGAGCATACAATGGCCAAATGATGAAAGAGACGGCGAGGATACATAGCACCGATGCACCTGACCAAAAAAGAAGCATTAATCTAAATCCTTGGCGTGCGCCCTTAAAATTGCCGCCAATTCTTCTCTATCCACCTCCTCTCGAGCAGACTTTCTTCGATTTTTAATGATGCTCAGGAAGATCAAGATGGCTGCTAAAAAAAACAAAAGCGGGCCAAACCACAAAAAAATGGTTCCCATATGGAGTCTCGGGGTATAAAGCACAAAATCACCATATCGCTCATACATAAAGGATAAGATTTCATTGTCTGATTTCCCATCCACCAAAAGACGACGCACCTCCCTTCTTAAATCTCGCGCAATCATCGCATCTGATCCTGCCAAGTTGGTATTAAGGCACTGAGGACAACGCAATTCTTCGATCAAAGCCTGGTGGCGAAGTTGCATTTGCTTATCAGGAAAATCGTGGGCGTCAATGGACGCCACGCAGGCAGACGCGAATAATAAGAGGATGCACCCATAGGTTATATTCATCATGCAGATTTACCTCTCAGCAGGTTAATAATAGGATAGAGTTTTTCCGCCCACACCTCTTCCGTCACCACACCAATATGGCGGTACCGAATAATTCCAGACTCATCGATAATGAAAGTTTCAGGCGCGCCATAGACTCCCAAATCGATTGCCAAAGTACCATTGTTATCCCGAACATGAAAAGAATACGGGTCTCCGTGACGATCCAACCAAGCTAGCGCTTTTTGCAGATCGTCGTTATAATTTAAGCCTACAATGGTAACGCCACCTTGAGCTATTCTCGTGAGTACAGGATGCTCAATAAGGCAATTAACACACCATGTGGCCCACACGTTTACTAAGGAAACGTCTCCTAACAAATCATGTGCATTTCGGATTCGGGAGCTGCTATGCAGGTCCTCTAAATTAAATTCGGGAAATGGCTTATCGAGCAGTTGAGACGGGAGTAAACTTGGATCCTCTAGAGAAAAGCTACGCCAGAGCAAGGCGGCTAAAGAGAAAAATAACAATAGCGGGATGATTAAGCTTTTATTTTTAATCACTGGCAACCGCGCCCACATTGCATTATTTCTGCTCTATTTATACTTCTAAATTTTGAGAAAGTTTGCGAGATCATCCCTTCTCGACTTCCGGTAACGTTTATCACCAACTGCGACCATGCCGCCCAATGCCGATAATAAGCCCCCAATCCAAATCCAACGAACAAAAGGTTTAATCTGAATTCGTACGCCCCAAGCAGATTGCGCGAGTGGCTCACCAAGGGCGACATATAGATCACGAAACAGACCAGGATCGATGTCAGCCTCAGTCATAATACTCCCTCGCGCACTATAAAAACGTTTTTCCGGAAATAAAGAAATCACCTCTTGTCCATCGCGAGTCACGACGATCTCTGCTTGATCAGATGTGAAATTCGGCCCGGTAAACTTTCGAGTTTCGACAAATTTGAACTGGTACCCTGCAAGTTCAATTTCATCGCCAGGGGCCATTCGCAAATCCCTCTCGACACTATAATAGACGGTACAGCAAATACCGATCATCATAACAACCATTCCTAGATGGCCAAGTAGCATCCCGTAATAGCTTAGAGGCTGCGTAAGCAAATAATTCCAATTCCAGCGTTTCCTATTGACTCTCTGGAAAACATTTTCCAACAAATTAGCTAATATCCAAAACGCAATAGTGGTGGTTAGTAGAACGTAGCTTTTAAATGTTGCTAGGGAGAGCATTAGCACAGTTGTTAAACCGATGGATCCAATCACGTACCATCCCTGCCTTTTGAGCAAAAGATCGATTTTTGTATCCTTCCAACGAGACCTCTGACTTATGGCCATGAAAATGAAAAGGACCACCATCACTGGAACGAAGACAGCATTGAAGTAGGGTGGACCGACTGAAAGCTTTTTACCTCCACTAAATGCCTCATAAGCCAGAGGGTACAGCGTACCCAGAAGCACAACGGCTGTGGCTACTACAAGCAAGAGATTATTAACTAAAATCATAGCCTCTCGAGAGCTCCAACTGTAGGTCGTATTACTTTTAATTCCTTGAGCTCTTACGGCGTATAAAGCCAAGGAGCCACCAACGACAAAGATCAAAAAAACAAGAATATACATCCCTCTCTGAGGATCCTGCGCGAAGGCGTGTACGGAGGTCAGGACACCCGATCGGACTAGAAATCCTCCAAGGAGACTCAATGAAAAGGCAGAGATGGCTAGAAGAACAGTCCATGTTTTAAAAACCGCCCTCTTCTCTGTAGAAGCCAAGGAGTGTATTAATGCTGTACCGACCAACCAAGGCATAAATGACGCGTTCTCTACAGCGTCCCAGAACCACCATCCTCCCCAACCCAGTTCATAATATGCCCACCAACTCCCAAGCGTGATACCAACAGTCAAGAACGCCCAAGCGACGTTTGTCCATGGCCTTGACCATCTGGCCCACGCCATATCTAAGCGACCACTCCAAAGCGTTGCTATGGCTAATGCAAACGGGACTGCAAACCCAACATAACCTATATACAGCATAGGCGGATGGACTATTAAACCAAAATCTTGAAGTAGCGGATTTAGATCGTTACCTTCCACAGGAAAAACCGGCAAGGATCTTTCGAATGGATTTGAGGTCAGTAACGAAAAAAGTGTAAATCCAAACGCAAGAAATCCTAAAATCGATAGGACTCGAGCGCGCATATCAACACTTAGGTCGCGACTGCAGAGCGTTACAGCCAAGGTCCAGCCACCTAGCACAAGTGTCCATAATAGAAAGGATCCTTCGTGAGCGCCCCAAACAGCAGATATCTTATACTGAGGTGGTAGCGCAGAATTAGAGTTGCTAGCCACATAATTAACTGAAAAATCATCTACGACAAAAGCATAGCAAAGCGAAAGGAATGCTAGGAGCAAGAAAAAAAATAGCCCTTTAGCTATGGAATCCCCGCACTGCATCAAAGTTATATTACCGGTCTGTACACCCCAAGCAGGGAGCGTAGTTAGCCCTAGCGATAGTCCTAAGGCGAGAATCAGGCTGAAATGGCCCAGCTCAGCGATCATTTCAGCGCATCGCCATGTGACTGATTGATAACATCTAAAACCTCAGGCGGCATATAATTTTCATCATGCTTGGCGAGAACTTCTTCAGCCAAAAAATCTCCTTTCTCGTTCAGAGTACCACGAGCAACTATCCCCTGCCCTTCTCGAAACAAATCTGGAAGTATTCCCTCAAAGAAAATTCTGAATTCTGAACCTTGGAGATCAGTGACGATGAAACGCACCTCTAAATCAGATTCAGATCTAAATATACTGCCATCGAGCACCATTCCTCCAGCCCGGATTCTCTTGTTAACTGGTGCGACGCCTGAAACAATTTCCGCAGGCGAGTAGAAGAGGTTTATGTTTTCAGCGAGGGCCATCAGGGTCAGTGCAATTGCGCCTCCAGAGCTCAGCAACAGAAAAACTAAAAAATAAAGCTTTCGCCTCCGATGAGGCTTCATGAACCCCACCTTCATGAATCGCACTCCTGCGATCTTCTCTTTTGGTTCATTTCGGTTACTCTGCGCCGATGAGCTACGGCGGAAATTAAATTATAGCCGATTATCAATAGTGCCACCCCATACGCGCTCCAAACGTAGGGTCCGTGTCCTCCCATCCAGCCAAAATCGGTAAGATTTTCAAATATCATCAATCGATCTCACCCATTGACTTCGATGCTCTCGCTTCAAAATTTCTGTTCTCACTCTATAAGTCCATATAAAGAAAAAAAAGAGATAGAATCCAACCACCATCACCAAGAGGGGTAACCACATCTCTGGAGGCATGCTCGGGCTTTCTGTAAGCGAAAAGCTAGACGGCTGATGAAGTGTGAACCACCAATCCACAGAGAATTTAATGATTGGCAAATTGATGAGGCCAACCACCGCAAGTATCGCAGTCGCTCTCCCAACAGATTCGCTGCCTTCCTTTGCAGAACGAAGGACGATCACGCCGATAAAGAGAAACAGTAGCACAAGCGTCGACGTCAACCGAGCATCCCACACCCACCACGTGCCCCAGGTCGGCTTACCCCAAATCGCGCCAGTTACTAATGCGAGAAAAGTTAGACTTGCTCCAATTGGGGCTGCACATTGGAGCGCCATATCTGCAATTTTTATTCGCCAAATGAGGAATACGGCACCCGCAGTAGCCATCATCATGTAGCTTGATTGGGCTACAATTGCAGCTGGTACATGAATGTACATGATTCTAACAGAGTGTCCCTGCTGATAGTCAGGAGGTGCAATCCCTAGCGCCCAGATGAACCCCACAGCCAGGGAAATAAGGGTTAAGATGCCAACGGATGGCAAAACAATCCCACTGATCTCATAAAAAGGTCGGGGGGAACCAAGTCTATGAAATAAATTCCCCATTTTTAGTGCGTCGCCTCCCAGCTTTGTGAACTATTTATCATACGTTTCATTCGCTTAAGGAGATGCGAATGCCCTGCTCCGTGGCTAGCGGTGCAAAACCAATACTGATAGCAAGGATAGCGGCCAACCAAAGGGCATGGCCAGTATAATTCTCTCCCGCGGATGCGGTATCTATCATTGCCACTCCAAGAATTAATAACGGTAGATATAGTGGTAAAATCAAAATAGTAATGAGGACACCACCCTTATTCACACCAAGTGTTAATGCCGCCCCAATTGAGCCGATCAAAGTCATGGTGGGCGTTGCCAACATCAGCGCAAGGACTGTAGCAACAATCCCGTCGGTATTTACATAAAACATCAGACCGAATAGGGGGCTTAAAAGAGTAATCACTAACCCACCAACAAGCCATTGCGCAATAATCTTTCCGTAAACTACAAGTAGTAGAGATTCCTTCCCCAGAATCATCTGCTCCAGCGTGCCATCTTCATAATCTTCCTTAAACATCAGGTCAATAGAAAAAAGCGTTGTCAGTAATGCAGCAACCCAAATAATGCCTGCGGAAATCTCATTCAGGGTATCCGAGGAGGGACCTAATCCAAGAGGGAATAAACTGATAACCAATAAGGAAAACGCAAGCGGATTGAATATATCTCCCGGCTGGCGAACGTAAAGTAGTAGATCACGCTGGACAGTCAATAGCAAAATATTCACTAGCGAAGCTCAAGCTCTTCCAAATTGTTCAGAGGCACTTCCATATGCGATGAAAGCACTAAAATACCGCCCAAAAACAGATGTTTTTTAATTCTTTCAAGCAGCCATTGGATCCCATCAGAATCAATCGCATTGAATGGTTCATCCAGTATCCAGACCTTATTATGTAACAAGACTAGTCTGGCTAGATTGACGCGGCCGCATTGCCCTTCTGACATAGAACCACACGCAATATCTAAGTAGCTCCCCATGGAGACTTGACGCAGAGCTTCATCGACTTCCGCAAGTCTTGCTCCCTGTCCATTAATAGCGGCCGACCAGAGGAGATTTTCGCGAGCAGACATCAGCGCTTTTAAGCCCCTGCGATGTCCAATATATAGAGGGTATTGCTCCCTTCCCCATTTCACATCACCCTCGAACTCTTGATAGAGTCCCGCGAGGATGCGTAACAAAGTTGTTTTGCCAGAGCCGTTTAGTCCGAGAATCCTCAAAGCATCTCCTCGGTTCAACTCAAACGATAGATTCCGAAAAAGTACTCGATTCGCTCGCTCGCAACTCAGATTCTTGACCTGAAGCATACATAAGTCCAACAAATGAACGCATAGTATACCGACTCAGACCAGAGCAAACATGTATAATCTTCGGTGTTTTAACTTAAGTTTAATACCATGCTCTTCAAAAATGCATTTGTGTATCGCTTGGTCGAAGATGTAGTTTTTTCGAAGGAGCAACTTCTACTAAAACTAAAAGATCAAATATTTATTCCCACTAGCGGTATCAGAGGATCAAGCTTCGGCTGGACGACTCTGAAAGATAATGAGGGACCTTTGGTACTCGAAGTCAGCGGGCGATATCTGATGAAGGGGAAACGCGAGGAAAAAGTTGTTCCAACGAGTGCTATAAATGATTTGATGATAGAAAAAATTGAACACCGAAAATCATCGGATCCAAGAGTCTTAAGTAATAGTGAAAAGCTAAGGATAAAAGAAGAAGCTACAATCGATTTGCTGCCCAGGGCCCTCCCAAAGTCAAAAGAAATTTTCGGCTATATATCACCACGCGATTCATTCTTAGTAATAAACTCGTCACACACTTCTGATGCCGAGCTGTTCATCAACTGCCTACGTGATTCATTGGGTTCATTACTTGTCACGCCTCTTCGGTTAAAAGAGAACCCAAGTAAATACTTCACACAATGGCTGTTAAACAGGAATCCTCCAGAAGACATAGTCCTAGGTGACCAATGCGACCTAAAAGATCTCGAAAAAGGTGCCACAGTCACATGTAGGCACCAAGATTTGGCTGCGAGAGAGATCAGGAACCATATAGAGTCTGGCAAAATCTGCACAAAGCTTGGTCTTATTTGGCAAGGTCGACTGCGAGTAACTGTCGATACCAATCTGGGTTTGAGGCAACTGCGAATGGAAACCACAGAAAAAAGTGAAGAAGATATCGAGGCTCAGCTCGACGCGGACTTCGCTGAAACCTCCTCAGTCCTTTCAGAATTTTTACCTGGATTGATTAGGGCATTAGGCGGGGAAGCCTCAACGAACTGATGGAGCTCGCCTGTCAAGCTTCTGCAAACATCAGGATCGCTTTATTTGAGGGCTTGAAACTTAAATTTCTGCCCAGCAACAGCAACCTCAAACATCAAACCTCCTAGGGGATGGATGAAGACTGCAGTTCCGCGATTATAAGAAGTTTCTAGGTGCCCTCCAAGAGAGGCTCCTCTGCTTGCACCTGCCGTATCTCCTACGGTTCCAGTCTGAGCCTGGACGCCGGCGATAATAGCTACTGCGGAGGCATTAGCAGAAAACTCATAAGTTCCCTGCGTAAATTCGTCAAAAGCTCTCTCGTCCTGCAAGAAGATAATCTCACTGAATAATTGTGCTCCCATCTGAAATCCAAAAGACATCTTACTTAACGTGATTTCGCCAACCAAATGGTTACCGACATAAACTTTTCCTTCTCCGAAGGCACCACCAAGTCCAAAGCCACCCTGACTGATGGTTGGAAAGACAGCGAACGCATAAGATTTTTCAAAAAATGGCTTAACGTTAGGGGAAGATTCGAACAAATCAATCGTACTATTGTAGGGATCGGCAATGGCAAAGCTAGGCGCAATCAGAAAAAGAACCAGGATAGACTGTATTTTAATAAGGTTGGGTTTAAAAATAATATTTAGCTTTTTCATACTGATACCACAGACACTTCTAACATGTTAACTCCCCTGAGGTTTGCAGATATTTGATCACCTATATTGATGGGACCAACCCCTTCTGGGGTGCCAGTAAATAGGAGATCACCAGCATGTAAACCGAACAGGTGCGATAGTCGAGAAATGATTTGAGGTACCTTCCAAATCATCTGATTGATATTACCTTCCTGTTTGATATCTCCATTAATACTGAGAGTGATCGATGCTTCATTAAGCTCTCCGGTTTGGTCTATCGGTAATATTTCTGAGCATGGAGCTGCATGCTTGAACACTTTACCCGCCTCCCAAGGCCAACTTTTTTCTTTAGCTACTGATTGCAAATCGCGTCTGGTCATATCAATACCCACGCCATAGCCGAATACGAGGTCCATGGCATTTTCGACCGCAATATCTCTTCCCCCAGACGAAAGGGCGACTATAAGTTCCAACTCGTGGTGAACCTGACAGGACTCGGAAGGAAATTCCATCTCGTTACCGGAATTTAACACAGCATACGCGGGCTTCATGAAGAAAAATGGGGGGTCCTGAGTGGGATCCCCACCCATTTCTACAGCGTGAGCTGCATAGTTCCTTCCTACACAATAAATATTATTTACAGGGAAGGTTCCACCACCTTTAACAGGTAAGCCTATTATTTCAGGGGGATCAATAACAAAACCCATAAATTCTCCAAAAAATCTCTAGTCCGTTATGGTACTCGACAACTCATCTATGATCCAAATGGTCTTGTCATACAAGCCAGGAAGATAGGCCCTAACATAAATCGCTCGAGATCAAAATTCCCAAGTTAGCGAACATAAGTCCAACCTGTACTAGCGAGAAACCACCGCAAAACCTCCCGCTTCAAACCTCTCACGTAGAGCAAATTTTTGGATTTTACCCGAACCAGTAAGAGGCCATTCATCCAGAAAGACCCAGTATTTAGGTGTCTTCTGAGGAGATAGTCTTTCGCGACAGAACGCTACAAGTTCGTCAACTTTGGGCGCCTCGCAGCTAAATCGAATGAAAGCGACCACTACCTCACCCCATTTTTTGTCTGGGACACCTAGTACCGCTACTTCAATGATCTGAGAATGTTCGAGCAAACGATTTTCTATCTCTGCAGGGAAGAGATTTTCTCCACCTCGAATAATCATGTCCTTCAATCGCCCAGTTACCCTCAGGTAACCTCTTGAATCCATGCTTCCAATATCGCCTGTATGTAACCAACCTGATGCATCGATCGTCTGCGAGGTGGCTACTGCATCATCATTATAAGCGAGCATGTTGCAGTACCCTCGAATGCAAATCTCTCCTGTAACGTTGATAGGCGCAATATTATTGTCTTTAATGTTTCGGATTGAAACGTTAGTGCATGGCAAGGGTTGGCCAATGGTTTCTGTGGCATCAACAAAGTCATCGTTGATCCGAGTCTGCGTCACTACTGGTGATGTCTCCGTCTGACCGTAAACGATACTCGTTTTAGCCCCAAGAATGGCCTCGACATCTCTTACTAATTCAGGAGGCATCATAGAACCTCCTGTAATGACCACGTTTAGGGACTTCAAGTCCCGGGGGTATTTTCGCTGCATTTCGATCATGTTAACTAGCATGGTAGGTACTGACAACATTGCAGACACTCCCTCCTCCGCAATAATGTCCAACATCCTATTTGGCTCATACATTACCGGTAAAATCATAGTCGACCTGACTTGCGCGCAACCGAGGGTTGCAACGACACAACCCGAGCAGTGAAACATTGGCATGGGGTTTAAATATAGCTGACCCTCTCCTATACCCCCTCGCTTTAACACGAACCTTGCATTGTTTGTAATACCACGATGATGCAGTAAAGCACCTTTTGGAAACCCAGTGGTGCCAGAGGTATATTGAATTTGAACAGGATCCAAACTATCTACTTCAGGTAAATCAATTGTTGGTGTGTCATTTATCTCTAATTGCTCAAATATGCTGTAAAAATTCTGAATATTACAAACCAGTCTTATGGCGTCTATTTCGGACACGACTTCCCTCGCGATCTGCTGCATTGGATTGCCACGGAAACTTGGTACAAGAAAGAGGGCGACGGCGTTAGATTGCTTAAGAACATACTCGAGCTCTGCTGCCCGATATGCCGGGTTAACGGTGACCAATACTAGACCCGCTAGTGCAGAGGCATACTCGAGAATTACCCATTCGGGAATATTGGGCGCCCAAACCGCAATTCGTTCACCTTTTTTAAAGAGACGTACAAGTTCAATAGCCAGCTTCTCGCTATCACTTAGCAGTTCAGAATAGGTCCAACATTTCCCAATCTGACCTTTCTCGTCATGTTCCACAAGCGCTAGGATATTGGCAGATTCGAACGCGGCGTCCCTCAATAAACCCCCTACGGTAGAATCAAGTACCACATCGTCATCTTGGGCTAAAACTTCTGAGTTACTCAATGCAAGCTCGTACAAAGCAACCTCTCAAAAAATAGATGGATGAAGATACGTTCCCATTTCATGGCACATCAAAACGATAACCAGCGTACGGAACTTATCCTTACTCCGATTTGCTTTACTCATAAACACAACAGTAATGGGTTGGTAACGTAATAGCAAAAAACCATAAAACCCTTTTCCCTGTATTCAATTTCTGAATGACAGGATCTGTGTTATCTTTCTGGAATGTGAACGTAAGGGAAAAAAAATGTATGTAATCGATATGTCGTCGTTAAAGAAGGAAGGTGAGTTTGGTTCAAAAGCCTGGGGAGAGGCTTGCGCTGCTGCCGCTGTCAAAATTTTAGAGGCAGCCAACTTACCTGAAGGTTTCGAGTGGGCATTCACAGAATGCTATACGCACCCGCCAGCAAGACTGATGGAAGGGGGAAGAGAGAAAGCGGGATATTTCATTATGGTCAAAGATGGAAAGATAACAGGTGGTGATGGCGAGCCTGATGAGGCGCTAGCAATACCAGGATTTCATATACGTGCCAGATGGGCAGCGCTTTGTAATCAATCCGGTGCGCTCTACGGACTAGAGGGTGGACGGAAGCGCGGAGAAGGGGAAAAAGCTATGCGTGCAGCGATAGAGAAATATGTTGGTCGCCAAAATCCATATTCTGAGGTACAACCCTCGGAAATGTGGTGGCCCGATACCGTGAGCGGACCGTTAATGGCTGGTTCGGAAGAAGGGAACGGTTTACACAATATAGCTGCAACCATGCAAATACCCTCTCCTGAATTTGCTGATTTTCCAGTGACAGAAATGCTAGTTCCAATCTTCGATGAAATGACTGAACAACAGAAAAAGGATTTTCTTAAGCTACTTGCAATCGATTTTTAAATTGCCGACAAATACCCAATTAAAGCAGAAACATAGAACGGGATAGAGATGAAACCAGCAACGAATCTACTCTTCGTCTTCTCTGATCAACAAAGATACACCGCACTTGGTGCCAACGGGAATAAGGTAGTACAGACGCCAAATTTAGATAGCATGGCAGCTCAGGGAATGGTCTGCGACAACATGTTTTCCAATCACCCCTTGTGCTCCCCCTTCAGAGCAATACTTCTAACTGGACGATATGGATTCAAGAATGGTGTCATTGACAACGAGTATGAGCCATTTCGAAATATACCGACTCTACCGGGAATCCTAAGTAAGGCTGGCTACCATACAGGTCACATTGGCATCTGGCATCTTGGTCATGGCCCCTATCATGATGATAACCGTTACGGATATGATTACATGGCAGCGGTAGAAGGGATTGGTGGGAACTACTTCGACCAGTCCTATTGGGAAAATGAAGTAGGTCCAATCAAACGAGAGGGATGGACGCCCGCTGTCGAAACAGACCTCGCAATAAATTTCATGCAAAAACACAAGTTAGAAAGACCCAATGAGCCTTTTGCACTTTTCTTGTCATGGAGGCCCCCGCACTGGGGATATTCTAATTACCCAAAAAAGTACAGTGGTTACAACCCCGAAGACATCGATTTACCTGGCAACGTACCGGAACAAATGGCAGATTTCGCAAGGAAAGAAATTGCAGACTACTATAGCTGCTGTTCGGGACTCGACGACCAAATGGGTAGGCTCCTTAATGCTCTGGCAAAACTAAAACTAGAAGAGGACACCCTTGTCTGCTACTCCTCTGATCATGGGGATCATCTCTCAAGCCACGGATACGGCAAACCTTATGATACCTTCATGCATTGGTCACTAAGAGGATCGAAAGGAACGCCATATGACGAATCTGCTCATGTACCATTCCTTATTCGTTGGCCAGGAAAAACACCGAAAGGTTCGCGCTGCGACGTCCATATGGGCACCATCGATATAGCACCAAGTCTGCTGAGTGCCTGCGGTGTGACGACACCTGAAGGCCTCCAGGGGAGGGACATCTCATGCGTTTGGCGAGGCGAAAGGGCACCAGTAGAGACCTCCTTAACTCCTGGTGCAAACGACTCTGTTTATCTAATGAATATGGCCAATGGTTGGCCCAGACGGCCAGCATGGATGGGAGACTGGCGAGGTGTTCGTACTGCCCGATATACCTATGCTCGCTGGTACAAACATGAACGAGGCCCATGGCTATTTGATCGAGAGCAAGATCCGCTGGAGATGCATAACATTGCCTTTAGCAAGTCGGCGAAACCCATAGTGGAGGAAATGGAAGCTCGACTGCATCGCTGGATGGAGGCAACAGGGGACCCCTTCGAATATGGTAAACGAGGACCTCTTGGTTTTCTGGACGTTGGCCAGCGTTGGGCTAATCCTGAGAGATATAAAGACGTGAGTACCTGTTGATTAACTATTAGCCGTGGTTGACCCATAGCGAAGATTCTTGACCTCTTGCCTCAAAAACTCCAATTCCATGGCTAGTGCCTTTCTTCCTGCTTCTGCCTCATGATCGGAGGGGTAATAAGCTAGCTCGGACTCGAGATCTCCAGCTACCCTTGTACCCAACAAAACCCGAGTCTGCGTATAATCATAAGGCATAGCCCGATGAAGCAAGCATCGATTATCCCATAGTAGAGTGTCCCCGACCTGCCATTTGTGTCTGTAAACCCTTGACTGATCAGAAACAACAAATTCAATCAACTTTTTAATTAACTTTTTACTTTCTAATCGAGACAGACCTGGAATACCAAACGCATGCCGAGCAACGAATAGGCTTCTGATACCCGTTTCTGGATGAGTTTTAACCAAAGGTCGAAGATAAGCCTCGCCATGGAAATTTGTCGCCTGGCTAGTTATCGGAAAATCTCCCAAATCATTCGCCTGGGAATACTGAGTGGAGTGATAGGCACTAAGCTTTTCAATATAGTCCCTAGTGGACTTGCTTAAGGCCGCATACCCTGCCCGAGCGTCACCTAATTCAGTCTCACCGCCCTCTTTCGGAACTCTTACCGCAGACAATAAAGCGCACTTACTACTTACAGGCTTATAAGTAGAGTCCGTGTGCCAAGCCTCATTCCCGAGATTAATTCGCATGCGTTGCGTTTGAATATCAATTATTTTGCTGTACCTACCTTCCTTGCCACTCTCTGCATTAGAAAAAGGGGTAGCGGCGAATTCCAGCTCACCAAATCGTTCACCAAACGCAATGTTTTCCTCCTTGGTCAAGAATTGAGATGGCAAAACTAGAAAGCCATACTCTAATAAAGCTTCATTGAGTATAGAAAAATCGGTATCAGAAATACTCCTGAGTTCAACATCCTTTACTACCGCACCAAATACCTTGTTCTCCAGAGGGGCTATAAGCATGTCAAAAAACTCCCATTTTACTCAGTTAACAACCGTTTCAGAGACAATCTCGAGGCTAGTAGGTCTTGTCAATACTCTCGTAGTTGGTATAGGTAAGAACAATTTTTTCATCAACATTGACCATACCGAGCGCCTTGGCTTTCATACGAAACTCAATTCTAGATGGGACTATTGGACCAAGATTTTGTAACCTCATGTACTCAATCCTAGAAAAGAATTTATCTACACGAAAGCCGAAACGAGGTTTTAAAATATCTTCATTACTCAAATCTATATACTCAATGATAGAGCTTTTTTTGCTAATCTTTATTTCGCCATGTAAAGAGGCCATCAATTGATTATCGTCACTTCCGACATCGGGTACAAATTCGAACAACCAATACTCCTCGCTTTCTCTAACCAAATTCAGAGAGTTCAGAGAAACTAGCGATTTCAGATCTCTACGCTGCCCCTGGTTCGCTGCACCCCCTGTCTCCTTGATTTTTTCTTGCACAAATTTTTTTCTTTCTTCAGGTGTTGGCTCCTCCCCTTGGATGGACTGTAATCGCCATTTATCATTTAATCTGGGATCGTAATGCGCCTCAGTGACAACCCCTTTAGAAATACGCATTTCATCGAACGTCCAATCTTCTAAGTAGTCACTATTTAATTCTACAAGCGCCTTCTGCAAAATTTCCTTATAGTCAGTACCAGCGGCAATTAACGGCGTGATGGCAATGCACAGTCCAAGTACTTGCGCTAGCATCAGGTTATTAGCCCAGAAGTAAGTGCAGGTTCAATCACAATACTGTTTGTAGTCTACCTCGAATTATATCCTCTGCCTCCCTGATGATATTTGCTACAAGCTCTTCTACGGAGGGAATATCATTAATTAAGCCCGCGACCATGCCACAGGACCAAGCACCTGCATCCATTTCACCATCCTGCATTATTCTGGGATAAACCCCAGCCACTTCCTCGACAATATCTTCAAATTTCAAATTTTCTCCAAGCTTCTTCTCCTTCTCCATTAGTTTCTCTACCGCTTCATTTGCAAGCACTCGTTCTGTATTCCTCAAATTGCGCATGATCAGACGGGTGTCCAACTCTGAGGCTGCTACCAAAGACTCCTTCACATTTTGATGAACTGGAGCTTCCTTGGTCGCGATAAATCGAGTCCCCATATTAATTCCATCAGCACCAAGAGCCAGAGCTGCCACTAAACTGCGTGCATTTGCCATGCCGCCTGAAGCAACAAATGGTATACTCAGTTCCTCAGCCGCACGCGGAAGAAGAATGAAGTTAGGAATGTCGTCCTCTCCCGGATGGCCTCCGCACTCAAACCCATCTACTGATACAGCATCACAGCCGATAGCCTCCGCCTTTAGCGAATGGCGAACAGACGTGCATTTGTGAATAACTTTAATATTAGCTTCCTGTAACATAGGAAGCCACTGTTGGGGATTATTACCCGCCGTCTCTACAACCTTTATCCCATTATCGATGATAACCCTGAATAATCCTGCATAATCCGGGGAATTTAGCGTCGGTAAAAACGTCATGTTTACACCAAAAGGTTTGTCCGTCATCGATCGACACCTCGCGATTTCTGACTCTAACTTCTCGGGTGTGCCCTGTGTCAAAGCAGTTATAATGCCTAGTCCTCCAGCATTCGAAACTGCTGCAGCCATTTCAGCTAAACCAACAAAGTGCATACCTCCCTGAATGATGGGGTGCTGTATTCCAAACAGTTCTGTAATTTGAGTCTTCATTTTTTTATTCCATAACAGTGAAGCTGGTAAGTTTATCAGCGTAAAGGTTGAGAAATATGCGAACTTACTGTTCTTTCGGAAGTAATCTCAGATGCTCGCAGGATTGAAAATAGTATCAAAAAAACTGTACAGATATACGAAGAAATCACAAATAAACTATGCCCAAAAGGGTCGAACGTTATAAACTTTAAAGTCTTTTTATAAATTAAAGCCGTACTGGCCTCGAAATATAATTTTCGAAACATCCATAATGGTGTCTAGACACTTAGTTAAGAGAATATTTTTTGTCCTTGGGCTTTGCTTTGTTGTAGCTCTCAGTGTTGGATACTTCTACAGTAAAGGCGGTGGCGAATTACCTGTCTATACGACCGCAATCGAACGAATGGTGATTGGGGAAGAAATATACCGTCGGGAAGACACAAAGGCATTCACTTACCCGCCATTTGCAGCAATTCCGTTTATCCCATTTCTTGGATTACCCAAGGATTTTCATCCAGCTCTGTGGTATGTCATAAATATATGCTCTTTTATCTATGTTTTCCGCCGGCTCAATTCTCTTTTGCTTGAGTGGTTACCAGGAGAGCAGAATAAAAGAGGACGAATGCTATTTTGGGTTCTTTTGATAGTACTAGTGGGTCGGTATCTTAGTTCTGTCTTTGAAACCAAGGCGAACGATATCATCATACTAATACTGATGTTCGAATCAGCACGTATGGCTGCGTTGGAAAGAGATAACTTATTAGGACTATGGACAGGACTGGGAGCAGCTTTCAAAGCCACGCCATGGTTATTTTTGCCAGTGCTTATTTGGCAAAAAAAGTTTTTAGCTGCTTTAATTCTATTTACTGTTGCCCTCGCTGCACATTTATTACCAGATATACTTTTTCCGAGAGCATTGGGCGGAAGTTGGACATTAAGCTGGTACTACACATTCCTCAACAGCATCAGCTTGGATAAACCAGTTGATGTGGCAGGGGCTTGGACCTCATGGAACCATTTAAACCAGAGTCTAACTGCGACTCTCTACCGACTAAGCACTCCTATAGACCCCGTCAAAGGGATAGGAATCAGTACTCATCTTTGGAGTTTAGAAGGTAGGCAGCTTTTACTTCTGAATATAGTAGCGCAATTATTAGTTATTTATTTAGTGATCTTGGCCAACAAACCAATTTCAAACGTGACTGGGTTAAAGCGCTTTGGTCAAGTAGGTGCTGTACTTTGTGGCATGTTACTTTTATCCCCGATGAGTAGCAAGAGTCACTTTGCGATCCTGATAGTCCCTATAAGTTTTTGCATTTTAGAGTTAATTCGTGATCGACGGAAAGTTATAATCGGGACACAATTAGGCATCATATTTTTCGTTAGCACACTCACTACTAAGGATATTATAGGAAGGCAATTAGGAAACGAGATACTTGCACTAGGATCAGTGACATGGATCACTTTAATTACTCTAATAGCAACAACCTATGCGCTTCACCGAAATCAGGACATTATCGCAACCCGATGCAAGTAGCCCTCTCCGTGAGCTCCTTAGACTCCTGATAAATTGTAATGTTAGTCGACCCTTCAAAGGGTAGCGGAAAAGAATTCCCGAGAACTGCGCCTCTATTGGAACGTAAGCAAAACCAAGTTTTGAAGGAGCGTATAATCTTAGTTTCGTAGTCCCTGCATGAAATGAGCAATAATTCGCCATTCCAACACTAAGCTCATAGCATCTCTTTCCATTGGCTCCATGCACTCCAAAAATAGTCTACCCTTTTACCTCTTTGGACGAACTTTATGAGCAAGAGTACTAGCATTAGGATCAAAACCGAGATAAGTAAACCGATTAACCTTATCTGACATAACTCGGTCATAACCATCAGCTGCACTAAAAGGTCGTCAAGAACTATGATTGACTAATGTCCAAATGGTATTTTTTCTCAAATACCAACCGCTAGTAATTGAAAATCAAGTGACAGCACGGCACTAAGAGTCAAAGTTCATCAGCGCTAAATCGCTTGCCCTACCGTATTTTTTCATTGGACTTTTCAGACATAATCCAACGACAAGTCCTCACTGCTAAACAGAATGTTCGTCCTGAGCTTGGGCATTGCCAATATAATAATGATTAGTACGCATCGCTTACAATGTTAGTTAAATTAAACACGGACCTTCGTACATATCCCTCAAATAATTGGATAGAACGACGTCATAGACGGAACTAATTCCTTCTTTCTAAAAATGAGCTCCGAGTAGTAATGTAATATTTTCCGTAAAGGGAGATGGACACGACTGTTCTAGTAACCGGGCAAAAGCGCGCTTTCTAATGCTCTCAAAGCAATGATGCCAAAATAGGAGTAAAGCTTTCCCCGACGCCCCTAAAAAAATTTAAACGTTGTCTCTGATCGACCTTTAGCGTTAGAGTTCACCGAACCAATGATTGGGATTTAAATGTGCGACTTTTGATTAGCATCATCATTACTTTCGCGCTGGTTATTGCAGTCCAACTCTTGATTGGCTGGAAAATTGTCTTTGAACCATGGATTTTGATGCCTATCATCGAAATCGTACCCCCGACAATTTTAGTGCTATTTAGCTATCTTCTGAGAAGTATCAGAATTATGGATTGGTTTGAGGGTGCAACATTTCAAAACTCAATCCAAGTCATGCTTCAACACAATCTTTGGAACAATCTTTTACCTATGCGGACTGGCGAACTCACATTCCCAATGCTCGTAACTAAGCATCTCGATTCCAGCGTTGCTAAGTCCCTAGTCGCTCTCTTTTGGTTTAGAGTTTTTGACTTGCTAAGTATCTGTGTGATTCTCGTTTGTACTTTAAGCCTGTGGCTTGACTACCCCGTAATTATAGCTCCAGCACTGGTTATATTTTTCATATTTATCCCAGTAGTAAATTTTTTCCAAAGGGGAATTCCTACCTCTGTCACACTTCAAAAGTCCAAACTAATCTCAATGCTAAAGAGCCTTAAAACGGAACATAAGCAGCTTTGGCACTGCTTACTTTGGTCTATCGCCAGTTGGATCAGTAAACTTGTTGCTTATGCTTCTGTATTCTCAATATTTGCGCACGCTGACTTCGTAGATAGTTTGATTGCTGCCATAGGCGGGGAACTGACTAGTATCCTTCCCATTCATGGCATCGCAGGCATAGGTACTTATGAAGCAGGGATTGTTGGCATGTCTCTCCCCATGAACATGAGCTATGAAAATAGTCTTGCAGCAGGAGTGAACTTGCATCTTTTCCTACTCTCAATCACACTCTTGACGGGATTATCTAGTTTACTCATCCCTATGATAAAGCAACAGAGAAATGATAATGAAGTCTAACGTCTCGATTATTATACCCCTCTTTAACGAGGAGGATAACGTGCTACCTCTGACAGAAAGTATCGATAAAGCTCTTAGTAAATTTCCTCATCCCTGGGAAGTTATTTTCGTAGACGATGGTAGTAGTGACACCACTCGTAATCGTTTAAGAGAAGCTGTCAAACTTCTTGGTAACCACGCGAGCATAGTGGAGTTACAACGTAACTTTGGGCAGACAGCGGCGATGCAGGCAGGTATAGATGAAGCACGAGGTGATATCCTTGTCACATTAGACGGCGATTTACAAAATGACCCGGCAGATATTCCAAAAATGGTGGAAAGATTAATATTGGAAGAATTGGACCTTCTTGTTGGTTGGCGTAAAGATCGTAAAGATAATTATCTATTAAGAAAACTTCCATCAATTATCGCTAACTTTATCATTGGAAAAATGTCAGGAGTCAAATTGAATGACTATGGCTGCTCCCTGAAAGTTTACAGAGCAGAGATCATAAAATCCGTTCGAATATATGGTGAAATGCACCGATTCATCCCGGCTTGGATGGCAAGCTACACAGCCTCCTCTAGGATCAAAGAGGAAGTAGTGAGACATAATGCTAGACAATACGGATATTCAAAATACGGACTTTCTAGAACCTACAGAGTTCTCCTCGATTTACTCTCGGTTTACTTTTTTATGTCTTTCGTAAGTAGACCTGCACATTTCTTCGGGCGTATCGGTATGTTCCTTGGTTTATTGGGAGGAATCGCACTTATATATCTTCTTTATGTAAAAGTCTTCTTGGTACAGGATATCGGTGGACGCCCTCTACTTCTTACGGGAATAATTTTGATACTCATGTCACTGCAATTTTTCTGCACTGGCATCCTAGGAGAACTAATGACCCGCACCTACTATGAAGCCTCAGGTAAGAAACCTTACGTAGTTCGTAAGTTGACAAGCTCCGCGGCTACAGCCTGGCGCATCCGATGACCTATAAATCAAAGGGCGTTGAAGCCCCTCATTGATGGCAATTCCGCAACTTGTACCCCATGATCCGCCAAGGCCTCGGCGACCTCAGGAAGCGTGTCTTCAAGATATGGTAATAAAGCCAGATTCCGTTCGGGATCGAACTTATACTTACGCATTTCAGTATAAGCGTCCTTTTCGTTTTGTTTCAAAATTAGTGTTTGATAAAAAAACATAAACCCACCTGTTCGCTCGCTACCTGCTGCGCAGTGCACTAGCACCCTTCGATCCTTACTGAGTTCGTCGTAGACGTATTTTAGGGCGCCGATATAGCTAGAAACATTGCCTGTTCCATTTCCATCCAGCGGGAATCTAACTAGATTTACCCCCATGCTTTCAGCAATGGACCTCTCATGGGCCTGGTAGTCTTTCGAGGGAACCTCATGGGTTAAAGTCACTATACTATCTATTTGGTTTTCAGCGAGTACTTTCGGTAATAGCGAATGGTGGATGCGCCCGCTACGAAAAAGACTATCCTCTATTACTACTCCGAATCGTTTGGGAAAGATTCTGGGCTTTACAAACTCGTCCAACAGAGCAACGACCAGGATCAAAACCACAGAAAGAGTAATCCAACGACGGTAGGGATAGGAGAAAAAGTTCTTAGGACTGATATCAATCATGACATAATGCTACCCCACGCACCTAATTTGTCAATTTCAAACTGTGTTTGTATTACTTAGAAGGAAATGATTGTGCGGAGGGCTTAATTTTGGGAAGAGGAAGAAGAGTGGATGTACGGTTCTTATAGGCTAAATAATCAGGATCAGACCCCCAAGTGCTGTCGTTTTGTCGCTCCAACATCTCTACGCCACTAACTTTGATGAGTAAATAGCAAACGAAAACCGGGGACCCTAGCGTAGCCAGTTGCCATCCCGAGAGGACCGGGAAAGCTATGATGGCAATCCCTAACCACAACATCATCTCACCCAAATAGTTGGGGTGCCGCGACCAGCTCCACAGACCGCTACATATAAATTTCCCAGCGTTCTTGACTTCTGCGCGGAAAGCTCGTTTTTGCTGATCCGCGACCACCTCGATTAGAAATCCGATACTCCACAGCGTAATTCCAAAAACGGCCCAAGAGTCGAGAGGAATTTTATTAGTCGACGTTACTGCTACCAACGCGCACGAGGCAGTGATCGAAACCCAAATAGCCTGAAGGGTCCATGTCATCAAGTAAATTGACCAGTCTGGCATAATATCTTTAAAGCGAGAGTCGAACCCCGACTTCTTTATCCTGGTGAATAGGAACCATCCCAAGCGCAGAGCCCACACCATAACAAGGAGGCAAATGACGACCCCGCGAGGGTCATTGGCAGCTCCATAAATTAAGGCGAGAATTGCAACAAAGATGTAGGTGAGGCTCCCCGAAAGATCGAAGTAATGTTCCGTTTGATAAAAAAACGCCGGAAGAAAGGCAAGCCACTGAATTAAAAAGGCGACAAAAATGCAGATATCGAAAACCGGAATCCCTCCGATCATAGCCCCCTGGCGACCCGAAACCCAGATCAGACCTATGGCGACAAGCGGAGAGAAGAGGACGACGATCCGCGCCTTAGACCGAAGCTCCATATCATATCCCAAGAAAGGGCTGAATCATCCGATGAACCGGGCTTGATAACCTCAAAGGCCCATCGATAGCAGCAATACATATGCATTCACTGTCGTTCGTAACCACTGGCTGATGAGGGGAAGAATTATCGGCATCATCTACGTCTCCCGCCCTGTAAATCTTGTCATCGCAGAAATAAGAACCCTTTAAGAGAAGCGTAAGCTCGCTACCTCTGTGGCGGTGCTTTGGCAAAACGGTTCCAGGTTCTGCCCTAAGCATCAGCAGCCTATACCCGTCGCTTTCTGAAAGCTTGCAAACCTTCAAACCCTTTCCTGCCCTCATCCATTGAAATCCGTTAAGGTGATTTCCGACATACTTATTAAATACGTCCGATATGTCAGAGACATTATCCCTTCCCCATTCGACGGTTTCTTCAGATTTGAGTCCAACCGCTGAAAGCGGGGCCGAGCTCTCTTCTGTCGCCTCTCCTTCTTCAGAGAACATGAAATGCCCCCCGAGCTGATCAGCGAGTTTCAAAGCTGAACGGCATTTCGGACAGACAGCCATATGGGCCTGCAGTATGAGCTTTACCGAATCCGGAGCTCCCCCTCCGGAATAACTCACAAGCCAGGATTCATCCGGGCAGTTTGTTATATTCATATTAATTCACCATCTCCTGTAAACGTTGAAAGCCGATACGAATCCTCGATTTCACAGTTCCCAAAGGTAGCCCTATCTCTTCTGAAATCTCCTTGTGAGACATGCCTTTGACATAACTCATCACGAGTGGAGCAACCTGTTCGCTGGGAAGTTCCTGCAATAACTTCCTCAACTGTGAGCTCGCAGAGGCGACTTCCACACCTCCGTTGCTGTAAAAATCTTCTCCGCTTTGGTATTTGTATTTCTCTTTACCGCGGTCCACGCGAGATGCTTTTCGCTGGACGTCAATAAGGCGGTTCCTAACCACTGCGTACACCCAAGTTCGGGCTGATGATTTTTTCGGATCAAAAAGGCTAGCTTTACGCCAAATAGAGAGCATCGCATCCTGAGCGATATTCTCCGCTTCGTCCCTTGAGCTCCCTCGACTCATAAGAAAAGCTTTGATTTTGGGTGCCATAAGATCGAAAAGCTCTGCATAGGCTTGCTGGCTTTGACAATCCTTGATCGCCAGCAAAAGCCTCGTCTCTTCATCAACTTCTTGGTTATTTGAAATTTGCATTTTTCCTCGCATGGACGGCTTACGCTAACATGCAGTATCCAGATTAGTTTAATCTAAATTTATTGTATGCTCGTGATTCGCGGCTTACTATTAGTTCCATCTTTAATAGTAGTTTACATGGAGAAAATGTCTGTAGCAGTTATAGGAAGCGGTGTAGCCGGCTTGGGGGCCGCTTGGCTAATGGCAAGGCACGGGGTCTCAGTAACAGTTTTTGAGAGTGCCAGTTCAGCAGGAGGACACGCCCATACTGTCCTTCCTTGTTCGGAAACTCCTGAGTTAGCCGTAGACGTCGGTTTTATCGTTTTTAATCATGCGACCTACCCAAATTTAACAAATTTGTTCGACGAACTTGCCATCGACGTGCTCCCTACAAATATGTCATTCGGAGTATCGATGTCAGATGGGCTGGAATACGCTGGACCTAAATTTAATAGTTTATTTGCGCAGCGCCGAAATTTAGTTCGACCCACTTTTTGGCGTATGCTTTTTGATATTAAAAAATTTTATGAGCAGGCTGAAACACTAAAACCCGATGCCGATAAAGATCTGAACTATTTATTAAGGAACTATTCCAAGGGCTTTTCCAAGAATCATTTACTGCCTATGGCTGCAGCAATCTGGTCAACCGATGTTAACGACATTGGCGAAATGCAGGGGCAAGCCTTCATCGATTTCTTCAGCAATCACGGCCTACTGAAAATTCGTAATAGACCACCTTGGTACACCGTCAAAGGAGGTAGCATTTCCTATGTGAATAAAATCTTACAAACTCCGGGCCTACAACTTAAACTGAATACTCAAATCCGAAGTATAGAGAGGGCTTCAGACCATGTGAAAGTTAGAGGAGACCAAGTTAAGGAAACCTTTGATCAGGTGGTAATTGCGACTCACGGTGATCAAGCGCTCAAGCTACTTTCGAAACCTTCCCCAATAGAGCAGAAACTGCTAGGAGAGTTCGAATATTCAAAGAGTACGGCTTATCTACATCAAGACGAAAGCTTAATGCCCTCCAACCGTCGCGCTTGGGCTAGCTGGAATTATATCGAAACCAAGCCTGGCGAACTCTGCGTATCGTACTGGATGAACTCCTTACAAAGATTGAAAACTTCAAAAAACCTCTTCGTCACGCTAAATCCTAGTCACGAGCCGAGCGATAGTATCGAGGTATTCGATTACTCTCACCCAATCCTTAACGGCAAGACTAACATAGCAAAAAAACATCTTTGGGACTTGCAGGGAGAACAACGAACTTGGTTCTGTGGATCATATTTTGGATATGGTTTTCACGAGGATGGACTGCAATCAGGGCTCGCGGTAGCAGAAGAGATAACTGGAAAATCAAGACCCTGGGGTGAAATTAACGATAGGATTTCCGTTGTTGGAAAACGGAGATCCGGGTGAACTCCGCTATCTATAAAGGAACGGTCGTCCACCACCGATTGGGAAGAGTAGAGCATCGATTTACGCACAAAATGCCATGGTTTCTATTTGACCTGGAGGAGCTGGAAACCATTAAAGTTGGACGACTATTCACTGTCAACCGAAAAGGTGTTCTTAGTTTTTATGATCTTGATCATGGAGCTAGAGATGGCTCCTCGTTCAAATCTTGGTTGGACTGTCTATTAGGAGAATATACGCCGGCTAAGCTGAAGTACAAAGCATTGTGTTTACCAAGATTCTTCGGGTATGTATTCAACCCAATATCAATAATATTTTGCATTGATGAAAGTGAGAACCTTCGAGCAATCGTGTACGAGGTGCACAACACATTTGGGGAATCTTGTGCATATATCCAATGGAAGGATCATGAAGAAGTCGAGGTAAAAAAAATACTTCATGTTTCTCCGTTCTTTAGTATGGAAGGACACTATCAGTTCTCAGTTTCAGAACCTGGAAAACACTTAGAGGTAAGAATTCACTATTCAGATCACGAAGGTTCAAGTTTGTTCGCAGGGTTTAAAGGCAAAAAAACTCCCCTTAGCACAGTCGACCTTTTGAAAATAGCAATGATTGCGCCGTTCACAACCATTGGGGTTACTTTAGATATCCATTGGCAAGCACTTCTCCTCTGGTTCAAGGGACTGCGTCTCTATCACAAACCGAAAAAGCGGAATATGCAGTATGATCAAAAGTAACGATGCCCAGCCCCCGAGCAAAATAACAAGTCTAGCAGGGAAGTTTCTCAGGAAAATATTGAAGACCAGGATCACCCAAGGGAAACTGAGTTTAAGACTTCCAAGTGGGGAGAAAATAGAAGTAAGTGGTAATCACTCTGGAGTCCACGCGTTGGTGCAAGTCAACAAATTAAGAGCATTCGCTAGGATATGGCGCAATGGTAGTTTAGGTCTTGCAGAAGGATTCATGGAGAAAGATTGGGAAACAGAATCATTGGCAACACTACTCACCTTTTTTGCTGATAACTTAAATACATTCGAAGGCCTCGCCAAAGGCGGTTTACTTCAGCGAGTGAAAAATGCTTGGACTCAAAAAACCAATAGAAACTCCAGGTCCGGAAGCAAAAAAAATATCGCATACCATTATGACTTGGGTAATGATTTCTACTCGTTATGGCTGGATGAAAGTATGACTTACTCATCAGGCATCTTTAGAGAAACTAATGACTTAGCGAAAGCTCAGACAAAAAAATATGAAAGGCTTTGCGAAGTGGCATCTCTCGAGAAGACGCATAGGGTCCTTGAGATTGGTTGCGGCTGGGGAGGACTGCTTGAGCACTTAAGTAAGAAAGGGTTTCAGGCCGAAGGCATCTCCGTGTCAGAAGAGCAAGTAAATTTCACCAGTAGACGATTAATGAATAAGGATAAGGTTTCCGTAAGATTTCAAGATTACCGGGATGTTGAAGGTCAATACGACCGAATTTTTTCAGTAGAGATGTTTGAAGCAGTCGGTTCTCAGTACTGGGATTTATTTGCAAAAAGAATCTCTGATTTGCTGGCACACGATGGTGTCGCAGTAATGCAGATGATCACTATTGATGAAAATATCTTCAAAAGCTATCAGAAACGAACAGACTTTATACAAAAATATATTTTCCCAGGGGGGATGCTGCCCACTCTGAGGCATATTAAAGAAATGTTTAGTCGTCAGGGTCTACGAATTACTGATATCTACCCATTCGGTCAAGACTACGGTCAAACTCTGAAACAATGGCAGGATAGGTTCACAAGTGCTTGGCCGAGAATACAAGCTCAAGGATTTGATAGCCGATTTTTTAGACAATGGATGTATTATCTCTGTTACTGTGAAGTTGGTTTCAATTCTGGAAGAACCGACGTGATTCAAATTAGACTAGAGAGATAGAACTGGGTTTATAGTTTGGGAAGAGTTTCCGTTAAAGTTTTTTAAACGTGACTTACAAGCCCCTCTTGGAAATCTTTGAAAAATATTGGAACATTCTAATATGAAGCCTTATTATGCCGCCGCTTGCCAAATTGATTTTCCAGCAGCTGCATCTCGTAACGAAATATCAACTCGAGTTGATAGAATGTGTGAGATCGTAGAGCAAACTATAGGCGGATATGAACCATTCTTTGATATCCGATTGCTCGCCTTTCCGGAATTCGCACACGCAGTCCCTATTTACGATAATGTTAAAGAGATAAAGGATAAACTGGCTGTTGAACTTCCGAACGAACATACAGAAAGATATGTTGCCATAGCGCGCCACTTTGGATGCTTTATCCAAACCGGCTCCTTCCTAGAATATGACAAGGCTTATCCCGGACATATCTTTAATACCACATTGCTAATAGGTCCAGAGGGTATCCTCACGAAGTATCGTAAAGTCAATCCTTGGATACCCTGGGAAGTGCATAGTAGTCCACATGATATCCCTGAATACGGCGAGGAGATATTTCCAGTCGCTGACACCGAGCTGGGGAAGATCGCTGTTGCCACCTGTTACGACTGGCTGTTTCCAGAGACAATCAGAGAAATGGCCTTCCGCGGAGCGGAAATTATGATACGTATTTCGGCATATATGGATCCTTGGGGTACTAGCGAACCGATGAACTGGTGGACACTCATCAATCGGACACGAGCTCTCGAGAATATGACATATGTTGTTGCTTCGAACCAGGGAGCTAAAATGAGTAATTACCCCCCCTTTAGCTGGCCAGGCGGAAGTATGATTGTCGACTATGACGGTCGTATTCTATCTCAGGCAGACCCAGGACCTGGTGAGAAAGTTGTAGTTGCCCCAATTAGTGTCCAGGCCTTACGGGATGAGAGAGAGCGCCGACTTGGTCATGACACGATTACTCACTCTCGAAACGGTTTATACACCTATCTATCCTCGGAAAGACTGCAACCTGCTAAAGAGAATATAACCATTGCATCTCTAAAGAAGAGGATTCTCGAAGCAAAAGGAAGAAACTCATAGAAAAAGACTGACTGAGTCTAATATCTCGGAAACATGGTCCTCAACACCGGGCCAAAAAGGAAGACACAGTACCCGCTTAGCCAAGTCCTCGCTCACGTGCAGACTCCCACTAACTTTTACACAATTCCTATATCTTCGCTGAGTATGAATCGCTGGAAAATAATTGGCAGACTCGATTCCCAACTCCGTCAATTTAAGCATAACCTCACCCCTATCTATTCCTTTTGGTAAAATAATAGGGAATGTAAACCAGCTTCTCGAAATATTCGTCTCAAAAACACCCAATCTCGGTATTGTCGAGACTGCTTTAAAGTAAACCTCCGCAATTTTTTGGCGCTCAAGGGCTCGCTGTTCCAATGATGCCAGCTGTACCCTTCCTATGGCCGCGCCTAACTCTGATCCACGCAGAGAAAAACTGGGAAAAGAAATTAGGTCCTGATTTGATCGGCCTTGATTTATTGCAGAGCGACACACGGAAAGAAAGGCCTCATCATTAGAAATAATCATACCCCCTTCACCGGTGGTCAAGACTTTGTTGGGGTAAAAACCAAAGACACCGGCGTCCCCAATAGCTCCAACTTTGAGACCTCCTTCACTAGCTCCTATAGCCTCACAGGCATCCTCGATGATTTTAAATCTGCCTCCCTCCGCAACTTCGAGAATATCCTTCATACGAGCCGGCAGCCCGTATAAATGCACAGGTATGACAGCCTTTGTTTTTTCAGTGATTGCGTGCTTGAGGCTAGTTATATCTATATTAGCGGTCTCGTCATTGACATCAACTAGAACAGGAGTCGCGCCTGCGGCCAAGATCGCGTTAACCGTTCCAACAAATGTAAGCGCGGGCATTATTACTTCGTCGCCCTTACCCACCCCCAAGGCTAGGAGCGAAATCATAAGTGCTGACGTACCGGAGTTGATCATGACGGCGCCAGGGACCCCATGATATACGGCGAAAGCCCTTTCAAATTGCTCTAACTCAGGGCCAAATGCGAGTCGGCCACTCTCCATAACTCGAGAAACTGCCGCAAATTCATCTATGCCAATATCCGTTTTAGCAAGCGGGATTCTTACCATTTCTAAACCGTGTTCTGTAGGAAAGTATTTTGGTTAGGTACTAAGGGCAAAGCTTTCTTCTCAAGCAGAATCTTTTTATCTGGAGCATTTAGTAAACCTGAAATAATCCTCTGACTTGCGTGACCGTCTCCGTATGGATTCTTAATACCTTTGATTCTTGAGATAAATGTCTTTGAGGTAGCAAGCTCCATCGCCCTGATAATTTCATCTTTATCACTTAGTGCATGCACTACGTTAGCAGCTCTTGTTCGACCCCGCTGCCTTTCACCAATATCTACGGCTGGAAGCGGGACACTTGCCGCTTCCATAATACCACTTGAGGAGTTCCCTAGGATAAACGTGGCATTGGATAAAAGTGACCAATACGTGAGATGGTCGAGATTTGTATACAGTCGACAATTCTTTCGCTCAGAGCAATAAGCCTTCGTTCGCTCTACTAAAGCCGAACTACCGGCATCAGCGTTTGGGAAACAAAAAACTATCTGATTAGTCCAAGAAGAGAGCGCTTCGAATAGCTCACTTATCTCTGCGGTTGTGTCAGGATGCAGCGTCACCGGATGACAGGCGACAACACAGACCTCACTCTCAAGCTGCTGTCCCAGACTCTTTTCAAGTTCCACTTTTGATGGGAGGCGACTTCTGACTAAATGGTCTAAAGATGGCGCGCCACTGCAAACCACCCTCCAAGATTCCTCACCCATTGCCAATACTCTTCGCTTAGCCTCTTCGGTAGGGGTAAAGTGAAGATGGGACATCTTTGTTAAGGCATTCCGTACTGCATCATCTATCGCCCCTTCACTGACGTCTCCCCCCTCGATATGAGCTATCGGTATCCTTAGAGCTAAAGCTACTGCAGCAGGAGCAAGCATTTCATAGCGGTCAGCTATCAGTAACAGCATATCTGGACGTAATTCTGCCAGCACCTTCGTTAATTTCTCAATAGCGACCCCGATGGTTCTCGACATTCCAATGTCACTATCTTCAGGATCTAGGCAATCTAGCTTTGCTGATATTTCAAAGCCATCCAACCGGATCTGATTAACTGTCTCTCCAAAGGCCTTCGATAGGTGTGCACCCATAACAACTAGATCCAACTTGAGATTAGGGTGCGCCTCTATATCCCTTAATGGCCAAAACAAATGGCCATAATCAGCCCTTGAAGTGGTAATAACAACAATGTGTTTCTTAACTATTTTGTTTCACCTTGATTTAATCTCGCTCTCATACGGTTAATTACCTAGATAGAATACCCTTCAGTTATGAGTGGCATGTTCCTAATACGCTTACCCGTCGCTGCAAAAATCGCGTTACCAACCGCTGGAGCCAATGGGGGTAGTGCTGGCTCACCCAGCCCCGTAGAAGGATTGTCGCTTTCGATAAAATGCACATCGACTTTCGGTGCTGCAGAAATTCGAAGAACCGGATAATCGTGAAGATTTGATTGCTCAATCTGACCACCTTCCATTGTAATTCTTTGACCTATTAAAGCGCTTAAACCATCCATGACTGAGCCCTCCACTTGAGCCAAAGCACCACTAGTATTTATTATAGGTCCAACATCCACAGCCACCGTCACCTTATGAACGGTGATTTTCTTTTGTGCGTCGACAGAGACCTCAGCAACCTCAGCTATGTGACCCGCGTGACTATAATGAAAAGCTAAACCAAGTCCTCTGCCATTTTGAAAGTTTCTGCCCCATCCAGCCTTTTCTGCTACTAATTTCGTCACGGAGGTCGCTCTAGCATTATTTATTGACCTCCCTTTACCAGAAATTTTCCGAGATCTTTGATCAAAAATTTCCAATAGAAACTCGAGATGATCTCGACCTGACAAATGTGCCAACTCATGGATAAAACTCTGAACTACGAACGCGTGAGTATTAGCTCCTGGGGCTCGCCAAGGCCCACATGGTGTATCTATTTCAATTAAGGTTGACGTCCCTCGCGTGTTGCTGAGATGAAGCAGAGGGAACTCATTACGAGAAAAGCGTGAGCCAGATGTTGGCTTCCCATTATTACCCATTCCAATAAAGTGCTGATCCCAAGCAATAAGCTTACCCTTTTTATCAACTGCGCCTTTTAGCGATTGGAAACCTCCTGCGCGAAAATAATCATGCTGGATGTCATCCTCGCGGGTCCAAGTTAGCTTGATTGGGCACCCCATATGTTTTGAGATTTCAACCGCTTCAAACACAAATTCGGAAGTAAACCGTCTACCAAAACCTCCGCCAACGCGAGTGACGTTGACAACTATCTGATCTTCATCAACTCCATACATTTGTTGGATAGCTGGAGCGATACTTGATGGACTTTGCGTCGGAACCCAAATCTCTATACTGTCTTTTTCACCCCTAGATCCAACCCGATAGGACGCAGTGCAATTCATCGGTTCTAAACATAGATGTGCCACAAAGGAATAACTGTAAGACCCCTCTATCACTTTGTTTGCATTATCACCAAATACTTTCGTCACATCTCCTTTTCTATAGATGACACTTCCACCTTCACTATCACTGAGTTTTTTTGCTGTCTGTACCAACTGGGTCCAACTATCCCTGGAAGCGTTCGCTTTGTCCCATTTGATCTTAAGCTTTTTTTCTGCTTCGAAAACAGCCCAAGTGCTGTCACCAACCACGGCCACCCCTGACAGTAATTGTCTTACGTTTCCATCACCTTTGACGATAAATGCATCAACGATACCTGGCAACCGCTTGATATCATCTAGGTTGGCCTCTAAGGCCTTACCTCCAATAGCCGGGCACTTATAGTAAGCCGCATAAAGCATGTCTGGCACGTGAGTATCTATACCAAACAACGCACTGCCAGTGACAATCTCCAGATTATCGACACCAGAGATTGAAGTACCTATGATTGTATAGTCGCTCTTGTCTTTAAAAGTTAGAGAGCTTGGGTCTGGGACTGCTTGTCGTGCTGCCCTTGCTGCTAATTCAGCAAAGCTTAGTCTTTTTCCAGAAGAGTGGATCACTTCGCTATTCGAAACACTAAACTGCGATCTTGGTAATTCAAGAAATTCTGATGCTGCACTAATTAGCATCTCTCTAGCAGAAGCACCCACCTCCCTCATATAATCGTAACTTGACGCAACTGACATTGAACCCCCTGCCCATTGTGGTCCATATCTTTCCCCAACCCCTGACTGAAGCACCACAACATCTGACCATTTTGCTCCCATTTCTTCCGCGACAATCATCGGGAGTGATGTTTTAACACCCTGACCCATATCAGGCCTTGCAGAATAAATGGTAATAGTCCCGTCTGAGGACAAACGCACAAAGGCATTAAGCTCACCAGAACCAACTAAGGTTCCCAATTCGTTAGCTAGGGAGCTAGGCGAAGCTGCAGCTAAAACCAGACCCGCTCCTGCTATGCCTCCTAGACACAATAATTTTCGACGACTGAGTTGAACATTACCGATTTCTCTTGCAACCTCCTCTACAAATTGGCTATTCATCAATACTTCTCCCCGGTTCCCAGTACTCAACAGCTGTTATATCTAGCGTCTCGGATGACATTATTTCAGCTGCTGCGATCTGAATAGCCTCCCGAATCCTATTATACGTTCCACAACGGCAGTAATTCCCTTCCATTGCCAGATCAATATCTTTTTCAGAAGGATTAGGATTATCCTCCAGAAGAGCCACCGCCGACATAATCTGTCCAGCTTGGCAATAGCCGCATTGTGCGACATCCTTTTCTACCCATGCCTTTTGCACTGGATGAAGAACGGTGCCATTTGCTAGACCCTCAATGGTCTTAATTTCTGCATCCACCATATCAGCAACTGGCAGCATACAAGATCTTGTAGCTAAACCATCGACATGAACAGTACAAGCGCCGCAGAGTCCAATACCACACCCGTACTTTGATCCAATGAGACCAAGACTATCCCGCAAAACCCAAAGTAAGGGCATATCCTGGTGAACATTCACTTTGCGCACTTCACCATTTATCTTGAGCTTGTATTCAGGCATTTTTGGCTCCCTAACCTAAAAGTACAAAATCTGTTTAAGACCTCTTTAGCTAATACGACGCATTAGCTCATTCTGATAATGAATTTTACCTAGATCATAAGAATAATACCGAGCGGCCCAGATTATAAAACAATTTACTGAAAGTCAGCTTCAACCAATGTGTTATCAAATGAGGACAGTTACAATAGCTAGTCAATAAATAAAATGTACTTTCGCATGGGGAGCAAGATGAAAGAGAATAGGCAAATCCTGATTGACTCGTTACCAGAGGATAAACTTACGGAGTCCAACTACAGACTTCATACTAACGAGATACCTAAACCGGGGAAAGAAGAAGTGCTTTGTAAAACTCTCGTAATTTCAGTTGGTGCGGGCAGTCGTGCAGGGATGCAAGGGAGCGCCAGTTACGCGGGTGCACCGAAGACAAATATAGTTATGGGCGCGACGGGTGTTGCGCGGATAGAGGAATCGAATTCTGATACCTTTAGCCCAGGAGATCTCGTCGTCTGCGGGACGGGATGGCAGGACTACTCTATCCACAAAGCTGAAGGCCTAATGAAAGTGACCGATGATATTGATCCCGCTCACTATCTCGGTGCTCTCGGAACAAACGGCCTTACCGCATACTTCGGACTTTTAGATGTTGGAAACCCGAAAGAGGGTGATACTGTTTTAGTGTCGGCCGCTGCAGGATCAGTTGGGCATATCGTGGGTCAAATTGCCAAAATAAAGGGGTGCAAAACAATTGGCATTAGTAGCACATCAGAAAAATGTGATCTTTTGCGCACCAAAGTTGGCTACGATGCCTCAGTCTCTTACCAATCTGAAAATTTTCGTTCTGAGCTAAAAGATGCCTGTAAAGAGGGCGTAGACATTTATTTCGATAACACTGGTGGTGATATACTGGGCATGGCTCTGCGACGCATGAATCAGCATTCCTGCATCGTCTGCTGCGGAGTAGTTTCCCAATACGACACTTCAAATCCCGCTGGTTCTCCTTCTGGGATTCCCGGTCTTCTCGTGAATAAGCGCCTTCGAATGCAAGGTTTTCTGATATTTGACTACGCTGAAAAATACAATGCTGCAAGAGAAGAAATGAAATGTTGGATAAAATCTGGCACCTTCTCGCCTATAAACGACGAATTTAATGGCTTAGAACAGGCTCCAGCCGCTTTTGTCGACTTGCTAGCGGGCGGCAATATTGGAACGCGTATAATTCGCTTGGAGGATTAAACATTGAAAGCAGTTTTCTGCGATAAGTTTGGTGAGCCCAAGGATCTGGTTATCAGGGAAATCGATCCACCGGATGCACCCAAAGATGATGAGGTTCAAATAAACCTCAAGTATAGAGGTATAGCCTTCGCTGACCTTGTTCGGATGGCGGGTAATTACCAAGACAACCGAACCCCACCATACATTGTGGGCGGCGATGGAAGTGGCATCGTTACCCGCGTTGGAAAAAATGTAACATCCTTGAATCCAGGCGATAAAGTATCCTCAGCAGGTGGTTGTGTAGAATTTCTTAACCTACCCGAGTCGCAAGTTAGGAAATTGCCAGATGATATTGACCTTGAGTTAGCTGCTGCTTTTGGTAACACCTATATGACCGCTTTTTACGGACTCAATTTGGCACAACTACAACCAAATCAAACCCTACTAGTTCATGGTGCCGGCGGCGGAGTTGGCCTCGCTGCCGTTGATCTTGGCAAGCTTATGGGAGCAAAAGTTATCGCTACGGCAAGCTCCGACAAGAAACTTGCCGTCGTCAAGCAACTCGGTGCTGACGAGATCATCAATTACTCAGATGGGTTTCGAGAGCAAGTCAAAGATCTTACCAACGGTCTTGGTGCTGACGTAATCTATGACCCTGTAGGAGGGGATGTTTTTGAAGAGTCCATGAGATGTATCGCTCCTTACGGAAAAATTCTCATTGTCGGATTTGCTAGTGGTCGTGCAGCTTTGGCAAAAACGAACCACCTGTTAGTGAAAGATGCGTCTGTCATTGGTTATACGGTGAATAGCCTACAACAGAAACGCCCAGCCCTATTTGATGATTACAGTGAAACCTTGATCCACTATTTAGCTAATGGAAAAATAAAGCCTTATATTTCCCATCGTTTCAAGATGGATGAAATAATTGAAGCATTTCAGGTCATCATAGATCGTCGAGTCATTGGTAAAGTACTAATCTCATGACACAGATTTCCATCCTGGATCTGTCGCCGATCACAGAAGGAAGCAACCCTGGTACTGCGCTCGCTAACTCTCTTGATCTTATCCAGCATGCTGAACGATGGGGATATAAACGTTATTGGGTAGCTGAACACCACAACATGAGAGGTGTAGCCAGCGCTGCCACGGCTGTTGTTATAGGACATTTAGCAGGAGGAACCTCCAGTATTCGAGTCGGGGCTGGAGGCGTCATGTTACCTAACCACTCACCTCTCGTCATAGCAGAACAGTTTGGCACCCTCGCTTCCCTATACCCAAACAGGATCGACCTTGGTTTGGGCAGAGCACCGGGCACTGATCAAATTACTGCTCATGCTCTCAGAAGAACGCTCTCTGGCAGTGTTGACGATTTTCCGCGTGATGTCCTGGAACTCCAAAACTATTTTAAAGACGGAGACAAGGGTAAAACAGTTTCTGCGATTCCTGGTGAAGGGACGGAGGTACCACTTTGGATTCTCGGGTCAAGTTTGTTTGGTGCTCAACTAGCTGGAGTTTTTGGGCTACCTTTCGTGTTCGCTTCGCATTTTGCACCGGAAATGCTCGAAAAAGCAGTTGAACTATACCGTGATAGTTTCAAACCCTCGGATCAACTCGATAAGCCCTACTTGATGCTCGGCCTCAATGTATGTGCAGCCGAAACCGATGAAGAAGCGGAGTATCTTAGAAGCTCATCTATCATTTCCTTTCTTAGCATGCAGAAGGGGAAACCAAGGCAACTACCAAAACCTGTCGCCAATCTGCGTGACAAACTTTCCGAAGAAGAATTGTATATAGTCGATAATGCCAGGAGATGCGCGGCCTCAGGAAGTATGGAATCTATAAGGGAAGGCATGCAAGCATTCATCGATAAATACAACGCCGATGAACTGATTCTAGTTTCTTCCATTTTTGATCATAAAGCGCGAGTAAGCTCCTATGAGATCACAATGGAAGCTGCAAAGGCATTCAGCACGTAGTAACCTGAAAAGGTCAGACCAAGGGCGATGAACCACCATCAACATTTACTGATGTACCGGTTACGTAACTCGCAATATCAGAACAAAGGAAAGCAATAACATCCCCCGCTTCCGAAGCCTCTCCTACTCGACCCATTGGGACATTTCGACCCATTACTTCATAGTGCTCTTCAAGGGACCGATTTGGATTTTTATCTTGAGCAGCTTCCCAACGACGAAAATGCTGTCTACTCTTTAGTAATCCAACACAAATCGTATTTACCCGAATTCCATGCTCTGCAAATTCTTTAGACCAAGTTTTAGTTAAAGAGATACCGGAAGCACGAGATAAAGCAGTAGGCTGACTGCCAGCACCCGGAGCCTTCCCTCCGGGGGTTGTGGTGTTGCAGATAGCTCCACCACTTTTTTTTAAATACGGTAATGTGTGACGTGTGCAATAAATTGCTCCCATCACTTTCAGAGCAAAATCTTGCTCCACCATCTCATTAGTCATTGCCTCGAAGGTTGATCCCATGGATGTACCAGCATTATTGACAAGAATATCGATACGATTCCATTTGCGAGCTACTACCCTTACCATCGACTCAACCGACTTTTCATCACTAACATCTGCGGCAATTCCAAGAACTTCGTTCCCAGAAAGCTCGCTTATTTCAAGCGCGACCTGATCCAGGTCCGACTGGGTTCTAGAAACTACGGCAACAAGTGCTCCCTCCATGGATAACCGTTCAGCAGCAGCTCTTCCTATACCGTTACTTCCACCAGTTACTATTGCAACCTTACCTTCAATACCTAAATCCACTTTCTTGTCCTCATCTGACCAACAATAAAAAATAAACGTTTTCTAGAATTTTCACCGAAACAAAATTAACGACCGGCAAGCTTCCATGCATAATCCAGAGCATGACCCAAAGAAGAGGTAAATGCTTTACCTTGCCATGCTATATCGAAGGCCGTCCCGTGATCTACAGAGGTACGAATAATCGGTAATCCGATAGTAACATTAACTGCAGATTCGAAAGCAATGAGCTTCATAGGCCCATGCCCCTGATCGTGATACATGCACACAATAGCATCATATTGGTCCTTGTGAATCGCTTGATAAAAAATCGTATCCGCAGGGAACGGCCCAGAGACGTCAATTCCTTTATCCCTCATTAATTCAATTGCAGGCAAAATTATCTTGGAATCCTCATTACCGAATAAGCAGTTCTCACCAGCGTGAGGATTTAGACCGCAGACAGCAATCCGTGGATTAGAGATAAAACGAGATAGCGTTCCATTAGTAAGCTCAATAACACTACTTACTCTTTCTATGGTTACTAAGTGAATGGCATCAATTAAAGAGACGTGCGCACTGACATGTGCTACCGCAATATCTTTGTTAGTTAACATCATCGAAAAAGTATTCGTACCACATAACTGCGCAATAAATTCTGTATGGCCAATAAATGAGGGATCACTCATTTGTGTTGCCTCTTTATTCATCGGCATGGTGACTAAACCAGAAACAACCCCATCTATCGCATCCCGTGTCGCTCTCTCCACATAACACCGGGCAGCGAGTGCGGACTGCTTATTCATCACTCCTGGAGTCAGATTTTTTCTATCTAATCTCGCTAAATCAATTATATTTAGATGATGCGATCTCATCTCTGCCCTCGACTCAACTAAATTTAGCTTGATAGAAAGGTCAAGTAATTCAGAACCAGCTTTTAAAACTTCTAAGTCTCCATAAATTAAGATATTATGATCAAGCTCTCCTGCAGCATATCGTCGCAAAATAATCTCTGGACCAATGCCGGAAGCATCTCCCATCGTAACCGCCATTGGCATCATTTTATATCTCCCAATAACTTCACTAGTGTATTCTCGTCTCCTATCCCACCACCTTTCGTCACAAGATAATAATCATCAAGCTTCGCAATCGGTATGCCCGTATCTACTGTTCCTAACACCTCCAGTGTTCGATTTCCTACTATTGCGCCGGCCGTATCGCCGCCTATAACGAATAAAGTCTGATAATGAACTCCGCGAACTTTATTAGCGATGGCTTGAGCAGTTTCTGCCGCTTCAACTGAAGAAACAGGACCCGACCGAAACGAGGTCTCTAAAATAGCAACCTCTTCAACATCCAGGTTATCGGAGACTCCAAATACTGGACAAGTAAGGTTACTAATCTGCGTTCGGCTAAGCGAATTCAAACTCCCACATACAATCAGAACAGGAGTCTCGATTTGCTGTACTTGCGTTTTGAGATCCGGGAAAATTGTCTCAGCATATGAGCCAATTGCTCCGGTCGGACCTACCAAAACTCGATTTTCCTCACGACACCGTGATATCGCCTTTTTAAGCTCCGTATTATCATTCGCATCCCAAATGACAGTATCCTTAAGTGAGCATCCAGCCTCTTCCATTACTTCGTCTGGTCGACTGCTGCAAGGTGCCGTAAGAGGATCTTGACCAAATGGGGATTCCAAAACAGGCACATCTTGAATATAGACAGTGCCACCGTCACATCGCCTTCCAGCGTCCGGATAGCTGGGAACCAACGCAACAGAGTAGCCTAATTCATTAAGCGCCTCTATTTCATGAGGCCAATTGCCTCGCAGACCAGAGTCCATTTTATGGCAATGGAACCTAGCCTCTAAAAGATGCTTCTCGTAAGTAATTCGTTTAGCATCCTCTGGTGGTAAATGACGGGTACATGTATCAACCACACAACAAATATCACTCTTTGCTTCTGGACCTACAGGAACAGAAAAATCAGGGCCAGCAATGACTCCACCGATTTCGAGAGCACCGGTTCGGTCATCAGCAGTAACAAGCAATTCCTGCATCATTTCACCAAGAACTAATTTCACTCAAGGATAACAGGAGACAACAGACAGAGAAATAAAGGAAATGAAGGGTTTTTTCCCTTGATCTACTTATAGTCTCGGAGCATAAAGCTGATATCATGACCTGTCTTCGCGAATGGGGAAAAAGGAGAAACGAAATGCTTGAACTTGGCGTAATTGCGGATGATCTCACCGGGGGTATGATGGTTGCCAGCCTACTTGAGAGGGAAGGAGTCCGCTGTCCGCTCGTAACCTCAGTAGAAGCACTCGACAACCTGAGTCATGATGCTGAAGCTGTTGTTATAGGCAGAAAGATTCGCCTCATCCCGCCGAAAGAAGCAGCGGCAGACGCACAAAAATCTGCGCAGGGCCTGCTCGATAAAAAAACAAAGAGAATCTACTACAAGTATTGTGCGACCTTTGATTCTACGAATGATGGCAATATTGGCCCTATCGGTGAAGCCCTTATGGAAACCACTAAAACTGATCGAGTCATTTTCTGCCCTGCATTCCCAGAGTACTCGATTACTATATTTCAGGGGCGAATGTTTTTAGGTGGCACAATGCTGGGTGAATCTGGGAAACGCTTTGACCCAGTAACACCCATGACGAATTCAAACCTTGTTGAAGTACTGCAAGCACAATGTAAATCGAAGGTGAGTCTTCTCCCACATGGGCAATTGGTAGCAGGAAAGTCAGCTTGCAATGACTACATCTCCAAGCAAATAAAAGATGGTAAGAATTTATTCATTGTTGATGCTGTTGATAATGAGGACGTTACCCGAATCGCAGAACTTACATCGGATTGGCCGCTAACCAGCGGGGCCGATGCAATTCCTATGTTTTTAGCGCGCACCTGGTTAACCAATGAACGGGAAGTGATTCAGCGTACTCTGCTGCCTCCAGCTCCGGGACATGAGGCCATTATTGCGGGAAGCTGCGCGGTCAATACCCAGCGACAGGTCAGTCACTTTGAAAAACAGCACCCGGTTTTTAGAGTCGACTTACTAGAAGCAATGGATGACTCAAGGTTTCTAAACAAAATCATCGATTGGGCAGAGACTAATATCAAAAAAGGCCCCATATGCGTATCGACTTCAGCTGATGTGGATGGAGTTAAGCGAGCCCAAGAAATACTCGGTCGGGCCGGGGCTGCTGCTTTGGCTGATGAGATCCTTGGAAAAAGTGCTGCTGCCCTAAAAGATCTGGGGGTAAGAAAGTTTGTGGTTGCTGGTGGAGAGACATCAGGCCAGTTTTTCAAGTCTTTAGATATCGGACAAGTGCAGGTATCGTCATTTGACAACCTAGCGGGTGGATACTGCCATGAGGCAAGTTCAGATCCTATGTCGATAGTAACCAAAGCTGGTGGCCTTGGTAACGAAGAATTTTTTTTCACAGCGCTCGACCGAATGCGTCAAGCAGATACCCAAATTTAATAACTCAAGAAACTAATCTCTGGAGATATACATGGCAGATAATTTAGATGAAACAGCTTTACGAACACAACTAGTTGAACAATACAAGCACGTAGAAAAAATTGGTCTGAATGAATTAGCATCGGGAAATCTGAGTGTTCGTTTCGGCGAGAATATGCTGATCTCACCTTCTGGTGCAACATCGGAAAATATAAGTGTAGATACTATTGTAGAGGTTTCTCTCAATGGAGAATGGGAAGGTGATCGAAAGCCTTCTTCTGAATGGCGAATGCATGCAGCGATTTACCAAAGACATGAAAAGGCAAAGGCAGTTGTCCATACGCATTCAGATCACTGTGTCGCCATGGCGTCGCACTTAAGACCACTACCAGGATTTCATTACCTCGTAGGAAGCTTTGGCGGTAATGACGTCCCCTGCGTACCCTATTCAACTTTTGGCACTCAATCGCTTGGAGATGATGCTGCTGAAGCACTCACTAACAGATCGGCCTGTTTGCTGGGCAAGCACGGTATGATCGCACGAGGAAGCAATATTAAGGCCACGGCAGATCTTGCACACCGCCTTGAAATAATGTGTCGCCAGTACTTATTAGCAACACAATATGGCGAGCCCCAGTTACTAACAGATGAAGAGTGGACCGAGTTTTTTGACAGAGCGCAAAAGGTTTCTTACGGGAAGTTCATTTAGCGTCCTCCCCCAGCCTGCACATACCTTGAGACTGAGCCATTGAGCGATGATCAAATACATGATCATCGCCAACAACTAATTACTCCTCTTCGATGGCAATAGCCCTAATCCAGGTTCCTTCCATACGACCCACGTTAAGAGGGAAACTCATAAAGAAACAGCGATCTTTCGTTAACGACTCCGTATTTATGAGTGGATAAGTAATGGGGATATTATTTCCAGTCATCGCTCTGTGCGTCGGACAATTCTCTGGCTCGGGATCCTTATGTCGAGTTTCCCAACCAATGCCAGGGACGCTTGGGCAGAGCATCTTGATCTTTTTTTCTTCTGCCAGCCAGTATGCCGTTTCACCATCTATCCAGGGCGAATCTTCACGAGTGTGACTACTACCCATAATCACAATGTCCCCCTCTAGAACATTTGATAAATGCTCAGGCAGAATGGGCTCAGCTTTTAAGTGATCTAACTTGCAGACACAGGCCTCTCCATAATAAGTTTGCAGGGGCATTTCCCAGATTCCTTTCATTCCTTCCGGAAGGCCTGACCAATTATCATTATGCCGGGTACCTAACTGAATATGCGAACCCATATGCCCACTAACACCACCAACGGGCCATTCTGCTACCGTACCAACATTACACGCAACCAGATGTTCAATGGTGCCATCTTTCTCGTTATAGCTCTCTTCCACTATCCAGGGCATGTTGTACACATCTCGCTGCCCTTCCTCAATCGTTTGATCCATCCGCGTCACGCGAGAAACCAGTTCCCAAGTGAGATCAACTATTCTATGTCCTTTAAGACTAATCATGATGTTAAGCTCCTATTCTTCCTCAAAAGCGATTGCTCGAATAAAACTAGCTTCACTCTTAACAAACCGTAAGGGGAAACCAACATAATAAGTACGATCTTTTTTCAAAGATTCGATATTAACAAGCGGATGCACAATAGGGATGTTAGCTCCTAACAACATGCGCCTTATCGGTGAATTATTCGGCGCTGCGATTTTAAGGTCATATTGCCAACAAACGCCTGGCACACCAAAACCGAGCATTTTTATTTTACGATCATCAATTAGCCACTCACAGGTCGTTTTTGATAACCAAGGCTCTTCTAAGCCCTTAAATGGACTGGTCATCAGAACGATATCCCCTTCCTGAACATTAGAAAGGTGATCTGGCGTTATCTCTTGACCGCGGACGTCACCTTCCTTACTTCGCAGCGCCATCCCTTCACCGAGAGGATATTCGCTTGGGTCAGAAATTGCCCTTGGTTTAAGATCCTTAAAATTACAGACAGCAGCATCTCCCATAAAGGTTTCAAGAGGCATCTCCCATAACCCTTTCATATCCTCTGGCACCCCAGCCCAATGACTGATGTGTCCTTTACCACCTTGAAGATGCGAACCATGGTGCGTAGACATTCGCTCTTGATGCCAAGCCTCATCCCCACCGGGAGGAGCAGCGTAGAGCGTGAATAAAGAATTATCTCCTGCGAATCTACCCTCCTTCATTACCCAAGGCTTACCGTACGGATCAGTGGTGCCCTCTTCAATCGACCCATCAACTCGATAAATTCTCGCCTCTATATGAGGACTAAGATCTACCGGCTTATAACCATCAAAACTGAACATTAAGCTCTCCCTCTTCTTATTATCATCGCCGAGTGTACAGGGAGTTTAGCTCACACCCAACCCTAACGAATTAGGTTCATTAAAAAATTTATAAAGCTAATTAATACTTACTTTAAGATCGAGAGCAATTCGAGAGCGCTGATAAATAAAATTTATCTAGCGTATGATAAGAAAGTGTCTAAATATCGATTTTTCCTAAATCAATGAATAAATTAGCAGATAATTCTTTGAAAGATGAGGCAGACCGATACACCCAGCCCGATAATTCAACTGAGGATCCACCTTCCAACTGGTCATCCACAATCAGATACTTGGGCCCCAGTGTAATCATTTCTGCGACGATCGTCGGGTCTGGAGAAATCATACTAACCGCGAGCCTTGGCGCAGCTGTGGGCTTTAGCATGCTTTGGTGGGTACTTTTTTCCTGTTGGAGTAAATCTATCCTTCAAGCTGAACTTGCACGTTATGTAATACTCACTGGAGATACCTATCTACGCGCGATCAATAGAGTTCCTGGGAAGATTCCTGGGCCAAAAAAAACATTTGCTTGGCCTATTGCTCTTGGCATAGTCGGTTTTCTAACTGGACTTACTGGCCTTGGAGGATTAATCGGCGGAGCAGGACAGGCAGTCGTTATCATTTTTCCAGAGCTAGACCCACTTGTTGCCGTTACCCTCCTAGCACTGCTTGCAGCAATCCTTCTTGGTAGTGGGAGTTATCGCAGACTAGAAAAAGTCATGTTGTTATTTGTGATGACTTTTACCCTCCTCACCCTCAGCAGCGCAATGCTAATGCAGACAACAGACTTTGCAACTACGTCAGCAGATATCATCCAGGGATTTGAATTCAAGTTCTCTACTGGATTTGCTGTCCTAGCACTCGCTACTTACGGTTATACAGGCGTCAATTCTGGCGAGATCGCCGCTTACTCCTACTGGTGTATCGAGAAAGGGTATCCTGCCCGAATTGGCCGCTTCGACGACTCGCCTGAGTGGTACCAAAGAGCTCACGGCTGGCTTCGTGTGTTACGCACTGATATCTGGATTACTTTGGTCCTGCTTACCTGCGCCACTATACCTTTTTATTTTCTGGGAGCAGGAATACTTCATCCAACAGGCGAAAATCCACAAGGTCCAGATACTCTAATTGCCTTAAGTAACATGTATACAAAAACCTTTGGCCCTTGGTCAATCTGGCTTTTTGCTTTGGGTGCTTTCTGTATTCTCTATTCAAGCAGTGTCGCGGGACTTGCCGCTGGCGCGAGATTTCTTCCAGACTATTTGATTGAGCTAGGTTTCATACGTAGAGGCAATTTAGAGTTAAGACTCTCAATTATCCGCTGGTATGGACTGGTGGTACCTTTTATCAGTCTTCTTCTCTACGTAAGTTTTCAAAGACCGGTGATGATGGTAACCATTGCTGCATGTTACGCTGCGATGATGTTACCTATACAAAGCGGGATAACAATTTACCTACAACATAAGCGATTACCCAGAAAAGTCCAACCATGCAAAGCCACGAAATGCTTCCTCATTTTGACGTTTCTGCTTCAATCCGCTCTTGCACTCGCCGTAATCTACTTTACATTGCTGTAGTACTACCCCCCCTGAAGTTCTACAAACTCGCGATAAGAGCCTTTTGGGTTCGCCATCAGCACGTCATGATTACCCAGGTCTTTCACTACTCCGTCCTCAAGAAAGACGATTTTGTCAGCCCTGCGAATAGTCGATAAACGATGTGCAATGACTATAACCAAGCGACCCCGAGAAGCGGATTGAAGAGCTTTTACTAACTGACCTTCTGTCTGCGGATCAAGAGCCGCCGATGGCTCATCAAGAATGAGTATTTTCGAATCTCTTACTAAGCCACGGGCTATCGACAAACGTTGCTGTTGTCCAACAGATAGGGTATCTCCTGCACGACCTAATACGGTATCTAGTCGGGCTGGCATTTTTTCAATGAAGTCCATGCAATTAGCAGTCTTCAAAGCTTCCATCATTTGATCTTCCGTTGCATCTGGATTAACAAAAAGGAAATTCTCACGAATAGATTCTGAGAGAAGAAGATGCTCTTGGAAAACGTAAGTGACTTGATTTCTCAAGGAATTCAGATCAACTTCAGAGAGATTTTTTCCATCGATCAATACTCGCCCTGAAGTGGGTTTCAAAAGGAACGGGATCATATAGGCTAACGTAGTTTTCCCAGCCCCCGTTGGTCCAACAAATGCGACCAGTTCACCCAGAGACAACCTTAAGTTGATATCACTAAGCGTTGTTTGATCATCTCCATATCTAAATGACACACCTTCAAATTTAATACCCTCCCGAACTTCGTCAATCTTTAAACTACCTGAGTGATCTCTTTCGGATTGAAAATCAAGGAAGAAAAATACTCTTCGAACTGCTGCTGCGTTCTCCTGTAACTTAAGCCAAAACATGCCGAAAAACATGACTGAACCGGCAATACCCCAGTAAACACCGAGAAGGACGGCAAAATCACCTGGTGATAGTATCCCCTCGATGATCCGGTCGGTAATCAGGATGTATACATACAACGCGGCGATTCCAGAGATTGTACTAAGCACGGACACGGTCGCCACTAGTACTGCGAATGCGTAGCGTTCGCGCAGGAAAGTTTGGGCACTTCGCTCCGCAAAACGTTTTTGTTCTTTCTTAGCACCACCCAGGCTCTGCACCGCCCCTACGTTATTTATGGATTCTTCCATTGCGTTAGTTGCAGCAGCACCTGCAGCACGCTTATTTTGATTCGTGCGTCGTAAAGCCCCCGAAAAAGGTGCCGTACCAAGAATAAAGAGAGGCAGCATTGCCCACGCGATCCATAACAATTCAGGAGATACGTCTCCATAGGAATATTGAAGGATGTAAAGGTTAATTCCTACTGCGAGGGCTGCGAAAAAAGGCTGAAAAGTAAGCCTAAATGAGAGATCTGCTGCCTCGGGACAATCGTAGAGGACTCGGTACACAGAATCTCCGATGCGCTGATCATCATGTATTGTCATGGGCAAGTGTGTCAGTCGCTCGAACAAGCGTACCCGAAGACGGTTAGCGACCGTCTGGTTAAGTCTAACGTAAACTAAGAAATCAAAGAAACCCCAGATACCACCGCCAGTACTAAAACCAAAACTCAGGGTATTTTCGGCCTTCGTAGCTGCATCCTGCCCTTGAAGAAGTCCAGCATTCGTCCAACTAGATCTCGTACCTACTAAAACTAATAAGAGGAAATAAATAATACTCAGGGTAAACATGATGGACATTGGACTCATTCCATCCACATAGTTCACGATTGGATTCATAAAGGGTGGATAACTAACCGCAGTCTCACCAAATGGTCGCTGTAAAATAACGTTATCAATTACTATCTTAGCCATCCAGGGTAGTAATAAAACAGGAAAGACTAATCCAAGCTGGAGTAAAAACTTTGCAATTAAAAGTTTCTTAACAGAGAAAAGCAGGCGAACACATCGACCTAAAAGCCGAAACATATCCCGGGTAAGTATATCGGACTGCGTATCAACGCGATCATCGTACTGGTTCTTTCCAAATACCTCTGCCAGGATAGTAGTAGAACTTTTTTCTTTTTCACTTGAAATATTCATCATTCGCTATCTAAGTCACTGCCATCTAGCTCCGAAACAACAAAAGTCCGGTACCGCCCATTCTCTATATTCATTAATTCTCTATGACTACCGTGCTCAACGAATTTACCGTTTTCTAAAAAGGCGATGTGGTCCGCATTTCTGATCGTAGACAACCGGTGAGTAACTAAAAAAATAATCCTACCGCGACCCCACTCAGAGAGATTATTCAGTACATTGTGTTCAGTCTTCGCATCCAATGATGCGGTGGGCTCGTCCAGGATAAGGATGGGTGTATCGCGCACTACTGCGCGCGCAATCGATAGTCTTTGTCGCTGGCCAGCCGATAGTTTTCCTCCCCGCTCACCCAATTCTGTATCGTAACCCTCACTCATTGATAGAATAAATTCGTCTGCGCATGCGATCTTTGCGGCATCCACAATCTGCTGTCTTGATGCCCCCGGCATTGAGTAACTGATGTTATTCGCAACCGTATCAGCAAATAGAACATTCTTTTGAAGAGCAATTGCAATATTTCCTCGAACATCATCGATAGTCATTTGCCTTAGGTCTAAATTATTCACTAGAAGCTGTCCCTCATCAGGGTCATATAACCTCAACAACATCGACATAACCGTTGATTTCCCGGCTCCCGTTCCGCCTACAATAGCCGTCACTGTCCCTGCAGCAGCTTGCAGGTTAATCCCATCTAAAATGTTCTGTTGTGATTCGTACCCAAACTTGACATCTTTCCATGAGACAGTTTTTATTGGCTTAGGAAAATCCTTTGGTTTAGCTGGATCAATAACTTCCGGCTCTAAATCCAGAAGAAAAAAGGCCCGTTCCAAGCCGATAAACATATCTTGCATTCGATTCCATATCGCAACCAACTCTCTCCCAGACTGGGCCAGGCCGTTCACCCTTCCTACCGCTATATTGTAAGCACCCAAATTCCAAACCATAAAGCCGATTAAAGCGACAGCCCACGCACCAAAAAATGTTTCCCGCTCAATAAGGATCCAGCTAACCATCACGTACTCGCAGAAGATCAGTGTTGCTCCTCCGATTACTGCTACTAACACTGTAAGTAATGCCATATCCATTCTGAGAAAATAAGCTGCATCCAGAGCGCGATAGGAGTCCTTATTAAATCGATCAAGCACACGATCTTCCGCTCGGTTTGCTTTTACGATTTTGATAGATGAGAACACTTCCTGAAGTCGAGAGGTTAGATCACTATTGGCCTTACGATTGTTAAGTGACTGACGACGTATTCTTGGCGTAAACCAAATCGTAAGAAATACCATTGGCGTTCCTGCGATAATGATCGTTAACGCAAACAGGGGGTCAAAAGCCGCTACAATAGCAAGACCCATAATAACCCCATAGAGCGTAGCTATCGGAGTCATTATTCCCGCCTGAAGCAAATTGATGATTTGAGCGCTATCCTGATACACCCGGAAAATGGCATCACCCACACGAGCATTATCGTGGTACTTTAGAGACAATGACTCCGCCCGCTCAATCATTGCAACTCTCAAATTTTGGTTAATGCTCTGCCATATCCACATGTTGTAGTACGGAATCAATAACCATGTGATTCCTCCCAAAATACCAGAGATCACACTAAATATAACCAACCTGTTGCGAACTACCTTTCTTTGCTCCTTACTTAACTTAGCCTTTTCAACTTCTGTATTGCGTTCTTCTTTTTTTGCAAGCTCCTCACCCTCATCACTATGGGAGTCTCCTTCCGTAATATTATCGAGGAGCTTACTTATTCCCAATTGTTCACCCAGATCCCTCCCAAATGAATCATTAACAAAGGGATCAACGTAACTCCTTTCTAAAAATAGGATCTTCGCCTGCATCGGCTGCAATTTGTCTCCTACAAGAACCTTATTCTGAAAAATATCTGCATTTATAATGAACGCGACGAGTGCTATGGCACTACCTGCTATCGTGACGGATCCTAGAAGAATAAGATGCTTCAACATCGGCCTCATAAAGGGCCATGTGCGAAGGGCAAGCCTAAACATTTTTCTGAAACTCACATCAGGCACGTTACCTAACTGAGCTGCCTGTCTGTAACCTCTTAATATTGCAGGTTCACTCAATCGATTCCCTCCATCGATGAGTTATGTGAAATAGGACAGTACCACATTATCGTTATTAAACATGCTATTGAAATGGGTATTTTGCTAATTTATTTCTCTTAAAAGAATTGACTATGGATATTAGATTTTGAGAGATTCTAGTTTTATTGATCTAGATAGTAGAATTCAATTCCAATATCACGGTAAAAATGATGAAAATGTCAGAAGCCCCCGAGTTTAAAACTCTTCACCAAATCATCAGAAGAGCAAAACAAAATCTAAGCCAAACGCTATGGGATTATGTGATCGGTGGTACAGCCTCTGAAACAACATTAAGAAGAAATCGTGCATCAATAGACTCCAAAGCACTTGTTCCAAAGATACTTAACGATGTATCAGAAATTGATACGACGGTTTCGATTCTTGAAAAAAAAATAGCATTACCAGTGATCTTGGCACCGATAGGTTCTTTACAAAACTTAGTACCGGGCGGAGGGGCAACTGCTGCAATCGGTGCGGAAAAAGCCGGTATTATGAGCATAGCAAGCTCGGTGTGTCATCCAGAGCTAGAGGATATCGCCGCAGCCTCTAACTCGCCGAAAATTTATCAACTCTATGTTAGGGGTGACGCAGACTGGACTGATAACAAAGTGCAGCGGGCGATAGATGCTGGCTATACCGCATTTTGTCTAACAGTGGATTCCGCAGTTGTCAGTAGGCGCGAGCGCGATATAAGTAAAGGAGTAGTACCGACCTCAAAACCTATATCCGGTTACGGAGATCGCATTTTCCAACAAAGTCTTAACTGGTCCGATGTGAAAAGGATTAAAGATAATTTTGATATTCCTCTGATCATCAAGGGGATCAATCGTCCCGATGATGCAGTTAGAGCGATAGAACATGGTGTTGAAGTTGTCTATGTCTCAAATCATGGTGGTCGACAATTAGATCATGGTGTCGGATCGCTAGACCTTTTACCCGACATAGTCAAAGCAGTGGGAGGGAAAGCTGAAATTATCGTAGATGGCGGTTTCTATCGCGGTACAGATATCGTTAAAGCAATAATTTTGGGAGCAAATGCAGTTGGAATCGGTCGATTGCAGGCATGGGCATTGGCGGCAGGCGGCGCCCCCGCATTGGTTCAATGCCTCAATATACTAAAGTGGGAAATCTCAGAAACCCTCAGTCTTTGCGGGGTAAGGTCTTTTGAAGAATTTGATGAATCGTTCGTCGTCTCATCAGAAATTGTGTATCCTCCCGGACTCTCCGCTGCATTCCCTTTACTAAACCTTGAAGATGAGGGTTACTAAAGGAAAAGATTATTAATAGGCGCCCCGAGCAAACACAATTACGTGCAGTATCAATATTCCTTGACAGTTTTCTTTAAGAAAGGTTTACAATGAATCGCACGGGGGATTTCAATGCGATATCTTTTTTTGGTTCTTATATTCACGGGGTTCAGTGCTTTGGCAAAAAGCTATTCGCCCTTTGTCGAGCGACAATATCCTGCACGAGTGTTTTGGGGAGACACACATTTACACTCCTTTCTATCTGGGGATGCCTATTCTATGGGAAATAGAATTAGTCCAGATGAAGCTTATCGCTTCGCAAAGGGTGAAACAATAACAGCCACCGGGGGGGACAAAGCCAAAATAAGGAAACCTTTAGATTTCATGATGATTGCAGATCATGCTGAAAATCTGGGAGTTTTACCCGCACTGATCGCCGGAAATCCAAAACTTTTGTCTACCGATCAAGGAAGGGAAGCCGCATCATTTTTAAACAAGCTACCCTCACTCAAAAGCATATTACGCTCGGAAAGTGAGCAAGAATACAACGTCGGGGCGAATAAACTTCTCGCTGCAAAAAGTACGCATGGAAAAAACTATAATATTGATGAAACATTTACCCGGCAAGTTTGGAAAGGTGTCGTCAACATTGCAGAACGTCATAATGACCCGGGGAATTTTACCACCTTCGCTGGTTACGAATATTCCAGTAGTGGTTTACACCGAAACGTAGTCTATAGCGGTTCCCCGAAAGATACTCTCAAAACTCTTCCTTTCTCGAGGTTCGATAGCGACAATCCTGAGGACCTATGGGCATATCTTGAGAAGTATCGCGAGCAAACAGGCAGTGGTGTTATATCGATCCCTCATAATAGTAATCTAAGCCGGGGAAATATGTTTAAGACCGTTACATATGAAGGTAAGAAAATTTCACTCAACTATATTCGAACCCGGGCAAGTATAGAGCCTCTTGTAGAGATCACACAAATTAAGGGTGATAGTGAAACCCATCCCCTGATCTCACCAAATGATGAGTTCGCAGATTATGAACGATATGGCAGTGCTAATGGGCAAGGTCCACTATCTGAAACTAAGAGGATAGAAAATTATTGTGAAGAATATTATGCCAGTCTCTCGAAAGGAACATCCCCTGACCCCAAAATTGAAACTTTTTGTGAAAGATCGCGGGGGTCGAAATTGAAAAGTAAACCCTCCGAAGTCCAGGAGATGATCAAAGGCTCGTACGTGCGATCTGCCTTACAGAGGGGTCTGGCTATTCAGGCAAGTATTGGAGCCAATCCATATAAGTTTGGAGTCATTGGGGCAACGGATACACATACTGGACTCGCTACAGTCGACGAAGATAATTACTGGGGAAAAATGGCCATGAACGAACCTAGCCCTTACCGAGCTGGCACGCAGAGCCATTATTCTGCTCAAGGCTACGCAGCAGTTTGGGCAATCGAAAATACACGCGAGGCCATCTTTGCAGCAATGAAAAGACGTGAGGTGTATGCCACGACTGGACCCAGGATTATTCTGCGTTTTTTCGGAGGATGGGAATTCCTGAGCACGGACGCCGACTCGAAAAATTTAGCACAAATAGGCTATTCTGGAGGAGTCCCTATGGGAGGGGACCTCGTTCAAAGCGAAGAGAACAACGATAAGGCACCAACCTTTTTAATACGAGCAACGAAGGATCCCGACGGTGCTAATCTCGATCGGGTGCAGATCGTTAAGAGCTGGTTAGATCAGAATGGATTAACAAAAGAAAGAGTCCATAACGTCGCTTGGTCTGGGGAGCGAAAAATCAATAACGATGGCTCTTTAGCCGCTGTCGGATCCACAGTGAATCTTCGAGAAGCAAGCTACCAAAATACCATTGGTAGCCCAGAGCTCTCAGTTACTTGGACAGATGGGGATTTTAACCCTTCCGAGGCAGCAGTATACTATGTGCGGGTGATTCAGATTCCTACCCCAAGATGGACAACTTATGACGCGAAAACCTACGGACTTGAGGATATTCAGACGGACCCTCCGGCAGTAATACAAGAACGAGCCTACAGCTCGCCAATCTGGTATTCCCCCAAGGCAAGCTCTCCCTAACCTCGTTTATTGGGCGATTTATAACCCCCGAATTGGAAGGCCTGCCGCCTCGTAGCACGCATCAATTACTTTCATTTGATGGACCGCCTCTTCCGCATCGGTATAAGGCGTTATATTTTCCTCAATAGCGGCAATAAACGCATCTAATTGAAAATCGTAGCTGGCTCGTTTATCAACGCGCTCCCTTGTCTTGACCCCATCAACAGTTAATTCAATTTTACTGCCAAACTGCGGAGCAATGGGATTACTAACGAATAGCATACCTTTCGATCCAGTAACCTTGAGTTCAGCTCGAGGCTCACCACCATTTCTCATATCGCCTGAGATATGTCCGACTATACCGCTTGGGAAAATCAGATCAGCACACAAAAAAAGATCTACATTAACCTTACCAATTTCAGCGCTGGCGCTCACAACAACTGGCTCTTCATCAGTAATGTGACGCACCCAAGATATGGGATAACATCCAATATCCATTGTTACACCTCCAGCAGTTGCATAATTCGTTCGAATATCATTTTCCAGATGACCCGCGACATGAAATACCGCATCAATTTCAGATATATTCCCCAGCAGGCCCGACGCACAGATTTCTCGCGCTCTGATAAAGCAGGGATGATAGCGGTAGTGAAATGCATCCATCAGTACGCGTCCAGTTTCTCTCGCTACCGCGGCCATTTCTTCAGCTTCATTAGCATTGCATGCAATCGCCTTTTCACAGAGAACATGCTTACCAGCTCTTAACGCTTTGATCGACCACTCATGGTGCAGACCGATATGTAACGGGTTATATACCGCATCGATATCAGGGTGATTAATAACATCCTCATAGCAATCAACAACATTTGATATATCATGTTCCTTTGCAAATGCTTCCGCTCGCGACCGATCGCGTGCTGCTACGACAGAGATCGAGGCATTAACATTATTCTTACACGGGCTAATCAGTGCCGCCGGAGTAATCCTCGCCGCACCCAAAGTACCAAATTTAACCATTGTGTTGCGACCCTACAGATGCCGCTATAATCAATTCAAACATTTGAAGATCGAGTTAGTCCACCTTGAAGCGATGACTGATGACGTAAAACTTCTCCGGCCTGAGCCCCAGTCAACTCATCATCGACCAAATTTATTTGACCGTTGATCAAAGTAGCTTTGTAGCCGCGCGCCTTCTGTATATAACGCGGAGCCCCTCCTGGAAAATCATGAACCATCTCAGGGTGAAGCTCAGAAACATTTTCAAAGTCAATGATATTTACGTCGGCGCGCATTCCTGGGCTGAGTATCCCACGATCACGAAGGCCAATAACGCGCGCAGGGCCTGAGGTCATTCGACGTATCCCTTCGCCAATTGTGTAAAGTTGCTTTTCACGAATCCAGTGAGAAAGCGTAAATGTAGCCCAACCTGCATCAATAAACTGAGACACGTGAGCTCCTGCATCACCCAAACTAGGATACATATTAGTACTCTTGAACAGTTCACCTAGTTCATCCATATCCTGATTAAACATGCGCCAGGTAAACAGCGCACGCCCCCCTGACTCCCTACTGATACGGATAAACATTTCCGCTGGCGATTCACCATTTTTTGCGGCCAACGCAACTAAATTGTCTTTGATATCCGCTGTGTATTTTGGCGTATCGGCATCACCCTGATAGTAAAGCCTATCAAGAGCTACCCAAGTTTCCTGTTCTCCTTCTTTGACTAATTGTCTAACAAAGTCATCATGATTCAACATTGCTACACGACCAGCTAGGTCTTTCTCCCGAAGAATATCCCACCCTTGCCCTTGGAAAGGCAGCATCCCCTGAAGTCCAAGCATAAGACCCGAACCTCGCACTTGAGTAATGGAAGTAACATCTCTACCCTCGCAGAAACCATCCAACCACTTGGCAAAACGTCTACCGGAACCCGGCTCGTTAGCTCCACCGCCACTAAATAGAATACGATTCTTGGATGCTCGTGACATTTTGAGGAGCACTTCTTCATTAGCGCCAACCGCCTGCATGAGCGCGTTACGCGCACCGACTTCTTTACCAATAATCTCAAGCTCCTTGGGGTCAGCAAAGGTTCCTGGAATTGATCTTCCATCAGGTAATCGGTGAGCTTCATAGCGGTTGGTGGAGAAACCAAATGCTCCATTATCGATCGAGTCAGCCACAACTGCAGACATTTTCCTCATCTCCTCGTCCGTCGCGAGCTCCTCTACCGCGCGTTCGCCCATAACATAGAAACGAACCGCACAATGCCCCACCAAACCAGCCATATTTAGGGATGGCTTGAGCTGAGTAATAGCATCAAGATAACCGCCATAGTCCTCCCAGTCCCAGGGCAGGCCAGACAAAATTGCGTTTTTCGGAATGTCCTCTACCGTTTCCATCATTCCAGCTAAAAGTTCCCGATCTTGGGGCTTGCAGGGTGCAAATGTCACACCACAATTACCAAGCAATGCCGTTGATACACCATGCCAAGATACCGGAGTCATCAGAGGGTCCCAGCCGATCTGGGCATCAAGATGCGTATGCAGGTCAATAAATCCCGGAGTCACCAAGTGACCATCAGCATTAATCTCTTTCTTCCCTTTGGTTTCGACTTCTCCCATCGCAGTGATTAAGCCACCATCAATTGCCAAATCACCCTGAGTTGGTTCAGCACCCGTGCCATCAACAATGCTGCCATTCCGAACAACGATATCATGCACCATATCCAATTCTCCCTGCAAAAAGACTATTTATACCAAAGCAGTGCTCATTTGACGTTCATTACATACTAGGTAAAGTTAAGGAAAAGTCCAGTTTGTTTGCTCGCAAGCTGCTAGAGGAAATTGACAACCACCGCGTTCTTACGCGTTTTTTCCTCTAAACCCTCGCCAGAGTTCGATTATTTTCAACCTACCTGGTGTGCTACTTTGAGTCTCAAGGACCTCACCTAATCGTTACGTTTTAGTCCACAGGGAGAAAAACAATACCGAGCCTTAACCGTTTTCTCATGATTGCAATCCCAACGGCAGCTGAAATCACCTATTGCCTTACCTGATTGCGTCTATCCTGCAAACGTGTTTTGAGGTGATCCACATCTTCACAGCTGACCTTTATGGCATGCCTACACTTTTGACCCCAACATTTCTCTGGATCAGACATACCGATTTGCAAGTTGCGTGAGTTCCCTTACCAATATTTGAAGAGCGCTGTTGGTACCCACCAATTTTTTACACTTCCCTATAGGAAGGCCTATCGTTCACTTACCCGCTACGCTTTGGTAGACCTTTAGTGTGCGCTCTGCAAGTTCCGATATACTAATTTCTTGAAACCCGATCACGTTAGGCCTGATAGTGTCATTAAGCGGTGCCACTAAACTAGAGTTCAAATCTTTTGTACCCGTGGAAGCTCCTACAATAGACCCACAAGTTGCACCATTACAGTCAGTATCCCAGCCACCCTCTACCGAGCGACAAATAGACTGATGGAAATCCATCCCACCGAAAATCATAGATCCAAGAACCACAAGCGCATTATTCACTGTATGAACGCCATTTAGCTCTCCGTAGTGTAATTCAACCCAATCCATATACTCATGGAAGTCTTGACATTTTGGCACCTGATCCAACGCTAGAAGACAGGCCTCGGAGAGCCTACAATTCTTTGGAATCTCAGAAAGACCGATATTGATCAACTCAGCGGCATCATCAACCAGAAATGCTGCTGCGATAATTGCGGCAAACATCATCTCACCATAGATGCCGTTCGCTCTGTGAGTCCAACAAGCATCTCGATACGCGAATTCTGCTGCCAATTCTGGATTACCAGCACAAGCATAACCCCAACCATCAGCTCGAATCTGAGCGCCAATCCACTCTCGATAAGGATTACGGTTGGTACTCGTATACTCAGGCGTTACCCATTTTGATAGAGCCTTACGCGGAACAGCGTTATTATAATTCATGATGGCCTGAGCTTCGGCTGTGCATATCGCATAATATGGCAAACTAGTATTCCAAGTATTTGCTACATTATGCCACTCGAAAGCCGGACCGAACTTTTCCAATACTGACAATGCAATCAGTGTATAGTGAATATCGTCATCAGGCTCCATGAAAGCAATGTTTTCTCTCTGAGACTGAGGACAATGGATTTTCAGGCCATCTCCCGCATCAGCTCCAGTAAAGTAGAAGTCGAGTGGCCAATGCCCCCGGTTTTCCAGGTAGGTCCTAATCGCTTGTCTGCCAATCATCCCCTCGCGTCCCATGATACCCATGCCCTCAACGGGCTTACCTAGCGCACAACCAGCCGCGCGGCCGGTCCATGCCCCGTGGAACTTATCGAAGAGGTCTGCTTCTGTTATTTCACCCAGTTTCCTTGGACCATCGGGGCGTTCCTTACGAATACCCTCCAAATCATTTGGCTGAACATAAGGGAATTTAAGATCTCTCGGCAACTGCTCCAGTTGCCCATAAAGGGTATCGACAGTCTCGAAATCCCAAGTGTCCTCGTGATGGTTCAATGCATCGATCTTTTCTCTTAGAGCTTCAGGAACTGGGCATCCTTCGTATTCTCGTTGAGTTACCTCATGCTCTAATAATGCCAGTGGTCCTTCCCAGCCAGTAAATATCATGCCTATATCCCTTTTGTATTTATCTCGTTCTTTTGAAATACTCTCTGCCCTAACCAGTAAGAATTCCTAGTACCTTTTTCGACGGACCCAAACCACCCAGTTCCATGCAAGGAGCGAGCAAATCTAAAACAACTCCCCTCGCATGCATCTCCCTAATGGCTAAGCAAATCTTGGTCTAATCTGAATTCCGATAATTAGCAGCTGAATAATGTCATCTTAAGAATTAACTTTCCTCCTCTGCTGCACGCACCTCTTCCGTCCATTCTTTTATACGCATCGCTCGACGATCATCTATCTCAGGGTTAGGTGCGCGACCCGTCGGCAGGACTCTACCTTCTGGGTAATCTGCACCCAACGCGCTTCGACTCACTGAAAGACTCCATATTTTGAATTGCTCATAGAGTTGATTCGCTAAATCAGGGTAAGTCTGAATCAAATTATGCTCTTCGCTTGGATCACCAATGACATTGTATAGTTCGTAGGGAAGATCACTTTCGTTACCGACATAATCACCATTCTTCACAATCTTCCAATCGTTATCTAACCACATCCAGCCACCGTTCGCTCGGAACCCTAAGGGTTGCTCACGTCGCACGGGTTCCCCTTTGAATACTTCTGCCAAAGATATTCCATCATGCACCTCATTAATAGCTGTTGAGTCGAGACCTGCCAAGTCGATTAGTGTTGGGAATATATCGACCGTTCCTGATGGAAAATTTGATACTCTTGGCTTGATTCCAGCAGGCCACTCCACAACAGTAGGCTCACGCAGACCTCCCTCATAAAAATCTTTCTTAAAGCCACGCAAATGTCCTGTACTATCGGGATCCACACCCAACCAACAATTGTGCATGGTTCTCGCGTCGAAACTCGACAGATTTGGATCGATATAATCTCCACAGTCTGATGGATATGTGATAACCCTAGTTTCCCCTTCTACAGCGACATGGGTGTCAGTATCTGCGGTGCCACCATTGTCGCTAGTGAACCATACTAATGTGTTATCGGCTATACCCATGTCTTTCAGACTTCTTCTGAGATGGCCAATCGAGCGGTCAATACCAATAATTTCACCGAGCATATTCGCTGAGGTTCGATTGACTTTCCCTAAATAAGGTTCAACATCACTGTCAGCAGCAGCCCATGGACCATGCGGCGCCGAGTACCAGATGACAACAAATACAGGTTTTTTCTCTGTCACTTGCGTCGCAATATACTTCACAGCCTCAGCAACGATCACCTCAGAACCATCGCCTTTAAAAACTTCACGGGTACCGTTCCGGCTTAGCTCAAACTCTGGATAATCAAATCCTTGGTGTGTACTCAACCAATAATCAAACCCCAATTCTCCTGGGTTATGGGGGTCATTTGCCGATAAGGGATGATCTACAAGCTCTCCCGCGATAGGACCAACCTGATTTAAATGCCACTTTCCAAAATGTGCAGTCGCATAACCTGCTTCCCTGAACGCTGTCGAAAGCATCTTCTCCTGTTTATTAATTGCGTGTCCTACTCGAAACGCGCCTGTACGGTCGTTAGTTCTACCGGTGAGAACAGTCGCACGCGTAGGAGTACAACTTGGCGCCCCAGCATAAAATCGATCCATTCTAAGGCCGTTCTTTGCCATTTCATCAAGATTAGGGGTTTTCATGAATGGATACCCATAATATCCGGTCTGCGCCCATCCCATATCATCGGCCATTACCAAGATGACATTGGGTTTACCTTCACCAGATACATGAGCTGAAAGAAAAAAAATGATCAAAGGAAGGTATATTATTCCCCCTTTCTTAACATACTCAAAATTAAACATCCCTACCCCTTCATTTGATTAATATTGTTTAAAGATTTCAGAAAAATAAGTAAGTGCATGCAAACGACAACACCAATTTTTTAGCAAGAAAATTTGTATAGGGAAATCAATCTCACCTTAATCCTCAATCTTCACCGAACCCAAGTCACCGTCTATCGTAATCTGCTGCTCGTGTTTTATTCGCTGCGTTCCAATTCCTGTACCAACCACTGCTGGTATTCCATATTCTCGCGCCACTATCGATCCGTGACCCAGGATACCGCCCATATCAGTAACGAGACCTGCTGCATGAGCAAAGAGTGGCGTCCAAGCGGGGTTCGTCATCGGGCAAACTAAAATAGACCCAGGTTTCATCAATCCAAATTCTTCAGGCGTTTTTATAAGACTCGCAGGTCCGGAAACCTTGCCGGGACTGACGGGAACACCCAGTAAGGTATCGCTGTTAGCGTCATTATAAATTTGCGTTTCTTTGAATCTAATAGAGGGATCCTCACTTGCCTCAAAAGGTATCGTACCCGGCGGATGCAGGCGCTTTCGGGCCTCACGTAACTCTCTACGCTCAGCAATTAGGTCCCGCACTTCATGAAATGGCTGATGATTGGTTTTAGCTTCTATCGCTTCAGTTATTTCCTTACTGAAAAGAAAAAAAACATCATCTGCTCTATGGAATATACCCTCATCCACAAAGCGTTTCCCAAGTTCTAAAGCCAATTTTCGCAAAATAGGCCAAGGCCAATAGAGGTAAAACATAACCTCTTCTCGGATATAATAAAAACGCTGCGCAAACCAAACACGATATCTAAACTGCCAAAACGAAAGCCCCTCAAGTAACTGCCCTATTTCTCTTGTCGCTTTTTCTCTTTTCTGCCTTGCGCTTTCTTCCTGACTCCGAGGATCATATCCACTATTGGCAACCATGGTTTTCACGTTCGCCAAGAGGCCTGAGGGATCATCTAAGGGCAATGGCTCGCCAAAGTCGAGACTATAGCCCAAATGTCCGTAAAGCTTGAGGTATTCATCAACTGCTGCAACTATTTTTTTACCGTCTGCATGGTTACGTAGTGCTTCCATCAGACGATGTGGAGGCGTTATCCGAACCAGTTCATATAAACTGTCAGTGGAACGAATTTCTTTCGCTATTAAAAATAAGCTCTCATTAGCTTCAGTCGTTTTCGATTTAAAACCACTTAAGAATTGGCCACTGGTGAATTTCTGATCCGGCAAAATTTCTTTCAAAAAAGTTTGCAATTGATGGTCAGTTATTTTGGCCACACCGAAACTATGACTCGAGTTCGATGACCAAAAAATACCGCTCGCGTTAGCAAGTTCAGCGACCCCCTTCAATAATTGTGTATCGGACGCTTTGTGGACATCTAATTTACCCCACTCCTCGGTCTTAGCCACAATATCTGGCATAGTCTTGTCGTGCCATTCCTGCAGAAACTGTTCGTTACCTTTCACTTTGGATCCGGCAGCCATTCCGATATCCTCACTCTCAGGCATGGTAACTGCATGGGCTAAGTCATCGAGCTTTTCAGCTGCACTCCAACTCTCAAAAGCTTTCTTATCGACATCACTAAGCTCCGACAAAAATAATGCAAGGTCCTGCTGTTCGAGTTCGTGATCAGACTGGTTCCGATCCTTAATTTCCTGTTTTTCCGAAAATTCCTTGCGAGCTGCTTCTATCTCGGCAGCTTCCATCTGATCCTCAGTCAACGTTTCTCGTTCTTTCTTCTCCCTGACCACTTGAGGAAAATCAAAGCGCTGATAAGCAAAGCCATTATGCGTCAGAAATAGAGGCCCACCACCCTCAAAAGGGAGCTCTCGCTTCTCCCCGTTTTCCATGATCTCCAAACCCTCAGTAAGGAACAACTCGTCAAAGAGTGGTGTGCAAGGGTCCGGAATATTTTCCACGATTTGCCGGCGCGACAAAATCTGAATAGGGGCCGGAGCATCCCAACATACCTCTATAGGCTGTGGGGGCAAATTAGTTATCGGCCGAGACTGCAGTAACCATAATTTTCCTTGCGAAACACCCCACTCGATATCTTGCGGAATACCTTCGAATTCTCTCTCAATTTCTAGCGCTATTTCCCCGAGCTCGGAGAGCGTAGCAGAGGAAAGAGAAGTCTCCTCTCGCTCTCCTTCTGGGATCTCCTTTAGAATGATTCCTTGCCCGTCAGCAGCGATAACTTTTTGCTGCTTGGTCCCAATTATTGTCTCTTTCAACTCAAATTTTTCTCGATCAAGGACAAACGTATCAGGCGTAACTTGACCACCCACAATGGCTTCCCCAAGACCAAAGCTTGCATTTATGATCATCTCCGAACGCTCCCCCGTCGCGGGGTTCGCGGTAAATAAAATACCAGCGACGTCTGATGGAATCATTAATTGCACAACTACAGCCATCGCGATGTTTTCGTTGGTAATGCCCATCTCATGACGATAACTCATCGCCCTCGGGGTCCATAATGATGCCCAACAATCGAGTACTGCCCTCACCACCTGATCCCGGCCACTCACGTTAAGGTACGTATCTTGTTGCCCAGCAAATGACGTATCCGGAAGATCTTCAGCCGTCGCTGAAGAACGAACCGCTACCGGCGAGCCTTCATTTGTCAGAGAGTCATAGGCATCACCTAACACATTGGCAATCTCGGGTACCAGAAACGCCTGCCGAAAGATACTCTGAATCGCTGCTGAGGCCGCATCAAATGATAAAGCGAATTCTCCAATTTCTGGCCTTGCTAAATCATTGATCTTATCTTGCAAATTATTATGCGCTACAAAGCGTTTATACGCCGAAGTTGAAACACAATACCCCTGAGGAATCGCAAATCCTGCTTGCGCCATCTTGGCAAGCGAGCGTCCTTTACCCCCTAGTACATTGAGAGACGTATCCTGCGTTGAGAAAGGTAATATATATGGATTGGACATGACTCTAACTCCTGTTATTTCAGTTTACATTCTAGGGAAGCGCATTGATCGTTGGTAAGCTTTTTTTAAGGCGATTTATCACGGAGCGATAGTTTTTCGCAACGGAGTGTGCAGCAAGATTATTCCACTCGTGAGGGTCTTTATGATGATCATAGAGTTCTTCAGTACCATCATAATAACGAATATAACGCCAACGTTCTGTTCGTACTGAGTGGTTCTGGTATCCATAGGTACTTACTACTGCTCGAGGCCAGGGCAATTTTGGTTTTTTCAGGAGAGGTACTAGAGACTGCCCGTCTAATTCCTCCCGCGGTTTTAGTCCAGCCAGGTCAACAAGTGTCGGGTATATATCAAGTAAGCTCACAACGCGATCACTTCGGGAATTAGGACTCGTAAACCCCGGAGCGGAGATGACTAAAGTCGTTCTTAAGCCATCCTCCCAAAGCGTATGTTTCCGCCAGTGTTCTTTCTGTCCGAGATGCCATCCATGGTCTCCCCAGAGAACTATGATCGTGTTATCCGAATAAGACGACTCAGCCAAAGCATCAAGCACTCTACCCACTTGCGCGTCTGCAAAGGTAATGCTAGCAAGATAACCTCTAACAGCTGCTTCCCACTGATTAAACTTTAAAATATTGTTATGGTCGCCACCGGGCGTACTAAAATCTCGGCCATTGGAAATATCCAATACTTCTGCAGCTAGTTTCTTCCCAAACGCTGGAACATCAGCAAGGTCATTAGCTATAACCTTAGGCAATACAATCGACACTTCAGGATGCATGTTGAAGTACTTGCGTGGAACGTTCCAATTCAAATGTGGTTTTTGCGTGCCATATGCTAGGAAGAACGGTTTAGTTTTAGGATTTTGGAGCTCAGTAATAACCCAGTCGGCATTCTTAGCGTCCAACATATCTCCATCATCTATATCTACTGGCCCCCACGGCGCCCACATTTCACCCTCTGTTAGTTTTTTTCGCTTTAGATTTTTCTCTGAGTTTTTAGGTCTTGATTTCGCCTTAGGAATCTTAAAAGCGTTGTAGAACTCCTCAAAAGACTGATCAGTCGCCTTATCGTTCCAAGAATTATGAAAAATCTTTCCCGCACCCTTCACGGTGTAACCCTGAGAACCGAAATACTCAGGGAGTGTGATAGCATTAGGCAGGTGTTTTTCAAGTTTCTCAAAGTTTCCATAAACACCTGAGCGAGACGGCATAACACCCGTCAAAAGAGAGACCCTCGAAGGGTTGCATAAGGGGGCGGCTGCATAGGCCCTAGAAAACGTCATCCCTTGGCTAGCGAGCTTGTCGATATTTGGTGTCAAGGTACCAGGATGACCGTCCAAGTGGCCAACCCAGTGGTTCAAGTCATCGACCGCGATAAAAAGTATATTTGGTCGTGAACTTCCAGCATAGCCAATTGAGCTATGCAGGAATAGCCAGACGAGCATACAAAGATTCGTGATTCCAGAAATGTTAAACCCAAACCAAGTCACCCGAAACTCTCCTCAAACACCAGGGACCTCTTTTACATTTTAATACCGCAGAGCTCTACGAAATCAGCTTTTTGCTTTTCTGTCATCTTACCAAAGATCGGTACCCGAACTTTTGTAACTGGTAAGTCCGCATATTCTGGAGAGTCCGACTGAAGTGTTGCGGCGATATTGTGGAGTCCATTACCCTCCTCTCCCCCCTCTGACAGGGCTCTACCTACCTCAGGAGGCCATGCCCCAACTGGGTCAAGCATTTGACTTGGCTTACCTTCACTATTGATATCAAGCCCGAAAGGGTTCTCTCTTCCGACGTATTCTTCAATCGCAGCGTAAAGCACCTTCTGATCAGCCTGACGCTGTTTTTGTCCTTCGCTACCATATATAGCACCCGATTGGTTGCAGATGCATCCCCAAGGAATTTTCGCGTGGAAGCCAGGGATTGTAAGCAGTTCTTCTATGAATCCATCCCCAGCCGTTACTTTACCTCCCTTGATCATGATGTAGTAACCCGCATGGGTACGACCGCCTTCCATCAATCGAGCAGGAGGGTGGGTATAATTCTCAGAGAAAGCCCAGGTGATTGAAGAGGGCAGGTTTGCTGCCTCTAAAATCTTAAGCGATGCTTCGACGCAAGCCTCTCCCCAAGCTTTTGAGCCAAATTCACCTACCGGTTTCAGGGTAGACATATCTATTACAGGCATTCTCTTTCTCCATTTATTTGTTTTTTCATTAAGCGCGCTTTCGCGCAGTAACATAACATCTAGAACCGAGTATTATCAAAGCGATTGTTTAGATTCGCCTCAAGGGTGGTACCATAAACTAGTCAAAATAAAAGTGAGACCTCAATGAAATACAAACCTTTAGGTCAGTCTGGGATCGAAGCTTCGATTGTCGGACTTGGAGGGACTTCTTTCGGCGGATACCAAGAAGCAGGACCACCGGATGATAAACAATCAATAAACGCGATTCACTCTGCGCTTGATCACGGTATCACTCTCATCGATACCGCACCCTCCTATGGTTGGGGACATAGTGAACATATTGTTGGTAAAGCCATACACGGGCGTCGCGACAAAGTAGTTATCGCGACAAAATGTGGCGTATGGTGGAAAGATCAGCGTGGTTCACCAAATGGTGTTAAAGACGGTAAAGAGGTCTCTGTGAGCTTGCGTCCAGACACAATCCAGATAGAAGTCGAGGATAGTCTCAAACGACTGGGGACGGACTATATCGACCTTTTACAATGCCATAAACCCTCAATTCCTCCGGAGGAGACGCCTATCGAAGAAACGATGGACTGCCTTATGGAATTAAAGTTACAGGGCAAAATACGCGCTATCGGAGTATCAAACGTATCTCTCGAACAACTAAAAACCTACAATGCAGCCGGCGACTTAGCTAGTGATCAATTCCGCTACAGCATGCTCACTCGGGATCGGGAACTAGATATTCTTCCCTATTGCGCAAAAAATAAAATTGCAACCTTAACGTACTTGTCTCTCGAACAAGGCTTACTTACGGGGAAAGTAACTCCAGATCGCGTCTTCGACAAGACTGATTTTCGTAGAAATATCGGACAATGGGCGCCTTGGTTTAAAAAAGAGAATATTGAGCGTTTATTACGAATGTTTGCCGGCTGGGAAGATTTATTTTTAAGATACGATTGTAACATCGCGCAGCTGTCCATGGCTTGGACGGCAGCGCAGTTAGGAGCAACTCATATATTGTGTGGATGTCGAAATGCAGAACAAAGTGTTGAAAATGCGGGAGCTGGATCGATAGATTTAAGCCATGAGGATATTCAACGAATCTGTGAAGACCTGTTAAAACTTGGGGATCCCGCCTAAATCAACACCAGTGATAATTGGTATGTATGCTTAACGTAACGTGTGGTGGAACTGAAACAAAGAAGGCTTAGCGATACTTGCTTTGGTGTATACACAAAACAACAGAATCATCGATTAAAGACAGGATGAATTTGTGCCAGTTCATTGGCTTTTGAGAAGAGGGGAGAAATTGGTGTCTGTTCAGTCGCAATACCACTAGAGGGGCATCAGTCAAAGAGCGTTACACACTAGAAACTCAAATTGTTGACGGTATTACTAACAGATAGGTGCACTCTCGTCAGCGCCAACGGATTGTTTTGCAATCGAAATATTTTGAAAGAATTTGCAATCTCATCCCTAAATTGCCGCGATTGTGACTTCTTTTATTTGATATTAATCCACTCTAATGAAGACAGGGTTACTATAGAACCAAAGGTCTTCCCAAGGATTTTCATCCAACGTGTCCCTCAAAGGCTCGAGTTCGTCAGTATTCGTCCCACGAATTCTCAGGTACATTGACTTCTCTACCAAGAGCCGATGGCTCATAGTCAGTACTTCCCCTTCGCGCTGCCACTCATTATCTGAAAAACGGTATGCGACGACCGTACTGGTATTCTCATTCGTCGTAAGGTCCAGTAGCTTACCTCCAACAATACCAGTGATGAGATCAACACGTTTGACCGATGGATTATCGTCATTGACGTTTAGCTCATTTGGATCACGAATGCTAATTTCTATGTGTATGCTAGCGTCAGGCTTCAAAACCAACTCGGAACCCATCGTTCCAATCTGATCACCCGAACTGACTTTGAGGGACACTTCACTCACGAGGTCCCCTGTGGTTACAAATATCGCTCCAGATCTCAAAGCAGCTAAAACTGATTCATATGTTTTTTCTGCATAAACATAAGTTTTGGAATATTCCCCAGGATAGAAATCAATACCGTCCTCTTTATAATATCTATGAAAGTCAGAATTTGCCGTTATCCACCAGTTCCGGCCTTCCCCCAGCATAGAGTCCCAAAAACCACCTACTACCGCTGTCATTTGATCAAAACCACCCATAGTCGGGTAACCGCTGTAGGCTCCACGAGGCGTTTTACCGAAAAACCTCTTCACAGAAAACCCTTGAAGCCCCACCAAAGTAGATGCCTGATGACCAGGTGCCCCAGCCATCCCGATAGCCACGTCGGGAGCCAAATTGTTCCATGCCCTGAACTCTTTCGGACTATGCAACCCGTACTCACCGTACATACGTGCAGACCTCGAGGGATGATTTGCTATTAATAAAGGCGGTGATGGTAAGTCTCGCATTAGCGAAAGCGCCGCTAACATATGCTCCTCAGTATCCCGACTAGGGTCCTGAGGGAAGGCTTCATATTTATCAAATCCTCCCTCTATTTCTAAAAGCACATTTCGCTCGTCATCAGTGCGAGGAATAATCAGACTACTATGGTCAGCACCGGGGGTATTGAGTTCCATTCCGTAGAACTGCAGTATACCCGGGTAAGTAGCGCGAGAAGCGACTAGCTCTGGATAAGCCTGATCGCGGTTGAGTTTACTATGGTTTGGACCACCATGATCGGTAGTTACCATCCAAGAGAGACCATACTTTTGACCTAGTTCAACATTTCGAGGAATAGGGTTGATAGCATCACCACCTGGGATTGGAGTCGGTGGTATCGTGGAATCATCCCAACCTACACTATATTGACTGTGTACGTGATGATCGCCCGCCAACCATCTCTTCTTGGCGTGGGCATCAAGTAATAAAAACCCACAAGCTAACCCAAAAATTATTGTAGCGCTAAGTCTCGACTCAAGTATGCTCATGATATTAATGTCACCATGTCCAGGTTATGGTGTTCAACTGTACTAAAGTTTGGCTAAAGAACATAACATTACCACTACAATAATGGTCCCTATAAAAATCTGCGTTGCTCCCCTCTGTCCAAATTCTCCAAAATATGCGATCTTCCCTCATCAACTTAATATTTAGGACCTATAATGACTTATGATCGGTTCGATCTCTCTGGCAAAGTAGCTGTAATCACTGGAGGAAATGGTGGTATTGGTCTTGGCTTCGCAAGGGCAATTGCGGCAGCAGGAGCACACGTGAGTATATGGGGAACCAACCCCAAGAAAAATGCCACTGCAATACAAGAACTGCAAGCGATCAATCCAAGCGCTTCAGTGTTACTTTGCGATGTCTCTGATGAGAACGCGGTTGAAGATGCTATGGCTAAGGTTATCGATCGTTATGGCCGCATAGATGCATGCTTTCCCAATGCTGGAATCGGCTCGCAGAACCAAAAACCGTTTTTTGAGCACTCTAGCGAAGACTGGTTCAAAGTCATTGATGTCAACTTGCACGGCGTCTTCTTCACACTTCGGGCAGCAACGAGACAAATGGTAAAACAGGGAGAGGGTGGCAGTCTTATCCTTACCTCTAGTGGTACCGCTATACAAGGCGCTCCTAAAGCGGAAGCTTACGCTTCAACAAAGGGTGGAATGATTGCTATGATGATGTCACTTTCTGTTGAAATGGCTCGTTATAAAATTACCGCTAACGCGGTTGTTCCGGGATGGGTTGAGACAGCGATGACAGAAAGAGCTTTTGGTTGGAAAAAGTTTGTTGATGCAGTTATTCCAAGAATACCTATGCGACGCTGGGGCCAACCAGATGATTTTGGTGCCATCGCAGTATATCTCATGAGCGATGCCTCTCGCTGGCACACAGGAGACGTAATCAAAATCGACGGTGGCTTCAGCATTTTTTGAGGATAATTTATGTTTCAACTGCTCCAAGGGCTCAAGATTATCGACTTAACGACCATTGTGCTTGGTCCCTATGCCACCCAGCTACTCGCCGATCTGGGAGCTGAAATAATAAAGATCGAGTCACTGGATGGCGACTTGTTTCGCGCCGTTCGGCCGGGACGACAAGATGATCTAGGTGTTGCATTCATGAATTTTAACAGGAATAAGAAGTCTCTCACCCTGGATCTTAAACAGGAACAGGGTCAACAAATACTGCACGCATTAATCAAAGAATCGGATGTATTAGTTCACAACATGCGTGCACGATCTGCCAAACAGTTAGGAGCCTCCTATGAAGTACTCAAGGGAATCAACCCCAAACTAGTTTATTGCTATTCTCCCGGTTTTGGAGGGCTCGGTAAGGACGCAGATGCCCCTGCCTATGACGATATTATTCAAGCAAGATCTGGGCTTACTGCACTCAATGCAAACTCACAAAACGAACCACAGTTTATACGTACTATCGCCGCTGATAAGGTTGTAGGGTTGCACCTTGCACTAGCCGTTGCCAGCGGAATCATTCAAAAAGAACGGTCAGGAAGAGGAGTATGCATTGAGGCACCCATGTTGGAAAGCATGGTTTCGTTTCTTCTTTCAGAGCACCTAGCCGGCAAATCACTTATCCCGCCGGAGGGCGAACTAGGGTACGACAGAATGATGACACCGAACCGAAAGCCGCACAAAACAAAGGACGGATATATCGTTGTATTACCCTATAGTACGCGTCATTGGATACGATTTTTTACTGTGTGCGGGTTAGATGAATGGGCCCGCGCAGAAAAGGTTGTCGACCCCGTTTTACGCAGTGAAAACATTGATGAACTTTATGGGAAGATCTCTGAGGTTGCACTAACCAAGACAACCAACGAGTGGTTAAAATTACTCTCCGATCAAGATATTCCCTGCTCTAAAGTCAACTCCCTAGAGGATGTGATGAAAGATGACCACCTTCTTGCTTCAAAAATGTTTCATGAGTCATCTCATGAGCATGTCGGTGATTACTTGGAAATCCGATCACCGTTTCAAGTCGACGGTAAACTTTCTTACGAATCGGCAGAGGAGCGCTTGGCACCAAGATTGGGTGAACACAATCACCATATCCTCTCAGAACTAGGTTACTCATATAGCGAAATCGAAGATTTAAAGCGCAAATCGGTTATAGCCTAGATCGCAAGATCTTGAAGATTATAGTCCCTAATAACCTTATCGTAATTCTCTTCGTTCCAACGATAATGATCCTCGAGCCCGATAAACGGGTGATACTGATATCTTTTTTCATTCGGAAAGTATTGCTGACGAGCATCTATTGCCACCGCAATTACACGAGATCTCTCGAATACGGTTTTCTCATCATAAACCAAATCAGCCCCTTGGCTCAGAGCCCCACGCGCGCCTAGGACTGAGCTACGCCGATGAAAACCAAACGTCATCGCTACGCGAAGATCCGGGGATGTATTTGCAAATGAACAGTGCAGGATTTGCCTGTTAGCGATGGTAACATCGCCCGCCTTGCAGGGCATTGGAATGGCCTCAGGCAAAAGTTCTGAATTATCATTTTCGGCGACCATCGATTTGATATCCGCTTTTCCCCGTCTGTGCGATCCAGGAATCACCCACAAACAATTTGCAGGAGTACTATCATATAACTGTACTTGAAAGTTAAAACCATGAATCCCAGGATCCCAGTTTGGCGCCTCCCAATGAGTGACTCCATCCTGGTGCCATGCAACAGAGCCACCTAAACCTGGTTGTTTTACAAAAACTGCTTCATTAAATGGCACAAAATCCTTACCGTTTATGGCTTCAGCTACAGCGAGCAACGAAGGATGACCGTAAAGTCTTAATCCTGACTTCATGATTTGACACATCCCACCAATCAAGTGAACGGTTTCTTTGGGAGCATCGTCCGAAGGTAGGGGCTGAGTCATTTGCACAGGATGCCTTCCACCGAGCAAATCAGTCCCTCCCCAAGGATCTGATAGTGGTTTAATGAACGTGTAAGTTCCTCTTTTAAAACCCTCGCCAAAAGCGGGTCTTCCAAACTTATCGACCCTCGAGTATCTTCCAGTGGGCGCCCGCTCCAGCAAACTATCAATCTCCACTCTTAGATCCCCAAGCTCTAAAGGCTCAACTACACCCTCGAACACATAGAAACCCTCTCGCTCAAAGGCTTCTAAGATCTCCCGCTCTAGCTCCCCATTCTTGTTGAGCTTTAAGGGGCCTCTATTACCAATCTCTTGAGCCCGATTTGCGCCCTCATCAAAGTACTGCTTTAATCCTAAAGCATGTTCTTGAGCAGTCAAAACTGGTGTTTTCACTTCCATTTAAGCCTCAGTGGAACCAAAATATTTTTATGTTGATTAATAATTTTTTCAATAGGAATCCCTCATAAAACCCGGAAATCTCGAACTATACTAGAGTCACTTTATCGCAAATTCTGCCCAGTAAGCCGGATGATCTGATGCACCAGCGGGCTCCATCCCACCGGAAACGAAGGTCAGTCCTTTCGCAATAATCCACTCCACATCCTGCTTTCCATTAATCATCTGGGTAACATTAATGTATTCAGAACCGCTAAGAAACTCGATCATTATTCTATCATCAGGTCTAGTATTAAGATCTCCTACTAATACTGCTGGGGACGGCAGTAAAGTAAAATGTTCCAGCACCTGCCGCAACTGCTTCACCCTTACTTCACTGCGATCAAGATGCGTATTCAATACATTAATCGCTTTATTCCGAAAAGGGATGTTAACAGTGACCATATTCCTAAAACTAGCATCATGATTATCATTATTGAGCAAAGGGTAAACTTTCCAATCCTTTACAGGGTAATGACTAATAATTCCATTACCGAAGTAATTTTGAAAAAACTGTCGATATGTGGGGGCAAAAAGCCAGCCTGCATCTAGCATTCGTCCGATCTGTTCTGCCTGATTATTCCATCCGTAGAAAAGAGTTCCAGATATTTCGTTGAGACCGATGATATCAGCATTCATATATTCAAGTACGCTCACCGTACGCTTAATATTTCGCTTACCATCGAGACCCTTACTTCGCCGAATATTGTAAGTGGCTATTACAAAACTGCTCCCATCTGGCTCCTTCCATTCTGATGGCGGATTTATAGCTTGACCATACATCGACTTCCCTGGATTCTGACTACTGAAATCTACAAGGAGATAAAAAGAGAGCCCCGCTACTATTAATCGACAAAACAGCCTTCTCAATCGTCATAACTCCAAATAAAGTCAGTCTAGTCTCTCATTCACGTAAAAAGGTTACCATATACATTCCTCGCAATTACGTTTCGAACAAATCATTTTAATATAGAATAGTAATTTTTGGATTCGGTAACTTGAATACACTTGACTCAAGGGAGCTTGGTTTTGCAGCTATTAGACAGAATAGCAAGTGGCGCTGTTTCAGCAAACCAGAGATAGTTTTATCGACTTATACCTGTAAGGAGATTATCCCCATATTAAATCAAGTGGAAGAGTTTGTTACTAAGGGAAAATATGCTGTGGGCTTTGTGGGCTACGAAGCTGCGCAGGCTTTCGATTCTGCATTTGTGACTCTTAATGGCACAGACGAATTCCCTCTCGTATGGTTTGGAATCTACTCGAGAATGGACACTCGCTCAGAGTTACCAAGTAACTTAAGTAACGATATATATATTAGCGACTGGTCTGCTTCTATCTCAAGGAAGCATTATCGAAGTAATATCGAGCGGATCAAACGAGAGATCGAATCAGGCAATATTTACCAGATAAATTATAGCTTTCGTCAACATGCTAAATATAGCGGGGATCCCTACAATGCTTTTACAGCATTTACTGATCAACATTCGACACCCTATGCAGCATTTATCAATACTGGCTTATTCAAGGTAGCCTCTCTTTCCCCTGAACTATTCTTCTCACTGGATGGTTCACATATTACATGCCGACCCATGAAGGGGACAGCCGCGAGAGGAAAAACTCTTTCAGAGGACAAAAATCAAATAGAGAGACTTTTATCTTCTTCCAAAGATCAAGCCGAAAATTTAATGATTGTCGATATGATTCGAAATGATTTGGGACGTATAGCAGAGCCTGGTAGTGTAACCGTAGATGATTTATTTACATTGGAAACCTATGAGACTCTTTTCCAAATGACGACCAATGTGTCTGCTCAAACACAAGCGTCATTCTGTGATATTTTCAAAGCATTATTTCCTAGCGCCTCCATCACTGGAGCGCCGAAAATACAAACAATGAAACTGATTCATGAATTAGAAACAGACGCGCGCGATATATACACTGGTTCGATTGGCTATTTTGCCCCAAATAGGCAATGCCAGTTTAATGTTGCCATACGCACATTAACGATAGATTCAAAAGAAAGGAAACTCACATACGGTACTGGTAGCGGCGTCGTATGGGACTCTCAGGCAGATCAGGAATTTGCTGAATGCCAAACGAAAACTAAAATTGTCCGTAAGTCGGCTAAGCCTTTTGACTTATTCGAAACTATGCGTTGGTGCCCCTCAGACGGATTTGCTTTACTTGATTACCACCTGAGACGTCTTGAAAAATCTGCAAAGCACTTTTTATTTCAATATGACAGTCAAGCGATCAGGCGAGAATTAGATAGCTTCGTTGCTACCCTCGATCCAACACCAAAGGTTATTAGACTGCTATTGAATAAGCGTGGGGCTGTTCGCATTGAATCTAAACAACTAATTAACAAAGACGTTTATAGGCTCACTCTCGCAACGAGACCGATAGACTCTGGAGAGGTTTTCTTGTATCACAAAACAACACGACGTGAAACATACGATCATCATCTTCAAGAACATCCAGAGTTCGATGATGTTTTGCTATTTAACAACAAAAGAGAACTTACTGAGTCCTGTATAGCCAATATTGTTGTCGTCAAAAATGGATCACATTATACCCCCCCAATAGAGTGCGGATTGTTGGGTGGAACATACAGACAGAGGCTTCTTGATGAAAGGAAACTCGAGGAACGCATCATTCCTTTAGATTCGTTAAAAACCTATGATGAGTTATATCTCCTAAACAGTGTTCGCGGAAGGCTCAACGTTTCCCTAGAGCAATAACTCCCTTAAGGCCTTATTTTTTATCCCCTTCACGATGATGAAATAAAAGGTGTTCAGTCTGTGATTGCGCCATAGGCCGCAGCCCGAAGCTGTCGTCGAATTGGATAGCTTCCCGAGGGCACTAACTGAGTCAAGAATAGCAGAGTCATATCCTCATCTGGCGAGACAAAGAAGGCCGTCGAGGCCATCCCACCCCAATAAAATTCGCCCGGAGTCCCGATGACCTGAGCTGCTGTTGGGTCGAGTAGGACGGCGAAACCGAGACCAAAGCCAATACCCTCCATTGAGGTTTCGGCGAACTGCGGCTGCCCCATCTCAGCAAGATCGCGACTTGCAGGCAGATGATTCATAGTCATGTAGTTTAGCGTGCGGCTTCCAATAATTCTTTCCCCATTAAGGACTCCCCCGGCGACTAACATCTTGCAAAACTCTAGGTAATCTTTTGCTGTCGATACCAGACCTCCTGAACCCGAGAAGTAGGTCGTCGGTCTCAAAAAACGACTTTTTTGGGGTGACTCTTCCAGCTCATAATACTTTCGACCATTTACTCCAATCCGATAACAAGCACAGAGTCTCTCTGCGTTTATTGGGTCTACAGAAAATCCTGTGTCAGACATTCTCAAAGGATTAAAGATATTTTTCTGAAGGTACTGATCGAATGTTTCTCCGGACAATACCTCACAAAGATATCCTACGAGATCAGTTGAAATCCCATAATTCCATTCTGAACCAGGATCACAGTGCAAAGGAAGCGTTCCCAATACCTTAACCATCGATGATAGGTTTGCACCACTATAGAGGTTCGCCTTCCGATATAGACGACCAACCTGAGTTCCTTCGAAGATTTTTGAATTTGAGGATGGTGCTACTAGCCCTGAGGTATGCGTCAATAAATCTCGAACTGTCATTTCACGTTGCGGATCCCTGACGGCATAAGTTTCAGTGCATTTTGAACCTTTGAGAACCTTGAGATTTGCGAGTTCGGGGATAAAACGACTCACCGGATCATCCAGTTGGAAAAGGCCCGATTCGTAGAGCTGCATAAGAGCTATACTAGCTATTGGCTTAGTCATCGAATATATTCGAAAAATAGCGTCTTCTGTCATTACCTCACCAGCTTCATCGTTCATATTTCCGTGAACAGATTCATACACTAGCTTTCCATCACGAACGACCATACAAATTGCCCCGGGGAGCTTCCCCTCTCCTATATACCTCTCGATAACCCCATATAAATTCCTAAGTTTTTTACTCGACATCCCCACTGACTCGGGCGCAGCGTCACAATTTTCACTAAACTTTTTTTCCATAGACCTTCTCCTAACCTTAAGGATAACTCAAACTAGCAGTTTTTATGGAAGTATTAAAAGTATCATGTGAATCTTTTCGAGACCCGATGAAATGAGTATATTTAGGTTTCGAAAGTACTTCTCTGTAACTCAATAAGTACAATTAAGTAAGCGATATGCACGAGATTGAAGAAAGACTGAGGTTAGTGCGTCAGCAGATGGCAGATGACGACATCCAAGCTCTATTTGTTCCGACTACGGACGAATACCTCAGCGAGTATGTGCCAGAGCAGAACCAGCGTTTGCGCTGGATAAGTGGCTTCAGTGGATCTGCTGGGCTAGTAATAATCCTCGAAGAGAAGGCTGCCATATTTGTGGATGGGCGCTATACCATTCAAGCCAGGCAGCAGGCCCCTTGCGATTTTTATGAGTACTATCATCTGACACAAAATCCACCAATTGATTGGCTGATAAAGAGTCTCCATCAAGGAAGAGTGGGTATTGATAGCCGGTTGCATTCTTTTAATTGGTATCGAGTGATTGTCAAAAAATGCGAGACGGCCGGTCTATGCCCTGTCGAGATAGTTAGAAACCCAATTGATACAAATTGGATAAATCGTCCCTCTCCAAACGGGAAAGTCATAACGCTGCTAAGTGAAAGGTATACCGGTTTGCATAGCCAAAATAAAAGGGAACTCATTGGCAGGATTATTAAACAGAAGGGAGCAGAGGTCGCGCTGATTACGCAGTTAGACTCTATCGCTTGGCTGCTCAATATTCGTGGAACAGACATCCCTCGATTACCCGTTGTTCTATCTACCGCAACGCTCACAACCGACGGAGAAATGATACTCTTCACCGATTCTGAGAAGATCCCAGAGAACTTTTTTGAACATGTTGGAAACAATGTCTCGATTAAGACTGAAGATCAGGTGAGTACTGCGCTATCCTCTTTCTCAAAACTCAAGGTATTGGGAGATCCAGAAGGCACCAATGCATTCACAATACTGAGATGTATTGAAGCAGGCGCTACTATCATAGAGGAAAGAGATCCCGTAGCGCTTCCTAAAGCACAAAAGAACTCTGTTGAATTGAAGGGCATACGAGATTGTCATGTTCGAGATGGATCTGCGATCACTCGCTTTCTTGCGTGGCTTGAAAAAGAGGTAGCAGCAGGACATCTTCACGATGAAGGATTTCTAGCAGAAAAACTTCTTGGGTTTCGTAATACCCTCCGTAACTTTCATGATTTGTCCTTTGATACAATATCTGCGGCAGGATCCAATAGCGCTATTTGCCATTATAACCACCTAAATGGTGAGCCCTCAGGACTAGAAATGGGATCACTCTATCTCGTAGACAGTGGTGGGCAATTTTCTGATGGAACAACGGATATCACCCGGACAGTGGCGATCGGTATCCCCTCGGAAGAACAGAGGCGTATGTTTACCCTGGTTTTAAAGGGTCACATCGCTCTCAGCCAGGCTACATTTCCCAAAGGAACGACGGGAGCACAACTAGATGTTCTCGCAAGACAGTTTCTGTGGCAAGTCGGAGAAGACTATGACCATGGAACGGGTCATGGCGTCGGATGCTTCCTATCTGTGCATGAGGGCCCTCAGAGCATATCAAAAGGTGCTCAGTCTCAGGCTCTCCTCCCGGGGATGATATTATCCAACGAACCTGGGTTCTACAAAGAAGGTGCTTTCGGAATTCGATGCGAAAACTTAATGGCGGTGTATGAAGCTGAGAATGAAATGTTAGCTTTTGAAACCGTTAGCTTCGCACCCTTTGACCTTTCTTTGATAGCGGTTGAACTTTTGACAGAGATGGAAATTAGTTGGCTAAATCATTATCATGACGAAGTTCGCCGTAAACTGATCCCCTCTTTAAGTGCAGAAGACTCTGAATGGCTGACCGCGGCCACTCAAAGCATTGATTAATTAAGATAGCGGTTGCATTTATACTGCTACTAAACGTATTTTACAGGTGTAATTAAAAACCGAATGGGCTTAGCCATAAAAATTACAAGAAGCCAGGCTATTAAGGATCTCACCAGCGCAGGAAGGCCTTTTGAATTGACCAAAATGGAGGTATTTGGAGATACCTGCCTGGTTTTCAAAAATGCTCCTTTGACTTTAAGGCAACTCTTTGAAAACAGTCGGTCTGATGCAGAATTCTACATTTACGAAAAAGAGCGTTATACATTCGAACAAATCTATCTCCTTTCATGCAAGGTTGCCCGACTACTAATTGATGAATACGGCATTGTAAAGGGCGATCGAGTCGCCATCTCAATGAGGAACTACCCAGAGTGGGTAATCGCATTTCAGGCAATAACTTCTATCGGGGCAATAGCAGTGTGCATGAATGCCCTTTGGCAAACTGAGGAAATGGAGTATGGGCTCTCACACGCGGGTGTGAAAGTTTTGTTAGCCGATCAAGAACGTATTGACAGAGTGTTGTCTATATATCATTTACTCGATTTAAGGGTACTTGCCATTCGCCCTCACAAGTCTCTTCCAGAGGATATTTCAGAGTTGTATGAAGCAATTGAAGGTTATGATGCTTCAATGCCATTGGTACCCCATGAAGCCGATGATGATGCGACGATTCTGTATACGTCAGGTTCTACTGGCCACCCTAAAGGAGTTGTATCCAGTCATCGAAACGTGATCAATGCACTCCTTTCCTGGGAATTAGATTTTGCAGCCAAGCAATACATAATGTTCGATGGAGTCCCTACTGAGCCAGAGTTTGCTTATCCACCTGCTGTACTTCTTGGTATACCACTTTTCCATGTGGCTGGCTCACACTCGGTATTATTGGCTTCCTATCGTCATCAAAGACGCGTTGTCGCCATGTATAAATGGGATGTAGGAAGAGGTACAGAACTTATAGAGAAGGAACGTATTACTACCTTCACAGCACCGGCAGCCATGACTGGTGATCTCGTTGATGTTGCTCGAGAATCGAACAGGGATCTAAGCTCGCTCATCAATGTAGGTGGCGGCGGCGCGCCTCGTGCGCCAGAACAAGTCTCAAGTATTGCTGAGACTTTCATAAATGCATATCCTGCTACGGGCTGGGGCATGACAGAAACAAATGCTATCGGTACTGGTATCGCAGGGGAGGACTACCTAGAAAGGCCTAGTAGTTCTGGACGTCCTTCCGCAATTCTCGAAGTTGCAATTATTGATGAGGAAGGTAATCATCTCCCAAAAGGGGAAAAGGGTGAATTAATTATACGCGGCACATCTATGTTTCGAGAGTATTGGAACAGACCTGATGCTAACGCCGAGAACTTTATCGGTCGATGGTTTCGAACAGGTGATGTTGCGTATTTAGATGATGAAGATTTCCTCTTCATCATTGATAGGATTAAGGACCTTGTAATTCGTGGTGGTGAAAATATTGGCTGTGGAGAGGTAGAAGCAGGACTGCTAGCTCATGAAGACGTAATCGAAGCAAGTGCTTATGGCATTCCAGATAAGCGCTTAGGAGAAGAAATAGGAGCTACAATTTATAGTATTAAACCGATTTCGGAAGACCAGCTACGGAGCTTTTTATTGGGACATTTAGCAAAGTTCAAAATTCCTAAATATATTCATTTAAGTTCTGAACCTCTCCCTCGGATTGCTTCCGGTAAAATTGCTAAACGAGTTCTCCGAGATCAGGCGTATGCAAAACTTGGTATCTCGTAGTATCGGAGAAGGTTCTTCGTGACATCAGTTGTGAATCTTCTGAGTGATAAAGTTCCTGTTGGATCTGAGGTTACGGTTCGCGGATGGGTTCGTAGTAAGCGAGAATCAAAGGCGGGCTTCTGTTTTATCGCGATTCATGATGGTAGCTGTTTCGACACATTGCAGATAATCGCACCCAATACTTTAGACAACTACGAGTCGGAGATATCGAACATAACCACTGGCTGTTCTCTTACCATCACTGGGAAACTCTCAGCCTCAGAAGGGGGTGGGCAATTAGTTGAGATTCAGGCCAAAAGTATTGCAGTCGTAGGGTGGGTTGAGGATCCACAAAATTATCCTATCGCGAAAAAAAGGCATTCTTTTGAATATCTAAGGACCCAAGCGCATCTAAGACCTCGAACTAATACATTTAGCGCAATTACACGAGTCCGAAGCACGCTACCAAATGCGATCCATAATTATTTTTATGCCAACGGATATCAGTGGATCAACACACCAATAATTACCTCGAACGACTGTGAAGGTGCGGGAGAGTTGTTTAAAGTAAGTACATTGGATCTCGCAAATCTTGATACGGCGGATGGAGTCGTAAATTTTGATCAGGACTTTTTCGGAGAGGAATCCTTTCTAACTGTATCTGGACAGTTGGAGGTAGAAAGCTATTGTCTTGCTATGTCAAAAGTTTATACCTTCGGACCAACTTTCAGAGCAGAAAACTCAAATACAAGTCGGCATTTAGCTGAATTCTGGATGGTAGAGCCAGAAACTGCTTTTGCAGACCTGAACCAAAACGCAAATCTAGCGGAAGACCTATTGAAGACTGTTTTACAGCAGGTGCTAGATGAGCGAGAAGATGATTTAGCGTTTTTTGCTCAACGAATAGAGAAAGGTACTATCGATCGACTTCGTAATATCATCGACGACAAATTCGAAAGGATAGACTATACAGAGGCAGTAAGAATTTTACAGAGAGCAGAGCAATCTTTTACGTTCCCAGTAAAGTGGGGAATAGATCTTCAAACAGAACACGAAAGGTATCTGGCCGAAAAACACTTTACCAGGCCGATCATCGTGATGAACTACCCGGCTGAAATAAAAGCCTTTTATATGAGATTAAATGATGATGAAAAAACCGTTGCGGCTATGGATGTTTTGGTACCCGGGATGGGAGAGATTATTGGGGGCAGCCAACGTGAAGAAAGATTGGATTTCCTGGACAGGCGAATCGATCCCAAGACGAAGGAAGATTTATGGTGGTATCGCGATTTAAGGAGGTACGGTTCAGTCCCGCATGCTGGCTTTGGTCTCGGATTTGAGCGCCTCCTTACATACATAACAGGAATGGAAAACGTGCGTGACGTCATCCCTTTTCCCAGAACCCCGGGCAATGTAAGATTCTGAGGTTAAACCAGTTAGGAAATTAAATGCCACAGCAAGATGAACTTATTCTAGAGCAAATTCAAATTGGGCCTATGGAAAATTTTACTTACTTGTTGGGCTGTAAACGTACACGAGAAGTTGCAATTGTAGATCCTGCCTGGGATATAGCCAGACTGATAGATATTATTAGTGAAAAAGACTACGTGCTTAAAGCAGCGCTTATTACACACTATCATCCCGACCACTGTGGAGGATCTTTTGGGAAGAATAATGTCCCGGGAGTAGCAGAGTTATTAGAGCAATACTCAATAAAGGTGTACTCCAACACATTGGAAGCGGATGGACTGAAAAAAGTTACTGGGATTTCCAATACTGATATGATCAGAGTGGCATCAGGAGATACTTTAAAAATCGGTGATGTTGAAGTCCAATTTCTGCATACTCCAGGCCATACGCCGGGCTCTCAATGCTTCAAGATCAAAAAAACGCTAGTATCTGGAGATACTCTTTTTATTAACGGATGTGGTCGAGTTGATCTTCCGGGGTCCAACATTGATGATATGTACCATAGCCTTCAAAAACTGGCCTCCCTACCTCAAGATACACTGTTACTGCCAGGACACAACTATGGTCATATACCTCACGCGACAATGGAAGAAACTATTCAACACAATCCATATATGCGTATCTCCAGTCTTGAGAACTGGCGTCTAATGCTAAAGCATTAGTTAAGCCATTGGTTACATGGTTTAAAAGACAACCTATGTATTGGGCAAGGCCCCAACCTCTTTAGGGCCTCAAGGTGAATGGCGGTTGGGTAGCCCTTGTGTTGAGCAAAACCATATCCAGGGTATAAGGAATCGAGTTCACACATCTCAGCGTCACGCGCTACTTTCGCAATTATTGAAGCGGCCTTGATGGCATCGAATTTAGCATCTCCCTTTACCATGTAATCGGACGGACAGCTGAATAAAGGTGTACAACTACCATCCACTAAGACAAAATCTAGAGGGACGTTTAAACCACTCACAGCGCGCTGCATTGCAAGTAAACTGGCCTGAAGAATATTAATCTTGTCAACTTCTTTAGCATCAACGCGTCCAATAGAGAAATCAATAGCCTCAGAAGAAATAAAAGCGTTGAGCGACTCTCTCTTCTTAACACTCAATGCTTTCGAATCTCTCAAACCATCAATTTCTATAAAGGGATCTAACACCACTGCCGCCGCATAAACTGGTCCTGCAAGAGGCCCTCGGCCAACCTCATCAACGCCGGCACAATACTCACAACGATACATGCTTGCGCTCACAAAGCTTAAGGATCTCATCTGCTGCTAGATGGCCAGAATTAAGCCTTAACTTTTTATGGACACAATCAAATTCTGACATTAGTTTTTCCTGAGGCTCCTGGAGAAGTTCAAATATCGCTTTAGCCAGATTCTCTGGTTTCGCTGTATGCTGAATAAACTCCGGGACTAAATCTTTATCTGCTAGAATATTTGGCAAGGCAAACCTTTGAGTCTTTATAAAACGTGATACCAATTTGTAAGATAATTCATTCAACCGGTAAGCCACTACCATAGGTCTTCGTAACAACATTGCTTCCAGAGTTGCGGTACCGGATTTCACCATGACAGTGTCTGATGCCTTCATGGCTGTCATTGAGTTGTCCGTAACCACAACAGAAAGGTTGGGAGCTATTGATTCCCATAAGCGTTTTATTTGCTCAGATCTGTTTGGATTTATCGCCGGGACCACAAATTTACAACTGAGGATCCCCGACAGGATTTTTGCTGCTTGAAAAAAAACGGGTCCGATTAGAGACACTTCACTAGCTCTGCTACCAGGTAATACAGCTACTACAGTATCAGTAGGGGAGAATCCCAGCAGCTCCCTCGCGCTTCTTTTTTCTTTGTTTCCAGTATCAGGATTAATTTCGAGAGCCTTTGGGTGACCGACGTAGCGAACAGGGATATCGTTTTTTTTGTATATCTCACTTTCAAACGGGTACAGTGTTAGCATGAGATCGATATTCTGTTTAATTCTACGAATTCTGCCTGACCGCCAAGCCCAAACACTCGGGGAAACATAGTGGGCTGTGGGTGTCCCGTTTCCTTTCATCAGACCTTCTAAAAAACCATTAAAAAAGTTGTAGTCAATACCTATAAAGCAGTCGGGGTCGAATTTTTTTAACGCAGATCTTGTAGCAAACAATATACTGATCAGTTCAGGGATTTTTTTGAAAGGAAGTCCATTCACTGACAAACGTTCTATATCGTAAAGAGACTTAAAGCCCTCTGCAGCCATTCCTGTTCCTCCGATCCCGGAGAACAGAGTCGCGGGACGCTGCTTTTTCAATGCCCTGATCAAAGACGCTCCAAGGTTATCTCCCGAGGGCTCGCCCGCTACAATCGCAATTTTTAGTGGCCTGTTCTTCTGTGCCGTCACGGAAGAACACTGACCCTAAGGTTACTTAACCTTTTGTTCCGCACAAGTAAGTTGGGAGGAGCAGACGAGCTGGTTACTTACGAAAGCCTTACCTGCAACCTTCATCCAATGATTACGAAGATTTATAATTTCGACTTCAAGTTTAAGCTGATCTCCCGGCACTACCGAACGTTTAAATTTCGTTTTATCTGTACCAGCTAGATAATAAATATATCCATCCTCCGGGCTTCGCTCGAGACTTTTAAATGCGAGAATACCCGAGGCTTGTGCGAGAGCTTCCACAATAAGCACGCCAGGGAAGACGGGCGTGACTGGAAAATGACCCTGGAAAATTGCTTCGTTTATCGTGATATTCTTAATGGCTAAAATTCTTTTTTCTGGCTCAAGCTCAAGAACTCTATCCACAAGTAAAAAAGGATAACGGTGCGGTAAATATTTCTGTATCTCAGTGACATCCATTACCCACCTCTTTCGGACTCAAGTTTACGAACTCGCTTTAACAACTTAGATAATTGTTTGAAACCAACTATATTGCGCTTCCAATCATGGCTACGCATTAGCCCCGTCCCAGATGAGTATTGCCCCTCAACTTTTAGTGACTGAGTTATTAGACTCATGGCAGTCACCTCCACCCGATCCGCAATCTCAATGTTATCGATTATTCCTACGGCACCTCCGATCCAGCAATTTCGACCAATCGTTGTACTTCCCGCAATCGCCGTGCAACCTGAAATAATGGTATTCTCCCCAATTCGCGTCGCATGCCCTATCTGAACCTGATTATCGATCTTCACGCCGGACCCGATTATAGTATCACTTAGAGCTCCTCTATCAATCGTTGTCCCAGCTCCTATTTCCACATGATCTCCAATCACGACACCACGGATTTGAGGGATTTTTACAAAAGTTCCCTTATTTGGCTCGAAACCAAAACCATCCGCCCCTATAACCGCCCCACTATGGATGATTACCCTGTTACCCAAGCAAACCATATGATACAGCGACACATTCGGAAAAATTCTGCAATCATCCCCTATCTTTGAACCTTGACCCACAAATGAGCCAGCGCCTATTGTGCTTCTATCTCCGATTACCGCATCCGCTGAAATAATACAATGAGGACCAATACTTACTCCTGTCCCAATAGTCGCTTGGTCGCTAACGATTGCAGTTGGGTGCTGGGTAGACGATTGAATAGGAAGCGGGTCAAATAAGGTGGCGATATTAGCCCATGTCAATCTCGGGCGCTCTGATATCAGGTAAGGTATCTGACAACCCTCACAATCAATCTCTCGCATTACAACAGCACTAGCTTTGGTATCAGACAGATGCTTTCTATGAGACGAACTAAATAGAAAAACTAGATCCCCGTCAATTGCTTGATCGATACTAGCTAGATTCGATATTTCAACAGATGGGTCTCCGTTGAGAGAGAGATCAAATCTGTCTGCGATTTCACCAAGGCTTAACTTCAAAGATTTAAGTTCTCGTTAATTCGCTGGGGTGTCCATTTCATTTAATTTCTCTGTAACTTTTCGGGTGATGTCATACAAGTCTCCCACGTAAAGAGCTGCATTTCTGGGCAAGATTACGTCGTAATCATCACTCATAACAAGGTCCTCTATCGCCTTCTGCAAGCGCACCTCTGTTCCTGCAAACAGTTCAGTCTGTCGGGTTTGTATTTTGTTCTGCAGCTTCTGACGAAGGTAGGAGAAATCATTCTCTTTCTCCTCAATTTGCTTTTGAAGCTTAATTTTTTCCGAGTCGGACATAACTTCCGAATCTTTCTGCAAACGCTGAATCAATGCAGCAGCATCAGATGAAACCTGACGGATCTCAGCTTCTTCATCTTTAAACTCCTCTCCGATTTGCGCCTGAAGTTTCTTTGCTTGCTCCGAGGACAAGATAGCTCGCTGTACATCTACAAAGGCGATTTTCATCTCAGCAAGAACGGATGAAGAAATTAAAGTCATCACCAAGCTAATTGCGACGGCGGAAATATGGTGTCTCATTGAAGAGCCTCCTTTGAGTTTAAAGTGCCAAAATTAAAGGTGGGGATACTTACATATCCACCTATTTATTGCAAAGCTTGTCTTCCAGTAATAACGCCCAAAAGGACACGGATGCAGCAGAGGGACCACTCCTATTTAGAAAACGTTTACTTCTAGAAGGTCCGACCAATTTCAAATTGAAAAACCTCAGATTCATCTCCACTTTTCTCATTGAAGGGAAAAGCTAGCGCAAAGCTTAAAGGAGCAAATCCCGTAATCCACGTCACTGCTAAGCCTGCGCTATATCGAAGTTCACCATCCTCAATGTCGTTACAAATAACAGATATGACTGCACAATTAGTATTAAAGACATTTCCAGCATCGAAAAAAAGAACGGACTTTATCTGCTGCCGATCTTTAACAAAAGGCAAAGGAAACAGTATCTCTGCGCTCGTCTCCACAAGCACATTACCGCCTATAGGATCGAACCGCGAATAGTTATCAAGAGGGGACGGTGTCCCTCGCGGACCGAGAGTATTATCCTTGTATCCACGAACAGAGCCCATTCCTCCGGTGTAAAAATTTTTATAAAACGGAAAAACATTTGTATCACCATAGGCTTCCCCATACCCGAGATCAGCTCGAAGTCTTAGAGTAAACAATCGACTCAACGGGAAGAAAATTTGTCCGGCGTAATTGATTCGGAAAAACTCGAGATCGCTTCCTGGAAGAGTCATTTCTAAAGATATAGATTGCGATCGTCCTGCATTCGGCAACAAGCCGCGATTTAAAGCCGACATGACATAGCTACCTGTCAGTGTATATAAATCAAACTCGTTGCCTTCTGCAGCGAGAAATCGAGAAATCTCTTGTGCAGGGAATACTCCCTCTTTAAGGATTGTGCTCTCGAATCCCATATTAAAGCCTAATCGTGAAACTTCACTCAAAGGGTATCCAAAGTTTATAGAGCCACCGAACGAATCCGTAGAAAACCTGGCGATATTTCGCTCCTCGAAGTCGCTTTCCCTGAAAAATACTGAATAGCCTCTACTTACTCCATCCAAAGTGAAATATGGATCCATGAAAGAGAAGTTGAAGGCTTTCTGAAAATCGCTTCTATTGATTCCTAAGCCAACACTATTCCCAGTTCCGAAAACGTTATTTTCCTGATAGTTGGCGCCTAAAATAAGGCCAAAATCGCCGGCATAACCAAGACTTGCGGAAATGGCCCCTGATGGCTGCTCCTCTACCGTATAATTCACGTCGATCTGATCGTCAGTTCCTGGAACTGAGGGCGTTTCCACACTGACTTCTTTAAAATAACCCAGGCGCTCTAGACGAACCTTGGAGTGCTCGATGGCTGCCGTTGACGCCCATCCTCCTTCCATTTGCCGCATTTCACGACGCAGAACTTCATCATGGGTGGCGGTATTTCCTCTGAAGGTGATCCTTCGAACATATGCCCTTTTACCTGCGTCGATGAAAAACTTTACACTAACGGTGTCTCCCCCATCGTCGATAACTGGTTCTCCCGTCGCACTAGCAAACGTGTACCCTGCATTACCCAAGACCCTTTCTATCCTCTCTTCAGTAGAGGTCATCAGTTGCCTAGAAAAGACCTGCCCTGGACTGGACAGGATTAACGACCGAATGGTTTCCTCCGGAATCTCATATAATTCACCTGCAATATCAACCGCTGAGATGGTAAACTTTTCGCCCTCAACTACATTTACGGTGATATAAACATCTTCCATATTTGGATCAATTGAGACTTGCGTAGACTCGATAGCAAAATTTAGATAACCGCGATCAAGGTACCAAGACTCAAGAGTTTCAAGATCTGATTCTAGCTTCTCCTTCGAATATTGATCGTCTTTCTTCCAAAATAAAAGCCAAGACCAAGGTGAAAGCTTAAGTTCCATCAGGTCTAGTAAGGTGTCATTATCCCAAAGGGAATTACCAACAATATTAATATGTTTGATGCTGGCAACATTACCTTCATCTATATTGACCTTCACAAGCACGCGATTTCGTGGAAGAGCTAACACTTCCGTTTCTATGCTCGCGTCGTAACGACCCTGAGAGACGTATTGTCGCTCGAGACCAGCCGCAATATATTCCAGAGTAACCTTCTTAAAAATCTGACCAACAGCCAGTCCGGAATCGGAAAGACCATCGAGTAAGTCTTCGGTTTTAATTGCCTTATTACCTTCTATCTCTATCTGGTCTATGGACGGTCGCTCATTAACAATGATCACTAAAACGTCACCATCCCTCCCCACTTGAACATCATCGAAAGAACCAGTTTCAAACAACGACTGGACTATAAATCGCACATCTAGCTCATCTATATCATCGCCCGTATTAAAGGGGATAGAACCAAACACTGTTCCAGCCGATATCCGTTGGAGGCCCTGGACTCTCACATCATTAAAAACAAATGCAGTGGCATTGGAAAAAGAAAATACCAGCATAAAAATCCAAAGTTTTAGTCCATTCACTATTTTCTATAGCCTTGTCAAATCGTTGTAAAATGCAAGAAACATAATACACATTATGAGGAACATACCCACTTGCAATCCCCATAGTTGTATCCGTTCTGGCACTGGCTTTCCTGTAATCAACTCAAAAAGGTAGTAAAGCAAATGTCCTCCATCCAATACCGGAATAGGCAAAAGATTTAAAACACCCAGACTGATACTAAGTAGAGCCAAGAACCCTATGAAACTCTCTAGACCTGATTGTGCAGTAGCGTTTGCCAATTGAGCTATTGTAATTGGCCCACTGATGTTCTTAGGCGAGATTGCACCCACGATCATTTTCTTTATTGACACCAAAGTAAATTTTGTAATGTCCCACGTCCGTTCAACGGCAGCCCACAAGGCCAAATGTACCGGGTAAGTGACCCTCGTTTGCATCTCCGTAGGGAAAGGTATCGATATCCTAGATACGCCGATAAATCCCATTGTTTCGCCTTCTATCTCTTTCTCTTCAGGTACTACAAGAAGCTCTACGAATTGATCGTCGCGCAAAACTGAAAGGATCATCGTCTGCTCTGGACTACGTTGAATCATATGCACCCACTCAGTCCAGGAATCGATTTTTTTGTTATTCGCGTACGCTATTCTATCGCCAGTTTTCAAACCTGCCTTTGCTGCTCTCCCACCTGGTACCACATCACCAATAACTGCAGGAACAATCGGATATGACAATTGAAGCCCAAGTGCTCTGGTAGGCTGCGGTTCTTCAATCCCCTTTAACCATTGATTAATGGGAATAACATGGTCTTTTGCAAAGTCAGACCCCTCTTTGACTGAAATGATGATAGACCCAGACTCACTAAGTCTCTCAAATAATCTAAGATTAACGTCCGCCCAAGTCCTAACAGGATGACCATCAACCGCCACAATCTCGTCTCCGGATTGTATTCCAGCGTAACCCGCCCTCGACTCCGGGTCGACCTCGCCAAGCTTAGGAATTATCCCCGTGACACCAACTAGAAACAGCATCCAATACGCAATAATGGCAAGTAGGAAATTTGCTAATGGGCCCGCAGAAACAATGGCAATACGTTGTAAAACCGATTTGTTATTGAATGCTAATTGTTTTTGATGTTCGGGCACTAAACCCTCTCGCTCGTCGAGCATCTTGACAAAGCCGCCGAGGGGGATGGCGGCTACAACGAATTCGGTAGCTTTCAACGAGTCTTTGTCGCGGACCTGAGAAGAACACCCTTTATCCCCGTGGACGGAACGTGGTAACACGCCACGCTTCACGAATAACGGTTTGCCGAATCCCACACTAAAACGCAGAACATGCACATTACATCGCCTTGCGACCCAATAGTGTCCGTACTCATGTATGGTGACCAAAATCGATAGCGTGACAATCAACGCTATTATACTTTGCAGCACTTCGATCATAATACGTGTCTAATCCCTTCTGTAGCCAATCTCCTAGCCTTCCCATCTAACTCCAACACTATCTCTATTGTATGAACTTCCTCAGCTTTTGTCTTTTCCAAAACGTCTCTAATAATCGTTGGGATATCAATGAACCTGATTTGTTCATTAAGAAAAGCATCCACCGCAACTTCATTGGCTGCATTTAGAGCTATGGAATGGCTTTGAGGTTCTTCAGCTATTTCGGTCGCAATCGACAGACATGGGAACTTACCATAATCAGGCTCCTCAAAATGAAGACCCTTTTTTGTCAAATCAAGTTTGGATGCTCCTGAAGTTGCACGATCGGGCCACGCTAGCCCATGAGCGATAGGTATTCTCATATCTGGATTACCCATTTGCGCAAGAATTGAGCCATCCTTATACTCAACCATGGAATGGACAATACTTTCGGGATGGATCACGACATCAATCGACCTGGCCGGAATGCCAAATAGGTGCTTGGCCTCTAAAAGTTCAAGTCCCTTGTTAAGCATCGAGGCAGAGTCAACAGAAATTTTTCTTCCCATTTTCCAGTTCGGATGTGCACAGGCGTCTTTAGGCGTTACTGAACCCATTTTGTGCTTGTCTAAACGTAAAAAAGGGCCACCCGAGGCCGTAAGAATCAGACGTTCAACTCCAGAACAATGCCTTTTAGCGCCATTAGCAAGACATTGGTAAATAGCATTATGTTCGCTGTCTATCGGCAAGAGCGTAGTTTTATAATTGTTAACTTCCGAAATAAACAAACTGCCAGACATAACGAGAGCTTCCTTATTTGCCAGCAAAACTCGCCCACCTGCCCTTACTGCTTCTAATGTTGGTTTAAGCCCGGCCGCTCCAACGATAGCGGCCATTACAATATCTACCCCCGAGTGACTGGCAACGTCGCATAAGCTCTCCTCACCTCCAAGTACAATAGTACTCAAATCTGATATGCGAGCCGCGAGTTCAAGTGCAATGCTCTTTTCACGAAGTACAGCATATCGGGGCCTAAATACCCTGCATTGCTGCTCTAAAAGAGCCAAATTAGTATTTGCGGTGAGGGCAAAAACCTCGTAAAGCTCTGCATTAGCTTCGATTACGGCTAATGTATTGATCCCTATCGTGCCCGTGGACCCGAGTACCGATATTTGTTTCACAACGTCCAACCATAACTTAGAACTAATAGGGCATATAGAGGACTCGCGGATAACAAGCTATCAATACGATCGAGAAAACCTCCATGTCCGGGCAAAAGAGAACTCGTATCTTTAACACCAGCGTTTCTTTTGAACATGCTTACGGCGAGATCTCCAAGAACGGATACCATTGCCACAAAAACACAACCAACAATGAAGGAGACTCCCTGGAAGCTAAAAATATCTGGCTTACCCACCAACGAAAGCAAAACAACGGCTATCAAAAAAGCAGTTGCAAGTCCACCGTAAAAGCCTACCCAAGACTTTCCAGGACTAACTTTCGGCGCTAGCTTTCGATTCCCAAATGCCTTCCCGAAAAAATAAGCCCCAATATCCGCACCCCATATCACGCATAGAAGCAAGAGCATTAAATAATTACTTTCTGGCAATGCCCTTAGCAAAAGAATGGCTTTCCAAGCAGGCACTAAAATGACTATACCGATAAGACAGCGAATTGATTTTGATGCCCAGAAACTTGTGAGTTTGGGATAAAAAAAGACTAAGACAACTGCTGTCATCCACCAACTTAAACCCACCAGTAAGATCGCCATGGATGAGAGAAAATAGGTAGCTGGAAGAAGACAGGTAATTAGTACTGCATAGGCTACTCTGCTGCGACAGCCAAGTCCTGCTAACCGACCCCACTCCCAGGCCCCTACAGACATTATTGCACCGACGAAGACCGCAAATTGAGTTTGGGGTAGAAAGCAGACCCCTAAAATCGCGATCGGAGCAATAACAAGGGCTGTAAGAACTCGCTTTAGAAGCATTTGAGCTAGATCTCCATCAGATCGGACTCTTTCTTTTCCAATCTTTTACCCACCTCTTCGATTTTCTCATCGGTAAGTTTCTGCATCAAATCTTCACCTCTACGAGCGTCATCTTCAGTGACTTCTTTTTCCTTAAGGAACTCCTTTACATCGTTATTACCATCACGCCTTATATTTCGAATCGCTACCTTCGCATTCTCTGCTTCTGCTCTGGCCACGCGAGTCAACTCCCGGCGATTCTCTTCTGTTAGGGGTGGCATTGGCAACCGAATATTCTCGCTCGAGACCGCGGGATTTAAACCAAGATCAGATTTTAATATCGCTTTTTCGATATCTGGAATGATACCTCTTTCCCAAGGGGTAATGAGCAGTGTTCGACCGTCTTCGACAACGATATTAGCCATCTGTGAAATAGCTGTATCGGTGCCATAGTACGAAACTAGAACACCGTCTAAAAGACCAGGATGAGCTCGGCCCGTACGTATTCTCGCAAATGCGCTCTCTAAGGATTCCAGAGTCTTAATCATACGTACTTCTGCATCTTTTAATATCTCGTCAATCACCATAGATTCCTTTTAACCACCAATTGCTTAACTAATTAGAGTCCCTTCATTTATTCCAATAACGGCATTTGCGAGAGCTCCGGCCTTCTCCATGGAAAAAACCCGAATCGGCATCTTATGATCCCTAGCTAAACAAATTGACGTAAGATCCATCACTGCCAATTGTTTGTCTAGGACGTCATTGTAACTCAAGGCATCAAACCTAATTGCTGCCTTTTCCTTTAAAGGATCGCTGTCGTACACACCATCAACCTTAGTCGCCTTTAAAACAATATCAGCATCTATCTCAATGCCGCGTAAACAGGCGGCAGAATCGGTTGTAAAAAAAGGATTACCAGTGCCTGCAGAGAATATGACTACATCACCTTCTGTCAAATATCGAATTGCTAACCGCCGATCGTAGTGTTCAACAACGCCACTCATAGGTATCGAGGACATAACGATAGTTTTGATATTAGCTCGTTCCAATGCGTCCCTCATCGCAAGAGCGTTCATTACCGTAGCCAGCATGCCCATGTGGTCACCAGTTACCCTGTCTAGACCCGCCGCGTTAAGTTCCGCACCCCGAAACAAGTTACCACCACCGATTACTAGACCTACCTGAATACCAATCCCGAGCAGCTGCCCGATCTCTAACGCAGACCGATCTAACACTGACGGATCAATACCCACGCCATTCCTACCCAAGGCCTCCCCACTCAGCTTGAGTAAAATTCTGTGGTATCTTGGCTTCCTCTTAGCCATTCTACGTGAGCTGTTTAGCTACCTCTGCGGCAAAGTCATCCTCGACTTTATCTATACCCTCACCTACCTCGTATCGTCGAAACTTAACTACTCTAGAGTCTTCCTGTTTTAGCAGAGAGCCTACTGTCAAATCAGAATCCTTAACGAAGGTCTGTTCGGTGAGACTAATCTCTTCGAGATATTTCCTTATCCGACCTTCAACGATTTTTGCAGCAATCTCAGGGGGCTTACCGCTCTCACTCGCTTGAACTGTATAAATCTCTCGCTCCTTGGAAATCACGTCGGCTGGCGCTTCATCAGGGCTAACTACCATGGGCGATGCAGCGGCAATATGCATGGCAATATCTTTTCCTAAACCCTCGCTGCCCCCTTGCAGAGCAACTAAAACACCTATTTTATTATTGGTATGAACATAGCTGGAAACATGGGGACTACTAAAAACCTCAACTCTTCTGATGGAGATATTCTCTCCAATCTTCTGTACCAAGGATTCGCGAAGAGATTCCAAACCCAATGAAAGGAGCTCATCGATTGAGGTTACTCGTTCAGCATAAGCTTTATCCGCGACCAGTTGAACAAAATCGATAAAGTTCTCGTCTCTCGCAGCAAAGTCAGTTTCACAGTTAACTTCGACCATTATGCCAAACTCTCGGTCTGGAGAAACTTTTACGGAAATCATCCCATCACTAGCTATGCGTCCAGCTTTTTTAGCCGCTTTCATCCCACTTGATTTACGTAAATTGTCTATAGCGCTTTCCATATCCCCACCAGCTTCAACCAGCGCGTTCTTGCAATCCATCATACCAAGTCCGGTACGCTCGCGAAGCTCCTTCACCATAGATGCTGAGATCGCCATAACTTAACTCCTTATCCCTTGTTTTAAGACTGCAATACTCAACTAGTCTTGCGTTCCCACCTGATTTGATTCTTGATCAATAGAGATCTCGTTAACATTATCTTCTTGCAACTCTCCATTAGCTTCGCTCTCAGAGCTTAAGAGGTTAGATTTTTCCTCAGATTCCTCTGTTACCTCAACAAACTCGTCCTTACCGATATCAGCGTTAGACTCTGCCTGACCTTCTATGACGGAGTCAGCGATAGCTTCAACGAACAATCGAATTGAACGAATGGCGTCATCATTACCTGGAATTACATAATCGACGCCGTCGGGATTACTATTCGTATCAACGATCCCAATTACAGGAATTTGTAATTTTTTTGCTTCGGTGATTGCAATACGCTCATGATCAACATCTACCACGAACAGCGCATCTGGTAGACCACCCATATCCTTAATTCCACCTAGAGAGTCCTCCAGTTTTTCCAACGTTCTCTGTCGCGAGAGAGCTTCTTTTTTTGTAAGTTTCTCAAAGGTTCCATCTGTACTCTGAGTCTCTAAGTCGCGTAACCGCCTAATCGACTGTCGAATGGTCTTGTAATTGGTCAGCATGCCTCCCAGCCATCGCTTGTCCACATAGGGCATTTTCACTCTAGCAGCGTGCTCTTTTACTACCTTCCCCGCACTTCTCTTAGTGCCAACAAACAAAATTTTGTTACGCTTTGCGGCAATACCACGGATATAAACGCATGCTTCTTGCAGACGTGGAAGGGTTTTTTCAAGATTTATAATGTGGATATTGTTTCTGGCCCCAAAAACGTACTCATTCATTTTTGGGTTCCAATACCTTGTCTGATGACCAAAGTGAGCTCCGGCTTCAAGCAGCTCACGCATAGATACGCTAGACATACTTCCTCCATTTTTCGGGTTAAGCCTCCACACACCCCATCATCCAACCAGCACCCTGGCACCCGAATAATGTGTCGGTATGTGTGAGAAATAGTAATTAAATTATTTTTTTCTTGCTAGGCGTCCAAGGACACGAAGCTGCGCCGGGTTATACCATATTGTGCTTCTTAAACCAAATTGTTGCACCATTTCTGGTATAGTACGTAGCTTTGGAATCAGCAGACATTACCAAACCAACATGGCAATTGAACTGAAATCAGCAGCAGATATAGAAAAGATGAGAATTTCTGGAGCGCTGGCGGCCGACTTACTTGAGATGATCGAACCCCATGTGGTGCCTGGTGTCACAACAGGAGAACTGGATAGGATCTGTCACGAGTATACTGTGAATAAACAGGGTGCAATTCCCGCGCCCCTTAACTATCGAGGATTTCCTAAATCAATTTGCACTTCAGTGAATCACGTGGTGTGTCATGGAATTCCGTCAGATGACAAAGTACTCAAAGATGGCGATATAATCAACATTGACGTGACCCCTATCAAAAACGGTTTCCATGGGGATTCAAGCAAAACTTTTTTTGTTGGCCGGCCTTCCGTGCTAGCAGAAAGGTTAGTGAGGATCTGTCAAGAGTGCATGTACGAGGGTATTAGAAAAGTTAAACCCGGCGCATACACAGGGGACATAGGACACGCTATTCAGGTACATGCAGAAAAACATCACTATTCCGTCGTACGAGAATACTGCGGACATGGTATTGGCCGAATTTTTCATGACGAGCCACAAATATTACATTTTGGAAAAGCCAGCACTGGTGTTGCCCTTGAACCAGGAATGATCTTCACCATTGAACCAATGATTAATGTTGGGAAGAGAGACGTAAAAGTGCTTCCTGACGATTGGACTGTAGTCACCAAAGATCACAAATTAACCGCTCAATGGGAGCACACCATTTTGGTGACAGACACTGGCTATGACATTCTTACTTACCGTAGTGATGATACTATTGAAAAGAGTACTTAGTGAACTACTTTGCGGACAAAATTGATCTGTTACATGATTTATCTGACAAAAAAAATCCGCTCCTTTTGTATAAGACAGCAATCTCTGAATTCAACGAATTAGCAGAATGCGAATTTCGACGTGGGACAACGGCTAATCAACTTATCTCCGACAGAGCATCCTTTATTGACTCAATTATGCAATCGGCATGGGGGCGTTTTAACTGGAATCAGAACTTAACCAGTTGGAGAAAGACACGAATTTCTCTTCTCGCTGTTGGTGGATATGGACGAGCAGAGCTACACCCCCACTCCGATATTGACCTCCTCATTTTGTTGGAGAGATCAAACTACGATTTACATCGAGAAAACATCCAGAGTTTCGTTACGTTATTGTGGGACATTGGACTTGAGGTCGGCCATAGTGTGCGGTCTTTGAAGGAATGTCGAAGTCAAGCTAGTGCAGACGTAACTGTCCTGACCGCACTAATGGAAGCTCGCGCGATCGCTGGGGACGTAGAGCTTGCCTGCAGAATCTTGAGGCAAATTGCTCCCCACAAGATTTGGAGCCCAAAACAATTCTATAAAGCTAAATCAGAGGAACAAAAAGTCAGACATAAGAAATTCAACCATACTGAGTACAGCTTAGAACCTAATATAAAAAACTCTCCCGGAGGTCTCAGGGACATACAAACCCTGCTTTGGATTGCCAAGCGTATCTTCGGGACTCATACAGTTGAGGAATTAGTAGAGAAACAGGTTCTAACTGAAGGTGAAGGCGCGACCTTAATTCAAGGTAGAGACTTACTTTGGAAAATTCGCTTTGGTCTGCACCTAGTCGCCCAGAAAGAGGATGACAGATTATCTTTTGAACACCAACAAACCCTCTCAATAATATTTGGATATGAAGATTCAGAACAGCTAGCTGTAGAGCAATTTATGCAGGACTATTACCGTACAGCGTTAGAGATGAACTACATTAACGGTCTGTTGCTGCGGAATTTTGAAGAACTAACGGTAAAGAAGACTCTCAAAATAACTCCAATCAATACTCGTTTCCAGCTGAGAAATGACTTTCTCGAGGTAACTCGAAATACAGTGTTTCTTGATACACCCTCTGCGTTGATAGAGCTGTTTGTGATTTTAGGGAATAGAGAAGATATTCATGGAGTGCATTCAGCAACAATCCGCTTAATTCGGAAACATGCCTCACTAATTGATGAAGATTTTCGAAATGATAATGAGGTTACTCGTCTATTTCTCGAGCTGCTTCGCTCAAAGCATCACTTATTTACTCAGCTTCGCAGAATGGAACGTTATGGAATTCTGGGAGCCTACATACCGGAATTTGGACGAATTATCGGCCAAATGCAGTTTGATTTATTTCATATTTACACCGTGGACGCTCATACTCTTCAGGTTGTTAGAAACATGAGACGCTTCCGTTATAAAAACCAAGAACAGCGATTTCCTATTGCTGCCCACATTCATCATCAGTTACCGAAAATAGAACTGCTCTATATTGCTGGTCTTTATCATGACATCGCAAAAGGTTTACGTGGCGACCACTCGAAGTTAGGAGTAAAGATAGTAAGAAAATTTTGCGAAAGACACAGGCTCGAAACTTGGGATACAAATCTTGTTTGTTGGTTGGTAGAAAACCATTTAATGATGTCTACAATTGCCCAACGAAAAGACATTCACAACCCTTCGGTAATACGAGAGTTTGCTCTCCAGGTTCAGGACCAAATTCGATTAGATTACCTCTATTCTTTAACAGTAGCAGATATAACTGCCACCAATCCCAATCTGTGGAATAGCTGGCGAGCATCACTGATGCGTCAGCTGTACTTAGAAACCCGGAAGCTTTTGCGCACAGGTCTTGAAACCTATGTCGACAAGAATGACTATCTACGCCAAATTAAAACGCATGCGCTAGAAAGATTGCAGGAACATAAAATAAAACCCAACGAGGCTTCAAAGATATGGCAGTCCTTGGGGGATGATTACTTCCTCAAGGATTCCGTCTCGAATATCGTTTGGCAGACGAGCATTATGAAGGAATACGCTCTGTCTAATAGTCCCGTGATTGGCATTCGAGATGTTACGCACAGAAGGAGAAACGACGAGGGAGCAACTCAAATTTTCGTCTATACAAAAAATGCGCCGCATATATTCGCATCTATAGTTTCAGCACTTGATGCCCTAGCACTAAACGTAGTAGAAGCGAAAATAGCGAGTTCAAAGAGCCAAGCGGTTCTGGATACATTTACTGTTTTAGATCTAAATGGCGCGCCAGTTGGCAATAAACCTTTCCGTACAGAACGAATCAAAACCAAAATATTGAAATACTTAAGTTCGCCCGGCGAACATAATTTTGGTTCAGAAAGAAGAACATCACGTGCCCTAAGACACTTTAAGCTGAAGACAGAGGTAACAATTATTGATAATGAGACTTTTTCAATACTTAGTGTGATTGCCCCTGACCGCCCGGGGTTACTAGCTAAAATTGCCGATGTCTTTGTTGAGATGAATATAACAATTATTAATGCCAGAATTACCACTTTAGGTGAACGTGTTGAAGATGTCTTTGAAGTTAGTAAAAACGGCAAAGCGATCGGAGAAAGCTGCATAAGTCAGACACTTATGAATAAAATCTGTCAAGACCTAGATCAGCATGTTGAGAGAGTCGGTACATGAACAAGCGTTTAAATAGTTTGCATCCTTATCCTTTTGAAAGAATAAGTGCATTGGTAAAAGATGTCACTCCCCCCAAAGACATGAAACCCATATCTCTTGCTCTAGGAGAACCAACGCATCGAACTCCAAATTTCCTAATAGAGACCTATTGTGACCCTGAGATGATCTCAAACGGATTTAGCACATACCCGCCCACTAAAGGTATCTTGCAGCTAAGAGAAGCAATAGCAAATTTCGTAACCGTACGCTTTAATCTCAGCAGACCAATCGATGCGGGGTCAGAAGTACTTCCGGTGAATGGAACGAGAGAGGCTTTGTTTGCTATCGCGCAAGCTGTAATTGATGGCAGTGGACTCACGTTTATACCCAATCCGTTCTATCAAATTTATGAGGGCGCAGCGATTTTAGCTGGAAGTAGAGTTCGATATATCCCGTGCGATGAGGCTAATAATTTTAATCCTGACTTTAATGCAGTTACCAAAGCTGAGTGGGAGGCTTGTTCTTTAGTTTATCTATGCACCCCTGGGAACCCAAGTGGTTCAATTATGAGCATTGAGGATCTCCAGTACGTCATTAGAAAATCTGATGATTATAAATTTACTATTGTTTCGGATGAATGTTACTCGGAAATCTACTCTAAAGAAGCTCCACCAGGATTACTTGAAGCCGCAAGTGCTATGGGACGTCACGATTATAAAAACTGCATCGCATTCAATAGCTTATCTAAGCGATCGAATCTCCCGGGATTACGCTCAGGATATGTATGCGGCGATGCAAACATACTTGAAAAATTTCTGCTCTATCGAACTTACCATGGCTCCGCTATGCCTATCCAAAACCAGTTCATAAGTGCTCTGGCATGGGAAGAAGAAAAACATACTATTGAAAACAGATCTCAATACTTGAAAAAATACGAGGCCTTTTTAAAAATTGTTAACCCCACGTGGCCTATGCAACAACCAGATGCAGGCTTCTACCTTTGGCCAAAAACCCCCATACCCGATGAGGAATTTACTATTCAGCTATTAGCTAAAACTAATGTGAAGATCGTTCCAGGAAGCTATCTTGCAAGGGAAGTCAATGGAGTAAATCCAGGATCTAATCGGGTGCGTTTGGCTTTGGTTGCCGAGCAAGGAGAATGCGTAGAAGCCGCCCATAGGATAAAGCATTTCTTAGAACATCTAGGATAACCCAAATCTCGTAATTGTAGTAAACTCAGGGGTGGTATCCAAAGGAGTGTTATGTGTTTAGCTTAGCTTTTGGAGTAGGAACGAAAAATTCTTATGGCGACTGGCTAGAAGTGTATTACCCAAAGCCCCTTATCAAGCCTGATTATTCTCTTGTCTCCATAATTTCTAGCATCGCAGGTTACTCTCAAGGGAACCAAGTAATAGAATTGGAAAAGCAAGTTATAAAAAAGCTTTCAAAGATAGCAGAAATGGAATACCTCGAAGTTTTCAGTGAGTCGGTCAGACCCATCGTAGTGACTCTGCTAGAAAAAGATAGTAGTCCTAAGACAGTGCCTGAAGCCTACCTCAAGCTCCATCTGCTCTCTCACCGGCTAGTTCAACCAAATAGCCTAAATCTCGAGGGCTTATTCGGGATATTACCAAATGTCGCCTGGACCAATGTAGGGGCAGTAGATCCAGAAGAGTTAGACCTCGTACAGCTTAATGCACGAATTAATGGTCGTGTGGTGGAAGTGGCGTCAGTAGATAAGTTTCCAAAAATGTCGAATTATGTAGTTCCATCAGGTGTTCGAATTGCGCATAGCGCGAGAGTAAGGCTGGGAGCTTACTTGGGTGAGGGTACCACTGTAATGCATGAGGGATTTGTTAACTTCAACGCTGGGGCAGCGGGTCCAAACATGATTGAAGGACGGATTTCCCAGGGTGTGACTATAGGAAGCGGTACAGATATAGGCGGTAGTGCAAGCACGGCAGGTACACTCTCCGGAGGGGGCAATACTTTAATTACGATAGGCCAGGAATGTCTTATCAGTGCCAACGCCGGTACTGGTATCCCCCTGGGTGATCGTTGCACAATTGAAGCAGGACTTTACATAACACCCGGAACCTTGGTGCAGGTAATGGATGAGAAAAAAAAGAAAGTAGAAGTTGTCAAGGCCCGTGACCTAGCAGGTCACTCGGACATGTTATTCCTTAGAAACTCGCAAACTGGAGTTGTTGAGTGCCGAAGCAATAGGAAGGCAATTGAATTAAACAAGATTTTGCATGCAAATAAATGATGTTACCTTTCAAGGAGACGAAGAAATCGCCACCCTAGATGACTTGACCCTAGATCTGACTCAGGAGCTTATTTCCAAAAGATCAATATCTCCAAGTGACGAAGGCTGCCAACAACTTCTAGCATCGTATCTAAGTGGTATGGGCTTCACTATTGAACACATGCCCTTTGGCGATGTTTCAAACTTTTGGGCTACCAGGAAAGGGTCAAGCCCAGGTGGGATCATGGCCTTTGCTGGGCATACTGACGTGGTCCCACCAGGACCTCTAGAGGAATGGCAATCAGACCCCTTCATTCCTCTGATCAAAGACAACTTATTATTCGGTCGAGGAGCTGCGGATATGAAAGGCAGTCTCGCAGCTATGGTAACTGGCATAAAACGATTCTTAGATCTAAACTCCAGATTTAGTGGAACTATCGCAATGTTGATAACCAGTGATGAGGAAGCTGCAGCAACCAATGGAACGATAAAAGTAGTTCAGGAACTCACTGCGCGGAAAACCCACATCGACTGGTGTGTAGTTGGGGAGCCATCCAGCTCCAAGAAGTTAGGCGATGTAATACGCATCGGGCGACGTGGATCTCTTAATGGAAATCTCAGAATTATTGGTCGCCAAGGACATGTCGCATATCCACAGGACGCCATAAACCCTATTCACGTGGCTATACCGGCTCTAAATGAGTTGGCTAGCGAAACCTGGGATGAGGGCAATGAGTTTTTCCCTGCCACCACAATGCAGCTCTCGAATATCCATGCAGGTAGCGGAGTGAATAATATAATCCCAAGTTCTTTAGAGGCCATGTTTAATTTCCGCTACTCAACCGAGAAAACTGCTGAAGAGCTGAAGGCTAGGACAGAGGAAATACTAAACAAATATAACCTAGAGTATGAAGTCAAATGGCGATTATCCGGCCAACCCTTTATTACCAGGGGGGGTAAACTAATCTCAGCGGTGAAAGCAAGCATAGAAAACCACCTAAATATAGAGACAGAACTATCAACTTCGGGTGGTACTTCGGATGGAAGATTTATCGCGCCCACTGGGACTCAAGTTGTTGAATTAGGCCCCAGTAATAGAAGCATTCATAAGATAAATGAATGCGTAGATACGAACGATCTTCTGCAGCTATCTCGACTTTATACGAATATACTCGAACGTATGCTCATCGGAGCTTAAGTGACTAAACAATTTCCAGATATTGAAATTTATGTCAGGGACGTATCGAGTGAAACCATACTATCTTGGCTTCAAAGTCGGTTCGATATAAAAGGAAAGTTCCCCTGTCTAACGCTCTTGCTGGAAGGAAGAGCTACCGATTGTCTAATCGTCCCTGATGCAGTAGAGGGTGGCTATACGTCCGTATGGTTTAAGTCAAATGGCACACCATGGAGTACAGATCATGAATGTGCAAAAGAAGCGTTTAAGTTTTTTAAAAAAGAAATAAGGTGTAATGCAGAAGTGAAATCTACCGACAGTTTTCATTGGCTCCAAATAGACCAAAAGGGGGAGATCCCAGTTTCGTGGTAAGGAGCAGAATCGCACTTTATGGGATAACAGTTGTAATCACATTGGTAATTTTCATCATTATCTGTATGCCCGCTAGTATAGTACTAAAATTATACCAGAATGATTTACCTCTACTACCAGATACAAACATTTTTCAAATTTCCGGAAGTATCTGGAAGGGTTCTGCGAATATTCAGTATCTCACTCTTCCAGCCTCAGAAATTAATTGGAGTTTAGTACCCAAAGCCTTGCTAGAAGGCCGTATAGTCTTTACTTTAAGTGCCACTGGAACTCACCATGATTTGGTGGGACGCTTTGTTACAGACGCAGACCAAGGACAGTTTCTCGGTCTACGAGGATTTATTAATAGCAGATATATTAACGAGGTCGGTAAACATCATGGATTATTACTATCTGGGGCGTTCAACTTTAGAGAGATCAACTTAAGCATCTATAATGACTGGTTTTCTTCGGCCTCAGGGAATATTGATTGGACAGGCGGCAACGTCATGTTCCAAAATGGAAAGAGAGGCCAAACGGTTTCTTTACCCGGATTAAACGGCATATTTTCCGTAAAAGAAAAAAAGTTAACTCTTGATGTATACAACGAAGGCCAGTTAGGACTCTCAATCCATCTGCAACATGATGGATGGGTTGCCTTGCAATTTAAGAGAAGATTTTTATCCCTTGCGGGTTTCCCCGGTGGAGAAAACATCGATCCAGACTCTGTAGTTTTCACGATCGAAGAGAAAATTTTGTGATGTAGCCAGCTCCTGTAATCCTTGTTAAGGTACCCGCTTATCAAAAATATTGGCAGAGCTTGGACACACTATCCCAATTTCTTAGAAAGTATCAGCAACAGCTTGCGACACCTATCTCGTTAGTTCTGATTATTTTTATAGTAATGATAATTGTAGATACGATTTTCTTTGTTATGGAAAACACTAATCCAATGGGAACATCACTCCAGAGCAAGCTTAAGAAAACAAGTTCTATCCCACTAAAGCCCATCGACTTTGCTTCACTTGGCCTGTTTGGAAATATCGGGGAAGAAGAATTACCTGAACTTATTTATGCGCCTAAGACCCAGCTTGCACTCGAGTTATTAGGCGTTTTTAAATCAGGAAATAGTAATCAGTCTATTGCCGTTGTTGCGCAAAGGGGTAACGCAGGCAAGTTATATCAGATTGGAGATCGATTGCCCGGAAATGCAATTTTAGATTCTGTACACAGCCACTTTATCCTAATCAATCGAGGCTCACGATTGGAAAAATTGATGTTCAAGGAAAAAAATTTTAGCGGGACTAGTGGTAATCAGAAGATTAAGGCTAGTACAGAAATCATCAAGAGCGATACCGATGAAGAAGATAAAGAGCGTATAGAAATTACAGTAAATGAACCTAGTAAAATTCAGGAAAATACCGCTAGTACTAACAGTTCACCTGGAGAAAAAATCCTTCAGATGATCAAAACGTATGGTGAGAAAGTTAACAATAGTCCCTCAGAAGTATTTCGCCAGGATAGCATTGATTTGGTTGTGGAAGACAGTCTACGGGGTTACCGTCTAAACTCCTCAAACACTATGTTGAGCAAAGCAGGTTTACAAAGCGGGGATATCGTTGTGGCTATTAACGGGACTCCTTTAGGCGGGGGCGAAAATGATGCCGTGGTATTAGCACAAGCTCTCGCTCAGAAACGGGCTCGTATAGAAATAAAGAGGGGCTCAAAAAAACTTTTTCTCACGGTTCCAATTCCATCGAGTTAGGAGAGTTTATGAGAATAATATTGCTGATTAGCCTACTCCTAGGCATCCACCTTCCTCTTTTAGCTCAAAATGAGTGGACAATTAATCTGCGCAACACAGAGCTGAGAGAATTCATTGCACAGGTATCTGAAATATCAGGAAAAAGCTTTGTTGTCGACCCTAGAATTAAGGGCAATGTCACAGTAGTCTCCAACACTCCCATGGATAAAGAAAGCGTTTATGAATTGTTTCTGAGCGTACTTCGTGTTCATGGTTTCGCTGCTGTACCCGCGGGTAACACCACGAAAATTGTGCAACAGGTCTTGGCGAAGCAAAGTGGAAATCCATTTGATTTTGAAAAAGTAAATTCAGAAGAGATCGTAACCCGAGTGGTTTCAGTCACTCACGCGCCTGCCCAGGAACTAGTAAAAATATTACGACCCCTGATTCCGCAACATGGCCATGTTGCAGCCTTAGAGCTGCCAAACGTGTTATTAATTAGTGATTACGCTAGTAACATTAATCGTCTAGAAAATATCGTGAGGAAAATAGATGTCTTAGACAAAAAGTTTATTAAAATCATCGATCTAAAAGAAGCCTGGGTAGAAGATATAATAGTTCTCCTACAACAGCTCGCACCAGATGAAATTGGGGAAGGAGCGAAAGGGCCAAACAAAGTCACCGTTGTAGCGAGCGAACGCACAAATAGTTTAGTCGTAAAGGGTGAAGAAAACACGGTCCAAAGAGTCTCCAAACTAGTGAGAAACTTAGATGTACCGGCAAACAGAACAGGTACGGTGCAAGTAGTCAGGCTCGCTCATTCCGACGCGGGGAAAATGGCTGAACTCCTATCCAACCTCATATCAGATGGAATTGATGAGAACGCAACGAGCAGTCAACAGGTTGGTACAAATATTCAAGCAGACCTCTCTCTCAATGCCCTCGTAATCAAGGCGAAGCCTTCAACAATGATTGAATTGAAAGAGATTATCAATGACCTCGACGTTCGCCGACTACAAGTACTAATAGAGGCAGCTATAGTAGAAGTAACAACGGATTTTGAGCGGCAACTAGGTTCTGAATTATTTGTAGGTGATAAATCTAAGTCCAGTCTTCCGTTAGGCTTAACAGCACCAAACAGCACACTAGCTAATATATTGCAGTCAATTGCGACACAAACACCAGCTTTGACAGACCTCGGGAGAGCACCCCTTGTCGGTGGCGGACGCCTATCCGAGACTTCTACGAGCTTTGCCTTCATAATTCGTGCATTAGCCACAAATAGAAATGCGAATTTATTATCTACTCCAAGTATCACGACAATGGATAATGAGACAGCGAAGATAGTTGTTGGCCAGAATGTCCCCTTCAGGACGGGCTCAAGTTTAACAGGCAACCAAAACAATCCATTTACTACCATTCAAAGAGAGGATGTCGGCCTAACATTAGAGGTCACACCACATATCCACGAGGGAGCATTGATACGTCTTGAAATTCACCAAGAAGTATCAGAGGTAGAAGAGAGCAGTCTTCTGGCGATTGGAGAAGAAGCAGCTGCTGACATCATCACAAGTAAGAGAACAATCGATACAACAGTTTTAGTCGATGACGGAGAAGTAATTATTCTCGGCGGTCTCACGAGAGACAAAATGTCAAAAAATCGATCAGGGGTACCCATCCTTGAAAAACTTCCAGGGCTAGGAAAAATATTCAGCAGTGAAACAAAATCATATGAGAAACAAAATCTCTTAGTGTTCCTCAGGCCAACGGTACTCAGTACTCAGGCAGACGTAGCGTCAGTGACAGAGAGAAAGTACTCAAAGTTATACGAGATTGAAATAGAGGGAACGCGTTCAGAGCTCTCAGAGCTTTTAAATGGGAATACTCAGTAAGGTATATTCTTAATAGTACAAGTTTTATCTTTTCATGCATTGGAATAGGTCTTTATCAGGGGATTACCGGAGAAATATATCAAAACGAATGGATGAACCCATCACGACATTTGTAGGCTCGACCGGCAGCTTCGACTTATCATACAAAGGTCGTTTCACTACTACCCTTGGAGACTTAGCCTTAATTGCTGATTCAAATAAAGCTAAAACATCTTCGTCCTGCCCAAGGAAACGCTGGACTATTTGCATATCACCCTTAACCTTCGCACTCTTTCTCCTATTAGGAAACATCGGATCAAGCATGATTACATCAGGGATAAAATCCATTTGACTAAGGTAATTTCGTGCATCCATGGCTACAAGTTTAATTCGCATCGCAACATCACCTAACTCAGGGTGCCCTAACGCCCGCTTGAGAGCATCTTTCAAAAGTAATGCTATTACATTTGATCTCTCAATCATGGTTACACAACAACCTAATGATGCTAAAAGGAAGGCATCCCGACCAAGACCGCCAGTACAATCGAGCACCTTTATATAAGGTTTCGCTCCAGCAGCTCTAGCGACAAGCTCCTTTTTCGCCGTCGTATTCTTCACTCGACGGTAAAAATAATCTGATGAAAAGTCTATTAATAAAGGACGTTGCCGGATAAATTTGTCTGCAAGACGAAGTCCTTTTTCGGACTCCTCCAGTACGAAACGACTCACTTTCCAACGTCATTAGAGGGAAAATTTTCTCTCAAATATTTTGGTCTTGCACTAAGCGCATCTATGTATTCCCCTTGTTTAAAAGATTCCGCGCCGAGATTCAACAAAGCTGTTGGCTGTAATTGGATATCAGTATCAATTCTTTGCATATCGATTTTCAGGGATTTTTCAAGCTGCTCTCGAAAAATCCAACCATCACCCACTCCAATCCAATCCCCTGTTAACTCAAAGTCTATCTCATTCACATCAAGAACTGTTTCAGTAATTATTGGCTTAGCGATATGCTTTTCTATTTCGTAGAGGCCGAAATAAACCTCTTCTTTTCGAGCGTGAAGAGCTACTAGATGATATCCATTACCATACTTTTGATAAGAGGATTGAGCCAAGCAGGCAAGAGAGCATACAGGTACAACCGGAATTTCCAAACCATATCCCAGTCCCTGCACTACACCAACGGCTATACGAAGGCCGGTGAACGAACCAGGGCCTTCTCCAAAGACGATATAATCAAGTTGACCGAAAGTGAGCCCACTTACTTCAAGAAGTGAATTTATTGCAGGAAGAATATCCCGACTGTGAGACCTTCCTGACGCACGGACATCGTCGAAAATAAGTTCGCCTACCTGCAGCCCAAGTATGCAAGAAGTCGAAGAAGTATCAATCGCTAGAACATTCACTGAGTTCACTGAGGTATTTGCACGCACCATCTATTTCAATCCATTCCATATCGGGAAGACTTGATAAAACCATTTCGCCGTAGTGGCGTGACTTGATTCTAGGATCTCCCAGAACAAAAAGTCCTCGGTCACTTTCCGACCTGATTAACCTTCCAAAACCTTGATTTAACCTAATAATAGCTTGTGGCAACAAATAGTCTACAAAACCGTTCCCGCCTCGTTTATTTGTAGCCTGCATAGTCGCCTCTACTAGCGGGTCTTGGGGACTTGCGAATGGTAACTTATCAATTACTACACAGGTTAAGTTAGCTCCTTTCAAATCAACGCCCTGCCAAAAGCTATGCGTTGCGATTAAAACAGTTCTTAGAGTTTTTCGAAATGCAAGTAGCAATTCACGGCGAGGCAAATCTCCTTGACAAAGTATGGGAAAACAGCCGCTCAACCGCTGTCGGACGATATGGAGGGCTCTGTAACTAGTGCAAAGAAAAAAAGTCCGTCCTGAATTACTTCGTAGAATAGGAATAATGGAGTCTACTAACGCGTGCGTGTGAGCATCAGTTCCGGGCTTCGGTAACTCGAAAGGTAGATAAGCTTTAACTTGCTTCCGAAAATCGAATGGACTAGCAAACACTTTTCCTGTTGCCTTCTCAACGCCAAGAGCTTTTTGAATATGGCTAAAATTACCGTCTATAGTTAGCGTAGCAGAGCAGAATATCCATGCAGTATTGGAGAATAATCTACCAATCGTTTGCGAAATATCTATCGGTGATAGATGAATAGTAAAACTGCCCTTAGCCTTATCAACCCACCTAAGTGAATCTGCTAGCTCAGAACTCTCAGTAAGTAGGCGAAAATCACAGGCAATTTGCTCTGTTCGATTGGCTAATTTTTTCATACCCTCATTCCTTGAGGATGCTTTGTTGAGTGTCAGTACTAAATTACAAAGAATGGCATTGAGTTTTATAATGATGGGTCGACCCCGATCCCCCAGCCACTTCTCGTACTCGAGATCTTCAGCCAAAACTTGATGCACCATCGCTATATTTTCGCTTTCTAGGAGTGAGACCATATCAAGTAAGGTTCTATCATCATTACCGAGCAGAGACATCTCACATCTGAGGTCTCTGATCAAATCTGCCAAGTGTTTTGAACTTAAAGTTTTGCCAAAAAATTGCCTCGCAATCTCTGGGACTTGATGTGCCTCATCAACAACAATAGCTTCTATCTCCGGTAACAGGCTGCCTAAACTATCTTCTTTTAATGCAAGGTCAGCAAATAGTAAGTGGTGATTGATGATAATTACATCAGATTCCTGTGCTTTTTTTCTAGCTGAATATAGAGCACAGGTTTCAATATCTGGGCAACTCGAAGCGAGGCAGTTTTCTCGAGTGCTAGTGATGAGAGGCTGCACTTCCTCGTCGACTAGGGGAGCATCGGATAAATCACCAGAATTTGTTCTCGATGCCCACTCTCGAACTCTTACAAGCTGGGCTAAGCTCCTCTCGTTTGAAGCCATGACAGTTAAAAATTTATTTAAACGATGAGAGCAAAGATAGTTACTTCTACCTTTTAGTAGAGCAATTTGATGGAGAGGAAAAAATTGCCCAAGAAGCGGTAAATCTTGAAAAAAAAGTTGGTCCTGAAGTGTCTTCGTGCCGGTCGATATAATTACTTTACGATCTGATAGTAGAATAGGAACTAGATAAGCAAAGCTCTTCCCTGTACCGGTACCTGCTTCATAAAAAGCTACTTCTTTCTTATTTAGGGATCCTTCCACGGCTTGTGCCATATGTATCTGCTGCTCACGGGCGATAAACTGAGGTATCTCTTGCGCAAGCAGACCATCATTGTCAAAGTATTCGTGAAGTTTATTCATGTATCCTCATCAATTGATACAGTGTGGCAGGAGTTATGAGCACCGAAAATATAACAGGGATTATACTGGCCGGGGGCGCCTCTCGTAGAATGAATGGTATAGACAAGGCATGGATGCCTTTTAAAGGGAAGCCTCTTATAAAACACGTGATTGAGAGGGTTAAACCTCAAGTTAATGAATTGATCATTAGCTACAGCCAAAATCCTGAGAAGTACCAATGCCTGCCTTATCCCTGCTACAGAGACTATAGATTAGGGTTCCAGGGCCCACTGACTGGCATTCTCACTTGCTGCAGATACGTTTCCACCGAACTTGTTTTTGTCGCACCATGTGACGTGCCATTTATCCCGATTAACATTGTCCAACGCCTCTCGACTCACATTAAGGATAGCGATGTAGTTGTGCCGTATGACGGCAACAGAGAACAACATTTAATTTTTCTATCTAAAGCCAAAACGCTGGAGTCAATAAATCAGTATCTAAAGTCTGATACCAAGTCTGTAAAAGGCTGGCTTTCGCAACGGCTGAAACGCATCATAGACTGCTCTGACGAAAGGGAGTCGTTTGATAACATTAACACTTGCTCACAACTTTCGTAGGCTCGATTGCCACTCCACAGCTTAAAGAAAGCCCTCTCTTAAGAGGGCTTTCTTTAACTTCTAAGACTTCTTTTTAGCTACCTTTTTCCTGGCGGAGGGCTTCTTCTTAGTCGCCACCTTTTTCTTAGCAGCAGGCTTCTTCTTGGTCGCTGCTTTCTTCTTGGCCGCTACCTTCTTCTTAGCCGCTACTTTTTTCTTAGCAGTGCCCTTCTTCTTGGCCGCTACCTTTTTCTTAGCAGTGACCTTCTTCTTGGCCGCTACCTTTTTCTTGGCAGTGACCTTCTTCTTAGCCACTACCTTTTTCTTGACCGCTACTGACTTCTTTTTAACTTTTTTCTTGGCAACCACTTTCTATCGCTCCCGTTTTTAAATTTGATAAGTACAGCAGTGTAGTAAATAAGCTGTTGCATCTCCTCGGCGGTTTCGCTAGCAAAGAATTTAACTGCATACAGTCAATCACTAGGTGAAGTTTAGAAAAAAAAAAATTGATTTGCGACACTTTTTATTCTGGAACCTCAGAGAATTTTCGTTACTGTCAAGTAAAATTTTACAATTGAGACTCCACGAGCGCCTGGATTGAGCATCACAGAAAGTGTCTTACTATTTACCTGACCTTATTTGACTCATTCAGCACAACCTCAATTTTCTTCCAAACTGAGCGAGCAGATCCTCGCCCATCAATATAATGATACTGATACCCCAACTCGCTAGCACTATAAAATGTAATTAATGGTTCTGTCTGTTTCTTATAAACTGCTAATCTTTCTTTGACCGTATCCGCTTTATCGTCCTCTCTCTGAATTAAAACTTCTCCGGTTTCATCATCAAGTCCCTGAATTTTTGGTGGATTAAAATGAACGTGATATACCCTTCCAGAGTTTATGTGCACTCTGCGGCCGCTCAGACGATTTATGATATCCTCTTCAGGTACGCCAATTTCCAGAACAATATCTATATCGATTCCCTCTGAAAGAAGAGCTTCAGCCTGAGGAATCGTTCTGGGAAAACCATCAAACAAGAAGCCGTTTCTACAATCTTGGTTAGCTATTCGCTCTTTGACCAGATCGATGATAATTTCGTCTGTGACTAACGCTCCACTTTCCATTACATCCTTAACACGATTCCCTAGGGACGTACCAGCTTTTATAGCTTCTCGAAGCATATCTCCTGTGGATATTTGTGGTATTCCATATTTATGGACAATAAACTGGGCCTGTGTGCCCTTACCAACACCAGGGGCGCCTAAAAGGATAACTTTCACGAAACACTCCTGTAGTAAGAAAAACTTTATATTATAGATGAATTCATTAAATTTCTTTTTTGGCATCAAGAAATTAACATTACACCACTAAATCATAAAGTAATTTTGTTTTTAAGTAGGTTTTAGACTACCTCTCCAGGCTGGAACTTTAGCTTTATATCGCTGTATTAGTCGCAATCTGATTGGCCTCACTATCGTGTCAGTAGCGCTATAGATTCAACATGAGCAGTGTGTGGGAACATATCTATGATACCCCCTTTCTCAAAAACAAAGCCGCCCTGAACAAGAATTCCAACGTCACGTGCAAGCGTTTTTGGATTACACGAGACATAAACTAATCGTCTAACATTACTCTTTAAAATACTTTTAATTAAACATTCAGCACCGTTTCTAGGCGGATCAACGAGCAGATGACTGAATGAACTTAAAAAGTCGGGTTCGAGACGATTAAATAAATCAACAGCAACAAAGTCCACGTTTTCAATACAGTTTTGGATCGCATTGTATTGGGCTCTCTTTACGCTTTCTGAAGATATTTCCGCTCCTGTCACCCACCCAGCCAAACGTGCAATAGGCAAACTGAAGTTTCCGATTCCTGAGAATGCATCGAGAACGTGGTCATCCTGATTGACAGAAAGCAAGTCAATCGCCAATTTGATCATAGACCTATTTATACTGTGATTAACTTGCGTGAAATCGTGAGGGTGGAAGTACATGCGAATACCGTAATCTTCAATATCATAATGAAGATATGGGTGCGCTACTCTTGGTGCTAACCTATGTGTCGAATTAATGTCAGCAGGCTGCATGTAAATATGAATATTTTGAATCTTGGAAAACTTTGATAGGCGGACTAAATCTGGTTTGGACATCCGACTTAGATGCCGAATTACTATTGCACTGATGGAATCTCCGCACGCAACCTCAATCTGGGGAATCGATTTAGGATCTGATAATTCCATAATCAAGTCTGAGAGAGGTTGAAGTAAGTCTCCTATTGGTAACCGCAGAGTTTTACAGCTCTGAGTATCAGTAATAAATCCTTTCATCTTTTCCCGAAAGCCTACAAGTACTCTCCCCTTTTTCTCAACAAATCTCACCCCCAATCTTGCTTTGCACCGATAATTTAATATCGGACCAAGCAAAGCAGGTAAGATTTCATTGGGCCCTGTCGAGAAATTTTTTAGCCAATTCCTCTGTTTGAAATTGATCTGAGCCATATGCTCCAAATGTTGCATACTGCAACCACCGCACAAACCAGCCACGGGACATACTGGCTCTACTCTATGCTCAGAGACTTCATGTATTTTTTCGATCCGGCAGTATGTCCGTTTCTGCTTTCGCGCGAAGGGAAGAACTGAGAGTCTCTCGCCAGGTAAGCCCCCGGGTACGACAATTACTCCATCACTGCTTACCGCGTCTCCACTAGCATTGAGCTCAGATATCTTGACGTCAAATGACATTTTTGTGATTTTCACCACTAGACTTTGGAGAAAACTCCAGTCGACAGGTAACGATCTCCTCTATCGCAAACAATAGCAACGATGGTTGCATTTTCAACTTCCCTACTGATCTGTAGTGCCGCTGCCACATTGCCGCCTGAGGATACACCGCACAGAATACCCTCGAGCTCTGCAAGCTTTCTCATGGTAGACTCCGCGAGTTCTTGACTTACATCTATCACACGGTCTACTTGAGATGCATCATAGATTTTTGGCATATAAGCGGCCGGCCAACGCCGAATACCTGGTATTGCTGCCCCCTCTACAGGTTGTAATCCAATAATTTCGACTTCTGGCTTTACTTCTTTAAAAAACCTAGACACTCCCATAATCGTCCCTGTAGTACCCATGGAACTAACGAAGTGAGTAATCTCGCCCTCCGTTTGGTGCAAGAGCTCTGGACCAGTACCCTCGTAGTGTGAAACCGGATTATCCTCATTTCCAAATTGATCTAAAACGAAACCTTTCCCCTCCTGCTGCATCTGAAGCGCCATGTCCCGCGCAGATTCCATTCCTGCTTCCTTACTTACGAGCATGAGTTCTGCCCCATAGGCAGACATGGCCGCCTTACGCTCATCACTCATATGCGCAGGCATTATCAATACCAAACGATATCCTTTGATCGCAGCTGCCATAGCAAGTGCAATACCAGTGTTACCGCTTGTAGCTTCAATCAAAGTGTCTCCAGGAGATATTGCTCCCCTTGCTTCTGCGCGGCTAATCATGCTGAGCGCAGGCCTATCTTTGATGGACCCTGCAGGGTTATTACCTTCGAGTTTTACCAATATCCTGTTAGTAGTAACACCCTGGATCCTCTGCAAACGAACCAATGGGGTATGACCTACGGTACTCTCTATCGTGGGATAATCCATAATTATCTAAAAAAAATAAATTCTTTAACCATAATATCAGCTTAAAGCGAGCAAGGTCTCCCTTCTAAAAAATAGTCTCAGCATAAGCACTAAACCTTAAACTCTTGTTAAACATTATCAGGGAGACAATATCTGTCGAGGGATTTAAAAAATGGGATCCGGTGACAGTTGATAAATTCAACCAACCATTATTACATATGCGATAGCATAGTCTCGCTCATCAGAGATACTAACATGAATTTTACTCGTGCCAATTGCTGATGCCTCTGAAGCAGCTTTTCCAAATAGCTCAACAATAGGTTTACCTTTGTTGTCCCGGAGCACCGAAACGTCACTTAAACGTATACCGCTCAATCCTGTTCCGAGGGCCTTCGAGACCGCCTCCTTTGCGGCGAATTGCCGTGAAAGTAAATCTGCGCGAACTAAGCTCCCCGAAAAAAAGGAAAGTTCTGCTTCAGAGAGTATTCGTGAGGCAAATCGTTCACCCCACTTTTTAATTAGATGCTGGATTCGACCCACTTCAACGATATCTACACCGATACCGATGATCATGCGAATAGTTTTCGGCTATTCAAGGGCTTACCTCCCAATAAATGGTCTACTGATTCACGTACTATGTCTCGCAAAATTTTATCTCCATTTCTGTCAATTTTCCCCTGAGCGATGGCAAGTATATGCCTCCCTTCAATAGGTCTAAGATTATGTTTCCCTTCCGACGCATAGTGAAAGCCGTCTTCAATAACATAAAAATAAGATTTATCAGCCATAATTGGATCACCGGTCAAAGACTCAACATCAAAAGATATTCCATAGCCCAAATCAGCCAGCAGCGATATTTCGAACAATCTGAGATTCCTAGTAGCGAAAGTATCCGACTGCAACATGGCAAGTAACTCTCCATAGCGATCAAAGAGATTTGGGAAAGGATCAAACTTTCCTATGACATTAAATAAAAGCTCATTTAAATATAAGCCAATAAATAAATTCTTACCAGATAGCCGATATCCCAAACCATTTGACTCAATTGCACTTGCCGTTTTCAACTCCCCTCCCCCAAAACTGGACACCATTACGGGGGCAAATAACTGAAGATTAAATCTCGACTTTTTACCACGCGCCCCTCTTGCAACCAGTGTATACCTGCCTTCATCCCTAGAGAATAAATCAATAAGTAGACTTGTATCGCGATACTTTCGGGTGTGCAGTATATAAGCAGAGCCAAAATTATTAGAACTCGACATCGTCATAACCCAGAACTTGAAGAGTTCGGTCGTTATCAGACCATCCTGATTTCACCTTGACCCAAGTAGTTAGCATTACCCTTTGGTTCAGTAACTTTTCAATCTCCCCTCGTGCGTCACTTCCTATCTGCTTCAGGCGATTTCCCTTCTTTCCAATAATAATCGCCTTCTGTCCTTCTTTTTCAACAATTATTGTTGCATCTATTTCGGTAATCTCAACTCCTACTTCAAAGCGATCTACTTGAATTGTTAAAACATAAGGAAGCTCTTCACCAAGTCGACGAGTAAGCTTTTCCCTTATCATTTCGGCGACCATGAAACTTTCACTTCGATCTGTTATTTGGTTTTCAGGGAAAAAAAATGGTGCTCTTGGTAAATCCTTAATTATAAGTGACTCGAGTTGAGTAATATTTTCTCCTGTGGCTGCAGAAATAGGAACTAGTTCAGCTTGTGGAAAAGACTCATGCAGTTTACTCAGTCTCGGCAATAGTTGATCATTATTTTTTAACCTATCAATCTTGTTTATTGCAAGTATTAGCCTACCCGAATAGTAGCTCAGGGCATCAGCTACTTTTTGATCATCGGCAAGCCACGCGGTTCGGTCGAGCAAAAATAGAACCACGTCAACATCATCCAGGATGCTTAGAGCAGCACGGTTCATATATCGATTAATCGCCTTCGACTCTCCACCATGAATGCCTGGAGTATCTACATACAAAACCTGACAATTTTTCACTGTCTTTATACCAAGGAGTTGATGTCTTGTAGTTTGTGGTTTCCTTGAAGTAATACTAACTTTTTGACCTAGAATCATATTCAATAGCGTAGATTTTCCTACATTTGGACGACCAATTATTGCCACGTAACCGCAGCGACTTATCATGGGCCTTGTTCCAAAAAGGCTACCGCCAATTTCGCAGCCTTTTGCTCTGCGATCCTGCGACTTCGACCTTCTGCCAGAATACTCTCTGGAAGAATCTCCGAGCTACACGCCACCGTAAATATTTGCTCGTGATCCAGCCCAGAAATATCAATTACTTCGTATCGGGGTAATGGTAAACCCTTCGCTTGTAGATACTCTTGTAGTTTTGACTTAGCATCTCTCTCAGCTTCACTTAAGGATAATTCGCTCAAACGAGCCTTATACCAAAGCAGTATTTTTTTCTCTGCTACATCAAGGCCCCCGTCAATAAATATAGCACCGATAATAGCTTCTACTGCGTCTGATAAAACAGAGTCTCTGGCGAAACCCCCACTCCTCAATTCTCCTGGTCCCATGACCATAAAGTCTCCCAAGGATAATTGACGCGCTATATCTGCAAGGGTAGCACGACGAACCAACTTTGCTCGTAAACGACTCATCTGTCCTTCGGTAGCTCTTGGGAAGCGTTCAAAGAGAGTTTGAGTTATCACTACGTTAAGTATCGAATCACCCAGAAACTCCAGGCGCTCATTATTACCTGAACCGAAACTGCGATGGGTCAGCGCCAACCTAAGCAAATCTCCATCTACAAACTGGTACTTTAGGCGGCTCTCCAATTTCCTGAGTTGCATCATAGCCCTAGCGAGTTTATGTCATTACGACTGTCTAATTTTTGAGTTAGAACTTGTTATTCGACTTCCTACCCAAATGAAATTTCTCGAATCAACTTATTCTAACCTGATAACCTAGAGAAAATTTTTCATGATAACCCCACCTTACTCGGGCTGATCCTATTCCATGACTTATTATTCAATCCATCGGTTCTTCTTAATTTCTGGGAACTTGAGTCCAGGTTCTTTATGAAGCCAAACGGCAATAGCCTTACCCACGATGTTTTTCTCTGGGACGAAACCCCAATACCGACTGTCGCTACTTTGGTCTCGATTATCACCCATCATGAAATAGTTGCCTGGCGGAACCTGCCATTCTAAAACCCTTGGATCTACATATGGATTTCTATGAATCCCGTGTTCAGTATCACCTAGGAATTCGTTGTAAACCAAATACTGTGGGTTAATAGGTGGATACTGAGAAACAAAATCGAGGTTCTGCTTCTGATCATTTATGAAAAGTGTTTTATCTTCGTATCTAATTTTGTCTCCTGGTATACCAACAACCCTCTTAATAAAATATTCGTTTTCGTGTGGTGGAATGAATACCATCACGTCACCATTTTTTGGTTCGCCAACATCTAGGATCTTGGTTCCAAAAACAGGCAGACGAAGTCCATATGAATACTTATTAACTAAAATAAAATCTCCTACTTGTAAAGTTGGGATCATAGACCCCGTTGGTATTTGAAACGGCTCAAAAAGGAAGGAGCGCAAAAGCAGAACAATGGCGAGCACAGGGAAAAACGATTTAGAGTACTCTATCAGCTTAGGTTCTTGGATCTCCTTTCCTAGTGCTTCGGTACCGCCGCCTTGAAACTTAGCTTCTCGTCTAGATGTTTCCCTTTGCGACCTTAGGTAAACGATATCAAACAACCAAATGAATCCAGTAATTGCGGTCGCCAAAAGCAACACTAGTGGAAAATTTACACCCATTTATTTATCTACCTTTAGTACTGCTAGAAAAGCTTCTTGTGGTATCTCTACACTACCCAACTTTTTCATCCGTTTCTTCCCAGCCTTCTGCTTTTCAAGCAACTTTCGTTTACGCGTTATGTCACCTCCATAACATTTCGCGGTAACATTTTTCCGCAAGGCTTTGACTGTTTGCCTGGCAATAACCTGATTTCCAATTGCGGCCTGAATAGCAACATCAAATAACTGCCTGGGAATTAGCTCTTTCATTTTCCTTGTGATTCCGTGGCCTTTACCCCGAGCATCATCTCTATGTACTATTAAAGCCAAAGCATCAACTTGATCACCGTTTATTAGCACATCAAGTCTAACAAGGTCTGAGGACTGAAACTTTAAAAACCCATACTCAAGCGAAGCGTAGCCTCTGGATACAGATTTTAGTTTATCAAAAAAATCTAAAACTACTTCATTCATCGGTAATTCGTAGCTCACCGAAACCTGAGACCCAACGAACTGCAAGTCCTTCTGGATGCCTCGACGCTCAACGCAAAGATTAATGATATTTCCCAAAAACTCAGACGGCACTAAGATATTAGCCAGGGCAATTGGTTCTCGCATCTCTGCTACAGAGGAAGGGTCAGGTAATTGCGACGGATTATCTACCCTAACAATATTTCCATTCTTAAAGGCTATCTCATAGATAACCGTGGGTGCAGACGAGATAAGGTCAAGGTTATACTCTCTCTCTAATCGTTCCTGAACAATCTCCATATGTAACATCCCAAGAAAACCACAACGGAAACCACTGCCTAGGGCATCTGAACTTTCTGGCTCGTAAACTAAAGCGGCATCATTCAAGGTGAGTTTATCTAGAGCATCCCTAAAACTGTCAAAATCATCAGAACTAACAGTAAACATACCAGCGTAAACCTGAGGTTTTATTGTTTCAAAACCTGGTAGAGCAGCGACGTCCGAGTAAGCTCCAGATATTGTGTCCCCTACTGGTGCTCCCTTTACTTCTTTTATACCTGCCACTACGAAGCCAACCTCTCCTGTTCCCAAAGTTTCCGTCTTGGTACGATGAGGTGTAAACACACCAACGGAGTCCACCAAATGCACTTTACCAATCGACTTCACAATAATCTTATCTTTTGGCGAAATACTTCCTTTAACTACTCTTACTAAGGAAACCACACCAAGATAGTTATCAAACCATGAATCTATAATCAGAGCTTGGAGCTGTTCATTTCGATAATCATTGGGACTAGGAACTACTTTTATAAGGCTCTCTAAAAGATCCTCCACTCCAACCCCTGTTTTAGCGCTTACTCGTAAGGCCTCAGAAGCATCGATCCCAATAATTTCCTCTATCTCCTGACAAACACGGTCTGGGTCCGCCTGAGGCAGATCGATTTTATTTAAGACGGGCAACACTTCTAAATTTTGCTCTATTGCGGTGTAACAATTTGCCACCGACTGCGCCTCTACTCCCTGAGCAGCATCAACAACTAATAATGCTCCCTCGCAAGCGGCCATGGATCTTGAAACCTCGTAGGAAAAATCGACGTGACCAGGTGTATCAATAATATTCAACTGATATCTGCAGCCATCCTTCGCTTCGTACATCAAGGTTACGCTCTGAGCCTTAATAGTAATCCCACGCTCGCGTTCTATGTCCATAGAATCGAGCACTTGTTCCTCCATCTCTCTATCAGACAAACCACCACAAAGGTTAATAAACCGGTCTGCAAGGGTAGACTTACCGTGATCTATATGAGCGATTATCGAAAAATTTCGGATATACTTAGGATCAATCACTTAGCCCCACTTTGTTAGCGAAAAAATTTACAGAGGATTTAGTATAAATTACAGAAGACTTTTCACGTCTCTAATTATCGAGTTTTATAGCTATGAACAATGGCTGACGATTTCGAACCAAACGCACCGAGATGGCAACCCTTGCGGGGAGGGATTCCAGCAGAACATCAAAGTTCTGTTTTGAGTCGACCCGTTCTCCATTTATATCCGTTATCACATCGCCTTTCTGAATGTTTGCATTCTTCGCTGGCCCTTCCATCACACGACTAACCAAAACACCACGGTTCAACCCTAATTGATTCTTGTCCTGAGGAGTAAGGTCTTCAACTTCGATACCCATTCGATTTTTTTCTGGTAAATCTGGCGAGATTTGAGACAAGTTTCGTAAAGATTCCTCTGGCAATGATCCCAAAACCACATCCATAACTTTTCGCTCTTTATCACGAATTATCACCAGCTCAACTTCCGTATCCCCACGCAAACGCCCTACGATATGTGGCAAATCACTAGAGAGGTCGATATTTAGTCCGTTCAATTCTAATATGATGTCACCCACCTCAAGTTTGGCTTCTTCTGCAGGACTGTCCGGGAATATACGGCTAACTAGGGCGCCTTGGGGCCTATCAAGCCCGAAAGACTCGGCAAGATCTTGATTTAGACTCTGGATTCCCACGCCAAGCCAGCCTCTAGATACTTTTCCATGTTCTCGGAGCTGACTAACCACTTCCATAGCCACATCCATTGGGATAGCAAACGATAGCCCCATAAAACCACCCGAGCGAGTAAAGATTTGACTATTGATACCAACAACTTCACCATCCATATTGAACAAGGGTCCACCAGAATTACCTGGGTTGATAGCCACATCTGTTTGGATAAAAGGCACATAATTCCCAGATGAATTGCCAGGCAGACTCCTCCCTTTGGCACTCACGATACCTGCTGTAACAGATAGCTCAAAGCCAAAAGGAGAGCCTATAGCTAACACCCACTCCCCAACCTGTAGCCGCTTTGAGCTACCAATTTTGGCAACGGGAAGACCCTCTGAGTCAATTTTCAGTAATGCAAGATCAGAAAGCTCATCCTTACCAACTATCGAGGCCGTTAATTCTCGACGGTCACTGAGGGCTACGCTTATCTCATCGGCCCCATCAACAACATGGTGATTAGTCAAAATATAACCATCGGCAGAAATAATAAAACCAGAGCCAGCCGATGGCCCTCTGGGCCGTTGTCTCTCATCAAAAAACCGTCGAAAAAATTCCGGCATCTCCTCGCTCTCAAGGGCATTTTCCCCAACTAGAGATTCTTTAATCGCGGTTACGTTAACTACAGCGGGTGATGCCTGCTTAACTAGATCAGCGAACTGGGGAAACGCTGCATGAATAGCTTGTGATAAGACTAAAAAAAAACTCGCTGCGACGACCTTTTGAACTATTTTATACATTTTCTAAATGCCGTCTCTCATCCTCAAAAAGGATATTCGGAAAAAATAAACCATAACGAATAAGAACCCGATGATTACGAAATACAACTGACCACCTTTCTATTGAAAAAATCTCATCAATATATTCGCTGAAGGCACCAACAAGAAGATAAGTTAAAGTCTTCGTAAGTGCCTTTAGGGATTTTTTTGAGGGATTTTCCCTAGGATGACTAACATCGAGGCAACCAGCTAGACTGAGCGTGCGTTCCTGCTGTGATAAACCTGGATTTTTTTCATAAATACGATGTTCAATTTTTTTCAAGATCTATTAAACCTCCATTAGTAAACGACTCGCTCGACAGAGTCTGCGATTTTACGAGCAGTATCTATGGGTATTTCGCCGACGACAGTGATTTGTCCTTGTGTTCCGCTTAACCTGCGGGTTATCAAAGTGGTAGCACCCAAATGCGTAGTTATTTCAGGGAGAAGAGATCTCTTTCGTTCCACAAATACTGACAAACCAGCTAAACCATCCGTGAAGTGAAGTCGGTCAGATTCTTTCACTCGCACGGGTTTAAAGCCCTTCGGTAACCATGAAACTCTCCACGAGGGGTTACCTACGGTTTCATCCTCCTCCGGCTCTCCTCCACTAAGATTTGAAGAAATGTCATCTTCCAAAAAACCTAAATTCCCTATCTCAAGCTGCTTACCGGTTTCTAAACTAGAAAACTGAAACACCTCCAAAATACGGTTTCTCTGAAAAAGTTGCGATTGAAGAGGCAAACCTGATTCTTCATCAAGCCATAACCGATAACCGAAGCGGTCACCAAAGCGAGGGGTAATTTTGATCTTGACAGCAGATCGTCCAGCTATTCTGTCCCTACCATGCATACTAAATCGATATTGTTCATGATTTAATGCATGCTTCTTATTGAACGCAGCACTGAATGGAGCCAAAGACAAATTGTGATTAGAGCAGTTCAATTCGGCTTTTAGATTATTACACCATATCTCGTTATCCCGTCTTGTTACTACTCTAGGCTCCCCATTTAAATGAGTGAGCCTTTCAAATTCTCGCCCATTAAGGAATTGATGCTCAACTCGCGCTGTTTCAATAAGTGATCCGCGCATATAAGTAAAGGTACCCACATAATTTTGTTCGCGTAGAGCGGCGCCCATATCATCGAGCCATCTAAGGGCATCTGCATTAGAAACATTAAAGCCTATCCAAAGCAACATAGATATTAGGGTTCTCATAGTCAGTCTCTACTTCGGATTGGTCACAAGCTGACTGGCACGCTTCGTTCTCATAATCCTATCGTGCTCATTTAGATACTGTCGTAGATATTTTTGTCTGTCTGCGTCCAAGTCGCGAAGTTCAGGTTCAACCTCGCTGCCTACCTCAATTGGATCAACATTATCCCCACCTACTACTTCAACAGATTCAGAGTTTCTAATATTAAGCGCCACCAAGCTAACCACTAATAAAAGTGAAGCAGCAACTGCAAAGCCTATTACCGGTCTTCTAGAAGAAACACTTAATGATAAAACATGCGCGGTGGGCTCCTTTTCGATCGCTGAACTTATTCGATGGAAAAGCGCCTCATGCTCTTCAACCGAAATCCGTCGTGAATAAGATTGCTGCGACATAGAGGTACGAATCGACATAAAGGTTAAAAAGCTCGTAATCAAACTCTTTTGATCTCCAGTACCCACACCATAAGATTCAATGTCGTTTTTCTCTTTCGCTATAAGTCTCAAAACCCTATGGGTTTCTATCTCATTTATTTCGTCATCAATAAAAGCTGACATTGATTCTTTATAATTTGCCACGTCTCTGCCTCAAATCTATAAATTTAGTAACTCAATCGTTGTCCATCAACATAATTTTCTTCTCAATAGCCTCTCGCGCCCTAAAAATCCTAGATCTTACTGTCCCAACCGGGCAATTCATAATCTTAGCAATTTCTTCATAACTGAGCCCGTCAAACTCCCTAAGGGTAACCGCAATCCTTAGCTCTGAGGGTAAATTTTCTATTGAACGAAAAATAACCTGTTCCATCTGGCTTGTGGCCAAGGAGGCTTGAGGCGACTCGTTATCCCTTAAGACAGCAGAATTGTTCTGAAATTCCCCATCATCTATATCAATATCAATATTCGGTGGCCGACGAGATTTCGAAACCAAATGATTTTTCGCCGTATTTACGGCAATTCTGTACAACCAAGTGTAGAAGGCACTTTCACCGCGAAAATTTGGGATGGCCCTATAAGCCTTAATAAAGGTTTCCTGACTAACGTCTTGAACGTCATTTTGATCTCCTAAGTATCTTCCAACTATACTGATTATCTTATGCTGATATTTCAGAATTAAGAGATCAAAGGCACGTTTGTCTCCGCGTCTGACACGCTCAACCAATTGTTTGTCTACTGAATTGTTCTGGCCAACCATTGGGCTTAACATCCATTTGCCTATTCTTTTTAGAACGGTAGTTAAAATAGAGATTTAACAACCGAGCACCTACAATGATAACCTAACCTAATAATGTCCACACCAATACATCTTTTCGACGTTTTAATAATCGGTAGTGGTGCAGCAGGGATGACGCTTGCTTCCCAACTCACTCAAGATTATGACATTGCAATACTGAGCAAAGATGAACCAAATGAAGGTTCAACCTATTATGCTCAGGGTGGCGTTGCTGCAGTTCTGGATGAATATGACTCGATGGAATCGCACATCGAAGATACTCTCAACGCAGGCGCTGGTCTATGTCATAAGGAAATAGTTGAATTTACGGTTAGACGCAGTCCTCAAATTATCGACTGGCTAGTACAGAAAGGTGTGAACTTTGATAAGAAACCTGGTGTTAATGGGGCCAATCCGTTTCATCTGACGAAGGAGGGTGGGCACAGCCATCGTAGGGTACTCCATACCGCGGATGCTACGGGCAGGGAGATCGCCCTTACCCTTTTTGATACTTTAAAGAAACACCCTAATGTGTCTTTTTTCAAGCAGTTCGTCGCAGTTGATTTAGTTAAAGCTAATGACATTGGACTGAGAGGGAATGCATGCCTAGGAGCTTACGCACTAAATCTCGAATCTGGTGACGTAGAATTATTTCGAGCAAACCAGGTCATACTTGCAACCGGCGGGGCAAGTAAAGTCTATCTATACACGAGCAATCCCGACACAGCGTCGGGTGATGGTATAGCAATTGCCTGGCGTGCTGGTTGTCGCGTTGCTAACCTAGAGTTTAACCAGTTCCATCCAACATGCCTGTATCACCCAGAAGCCAAATCCTTCCTCATCTCGGAGGCTCTTCGAGGAGAAGGGGCAAAATTAGTGCTACCCGACGGAAAGCAATTCATGCATCGTTTTGACACACGTGCTGAATTAGCGCCACGAGATATAGTCGCTCGAGCTATTGACCATGAGATGAAGCGTTTGGGTTGTGATTGCGTGTACTTAGATATAAGCCAAAAGCCATCAGATTTCATCATGCATCATTTCCCAAACATATATGCCAGATGCGCCGAGTTAGGAATAGATATCACTAGGGCGCCAATTCCAATTGTACCTGCAGCGCACTACACCTGTGGCGGTATCGTTACGGATAGTAATGGACAAACAGATGTGCCTAATCTTTACGCTGTCGGAGAAGCAAGCTTCACAGGTCTGCATGGAGCAAATCGTATGGCAAGTAATTCCCTTTTGGAGTGCATGGTGTTCGCCAGCGCTGCCGCCGAGAATATAATGGTGAAACCGAAAGAGAAAAAAGAGAACTTAATCACATCAAAGGTACCAGCTTGGGATGATACGCAAGTGACCAATTCCATTGAAGACGTAACTATTTCTCACAATTGGGATGAGCTTCGGCGTTTTATGTGGGATTATGTTGGTATAGTCCGAACTGATAAGCGTCTTCAGCGAGCTAGGCGCAGAGTGCAGCTCCTTCAACAAGAGGTCAATGAGTATTATGGAAATTATAGGATAAACAACGATTTACTCGAATTACGCAATCTTGTTACAGTTGCAGACCTTATTATTCAAAGTGCAATTCGGCGAAAGGAAAGTCGCGGACTGCACTATACACTCGATTATCCAGGGCTTCTTAAAGAAGCAAGAGACACCGTCCTAATTCCACCAAATTTTGATTAAACTTTTAACCCAGTGTTTCCTTCCAAAGCCGCACCATTAAACGGAAAAGCGGGGCGAGGGACATAAACGCTTCTCTATGGCCGTAATTTGATGATCATTGATGAATAAAACATCAGTCGTGGTCCAATATTAGATTCACTAATTGACGAAGCTTCTCGTCTTCTACTTCCTTTTTTCTACCGAACCAGTCTAACAGTTCTGTATCTTCTCGACTCAGCAGGAGCCCATAGGCCTTGCGCTGCTCACATGTCAACCGTTCGTACATTTGCTCAATAAATGGCACGAGCAGAAGGTCCAATTCGAGAAGACCCCTCCGAGAACGCCAACACAAACGATTTCTTTCTTCCATACATAACATTGTAGAATACTCCTATGAATCGTATATCCATACTATCCCAATTTGGCTTTCTCTCTGTAAGTGGTGTTGATGCAATTAAATTTATGCAGGGCTATACGACCTGTGACGTTAACAAGATCTCTGAAAAAAACAATCTTGGAGCCATTTGCAACCTGAAAGGTCGGATGATTACAAACTTTAGAATTGCCGTTTTGGGGGACGGACTCCTTCTAAGAATGCATGAGAGTCGGGTCGCGGATACTATCAAATTTCTATCACCCTACAAGGTTTTTTCAAGAGTCGAAATCGAAGATGTCAGCTCTGACTGGAACTGTCTTGGTATCATTGGTACCGCCCATTCGAATTTAAATGAGGGTGAAATCAGAGCCGGCGTTAGTGATAACCGTTATGAAGTATGGACTAAATGTACAGCCCAATATGAAACAGGAGCGGTTGATTGGTCAACTTGGGATTGTGCAGAGGGCCTGGCTTGGATTGAAACAAAAACAGCAGAACAATTCCTACCACAGATGTTTTATCTTGATAAGCTCGGTGGAATCGATTTTAAAAAAGGTTGCTACTTGGGTCAGGAAGTAATTGCTCGGACCGAGTATCTAGGAAAACTAAAGCGAAGGCTGCATTTATTCAATGGGAATTCCTCTCTTGAAATTGGAGATGAAATTACGTTTGGCAATTCGAAGGGAAATGTCGTTGCCACTGGAACTGATATTGGTCTTATAATCATCTCTAACGCAGATGCAGAAACGTTACTCGCTGAGGCGCCAAATGGCGACGCTATTGAGCTGATTCCTATTGAGTTGGCTCTTAACCAATAATCCAGTCTATTGGTTTTTTCCCACGACTATCCAGATAAGCATTACATCTAGAGAAATGCTTACAACCAAAGAAACCTCTGTAGGCTGATAAAGGCGAGGGATGGGAGGTTTTAAGCACACAATGCTTTGATTTGTCTATGAGACGACCTTTCTGCTGAGCATAAGCACCCCACAAGAGAAACACGCAGTCCTCTTTTTCTGATGAAAGTCGTTCTATAACTTTATCTGTAAAGATTTCCCAACCCTGGCCTTGGTGAGATCCCGCCCGATATCTCTCAACCGTCAAAACGCTATTGATAAGAAGTACTCCCTGATTTGCCCACTGATCGAGACACCCATGGGCAAATTTGTTAGGGACTCCAAGATCATCACTGATTTCCTTAAAAATGTTTTTTAAGGATGGTGGAGGCACAGCTGTTTTATTGACAGAAAAAGACAGACCGTGGGCTTGATTAGGATTGTGGTACGGGTCCTGGCCTAAAATAACAACTTTTACGTTTTCAAAAGGAGTTAAATTCATTGCAGCGAAATATTCCGACCCTCTAGGGTAAATAACTTTTCCGGCAATCCTTTGCTCCCGAAGGAAGGAGCGAAGAGACTTCATATAAGACTTAGAAAACTCCTCTCGAAGGTGTTCCAACCAACTAGACTCAAGATCGATATTACTCACGCTCTCCCTTCGGTTTCAAGTGGGGAAATAGCAGTACGTCACGAATTGAAGGAGAGTCCGTGAGAAGCATTACCAATCGATCGATGCCAATTCCTTCACCAGCTGTGGGCGGAAGACCGTGCTCTAAAGCAGTTATATAATCCTCATCGTAATACATTGCCTCATCATCACCTGACTCCCTTGCAGAAACCTGCTGCTGGAAACGCGCTGCTTGGTCCTGTGCGTCATTTAATTCAGAAAACCCATTAGCGATTTCTTTCCCCATAATAAACAGTTCAAATCTGTCCGTAACTCCGGGGTCGTTATCGCTGCGTCTTGCCAAAGGCGACACTTCTGCCGGGTGATCAGTCACAAATAAGGGTTGTTCTATTTTGTCCTCGACGGTTCTCTCGAACAGCTCCATGAGAAGCTTACCTTCTTTCCAATGACTCAATACTTCTATGCCTAACCGACCAGCTAAACTCCTTATATTTTCAAGCCCTATCAGTTGTTCCGCCTTAATGTCCGGATTGAAGCTTACGATGGCCTCCCTCAAAGTTACCCGTTGAATAGGTGATCCGAAATCTATTGTCTTCCCTTGAAATGAAAACCTCGTAGTTCCCAAAATCTCGTTCGCTAGAAATCGAAGTAACGATTCTGTCAAATTCATTAAATCGTGATAATCATGGTAAGCCCAATAAAACTCGAGCATGGTAAATTCCGGGCTATGTTTAGTGGAGATACCCTCGTTACGAAAATTCCGATTAATCTCAAAAACCTTCTCAAACCCGCCAACAACGAGACGTTTTAGATTTAACTCAGGAGCTACTCTTAGATACATGTCTTTATCTAAAGCATTATAATGTGTAACAAAAGGAGCAGCAGCTGCACCACCAGGAGTTATCTGCATCATAGGCGTTTCCACTTCCATGAAGTGCCTCTCAATAAGGAAGTGACGTATCCCCGAAATTATTTTAGTTCGCCGCACAAAAGTGTCGCGAGTAGCTTCATTTACGATGAGATCTAAATAACGCTGTCGATACCTCGTCTCGGTATCGGCTAAACCTTTATACTTCTCTGGCAGAGGCCGCAAAGATTTCGTCAAAAGTCTAATCTCTTTTACTTGCACTGATAGCTCACCCTTATTGGTTCGCATCACTGTTCCAGAAGCGCCTACTATATCTCCTATATCCCAGCGCTTAAAATCTTCATAAATCTCCTCAGTCAGTTGATCCCGTCGAACATATAACTGTAACCTTCCTGCTACATCCTGTACCGTAACGAAGCAAGCTTTCCCCATCAACCGACGCAAAACTATTCGCCCCGCGATAGCGACAGGAAACTCTAATTCCCTCAGCGCATCTTTAGTGACATTCTGAAATTTTTCTTGCAAATCAACTGATAGAATGGTTCGCCGAAAGTCATTTGGGAATGGTTTACCTCGTTCACGCAGCTCACCTAAGTATTTACGCCTTAGGCTAATGATTTCATTTTCGTCGTCACCTATTCCTGTCACGTTATAACCCCTGCTTCAGACTTTCCTCAATAAACAAATCAAGGTCTCCATCGAGTACAGCTTGTGTATTGCCAGATTCTACGTTGGTACGAAGATCCTTAATTCTGCCACTATCCAAGACGTAAGATCTTATTTGACTACCCCAACTGACGTCGGATTTATTATCCTCGATCTGTCTAAGTTCTTCTCTTCGAGCTGATTCTTCCATCTCATATAGTCGTGCTCTAAGTTGCTTGATTGCCTGATCTTTATTCTGATGTTGTGATCTTTGATTTTGACACTGAACAACTATTCCAGTTGGCACATGGGTCAGCCTAACGGCAGAGTCAGTCTTATTGACGTGCTGCCCGCCAGCACCGCTTGCTCTATAGGTATCAACCCGGACGTCCGACATAGAGAGATTAATATCAATATCATCATCTATTTCAGGTGCCAAAAAAACTGCAGCGAATGATGTATGGCGACGATTACCTGAATCGAAAGGCGATTTCCTCACCAGTCGATGGACTCCTGTTTCGGTTCGAAGCCAACCGTAGGCATGATCACCATCGAAACGGACAGTCGCACTTTTAATTCCCGCGACTTCCCCTTCAGAAAGTTCCATAATTTCAGACGAAAATGCGTGCCTCTCTCCCCAGCGGAGATACATTCGGAGCAGCATCTCTGCCCAATCCTGAGCTTCTGTGCCACCGGAGCCAGATTGGATCTCCATGTAAGCGTTATTAGAGTCCATCTGGCCAGAAAACATACGCTGAAATTCCAGTGATTCCAAGCTCCGACCGACTTTATCTAATTCTTCTGAAACATCATGCAAGAGAGAATCATCGTGTTCTTCCGAGGCCAGCTCAACAATATCGCTCAAATCTGCCAGACCTCTTGCTATAGAGTCAATCCTTCCAACCACTGCATCTAGAGCTGCCCTTTCTTGCCCGAGCTTTTGAGCTTTTCCCGGGTCATCCCACACGGACGAATCAGAAAGCTCTAGCTCCACCTCAGAAAGCCGATCTTTCTTTATATCATAGTCAAAGGTACCCCCTAAGAACCTCAGTGCGCCCTTGGAAATCTCTAATCCTATTTGTGAGCGTATTTCCTTCCACGAATTTATCACCTTTAAAAATTGCTTTCAGTCTACCAGACCACCGGATTCGAGGCGATTAGAAGGTGGTTCATCTTAAAATTTTGTCCGTCTCAAAATCGCACTAATAGTTCACTTGATGAGCATTAAAAGAATTCTGCTACTCGGATTCTTTTAACGTCGCCCCTAACATCTTCCGTCCTAGATAACTTTTTTACTGCCAAGTTAAGAGATTCCTCAACAACAGCATTGGTAATAACAACAATATCCGCATAATCATCTCGATTATTCTTTTGGATTAAAGACTCAATACCGATTTCGTACTCGCTAAGTATTGTAGAGATTCTCGCCATTACCCCGGGCTGGTCAGAAACATTTAACCTGAGGTAGGTGCTACCAACTACTTCGTTAATACTTACCACTTTTTTTGGTTCAAGACGGCCATGAGCAAAGCCGAGGTTACCAGTATTCTTGGCTTCCGATTCTCGCAGAATATCCAACACATCGCTGACAACTGCGGAGGCGGTTGGGCCAGACCCGGCACCAGCACCATAATACATAGTCGAACCTGATGCATCACCACCCACCATCACTGCATTCATCACGCCTTTCACCTGGGCCAACATATGATCTCCAGGCACTAGGCAAGGGTGAACTCGCATTTCAACATTGTCATCTCTGACTCGCGCGATACCTAAATGTTTTATTACATAGCCCAACTCCCGCGCGTATCCGATATCATCGGTGGTGATCTGTGATATTCCCTCGGTATATATGGTATCGAAGCCAAGCGGCACCCCGAAGGCAATCGAGGATAAAATTGTCAACTTATGAGCAGCGTCAATACCCTCCACATCAAATGTAGGATCTGCTTCTGCGTAACCGAGTTTTTGAGCATCGCTAAGCACATCGCTAAAACTTAAACCTCTTACCCCGTCAGACATTTTTGAAAGAATATAATTTGAGGTACCATTAATAATCCCCACTATCCATTCCAGTCTATTTGCTGCCAGGCCTTCTTTAATTGTCTTGACTATGGGAATACCGCCCGCGATTGCTGCTTCGAACTTTATCTGAACGCCTTTTTCTGCGGCCGCTTCTAAGATTTCTTGACCATGCTCTGCAATTAGGGCTTTGTTCGCTGTAACTACATGCTTACCATTGTGAATTGCTTCAAGCACGAGCGAACGTGCTACATCGAGACCTCCTATAACTTCGATCACAATATCAATATTTGGATTTCGGACGACGTCGAATATATCATGGCTGACGTTAACTTCTGATAAGTTGCAGTCAGGGTGGTGTTTTCGACAACCAATTTGAGCAACGTGTACCTTACTGCCAAGACGACGCTCAATTTCGGGATTATTTTTTGAGATTAAATTAAAGACTCCAGAGCCAACAGTCCCCAACCCACAAATGCCTACTTTCATTATTTTTTATCCCCCGAGGACTTAAGCATACGCCTCAGGTTTCTTAAAGCCTGTCTAGTTCGATGTTCGTTCTCGATTAGCGCAAATCTCACGTGATCATCACCGTACTGACCAAACCCAATGCCGGGCGAAACGGCTACTTTTGCTTCTCTTAACATGAGCTTACTAAATTCCAGAGATCCCATTCCCCTGAAGTTTTCAGGTATTTTAGCCCAAACAAACATGGTTGCTTTTGGGGGCGTAACTTCCCATCCTATAGAGTTCAGCCCATCGCACAGGACATCACGTCGGCTTTTGTACATTTGACGGATTTGTTCCACGCAAGTTTGATCGCCCTCTAACGCCGCGATAGCTGCAACTTGAATTGGCGTAAACATACCGTAATCAAGATAGGATTTTATCCTGCCGAGCGCACCTATAAGTGTTTTATTTCCGACACAGAAACCAACTCGCCAGCCTGGCATATTATAGCTCTTGGACATCGAAAAAAACTCCACCGCGATATCCTTGGCACCTCCGACTTGCAGTATGGAAGGTACCTGATAGTCGTCAAAAACGAGATCTGCATATGCGAGGTCCTGTATAACCCAGATTTGGTGTTCCTTCGCGATCCGAATAACCTTTTCAAAGAAAGTGAGATCTACGCACTGTGTAGTTGGATTGCCCGGGAAATTTATCATTAGAACTTTTGGTTTAGGCCACGTATTCCTTATAGCCAACTCTAGTTCAGAGAAAAAATCTTTCTCATCAGTAAGAGGCACATGTCGCACATCAGCATCTGCGATCACGAAGCCATACGGATGAATCGGGTACGAAGGATTTGGAACAAGTACTGCATCTCCTGGACCTAGAATCGCCATTGCTAAATGTGCAATTCCTTCCTTTGAACCCAGGGTAACAATGGCTTCTTCCTCGTAGTCTAGATCAACATCGAATTTCTTTTTATACCATTTGCAAATCGCGCGTCTCAACCTAGGGATACCCTTCGACTGCGAGTACCTGTGCGTATCGCTTCGCTGCACTGTTTCAACTAACTTTTCTACGATGTGCGTTGGCGTCGCCTGATCTGGATTCCCCATACCGAAATCCACAATATCTTCTCCCCGAGCTCGCGCCTCACGTTTTAAGCTATCCGTAATACTAAAAATGTAGGGAGGCAGTCGTCCGATTCTTGGAAAATCTTCTTCCATTTCTTTATTTAATACCAAGTTCGAGTGCTAACTGATTAGCAGTTCGATAACCAAGTTCCATTCTGCCGTCCTCGTAAATAATCGCAGGAGTTCCTGCGATATTCAATTTTTGACCTATCGAATAATGCTTCTCCAATTTGGAATCACAGTCAGTTTCGGCAATATCATGTCCGGTTTTAGCCAGGGTAAGGTAAAGCTGTTGCTTATCAGAACACCAGACTGACCTTAACTTTTTAAAAGAGGGCGTATACTCGGATCCTCCTTGTTTCTCGAAAATTCCAGCACGCGGAAAAGCCATATAGCGTACAGTGATTCCCAGACTATTCATCGCTGGCACCTCCTCGTGGAATTCTCGACAGAATCTGCAGTCGATATCAGTAAATACAGTAATTGTCGCCTGAGTCTCGTCTGTAGTTGCCGCAAAGATAATCGCTTCAGGTTCAGCCATACTAGTTAGTATATGTCTCCGTCGCTCATTTCGTTTCTCCTCGTCATAATTGTAGATCTTATCTCCAGCAATCCTATACATATCTCCATATATAAAATAATTGCCGTCGTGCGTTGCATGCAACACAGATCCATCAGATAGCACCACCCTATAAAACTGGTCTAAAGAACCTAGCGATACCGATTCTACAGGAAGGCCTAGGTCTAATTCCGAGAGTTTTGTTTTGACTTCCTCTGCAGTCAATGCAAGCGCAGCACCTGAGTTGAAAACCACCATTGATATGAGAACGAAAAATACGTGTTTCATTTCTTATTCCTGCCACCTGTTAAGCTAATGATACCTGAGAGCAGGTGAACTGTAGAGAATTTCCGTATACTAGCTCTCGATACAAACACCTTAATAAAGTAAGGTACTCAATCTAGTCTGCAAACGCTTTGTAACTACTAGTGGATGACTTAAAACCAGCTCTCGTAAAAAGTTTCCTCAACAGTCTTTGGTTGGAGAAAGGCTTGAGCCAAAATACTATAAGTGCTTATCGCTTAGACATCCAAGCCTTTGAACACTGGTTAGAACGAAAAGGAAAAAAAATAGATGAGGCTAAGCGAGAGCATATTCTTAGTTATTTAGCCGCGGAAATAGACCGAGGAAAAAAAACAAAAACAATAGCGAGAACGCTGTCGTGCTTACGAACCTTCTTCAAATTTCTTAAGCGGGAAAATCATATCTCTAGCGATCCAACACTGCGCGTCGATAGTCCAAAATTAGGTAGAATTCTTCCCAACTCGCTATCAGAGACTGAGGTTGAGATGCTCCTCGCTGCACCCGATATAAGAAATACCATTGGATTCCGCGATCGCACAATGCTTGAGGTCCTTTATGCTTGCGGCTTACGAGTCAGCGAACTGGTAGATCTCAAACTATCTGATCTAAATCTCAAGCAAGGTGTTGTAAGAATTTTAGGCAAAGGCTCTAAGGAGCGACTAATACCATTGGGAGATGAGGCGATTGCCTGGCTAAATACTTATATTGCTGACAAAAGACTGCATTTGGTAAAGGGTAATCTCTCTGAAGATACAGTTTTCCCCAATAACCGAGGATCAAAAATGACCCGGCAAGCTTTCTGGCATCGCCTGAAGACACATACGAGGACAGCAAACATCAGTAAAAAATTGTCACCGCACACGCTTCGCCATGCGTTCGCCACACACCTACTTAACCATGGCGCTGACCTTCGGGTCGTTCAATTGCTTTTAGGACATACTAACTTATCAACAACGCAGATTTATACTCACGTGGCGCAGTTTCGGTTAAAAGAGCTACATGAAAGACACCATCCGAGAGGATGATCTGGATTCAAACAAACACCATTTGCTTTAACCCGAATATTTTTATAACTTTTCTTTGATGCGCGCCTTTCGACCACTAAGCTCGCGGAGGTAATATAGTTTGGCTTTTCGAACATCACCCCGTCGCTTGACGGTTATGCTATCGATCAAAGGACTATGGGTCTGAAAAGATCTCTCTACCCCAACCCCGTGAGACTCCTTACGAACCGTAAAAGCTGAATTGAGGCCACGGTTCCTTTTTCGAATAACCACTCCCTCGAAGGCCTGGAGCCTCTCTCGGGTACCTTCTCGGACACGCACCTGCACAATAACGGTATCTCCAGAACCAAAATTTGGGACATCAGTCTTGAGCTGCGGGTTTTCTATTATAGCCACCGCATTGCCCTTACGAGCACCTCCGGTATGGTGTCGCTTATTCGATTTTTCTTTACTCATTTTAAGTCCCTTCCTACAAATTCAGTCCCAGTTTGTTTCTTTTAGGGGTTAGCACCCTAGGAAATTACAAATCACTCCGACGATTGTTCTTCAATATATTCATCAAGCAACTGCTTCTCAGTCTCATTAAGCACATATTGTTCCATTAAGTCAGGACGTCTTTCATATGTTTTACCCAGAGCCTGCTTATGCCGCCATCTAGCAATTTCATGGTGGTTTCCGCTCAATAAAATCGGAGGTACACAACCTGCTTCTTCATATTCAGCGATCTTTGCTGGACGAGTGTATTGAGGATATTCTAAGAGTCCCTTACAGAAAGAATCTCTTTCTGCGGCGCCTTCACCACCAATACCACCCGGTAACAATCTGGTAAGCCCGTCTACCAACACCATTGCTGCGAGTTCACCACCCGAAATAACATAATCTCCGATAGAGATCTCTAGGTCAACCTCCTGTTCCAATATCCTTTCATCAACACCCTCGTAGCGACCCGACACTAAAATTAGGCTGTTACATAATGAAAGTTTTTGCAATCCTCGCTGATCAAGTCGACTACCACCTGGGGAGAGATAAACCACCTTGCTGGACGACCTTACATCGCGAGCCGCATTTATTGCTCCTTGCAAAGGGCCAACTTTCATCAGCATTCCTGGCCCTCCACCATAAGGCTTGTCATCGACGGATTGTTGCTTATCTTTCGAAAAATCTCGGGGATTAAAATAAGCCATTTCAATCACGCCAGCATCAATAGCGCGACCAGTAATTCCAAAATCCGTAACAGCCTTAAAAACTTCTGGGAACAGAGATACCATTCCGAACCACATGATTAATAACTAGTCAGCCAATTAACAAGGATCTGCCCGCGAGTTAAACTTACCTCTTCAATAATTTCCTTTACGTAAGGAATCAAACGAGGTTTTTTATCTGTGCTGGTGGCCGTAGGTTCTATAACCAATACGTCATTCCCTCCGGTCTCCATGATACGCACCACTTCACCTAAAACATCCCCCGCAGCATTTATCACTATCAGTCCTTTAAGCTGGTACCAATAGAAATCTCCATCCTCTAGATTGGGCAGTTCTCCCCATATCTCGCTACCTATTAACGCTTCTGCCTCGTCACGATTCTCTATTTTCGCTATCGAGGTCACAACACCTTTACCGTGCTTCCTTAACGCTTTTACTCGGACCTCACTTTCTGTACCTTTGTTTCTGAGGGTCCAAGGAGAGTAATTTACTATTCCCTCTAGCGGGTCAGTATAGGAAAAAACTTTTACCCATCCCTTTATACCGTAGGCAGCGTTAATTCGGCCAAGGAGAGCCTTATGCTGCGTTCTGATCACCTGCGACACCAGACAATGAGGACTTTCTGAAGTCTTTAACCAATTTCTTGACTCGCGGTGACATTTGGGCCCCTTGACGCACCCAAAAGTCTATCCTGTCCAGATCAACTCTTATGGTTCGTTCTTGACCTCTTGCTATGGGATTAAAAAACCCAAGTCGTTCAATAAAAGCGCCATCACGAGCGCGCCGACTTTCTGCAACCGTGAAATGGTAGAAAGGCCTCTTCTTACTACCGCCTCTTGATAAACGAATAACAACCATCGATTCTTTCCAATGTTAATTTTATTAACAAATCCAGCGGCAAGGTTTAATATGACCTGACCTTAAGGACCGCTGAAAGGGCACTTATGTTAAGGGAAACGGCCATCGCTTTCAATCCGTGCGTCGCTTGTGGAGTTTTTTTACTTTTCTAGCGACCATTGAACCGGCTGGGAGATTGGTTCAAGCCTTCGAGACCGCGCATCATGTTAGCCATCCCACCTTTCTTCGAGAGCCTTTTCATCATTTTCTGCATTTGCTTATATTGCTTCAGTAAGCGGTTGACATCCTGAATCTGCGTCCCAGATCCTCCTGCAATTCTTTTTTTTCGAGAGCCATTAATGCTGTCTGGATAATGGCGCTCCCCTGGCGTCATGGAACTCATAATCGCTTCCATCTGGATAAGCTGCTGTTCATTAACTCGATTTGCCATCGCATTAGATACGTTGCCCATACCCGGTATCTTATCCAGCAGGCCGTCCAACCCACCCATCCTGTTCATCTGAGAAATTTGATCCTGAAAATCATCCAAATCAAATTTTTTGCCTTTTTTTAATTTCCGCTCGAGTTTTTTGGCTTTTTTCTTATCAACCTTTTGTTCGACTTCCTCAATAAAAGAGAGAATATCGCCCATCCCGAGTATTCTGCTGGCAACTCTCTCGGGATGAAAAGCCTCCAGTTGTTCGATACCTTCCCCAACAGCCATAAACTTTATCGGCCTTCCAGTGATCTCTCGGACTGACAAGGCGGCTCCTCCCCTAGCATCCCCATCAACTTTTGTCAGAATAATACCCGTAAGCGGTAGGAGTTCATTGAACGCCTTTGCCGTATTCGCGGCGTCCTGGCCCGTCATGGCGTCAACTACAAATAATGTCTCAACAGGAGAAACGTGGTGTTGTATTTCCTGAATTTCGCTCATCATCTCACTATCGACATGCAACCTTCCTGCAGTATCAATTATAAGAACATCGGTAAAATGCTTACCCGCCATCTCCACGGCCTCTCTCGCGATCCCAAGAGGTTTCCTATTCGATTTACTTTCAAAAAAAGTAACATCAGCATCCTGAGCTAAGGTTTTTAACTGATCTATCGCGGCGGGACGATATACGTCTGTACTAGCAAGCATGACCTTCTTCTTTTCACGATTCCTTAGCCAATGAGCCAACTTTGCTGCAGAAGTTGTTTTACCTGCGCCTTGCAGTCCCGCAAGCAAAACTACCGCTGGTGGCTGAGCATTAAGGCTTAGCGACTCTGACTGCTCCCCCATTACCCGAACTAGCTCCTCATTAACAATCTTCAAAAAAACCTGGCCTGGCGTTAGGCTTGACGAGACTTCTTGTCCTATGGCTCGATTCCTTACTTTGGATAAGAATTTCTTGACGACAGAGAGAGACACATCAGCTTCTAACAAAGCCATTCGAACTTCCCTCACGGAGAGATCGATGTTTTCCTCGGTTAGTTTGGACTTACCTCTAATATTTGCTAACGAGCCGCGCAGTTTTTCAGAAAGAGAATTAAACACGATTTGAGTTCTTTAAGAGTTCCGAAGAAGCTAGTATATCCTAATTGGAATGTTCTATTGTGATAAACGTTTTCTCCTAGTCTTTTTTGAGAACATTGTGCGACAATGAGAATCATTCTCACTATTTGCGGTAACCCAAATTAGGTTGATAATAATGAATCCGATATTTCCTGGAGCACTTGCGATCATCCTTTACCTAATTGGTACTGGGGCACAAATAGTCACGCAGGGAAATGCAAGACGGTTTATAAATTTTGTTAGCGTTTCCGCAGTAATTGTGCACGGATTTGCCAACTACTTGGCGTTTTTCACCGACATCGGCCTCAACCTCAGCATTTACACTATGCTTTCCGTGACAGCCTTGGCTGTGGTTACTATTACACTTTTCAGTAATATCCGCAGACCAGTCGAAAGTTTCTTTGTGGTTATTTTTCCAATTGCAGCAATCTGTATTCTGCTGCAGATCAGTTCAGAGAGAGCCTATCTGCCCCGAGACGACCTCTCTGCTGGTTTGCTTTCGCACATTTTTTTCTCGATACTTGCTTCCGGATTACTAACAGTGTTAGCAATTCAAGCCCTTATCTTGTCGTGTTGTAACTATGCCCTACGGAAGAGGAACATAGCTTTCACTAAAAAATTCCCTCCACTTGAGACCATAGAGGGACTGTTATTCGAGATGCTAGCAGCAGGGCTTGTAGTACTTAGTCTTTCTATCGTAACCGGCTTTATTTTTCTGGAAGATATTTTCCGCCCTGGACTGTTACATCATACCTTAATAACTTTGGCGGCATGGCTTGTGTTTAGTGTTTTACTCTGGGGACGCATCAGAAAGGGTTGGCGGGGTAGGACAGCGGCGAGATGGGCGCTGACTGGCTTCGGGCTGCTCATCGTTGGATACTTCGGAAGCAAGCTAGTCCTAGAGGTGATCCTGAGAACGTCGTAACCATAAAGCTTGACACTAATCCATAGTATTCGGTACAAAGACGTTCTATTAGTGAAAAGAGGTTCGCCCTTTTTGGAAGAAACTTCGGTAGGCGCCTTGCTCGGTACGCTTACGGTCTTAATCCTGCTCTCTGCTTATTTCTCTGGTTCCGAGACAGCAATGATGCGTGTGAACCGTTTTCGGCTAAAGCATCTTGCTAATGAGGGGAATCGTGGCGCGCGTAAGGCAAATCGACTACTGAAACGCCCGGATCGACTTTTAAGTCTAATACTCATTGGCAATAACTTTGTTAACTTTACCGCTGCATCTATCGCGACACTTTTAGTTATCAGTCTATTCGGAGAGTCGAATGTCGCCTGGGCACCAATTATTTGCACCGTTACTTTTCTTATATTTGCCGAGGTGGCTCCCAAAACTATAGCTGAGGCCTATCCGGAAAAAATATCGTTAATATCTGCCTACATTCTGCAACCACTTATGGCAATTTGCTGGGTATTGGTTGAACCAGTGATTCGGTTAAGTAATAGTATGTTGCGTATAGCCGGCGTACCAGAACATGAATCAGAAGATACTGATAACCTGACGCACGAAGAATTGCGCACGGTAGTTAACGAAGGGGTCACTATAGCGGAACGTCCCCAAGGTATGATGTTGGGTGTTCTGGATTTAAATAAAGCGACAGTTAACGATATTATGGTGCAAAGAAGTGATATCGAGGGAATCGATCTTACTGACGATATTGACGTGATTCTTAATCAAATCCGAGCTACCCAACATACTCGGGTCCCTGTCTTCAAAGAGGACATAGATAAGGTTTTAGGGGTCCTACATTTGCGTAACGCGGCCAAATTTCTTACTGTTGAAAATCCCACGAAAGCTTCAATTTTACGAGAGACAGATGAGGTTTATTTCGTTCCTGAAAATACGCCTTTACATACACAACTGGTTAATTTCCAGCAAACCAAACAACGTATCGGTCTTGTCGTAGATGAGTATGGCGACATTGAGGGAATCGTTACCATGGAAGATATCTTGGAGGAGATCGTTGGAGAATTCACTACTGACGTAGCGGAAACTAGTGTAAATATTCATCCTGAGTCTGAAAATACTTTTCTGATCAATGGCGGAACGCATATTCGCTTGATCAACCGATCGCTGGGCTGGGAGTTACCTCAGGAGGGACCAAAAACGTTAAGTGGATTAATTATAGAAGAACTTGAAATGATTCCTGACTCGAGCTGTTGCATCGCCCTGGATAACTACCAGATTGAAGTCATGCAAGTGCAGGACAATATGATAAAGACTGCTCGTATAGAGAAACACACAAAAGCCAGTGCTGAGGGATAATCACCGGACTGGTTCGACCCCCACAAAAGTTAACCCGAAAAAAGTTAACAAGCTTACTACTGAGCCTAAATCACCCACTTTCTGTTTATTGCAGCAATAATAGAGCTGTAGGCAGCAGTAATTGTATTTTGACTAATCCCAACACCGTAGTAACTACCTCGTTTTTCATCACTAATCGCTAGAATACAAATCGCTTGCGCCTCTTTGCCTTCATTAAGGGCATATTCTTGGTAATCGATTACGTTTAAGGGCTCATTCAACGAGTTTACCAAGCCATTCACAAATGCATCGATCGGTCCAGAGCCCTCACCACTAATCTTAATTTCATTATCTCCAACTAAAATGTTTGCTTTACATTGTTGAACGTTAAAATCCTCTGAACGAATCTCATAATCAATCAATCTAAATGGCCCATTTACTTCTATAAATTCCGATGTAAAAGCTTGCCAGATATCATCGGGTTGGAGTTCTCCACCTTTTTCTTCCGTTGAAGCTTGAACAATAGGGCTAAACTCGAGAAGTAATGCTTTTGGTAATGATACTCCGAAATAATTTTCTAATATAAATGCGATACCCCCCTTTCCAGATTGGCTGTTAACTCTGACCGTTTCTCTATAGGAGCCTCCAACATCTGCGGGATCTATTGGTAAATATGGAACTTCCCATGTGTCAGAATTACCAGACTCGGCAAAGGCCATTCCCTTGCGGATAGCATCCTGATGCGATCCCGAAAACGCTGTGAAGACCAACTCTCCTGCATACGGATGACGAACATGTATGGGGATTTTTGTACACTCCTCCGAGACGGCAATAATTTCAGGCATATCTGTCAAATATAACTTTGGATCTATACCCTGACTAAACATGTTCATAGCCATCGTTATCACGTCACAATTTCCTGTACGCTCCCCATTACCAAAAAGTGTACCCTCAATGCGCTCTGCCCCTGCCATAAGGCCGAGTTCGGAGGCAGCAATACCGGTTCCTCGGTCATTGTGTGTATGAAGACTTATGACGGCGGTTTCCCTATTTGGCAAATGCCGAATAAACCACTCTAATTGATCCGCATATATATTTGGTGTAGCCATCTCAACCGTTGCAGGAAGGTTGAGTATAATCTTCCTCTGAATAGAAGGTTTCCAAACATCCATAACTGCAGAACAAATATCAACTGCAAATTCCATTTCAGTTGCGGTATACGATTCCGGGGAATACTCCAAAGTTATTCGCGTACCAGATTGCTCTAACTTATCGGTAAACCGCTTCACTACTTGAGTTGCTTCGGTTGCCAGTTCGATTATCTCTTCTCTAGACTTTTTGAATACAACTTTGCGCTGTAGTGTGGAAGTCGAGTTATAGAGATGGAAAATTACATTTCGAGCTCCAGCCACTGCTTCACAGGTTCTTTGAATGAGGTCTTCTCTAGCTTGACATAGAACCTGGATGGTCACGTCATCAGGAATCATGTCACGATCAATGATTCGACGCACAAAATCGAAGTCTGGCTGCGATGCTGCAGGGAAACCAACCTCTATTTCTTTGAAGCCAATGTCTAACAGGAGAGCATACATCTTCTCCTTTTCATCCGGGGTCATCGGATCTACTAACGCCTGATTACCATCTCTCAAATCAACACTGCACCAGCGAGGAGCCTCACTGATGATCTTGTCGGGCCATGTCCTATCGGGCAACAAAACTGGCTTAAACGCCTTGTACTTGTGGTGTGGCATCCTTTTTTCAGATGCCGATAAGGAATTATGATCTGGACTCATTAAGCTATTACTCTTTGACTAGGGTACAAGCTGGACCTTAAAAAAACTTGCAATGAAGGTTTTCCACTACCGCCTTCAAAGGCGTTTAAAGTAGTAAGGTAGAAAATGAATAGTGTATGCTATCCAATTCATAAGGCTGCGGTTCCCATGTCTGCCATTCTTTAAGTGATAACGTTCATTACTATAGCTCTGCAAATTCCGAAATCCAAGCCTGCCTTGCTAACTCAGGAGCTTCAAACCTTTCTTAAATAACCTACCTTTTTGCACATATGCTTTCGCGCTTGATTGAAAGGATTCAATCTCGGAGGAAGTTACCTCTCGAACAATTTTTCCGGGAGATCCTAATACAACAGAATTATCTGGGATTTCTCTTCCTTCTGGCACCAGAGCGTTTGCCCCTATCAAGCAATTTTTACCTATTTTCGCTCCATTCAACACGACTGCATTCATTCCAACGAGAGAACTATCACCAATAGTGCATCCATGAAGCATGACCTTATGTCCGATGGTAACGTTTTTACCGATGGTCAACGGAAACCCCTTATCCATGTGTAGTACTGAGCCGTCCTGAATATTCGAGTTTTCGCCCACAACAAGTAAATCCGTATCAGCTCGGAGAACGGCATTGAACCAGACATTAACGTAATCTCCTAACACCACAGAGCCTATCAATATTGCACTATCGGCAATGAAGCAGGTTCCCTCAATACTTGGTTTCTTATCCTCAAGACTATAAATCATAAAGCCTTCCAGTCACATAACAAGAGAATAACACAGTCACAGGCGATTATTTCGGTATAATGCCAAGATGAATTTTTGCAGCCACTGTGGCCACTCCCTAGAACAGAAAATCCCCGACGGGGACAACCGAAAACGTTATGTATGTAGTTGTTGCGGTGTGGTGCACTATGAAAACCCTAAGGTGATCGTCGGCTGCGTACCCATCCACCAGGATAAGGTTTTACTTTGCAAAAGGGCTATTGAACCGCGCCTTGGGCTCTGGACACTACCGGCTGGCTTTATGGAAAACGGAGAAAGTCTGGCTGAAGGAGCGGCTAGGGAGACATTGGAAGAAGCCAACGCTAACGTGAAGCCAAGCGAGCTTTATACCATTTTTAGTCTTCCCCATATATCGCAGGTATACGTATTTTTTCTATCCGAACTAAATAATTTAGATTTTTACCCAGGCGAAGAATCTCTTGAAACAAAACTTTTTTCTGAAGACCAGATTCCTTGGAGCGAACTTGCCTTTCCTGTAATCTCTGAGACCTTAAAGAACTACTTTTCTGACCGAGCTGAAAACTCGCTAAAGATCCGCTATAGCGATGGGCTACTTGATAGAAGGTGATGTTTCAAGAAACGCTTTTGCATTACGAAAAATTTTCATCCACGGACTGTCCTCATTCCACTCAGGAGGGTGCCAAGGATTTTGAACAGTCCTGAAAACCCGTTCCGGATGGGGCATCATTGCTGTAAAACGCCCATCTGGAGTAGTAACTCCAGCGATACCAAGAGGAGATCCATTTGGATTCATGGGATAATTTTCCGTAATCTCCAAATCGTTAGCAATAAACTGTAACACAACCTGTCTATTATTAAGCAAAGCTTGTGCTTCATCAAAAGAACAATCTGCTCTTCCTTCCCCATGCGAAACCGCGATAGGCATGTGGGAACCACTCATATCTTTAAATAAAACTGATGAAGTATCAGGAACTCTTACCAACGAAAATCGGGCTTCGAACTGCTCAGATCGATTAGCAACGAATTTGGGCCAAAGGGATGCACCAGGAATCAAATCCTTAAGCATTGAAAACATTTGACAACCGTTACAAACACCCAACCCAAAGGTATCCGGACGATTAAAAAACGAAGCAAACAATTCTCTCATGTGACTACGGAACAAAATTGATTTAGCCCAGCCTTCGCCTGCACCAAGGACATCACCAAATGAAAAACCACCACACGCGACGAGTCCTTGGAAAGAATCAAGATCAGTCCTCCTCTCCAGTAAATCGCTCATATGGACATCGACTGGAGCAAATCCTGCCCGAAGAAATGCTGCAGCCATCTCCATATGACTGTTCACTCCCTGCTCCCTCAATATCGCGATTCTTGGCTTGAACGAGAAATGAGTTCCATGTCGCTCGGTTTTATCTTCAAGACTAAATGTTAAGTTTACCGAGAGCCCTGGATCGTCTTCCTTTGCAATTAGTTCAAACTCCTCGCGAGCGCATTCAGGGTTATCTCTCATAGCCTGTAGATAATAACTAGGCTCACTCCATCGCTTCTCTAAAGTCGCCCGATCAATGGCAAAAAGTAATTTACCGGATTGTTCTATACGTAACCCTGATCCGCTTAATTTGCCGACCTCTCGCACACTAATGCCTAAAGCCGAAAACTTTGTTGAAACTTCTAATTGGTCCTCAAGAGCAACTTGAATAACACAACCCAATTCCTCATTAAAAAGGAATTCAAGCGGTTGAGTTTCCTCGGGAACGACAACGCTGAGACCAAGTCTGGAGGCAAAAATCATTTCCGCCAAAGTTACAAGCAGACCACCATCAGAACGATCATGATAAGCCAATATTTTTTTTCTCAAAGAATCGCTTTGCATCAGCCCAAAAAAATTTTTCAGCTTACCAGCATCGTCAACATCCGGAACCACACCACCCATTTGGACCTGGCATTGCATTAGAATGGAGCCTCCGAGACGATTCTTGCCCGAACCCAAGTCAATCAATAATAGAACGCTGTCTAAATCGTTTTCTAATTGGGGGGTTAACGTGTCTGCTATGTTCACAACAGGCGAAAAGGCAGATACTATCAATGACATAGGAGCAGTGACCGTTTGCTCTTTGCCATTCTCCTCCCATTGAGTTTTCATAGATGTAGAATCCTTACCAACGGGAATACAGATACCAAGCTTGGGACAGAAATCAAGACCAACAGCCGCTACCGTTTTGTAGAGATTAGCATCCTCATTCCGGTGACCCACTGCGGCCATCCAATTTGCAGAAATTTTTATTTTGCTAATGTCTTCAATACGCGCTGCTGCAATGTTAGTTATGGCTTCTCCGATAGCGATACGACCAGATGCCGGCGCATCTAGCAATGCTAGTGGTGCACGCTCACCCATAGACATAGCTTCTCCGACTAGGGAGGTATAACTACTGGAGGATACTGCGACATCGGATACAGGTACCTGCCATGGACCAATCATTTGATCGCGAGATACCAGACCCCCAACACTTCGATCAGCGATGGTAATCAGAAATTTTTTGCTTGCGACAGTGGGATGTCCTATAACATTATGAATGGCTTCCTCGAGAGAAAAGGCTTGTTTCGCCACCTCAACCGACTCTTTCTTGGAGAAAACATCGTTGAAAGGTACAGGCACTTCACCGAAAAGGACATCCAAAGGCAGGTCTACAGGGAGATCACCAAACAATTTATCATCAACCTTAAGGTGGTTCGATTTATTCGCATACCCAACAACTGCATAGGGACATCTCTCCCGAGCACAGATCGCCGCGAAACCATCGACGTCTTGTCGTCGAACGGCTAAAACATAGCGTTCTTGAGATTCGTTGCACCAAATTTCCATCGGAGACATACCAGACTCGCCAGTTGGTATTAGGCGAAGTTGAATGTCGCCACCGACGCCGCCATCCTTAACTAATTCAGGTAACGCATTGGATAGCCCCCCAGCACCTACATCATGGATAAATTGTATAGGATTATCGTCGCCCAGCTGCCAACATTTATCAATCACCTCCTGACATCGGTGTTCTATCTCAGGATTACTTCTTTGTACACTTGCGTAATCAAGATCCACATCGCTAGTACCGGTTGCTAACGAGGATGCAGCACCGCCACCCAAACCAATTAGCATCGCGGGGCCACCAAGCACTATAAGCGCAGCGCCCTCCTCGATTTCTCGCTTTCGTATATGGTCGGTTCTAATATTCCCCAACCCACCAGCGATCATTATAGGTTTATGATAGCCCCGAACCTCTCCACCAAATTTCTGTTCGAAAGTACGAAAATATCCACATAAATTAGGTCGCCCAAACTCATTGTTAAACGCCGCACCGCCGACCGGAGCCTGAATCATAATATCCAATGCCGAGGAAATTTGTTTCGGTTTTCCATAATCCTGCTCCCACGGCTCGGAATGACCAGGAATTCTCAAATTGGAAACGGAGTAACCAGTAAGTCCGGCTTTTGGCTTAGATCCTCGTCCAACAGCACCCTCGTCTCTTATTTCTCCTCCAGCGCCCGTCGCTGCTCCTGCGAAAGGCGCAATAGCGGTCGGATGATTATGGGTTTCAACTTTCATCAAAATATTTATTGGCTCCCTTACGTATCTGTATTCCTTAGTTCTGGGATGTGGGAAAAACCGCTCCGCTACTGGACCCTCTATCACGGAAGCATTGTCTTCGTAGGCACTTAGTACTCCCTTTCCATCAACCTGATCATAGGTATTTCGAATCATCTCCATCAGACTATAATCTTGCTGCACCCCATCTAATTTCCAGCGAGCGCGAAAGGTCTTATGTCTGCAATGCTCGGAATTAGCTTGCGCAAACATCATTATCTCTACATCAGTAGGGTCTCGTTTCAGCTTTATGAACGCATCTACGAGGTATGTTACTTCCCTCCTAGTTAGCGCAAGACCCAACTCTGTATTTGCCTGCTCAAGGGCCTTAGCTCCATACTGCAACACAGGGATACGGGATAAAAGCTTGGGCTCCTTTTGTACGAATAGTAGCTCAAGGTCCTGAAACGAAAGGACGTTTTCGGTCATTCTATCGTGTAAAATCCGGTCTACTCCATCGAGCGGCATATCTTCAAGATCCTGCGTACTGTGGAGCCGATAAGCGATACCGCGCTCAACCCTTCTAACTACTGACAAACCACATATATGAATAATATCTGTAGCTTTCGAGCTCCACGGAGAAATCGTACCTAATCGCGGAACTACTAAGCGTAGCAAGCCTTCATCTGAACCCGTAGGTGTTCGTTCAGAGCCATAAGTTAGTAATGCCTTGAGCGTCTCGAATTCTTTTTCAGTAAGATTTCTATCAAGATCGATAAAGTGGATAAATGCTGCGTCTAAGGCATAAAGGCCAGGCACAGAGAGCTCGTCTATTAGCTTGTTTATTCGAAAATCTGAGAGTGCGGGCGCGCCCTGAAGCGTCAGCATAGCTACTCCATATCAAGTTAGAACCCATTATATAGGTACGTTACCTTTTTGCTGAAAAAAAATCTCTCATAAGTGAGGCGCATTGCTCTGCATACAGTCCGTGCTGATACATTACATGATGATTTAGTGATGAATTGTCTAGGACTCGTGCTGAGGATATAATCGCACCAGAACGAGGCTCGAGGGTGGCAAAATGAAGTTTTCGTATTCGAGCGTGAACCAGGGCACCAGCGCACATCGTGCATGGCTCTAAAGTAACGAACATATCTGCACCAATGAGACGGAAATTTCCTATAGTTTTTGCCGCATCCCTCAGCGCTATAATTTCTGCGTGAGCAGTAGGGTCACCAAAGGTCCGAGTTTGATTAAACCCCCTTCCAATTATCTGATTGCCTCTAGTAACTATCGCGCCCACAGGCACTTCATCTAAATTGCGGGCTTCCACCGCGAGCTCATAGGCTTCACGCATAAAATGCGCGCCAGTCGAATCTCTCATAATCTTATTGTACTTCCGCATCCACAGGGTTTAGGGACACCAAGTCCGATAAGTGATCCCGAATAATCTTCTCCTCCTTTTCGATATCCAAGATAGCCTGCCTCAAGATCTGCACTCTCTCCTTCGATTGCTTGGAGGATTTTTGCGGTTGAGACCTTCTTCGTTCGCCATTTTTATTGGTGGCCCTAAAAACGGAGCGAACTTGGGAAACCCTCTCATTAGAGCGTGCAAAAACAATATCGTCCTCTAAGGAGGCAAGTTCTAATTGTTGGTCTTTTTGCTTTCCCTCGAGTAATGCAATTTCAGCCTTTGGATAGCACTCTGTTGCCCAAATTTCAGCGCGATAGCAAGATGAAAAGCAAGTCATTGGTATTTGCCCAGCCAACTCCTGGCAAAAAGCAAAAAGTAAGAACATGCAATATCTAAAACGGCGGATATCTATCACTACTTGTCCTCCGCCTCACTCTGGAAAAGTTGCCTCAACTCCAGAGAGACTACAATATTGACTTTTTAGATCCAACCCGGATCACACATTACATTTCTCCAATTGATCGCTGCTAGTTTTTAGTCACTCAAAAATCTATTGTTAATAAAAAATAATAATTTATGACCCTGAGGAGCTAAGCGATAAGTCATGAACCCTCTTTTTTAAGTAATCAGTGACAGCCCTTCTTCCATCGAACTCTTCAATTTCTGGATAGGGAATTGGTTTCCCGATAGTGAACTCAATTGTACTACCGATTCTTCTGGTAACTTCATTAATAAAAAGAGACAGTCGAGCGGCCTCTGAAAAACCGCTTACGAAATGGAAAGAAAAACTGTTTTCACCCTGAAAGTAAACTGGAACAACGGTGGCCTTGGCTTTCATGATGATTTTTGCTGCGAAAGTAGTCCATGGAAATTCCTCCAAAGGCCCTAAGCCATAGTGACTGCGTGTCGCCACACCCCCAGAAGGAAAGATGATTATAGTCCCTCCATGATCTAGTACTTTCTGGGCGTTTCGTTTACTTTCTACATTCTTTCTAGCCGCTTCTGGAGTTCCATCGAAATCAATTGGGAGGAATAAGTCATTTAAATCACTGTCCTTCATTAATCTGCTATTAAGTAAAATTTTGAAGGTCCCCCTTAGCCTAGAGGCAATCTCGCAGAGTATTAATCCGTCAATAATGCCGAACGGGTGATTTGCAATAAATACAAGCGGACCTGTCTGAGGAATTTCTCGTTCAACAGCTTGGTTATAGCTTAACTCTAATTTTCCTAATTCGATTCCCCGACTGAAAAATCTGCGAATCTGAAAGGGTTCTCTCTTTAGGACATCATAAATCTTTGTTATTCGATCTCGTCCAGACGCTAGTTCTATCATATTGACAAGTTTTTTCTTGAGCCAAGAATCAGAATCTTGAACATAGGAAAGCTTCGGTGTCGGTTTCGGTACAGAGCTGGTATAGGGGGTGGATCTCACTCTAGATAAGTCTCCTACCTGTCAAAATAGTTTGATTACTAAATCCTATTTGGTTAACTATAGGCCCAATGAAATAGTAAATAGGTTACATGAAATGAATTTGGTTTAGCGTGCATGCTGAGGACTTAAGCCAAATTTCCCGAAATGAAGAGAATTGATATCAGTAAGCATGGCATCAGAAGACTCTCCAAACAATACCTTGAATAAAGTCCCAGCAACAGCAATGAAGAAGTACAAATAAGATTAGGTTTAAAACAGCCAAGGGTAGATAGCGAGTAATACCAATGCCTTCATTCGAGCCATCGTGGTAATCAAATCAGAGGTTCCGAAGCCTCTGAGGCTAACGATTTTTTTTGAATATGATCAGCTGTGATTGCTAATGATTTCAAATAATGAGGCCATTTTAAGAGGCTTACTAAAGACTTCGGAGAAAATTTAGTTATCAAGTAACCAGAGATCTATGGTGGGATACTAGTGATGAAACCAATACGATTACTCAGAACTAAAGGCATTAATAGACTAAAGGCTGCTTATCTAGCCAAAGAGGTCACCCCTGAGGAGGTAATCTTATCCATAAAACAGGAAGCTGAAAGATTAAAAGATCACAATATCTGGATAACTCCCCCAGATGATCGATTTATCAAGCCCTTTATTGAAAAGTTAGGGGCTCCTGACTTCGAAAACAAACCCCTATGGGGAGTACCTTTTGCAGTTAAGGATAATATAGATTTGTCGCCACTCAATACTACAGCAGGTTGCGTTAGCTTTGGTTACCCGGCCAAGAATCATGCTTTCGCTGTTGAAAAACTGTTAGAAGCCGGAGCGCTGCCAATTGGGAAAACAAATATGGACCAGTTCGCAACTGGATTAGTTGGAACCAGATCGCCATTTGGGGTCACTACTCATCCAGATCGACCCGACCTAATTAGTGGCGGATCTTCCTCAGGTTCAGCAATTGCCGTTGCTTGTGGTCTTGCTTCTTTCTCTTTGGGTACAGATACCGCGGGCTCGGGAAGAGTCCCTGCAGCATTCAACGAAATAGTGGGCTTTAAGCCAACTCGGGGACTTATTTCTTGCACAGGCGTAGTGCCTGCTTGCAAATCATTAGACTGCGTGAGCATCTTTGCAAACAACGTGAGTGATGCAGCGATGATTGCGCAGATTTGTGCAATCTTTGACGAAAACGATACCTATGCTCGGAGGAACCAAGACAATAACGAATTCAGAAATTTTGGGGCATATACCGACAAGCTAAGGCTGGGTTTCATTAATCCAGAGTGGGTTAGCTCACAAGGATCCACTTCGTATAGTAACGCCTATAAGGATTCAGTGAGTCACCTAGAAAAAGCTGGTGTCGATCTACTTGAGCTTGACTTCGACATACTATACGAGGTTGGCCGAGAACTTTACAGTGGTCCTTGGGTAGCAGAAAGATCCCTCACCTTTGGAGATTTTCTCGATCGCGATGCTATGGATATAATCCCCGTCACCGACCAGATTATCAAAGCTGGTCGCTCAAAAACAGCTGAAGAATTGTTCTCCGTGCTGTACAAGGTAAGAGATTCAAAAAGATCTTTCATGAAGAAGATGCAGGAGGTTGATGCCCTAATTACACCAACGGTTCCGAGGCATTTTTCAATTAATGAAGTTCAACAAAATCCAATTGAGACGAATAATACCCTTGGGATATTTACTAATCATATGAATATTATGGATTTTTGCGGGATTGCTATCCCTGCGAAACGAACTCAGGAAGGATCTCCTTTTGGTATTAGTTTAATAGCGGATTGTATGCATGATGCTAAGCTACTCTCTATAGCTGCGGTAGTAGAGCGGATTCTATGTCGAGACAAATGGGTACCGCCTCGAAAAAAATATTCTGCGGAACATACGATCGAACTAGTTGTTTGCGGAGCTCATCTAAGCGGAATGCCGTTAAACCATCAACTCACAACTTTAGGCGCTGAGCTAGTCGAAGTAACAAGTACGGCAGATGAGTACAAACTTTACGCTTTGGCTGGAGATGGTATAGAAAGACCCGGGCTCGTTCATGATTATGAGGAAGGCTCGATGATTGATGTAGAAATATGGCGTATGCCAATTTCTAATTTTGGAATATTCATCGCGGGGATACCGCGCCCGCTCGGTATTGGAAAAGTAAAGGTAAAGAATGGCCAACTAAAGCCAGGATTCATTTGTGAAGCATCGGGAATTGAAGGTGCTACGGACATAACTAATCTTGGTGGATGGCGCAATTACGTAGGAGCCTCTTGAAATCAGACTCGCACAAAGGAGATCGTAACGATAAAACAGAACTACTTTCTACGCTCGCTTACTTTCATATAAGTAGGCTCTGAATCACAGAATGATGATTGCAGGCGGCACTATTTTTGCTTGGGTATAAGGAAAATCCCCGGTCAGAGGTCTAATATTAATGAACAAAGCACTGAAAGAGTTGATTTTGCAATGAATGAGGAAAAACATTCTGAGGTTTTACCTGAGGTAGAACGAGAACGCCAAATGGGGTCCCGGGGGACGCTGCGCCCCCGAGAAATTCCTTTAATCGATTTTAGTAACTTTTCGGAAAGAAGAGAATCAATTACGGAAGCTTTGTGGGATGCAGCAGCAAATTATGGGTTCTTTCAACTAATTAATCATGGTATCCCAACACCTCAAATCGATAGGGCATTTTTACAGAGTAAAGAGTTTTTCGCACTTCCCGAACCAAAAAAAGCAATGTTTCCGCTCCAGCCAGGAACGAATTCAGGTTGGGAATATATGGCGCAAGTTCGTCCCTCCACCGGAGTCGAGGATTACAAAGAATCGTTTCAAATAACTACTTCTAGAATGGAGAAGCTGTGGCCTGAACTTAAAAACTTTAAGAGTGAAATGCTCTCATTCGAGCGGGCTAATTGGGAATTGGGTATGCAGGTATTAAGTTGTTTTGCCTGCCGTCTAGGGTTCGAGAGCGACTTTTTCACCAAGGCCCATGATCCTTCTGTGAAAAGCTATCAAAGTACACTACGACTGCTTCATTATATGGCAATATCCAACGACAAGACTCCAAATACGGTCTGGCGAGCGGGGCCTCATACCGACTTTGACTGTCTGACACTCTTGCATCAGGAAGCTGGACAGTCCGGACTGCAAATTTGTCCGGGCGCTGAAATTAGCAGTCTAGCTTGGACAGATATTGAACCCAGCAAAGGTGTAATTACGTGCAATATTGGAGATATGCTTGCGCGGTGGAGTGATGACGAACTGCGGTCCACTCTTCATAGGGTTGTTTTCCCAGAGGCTAAGGAGAAGCAGGGAAGTCGCTATTCAATTGCTTTTTTTTGTCAAGCGAATACCGATATTGTTATACGTAGTCCGAGAGGCACTTATGAATCGATCACCGCGGGTGATTATCTAAAGCAGCGGGTAAACGCAAACGCGCTTTAACTAAGCAATCAGGAAATGGACGTAAAATCAGATGACTAACAGAAAATTTGACTCAACACTGTGGCTAACAACGGTCGCTCCAATGATTGGCTTAAACATCGATCAGAAACACCTTCCCGGGGTAATACTAAATCTAGATATTGCGGCTGAGATGATGGATAGCTTAGATGCCCTGATTATTCAAGATGACGATAGCATGGCTATTTCCTTTACCCCTTTCAAGCCCACTGATGATTGACGGGACAGAAGATGCATCAGCGATCGCGAAGGCTGTGCGAGATCGTAAAACCTCTGCTGTAGATGTTATCAAAAATTGTCTCCAACGTATCGCAACCTATGACCCCAAGGTGAATGCTTTCACCAAAGTACATACAGAACGCGCAATTTTGCAAGCCCAGAAGGTCGATGAACGCCTAGAGAAAGGCCAATTGCTTCCCCTTTCCGGAGCTCCATTTGCAGTGAAAAATCTATTTGATATAGCCGATAATATCACCCTCGCTGGTTCAAAAATTAACCATGCCCGATCGAAAGCGAATCAAGATTCCCTAATGATTCAACGTTTAGAGCAAGCTGGTGCCGTTCTCGTTGGTTCCCTTAACATGGGTGAATATGCCTATGACTTTACCGGAGAGAATGCGCATTTCGGCGCCTGCTTGAACCCTTGGGATGAGAACCGTATGGCTGGTGGCTCATCTTCTGGAAGTGGAGCTGCGCTGGCGGCAGGCTGCGTATCTATAACTCTTGGTACTGATACGAATGGGAGTATTCGAGTACCTAGTTCCTTCTGCGGAGTTTGGGGTCTCAAACCTACCTATGGTCGACTTCCCCGAACGGGAACATTCCCTTTCTGTCATAGCCTTGATCATGTGGGGATAATGTCTCGGTGTGTCAAGGATTTGAGTATTGCCTATCGTCAATTAGAAGGATATGACGATAGTGATCCAGTATGTATGCCCTCGCCTCCATCGCCCAGCACACCGGATAGACCCTTAAGAGTGGGACTATTAGGTGGTTACTTTGCCGACGGATCCTTCCCTACGGCAGAAGCCGCGGCCAGGTATTGTGCAGAAGCCCTGGCAGAAGCAGGGCATTCATTACATCGGGTAAATCTTGAGCATGTCGAGCAAAGTCGCGCTGCCGCCTTTTTGATCACCAATTTTGAAAGTGCGCAGCTTCATTTCAAAAGACTTCAAACTCAAGCAGAAGACTTCGATCCAGACACAAGAGACCGGCTTTTGGCGGGCAGTCTTCTGCCGGGAAATTGGTACCTAAAGGCTCAAAGAGCGCGTCAAGTATTTGCTCGAACTACCCATCAACTGATGGCCGATGTTGATTTATTAGTCGCACCCTGTACACCGATGACTGCTCCAAAACTGGGTAGTAAGACTATGGTTTTAGGGGGAGTAACTGTTGGTTTACGAGCCAATATTGGCTACTTTACTCAGCCCATCTCTTGCATTGGTCTACCGGTGGTCGCCGCACCGGTTGTTAGGGAGACAGGAGAGCTACCTATCGGAGTACAGCTTATTGGAAAGCACTGGTGTGAGAGTAACTGTCTGAGAGCGGCTCAGATACTTGAAGAGCTGGAAGTGTGCGGTAGCAAAATAGCGACCAGGTTCACTGCGAATAAGACGTCAATGGTCTCCTGAGACTGCGCACAATTATTGGGCGCTCTAAGCATGAAGTTCCATAGTAGTGCGAGAAAAAAATATCGCGACATAACCATGTTCGAAAAATAACTATTCAACCGCTAAAAGGCGTCTAAAAAGCAGCTACCCGCCAACATCCAACTGGCATATATATTGCCTAGTAAATTTAAAACAATAAAAGGTAGGACTTTCTCGTGAGATTTAAAATATCCAAGGTTATGAGCGTGATTGTATTGGCTTCGCTCCAAGTCTCAAATTCGGTGGCCCTAGAAGAAAGCCTCGAAGTGAGGACTAAGGCGGATAGTGCGGCCGCCGAGAGTCAAACGAGGATATCCAAACTCGCAGATCAGACAGCCAGGGATCTGCAGCGCTATAGAGTTGCCATCCAGCGACTAGAAAGTTTGGAAATTTATAATAGGCAATTGGGTAAGCTTATCGAATCTCAAAATAACGAGATCCAATCTGTTAAGCGTCAGACTGAAGAGATTGAAACGATAGAAACTGGTGCGCTACCTCTGATGATTACCATGACAGATACATTAGGGAAAATAGTTACTTCCGATCTACCGTTCTTGTTAGAGGAAAGAGAGGATAGAGTAACCAATCTGCGGGAACTCATAGATCGAGCAGACGTAACAGCAGGCGAAAAGTACCGCAGAATTATGGAAGCATATTTGATTGAGGTAGATTACGGGAGAACCATTGAGGCTTATCGAGGAGAGCTTCCAGAAGACCAAGGGGTACGAACCGTCGATTTTCTTCGAATAGGCCGAATAGGCTTGTATTATCAAACTTTAGACGGGGAAGAGAGCGGTCGATGGAACTCGGGTGAAGAATCTTTTGAAATTCTAGGAAGTGGAGCGCGTAGGCAAATCCAATTAGGATTAAGGGTAGCGCGAAAGCAGTCGCCCCCAGAACTTTTATCTCTACCAATTAATGCGCCGGGAGTTGAATAATGAAGAATATCGAGACCCTCCTGTACAAGTGTATCAAACATAAGCTGACCTCTTCTGCGATAGCAGTGTTCGCGCTGCTTACTACGCTTTCAAATCCAGCCAGTTCCTCTTTGCAGGATCTTTATGATGAGGTGGTTTCCCAGGCTAGCAATGAGGCTAATTATGATTCAGAAAGGGAAAAGCGGTTCCAAGCCTCTGCACAGATGAGGGCAAGAATGTTAGCTGATGTGAATGCATCGATTGCTGCTGAGGAAAGAAAAAAAGAAAACTTAAAAAAACAGTTCGATAATAACGAAGATACGCTTGCGGAACTGTCTACTATTTTAGACCGCCGTATTGGTGATCTGGGGGAGTTATTCGGCGTATTCAGGCAAACTACAGATGACACGCAGGCTCTACTATTTGACTCTCTTGTAACATTAGAATATCCGGACCGCAGAGAAGATATTGACGAATTAGCCGGAAGCTCAGAAGTTCCCACAATACCGCAATTACAGGATCTGTGGCGCCTACTCATGCACGAAATTAATTACTCCGGGGAGATCAGCAAGTTTAAGTCAGAAGTCGTCGCCCCTCAAGGCACAACCTACGAGGCGGAGGTTACTCGCGTTGGTACCTTTAATCTTGTCACCGATGATAAATATTTAGGCTACTTATCTGAGGAGATCAAAGCAACCGAGCTCCCTAGACAGCCCGTTGGCTATGCTCGCGCAAGCGCACAAGATCTTGGTAGTGCTGGTATCGGCGATGAAGCGGTAACGTTCGCGATAGATCCCTCCAGAGGAGCCCTGCTGGGACTTTTGGTTCAGTCGCCTAGCATCATGGAGCGCATTCAGCAGGGGAAGACTGTAGGCTATTTGATTATATTAGTTGGTTTAATTGGTCTTATTCTAATTCTCGAGCGGTGGATGAGACTGAGTCGAATTTCAAAACGGATCAATAATCAACTTAAAGACATGGACCATTTTGTTGACGATAATCCACTTGGCCAGATAATGGGCATGTATTATGAAAATGAATACCTACAAGATCTCGAGTTAATCTCTCGAAAGCTTGAAACTATCGTTATTACAGCAGTAGCAGATATCAAAAGGGGGCTGCCGCTTATAAAGGTTTTCGCCGCAGTTGCCCCACTGATGGGTCTTTTAGGTACTGTCTCGGGCATGATTGAAACCTTTCAGGCAATCACACTTTTTGGAACCGGCGATCCAAAGCTCATGGCCGGGGGTATTTCGACTGCTCTTATTACTACCGTCTTGGGACTTTGCGTTGCAATTCCTCTCCTATTGTCTCATAGCTTCCTGAACGGAAGAGCCCTGGAGCTCAGTAAGGTTATCGGAGAACAGGCGGCAGGCATGATGGCCAAAAAGGCAGAAGATATCGCAAAATCTAAACGATCAAAAGAATCCTCCTAATGCTCGAGCTACAATATCACTTCTTCGATTTTATGGACAAGGGTGGCTCAGTACTCTGGGGAATATTACTGCTAACCGGGTTACTGTGGTGGTTTGTATTAGAAAGATTATGGTATTTCTCTTTAGAGTATCCAAAGGACCTAAAGAAACAGCTCCAATTATGGCTCGAAAGAAGTGATCACTCATCCTGGTATGCTAATTATATGCGTAGGCAATTAATCTCAGAACTTGATTGCGCGATGAGTAATCACCTGAAGGTCATACCTACGTTTATTGCTTTGCTACCTATGTTCGGTTTATTAGGGACTGTCACTGGGATGATTCAGGTTTTTGAAGTAATGGCAAACATGGGCTCTGGAAACCCACGTGCTATGGCTGACGGAGTAAGTGCAGCTACTATACCCACACTTGCTGGGATGGTTGTAGCTTTAGCAGGCATTCCATTTGCCACACATTTGGAAAGACGTTACAAACGAGAACTTATTCACATTAACCAAATTTTCACGCGGGAATAACTATGTCGGACTCATCACGCTTTTTTGTGGAGGAGGAGGAGGAGAGTCAAATTGACCTCACGCCTATGTTAGACGTTGTCTTCATCATGCTCATCTTCTTCATAGTTACCTCAACCTTCGTAAAGGAAGCTGGGGTAGATGTAACTAGACCAGATGCTGAAACTGCAGTGCCCACAGATTCATCATCTATTCAGATAGGAATTGCGGCAAATAACCAAATTTGGATAGATAAACGACAAGTGGATAAGCGTGCTGTTCGCGCTAATGTAGAAAAAGGGCTTGCCGAAAGTCCGGGAGCTGCTGTTGTAATTGTTGCTGATGCTCTATCAAATACTGAAACTTTAATAAACGTGATGGATCAGGCAAGACTGGCTGGAGCCGCAAGCGTTTCAGTTGCTACGGACGAATAATGGTCGCTCAGAAACAATTGCTTTTGCTCTTCTTTTCAGCAGTCCTTTCACTAGTATTATTTTTCTTTATGAATCTGCTGATCAAAAACGACGGAATTTTCGAGAAGCCCAACCGAGATCATACCTACCTCAATTTCATCCGTATTGATCCGGCCAACGAAGATGTTCAAAAAAAGGATCGGCGCATTCCTGAGCCACCGCCACCACCTGAGGAAGCACCAGAAACACCAGACTTTTCAGCTCAAATCGATAATATCAGTGCAAATCTAAATATGAATATGCCAAGTATTGGCATTCCCATTAGTGATGGGAAGGGACCTTATCTTGGAACCTTATCTGCGGGTCAAGGACTCGCAGGATTCGACACGGATGTAATACCCTTGGTGCGTATTGCGCCTGTATATCCGCGTCGGGCAAAACAAGCTCGTATTCAAGGGTGGGTTACACTAGAGGTTCTAATTCGACCTGACGGAACCGTGTCAAATGCCAAGGTAATGGAAGCCGACCCTCCCAGACTTTTTAACGATGCTGCCGTTGCTGCAATGCGGAGATGGAAGTTCCGACCGAAAATGGTAGATGGGTCCCCAGTTGCACAAAGGGCTAAACAAACAATTGAATTCAAGCTTGAAGGATAATACTACTTTGGCACATCAAGTATCCTTAATATATAGATTTGTTTTTACGTTCTGGGTTCTTTTCATCCCAGCGTTAACGTTGGCTGATTCTGTTACGACGAAAACGTACAAAGAGCTGACTCAAGCCCAAGAGCAAATGGGAGAGGATAACATTGCTGGTGCTATAACCACGCTGACCGCCCTTCTTGACTCTGTCAAGGACGAGTCACTAGATAAAGCGCTGACCCTACAAATGCTGGGCTATGCTAGCATGGCCGATGAAAGATTTGGGGATGCCATCATCCACCTAAAGCAAAGCCTCGCATTGAACAAACTTCCAGAACAAGTCAAATTCAACGTTGGCTACATGGTGGCGCAATTACATGCTGCTCAAGGCGAATTTGAACAAGCTTTAACTTTTGCCGCAGAGTGGTTCGAGACTTTAGAATCCCCATCACCATCGCAAATGATGTTTATGGCAAACATTTATGCCCAGACAAAGCAATACAAAAAAGCTATTCCATATGCGAAGCAAGCGATTTTAAGCTCCGATAAACCTCGCGAAAGCTGGTTCCAACTCCTCACAGCCTCATACTTCGAACTAAAAGATTTCGGCTCTGCAGCGCGGACCTTAAAACAAATTGTCAATATTTGGCCTGAAAACCCTAGCTATTGGGAACAGTTAGCGAGTGTCTATGTAATGCTCGAAGACGAAGCAAGAGCACTTGCGACGCTCAAGCTAGCGTGGACTGCTGGAACGCTAAGCCGTGAAACATCAATAAAGTCTATGGTCCAGTTAGCAGTCGCAAGGGGTATCCCTGAGCATGCTGCGCGACTCCTGGAATCTGGATTCGAACAGGATTTGTTACCGAGAGATGAATCCTATGTTCGTTTACTCGCCAATGCTTGGGTAGCAGCTCGTGAGAACGACGCGGCAATTTTAGCGTTTAATGAGCTTGCGCGTATTGAGAGTAGCGGAGACCCATTGCTTCGAGCAGCCAACCTTCACATCGAACAGGGTAAATGGGATCATGCTGAACGAATGCTTCAAGCTGCAATCGATGCAGGATTAAAACAGCCCGGCAAAGCCTGGTTGCTTCTCGGTATCGCGCGCGCTGAACAGGAGAATTTCAAAGACAGTCTCGCTGCTCTTCGTAAGGCACGCACCTTTGATGACACTAAACGGTCCGCCTCACGGTGGCTAAGCTATGCGCAGGATATGCGCAAACAATACGAGTGGCAACTAAGCTACGGTGAGTGACAGAAACACCTCCGCCCGCTCCGATAGACCCCTATTGCAAGTAAAGAAGCTCTGCAAAAAGTATGGCGACACATTGGCATGTGATCGGATTAGCTTCTCGATATCACAAAAAACAATTCACTGTGTTTTAGGAGAAAATGGAGCGGGAAAGTCATCCTTAATGAGAAATATTTTCGGCCTCGAGCAACCTGACAGCGGTCACTTACGCTGGCTTGGCGAAACTACGGTCATCCCAAGCCCCCGAGCCGCAAGAGACAAGGGAATCGCCATGGTTTTCCAAGAGTTTTCTTTAGTGGAAGAAATGACAGTTATTGAAAACCTATACCTATACCTAGGGCCAACTTTCGACTGGGAGCATGACGTCCTACCGGTTCAAAAGATGTTGGATACGAAGATTAAACCGTATTCTTTGGTAAATGAACTTTCTGCCGGCGAGAAGCAACAGGTTGAAATACTCCGATCAATACTGATATCTCCTTCGCTTCTTATTTTGGACGAACCAACGAGCATTCTAACGATGGAAGAAGCCAGACATTTGATGCAGACTCTTCGAGCTTTAACTCAAAATGGCATTACGATTCTCTTGATTACTCATAAACTTGAAGAAGCCATACGTTATTCCGATCAAATAACCGTGCTTCGTAGAGGTAAGGTAGTCTCTAATATGATGGCAAGCGATGCTACTAAAGAAAAGTTAGCCGAACTAATCATCGGATCAAAGCTTCTAAGATCTGTCAAGCGGAAAAAAAATAAACTGCGCGAAACCAAAAATGATTACTTACTGAGTTGCAAAAGGGTTTCAACTAAGCAAGGAAGCATGACGAATACCCATTTAAAAGAAGTCACTTTCTCTCTTAGACCAGGAGAGATACTTGGGGTTGGAGGTATGGCAGGGCAAGGCCAGGGCGAGCTTAATTCAGTGTTATCATCTAAAGACATTATAAAATTTGGCGAAATCGAGTTATTTGGGAATGCGCAGATATTTGTTATGCCGGAAGAGCGAGACAGATTGGGATGCACACCCAACTTCACATTGTCCCAAAATCTCCTCATCACAAAACAAGAAGAGCACTCACCGTGGATTAATTTTAAATCTCTTGATCAAGATTGCCGAAACATACTTCGAGACTTTGATGTGAGAGGTGGAAAAACAGATAGCCAAGCTAAGGCATTATCTGGAGGTAATTTACAAAAGTTTCTGGTGGGACGTGCTCTATCGGCAAACCCCGATGTGCTAGTTTGCAACAACCCAACATGGGGAGTTGATTTAAACGCTCGGGAATCAATTCATCAAATGCTGTCCGAATATGCAAACAATGGAGCGTCTATCCTCCTAATTAGCCAAGATGTGGACGAAATCCTATATCTCGCCGATAAAGTTACCGTAATGTGTCAGGGATATCTATCCCCCACTCTCGATCGAAGCGAAATAACGGAGGTTCTGCTTGGGTCTTGGATGAGTGACCCACAGTTTAAGGCACTAAACTCTTGTTCATAAGAAGAAGAAGAATAGCTCCAAGTCTAGCCTGGCAGTTTTTATCTCCGCCTCTGGCAATTACGCTTGCCTTAGCGACAGGCTACCTTTTCTTAACATTACAGGATTTGCCAGCTCAGGCTATTTTACTCGACTTCCTTATTTCGCCATTAAGCGATTTTTATAGTCTTGTGGAGATAATAGGTAAAGCAACACCATTACTAATCTGCGCGCTGGGGCTATCTATTTGTTATCGAGCTAAAATTTGGAATATCGGTGCCGAGGGTCAGTTTATCGCGGGAGCTCTCATCGGTGGGGCAGTTGCGCTGCATCTCGACGATTGGCCCAGTTGGCTGTCGCTCCCAACGATTTGTATGGCAGGTATCGCCGCTGGATCCTCCTGGGCCGGTATCAGCGCGTGGCTAAAAGTCTCGTTCAAGGCGAATGAAGTTCTTACTACGATTATGCTCAATTACATCTCTTTACACTTACTCGCATGGTCGTTAAGCGGGCCCCTCAAGGACCCCGAGGGATTTAACTTTCCAGAGTCCGCCCTTTTTGCAGACTCGGTAATTCTGCCTTCTATACTTGCAGAAGGATATTTATCTATAGGAGCGCTAATAGCCCTACTCTTAACCGTTCTGCTGTTTATTTTAAATCGTTATTCAATTCTACTTTTTCGCTTTCAATTGCTTGGAGAGGATGAAAGTTCAGCCCGCTTTAGTGGACTCAGTCCAAAGCGTCTAACATTGCAAGCTATGGCCATCAGTGGCGGGCTGGCTGGGCTTGCAGGAATAATGGAGATTGCAGGGCCAGTAGGACAGCTCACTATGAATGTAAACTTTGGTTTCGGTTATGCCGCGATTATCGTGGCTTTTCTTGGCCGACTAAAACCGATGGGAATGCTTTTTGCGAGTCTTCTTATGTCGATAACCTATCTGGGCGCAGAAAATGTTCAGATAGGTTTTGGCATTCCAAGAGCTACAACTTCGATTTTTCAGGGGGCACTTTTACTCTACCTTCTTGCTACGGATTTTTTTATCAATTTCGAAATCAGGATCGCCAGGGCTCAACCAGAATAATGGATATTTACTTAATAGAGGCTATGATAACCGCAGTGATAAGAAGCGCTACTCCACTTTTATTGCTCGGTCTTGGAATCATCATAAGCGAGCGAGCTGGTATACTTAACTTAGGCCAAGAGGGTATGCTTACTTGCGGCGCCGTCGCAAGCTTTTTGACGATGCTTGCTACTGGAAGTTTTCCAATTAGTATTCTGGCCGCGGTAGCTGCTGGTATGATTTTATCAAGTGTCTTTATCACGCCTGTTTTAATCTTGCATACAAACCAAGTTGCTACGGGTCTAGCTCTTACGATACTGGGTCTCGGAATAGCCGCGCTTGCTGGGAATCCATATGCAGGTGAAACGATTACAGCATATCAGGTTATCTCTCTACCAGAGTTTATGTCATCACCCATATTAAGGGCAATTCTCGAGCACGATCCCATTGTTTACTTGAGCTGGATCATCGCTATTGGAGTCACCTTTTTCCTTCGCTCCTCCTCTAGTTCAATTCTTATCGCATGCGGACACGCCCCCAGAGTAGCCACTATCCTAGGGCATAATGTAATAAAAATTCAGGCTTTAGCGACACTCTTCGGAGGCGCGATGGCCGGTTTAGCAGGTGCTTACCTCGCATTGTCCTTTACTCCCATATGGAGTGAGTCAATTGGCGCAGGGCGCGGTTGGATAGCCCTAGCATTAGTAGTGTTTGCGAGTCGACAAGTAGGAAGATTACTTCTCGGAGCCATAATCTTTGGTAGTACAGACATCTTACAACTTTTACTCCAAGCTATAGGTTTATCCATGTCTAGTCATATACTTGCAGCCTCGCCATATCTTGTAACCATCGCAGCACTAGTTCTCCTGTCGCGTCAAAACAACCTTAACCCAAAGCTAAGAGAACCTCGTAGTCTGGGTCAACCAAACATTTAAAATGGATTAATCGAATGATAAAAAAAAAGTATAAGTATCTCCTAGTCTTAATACTAATTGGTTACGTAGCACAATCGATTTCGCAGGAGCCCCTAAAAGTGGCCTTTTTATACCAGCACCCTGTAAACGCGGGAGGCTGGAGCCTCTCTCACGAACAAGGTCGACTTGATGCAGAGAATGAATTTGGTGATAAAATCATCACAATAGCACTTGAAGGAATCCAACCAGGCCCAGATACCCGAAGAACACTAATAAACTTGGCAAGAGAAAATTATGAACTGATCTTTGCTACATCTTTCGGCCACATGAATTCGGTCATGAAAGTTGCCCGTTCATTCCCGCAAATAAGCTTTCAGCATGCCTCGGGATATAAAACAGCAAATAATGTTGGAACGTATCAAATCCGTGCAATGCAAGGCAGATATCTCGCCGGTAAAATAGCTGGACATATGAGCACATCAAAGAAAATTGGATATGTAGCGTCTTTCCCAATACCTGAAGTTATCCGCGGCATAAATGCCTTCACGCTAGGCGCCCAGGCAGCGAATCCAGACGTCACTATTCAGGCTATTTGGATTAATAGCTGGATGAACGCGGCTAAGGAAAGAGAGGCAACCGAGCTACTTATTAACCTAGGGGCTGATGTGATTACGCACCATACCGAAACTCCAGCACTAATGGTTGCAGCTGAAGAAGCGGGAGTTTGGGCTGTGGGTTATCAGTACGATCGATCTCAGTTCGCGCCGAATAGTCATCTTGTCACGATCGAGCACAACTGGGGACCTATTTACAATTCAATCATACGAGATAAGCTGGAGGGAAATTGGAAAAGTGAGTCACTTTGGTTTGGCGTTGATCTAGACGCCACAAGGCTTGTATCAATCTCTCCCAAGGTGCCCTCTTCAATACTAAGCGATATTGAAGAAATACGTACACAAATGGCAAACAAAACCTTCAACATTTTCAAGGGACCAATTATTGATATCGAGGGTAAAACCCGCCTCGGCCGAGATCAGACCCTTAAAGATGAGGACCTAATTGGTATGGAATGGTTTGTTAAAGGAGTTATTAACGCAGACTGAAATCTATTTAGCCGCTGAAATCTAATACCCGTGAGAGCTCGACTCTCGCTTCGAAAGCGAGTTTACTCTCATCTAGGCCTGGGAACTCGCCGTCGCGCCATACAATGCGACCATCAATCATAGTCAAAGCGGTAGGCCCACTAAGACCAAGTTTTGCTGGTATCGCCTGAGGAGCCTCGAGAGCTCCCACCACATCTAATCTGTCCTTTCGAATAGCGAAAAGATCGGCGCATTTTCCTACTGATAAGTCGCCAATATCCTCGCGCCCAAGCAAAGCTGCACCTCCCCGAGTAGCGAGGCTCAGATAATCAGAAGGATCGGGTGCGCGATGACCTCGCTGGGGAGCAACGAGACACTGCAATAAGTAAGCATTACGAATACACTCTGCGAGATTCGAATTATCATTGGAGGCGCAGCCATCTACTCCTAGCCCAATTCGCATATCATTAGACATCATTGTGGGGAGATCCGTTATCTCCTCGCCAACTAGAAATACAGGAGCGGGGCAGTGGCTAACACCGATCTCGAGCTCTCCTAAATGGCTTATTTCTCTCGCATCTAACTCCCATGCGTGGGCAACCCAAATATCACTACCATAGAGACCCTGTAACTCCATCCAGTCCACTGTACGCTTCCCGTATCGCTGCGCCATTACGGATGATTCACCTTCCCCTAAATGAGTATGAAGCTGAATAGCTTTGTCCCGAGCAAGCCCTAATGATTCAATGAATGTCTCTGGCCAGCAGTTAACGGGCTGACACGGGGCTACTACAATCTGCTCCATAGCACCAAGTTTGTTAGAGTGATAGAGACTAACTAAACGCTCCACATCGTTTAGAAATGTTTTCGTAGACTCAATCATTTGTTCAGGGACATTTCCTCCTGCTGACGCCGGTAAAGTGTTAGCACCTCGTCCTGCGACAAAACGCATACCAAGCAGCCGGGCTGCCTCGATTTGCCGATCCACTAAACGAGTACCCGCATGCTTTGGAAAACAATATTGATGATCAAAGGCCGTCGTACAGCCATATTTTATCAGCTCGGCCATACATATGAGGGCAGTGTGATAGAAACATGGCTCAGTAAGTTTTGAAAATAATGGATAGATCCGTGATATCCAAGTAAGAACATCGTTTGGCCAAGCAAACTTGGGTTGATTTCGTATAAAGGCCTGAAAAAAGTGATGGTGGGTATTTATGAGTCCAGGAAATACTATCCAGTCAGAGGCGTCAATTTCCTCAATACCATCTTCGCGCGATCCACCAATACTTTTGATTAAGCCATCGCTGACAATTAGGTCAATATCTCGCAATATTTCTTGCTTATCGTTACAAGTTACAAGGCAACCAATGTTACGAAGGCACAAAGAGGTATCGTTCATACCCTAACAATCCTGTTAGATAACCCTCTGATTTTTTCTTCAGCTTTGAGCAGAAGCGCCTTAATGTCGGTGTCTACAAGTTGACCATCGATGACTCGCCAACAACCATTTATCATAGTTCGAGCAATCTGGACCGGTTCTCCGCATACAATCGGAGCATATTCTGGCATCCATAGTCCCGCGTAGCGGGGCTCAGAAAGATCAAAGAAGATAAGATCTGCACACGCCCCTATAGATATGCGCCCGATATTTAAACCAAGAATATTCGCGCCCCCCAAGGTTGACCATTGCTTAACCTGATCCAAAGAAGTAGAGCTGGCACCATCAATGGCACGATGCAGCAACCATGTGAGCATCGCTTCGTTAGCCATACTTCCGCTCTCCGAAGATGCCGAACCGTCCACCCCAAGGGAGACGGGAATCCCTGCCGCCGCCATCGCGACCACTGGAGCAATGCCACTTCCAAGTCGACAATTTGAGGTCGGGCAATGCGCAATTCCTGTGCCTGACTCTGCAAATTTGGCCAAAGCATCTTCGTCAGTATGCACGAGATGAGCGTACCAAACGTCTGGCCCTAACCATCCCACATCTTCAGCATAAGATGCTGCACTCATACCATATTTCTGTTGTGTAATTTCCTCATCTCTTTTGACTTCTAGAAGGTGACTATGACGTCTCAAATCATGTTCGACGGCAAATTCAGCGAGCACTCGAAGATGGTCAGGCTCAGCACCATGAACTAGTGAAGTTGGGGCAACCACTAATCGACGCATAGACTCGGGCGTAGGATCGTGCCAATTATGTAGCGTGTCCTGCAAGCGCAGTAACATAGTATCCAAATCTTCGTTTACAATGAGTCCAGAGTTAGTCAATCCCAGATGACTTCCCGTGCTCGTTGCGCCTCCGCGACACAGAACGAAGCGGATACCAATATCCTCTGCCGCGCTGAGAACAGCTGATTCCAGTTCAGGACCATAATCTTTCTGGTATAAGTAATGATGGTCAGCGCAAGTTGTACAACCGGAGCGCAGGAGCTCGCTGAAACCAATCATTGCGGCAACATACATGGTCTCGGCATCAAAATGAGGCCAGGCTGAAAAAGGTACTTTTATTAACCAATCATTTAGGTTGGAATTAATACCCGATGGCATACCTTTGAGAATTGACTGGGCAAGATGATGGTGGGTGTTGACCATACCAGGCCACACTAGGAGACCCTCAGCATCAAAGACTTCTCCATCAGGGGGAGCCGCCAAGTCATTGGCTATCGCACTTATGACCCCATCGCTAACGAGAATATCTTTAGTAGAGCCTTCGAGGCTTGCGTGACGAATCAGAATTTCGCTCACACTAGTCCTCAGTAGCCCAATTTATCATCCAGTGGCAATAAGGCTTGCAAATCAAAGGCAACGACCTCATCTAAATTCAACTGTCTGTCAATAAGTTCAATCGACTCTAACTGCACTAACTGTTCCTGAAGTCTTTCTCGATCAAAACGACCCAGCGCCTCGCCTTGTTCCGCAAAACCATCGATAAGCTCATATCTTGAGATCGCGTCTTTTGTCCATGCGGTGTATTCTGTAGTTTGCTGAGGGTTGAGTGTTTGCAGATGTGCGTGAACATCCTCACCGTTACTCGCCTTATAACGAGCCCAACCAATCAACGATGCACGCATAAATGCTTCTACTATACTAGGGTGCTTATTCATCAAATCTTTATTCGTGTAGACAACTCTATAAGGATCAAACCCCGAACTAGAAAGTCTTATAACTTTGGCTTCAATTCCTTGCTTAGCAACATAGTAAGGCTCGCTTGTCATAAAGCATTGCTGAACAAAATCGGGATCCCCGAGGAAACGAGCAAGACTATAATCTAAAGGAACCAGTTTGGGCTCTATTTTCAAAGCCTTCTGTAAATATTGAACGTACGCTAATCCTGGCCGAATCATCACGGTGCGCCCATCAAGATCAGATAACGATTCGATGTCATTGGAAGCATGAAACATAACGCATTGGGGATCATGCTGGAAATATGGGAAAAGAGCTACCAATGGAGCACCTCTTGAAGCTGCCATGAACATATTGTCGGTAGTTCCCACCGCAAATTCCAGGCGTCCCGTCGCTACCATTTGAGGAACATTAGAGATATTCGCCCCTGGTCGTATTTCGACAGCCAACCCATATTGCTCATAAATACCGTCGAGCTGAGCTTTGTAAAAACCAGCATGCTCAGGTTGAGCATACCAATCGGTTTGAAGCACTACCGGAAACAATTCAACCCGTTCTGATGTCGCCGCTTCTTGAGAAGACTCTCCACAACCGAAAAGAATAAAAATACAAAGAAGTCTACTAATCTGTGTGTACATATGATTCATGCCATTTATGTAAAGTTAACCAAGCCAGGATGTTGACTATGCTAACAAACAAGAATCCAATAACACAGGCAACAAAAGCTGAAGCAAATAATGCGGGTACTTTGAACTGAGCGCTAAAAACCATTACCACAAAACCGAGACCAGCCTCCCCACCAGATCCCATCCCAGCGACGGTGTCTCCATAAAGCGCTCCAATTGGAGTTAGAGCGGCAGCAATCTTAAGACCCGCCATAAAGTATGGCATTGCACCGGGTAATCTTAGCCAGAACATGGTTTGACTTGGAGTAGCTTTATATACTCGAAATAGATCCATATGGTTTTGGTCCACTGAGCGGAGTCCCATAGTTGTATTTGCAACGATCGGAAAGAAACAAATTAGGAATGTGATAGTCGTGATGCTAGCCAGACCCTGACCCGCCCATAATATGATGATTGGTGCCAGAACAATAATAGGCGTCATTTTGAGTATTAGTATATAGGGATAAATTCCATCGAACGCCCACTTGCTCGACGCCAAAAAGAGTGAGAGCACTAACCCACCCGAGACGGATATAAAGAAGCCTACCATGCAGGCAATTGTCGTCTGAGCACCGCCCGATATAAGCAGCTCTCTTTCCTTAAATATAGCTTCCACGATTACATGCGGCTTTGGAAGTTGATACTCAGGGATATCGAAAAACCAAATAGCGAGATACCATGCGAGCAACAAGCAAAGTCCAACGATCACTGGCCAGAATAGCACTGACCACGGAACTCTAACAAACATAGCGTTGACTTCCGGTTTCTAAGCTTAATGAGGAATCTGAGACACCCTGAAAAGACATATTCTTCACTGAATGCAGTGCCTTGGTTACTTTGCGAACCAGATCACTAAAAGCGACATCTTCTCTCGTTTCGTGAGTACGAGGATAAGCTAACGGGATATCTACAATATGAGCCACTCTTCCAGGATTCGCAGCCATCACTAGCACTCTGGAGGATAGAAACACTGCTTCAGCCACAGAATGAGTAACAAACAAAGCGCTCCACAATTTCTCGGACCGAATGCGCAACAGTTCCTCATTTAGATTGTTACGAGTCATCTCATCCAGAGCACCAAATGGTTCATCAAGTAGCAGTAATTTAGGCTTGACGGACAAGGCTCTTGCAATCGACACTCTCATCTTCATGCCCCCAGAGAGTTGCCGAGGATACTTTTCTGCTGCTCCAGCTAACCCTACCTTGGCTAGTAACTCCTGGCTAACTTGACTGCGTGAATGAAGCTCTACACCCTGCAATCTAAGGGGTAATTGAACATTTTTGTCGACGGTGAGCCAAGGCAGCAGGGTCGGCTCTTGAAAAACGAAAGATATATCCTGGTTATCCTTAGAGTCGTCGGAAAAGGAAATTGTGCCGGACGACTTTTCCACAATTCCCGCAATAATCCTAAGAAGAGTGGACTTTCCACATCCACTGGGACCTATGAGACTAACAAAGTCGCTAGCTCCTAGGTCCAAGTCGATATCTTGTAAAACGGTCTGTTCCGAACCGAACTTCTTAGAAACACCTCGCAACGAGACCGTCATTGTCGTTAACTTCCATCAAGTACTTAAAATTTCTGCACAAACTCCAGGCTATAGTTCGCGGGCAAACTTGGTAGCACTGTGTTGTTTCCATATAAGCTAGGGAAGTTCCCTCGGAAATACAACTCGTCGGTAACGTTTCCAACATATAAGCTCAGGCGAGAATTCTCAGTTTCATACGTGGCGTTGAGATTGAGGACCTCGTAGGAAGGCAAAATAATCCCTCGTATGACTGACGAAGCAGTCTCGTCAACACTAGTGTAACTGAAGCCAGTCCGGAATGATTCTGACCACGTTTGCGTTCCAGAAATTGCCCAAGAGACCTCCGGGATTCCTCCTCTGGGGGTACTTCTACCAACCTGGTGCGGCCCTCCAATCATACCACCAAACAATGATGCTGGATCAATGTGCGGGTAGTTCGCAGGCCCAATGTAAGAGAACGTTTCGCCACTCTCTTGAATTACATTAACTTCCAAATCAGAATAAGTAGCCACAAAGGTAAATTTATCACTGAGCACGGTACGCAACTCTATCTCGAAGCCTTCTACTTCGTTTGCCTGATTGTTTACTGGATTTTGAGCCTCGAACGCAATCCGATTCTGCTCGTAATATGCAACCGAAGCATACAATCTTCCATCAAAAAGGCTGGACTTTATACCAATTTCTGTTAGCTCGCTATCGCCCAAAAACGTTTTGTTCACAACATTTTCTACTGATACATCCCCCGCTGACCCAGAAACAATTGTCGTTTGATCAGCCACGGTGACATATGGAGAGATCGGGCCAAGCTTATAGGATACACTGGCGCTCCAAGTCACTGCGTCATCAGAGTTTTCTCCCGCCACTTCTCCAATGCTCAGACTTCTGAGGGTCACAGGTCCGTCACCATCACCGTCCTCTGCTTCAATATCTACATAGTCGTAACGGACTCCTAGGAGCACATTAAGATTATCTCCGACTGAAGAATCCATGAGGAACGCCAAGCCGACCTCCATGTAGTCTGAGTTGCGGTATGCCGCCCAACTCTCCCAAGGGGCGCGACTCGGAACCTGTTGTAGCGAGTTAGAGTTGAACCCTACGGTCAAGTCGACCCGGTCAAAAATCTCGTCCCTAAAATCTAGAGCGTAGAAAGCGTCAGTCATGCGAATGGATGGCGAAATCTGAATCGCTGATTTAACAGCTTCGCCCTCATAATCGAATGCAAAGATAAGTTTGTTCTCGAATGCCGAGGTATCTGCTATCTTTGAGAAGCCATATCCATCAACATTTATATATTCGACCGTTTCATAATAAGTTTTATTGGTAATGGTCATACCACTCTCGGTCGTATGCACGATATCAAAATAAATAACATGCGCATCTGTGTCGTATTGATCAGTCTCATCTATCAATACATTACTACCGTCGAGCGTTGCTATGCCCCGCGTCGCTGGGTCAAGCCCCAGGCTCATCTTGTCAACCAAGTTCTGAGTCAACCCCGCACCCAAGTCTAAATTTAAACAATAGGGAGCAATGCTAAGGAAACAGGTCGTGTCGGCGAAAGGCGTGCCATTATCATCGACTGCAGGGCTATTGGCACTCTGATAAGTTTCGAATGCGTCGATTTCAGCCTCTTGCATAAGGCCGTCGCCATTTCCGAACATATTATCTATATGAATAGCCGGCTGGCCTGTGATGTACGTCTGGGTATCAATCAAATCCTGCGTTACACGATTCCATCCGCCATTCTCGTGTCCCCGCCACTCCTGATACATGAACCCCGCCTCAGCTCGGGTGGAGTCATTTAAATCAAAATTCAACGTTCCTTGAAGCAAATTCTGACGGGTAAAGTCATTGATATAGTACGCTTCGGAATTTTCTACTTCGGCATAAAGGTAGTAGCCTGCATCAGAACCCATTATCGTTGTTGGACCTCCAATCTCGGCGACGACGACGCTTTTATCCCAGGAACCCATCGTATATCCGATTGAGCCAGTGGCTTCTTCAAGATATTGACCGGTCTCTGCACGGGCTGACTTAGGAACAAAGTTAAGTGCCCCGCCAACCTTTCCTGGGCCAGCTATCGGGGACATTGGCCCCCGTATCACGTCGATGCGGTCACTAGCCCCAATAGCGGTCGGGAAATTCCCCTCGTTATTGATACGTTTCACGCCGCGGAAAAAGTTTTCAGCTGAGGTTCCTCGCACATCTAACGATCCTGGAACACCAAAGAAAGATGTTGTAAATGTCCCCGGAACAAACGTCACAATATCGTTAATGCTTGTAACATTGAACTCCTCGAGAAATTCAGCACTAATTGACGATACAGCCCTTGGAGTCTCTAAAATCGATTTATCAAATCCAAACACAGATCCCACCGGTTCAGTTTGCAAAAGACCCAGATCATCCTCAACTTCTTCACCCGCTACAAAAGTTTCAAGTTCAACGACTTCTTCTTCCGAGTCCTGAGCCCAGCTTACGGCACATAAGCAGGTTAGCAGGGACATAAGACCAGAGAAGTATAATTGTTTAAGACGCTTTATTTTCATTTTCTACCCTCTCAAATTGTCAGTGTCGGCGCAGTTACATCCAATATGTAAAACGCCCTTACCTTTAAACCTCGCAATTTTTATGCCACCTGTAGAAATCATAAATCACAGCATTTTGTTTGAGGCGTACGTTCTAATGTCGCTGTTGTTGCACAGTTATAGGTCTAGGGTAAAAGTGGGATCTCTTTATTAGTGCATTTATTTTTTACTTCTATTTTTAGTCACCACCGTCATCTCTTTATTTTCTGGGCTATTTCGGGCAAATAGGTTGTCATAGCTACTATTTTTTTTGACACGGCAGGAGAGAGCCGATCGAGTCCCTTACTTGGCCGCTAATACCTCTACTTCAACCTTAAATTCTGGTTTAGTAAACCCTGAGACAATAACCAACGTGGAGACGGGTAGATTAGCTGTTACGAACTCATCTCTTGCCTTCATGTATTCTTTGAAGAATGCACGCTCTGTAACATAAGCTCCTATCCTCACTACATTACTAGAGTCCATTCCGGCCTCAGAGAGGATTTGACTTATATAACTGAAACACAAACGGGATTGTTCCAATGCGGACTCAGGGATGGCACTACCTTTGCTTGCAATTGTAATACCGAGTTGCCCAGAGGTCATTAACCACCTCGAAGGATTGCTAAAAATCACTGCCTGTGAGTAGAGCCCAAACGGTGGTGCGATAGTTGAGGGTGAGATTGTCTCGCGAAGAAGGGATTTTTCTATCAATGTCTTTTACTCGGTTTGGTTTTTATTTGAGACAGCAAGAAACGAGCCAAAAGCTGGCAAAAGAAGCTCTATTTATAAGGCTTAAAGAGATAAAAAAAAATGTGGAAAATTAAACGTCTTTGTTTAAGGTTTGTGATGAATGACGAAGCCCTTGAGGGTTCGGAGGAATAAAATGATTACCAGATGGCAAGATATGACGACCAACGACTTCCAAAAATTAGATCCAAACAACACTGTAGCACTTATACCTCTGGGAGCTATAGAACAACACGGCCCACACCTCCCCGTTTCGACAGATGCAACAATCGCGGAGGAAATGTGCATTCGAGCCGCGTCCCTCGTAGGAGAGGATATCCCTTTAATAGTTATGCCTACCCAAAGTGTTGGCAAATCTACTGAACATCTCCAATTCGAAGGTACGCTCACGCATACTGCAGAAACTTTACTCCATAGCTGGATGGAAATAGGGGACAGCGTAGCCCGGGCCCGCTTGAAGAAGTTAGTGTTTTTCAATGGCCACGGCGGCCAACCGCAGATCATGGAAATTTGCTGTAGGGAATTGCGGATCAAACATAATATGTTATGTGTTGGCGCGAGCGGTTGGAGCTTTGGCGCACCCCCAGATAGTCCAGTTCCTCCGGACGAAAGACGTTGGGGAATACACGCAGGCAAAGTTGAAACATCTATTATGTTGTACCTAAGGCCGAATTTAGTTCATATGGAACATGCCGATAACTTCCACGGTTTGCTTCCTCAAGTTGAAGAGGAATTTACTCATCTTCGCGTAATCGGTAGCACTTATATGGGCTGGCAAGCTCAAGATCTGCATCCTGATGCCTGCTCTGGCAACGCCTCAGAGGCAGATGCCGAAATTGGAGAAATATATGTTAAACATATCACTGAAGGTCTTGCGGAATTAGTAAAAGAAATATCTCGCTATCCTTTATCGCGTATTCGGGATAGAGAGAAGTAGCAACTTTTGTCACTGTGATTAATGGAACTTAATTGAGAAATGAATTACTTAAAATCTGTTCGTCAAGCGAGGGCATGCGATGTTTCCACCAATATTGGGTTAGGACTACAGGAAACTTTCTTCCGTGGAAAACACAATTCGAGCATCGTTTGGTTAGCGACAGCTCCTTAGCAATTTGGTCGTCCTTAGTAAACCTGATGATAAAGTTGCAAGCATGCATGGATATCAGTTTTTTTTAAACAGCCTAATGTCTACTAAAAATAGGAAAACCAAAACCCGTCGAAATCACGTGAGCAAGATTCAACTGTTTGTGAGATCATGAAAATGAAAAAGGCAGACGTCTCCTTAGCCCTTATTGTTTTTACTCCAAAAGGAATCGCTGATCTTGTCTGAGAAGAGCAAAATCGCACTAATAAATGCGCGCATTTATACGATCAATAATCATTTCGATGTCTATAGTAATGGAGCAGTTGTTTTCGACGATTCGGGCATCCTTTCGGTTGGACCAATGGAAACTGCACAAATCCCGCCCGAAGCAAAAATTATCGACTACTGCGGCCGCAAAGCAATTTTGCCTGGACTGATAGATACGCATAGCCACTCGAGCTTGTTAAAAGGCTTTTCGGAAAATGCACAATTACTAGACTGGTTGCCCGAGTATCAGCGTGAACACCAAGTTCTAACTGATGAAGATGCTTATTTTAGCTGCCTTTTGAGCTATTTAGAGGCCGTAAAAGGTGGTACCACTCTAGTCACAGATATGTACCGTAGACTTGATCAAGCTGCAAAGGCTGCTATCGAACTTGGTATAAGAGTAGAGCTAGTTCCCTATGCCGCAGACCACAACGAAAAACGCTTTTTTGAAACGTTGGAGACGACCAGAGGATTAATTGAAGATTGGCATGGGACAGGAGGGGGTAAAGTTAATACTTGGGTAGGACTGGAACACATAACCTACTGCTCAAAGGAAATGTATAAGGAAGCCAGTTTAATCGCCAATGAATATGGCGTAAATATTCATACTCACACCAGCGAGCAAAAAGAGGAGGTTCAGTTAGTACTCGATTCATTTGGAAAACGACCAGTCAATCAACTAGAGCAATACGGGATCCTTCGGCCAGGGACGGTGCTAGCCCATTGTGTATGGCTTGACCATGAAGAAATCGCCATCCTAGCCAAAACAGGCACCGGCGTTGCACATTGCCCGATAAGTAACATGAAATTGGCGTCTGGGACTGCACCACTAGAACGTTTTTTTGAGGCCGGGGTACAAGTAGGCCTTGGCAGTGATGGGGGTATTTCGAATAATTCTTTATCTGGCTTCGAGCTAATGAAAACTGCGAGCCTTCTGCAAAAGGTAAGTCAGCTCGATGCGACTGCTATCCCAGCCGAAAAAGCGCTAAAGTTAGCCACTATCGATGGAGCAAAGCTATTGGGTCGTCATAAAGAAATAGGTTCTCTAGAGCCTCATAAGGCCGCGGACCTAATAGCAATAGATCTCTGGCAGCCTCATCTAATGCCGATAGTTAGCTCCGAAGGACATGACCCAGTCCTTTGGAATCTTGTATTTGCTGCAAGAGCTAGTGACGTTACAGATGTATGGATTCAAGGAAAACAGATTGTAAAACAGGGTGACTTAGTGTCATTAAACGAACAACGCTTATTAGATGACATACAACGCCAGACGGTGGACCTACTGAAACGTCGTGAGCAAGCCAAACCAATCCCTATGGTCTAGCCTAAATTGATTCAAGCGTTCTCTTTCCAGTTATAAACACCAGACAGCTAATAAGTAAATAAACTAAAGCCAATTCAATCGATACCGCCCATCCAACCGACTCCCCGTGAATCAAACCCAGGAAAGACAAGACGGCACCCGCTAATCCAAAACCAATTGCGGAACGAGATTTTTGATCAATAACGGCAATGGTAAATCCCGCCCAAATGACAGAGGTAAGAATAGCGCCGCCTCCCAAAATGGTTAGTCCCTCGTAAAGCACCCCCGCCTGAGCCAAGCTATCCTGACCTAACAAAGCAGCACTGGTGTTTGCCGCTGCTAACGCCGAATCAATTTGTGCTTTCGCCCAGGCTGCAAGATGAGGGATAAGCGCTAGAATGATCGCCGGAGCATGCCTTGCAGGACTTTCGGTGAATGCCTGGGCGCCAATCGAAAGTCCAATATAGAGAAGGATGGGTAATATTGCTACAACCGGGATAAAAGCTAATAACAACGGAATAATACCAAGCAAGGTAAGAACAAGCACAAAGCTACCCGTTACAACTGAGTAGCCAATTCTTCCACCCATGGCTTTCCATCCAGGCTGACCTATATAGACCGCATTGATAAATGGGTTTCCCATCATGCAACCAATCATACTAACTACCCCATCGGCGGAAACAACATGCGTGGTAGGAAATTCGTCACCGGCTGCCGCCGCGCTCTCAACATTATCGGTCGCTTCGACTAGATCATAGATGCCGAAAGGTATTGCCGTGACTAAAAGCACGCCCAAAAATTGGAACCCAGAAAAAACATGATCAATCGCCGGGAAAGGAATGTAAAAACCGAAATCTGCTATCGCAGAGCCCATGGCCTCGATAGATATACCTCCCATGGAGAAACCAAACAGCTTTCCGCCCCACGCGATAGAAAGGCCGACAAAAATAGCTACTAATCCGGCGGGGATACCAAAAGCGTACCGCACCCTTCCGAACCAACCTTGGAGAACAATAGCAAAACATAGTATTCCAATCACTGGCACCGTTACCATCTCAAGGGCTGGTCGCATCGCAATGAAGGTAATCGATATGCCTGCAAGGGTCCCCAGCATCGCAGCACGAGGAGTGATTTTTCTCACCCAGGGAGCGATAAAGCCCCCAAATATAAGTATCAAACTTTGTAAAAAAACCCAAGCCATGCCAGCCTCCCATGCCGCTACCGGATCTCCGGAAGTCGCCTGGATCGGCGCCATAATGACAAATACGACTACAAACATATGGGGCACGCTAAAACCCGATGGCAGGGCACAGACGTCTTTTCTTCCCGTCCGTCTTGCCAAACCAAACGCCAGCCATGCGTAGTAGCACGTGCTAAGGAAGAGCATCAATCCGGTAGCAGGTAAGATTCGGCCGAATACCAAATCTTCTGGCATCCCAAGGGCAAACCTTAATAAGCCAGTCAAGACAAGCAGGTTAACAAGGATATTTGTTCCGAAACCAAAAAGGGCATTCCAGTCCCCTGCAACCCAAAGTTGAGGACTGTCAGAAGACTTATTCATTTACCGCTCTCGAAAATTCCGAAAAGCTTGTTACCTTCCCAAATATCCCGCGCTGCGCACTAATCATCTTTAATGCAACAGAATGAAATTCCGGAAAATAAGAGCCACAAGCATCACCAATAACTAGACAGTCATAGCCCCGATCATTGGCTTCTCTAACTGTAGAATGGACACATACCTCTGTGGTAACGCCCGCAAGAATTAAACTGGTCACCTTCTCGCGTTCTAAGATTCCCCGTAAGTCAGTAGCAAAGAATGCGCCCTTACCGGGTTTATCGATGACATATTCCTGCTTCTTAGGTGCCAACTCTGGTAGAAAACTGTGACCGGAGGATCCTCGAATAAGAATGCGGCCCAAGGGTCCAAGATCACCGACTTGCTGACCAAGCTTTCCTCGATTTCTTTTCGTTTCTGGCAAATCTGAAAGGTCAGGCAAATGACCCTCGCGGGTATGGACTATCGTCAATTTGCTTTCTCGAGCAACTTCGAGCAGCTCTTTACAAACAGCTATTACAGGTTTAAGTCTACTCACGTCATTGCCCAACACCTCGCCGAAGCCCCCAGGCTCCAGAAAGTCACGCTGCATATCAACCATAATCAAGGCGGTGGATTGCTCTTGGCATTGATAAGTACTCGGTTCTGCGTTAATCCTCCAAACCATAGGATTTAATCCTCGATAAACCAAGACTCAGCTATCTCAGACTTGAAGACCAGACTACCCTGTTTAAATGTCGCCAAACATTGCGGTGGCTCGCACAGCGCGTCCAAGAAATCATTCGAGTTAACTATCACTAAATCACAATCATGATTAAGCTCCGAATCAAAAGTGATATATGCATTATCAGTAATCAAAGACAGAGAGTCTTTAATTACTTCAGCGCTATTTGTTCTTTCAAGGATATTACTAATTTGTAAGTTTCTAAGGGCGGAATAGCCTCCAAAAGGATTGAATGGATCACGAACATTATCCGATCCCAGACACACATTTACCCCTTCACCCAAAAGTCTCGATACTGGAGCAGTGGCTCGAAGGTAGGGCAACGTTGATCCCCCAAGTAAAACCATATTACAGATAGGGAGGGCAACAATATTGATCCCAATCTCTTTTACTTTGGCGATGATGTCACCTAAGCGGTGCTCGGGTATGACCACTAGAGAGGCACAATGTCCAGCTGTAACAGGTTTGTAATAGCCCTGACGCTCAACCTCATCACAAAGCATAGCCAAGGTGCAAAGCTCGGGGTCATGATGCTCATCGATGTGTAAATCTAAGGCCACGTTGAGATCTTTAGCGAGAGACACGGCCCGCGCCACAGCAACGTCGGGCTCCTCTTGTAGAGCAGGAGCCCCGCCAACAAGATCAGCTCCTGCACGGATACACGCCTCTATGTGGCGATCATAGCATTCTCCAAATCTTCCCATGGCAACAAGTTGCAAGTCGATTAGGCCAGAGAAGCGATTTCGGACGTCGTTGAGAACATGAATTGTTTCAACGTCTTCAGGGGCAGAAGCAGTTACATGACTTCGTAATTGCGTCACCCCTTGACTAATGGCCTTCCGCAACGCCAGCGAAGCGGAAGTCTCGAGCTCTTGGGGTGTCCTCTTAGCTTTATAGTCGCGGAAAGCATTAATAGCCCCATCTAAACCGCCCTCCGGATTATTTATCGGAGAATATGTTTTATCCAAATGTGTATGGAGATCGGCGAAGGCAGGCAACACCAGCTTCCCCTCCAAATCCCAGTAGTTCTCGGCTTCGCAAATGCTGTCAAGGGGAAAGGAGGTAACATGGTTTGATTCCACCATAAGTCTGCAGACCTCTGGTGATCGTGGCAGGCGCGCGTTATCAAGCAGATAGCTCAAGGGCCTGAGGGCGCAGTTTGATGTTCCATCACAAGGAGATGTCCCGGGTTAAGTAATGCGTATGGATCCCATTCCAGCTTGCGCGCCAAATGCTCATCACCATACCAGCGAGTATCCTCATCTAAGAAATGAGTGTGGGGATTCGCCACTCGAATCCCATTATTCTCGCACCAATCAATAAGTTCCCACAGGCGATTCTTTGAGCTAAATCTAACAATAGATAGAGCTCCTGGAACGACTACGCCACCATCCTTTATAAACTCTATATGCTCCAAAACCTCAGGAAAAAGCTTCTTTCTTTCTCTAATTTGCTCAGCCACTCGGCCTGGTTCGTTCGAAAAACGATCCTGTAAATAAGTCAACTTAGGGTCCGCCTTCATTGCCCACTGAGTGGTATGATTCCAAGTATAATCATAAATCTGGGTACCGCGCTTGACCGAAGTTTTCGGAGGTTCGTGAAAAGTAATACGCCCTCCAAGTCCAGCTGCCAGATCTTCAACGAAATCATGAGCCTCATCGGTATACAGGAACAAAACGCTCTTACCCTCTGGCATAGCGCCCTTTTTCACCAGGGGAATAAAATAGCTAGGTATAGGCCATTCAAAGACAGTAACAAGCCGCTTCTTGATTTCATCGTCAAGGGCAATTTTCTCTGCAGCCGCTAGGGCGCTATAAAAATCGTCAAAGGCGATTACATATTGCTGCCAGGGCACTAAAGGCGCCAGACCCAGCGTCACCTCACTCACAAAGCACGTCAAACCACAATTATGGAGAACACCACCAAGCTGAGAGCGCTCAAGATCAAGAAATTTCGGTTCCTCCTCAATCGTCAAGATACGCGCATGACGCACATTGTCTGCCTCTCGCAACATTCCCCACTGAATTGAACCTACGCCACCAGATCCGCCAGAAATGAAGCCTCCGGTATGGCTAGTTGGCATCGTACTGGGGAAACATCTTAGTTCTGCACTGACTGATTCTGCCGCTTTCTCTATATCTTGAAGGATAACTCCAGCTTCAACGCGAGCCTCTTCAGTTGTAATTTCGATTATCTTATTTAAGTCTCGGGTACTTATCATGAGCCCACCCCTTAAAGGAACCCCCTGCCCATAATTACCTGTGCCTGCGCCCCTTGGGGTAATTGGAATCTTATAGGCAGCAGCACAGCTAATTAGATCACGAAGTTGATCCTGCGTCTGGGGCCTCGCGATAACATCGGCAAATTTTTCTTCCAACTGCGGTACCAAAACCGGAGAGAAGTGATAGCAATCCTTTGAGGAGGACCGTCTCTGAGCCTCGCTTAAGATTACATTTTTTTTCCCCACAATTTTTTCGACTTTACCCGCGAATTCTGCTTGATTAACTGCCATAGTTATGTGCTTTCCCGACCCAACGTTTTCTTAAAAGCATTCAATTTTCGTGCCTAACGCGGTGTTCCGGTGAGTTGTTGCTAATCTCAGATTTCTCGAGTTCGATGCTGAGTCAAGTTGGTGCACCCTAAAATAAACTTGCGCCAAGCTTGCGCAGTTTTCGAACATAGAGCTATTTTTTCAATGGAATGAATTTTGCGTACAATAAGATATGACCCATTTACTAGCAGTTCGACTAAGTAAAACAATTTTGGTATCTATAGTTGCTGCGTTCGCGATTATAGTTGCTTACAACAACATCGTGGACTATGGCTCGAATTTTTCTTTCGTTCAACATGTACTTAGCATGGATACCACTTTCGAGGGAAACGCCCTAATGGGACGAGCTATAGAATCAAGCGCACTGCATCATTTGGCATACTGGATTATCATTGCAATGGAATTAACCACCGGGTTGTTGTGCGCGTGGGGCGCTTATAAGTTATTGGCATCGTTACGGCAGTCTAAATCGGAGTTCATGGAGGCTACAACTGCCGCCACAATAGGGCTTACCTTAGGTTTATTGCTGTGGTTTGGGGGCTTCATGGTTGTGGGAGCAGAATGGTTTGTTATGTGGCAATCCGATATTTGGAATGGTCAACAACCTGCGTTTCGTTTTGCTACCTTACTGCTTTTAACCCTTATCTATCTGCAGCTACCAGAGTCCGAATAACACTAATAAGCATAATTCATCATATGACTGATTCGGTAAGGTTAGTTTTCAACCCATGATTACGACTGTAGCAAGAGAACTCTAAAATGCTTAAAAAAAGGGACGGTAAGTCATCAATGCCAAGTGAGGCTCAAATTGTTGCTCACTTGCAGCGAGCGAACGAGGTCGCCAAACTTGCGCTGGCCAACGGTTTCCATCCTTTTGGTGCAATTTTAGTAGCCCCAAATCACACCACAGTTCTACTCGAACAGGGTAATCTCGATCAAGTCCGGCATGCTGAATCAGAACTCGTGCGACGTGCTTTTTTTAAATTCAGCCCAGCGGAGTTATGGGATTGCACCCTCTACTCCACTGTGGAACCCTGTGCCATGTGCTCCGGAGCGCAGTATTGGGCGAATATTGGTCGTCTAGTTTATGGGGTGAGCGAAACGGAACTTCTGAAGATGACAGGAGCACATAGCGAAAACCCCACTATGGATATTCCAAGTCGCTATGTTTTTCAACATAGCCAAAAGCAAATTGAAGTGATTGGGCCGGTGGCGGCCGTTCGTGACGAGATAGTAGAGCTCCATCAAGAATTTTGGACCTAGGGAACTCAAACTGGGGTCACGAATTTAGACTCCCTCGATAACGATCATTTGCGATTCTGCATAACGCTTTCTCATTTCGTGAAGGGGGGCAAGATCTTTTGCGTTCACCCAGGCCATTGCCTTATCGCGATTTGGGAAAGCGATTATTACCAATCTCGAGGGATTCCAGTCTGAATCAGCGAAAATAATATCTCCCCCACGCACAAGGTACTTACCATTAAAATGCTCAACAGTCTCTCCAATAGCTTTAATATATGCCTCATAAGGACCGTCATGGGTTATACGATTATCCACTATAACGTAAGCTGTCATTTTGCAGGCATGGGCTGTTATTTACCCAGGATGGCTTAGAATTTGCAACCACCATAACTCAAATTATCGCTTTGGAAAAGGCAAGTTATGATGAGTAAATTCTTGAGAAAATTGTTGTCCGGCAGCCTAATAATCTTTATTGCCTCGACCAGCGCAGATATGCGTCTTGATAAGGAAATCGCCACACGTCAAACATTGATTCAGGTCGCGCTTGAGCGCGAATCAGCAGATCTTATACTCAGCGGATCCACAGTACTCAATGTGTTTACAAGCGAATGGCAGGCCGATCAAGATATTGTGATAACTGATGGACGTATAAGTTGGGTAGGGCCCCGTGGAGGTTGGACCGGGAAAGCAAAGAAAAAAACAGAAGTTAAGGGTCTTTGGGCTGTACCGGGATTCGGAGAGTCCCATAAGCACATCGAATCAAGCTATTTAACACCAGAGTACGAAGCGGCCCTAGTCATCCCGACAGGCAACACCTGGACGGTGGAAGGCTCACATGAATTGTCAAACGTGGTAGGAGAACATAACGTCAGTTTCTGGCTCGCCGCAGAGGATGCAGGTAGCCCGCTAAAAATTTTTCCCGCCATTGGTTCAGCGACACCTCCTACTGTTTACGAGAAGGCTGGAGGCTATTACGGATACGAGGAAATGCTGGCGTTCTTAAGACAAGACACCCGCGTTGCGGCTTTAGGAGAAGTGATGGACTGGCCTGCTGTTAGCAATCGTGATGCGGCTGGTAACGAACGCATTTGGGGTATGATCAAGGCGACTTGGCAAGAACGCGGTATCGTTGAGGGGCATGGAAGTGGCTTGAGAAGCCTTAATCAAATCAACGCATTTGCAGCCGCTGGTTTATCCTCCGATCATGAAGTGGTCCTCGCTGATGAAGGTATCGAAAAACTGCGACGTGGAATATTTTTGGAGGTAAGAGCAGATACTGCAAGGGTGCTTTTCCCGCGGATGCTAGCGTTGGGACTCACTGACTGGAGCAATATTTCCATTACCACAGACGATCGAGATGTTGCGGCAACGTTAGCTCTAGGGGCGATGGATTATAATATTAAGAATGCCATCAAAGCGGGATCTCCCATCATTCAAGCCTATCAGATGGCAAGTTACAACACAGCTCGACATTTTAAACTTGACCATCTTGTTGGGGCGATCGCCCCCGGCAGGTATGCTGATGTGGTGTTTTTGAATGATCCCGAGACTGTCGCAATACATAGTGTGTACGCTAACGGAAAGCTCGCTGCACATGAGGATAAAGAATCTGGCTCCTACCTCCTTCCAATTACGAAGATCGACTACCCGGATTGGGCCAAGAACACAATGAACGTAGGACGGTCAGTCAACGCTGATGACTTTGCGATCACAGTACCCCCAGGTAGAACAACAGCAAATGTAGCGTTAATGCGGCCTTTTTACTTCGAAGAAACTTTTATGGTGGGCGAACTGCCAGTGGTTTCAGGTAAAGTCATTGGCGACCCACTCGGAGGTTATACAAAAGTTGCGGTTGTAGATCGTTATCATGGCAATGCAAACACTTCCAAAATGTTCTGGCGCGACGTGGGCCCTATTACACCGAAATCAGCACTTGCGAGCTCGCAAATGCATGATATTCACAATATATGGGTAATGGGTAATGATGATGCCGCTATGGCACTTGCTGTAAATAAAGTAGCCGAGCTACAGGGCGGTTGGGCGCTCGTCCGCAATGGCAAAGTGGTGAGTACAGTTACTTTAGACATCGCTGGTTTAATGACGGCACGCCCGGTTGAAGAAGTTGCTGCCGAAGTCGAAGCGCTCTTTACCGCGGCGGATTCTATGAAATGGATTGGCGGCGGCGGCTTGCCTGAACGTATGCGTTTTGCTTTTTTGACCGCTTCACCTTGGCGTTGGCAACTTGTCGCACCGTATCCCAATAACCCGGGAGGATTCGTTGATGTAACGAGTGGTAAAACGCACCCCGTAGCATGGTGAAGAGGTTTCTCTTTTGTTTTGCTTCACTAGTAGTAGTTTTCGACTTTTGGGTTCCATCCCTAGTCGACGCTCACCTCCTCAATATGACGGAGGTCGAGCTGAGAGTAAATTCAGACAGCGAAATCGAAATGACGCTCTTAATCGATTTACTGAGATCTACAGATACCGCGGAAAACTATTATCAATTAGCTTTAAATCCAGGCTCAGACAAACACAAGGAAATCTGGTCTAGACTTGAGGATGCGATCGAGTTGCGTCAGGGAGAGAAAATACTGCCTTTAGAAATAAAAAAAGCAGTTCCTCAGGAAACTCCCCAGCTTGCTGACTTCGAGAACCCGTTTTCCTGGCCACGAATGAAAGTCTCATTAACTGCTGGCCTACTGAAAAGAGTGACAGAAACCCCTATCAAAGTGACTTTCCTTAGATCGTTTATTTTTGAGGAACCAATCGTACTGACCCTTATCGATGATTTGTCTGATCTGCATATGTCGCGATGGCTGATTACTGAGCAGCCATCGCCGTTCTTTGTTCCGAATAAATTCAATAGTGCTTCAGGGTATTTGGAATCAGCCAGTTCGATATTCAAAGACGCAACAGTTATGGGAATCTTTCATATCATTCCAGACGGAATTGACCACCTTCTGTTTCTACTGGCGCTGGTCCTAGTTATGCGCGGAGCTAAAGATCTATTTTTAGCAGTGTTACTATTTACTCTCGCTCACAGCATCTCGCTGTTACTGGCAACATACAGTGTAATTGAACTACCCGGTTTCGCCGTAGAATTAACAATTTTGTTCAGTATTTTTTTTACTGGCGCTCTAGCCTTCCTGGGTCACCCCTTAAAACATAGTGCAGTATTGGTCATCTTGTTTGGACTTGTTCATGGCCTAGGCTTTGCAAATGCGTTTCGCGATTACGTAATTTTGGAGGGAGATTTCCTTTGGCGACTTATCGGCTTCAATTTAGGAATCGAGATTGCGCAGTTGACCTTCGTGGTTTGCGCTTTGCTAGCAAGGAAATGTCTTAACTTGAGTCCTGAGCGAGAAGTTAAAGTCACGCGAGCCTTGGCGGTCTTTCTCATGTTAATACCAAGCTGGTGGGCTCTGTCAATTTTTAAATGATCTATAGGGGTGGACCTGCAATCTCGCGAATCCGATCTGTTCGCTTATCAATTTCTTTTCGCAAGCGCCCTTCATCTATCGTAAGGATCTTGGTTCCTTTTGCTACCTGCTGACCGCCGACAAAAACTGACTGTATATTCCTCAAACCAGCTGCCAACACATACGAGGCTAGAACATCGTACACAGGGCCTGTGTCGGGGTCGCGCATATCAACAATAAGAAAATCTGCAAACTTACCTGGTTGAAGACTTCCAACATCATCCTCAATCCCAAGGACTTCTGCACTACCCAATGTGTGCAGATATAAGATGTCTCGTACCGACATTATATCGGCACGTTCGTGCAGTGCTCGCATCGTATAGAGTCCAATCCGCATATTCTGAAAAGGATCAGAAATATCTGTACAGGACTGATCATCCAGCCCTATCGCTACAGGTATACCCATTTCCAAGTAAGAGACCACGTCCGCAATACCATCGGCTAATCGTCCATTGGAGGTTGGCTGCCAACTCATTTTAGTACCAGTCTGCACCACACGGGAAAGAATATGCTCATTTGTATGAATGAAGTGCCCGAAGATCATTTTTGGACCTAGAACACCGGCTTCGTCATACCAATCAAATTTTTTCTGCTGCTCCGATACAGCATTCGGACTTTCAAGGAAGTGACTTTGATTTATCAAACCAAAGTCCCTCATGAATGTGGCCTCGAGGCGAGCGGTTCGTTTCGTCGGGGAGAACTGCTGGGCGCCAGAGATAGCCATATCAATGAATTGGGGCTTTGCTCTAAATTCCTCGCCCCACAGAAGTAGTCTTTCAAAACGAGAGCGTATGTCGGCGTCAGTCCCTATCTCTGGCAACCAAACACTATTAATGAACCTTATTCCGGAATCCAATTTTGCCAGAATCTGATTCTCTTCGACTGGACCAGGCTTAAAATACCCTGGCTTTTGAGCCTCGCTGGGACTATCGGTTAGTTCTTCGACCACGCCAGGATAAGTAAAATCGTAAGCAGTGGTAATACCGTTCCGCAAAAAATCAACAGACCCATGAAGTGTAAACCAATAGATATCCGATGCGGATGTATGCCGTAGATAATGATCCCAAGCCTTAAACCATCCATAAAGATTTTGATCATGCCCCAACCCTCGTAAAGGGCTCATGTAAATATGGCTGTGCGCAGAAATAAAACCTGGTGCAACGATTGCTCGATCGACATCCATTCGCTGCGTAGCATGCACATCTTCCGGCGGAGAACCTTCGCCAATTGCAGTGATCCGACCATCCTTACCAACCAGCATATATCCCTCAAACGGCGAACTTTCGGGAGCCATACTTATTATTCTGGCATTCTGAATAAGTAAAGTACCCTCGACTACTTTCGATTCGTTGGCAACACAAAAATGGATACGAACCAGCAGGAACAGGATCATCAAAAGAGAAACAGACGGTTTCTTCATCGCTTTGACATCACAGAAAATCCCCTTCTTTTGGAGATTGAGAGCGATCGATCTTCCTCTGAATATGTTCGCCCGCGGTAACTGCTGCATATTTTTTTGGATTCCCCTCACTCACGCAGCTGGGTAAACAGTCAACTTCAGTGTCCCCGTCAGGATCAGTGAAAAAAGCAATCGAATAACGATCAATATTTCCGATTAAAGGTAATACGCGGTGGCAGGTTGATGGATAACGTCCATTGCTCCAGTGCATCATCAAGTCTCCCGTGTTCATGTTTGTCGTTCCCTCTATAGGGGGAACATCGATCCAAGAAGCTCCATTTTTTAACTGTAATCCACCTACATGATCTTGGAAAAGAAGCGTGACGACACCGTAGTCGGTATGGGCGCCAGCTCCCATTTGCTTGTTCGCCACATCAAATCCAGAACTTGGATAGTGCAGATAACGCATGGTTACATTTTCCCCAGAGTGCATCTTTACGAAATACTCTGAATCTTCTTCCAGGGCTACTGCCAAAACTCTTAGGACTCGGAACGCTGCTTGAATGCATGCCTCAAAAAAACTATGTGCAGTTACTCGAAAATACTCATCTGGCCATGCAGTGTCGTCATTAAGATGCCCTTGCAAATCACGCATAGTGAATGCTTCTTTTAAATCTGCTGGTTGCCCCGGCTCTAGGGTCTCTGTTAGAGGTGCCTGATAGCCAAAATTGGCCTTTGGATCGCTATAGGCGTATCTTCTCTTCTCTTCTAGCGGCCGGTTAAAGAACTTGCGTGCATTGTCAAATGTCTTCCTACGAAGCTCTGTATCGATACCAATATTTTTCAAGGAAATAAAACCCCAAGTGGTCAGAGCACGATCCACTTCTCGGGCTAAGTGCGCTAGGGTATCAATTTTTTTTTCGTCATATAGCGCAAAATCGATGATTGGGATAGTCACGGTAACACCGCCAATTTTGCTGGAAAAACAGTAGTATGAAGCCTCTCCCTGAGTTCATGTTTAGTCGAGTTTTGACAGAACGCCGCATCGATGGCATTGAGTTGAAATTTGATAATTTGGGCCTCGTCAAACCCGAAATAATTAGAAACCTTTTGTAATTCTTCATTCAAACTTATGCCCAACACCGCGGGATCGTCTGTGTTCAGTGTACATGGAACCCCACCTTCCATCAGTAAATTAAGGGGATGATGATCCATCCCAGGATACAAAAGGGTGCAATTACTAGAAACACAAATGTTGAGCGTTACATGCTGAGAAACTAGGCGATCAACTAAATCAGCACGCTCTATTGCTCGGACACCATGATCTATGCGCTTTACTGCCAACAAATTTAATGCTTCGATGACTCCGCTAGCTGAAGATGACTCTCCTGCATGCGCGGTGCCAGGGATACCATGTTCTAGTGCAAGTGCAAAAGCAGGTGCAAACCGACCATTGAAGCTTCCTAACCTTTCATCGCCATCAATCGACAGTCCTACAATCCTGGGCAGCCGAGATCCGATGCACCATTGCACTAATTCCATGGCTGATTGCATGGAGTCCGACCGCGCTATCGAGGGAAGAATACGGATATCGGGCCCCCCACGCGTGCATCCCTTCTCAAATTCATCCTGTAACGTCAAAAATAAGGTGTCAAAACTCAAATGCCAATGGCTCGGATTCACCGTCAACTCGACATAAATAAGATTCTGGCTTTTCGCATACTCTACGAAATCTTTTGCTATCTCACGCACCTGTTCTTCGGTTCTTATGAGATTAAACATCCAATCTAAGGTAGCCAAGAACTCGGCAAGTGAGGAAAATTGAAATAATTCCTCAAATGGTTTTGGTGGATGCTGGCCCGCCTGGTGCGCTAACCATTTGATACGTTCAAGCCTTAGCGTTCCTTCCAAATGCACATGCAGCTCTACCTTGGGCATTCTCTCTATTTGTGACATTTCAACTTTATTCATTGGTACACTCCTGGACTAGGGTGTTCCCCCGTAAAAAGATGATTACCCAACTCACGAGCCTTATGATCGATAGGGTCGTGTAGCGATAACGTCCGAGCATTTCTCCAAAAGCGATCGAAATGTAAGTGTCGTGATGCGGACCTGGTACCCATCAAACCGTGTAAGCCATTGGTTGCCGCTAGCGTTGCGTGATTAGCGGTAATCTTGGCGGCACTTACTGAGAGTGCGAGTGCCCCACGAGAAATTTTTCCTTGCTCAAAGGCGTCAAATCTTTCTGCAGTCAGAATTGTAGACTGGTAGGCAGAAACTAAGCCAGCCGCAAACTCGCCGGCTCGTAGCTGCAGCAATGGGTCTTCTGTAGCAAAGTTTACATTGGCCCCGGCCCAAGGCCGACTATGGTCTCTAACAAATGGCCCAGCCGATTCGAGTGCACCAATACCAATGCCCGTTAGCACAGCAGAAAATCCCGCTTGGTATCTTAAACTGGCGTGTTCTAAAGGTGCTTTTCCCGGGGTTGAGGAGCGCCAGGAAGATTCACACCGCACCTGATTGAAAGTGACCTTTCCAGAGTCGGTCGCACGTTGACCCAAAGCGTCCCAATCTTCGTGGACTTTGATACCTGTTGTTTTTCGGGGGATTAAAAACAATTGAAACCCAAGTAATGGATTCTCTGCGCTTGCCTGCTTCGGGTCAAAAGTCCACGTGGCGATATAGTCGGCGCCTGCCGCTCCAGTGGTATAAATTTTTTCGCCATCGATCAAGAAAGTACCATCCCCCTGGTCGCTTGCAATAGTTTTCAGTGGTTCTTCAGCTGTTCGACCTGCCTCCGCTACGGCCAAACCAATCACTGCACTTTCATGAAGAATCAGCTCGGCAAATCTTTCCCGCTGTTTCTGGTCCGTGTAGTACGGGATTTCTCGAACCAATTCATCATGGACCTTAAATATCTGAGCGACTGCTGAGTCTACACGTGCAATACGAACTTGGGCCTCCAGGCTAAAAAGCTGACTAAACCCTGGACCCCCGAGATCGCTAGGAACCGCACACTTCAGCAAACCCGTTTCCGCGAGGGCCTGAATTGCCTTATGTGGGTAACGACCAAGGCTATCATTTTGGACTACGAAGGGAGCTATTTCGTTTTCAAGCGCTGTCTCCACACTTTTTAAGACCTGTTGCTCTTCTAAAGTCAATTTGTTCGGTGGCGGTATAAGATCACCCATTAGACTGACAATTGCGTTCATCGCTTCACCACTACTTACGTTGATAGATCATGAATGTGCTGGGGGCACCGACAACACACGACAAGCGGCACAAATTGCTGAGATGCAGCATCTATCAAGCCCCTCTCCGTGAGACCAAGCTCAGGCACCCCGGCAAGCCCAACAAAAGCCAAAATCATAAACGGCGCTTCCATTTCGCAACCAAGCGATGCCGCGGCTGCGTTGACCTCTTCAGCTTGTTGCAATACATTTTCCCAAGGCTCATCGCTCATTATTCCTGCCAGTGGCAACTTCAGACACGCCAAGACTTTGCCATTTGCCACAGCCACATAACCCCCACCAAAAGTTGCAAGAGTTTCGCCAGCGAGGGCCATATCAGCGTCATTAGTACCCAGAATTACCAGATTCTGGTTTTCACAGTTCGTCGATGCTGCCAAGGCCCCTTCTTCCAGGTTAAAACCCCTGACAAAGCCGCTCGATGCGGTCTCAGTAGCATGGTGACGATCAACGATTGAAATTTTAGCTACATCAATTCTAGCGTTCGGTAAAACCTTTCCCTCCTTCACGGGAAGCTCCACCTCAAAAGCACGCTTGAAGTATCCATCATACATTTCCATTGCTCGGACTACGGCAACCTCCCCGGACATTGCTGAGGGAGCTTGGACCTGCAAAATTTTTTCACCAAAAGACGGTGACAAATGTATCGTTCCATATAACCAATCAGGAACAACGTCTTCGTTTTGGAATAACACTTCCGAAACGCCCTCTTCGCTGCGAGCTACTTGAATGCCGTCCACCCAGACTGCTACTGGTTCTACCTTTTCAAGTTCGGGTATGAGTAAAAGGTCAGCGCGACGAGCCGGCGCTATTTGACCTATTATATGGTCAAGTCGGTAGAAACAAGCTGCGTTATAAGATGCCATCCTGTAGGCTTCTAAAAGAGGCACCCCTCTAGCGATAGCACTTCTTACATGATGATCAATATGTCCTGTCTTTACTAAATCACCCACATGTTTATCGTCGGCGCAGAAGCTAAAATTCCGATATGCGCCCTTCAGCTGCTCGGGCTCGGCGAAAGTAAGCGGCAAGTTGTCATTCATAGATCCCGACATAACTGTTACCATTTGACCCAACCGCAATCGATCTAGCACCTCATCAATATGAACTGCATTGTGGTCATCACTTATACCGGTTGCCGCATACGCCCAAAGCAGTTCGTCAACAACGCGTGCACTGTGACCTGTACACCTTTTTCCCATTGAGAGGGCAGCTGCCTGGAACCGCGCTGCTTGGTCATCGAATCCAAAGGGGACGGATTCTCCAACGCCCACGGCCCCTGAACTACCTAAAAATTCTAGTTGTTCCGCCTCAGCTACCGTCGCACCACCTAGTTCTAAATGCGGCGCTCTGGGAATGCGATGCGATACCTGCTGAAGGATTTTTAATGGAGTCGTCGTTTCCCCAGCCCATTCCATACCTTTTGCACCCAAAACATTCCCTACACAGTTTGGATCAGCAAGAACGCATGTTGTACCTCTGGGGAGCACGCAACGGGCAAACTCTCCTGGAGTCAGCAGCGAGTACTCTATATGTATGTGGGTATCGATAAATCCTGGTGCCAGGAAACAGTTCGCACCGTCAAAGTGCTCAACTGCACAAAAACGGTGATCAAAAGGGACAATAGCGGCGATAAATCCGTCAGCAATAGCAACATTACGATGAAGAATTTCTGCTGTGGCGAGCGATAAAACGCGCACATTTTCTATTATTAGGTCTGCAGCCACCTCTCCTAAAGCAACACGACGCAAATGCTTCAGTTGCTCAGCATTTGGCGTTAGATTAGCACCAACTGCAGAGTTACACGACTCCCTACTATCCACTCTTAGAATCCTATGTTTTGAAATTCTTTGGCGACACTTTCGAAAAAAGAGCAAAATCTAGGCCAACTAAATTCTCGGTATCGGTATAGATATTGCACTTTTAAACTAGCATGAAGCAAAGAAGCGTCACGTCACGTAATCGAATTGGGTTGCTTGCAGACCGCGTTGGCCTCTGGTTTCAAATAAACCAGCGAGGCAGCACTTGGCGTACTGAAATCATCGCAGGACTTACAACTTTCGCCACAATGTCTTACGTGTTAGCCGTGAACCCGATGATTTTGAGCGAAACGGGTATGGACAGAGCGGAGCTAATAACTGCAACCGCCCTAGCTGCAGGTTTTTTTTCAATATTAATGGGAATCCTTGCCAACCTTCCGCTTGCACAGGCTCCTGGAATGGGTGCGAATGCTTTCTTCACTTATACCATCGTAATAAGTATTGGAGTTCCTTGGGAAGCTGCTCTCGGACTTGTATTCTGGAGCGGAGTCATATTTCTCATCTTGACCTTAATAGGTCTGCGCCAAATACTATTAGATGCTTTCCCAGAATCAGTGAAGGCCGGAATGACGGCGGGAATTGGCCTGTTCATCGCGTTTATCGGAATCAAAAATGCGGGCCTCGTGGTACCTGCAGATGGAACTCCAATGATTCAGCTAGGAGATATTAGTGCACCCGAAGCACTGTTCGCGATTGCTGGTCTCATAATCACTATTGCATTGATGATACGCAGGGTGCCAGGCGCTATTTTGATAGTTCTTTCTAGTCTTACTTTCATCGGTTTGTTCATTACCTCTGCAGATGGTTCTCGTGTAACTCCAATGCCATCGGCAATATTGGCAGCACCAATTTGGCTAAATCAGCTGTGGCTAGCTCTCGACCCAATTCACCTATTCAACCATTTTTCGATGCTATTTCCAGCATTACTAACGCTAGTTTTCCTAGATCTATTTAGTTCCTTGGTAGCTATGAATGCCATGTGCCAGCGCGCTGGTTTAGTCAATGCTCAGGGCGATATGAAAGATCCAAAGACTGCACTTACTGCCGACGCACTAGCCACTATTGGCGCTTCAGGACTGGGTTGTTCTACTGCAAACGTGTATGGAGAATCAGCCGCGGGGATAGAGTCAGGAGGCCGTACAGGAATTACAGCGATTATTGTTGGTCTGCTTTTTTTCACTTCACTTCTGCTAAATCCAATCTTCCTCATAATACCTGCCGCAGCAACCTCACCGGCTCTAATATTAATTGGACTTCTTATGTGTAGCGAAATTCGTAAGGTTAAATTCGACAATTTGAGCCATGCGGGACCAGCTATTATTACCCTGTTCCTAATGCCTCTAACTTCAATTAGTGATGGAATGGCTATCGGTCTTATAACTTGGGTGGGGATAATGACACTCAGTGGAAGAGTAAGGGAGGTTCCCCTGCTCTCATGGTTACTAGTAGCCTCCTTCATTGCGTATTACACTTTTGCAATGTACTAAAATCGGTAGCGAAAGCAACTGATCTATGTCTCCCTCAAGAATTTCAAAATTAAGCGAATTACTGCATCCGCGCGTTCCTGCTGTACCCAGTGACCAGCATGGTCTATAAAGTACGTACCTCGATAGTCCTCACAAATATAGTCCTCCATTAGCTTTATTGCTCCGGGAGCCTGAGCCCACCCCCAGTCTCTCCGTCCCGCCAAAAACATTGCAGGCACCTCTATCCGACACCCCTCAAATACAGACAGTTCACGTCGGAAAGTCTCGCTTATACCGCACCGATACCAATTGAGACCCCCTTGCAGGCCCGTTCGAGCAAATTCACTGGTATACACGCCAAGGTCAGCCTCGGGCAACCATTTACAATTTGCAATTGAGCTCTTTATCGGCATCGCATCAGCGACCGTTTCTGCCATAGTTTTATTTGCTTCCATAACATAGTATTTCGGTAATTTTTCTAGTTCATTGGATGTCCATGCCTCTAAAGGCTGAGGAAGAGGCCCATCCCAATCACCTGATTTCATGTGAAAGTAGGCCCGCAGGAAATCGTGAAGCCCCTGAGGAGCTTTAACCATGTCATCATTAGCTCTGCGTTCCGAATAGTAGTATCTGTAGTGTTTCCTTGGCATTTCGAGTGCTAACAAATCGCTATTTATCAAATCGTGACTTTGAGATATTTTTGGCGCACCTGAGAAAGGCGCGCTCATAAGCACAATTCTTCTTACAACATCTGGCCTAATCAAAGCCAACCAAGCTGTAAGCGATGAACCAAAATCATGACCAACCATTAAATGAACATGTTCTCGCTGCAATGCGCTAATCAAAGCAAGATTATCTCGAACCAAATTAAACATCGAAAAGCTAGACAGATCACAATCGTAACCAGTCTCCGATCCTTCGGTTCGTCCGCAGCCCCTGTGATCGGGAGCTACCACCCAATAACCAGCCTCTGCTAAGGAAGGCATCACATATCTCCACGAGAATGCAATCTCTGGGAAGCCGTGCATCAAAATAATAAGTGTATTTCTGGAGTTCCCCGCCTCCAGTATATGGTGTGTCAAACCTGAATCGGTCTTGATTTGATGGGAACGAATACCAGTCGGCAGAGGTAGGGGTTGTAAATCCAAATTTATTCCTCCTTTACAGCTGATAATGATAACCTTTTATCATTTTTAACAATGTAATGTCATACTCACTAATCAAAAATCAAACATTCGAAGACATCAACGACGGATCTTCCTCATAGATCTACTTCCTAACCAAGGTTAAGAACAGCGAACTTCACGAAGCTAGGGACTTATTCAAAAAAAAAATATGCCTAAAATAACTACCCAGCATCTAGAGATATATTTCGAAAAAACTCCATCTAAAAGCAATGGCCCTCTTCTATTCATTGGAGGAACGGATGGGGATCTCAGAAACAAACCCAATCAATTAAATTCACCGCTAGCCGACCATTTTGAGGTTATCTCTTATGATCAGCGAGGACTTGGCCAAACCTCGTGCCCTCCAGGCGATTTCACGATGGCAAACTATGCGGATGACGCCAAAGATTTATTGGACCTCTTGAGTATTGACCATATACCGGTGGTCGGTGTCTCATTCGGAGGGATGGTTGCACAAGAGCTAGCGATACGACATCCAAAAAAAATAAGCAAATTAGTTTTGTGCTGTACCTCGTCAGGAGGCGAGGGTGGTAGCTCGTATCCTCTGCACGAGTTACAACATATGGATCCCGCTGATCGAGCAAGATTAGGCCTGAAGCTGCGCGATACCAGAATTACCAACGACTGGATCAAAGAAAACGACCCTTTTGAAACAAACGCTCAAGAACAAGGCGTCGAAGGCGCAAAATTTCATGCCGATAGGTCAAGATTAATGAAGCAGCTGTCAGCCAGAAAAAACCACGATACTTTCAGTCGACTAGCGCTTATTAATCATCCTGTGCTGCTTGCTGGCGGCAAATACGATGGCATCGCTCCTCCGAAGAACATGCGGGTGTTACATAAAAAAATTCGCGGCAGCGTTTTACGTTTTTTTTCGGGAGGCCATGCTTTTTTAAGTCAAGATAAGAAAGCTTACGAAATTATCACCGATTGGTTGCTCGATGACTTTTAGTTAACTTTTAAAGCTAAAAACAAATATGCGAAAAAACACCTTATCCTTGCCCATCACAGCCTTTACCAGTTTGTAAGTTGGTATGACTTGGTGACCATAGGATTTAGGAAAAAAGCCAAACACAAAGAATATTGACAAATATAGCTGACAGAATAGTATACCCCCCATGGGTATACGATTTTCCATTCTCGCATTGAGCCTTTTGCCGTTGAGCCTTGAATCAAGGCCCGTTTCTTACCCAGGCGGGTCTACACTCATGCTTTTTTCAGACAATGTCAGAAACGCTGTCTACTACCATTATTCTCCGACGCATCGATATTCGGTGGGGATAGAAATGGTAGAGGATAAATTCCGAATAGAAAATTATGCCAACCTGAGGTTAACCTACCTATTGGACCGAAGAAACACCGATTACTCGCAGCAGAATCTTTATTTTCAATTAGGTTTTAGTTCGAACGTCAGCGACAACCACTTCTTTGGACTTCACGGAGACTGGGAAACAAGAAGGTGGTTCGCGGGATTCAACCTAAAAAGCGTAGAAACTAAGGCATTCAAGTACATCGATCAATGCTACCAAGTTGGAGTAGCTCCTTACCTCGGCGACTATGGGGATCTCCACACTTGGATAATGGTTAAAACCAAAAAATTCTCTTCCGAAAAGGGTTGGACTACATATCCAGTTTTAAAATTTTTCAAGGGTAGTACTCTATTGGAGTTTGGCTTTGATAAATACAATACTTGGGATGCACACCTTATGCACAGATTTTGAGGACAAAAATGATGCGTACGCTAGCGATATTACTCCTTTCCGTGAACTATGCTTGGGCAGACGGGAAGGGAGAAGGAAATGAAACCTCACATACTGGACATGCTTTTGAAAAACTGGTTGACGGGGAGAAACTCGAAGTAGATCCAAGCAGATTTAGTACTTTTCTTGAAGGTCTCTCTGATTGTCAAGTTGCGGTCGTGAGTGTGCAAGGAATGGTATGTGATTTCTGCGCTCGTGGTATTGAAAAAATGTTTAGACGAGATCCCCAAGTAAAAAAAATAGATGTGGACTTAAGTAAGGGTAAGGTTTTAATCGCTTACCCTGACGATAGTAGAATTGATTTTGAGGATATAAAACAAAAGATATTATCGAATGGTCAGAATGCTACGCATTTAAAGATTCTTCACATATGAACCAATAAAAATAATAATGAATAACTACTCAGTTAACTTCATATCCTTAATTGTATCTTCCTCAACGCTAATATGTTGTGCCTTGCCCGCGGTCCTCGTTTCTTTGGGTGCTGGTGCATCCTTTGCAAGCTTAATAGCAACGTTTCCTTTTCTCATAACTTTGTCGGAATTTAAAATCCACATCTCTCTATTCGCTCTGTTGATGATACTAATCGCAGGCTACTCTACGTATCGAGTAAAACGCCTTCCATGCCCTTCAGACCCTGAGCTTGGTAAAATCTGTCTACAAACAAGACAAAGATCGCAATACGTCTATTACTTCTCATTATGTTTGTTTCTGTGCGCTTCAGTCTTTACATACATAATTCCCCATATTGCTTGAAATGAGGCACCCAGACCACAGAGACCAATTACCTAGTCTAAAACGAATAGAAGGCCAGTCACGTGGTATTAGAAAAATGATCGAAGAGGAAAAATACTGTATTGATATACTTAATCAAATCAGGGCGGTTAAAAGTGCGCTTTCTACCGTAGAGGGAAAAATATTAAAAACGCACTTGAAGGCGTGTGTCAAAGATGCTTTGAGGAGTGACAAAGGATTTGACGAGAAGGTAGACGAGATCCTCAAGACTCTCAAGCGATAGGTTTATCAATATTCATTCTACTTTGTTTTAAGGAGCGCATATTTCACAGAAATATCCAGACTATTAATTTAGAGGAAATCTATAGTTTCATGGATATTACGCAATATCCTCCTAGCAGCTTCGATACGAAGATCAGTCCCTTCAATTAATTAATTCTCAATAAGAAATCAAAGTTTTTACATTATATCCCTGAAGCGTTAGCTTTTCGCTGCCCCCTAAATCAGGTAAATCAATGACGCATAACAATAAGATATCTGATCTTTCTATTTTAAAATTCTCGGTTAAAAGTTCTGCACAGGCGGTTGCAGTTCCACCGGTTGCAATAAGATCATCAATTATCACAACTTTTTGCCCTATCTTTATCTTTGTATTTTTTTGGATTTCAATTGATGTACTACCATATTCTAAATCGAAACTTTTTTTGTAAGTTGAATTTGGAAGTTTTCCAGGCTTACGCGCCAAAATAAAGGGCAGACTAAGATCGCTCGCTATATGGCCCGCAAAAATAAACCCCCTACTCTCGATGCTCACTACCAAATCAGCACCGAAATTTTTAGTTATTCTGACCAATGCTTCGCACGTTTTTCGAAATGCTTCAGGGGTTTCTATTAAGCTGGTTATATCCCTAAACTCAATTCCTTCGATAGGGAAGTCTTTAATATTTCTTATATGTTTCTTAATATTTAAAGGATCGCTCACGTTTATTCCCACTCTATGGTCGCAGGAGGCTTTGAAGAGATGTCATACGTGACCCTAGAGATACCACTAATTTCATTAATTATCCGAGCAGATACTCGCTCCAAAAACTCATAAGGCAAGCGCGCCCAACGCGCAGTCATAAAGTCGATGGTCTCAACCGCACGCAAAGCAATCACGTACTCATATCGGCGGGCATCACCAACGACACCTACAGAGCGTACTGGCAAGAAAACAGCAAACGCTTGGCTCACTTGATCATAAAGATCGGCGCCTCGAAGTTCTTGCATATAAATATTATCCGCCGCTCGAAGCAAATCGGCATATTCTTTTTTAATCTCACCTAAAATCCTTACCCCAAGCCCCGGGCCTGGAAACGGATGACGGTAGACCATTTCATCAGGGAGACCGAGCACGACACCAATCCTTCTCACTTCGTCTTTGAAAAGCTCTCTCAAAGGTTCAACCAAATCCAGTTTCATGAACTCTGGTAAGCCACCCACATTATGATGTGATTTTATAACATGCGCCTTACCATCTTGATTACCAGCAGACTCAATGACGTCGGGATATATTGTCCCTTGCGCTAAAAAGTGAGCGTCTGGTATTTTGGCGGCTTCCTCATCGAATATCTCGATAAATGTGTTTCCGATAATTTTCCTTTTTTCCTCGGGGTCAACGATACCTCGAAGCCTTTCAAGAAACTTATCTTCTGCATGCACGGTAACTAAATTGAGTTTTATAGCAGCACTCTTTCGACTCCTAACCATATTTAAAACCTGGTTGACCTCATCCAAACGCAGAAGTCCATTGTCTACAAAAACGCACGTCAACTGATCCCCAATTGCCTGAGATAAAAGTGCAGCAACCACGCTTGAATCAACACCACCTGAGAGCCCTAACACAACCCGATCGGTGCCTACCTGGTTTCGAACGGAATCAATAATTTCGCCGACGATATTTCGCGGTGTCCAAAGCGCCTCACAACCACAGACCTCCTTAACGAAACGATCGATAATTGCAGAGCCTTGCAATGTATTACTCACCTCTGGATGAAACTGCAGTCCATAAAAATTACGAACCTCATCCATCATAAAGGCTATATTGGTATTTTCACTACTTCCGCCAACAACGAAGCCTGGCGGCGCCTCCACGACCTCGTCTCCATGACTCATCCAAACATCGAGGTAAGGTTTTGGGTCACTACCATCCTTGAGATCGCCGAACAAACGACTTTCTAAATCCAGGCCGACTCGTGCATAGCCAAACTCGCTTTTGGACCCCGTCTTGACCTTCCCTCCGAGTTGCTTCGCCATGATTTGCATTCCATAACAGATTCCAAGGATAGGAACACCCATCAAATAAATATAGCTGGGGGCTTCAAGGTTACCTATTGAATTTACGGATTCAGGTCCACCCGATAGGACAATCGCGACGGGACTAAAGTCTTGCGCCCAGCCCTCGTCGCAATCATATGGGTGAATTTCACAATAAACACCCGACTCCCTGATTCGGCGCGCGATTAATTGTGTGTATTGCGAGCCAAAATCAAGGATTAGTATTTTTTCTTTATGTATATCTTTATTTGAAGGAGACATGGATACGCCGTCAGTAGTTCAAGCCCAAGTATATTCCAGCAATCCCTCAGCCAAAAGGTATAAAATTTGCCAGAGCTAGTAACCCACACCATTACGAAGTTCAATCAACCCACACTGGCGTCTGATAGTCGTGGGACAGGACCATGATAGGGTCCTCGAGCGTTGAATTATCTCTCCGATATCCTTCTCATTAAAACCGTAGCGGCTTAAAACCGTCATCCGATCTATCTCACTTTGATTGCCCCTCGTAAAACTTCCACAGAGTTCTTCAACAATTAGTTGACTTTCTTCTAAACAAGGTTTCGGCATTTGCTTTACACCCGAGCACGCAAGTAGTGCAGTAGCTGAAAAGAGACAAAAGGAAGTTTTAATTAGAGAAGGGAGAGTAAGTAATAACGTAAGCTTTGGGCAAAACATTTTACCGCCAACCGAGGTTTCCACCGAGGCTGATTCGGTAAGCCCTGTTTTATTCAGTAAAGATATACTTTTTTGCAATAAGGTCAGCCATTCTGTCGGAGTAGGATTGCATGTTAAGATTCTCTAGTGCTTCCCTTAAAAGTTGCCCTAGTTTTTCCTTTGCTTCACTTACTTCGTCATCCGATTCCATTGTGGTATTTAAGCTTTTACCAAATGAGTAAAATTTGGATAGTGTCTCTAAAGGCAGCCAAGAATTTACATCACCCCGAGTACCTCCAACAGCCATTTCAGATTCCATATCGGTCGACTTGGACTGCTTTTGATCTATGATTCCTTGCTCGATTGCCGACTCTAAATGTCTGCTCAAATAAAAAACATAGCTCTTCTTTATTTCAATCAGATGCTCTTGCGTATCACTACCATTCTTCAAAACATCAAAAAGCTCTTTCCCTGAGAATCCTAAGATACTACCTTTCCCTGTCTCGGTAGGCTGTATATCCGCCTTTTGATTTCGCACGCGGCTTGCGAAACGTTCTAGTTGTCTAGTTTTTGTCCACAAATAGAACAGGCACGCAAAAATTATGAGCAATATCACCACCACGATGAAAAACAGTGCACCTCCAATCAAAGACTGACTCATACCTATTTGCCTCTAGATCGAAATATTATTTTTTACTCATTTCGGGACAGACCCTTTAATACTGATTCCATTTCAGCTTGTTTAATCACATAAAGATCCTGAACTTTTTTCTCAACACCGACCAAGGTTTTACCTAGATCTTTTACTTGCATTTCCAGCGAAGACTGCCCTCGTTCTAATGGTCCTAGTTTAACGGATTTTTCAATTAATTTTTCTATTTCATCGACACCACCGTTAAGACTTTTTAACATATCTTCCTGACCTTTCAACACGTTTGAATTCTGCTCCGAAATAGCTTCTTGCGCTGACTTACCCTCAAGTTTAAGTTCTTGACTTGATTGCACGAGCGAATTTTCAAGCTTACCTAAATTCAAACTCACCTCATCAGTGTTCTTTATCACCTCTTGTATTTTAACTTCCATCTCTGCGATAGTTTCTATCCCATCCGCTAACTGAATGCCCCTTTTTGCTACAGCCATAAGTACTCTATCCAGTTCATCCACCTTCTGCGCTATACTCATTGACATTACAATAAAAAAGGTGATGGATATAACTAGAACAATGCCAGTTACTCCACTAAGGGTTAAAATGAGATTTTTCGCCTGTTTCAATTGCTGCTCATAAGGATTGGCTAGATTGTCTAATTTCATCAAGATCTGATCTGTGTCATTCGTTTCACTGATCGCCTCGTCTGATTCTTCCGTCGACGCTGCTTCCTCAGTAACCTCTTCCGTCGATGCTGCTTCCTCAGTAACGTCTTCCGTCGGACTGTCCTTATTTATTGCTTGAGTATCAGCATCTTCATTAGATAGCTTAACGTCCTCTTCAGAATTATTAGTTTGATCACTCATAATCTACCTCTAGCTTGATCAGTTTCAATTTTTAAGTCTGAACCTCTCACCATATACGGTTCTATTTCAGTGTCTACAAAAGCCTGCTTCGCAATTTCTGTGGAACTATAAGGACCGCTTACCACTGCCCAGAGACCTCTTCTTTTTTCGACTATTAAGGTTTTAGGCAAATAACTAGCCCTGATTCTCCGCCAAACCTGGGCTGATTGTTCTGTACTAAATGCACCGAGCTGCGCGTAGTAATCTGATGCCCTTATTTCAGATAACAGTGGCTGAACCCCCGATTCTTGTTGGGCTATACTCTTGGTTTCCTTTGCCGCACCCTCAATCAACGAGTTAGAAAGGCTGGGTTCTTTATTGCTTGCAGACTGATTTATTTTTGCGCGAGCGCTCCCTAAATCTACTTGGTCGGCAGTTAACTTCAAAACCTTAGGAACTTGTTCTGCTTTTGTAGTCTCAATGACTCTTTCTGGGTACTCAAACGATACGACTTTCTCACTTAAAAATTCATTTTTTACTTCCATAGACAGGTCTGACGTCTCGTCCTGAGAATGAGTAGCCTCGTGATATCCTCCCTTAGAAAAGATACTTTTTGTTTGCTCACTAATGAATGCAGACAGGTCTGTATAGACTTTCTCGAATGACTCAGATCCAGAATTATTGATCAAAGTAAACGCCGAAAAACTCAGGACTATAAAGCCAAACCCTATTGGCAAAAGCATCTTGAATAAAGAAAGTTCTGTTGATTTCACAGCGACCGACTTCGGATCAGGTTTCACACTTTCTTCAGAATTTTCCAAGGCCTCCTCAAAAATCTGATCTTGATACTCCTTCAAATCTTTCGGATTGATGAAAAATTCCGACTCTTGAGACTCTTTTTTGGGACTTGAAGACCTCGAATTAAATTGTGAAATACTATTCATAATATCCTTTACTGCATCCTCTGGAGCAGACTCGGAAACAGTGTCATCCCTACTAGTATCTATCGATGAGGAGTTTAGAGATTCTAGTTCATTAACTAGCTGTCTGGCTTGGTTGACGGCGCCCATCCTCGATTCCTGAGCTAAAAAAGATTTAATAGCTTTATTATCAGGCAGCTCGAACCTCCAAACGGGAATATCAAGTCGGCTACTCCAACGTTGAAACCTTGGGTTTTCTGCAATTACGGATGAGCAACTTACCAGCATGCAGACGCCAGCCTGCGCGAATTGCCCAACCAGAGTCTTTGCCAACTTCAGCAAGTCAAAATCCTCACTCCCTTGGAGATCAAGAAGCCATATCTCTGAGAGACCCAGATTTCTTCGTTTTTCTGAGTCCCCTGTTTTTTCATCCAACAGCCGATTCATTCTGGTGACCATCGAATCCCGATCTTTTTTGCAGCGATGAACCGTCAGTCCAGGATGCTCTAGAAAGCTCAACGAAAGAATTTGCTTGACGTAATGATCGCGAAGAGCGTGATTAGGCGATTCAATTACCACAACATCTCCTGAACCCCGCAAGCGCTGAACGGCCTCGTTAACATAGCTAGCATCTCGCTCGCCAAAGGCGGAGACTTCTTCACTAGGCTTAGTGTTCGAATTTAGGTTCTCGTCCATCTAATACTCCTCATTAATCAAGTCTTAGCCAAAGTTCTTTGGCCAAGTTCATTAAACTGTAATTCCTTGGGTACCTTAGGTTTCGGTTTCATTGGTTTCTTACTTCCAAGCCCAACCTGATTTAAACTAAATACATAAGCGATCACCTGAGCTACCGCCATGTACAATGCAGCGGGAATCGCCGCTCCAATTTCTGTTGTGAAGTAAATTGCCCGAGCTAAAACAGGCGCCTCAAATATTTGTATCTTGTGCTCAATACCAGTTTCACGAATCTTTCCAGCAAGGAATCCCTTACCTTTTGCAACAACTCTTGGTGCATCTTCACTATCCTGATCGTAGGATAGCGCTATCGCGAAATGCTCCGGGTTCGTGATGATTACATCTGCCTTAGGAACATCTTGGAGCATTCTTTGCTCCGCCATCTCTCTTTGCTTTTGTTTTATCTTTTGCTTAACCTCCGGTTGCCCCTCCAGCTCTTTCATTTCATCCTTTATCTCTTGCTTAGTCATGCGAAGCTTCTTAATGAACTCAAAGCGCTGATAGGGAACATCAATCGCAGCGATTATGACAAGAGCAAAACTGGTTAGCAGAGTACCCAGTAGTACAACCGACAATCCACCATAAATCGCAGAAACAATGTTGGATCTCGATAACTCAATGAGATCGCTAAAGTTTAGATAAATGTAAAAACCACCGATTCCCGCAACGAGCAAAAACTTCATTAACGCCTTAAAAAGTTCCACCAATGCTCTCAAACCAAAAATTCGAGCCATCCCACTTATTGGGTTAATTTTTGAGGCCTTGGGTGCAATGCTTTTCCAGGAAAAAACAAAACCGTCCAAAGCGCATGCACCTGCGATTGCCAAAATCACTGCGATAGCAAAAAGAGGCGAAATGACTATGCCGACATCTAGTACCTGGCGAGCGAGCTGCGCTACCATTTGATTGACCTCAAATGCCTGGTAACGCTCAAAAGAAAAGCTCTTTGTTAAAATATCTACATATTTTGGGCCCAAGAAAGAACCAACCATATAGAGGGTTGCGATAAAGCCTGAAGTGACGACAGCAATTGTGAGATCCTGTGACCGAAGTACTTGTCCATCCTCACGAGCCTTCTCTAAACGTCGTGCAGTAGGTTCCTCTGTTTTGTCGTCTTGGGGAGTATCTTCTGCCACTTATATCCCCCCCTGTACTATTCCAGTCATCCTGTTAAAACCTAAATACCAAAGGTTTTCGACATGCTCGACCCAGATAGCCATAGTAATCAGCAACATTCCTAAGCCCACGGGAATAAGCGCAGGAAAGCCGATCGCAAAAACATTCAAGCTCGGTGCGGCCCGCGATACTAAACCAAGCAAGGAGTTAATGAGTAGAAGGCCTGTCATAATCGGGAAAGCAATCATGGCTGCTCCGATAAACATATGAGAAGACCAAGAGATTAAAGACAAAATCATGTCCGTACTAAATATTCCAGATGCTATGGGTAATAGTTCAAAGCTCGAAACCAGTAGAGAGATGATTATTAAATGTCCTCCTAATGCCAAAAATAGGAGCGTGCCGATAATCAAAAAGAACTGGGCTATCGTGGGAACATTTCCGAAATTAGGATCAATCATATTCGCCATACTTAAGCCCATACTTCCAGCAACTGCCTGCCCACCGACGACTAACGAAGCGATGACTATCTGTAAGGTTAAACCCATCAAACCCCCGACAAGCACTTCATGCAAAATCCCCACAACGGCACCAAAACTAAAAGGATTAATGTTTGGCACCTCAATCAAGGGATATATCATCCAGGTCAAAACTAGAACGATTGAGATCCTCACACGCAAATTAACGGCCGCTAGAGAAAAGAAAGGTCCTGCTAACAAAACGGCGGATACTCTAACAAGAGGCCAGATAAATTGGCCAAGGAGTTCGACTAATTGAGCAATGAGCAGTGTCATGATTAAAAGGTAATAGTCCGGATACGTTCGAAAATAATCTCAAAGTAATCAACTAGTAAAGCAAGTTGCCATTCACCGAAAATGATTAGCGCGATTACCATAACTGCCAACTTGGGTATAAAGCTAAGCGTCATCTCCTGAATCGAGGTTGCTGCTTGTAAGATACCAATTAGCAAACCAGTTCCCAACGCTGCGCCAAGAATGGGAGCTGCTACAAGTATCATTATCATGAGCGCTTCAATAGCAATGTCTAAAACGAAGCCTATATCCATGAGTTGATCATCCAAACGTGGTAACTAAAGACCCTGTTATTAGTCCCCATCCATCTACGAGAACAAACAACAGAAGTTTAAAAGGCATTGAAATCATCATTGGAGATAACATCATCATCCCCATAGACATAAGCACACTGGCAACAACGAGATCGATAATTAGAAAAGGAATATAGATCAAGAAGCCAATAGTGAAGGCAGTCTTTAACTCAGAGGTTATAAATGCAGGCATGAGCGTGGCTAGCGGGACATCTGCTTCGTTCTCTACGGATTCCTCTTCAGCCATTTCCATAAACATTAGTAAATCTTTTTCCCGCACCTGACTTAACATGAAGTTTTTTATCGGAGGCATAGCTTTCTCGAGCCCCTCCTGAAAAGAAATCTCATTTGACTCGACAGGCAAATACGCTGATTCATAAACCTGATCAAAAACTGGCTTCATAACAAAAAACGACAGAAAAATGGCGATACCCACGAGTACTTGATTCGGCGGTGTGGAGCCTACTCCCAGAGCTTGACGTAAGAGAGAAAGAACAATAATGATCCGAGTAAATGATGTCATCAGAATAACCATTGACGGAATCAAGCTCAGCATTGTCATCAAAACGAGGATTTGTAGAGAGACTCCATACTCTGAACCGTCATCATTCGCTGTAATGAGCGTAAGTGCAGGAGGTTCAGCTCCGGAAACGTTTTGAATTTGGAAGAAAAACGTCAAAAACAGGAGTAGAGCCGAAACACCTTTAAATACTCGGTTCTCTATACTACTTCTACTCAATTGCATAAGCTTCCTCATACACAAGACAATTGCTCTAATGACGAAATGTTGAATGCAATTTAAAGGCCAATAATTTAATCTATAAAAATCAGCAAGTTATCGTAGAGAAATCTTCTACTATAATCCTTCTGTCAAAAATCCGACACTAATCGAGAACAAAATGAACAGTAACTTTTTGATCACTGTGGATAATAAACCATCGAGAACATTCGTTATCATCTGCCTACTATTGTCAGTATGTATTTCAAACGCGTCAGAAGATGACTTTCCTTACAAAAAATGTTTTGAGAATTCTGCGAATAAATACGGCCTTGCGCCAAGTTTTATTGCTGCCGTGGCGAGTGTGGAGAGTAGTTTTAATCCTCGAGCCGAATCCTCCTCTGGCGCTTTAGGCTTGATGCAAATAAAGTGGCCGCAAACCGCAAAAGAACTTGACGTCGAGGAGCGCTCCACGCTTTTTGATCCCTGTAAAAATATAGATGCTGGAGCGGATTATCTATCTAGATTGAAACGACGATTTGGTAGCAAACTAATGGCTTTGGCGGCTTATTATCAGGGTCCCACGAAAATAGGAAGAGAAAACAGTATACCCCTGCAGTCAGTAGGCTATATCGAACGTGTCCTTAGAGAGGAACAGCTAATATCCGCCTCACAAGAGCTAGAGGGAAGCAACTTATGCGAGTTCACAAAGTTTCAGGAAATCGCAATGTATACGCATCATCCGAAGGAGCGTTTTAACGAAACATATGCCTGGTTGAAAAAGTATCAAAAGTTATGTTCAACGCCAGTTTTACTGAGGATTCGTAACCGACTTCCTGAATTGATGGGTACCGCTGATACTAAGGGAGAGCTGAGATTTATGATTGATAACACGATTCAAGAAAAATCTGCAGCGAAAAAAGTAAAGCCGGGGTTACCCCCGGCTTTTCCGAACTCCTAAAATAAAGTTATATTATTGAAGGAGCTGGAGGACCAACTGTGATCGCGCGTTAGCTTGCGCTAGCATAGCAGTTCCAGCTTGCTGAAGTACCTGAGACCTCGCGAGATTAGCCGATTCGACCGAATAGTCTGCATCGTTAATTCTGGATCGAGCGTCTGCTGTATTCTCAGCAACGTTCATCAAGTTTGAAACTGTGTGCTCAAGACGATTCTCAATTGCACCAAGCTCAGCTCGGGCAGACGAGATCTTCTCGATAGCACCGTCAAGTGTTTTAAGGGCTGCGCCCGCACCCGCCGTTGATTTCAAGTTGATATTCGCTACGGAATCAAGTGTAGCCGCGCGAGTAACGAAGTAGTTATCGTTAGCAAGCGAACCTGTTGCTACGGCAGGATCTGTAACCACGCCTGATGCCTCATCGGACTGCGTTACAGAAAATGACTTACTTGAAGTTAACTCAATAGTACCCTGTACAGTTACTGCGTCGTTACCACCAGCAGCTGCAAGAGACTGATCGAGAAGGTTCAGATCTCCAGCCGTGGTCACTGAAGTACCAATCGCCGCGCCAGAGGATGACAGGATCGTCCAGTTTCCAAAGTCTGCGGGACCATAAAGGATACCGTCAGCGTCAGCGGCTGCAGCAGCAGATAATGTAAATACGCCTACACCATCAATCGCGTCTAAGCCAGCTTTCATCTCGGCTCCGGTGGGACCATTCGCAGAAGTTGAGGTTACCGTAAAGGCATATGATGCGCCTGTCGTGAGATTACTTAAAGTGAGCGAGATTGAGGCACCCGCACTTGCAGGATTGAGGCCCGCATTATCACCATCATAAGTAACCTTTGCACCCTGGCCGACGAAGGTCTGAAGAGCTGATGCATCTTGGATATCGGTGCCAGAATAGATATCAAAATCGCCGAAATCTTCAGTAGCAGTAATCAGCGGGCTATTCGACAGACTACTATTAGCAGTCACCTTAAAACCACCGCCAGCGCCAGAAATACCATTCAAGTCAGCTTCGATATCGGCTATCGTTCTAGCGTTTCCTTCACCTACTGCGAAAGTCCAAGTCTGCCCCGTAGAGCGCTGGACCAAAGTGAAGTTACCGTTTGCGACCATATCACTCGTAGATCCAGCGGTCGTTGCAAGACCCAAGTGCCAAGCCTTCTGAGGCATAGTGGAGACGCCGTCGTGGCTGACCGACTGAACTCTCAGGTTAGTACCCGTGGATTCATTCTCAACCAGAATGTCTCTTCCATCAGAAGCATACAATCTAATTTTATTGTCTGTAGTGGCTTCCGCCATTACGTTAGTGGCACCAGAGATAGCATTAATCTTATCAACCGCATCCGAAACATTGCTCTTACTAATGGCAAATGTTCCAGTAGTGACTTGATTAATTTTGATGCTATAAGTCTCGTCAGTAGCATACTCGCTGTATACGTGAGCATAAGTTTTTGCTGCAGCAGCGACTTTTGTTTCACCTGTGACGGCATTGATTTTCTCAGCAACGGCTTTAGCAGAATCATTCTCGGCAACATCTATTGTCTTAGAAACCGTGTTCCCGTTAATGATAATATCGTCCCCGTTATCTACCGGATTCTCATAGGCTCCAGCCCCTGTCGATGGGGCACTTGCCTCAATACGATCGCCAGTAATCTTGTAAGCACCTAATTGATCAGCCGAAGTAGAGTCGACATTAAAGGTGATCACTTCCCCACCTTCTGTTCCAACTTGGAGCTGCACGTTAGTGAAACTTCCATCTAATACGTGCTGACCGTTGTACCTGGTATTGGTAGCAATACGAGAGATCTCTGCGACCAACAAGTTTACTTCCTCTTGGATGTAAGCACGGTCAATATCAGTATTAGTGGAGTTTGCTGCTTGGACGGCTAGCTCGCGAAGACGCTGAAGCATATCAGACACTTCTACTAAAGCCCCCTCAACCGATTGCGTCATAGCAATGCCATCGTTTGCATTTTTAACTGCCATAGATAAGCCTTGAATTTGAGCCGTCATTCTTTGAACGATGGCCAAGCCCGCAGCGTCATCAGAAGCACTATTAATTTTTGAGCCCGTTGAAAGTCGCTCCATGGCTTGATCCAACATATTGGATGAAGAAGCCAAAGATCGTTGCGCCGTCAATGAGCTAACGTTTGTGTTAACTATCATAGACATTTTAAGTCCTCCATTTTTAAGTTATTTGCTAAGGCGACCAAGCAAGTATTACTTCTTGATTCGCTAGCCGCCTATTAGCGACAACTTGTTTGTCGTCGGACTGATCGCTGACTTTAGCAGGTTTGATTTATCCAGATGACTGCAGCCCGTTTGAGGCAAATCGCGGCAAATAACTCAATAAAATTGTCATGCTTACCAAGCAATACGGTATTTTGTTGCCGTTATTTAATAATGCATTGCCGAACTACAAAATATTTCAGAAATGGGCCTTATTGTGGTTGGAGCGTAGACTTCTGGAAGCCGGCAAGAGTAAGACAATAAATGCCGTACAAGGTAGTGAAAACGGCAAAAAGTGTAACCGTTGATCTATCCAAAAATAGAGTAAGCCCTGGGGCCTTGAAAAGCTTTATGGAGAGCTGATTCGATGAAGACTACCGGAGTGGAAGTAAGATACGAGGTGAACCTAGTTAGGGCGATAACTATTCGTCTTCCTGCAATCGAGACCCAAGATAGTCCTTGAAGTCAGCCGATTGCTTTGATGGCACAATGGGAATAATCGATATATCAGAGGGGGATGTGCCTACCAGGAAACGGCTACCGTCCGCTTGGACCAGGATTAGCTTATGCCGAGCATCGATCTGCACCCGACTGATGAGCTGTAACTGAGACCTTTCCTCCGAACCTATCTTGGGGCCGTTTGTCTTAAGCCACCAGTAAATAGCCCCTAAAACGATTAAAATAAAGGCGAGCGATGCAAATACTCTTAAAAATAAATCTGAACTCATTCCATCCAATGCAAAAAACCTTTCTAGCCTTCTCGGATTCGTTCCATCGGACTAACAATTTCTAGAACTCTTATTCCTAATTTATTATTTTCTACGGTGACGACCTCGCCCTTTGCTATAACAAAATTGTTTACCTTTATGTCCATTAACTCCCCCACCGAGCGGTCCAACTCGAGGACCGTACCCTGAGCTACTGCCATCAGATCCTTTAATTTAAGTTTTGTCTTACCGACTTCAACATTAAGCGTGATGGGAATTGATTTCACAACATTCTGATTTATCCCATCTAACGAAACTGATGACGCTTCTTCCTCAGTTGTCTCTGCTGCTTGAGTGTCTTCTTCACTCATCTATTTATCCTCTTCCAAAACATTATCCAAGATTTGAATGGCGACTTTCTTACCGGACTCACCAACCTCGGCGTTGTACAGTGGGAAATCATTTACCCTAACTTCAGCAAGAGCTGGAGGGTTGAACGATAATACTTCCCCAACTTTAAGATTCATCAACTGATCAACGCTAAGTTGTAACATACCACCACTAACAAACATACCAAAATCTATCTCACATAAGGACGCGTGTAGTCGCTCTAGCCACTTCTGGTCTGCTTCCTGAGTTTGGATACGACTACTCAACATATCTCTCTGAAGATTTAAGCTTTGGTAGGTATAAACAATATCTATATACGGCTGAACTTCTTCATCTCGCAAGCGAATCGAAAATCTATTCACTACAACTGACTCTTCGTCGCCCGCAATGTTTGCGAAAAGCGGGTTAATATCACGATTGACAAGATTAATATCAATCTCGACATATGGTGACCACGCCTCTTTCATAGACCTAAACATCAGTTCGCAAAGCCTATCGATAATGGCGTTTTCATTTGCGGTAAAATTTCTCTCTCCATCCACAGTAAGCGGACGCGCCTGCCCGCCATACCAGTTGTCGAGACAGCTAAAGACCACCTGTGGATGAATAACAATAAGCGTTTCTCCCTTGAGGGGATCTAGCTCAGTGACATTGATCGAGGCAGGTGATTCAGCGGTCCTTATATATTCTGAGTACTTCATTAGTTGGGGCGTCGCTACCGACAATCTAGCGTTATAGTCTAGTTCTGTAAGGAGCCTTGTTCTAAAGAACCGATGAAATCTTTCATTGATCTGTGTCAAGGAGCCATAACTAACCCCCAAATTTTCTTCATTACGCGCAATACTATAATTCTCAGCAACCACGTCTGTGTTGTAAGGCTTCGTATCGAACTCTCCACTAGAAACCATATCCTGTATTGCGGATAATTCGTCCGGTGATAATAAGGGCTCGTTAGTATCAGACATTATCGATCAGCCTCTACTGCACAATGAGTTCTGTAAAGTACACCTCTTCTATGGGAGCAGAAGTTGTCTTCTCATGTCGTTCCAGTTGCTCATTAATCACAAGCCTCACTTCCTCCAATACTTCAGCCTCGCCACCAACCCCTTTAATCTTTTCGTCAGTTACATTTCTAAGTACTCGTCCAATAGCAGCTCTGATTCCCACCAAGTGTCTAACGATCCAGCCCTCGGACCCTTCTTCCGCATTGAACATTGTATCCTTATCGAAGTAGGTCGAGACTCCTAACTTCGCCTGCATGACCTTTTTTGAGCCCTTGAGGTTTACAGTAAATGCTTCCTCAAAGGTATAGTAACTTATCAAAAATTTCTGCTCTATTTCTGCGGTCTTAGGGCCCGGTGCAGCCTCAATCTGACCTTCTGTTTCTTCAATCTCTGTTTCAAACTCCTCTAGTGTTTCATCCGGGTCTTGTCCCTCTTCTGGTTCGCTAAAAAACCCCGTCGCAAACATGGTACCCACCGCAGTGGCAACCATGAGAAGGAGAACAACTAAAACAATAAGAATAATTTTAACTAAACCACCGCCCTGTTGTTCTTCTTCTTCTTCTATCGCTGCTTCTGTCATCTTCCACTCCTAAAGTTCATCAATTGCTTGCTCTAAGGATTTATCCAAGGATATTACACGAGTATATCCAACCCAACCATAGAGCTTAGCTCTGGATCGAGTGTATGCCCAACCAGAACTTCTTTTTCAAAGTTTATCTCATCAGTTACGTTCGCCGAGGCGTGACTCGCAGGTCTATCCTGTCCGTTCGACTGATCAAAATTACCAATGTCTAATTTCAATCCATGACCACCGTCTAGAATTTCTCGCAGAGCAAGCCTTAAACGTGGGAGAGTATCCTGGAGCAATTGTCGAGTAGATTCCTCGCTCGCGCCGAATCGGCCCTCTAGTCCCCTCTCACTGTAGTCTATTTCAAGGGATATTTGACCCAACGATGCTGGATTCATTTTCAACTGCACATTCCAGCTTTCTTGATTGATATAACCGGCTATCCTATTGGCCAATACTTCCCCAAATCGTGCGTTCCAGCTCTCGTAAGAGTCCGTCAGATTATTATACACATTAGTCGCAACCAACCTTTGCACCTCTCTTAACGCTCCCTTGAATTCGAGCCGCTGTTGACCCGATTCCGCAATGGGCGAATCCTGAGAGGAAAGTTGACCTGAATCTTTGTAAACCTTGATCGCAGATTCAATCATATCCTTATGTGAAGGGGTACTAAGTGCTTTTGAATCTCTAATTATGTTCAGCGTTTCTCTGACACCACCAAGAAACTGTTGAAGATGAAGCTGGCCATGCACTTGCTCTTTCTTCATTTCAGTTATTCGCTCATTTCCTAAACCTTCTTCCTTTATCTTAGCGATCGCTGTTTCTGAACTTTCAAATTTATGACCCTGAGAATTTACTTTAGTATCGCTCTCAAAATTGTCAAAAACGTAATTTGAATTAGGCTGTTTTGTGTCATAGCCAATCTGCGATGTTGCAGTTATCTGGTTGGGACTTTGCACCTGTTTTAGCCCAGACTCATCAACCTCTTGAGAGATCTGAACCAGGGAACTATCACCGATATTTGTGATCCCCGTGGCTGATATCGGGGAGTGATTCTCGGGAGTATCGGATTGGGATGACAATTGCCCAATGCTTTGTAAGTTTAGCTTAGAGAAGGCATCTCCTTCAGCCTGTTGTTTCGACGCTTTCAACGTGCCCGTAGCAACTCGATCCCCAATCGCAGAACCAAGACTGTCTGATTTAACCGGGGTCGAAATCCCCGCGTCCCGCTCAATCCCATGATTGTTCAAAGGGAGCGCAATCTCCGCTGCATTCTCTGTGAGACCCGCCTGTCCATTAGTAGACTTTTCAGAAGCACCAAGACTGTCAACCACGAGACTTTGTCTCGTGATGAATTTCGATAGACTTTCAGGTGTTACCGAGTCGCGATTACTCGTGTAAATTACTCGGCCGACTGCCAAAGCTCCGTGATGGAGCGAGAGATTGGGCAAGCCGTTGCCGCTGTTATCACCACTTTGCTCGTTATCTTGCCTGCCATTTGCCTCCACCAATTTCGCATCTTGTTCTTTTTCTTCTACTGATATTTTATTTTCTGTTTCTTTTTCTCTCACATCGCTTGTCTTACTACTGTAGATTTTTTTTTCCTCAACAGAAAAAACTCTATTAAAATCAGAGCTTTGGGAATCATCCCTCTGACTAATACTGGAGCCGGTATCGCTTTTGGATACTGGTTGCGATTGGAGAAAATTACTAACTACGTCATCGCTCATGCTGAATTTTCCTCTAAAGTTATAATGGATTCAGCAATTTACGTGCCAGTCAAAATACAATGTTATTCGGTGTTCTGCCTTAACCAAAAAGCGGAGGCTACCTCATCAGCCACTTTTCTTTCCTTAGCTTCTTCCGCTTTTAATCTTTTCTGCCCTGCTCTTCGTTCTAGCGCTTCATATTTTTTTACTTCTCTTTCAAGCTCTAAGCACGTATCACGAATTCGCCTCTCTTTCTTCTTCACTATTATTTTTTGTTGATTTGTCTTCCTGATTGCATCCTCGAGACTTGACACGAACGTCCATGTTCTTCGCAGCTTATCCACTGAGAAAGGGGATCGGTCCACTATTTCTGATTGTTCAGGTTGATACTCGCCTTTCATTTCAACAAGCTGAGTTAACGCATTCGAAATTTGTTCGAGTTCAGCAGTAACAACTCGCAATTGGATCCTCTCAGATTCCAGTGCTTCAAAAGCTTGATCTCTGAGCCTCGACCAAGTCTTTTCTCTCTCTTCACTCGCCATCTAATAATACCGACAGATCGTGCAGTGAGCTTTCCAGAAGGCATTCTTCGTTCATGTCTTGGAGAAGGAACTTTAACATACCATCCTTTATACTGAGTGCATGATCCAGATCTGTATTAGTCCCACTCTGGTAAGCGCCAACTTGCACCAGGTCTTTGTTTTGTTGGAAACTCGCCCATAATTTTCTAAACGTCGCAGCCCTCTTCTGATTTTCCTTGGTTTGAAGCACCTGCATCAAACGCGAGACCGAACCCTGAAGATCTATTGCCGGGAAATGCCCCTCGTCCGCCAGTTCGCGACTAAGGGCGATTTGTCCATCTAGGGCGGCCCGGGCGATATCAACAACAGGATCGTTTAGGTCATCGCCTTCCGCTAACACGGTATAAATCGCCGTAATAGAGCCCCGACCACCAGCACCTCTTCCAGTTCTCTCAATCATTTTGGGTAACAAACTAAAAACCGAACTAGGGTACCCCTTCACTGTCGGGGGTTCACCGACAGCGAGACCGATTTCACGCTGCGCATGAGCTACGCGCGTTAAGCTATCCATTAGCAACAGAACATTTTTTCCCTGATCACGGAAATATTCTGCATAGCAATGGGCCAAACTCGCGCCGCGCATACGCAAAAGAGGCGAACTATCTGCTGGAGAGGCAATGACTACCGAGCGACTTAAACCCTCGACTCCCAGTATTTTTTCGATAAATTCTTTTACTTCCCTACCCCTTTCTCCAATTAGACCTATAACAATTACATCGGCGTTTGAAAAACGAGTCATCATCCCAAGGAGTACTGATTTTCCAACCCCACTCCCTGCAATTAGTCCAATCCGTTGACCGCAACCCATTGTCAACAAGGCATTTATCGCCCTCACGCCAATATCTAGAATCTCGTCAACAGGATCTCTCGACATAGGATTGATCGGAACACCAGAAAGGGGAACCGATTGTGAGCATCGGGGCGGAGACATGCCATCAAGGGGGTCCCCTCTCGCGTCCAGGACACGACCAAGCGCTTCCTGCCCAACTTGGGCCTGATCTGACCGGCTCTTTAATCGAATCCTTGCTCCTAATTCCAAACCCGATGTACCCTCGAAAGGCATCAGTAGTAATATACTTTCCTTGAAACCAACCACTTGAGCTTCAACTGTAGTACCCGAAACCGATTGAATAATGCAAACAGTACCCAGAGAGGCCATGAGACCTTTCGCTTCTATTGTCATACCTATAATTCGACTTACCGTACCAAAAGGCAAAGGATCTGGATTCGAAAGGGAAGTTATCATTCGAGCCAGCCTTTTAGAGGCAGGACCCATCGCTGTTTGCGAGGCTTCGAGCACTATTTATCCTCGTCTTGAGTCTCAGACTCTTCATCCAACTGGGGTTCATTCCCATCAATTATTTTAACAGCAGAGCTGTCTGAACCACCTGAAATTGCGCCCGCACCCTCCAGCGTCATTCGATCTGTTTGTGAGGGAATCTCCAAATTTTGCATCTCTACTTTGGAAGAAGCATCATCCAATGCTGACTCAAATTGACCTTCCGAGACAGGTTCATTCTCCTCTAATTCCCCAGCTAGTTTGGGCTCTGTTACAGAAGCCTCCCTTGGATTATCACTGTTAAAAGTCGAGTCAATAAAATTCTTTAGGGAATCTGATTGTTCATCTACCAAAGTCGATTTATCAATTGACTTTAATTGATCTTCAATATCGCTAAGTCTCTCCTCCAGCAGGTCAAAATATCCTCCCTCGCCAGCAGCCAAAACAAGATCTCCTTCTTGCAAGCTCTCATCAAAAGTAAGGGATACCCCTTTCGGGATAAAAGCCTCTATTTTAGGGGCGTATACCCTCCATGACTCAGCGGCCCTTATTGAAAATATCTCGGCCTCGGGCTGCCCGGTCGCTTGTATCGACCTACGAATAAATGACTCAATCACATTTTCATCCAGGCATAGTTCGGTCCTAGCGAGAAGTGTTCCAACTTTTACTGCCATAGAAGCACATTGAGAAATTAACTGATCACCGTCATTTGTACTTTTCGCTAGAAGCCGAAAGAATTCTTCTTGCTGCTTTTTCAAATCATGCAGCTCTAATTCGAAATCCTTTTTTAGCCGAGTACTGGCCTCGCGCTCTCCTTCTTCCCTAGCCTCGACCAATTGTTGTTTCAATTGATCTTCAGTGAAGGATAGAGTTTCCTCGTGCAAGATTTCCTGCTCTTCTTGGAGAGGCTGGGGAATCTCTGGTTGGGCTTCTTCTGATACAGAAGTATTAGAGTCAGAAACACGATCCCCTTTCAGAATCCCCAAAGGCCGATGCTCGAAGGTTTTTTTCTCCTGGCTTTGGTGGGAGCTAACGAAATTTTTTTCTGACTCATTACCGGATAATGACCATAAGGAATCGTTTGAGCTAAAATTCTCTCTAGACAAAATCGCCACCATCTGGAGATGCTAAAATCAATTCACCAGCATCTTGGAGTTTTCTCGCCTGTCGAATAATAGATTTGCGTGCAGCGTCCACAATTGAGATAGCAAGTGGCGGCATAAGATCCATCTCATCCTGGAACATTTCCGCTTTATTTTTAGACATATTACCTTTGAATTTATCGAGTAAGGCATCATCGGCACCTTTGAGTGCTGTACGAAGTTCTTCTTCTTCAAAGTTATTAATCATCGTCTGTATATCACGATCTGAGAGATCAACAAGGTTCTCAAAGTCAAACATATTATCTTCAATCGCCATCACTAACTCTTCATCTAACGCCCGCATTTCATCAAATATTTCTGAGGCGTCTTCAGATCTTGTTTTATCCATTATTTTCGCGGCCACTCTAAGTCCACCAAGCTGCGCCGCCGAGATTGACGTAGATTCGGAAAAGCGGGTTTGCATAACTCTCTCTAACTGACTTAACGCTGAGTCCGATATAGTATCTAAGGTAGCTAAACGACGAATGACAGAAGCTTTTAACTCAGGAGGCAAGTAACTTAAAACATCAGAAGCTGTTCGCTCGTCTACCATCGCCAAAATGATCGAAATCACCTGAGGATGCTCCGCTGCGACCATATCAGCAATCGCCCTAGGCGCCATCCAGTCAAGCATCTCCAATCCTGACGACCTAGCCGTAGGATCAACTTTTGCAAGCACCGTCGCAGCCTTCGATTCGCCTACCGATTCCTTCAACACTTTGCGCACATAATCGGCACCACCCATACCAAGGTCTGTCAACGATTGCAGTGACGCAAGGAACTCATCAACCACCGCTACAACGATTGGTTGATCGACGTCACTGACTTTAATCATTGCCCGTGCCACAGAGGTTACCTGCGTTGGGGACAAGGTTTTCATTACCGCTGCCGCGCCACTTTCCTCAAGAAGGACCATTACAATTGCTGCTTTCTCTGTTGTAGACAGGCTGTTAAATGCTAGCTCTTGTTCTTCGGTTAACTCGCTCGTCTCTATTGCCATTTCAGACATTACTCACTCCTTCCTAAAGTTTACTACTCTATCCAGCGTTTTAAGAGATTTGACACACGCCCCACGTCGTCCTTCACGAGGAAACGCATAAGGGCCACTTTTTGATCATAAGGTTGTGAGGTGTCGAGATACTCGGCTGGAATACCTACCGCCTTTGGTTTCAGGCGCGCGGTAACATCCTGAATAGTCTCCACATCGCCCATATTCACCAATTCCCGCTCCTCATCAGTCAAACCATCGTCTTCTATTTGCTCCAAGGGCAACTCCGTTTCACTCTTGGCCTTGAGCTCTTTTAAGAATGGCCGACCCATCGTGAAATAGATAAATAATAACGCTGCAAATACCGCAAGCAAGCGAATATAACCATCGAGCTTATCCGGCTGGAGGTACCACGGGGTTGTATCTAGCTCTTCAACTGGCCGTGCAAAGGCTGAGGACACAACGGTCACTATATCTCCTCGACCGGGGTTAAATCCAATAGCTCCTTGCACAACCTCTCGCATACTTTCGATCTGTTGGTTAAGACGGTCTTGATCAACTTCATTATTCGTAGTCTCAAATGCAGTCTCATTTATCACTACTGCAACGGAAATACGTTCGATAGCGCCTACCTGTTGCTTGACGTACCTTATTTCTCTATCGAGCTCATAGTTTCGGGTACTGGAACTCGACGAAACATCAGATCCATTGGCGCCCCCACCCGTTTGCGCTTGATTGGTTCGTGTAAATGTTGGATCTGCTGGTGGCTGATTAGAAAAGCTACCAGGAACGCCTTCAGATGGTGGCAAACTGTCGCGTTCGAGCTGCAAGGACTCTGATCTTGTCCTCGGACCCATCCCACCGCGATCGAATTCTTCGATAGTAGACTCTGTTTCTGTGAAATTGAGTGCAACGTCGACTTCTGTGCGAACATTACCAAGCCCCACAACAGCAGATAACAATTGTTGTACTCTGTTCTGATAATTTGCCTCCACATCTTTCTTATGTTCGGACTGAGCAGCGGTTAATGCTAACGCTAAATCACTCTCTGAATTCGTAAGCAACTGCCCAAGATCATCAACAACAGTCACATTCTCCCTTTCAAGATATGGAACGCTGGACGAAACTAAATGCACAATCGCCTGAATTTGTGATCTCGAAACTGTTCTTCCAGCATAAGGCCTTACGACCACAGACGCTTTAGAGGGCGTCTGATTTCGGACAAAAACGCTTTGCTGCGACTCTGCAATATGAACTCGAGCAGAACTAATTGATCCAATTTGTTCGATCGATTTCGCTAGCTCCGATTCCATCGCAGAGCGATAACTCACCTGCTCCATAAATCGGCTGGTAGTAAGTGATCCTTGTTCTAGAAGTGAAGTCATACTTCCTAGTGTCGCTGCTTTTGGGATATTCTGTGCTGCCATCACCATCCGAGCCTCATGGTAACGGTCGTTGGATACCTGAAGTTCCCCGCTCGCAGTGTCAATATGCACATCAAAGCCACTGCTTCGAAGTAACTCATATGCTGCTTGACGATCCGACTCTAGCATTCCAGGGTAAACTGGACGATAGCCAGGTGCAGAAATCCACATATAAAATAAAATACAGAAAACTAATACTACTAGGCCTACCACTGCTGGTGCTGCTCTCCGCACGGCGGGTTGCTCAAAAAACCGCTCAATCGCGGATTTTTCTCGTTCAATTGCTACCGCATTATTACCTGTAACGTTCGCTTCAGTATCAGTATTCACCGTATTCGCAGGAGCGTTTATCGGTGCATTAACATCAACATCAGTATCGGGTAAGGCTGATTGATCTAAGGCTACTTCAGACATGTTTTACTCCCAGCTCACATCCGCTAATTACACAGGCATATTAAGAATATCTTCATAGGCCTTTAACACTTTGTTCCTAACCTGTAGGGTCGCTTCAAAGGCCAAGGAAGATTTCTGCATAGCAAGAACAACCTTTGTTAGTGGCACATCTTCCCCTCGATCGAAGGCTTCCTTCAGCACCTTGCTGTCTTGTTGCGAAGCATTTACTCCATCCAAAGCATCTCTTGCGAGATCATAAAAATTTAGCTCGGAGGACTTTCCTACTCGCGTTCGCTGTTCGGTCGCAACATCATTTAATCTGGCTGTATCAAGTCGATCTCGATGCGCCTCAATCTGACTAAGTAGGGATGCCACAGAAGATTCATAATTTCCTCGTACCATAATTTAAGTTCCCCTCACCATTCTTCGCTTAGGAACTTCGACTCCTCGCTCCTTCATTCGCGCCATCTTATAGCGAAGTGTGCGCTCACTAATACCGAGGGCTGAAGCCGCCTCTTTGCGCGTCCTGCAGTTCCGCAGCGTCTCAGCAATCACACGAAACTCGTTAGCATCCATAGCAGATTGCAAATTTTTCGCATCAGATCGTATCGACTGATTCGGTAATTCATAGTTATTTCCTACATCAGAAGTCCCATCTCTGCCGGAACCCGTGCTATTAATCGAAGGTACCGAGCCAGTATCATCGATTGCATCAATTACTTCGTCGAAGAAAAGATGTCTGGCTTGAATAAATTCGTCATCAGACAGCACGATGGCTCTCTGTACAACATTTTCTAATTCCCTCACATTTCCCGGCCAATCGTAACCAAGTAGTTTTGCAGTAGCGTCTGGAGCAAACGTATGCTCCCGCGATCCGTCCCCATACTTCAGTAAGAAAAAATTTGCCAGCGGCAGTATATCGTCCCGTCTCTCGTTGAGACCGGGGACATTAATTCTGAAGGTGCTAATTCTGAAATAAAGGTCTTCTCTGAAAGTTCCTTGCTTAATCGAACGTCCCAGATCACGGTTAGTGGCGGAGACAATTCTTACATTTACCGACTTTGCTTCTGAATGACCAACAGGGGTTATCTCTTTTTCTTGCACGGCTCGGAGTAACTTAGCTTGGATCTGCAGAGGTAATTCCCCAATTTCATCCAAGAAAAGCGTGCCCCCTTCGGCCTGCTCGAAAAAGCCAATCGTTGTCTTCGCTGCGCCGGTAAAAGCTCCCTTCGCGTGTCCGAAAAGAAGACTCTCGGCAAGCGTTTCGGGTAGCGCTGCACAATTTACTGGAACGAATGGACCTGCTCGTCTCGGGGAAAAGTCATGGGTTAATCGTGCCAAAACCTCCTTTCCGGAACCTGTTGGACCATTCATCAATACTGTCACTTCAGAAGATCCGACTCGCTCGATCAGAGCAAGCAAATGCTGAGAAACATCGTCAACAAATACATACGAATCTGATTTAAGCATCACGGACCGCGCTTTGCGACCAACCTGAGCCCACTTCTCTATTGTGTCTTGACCTTCGCAAAGGACTTCCTGCACTCCAAGCCGAATCGCCTCAACACCCTCGTCAAGCTGGTGAGGCATGATTTTGAGTACGGGAAACGACTTACCTGCCGTCGACTTAAGGAATACCATTAATGCATCCACGGAGGCGAAGCTCTCGAGGGACACATAAAGTATAAAGGGTGTCTCCGGGAATGAATTCGCGTTTAGCGAGTGCAAGGCCACAGGTACGGGCGTTAAACCACAGCGATTCAATACCGCTGTAAGATCCAAGTCGATGGGAATTGCATCGTCCCAAAGGATTTCTAAAGGTTGTTGTTCAAACATAATTTCAGTCCGAGTTTGTCCTGAGTTACGTTTAGCAAACACTATGCCAAAAAATTTTACCTATAGAAAACAATAGCTTAAGGACAATACGGCAAAAAATATGCTGTTACTTTGCCGTAACTGTCGGTATTCCGACAATTCTTGACGGTTTACGCAAGGGAGTATTTCTTTATGCGCTCGATTAGGGTCGTACGCTGAACTTTTAGGATACGCGCGCACATTGATACATTACCGTCTACCTCTTTCAAAGCACGACCAATCATATCTTTCTCGACACTGTTGAGAGTCTCCTTGAGAGACAAATCTGGACCGCCAATCGCAGAAACGCCCTTTGCGGACATCACAATGTCCATATAAGAATCGTCTGCCTCGTCGGTCTTGCCAGCGGAATGATTGATGGTGGCATCATCAACCAGATGCTGAATACCCGATGGAAGCATGGCAGCGGGAACCGCTTGCAAATCTACCGTTTCGCCAGGATACAGCACTGAAAGACGTTGCATTAGATTGGAAAGCTCACGAATGTTTCCCGGCCATTCATATTGTTTGATAGCTTCGATAAACGTTTCTGTCAAAATTATTGGCTCCTCTTTTCCGCGGTATAGAGAGGCAAAGTAGGAAATGAACTGAGGAATTTCTTCAATCCGCTCTCGCAAAGACGGTAACGCAAGCGGGACCACGTTTAGGCGAAAATAGAGATCCGCACGAAACTCACCTATCTCAATCTGCTTATCGATTGAGCGATGGGTTGCAGAGATTATTCTTACATCAACCTCAACAGAAGAGTTCGAACCTACTGGATCGACCACCCGTTCCTGCAAGACTCGTAATAATTTGACTTGCATTTCAAGTGGCATATCACCGATTTCGTCGAGAAATAAGGTCCCTCCGTCCGCTGCAGCTATCTTCCCCTCTCTATTAGCAATAGCCCCGGTAAAAGCGCCTTTGATATGACCAAATAACTCGCTTTCAAGCAAATCCTTAGGAATTGCTCCGCAATTAACGGCAACAAAAGCCTTTCGAGAGCGATCGGATAAGTCATGTATCTGTCTTGCCAATACCTCTTTCCCAGAACCACTCTCCCCTTGAATACAAATGCTAACATCGGTGGGTGCAACCTTCTTTACCAACTCTAAAAGCTCGGCGGTTGCTTTTCCTGTACCAAAGATTGGCTTCATAACAACTCTACTCGTCCTATTGCAATCGTAGCCCTGAGAAAGGCAACGAACTGCCCAAATCAGAGATCCTCAGCGGCAACATTTGTCTCCTCCCGGGCCGACAGCGCCGCAAATTCCTAAACGAACGTCAAGCAATGTCCTATAATACAGTAACATTGTCTAAACAGTAATTGGCATGATAAGTGCTTCAATATCGTTGACAATTAAGAATTAGCTTGCTTAAGTTTTCAGTTCTTCAACCGATTAAATATTCGGAAGGACCAAAGTATTAAATATGGCTGGAATAGATTATATCAATGCGCTTGGTGCTGGCGCCTCGTTCGATACCAAATCGATCGTCGAGGCTCTGGTTCAAGCGGAGCGCGCTGGGGCTGAAGGCCAGGTACAGCGAAAAATTGCCGTCGCCGAAAGTAAGATAAGTGGTATCGGGGCCGCTGTTTCAATTCTCGACATTCTTCAGCAGGGTGCTGAGCTGATCAATGATGCGAGAGATTTTAACACCCTCTCGATTCAGAATAGCGCCGCAAACGCGGTAAATGCCACCGCGACAACTAATGCGCGCGCTGGCACCAACAGCATAGAAGTTACCTCTTTAGCTAAAGAGCAGCGCAGTATCTCGGCAGGATTCAGTTCTGACACAACAACTCTTAATGGTGGGGATCCCACGACGGTCGATATTACCGTGAATGGAAACACACAGTCCCTAACAGTGGAATCTGCTACTTTGAGCTCAATAGCCAGTGCAATCAATGACGCTGACTTGGGTGTCACAGCAGAAATCATAAACACAGGTATTGGTTCAGACAGTTATCGATTGCAATTAGTCGGTAATGCTGGCTCCGATGGGGCGTTCACAATCTCATCAGATTCCGATGGGCTATCATTTAATAATATCCAGACCGCCTCGGACGCAGAACTTACAGTTAACGGCGTCGATTTTGTTCGTTCCACAAATCAAATATCTGACATTATTCAAGGGGTCACCTTGAACCTGGTCAACACGACGGACGGCACCGAGACAATTTCCGTAGTTCGCGATACGAGCTTGGCAAAAGAAAATATTATCGGATTTGTTGCGATGTTTAATGAGGCAACGAATGAGTTCAAAAATTTAACTGATGCTGAAACCGATGGTCCTTTGAGGGGCGATACGATTTTTAGATCTATGGTAAGTCAGCTTCGCTCGATAATGATCAGCGAGTCGTCAGCGCCCGGAGATAATATTAACTCTTTATCTAGCATGGGTATCGCAATCGACCGAAATGGTCAGCTTGTTTACGATGAAGCAAAAATAGACACTGCATTGAATGATCACTACGATGAGGTCGTCAAAATTTTCAGTGCAAACACGAATGACCAATCGCGATTTAGTACAGAAGCTGGCGGTGTCGCAGGAGATATTAAAGCACTAATTGAAAAGGTGACCGCCTCTGATGGGTATCTCACCACAACAGAAGCGTCATTAACTGAACGTAATGCCGAATACCAGCAGGATCTGAAGGATATCGATGAACGTATGGCTCAGGTAGAAGAGCGGTATAACCGGCAATTTCTTGTAATGCAAACAATCATCGAAGAAATGAATAGTACGAAAGAGAGTTTGATTAGTTCGCTTGAAAACTTACCTTTTAGCAACAAGAACGACTAAAACTTTCGGTTCTGAGTGACAGAGTCTTAATGACCAAGCAACCCTGCAAAGTTTGCAAACAAATCAGAATTTTCCTTTTTATCGCAATTCCACTTTTGGTTGTGATTGGCACGCGGCCCGATGTCGCCGTCCCTTCTATCCCCGTTGAAGAAATATTTACTAACTTCATAGCGTTCGCCTTTCTAGCTGTTCTCGGCTATCGAATCTATGCGGATTACTTCAAAAAGAAGAAATAGCACCCAAAAATAAAAAACCTGCCTTTTTATAAAAAAAAAAAATATCCCTAAAGTAATCTCAGACACGACCGACTAATGACCTGAGAGCGGCAAATTATTGCCGTTTTCCCGGATTTCGGTAATTTATTGCCGGTGGGCTGAGCTCACTTCCGGTCTCTACGGGTGTGCAGATGTTCGGGGTCGCATCATCCGTGAAGGGTCGTCATGGCTAAACGCAACGCCAGTAGCTTTTTGTAACGTTAACGAGGAGCACTGAACATGAGTTTAGTTGTAAATACTAATGTGGCATCAATGAACGCGCAGCGTTCCCTGATGCATAGCAGCCGTGAGCTGCAAACAGCAATGGAGAGGTTGTCAACTGGTAAGAAAATCAACAGCGCTGCTGATGATGCTGCCGGTTTCGCGATTGCTGAAAGCATGACTGCGCAAATAAGAGGGCTTTCAATGGCCGCTAAGAATGCCAGTGATGGTTTGTCTCTGTTAAAAGTAGTAGAAAATGCTACAAACGACGTAACCGATATGTTGCAACGGATCCGTGAGCTCGCCGTTCAGGCGAAAAGTGGAACCAATAGTGATAACGACGTTGCGAACTTGCAGTTAGAAGCAAATGCGTTGATGGATGAAATCACGCGAGTTTCTGATAACACCACTTTTAACGGCGTTACCTATATCGGATCTGGTGCTGGTGAAATCTCTATTCAAGTCGGATACAACGACAACGATAGTATTGGCATCACAACTTACTCAGTGAGTGCAACCGCTCTGGGGTTGCGCACCGAGGCTGACGGCGATAATCCAGCAACCAATCTTGATATCACTAGCGAAAATGCTCTGGATACCATATCAGACGCAATTAATACCGTTGGAGGGTACAAGGCTGAGTGGGGCGCAGGACAAAATCGGTTGGAGTACACTGTCTCTAACTTGATGAATGTTGTGGAGTTCACCTCTGCGGCCAGATCAAGGATACAGGACGCTGATTTTGCAGTAGAAGCTGCTCGACTTGCGAAATCTCAAGTTCTTCAGCAAACGGGAACAGCGATGTTAGCGCAAGCGAATGCATCACCCCAACTAGCAATATCACTGATCTCTTAGTAGTAGTAGTAAGCAAAAGAATGCGGGTAATGCCCGCATTTTTTTTGTCTCAATCGTGAGAACGGCAATCTTTTTCCCTGTAATTGATAAAAACCGGCAATCTCTTTCCTTTTTTTCTAAAGTTCGGCAAACCCCTGCCGATTAATAGTTTGAACGCGGCAATAAGTTGCCCCAAACAGGCAAAAACCTGCCGCTTAAACGAACTTAATGAAACAGGGGTCATACCATGGCTATAGTTGTAAACACGAACATTGCTTCAATGAACGCTCAGCGATCTTTGGCAGCAAGTAACACAGAACTGAAGACGGCAATGGAGCGTCTCTCTACAGGTAGCAGAATCAACAGTGCTTCAGACGATGCTGCTGGATTCGCTATCGCGGAAAGCATGACTGCCCAGGTACGCGGCTTGTCAATGGCAGCTAAGAATGCCAACGATGCATTAGGCTTACTTAAAGTTGTTGAGAACGCTACTAATGACGTCACTGATATGCTGCAAAGAATTAGAGAGCTCGCAGTTCAAGCTCAAAGCGGCACCAACAGCTCAGTTGATATCGCTAATCTGCAGCAGGAAGCGAATGCGCTTATTGATGAGATTACGCGAGTTTCTGAGGACACTACCTACAATGGTAACGCCTACATCGGTACGCAAGCTACAACAATTGATATTCAAGTCGGTTACAACGACGGAGACGTTATTCAGATCAATACTTATGACGTAGCCTCAAGCCAGCTCGGTGTCACATTTGGGGAAGGCGACGATGCAACAGTTTTCAATCTCATAGATGGAGACGGAAACTATCTTGATATCTCATCAACGCCCAGCGTAGATGGAGACGGGAATGT
>JAYZES010000013.1:0-83877 GCA_036337195.1 Pseudomonadota bacterium
TCATTGTCAGAAAATGATTTTATAATTCTTGCAGATAAGTTCGGTATATCACCTAATGATCGGCTGAAGATTAGGCAGCTAGCGGCAGAGACATTGATTGCTCATCTTGATGCCGAAAAAAGCAAATAATAATATCTAGCCTATGCTTAAGATCAAAAACGAAATCTGGAGACGTCGAAGACATCGCTGGTATAGTGCTCAGACTAGCAATGATCGTAGAATTCAAATATTTCGACTTTTTGCAGTTCTGCTTGGACTCGTAGTTGCCAACGTATCTGCAATGATGTTTTTCGAAAAGCTCTCGCTTGAGGATGCAATCTGGCTAACGATGACTACTATCACCACTGTCGGTTATGGTGACATGAGTGCAACAACTACTTTTGGACGCTTAGCGACTATTTTACTTATGTATTTGGTTGGCATTTTTCTGCTTGCACAGATCGTAGGTGAATGGCTTGATTATCGATTGGACCGCAAAGAGAAAATGCGTAAAGGACTTTGGAGATGGACTATGAAAGACCACATTGTCATTATTTTTACACCGCTACAAAATGGCGCTCGCTATTTGCGCATCCTTGTGCAACAGATTCGAAATACCCCTATGCTTGCAGATTGTCCCATTCAGGTGCTTTCACCACACTTTCCTGATGGTTTACCTGCTGATATCGCATCCGATGGTGTAGTTCTAAATAGCGGCCGCGCGGAGGGTCGGACCAGCTTATCCGAGGTTGATGTAGACAGTGCGCGCTTCATCATCCTAATGTCGGAAGATACTACTGACTATCGATCTGATAGTCTCACTCTCGATGTTCTTGATCAGCTTAGTTCCTTTGAAGACAAGGGATATATCATTGCAGAGTGTGTGCAGGAGGCAAACCGAAAAAGACTTTTTGAGGCTGGTGCTAATGCCGTTATTAGGCCGGTAAGAGCTTACCCCGAACTCATGGTTCGAGCTATGGCTGCTCCCGGTACAGAGGCGATACTGGAGGATTTGTTCAGACATCAGGGAAACCATCCGAGACGTTACGATATAGATTTTTCTGAAAACAATTGGGGCGTTCTTGCTGGCAGAATATTACAGCAGGGGTTAGGAACTCCTCTTGGTTACCTCGCGACTGATGGTGAAATTATAGTGAACCCTAGTCCCGATAATGCCGTTTCAGGGAAGGCGCTATTCGTTATGGTTACGCAAAATTCCCAGTATGAACCTGAACGCGTAGCGGCGTGCCTTGGTAACTGATTCCTCGTTTGAAAGGAGTTAGTTTTGGTTAGTTGGCTTCGAGGTATTAAAGTAGCTGTCATTCTAACAGCCGTCATATGGTTCGTTGAGTTTGTGAATGGCTTTTTAGGTCACGCTCTTAATGATTTTGGGATTTACCCTAGAGAGCTCAGGGCGCTGCCCGGAGTTTTATTCTGGGTATTTTTACATGGTAGTTTTCAGCACTTGGTAATGAATACGATGCCTTTAATTGTGATGGGTAGTTTCGTGGCATTAAAAGGAACGCCACGTTTTTTTTTAGTCACGCTTATTATCACTGTACTTGGAGGTATGGGCGTCTGGTGTTTTGGTAGGGAGGCCTATCACGTTGGTGCGAGTGGATTAGTCTTTGGTTATTTTGGTTATCTGGTTGCGTTGGGTATCTATGAAAGGAGTTTGCAAACGCTCTTTATAGCTTCATTAATCATATTTTATTACGGGGGTATGATTTTTGGCATTCTACCAGGAGAAAAATTTATCTCATGGGAGGCTCACTTATTTGGACTATTTGCAGGTGTGCTGGCCGCTCGATTTGTTGCTATGAGGTACTTGAGAGAAAATGGCCTTTAAAGAGCAATTTGATGCTATGCCCATCAATCAGCTTTTGGGTATCAGTTTGGTTGAGCAACTCCCAGGATATGGCCGGATTCAACTACTCATTAATGAAAACACTCCGGAGGGTATTGGTGGTTCGGTGAATGGAGGGGTGCTTGCTACCATGGTAGATATGGCTATGTTGGTTGCAGTTTTTAGTTCTCTTAGTCAAAACGAGGAACCCGCTGGAACTGCAGAACTTAACATTAGTTATCTTCGTCAAGCCCACGGTAAGAAGATATTTGCGGTAGCCAAAGAACTTAAACGAGGTAAACAACTGGTAGTTTGTGATGTCGATATTATCGACGAAAATGACCTTCTATGTGCAAAAGCTAGGGCAACCTATGCTTTCCGAGCTCCAAGGTGATTCATTGATAGAGGAAATATTGTCAGGTACTGTCTTTCAGAAGAAAGTCTGGCGAGCACTTCAGAAAATTCCGCGGGGCCAGACTCGGTCGTATAAAGAAATTGCGATTGCCATTGGTCACCCGCACTCAGCTAGGGCTGTCGCCAATGCTTGTGGGAAAAATCCACGGCCGCTGGAAATTCCGTGTCACAGAGCAATTCGATCGGATGGGACCCTTGGGGGCTATAGCGGCTTTGGTGGAAGAGATATGAAGAAAAAAATACTCGAGGAAGAACACATGAGTCTCAACGTTAGCCTTATTTAAGGAAAGAAAACTTACTCAATTACTTTCGTATTGTCGGTAAGCGTTTGCTTGAGAGATCAGCATACCTCTGATTTGTTTGGCTGAATAGCAAGGCTCCGTGAAACTTATGAAGTGAAGCTCTTCTTGTCGTCGTTTGGAATTCTTTGGATGAAAAATTAACGATAAGTGGCTATGCCTCTGCAGTCGGGGGCAGTCTAGATAATTTACCTCCGTCTTGCGGAAGGTCAGGATGTAATCCACGTGTCGAGCTACCAGGCTTAGTTACTTATGATCTTTACGTTAACTATCAATTGTTATCTAACTTTAAGACAAGACTTGCCATTAGGAATTTGACAGATAAGGCGCATTGGAATTGGGCTAGTGTCAGAGGGAAAAGCGCCAACGATCCGAGTCTTGATCTTTTCATGGAGCCAGGAAGAAACATAAGTCTATTTTTGAGGTATGAGATGTAAGACTTCATCATCAAGCATACCTTACTGATATTTGTCGCGTAAGTAGGGTTTTACAGTCCCTCGAGTCATGCCGGGATCCTCACGGTAAAGGTATGACTCAACCTTTGCTATTATAAGATGTTAAAAAGATTCTAGTCTCATGTATCTTGAACTTAACTTACTGTTTTAGAGGTTATGATAATGCTCAAGGCAAGTTGCCTGTATAATTTCTTACTTGGTATTTGTTTAACAACAGCCATTTGCGGGCAAGCCAATGCCTCAAATTATGTTTTTGGTTGGACTCACATTAATGAGCCAAAGATGCAGGAGGTGAGAGGTGGTACTACAAGAGGTACAGAGGTCTCACTGAAACAATCCCCCAGTGAGCATTGGCAAAAGTTACGAAATCCAGATCTGAGTAAGTTCCAGAAGGACAGATTGGCAATTTTGGCTATGCAAGGTCAGTACCGCGTTTATTTTGACTTTATGGAAACAATGGGTTTTGTTGAAGGTTATAGCCCACCTCGGCCCTACCAATCGTGGGGTACGGAATTTGTGGTGGTAGTGGATGAAAAAGATGATTTCATTAGCCTACAACATGTCATGGTTATTTCTTTTGAGCCAGAGGAAGGGTCCGAACCAGTTACGCACGTGATGAAACACTGGAGACAGGACTGGCAATATCAGGATGCAGAACTTTCTGCTTTTGTTGGTGACAATATCTGGTCGAAGATAACAGTTCCTCGGCGTGAAAGAAAAGGGAAATGGTCACAGTCTGTTTATCATGTCGATGACTCTCCTCGTTATCAGGGATACGGAGCATGGACACATTCTAGTGGTTTTTCGTCTTGGACAAGTAATGAAACATGGCGTCCTATCCCAAGAAGAGAGTCAAGTGTAAGGGATGATTACGATGCGATAGTGGGAGTAAATATACATACTATAACGCCAGACGGATGGGTTCATGAGCAAAACAACAGAAAAGTAGCCTCCGGGGAAAACCTAATGGTTAGGGCTAAGGAGATTGGCTTGGCAAGATATCAGCGGATCGTTGATTTTGACTGGAGCCCTGGTTTTGATTTTTGGCAAAATACATCACAATTCTGGCAGGTGGTAAGAGAAACGTGGGATAGAACGCTTACAACTTCCAACAGAATAAAAATTGTCCAAGAAGTTGACGGTGCTTATTTATTTATGCGTCTATTCGAGCTTTCTTCAAGATATGAGCAAGGAGATGAGGAAGCTCTTGGCGAGGTTAAGAATGTTATAGATGCCCACTCTGAAATCGTCAGGGTTTCAGTTCGTTAATACTGTGGTCTTACGAACAACATCCTGCGTTCCAGTAAGTTTGAACCACGCTATGCAATCGCCGGTCAACCTAGTTGTCTAAAGTCTCTTAATGATTCTGGAGCGGGAAACGAGATTCGAACTCGCGACCCCGACCTTGGCAAGGTCGTGCTCTACCAACTGAGCTATTCCCGCTTAGATTGAGTATAAAGAAATATACCAGTTTTTGCGCTTCTCAAATAGGTTTCAACAAGACAATGAAATGAAAAGCTCACAAACCCATCCTCTAATACTATAATTTTATCTTAATTCCGTGCATTAACGAAAGTTAGCTAAGAACATTCGAGGTTGAAGTCCCTTCCGACTTTAGCCGTCAAATTTGCGATACCGGCACGATTAATGCTTTCCACTTAGTTACAGGCTTAATTTTATAGGTTGGTTGTGAGTGGATATGCAGACCGTCTTTGTAGCTTGATGGTTTCATTTCCTTTTGTAATGAATGTCAGTCTTTTTGAAAAAGGGATGGTGGCAATCCTTTGAAGCTTTATACACCAAGAACAAATTACGATGACTTGCTGACAAAGAAGGGTTATGCCCGCCGAGGGGCCTCGCGGATAGTCCGATGGCTGAGGAGTAAATCGCCAGATGTTATGAAACGCTATCGTGATGCAGCGGAGTTGGCTGTGAAGGAAATGGGAATTAGCTTCACTGTATACTCGAATGGCTCTAATATCGACCGTTCTTGGCCAGTTGATGTAATTCCAAGAGTCATATCTGCAGCAGAGTGGAAGAGAATTAGTAGGGGTTTAGCTCAAAGGTCAAGGGCGCTCAATAAATTTATCCATGACGTGTACAACCGAAGACGGATATTGGCGGAGGATGTGGTCCCTCCCGATTTAGTACTTGAATCTCCAAATTACCAAAAGGCGTGCTTTAATGTAGTGCCTAAATTCGAAGCATGGGCCCATATTTGTGGCACTGATCTGGTGCGAGATCAAAGAGGAACATTTCATGTGCTTGAAGATAATTTACGTGTTCCCTCTGGGGTTTCTTACATGATTGAAAACCGCGAGATTGCGAAACGCACTTTGCCAGAGCTCTTCGCCAATCAGAGTATCCTTCCCGTAGATGATTATTGCAGTAACCTTTTTCAAATGCTGGTTTCTCTTGCTCCAGGCGATCGAAGAAAACCTTGTGTGGTGGTGTTAACCCCTGGAATATTTAATTCGGCCTACTATGAGCATGCTTATCTAGCCCAAGGTATGGGGGTAGAGCTTGTAGAGGCGGGCGACTTATTCGTAACAGATGATAATGAAGTTTTCATGCATACGGTCGAAAAAGAACAGCGCGTCGATGTAATCTATCGCCGGATTAATGATGACTTCTTGGATCCAGAGGTCTTTAAAAAAGAATCTGTATTGGGCGTTCCTGGTCTAATGCGATCATGGAAAGCCGGTAAGGTAGCGCTCGCAAATGCCCCGGGCGCAGGTGTTGCAGACGATAAAGCTATTTACGCGTTTGTTCCTGCAATGATTCGCTACTACTTGAAAGAGGAGCCCCTCCTACCAAATGTTAAAACGTACCTTTGTCGTAACAAGCCCGATCTTGATTACGTACTAAACAACATCACTAAGCTTGTTGTTAAGCCGGTAAATGAGTCTGGTGGGTATGGTATTTTGGTAGGACCTCATAGTTCGGCCTCAGAATGTAGTCGATTCGCCTCACTCATCGAAGCTGATCCTGAAAATTATATTGCACAACCAACCTTAACTTTATCTACTGCTCCAACTTTAATTGATGAATCTATACAGCCCCGCCACCTTGACCTGAGACCCTTCATATTAAAGGGTAAAAAGACTTGGGTTACCTCGGGAGGGCTAACGCGAGTAGCGTTGCGAGAAGGCTCGCTCGTCGTGAATTCTTCTCAAGGTGGTGGCAGTAAAGATACGTGGATCATCGAGGCGGATAGCTAATTATGTTATCGCGAGTTGCCGAGTCGGTTTATTGGGCTGCCCGTTACCTTGAAAGAGTAGAAAATGTTGCTCGATTGGTTAGAAGCTATAACCATCTAATTATGGATATCCCCGTTGGTTCAGAGCCTTCATGGTCAGTCCTCGTAGATATCCTAGAGGCGAAAGACCAGTTCTATAAGATATTTCGCAAAGAAACTGAAAAAAATGTCCATAGCTTACTTATGGGTAAAGAACATGCGTCATGCAGTATTCCTTTTTCAATAAATCAGGCTCGAGAGAATGTGCGAATAACGCGAGATGTCTTCCCGGAAGAAGCGTGGGAGCATATTAATGAGTTACACCTATATACGATAGGTAATAGAAGTGCTGCCACCTCGCGTCGAAACCGACTGCTGTATTTAGAAGAAATAATCCAAACCTGTCGCGCTTTCGCTGGTCTAATGCAAAGCACAGCTTCTCGAGATAATACATATGGGTTTTATAAGTTGGGCCAGTTCATTGAGAGGGCTGATATGACTGCGCGTATCGTCAATGTTGGTGCTGGCGATGTATTAGATCGGGAAGGTGAATTTTTTGCCATCGATCCCCTATTATGGGGCGCGTTACTTCAGGCACTCTCGGGGAGGAGCGCTTATCGACGTGAGATAGGCCCGATAGTAGATAAAGATTCCTTCATTGATTTTGTTTTCAAATCTAGAAATTTCCCTCGCTCGGTATTCTTTTGTTTAAATGAATTGCGGCGTTACATTGGTCTGTTGCCTGGTGGAGACGATACGGTAAACTCCGTGGATCGTATTCGGCGTCGCCTTAGACGTTTTAACTCCGATAGAAAAAGCCGTGAAGGCCTAAATCTTTTTATCGATAGCCTGCAATCGTCACTGATTATGCTTGATGATGACTTTAGATCTTGCTGGTTCCAGCGATCTATGCGTTAAACAATGATTAAATTTTTTTGTACCTGCGGCGCCCCAGTTTTTTTTGACAGTAATGAATGTAAAGCGTGTCAAACAAAAATTGCTTTCAACCCAACAACACTAAGCTTTCATCCGATCGATCGAGTTAGCAATAAAGTGAGTAGTTTAGAGGGACAAGTGTCATGGGATCTTTGCGAGAATGGTATTTACTATAATGTGTGTAACTGGCTAAGGCCTAGTCACGCTGAATCAAAACTTTGTTTCGCCTGTCAATTCAACAGATATATACCTAACCTCAGCCGTCCCAATAATATTCGGCTTTGGCGTGTCCTAGAACTAAATAAGCGACACTTACTTATTAACCTAATTACTTTGGAGATACCCTGTAATAACTTTTGGGATTGTCCTGAGGAAGGTTTCTTGTTCGACTTTCTTGAGGACTTTTGTGATGGACCGGAGGAGGCAACTTTCGTAACAACGGGTTATGCAGGCGGTGTCATTACTATCAATACTCTCGAGGCAGAGCCTCTTTCTCGGGTTGCACAGCAACAAGCATCTAACGAAGTGTATAGAACCGTTTTAGGACACATGAGACACGAGATTGGTCATCACTTTTTTCAATGTATCAAAGGCGACCAGATGTTACATTCGAAGTTTGAGCAAAAATTTGGATCCACTAGCTTAGACTACAACAACTCCCTTGCACAGTTTTACGACTCTGGGCCAGATGCTAATTGGTCGGAATGCTGCATAACTGCCTACGCCAGTGCCCATCCCATGGAAGATTGGGCTGAAACCTGGAGTCATTATTTACATATCTATGACGCTCTTGATACTGCCTTTAATTTTGGATTGGCAGTGGAAAATCCAAATATTTTGAGCCTCCAAGACAAAATCTCACATTGGCGTCAGTTGAGCGTTGCTCTGAACGAAATGAACAGAAGCATGGGAATGAGCGATATTTATCCTTTCGTAATCAACTCCAAAGTGGAGGCGAAGTTAGAATTTGTGGAACAGGTTATTAATTATTTGAGAAATAAGTCTCGAAATTCGGTAAGTCTTCTACCGCTTCCCTAATATTTTTTTCCCAACTTTCTCGGATAGCTACCAGATAAGTATCATTTTCGCTGAGCTTTGCGTAACTTTCCTCGGAGGCTAGGTTATCTTTTTTATAAGCAAGACATTCCAATGGGGGACCGACGGTTGAATTGGAACGCATGGTGCTGTCGAGAGAAACAATGGCACATCTTAATGCCGTTTCCATTGGGGTATCAGGCTTAATAATTCTGTCTAGGATTGGTTTTCCGTATTTGACTTCGCCAATTTGCAGGTAAGGATGGGTCTGAGATGCGGTGATATGGTTACCTTCAGGATAAATTAAATACAACTCAGGCGGCTGTCCCTTTATTTGACCTCCCAAAATGAATGTCGCCCCGGCATCGATCCCGGCATCAGGACCACTAGTATCCGAATACTTGTTCTTTTCAAGGACCAGCAAAGACCCTATGTAGTCCGCAATATCGCCTACATAGTTAGATGTTCTTATTAACGGTTGCAAGTTTTGCTCAGTATCACGATGCAGTTGCGTGATGACAGCTTGCGTGGTAGCTAAATTACCAGCGGTGAGAAGGAATAGCTTCCTTTCACCGGGGAACGAAAAACGATGCATCTTACTATATGAAGTGACCTGGTCGGGACCGGCATTAGTCCTGGAATCTGAGCAAAATATGAGGCCTTCTTCTAAGGCAATTGCTAGGCAATAAGTCACGAGATAACTTCACCTCTTTCTCTATTGGTTACGACTCAATCATTTAAAAGCAACTATGACTAGCTTAACACTTCTCTCGGTGAAGTCTCCTCAAATTATTGGAAACTTCACCAGTTGTTACTAACGCACAGATTGCTCAAAAATCATAGCTAAGCCTACCCATAAATTGTCTAGGAGCAATATATTCTATACCGGTCCCTGCAACACCGAACACATCTGTCATACTGGAGTTCATTCCCGCCTTATCGGTTGCATTAAGGAGCATAAGATCTATACCGATTGTGTCACCAGGGAGATCAAGACTAGCAGTTAAATTTATCACCGAGTAAGACTCAACTGTATCCACGAAGGGATTATTAAATACTCTTTGTTGAAATTCTCCCCGATGAATAAGTTCAGCAGTCGCGGTTAGATATCCCAATTCAGTCTGATCTTGGTATTGAATACTTAGATTAGCAGTCCATTCTGGGCTTTTAGCGAGCTTATTTCCTTTTAGATTCTCTCTTAGGGCATATCTGGCAGGCTCCTCACCGAAAAAGTATAGCTCTGCTTTTACATTATCGAGAGCTTCATAAGATGAAGTTATTTCTGTTTCCAGGAAGGCCGCTCGGAGATCTACTGACCAGGAATCTGAAAGGAAGCCTTTGATCTCCAGCTCGAATCCACTCATTTCGGAGTTTGGGATGTTTGCAACTCCACCTCTATAAACATCAGGATCAGTGGACTGGAACTGTAATGATTCATAATCGTAGGCAAAGGCAGAGAGATTAGCCCTAAACCTTCCCTCCATGAAGTCTGTTTTTAGTCCTAACTCAAATGCATCAATCGTTTCGCTTTCAAATAGGGGAAACACTAGCTGGGGCGCTGGTTGAGCTCCAAAATTTTGTTCATCCTCTTCTGGGAAACCAAACGTTAAATTACTTCCACCAGGTTTAAATCCTCGTGTATATGAGACATAAGCCATCGTCTCTGGTTTCAAATCAATTTCTAGAGCAACTCGTCCCGTTGTTTCGCTAATCTCATCCTCAATTAAATAGGTCTGTAAACCGAAAAAATTTGTGACATCACTAGAAAAATTATCTTCTGTATACCTCAACCCTGCTACTGCACGTAAGTTTTCTAAGAGGTTGAATGTAGCTTGACCATAAATAGACTCGGATTCTCTAGCGGGGAAGGCATCAGATACGAAACCAATTTCTGCACCAAAGGCAGCGAAGCAAATTCCTTCAAACGGACTTGTGGCGCAGATTGGCGCATGAACATATGGAGTAAATTGGCCATCCATGTCTGCTATAGCTTTGACGTTATTCACATCTTTTACTTCATAGATATGGTTTTCTATTTCATGCTCAAAGTACAGAGCACCTAAAATCCAATCCACTGCGCCGAATGCAGATTCATTTGATAAAAGATTAATTTCAAAAGTTTTAGTCTCGACTAAGGAGGTCTCCGGTCGAAATTCGGCACCAATGTATGGTAATCCTGCTAATGGACCATCTTGATGAATATCTCCGTAAGCATGTCTATCATTATCTCTCACTACGTAAATATCGTCTTCCTGAGTACTGGCAAGTAATTTCAATGTTACAGCATCAAGATCGATCTGATAGATGCCCCCGATTATCTTTGAGCTCAACTTATAGTCTGACGCAGAGTCCTGACGAAGTTCGCGTACGTTAGGAGTGCTATCGTCGATTCCTTTCATAGCTGCCCCATTATTATCTGCATCGAAATATTGACCAAAGATTCTTAGGCTTGCCTTTTCTCCTAAATCAAATAACCAATCGCTTCGAAGACTGAGATGACTTGCATCATCTAAATCTTGCCCATTAAGTAAGTTTTCTGAAAACCCCTCGCGTTCTGTTTTAACGAGAGATAATCGAGTTGCTACAGAATGTGAAAGAGGTATGTTCAGTCCTCCTCTAGCTTTAATGAGTCCGTAATTGCCAAGAGTTAGGTCCGCTTTCCCCATAAACTCCTCAAGGGAGGGCTCCTTACTTATGACGTTCACAGTCCCACCAGTCGAATTCTGCCCGAACAGCGTACCCTGTGGTCCTCGTAAGACCTCAATGCGGTCTAGGTCTATGAAATCGGTTCGCAGAGAAAATTTTGAAGCAACAAAAATCCCATCCATATGCAGTGCGACCGAGGGTGCCGCAATTGCAGTCTGGTTGGTTTCATCGCCAACGCCTCTAATTGATATTATAGTCTTGTAGCCCTCATTTTTTGCGACGGTAACTCCTGGTGCGATAGCACTAAGACCCACAAAATCAACCAAGTTCTTTGTTTCAATCTCTGCGCTGCTTATAGCGGTAATAGCCTTTGAGACATCTTGCAGACTTTCCGCCCGCTTCTCGGCTGTTACAACAACCTCTTCCATTACCATGCCTTGAGAAATTGCTCCAAAAGATATTACAAACATGATAATTAGCCCTAATAGTCTGAGACTCCGATAGGTATTCTTCATTAGGAATGCTCCTCACGCATTTTGTGATCTTTAAAATTAATTTGAGTTACATGTTTTAAAACATAAGTGCGAGATCCCGGACTGCTTTGAGTTAACAGGTACATAGAAACGCTTCGCAAATTGTTATTACGCACTATTTTAATGCTAGGACAAAAGTATAACGCCCTAATATGGATCATACATAAATGCAGCAGGAAAAGCCTATGATTATAGGTTTTTTTTTGAGGATCCTGGCAGGTTTACCTTAGGGGCTAATTTTATCGAGGATAGGCAGGGTCCAGGACTTATATTTTTCTAATTCGTCTTTAGATAATCCTGTCAGCTCATAAGGTAAGACTAACCAATCATTTATTTCGTGCAAAAAGTAATCGGGTTTACGCTTTGTCTTATTAAAGGAGGGTTTGTAGAACGGAGTTGCGATTCTATAATCTCTCGGCATATTGCGTTTACTCTTGGTTTCTAGTCTATTTATTACGGCTTCAATGTTATAGCCCGAGCTGAAAACGTCATCCACGATAAGTAAACTATGCTCGTAATCCAGGTTCTCATAAAGGTATTGAAGCCCATGTACTCGTATAGTTTGTGGATTGGACATTGTCGCCTGATAATTCTCCATGCCTTGATAAGAAGTTCTTATAGCAATGTGGTCGGTTTGTAATCCTAGTGCTTGCAAGCATTCTTGGACATAGATCCCTACTGTTGCGCCACCTCGCCAGATGGCGACAATAAAATCTGGTTTGAACCCACTTTCATATATGTTTACAGCTAGACGAAAGGAATCGTTGAGCAATGACTCTTCATCGATGTAAAGATACTTTTTAAGCTGTTTATCCACTGGGAACCCTTACTTTCGAGATAACTCCCACTATACTATGGCCTGAGCGGAGGAGAAACTCATCACGTAATGGTAGAGAAACAATATTTGAGCGCGCAGCAGTTGTTGGAGGACTCTTTCATCCTTGGTGCTGAAGTCGTAGCCAGTGGATATAGGCCATCATTTATCATAGCTATCTGGCGAGGGGGGGTACCTATTGGTATCGCTGTCCAGGAAATGCTGGCCTACTCAGGAATTAAAACTGATCATATCGCAATAAGAACCTCTTCTTACTCCGAGGATATTGACACTCGTTCCTCTAATATTCGTGTGCATGGTATGGGTTACCTTATAAAAAATATAACTTCTGAGGACAGATTACTGATAGTGGACGATGTCTTCGATACAGGGTTTACTGTTAAAGCTGTAATCGAACACCTTCGCGAAAAGGCCCGTCGAAATACTCCCCGAGAAATCAAGGTGGCAACTCCCTACTACAAGCCATCCCGCCGCTTGGTAGATTTGCTACCAGACTACTATCTTCATGAAACAACGGCCTGGCTCAAGTATCCTCATTCTTTAGAGGGGCTAACAGTTGAAGAGATTAAAGACAATCGTCCAGCTCTCTACGAAATTATTAGAGAGCATCTTACTGAGGAGTAAGGCCACAACCTTTGAGTATAATATGCGTAAGTGTTTCGGATATTTTCTCGAAATCGTCTTCGGAGTATTCTTGTATTTTTAGGGCAGTTTTCACTTGGAAATCGAAGTCCGCATAATGTTGGGTACTGCTCCAAATCATAAAAATTACATGGTATGGGTCTAGGCTGTCCATCTTTCCTTCTTGCATCCAAGATCGGAGTACCCCGACTTTAGACTGAAGCCAGTCACTGTAAATGCCCTTAAGACGGCCGCCCATAAGCGGGGCTCCACGTAATATTTCTCCCGCAAAAATTTTTGAAGCAGCAGGGTTGTGACGAGAGAATTCTAGCTTAGCCGCTATATACTGTTTAATGATCGCGTAAGGCTCTTCCAGAGAGGAATTTTCTGGAAATGACTGGTTCCAACGATCTACTATATCGTCCAGAACACGAAGGTAAAGATTTTCTCTTGATTTAAAGTAGTAATGTACATTGGCTCGAGCAACTCCCGCGCTATTGGCGATCCTTCCGATAGATGCTCCATCAAATCCTCGTCGCGCAAACTCTTGCTCTGCAGCTATGAGAATGAGAGTTTCATTACTGCGGCGGATACGACCCGAACGTATTGGTCTTGGTGTACTGGAGGTGCTCATTCGCTTGGGGCCCCTGCGTCGATCCAATGACCTACTAAAAGGCGCTCTTCAGGCGTCATTCCCGTTTTGTTAAGGAACGGCATATTATGTGTATCGACTGATCTTGCTTTGATTCTGTTTGCCCACCTTTGCATATCGCTGAGAGACTCCAGCATTACTCCCGCTGGTGAGACGATAAATACGTCATCTGTGGGAGCTCGGGAGTGACAACTTGCACAGCGCTCTCTGAGGATGCTTTGTACTTGTGAGACGTTAATTTGCTTCACTTCTGATGCTTCTTGGGTGATTGCATTTTCCGAAGAAGGGGGAGTAGGGGCAATGAACCATGCTAGAAAGATAGCCGCGAAGAAACTTACGACTAAAATCAGGGGTTGATTGATACCTCTGTGCCTTAGATTAAAATAGTGGCGAGCGAAAGCGGTTATCCCAATAATAGCAATTAGTACCAGCCAACTATTTTCACCTGAATACGTCATTGGGTAATGATTACTTATCATGATAAAAACCAGAGGCAACGTGAAGTAGTTATTATGTGTCGAGCGTAGTTTCGCTTTTTGACCCCAGCTCGCCAGAGGTGCTTGACCGGACTCAATTGCACTTACTAAAGCTTTTTGTGAGGGAATGATGACTCGAAAAACATTACCAGCCATTATTGTTCCGATCACTGCACCTACGTGGATAAAAGCACCTCGTCCACTGAAAAGGTGAGTGAATGTGTAGGAGAGACCCATCACCATAAGAAGTAGGAAGAACGATAGCAAATAGTTATTACGGACTAGTATTGGGATAGCACACAAGCTCTCGTAAACAACCCAACCGAAAATTATTAGACCTATCCCGATACAAGTAGCTTGGACTGGAGTGAGATCAGCAACGCGCGGGTCAATCAGGTAGGCGTCCGCGCCTAAATAGAACATCAATATCAGCAGGATAACGCCAGTGAGCCAAGTGGTATAAGCTTCCCATTTGAACCAATGTAACGTCTCTGGCATTTTTTCCGGCGCAAGTTGGTATTTGGCAACTTCATAAATACCTCCGCCGTGGATGGCCCAAAGATCCCCCTTTATACCTTTATCACTTTTCCACTGGGGAGGAGATTCAAGATGATTATCGAGCCAGATGAAGTAGAATGAAGCTCCTATCCATGCGATACCAGCTATGACGTGTATCCAGCGGAAAAGCATCTCTAACCAATCCATGAAGTAGCTTTCCATATGTTTTCTTATCTCTCCTGATTTTGTGTTCTTAGTTGCGCGACTTCACCTGCGATATAGGTCGCGTGGATGCAACGATCGTCTCCCAACATAATGAGCGTAAATATTTCCTCTAATAAAGTAGTACATTGCTTCATTCGAAAGGCGAGAAAATCATTTGGTTTCTTATCTATTACTATAAAGTCAGCTTCTTTCCCCGGAAGGAAATTACCGATAACGTCGTCCAACTTTAGACAGCGAGCCCCACCAAGAGTGGCCAAGTAAAGCGCCTTAAATGCGGAGAATAGGTTTTGATTAAGTTGTTGGACCTTATACGCATCAGCCATCACCTTGAATAGTGAGAATGTGTTTCCGGCCCCCACATCAGTGCCCAAGCCAATATTTATATCCTCTGTAGTAGCTCGTTTTAAGCTGAATAGCCCACTACCTAAAAATAAGTTCGATGTCGGACAGTGTGATATGTTACTTCTCGTTTCTTTCAGACGCGACCATTCACTGTCTTCTAGATGGATGCAGTGGGCGAATATACTCCGCTCTTGAAGGAGGCCAAGTTGATCATAACAATCAAGGTAGTGCTTACAATTAGGGAATAATTCTTTGACCCATTTAATTTCATTAAGGTTTTCCGATAGGTGAGTGTGGAAATAAGTTCCTGAGTTCTCCTCCAGAAGGGCTCGAGCCGCCCTCAGTTGCGCCTCGCTCGATGTGGGAGCAAATCTGGGTGTCACTGCATATTTAAGTCTTCCGCGGTTGTGCCATTTTTCAATTAACTCTTTGCTATCGGAATACGCGCTCTCAGCATTATCCCTCAAGTTTTCAGGTGCGTTGCGATCCATCAGAACTTTACCAGCGATCATTCGAAGGTTTTTTCTTTCGGCCTGCTCAAAGAAGGCGTCTACACTTTGAGGATGCACGGTTGGAAATACGAGCGCAGTTGTTGTGCCGTTTTTAATCAGCTCATCCAGGAATAGTTCTGCGATTTTTAAGGCATATGTTGTGTCATTGAATTTGGCTTCTGTAGGAAAGGTGTATGTTTCAAGCCATTCTAATAATTGTTCCCCGTATGATGCTATCATTTCAGTCTGAGGGTAGTGCGTATGTGTATCAATTAGGCCTGGAAGCATTAATTTTCCTTCGTAATTGGAAATCTCATCTTTTCGCACTTTCGGGAGGAGTTGCGACGCTTCGCCCATCGCCGATATGCGCCCACCTTCAATAATGAGCAGTCCATCCTCAAAATACTCGTAGCTCTGGCGCTCTCCTACTTTATCGGGGTCATCGAGGAAGTGCAGAATATTGCCACGATATGCCTGTTGGTTCATTTGTGGTTCTCTAGTTTAATTACCGGACCGTCATGGATTTCTATTTCGTCACAATTATCGCCTGCACCGCCCCTGTCTACGACGAGAAATTCGCTTCCAGATTTCAGTGCGAGACAGAAGTGATGCCAGGTACCTTTACGAAAGTTAATTCCTTGACCAGGCGCGGCGAGAAATACCTCAATCGCCTTTGTATCCAACTCCCCGCAGGGTGCCACGGCTACAAGATAGGAAAATTCTGAGAGAGGCATAAAGGCTTGGCTACCCAGCGGATGCCGCTCCATAAACCGCACTTTTAGCGGAAGCTTGATCGACTCGCTACGATATATACTTAAAGTTGGCCAACCATCCTGATCATTGACATCTGGTTTGGCTAGATCACTATACTTAACTGTTAGGCCGTGATTTATCACTGACTTTTTTTTCGAGCTTGCCACGGAAATAACATCGCCATACGGAGCGAAGGCTGACTGATTTAGCTGTTTAGCGAGCAGTATTTCGGCCATTAGCTACCCCGATAGGTTGAATAACCAAAATTAGAGAGGAGCAATGGTATGTGGTAACTCTGATCTTCAGCCGCCGTGAAAACTACTTCCGCCCAAGGATAGAAGGGCTTTACGCCTAAACTTGAGAAGTAATCCCCGGTGGAGAAACGTATTCGATAAATACCAGCCTGAATACCTTCTTCTGGCTCATAAAGATCGGGTAAACGTCCATCCTGGTTTGTAGTGCCTGTTGCTATTAGATCCCATTTCTCTTCTCTCTGGAAATAGACGGCGATAGCTAATCCGACTGCTGGTTCTCCAATTGCGTTATTTAGAACATGTGTGCTGATATGACTCAAAGCAGCTTCTCCAGTCTCAGTTGATAGATCTTACGCTGTTCCTCACTAGCGTTCGTAAGCTCTTCTTCTCTATTATTAGAAAGTCGGGATAAGAGTATAGAAAGCATTTCCTCTGCTGATTTCCCAGTTGCACAGACAATAAAAATAAAACCAAATTTTTTTTCGTACTCCTCATTTTTTTGCATAAGATCGATCAGCACAGACTCTGAAGCAGCGGCTAAGGAACTTTGTTCATCCGCTGCAAGCGCTTTTGTACTTGAGTATTTTTCTTTCAGGGACTGCATGTCACCTATTTTTGGATGACCTCTAAAAGCCTCTAGATAGTCTTCTTCCTCTAGTTTCCACCAAATATCATCTGCTTTTTGTAACAGAGCTTCTTGGTTTGGAAATGGCCGAGAAGAAACCAGTTGCTTTATCCATCTTTCACTGGTGCAGCATTGCGCCAAGACAGTTGACGCTTTCTCTGGCAGAAATTGATTGAAGTCTGCAATACTCATTCGACTAAATCCCATTCGGGTGCCCCAATAATTCTAAGGCGGCTTACTCCTCCATCAGGAAAGATATTCAGCCGAATATGCGTAAATTTTTTTCTTGAACAGGCAAGTTCAGACTCAACAAAGATATGCTCTCGGTCTGGCTGGAGCGGAGTCGCTTCTAAAATAGTCTCCCATGCTGCTAACGCTAAATCTGTGCCATCCCCAGGTAAAACGGTACCCTCTATGGTGCAGTAATCGGGATAATTTCCCTTAAAATGACTTGTGTCTACAATTGCTTTACGCACATCACCGGGGATCCCCAGTTTTATTATGCACCAGTCATTCTCCTTATCCCTTCTTCGTTTGGTTTCCCATCCATCGCCCATATTGATTCCTGGCTTTGGCATCAAAAGATTATTGGGAGAGCTGTAGAATTCATTTGAGCACTGCTCGCCCTTACCGCCCAGCAGAATGCTCGCTAGGTCGACTAGCTCTCCTTCTAGAATAGTCGACTTGTTAACTTTTACATCGCCGAAAGCTCGAAGGCGCGCCACCCCGCCATCGGGGTAAATACGCAATCTCACATGCGTGGCATGATTTTCGTTATCGATTTTTAATAGATTATGGCTATCTGCTTCAATTAATGTCTTGGGTAGTAATTCGGCCCACTCTAGGTTTTGTTCTGAACCTTTGGGTTGGTAAGCATAATCAATCGCAGCTTCTTCTGGTGCATTTCCACGGAAATGTGTGGTATCAATATTTAGCCATTTTATTGTTCCTTGGCTCCCTAGTCTTAGCACACACCAATCATGATCGGTTCCTCGGCCATATCGACCAAAAGACCTGCGAGACTCCCATCCGTCCATCCATTGACCGGTGGAGACGAAATGTCCTTCCTTAAAAACAGGGTCAGCTTTCTTTACCAAGTTTTCACAACCTGCAAACCAATCATCAGAACAAGATATGGCCCGACCTCCCAATTGTTCTTCTAAAAGGTCCACGAATTCACGTTTTAACTCACTGAGGGTGGTCATCTGGGATCGCTCCAAGATTTCAATAAAGGCTGACCGACGGGATCTCCAAGAATATTACCGTTATCAAAGATCCTTTTGCCACGTAGGATTGTTGTTTCCACCGTCCCCAGCACCTTTTTACCGGCGTAGGGAGTTATTTTGTGGCGATATTTGATGATATTTGGTGTGATATCAAAGGAAGCCTTATCATCGAAAATTATAAGGTCTGCGTCGTAACCCTCTGCCAGACGCCCTTTTTTTTCTCCTAGGCCTGCAAATTTTGCTGGCTCGGTTGCCATCAAACGGCTAACTTCGGACAGGCTTAAGCCTCTAGCGCTTGCCTCAGTCCAAATTAGAGGAAGTCCAAACTGAAGCGATGATATACCACCCCATGCAGCGTCCAGATCGCCCGTCTGGATGTGTTTGAGCTCAGGTGTGCACGGAGAGTGATCCGAAACGACAAAGTCGATGACGTTTTGGCGTAGCCCTTCCCACAATGTGTTTCGATTTGAGTCTTCTCGAATCGGTGGACAGCATTTAAATAAAGTTTCACCGTCCGGGCATGCTTCCGCCCATAGAGTTAGGTAATGTGGACAGGTTTCGGCTGTGATCATAATGCCGCTCTCTCTTGCGGCCTTGATAGCGGGGAGGGCCTCCGCGGAGGATAAGTGCACAACATGCATACGAGGCTGATGGCCATTACCCTTTGCTTCTTTTGCAAGACTAATGATGAGATCAATAGCGTCATTCTCCCATTCCCGGGGCCGAGACGCGAGAAAACTTTGATATGTCCGATCAATCTCTGCAGGTGGTTGGTTTTTTTTATCTAACTCCGCATGTATTAGATAAGGTAGTCCATACTTGGCAAGGATAGGGATTGCGACGCGCATTTCTTCTGGGCCCACCTGCGGAAAGTCATCGATCCCCGAATGAATAGTAAAAGATTTTGCACCCAGTACTCCGGCTAGGCACAATGCTTCTAAATCATCGAGGCTATCTGGAACCACCCCTCCCCAAAATCCGCAATCTACCCAAAGCTGGCTCTCTAGCGAATCCAGCTTTTGATGCAAAGCATCTACCGAGGTCGTTACCGGTGTGCAGTTTAGTGGCATATCTACGACTGTTGTAATCCCTCCCGCTGCGGCTGCTTGAGTGGCGGTGTCAAAACCTTCCCACTCTGTTCTACCTGGTTCGTTAATATGTACATGCGTATCGACTATTCCAGGCATAATCACCTTTTCGCCGACATCTGTAATTTCACAGTTTGGCTCTTCGTCAAAGTGCATTATTTTTGCGATGCGACCATTATCGATAACGATCGTAGCTTCGCACTCTTGATCGTCTAAGATAACTCGGCGACTGCGTAAGGCGAAGGTGTTATTAGTTGGCATTAGTATTGGACTCCGACAGCTGTTGTGACGTTTCTGATAGTACTTTCCAGTGAAGGCCTCTTTGAGTGCCTTTGTTTAACTTATGATTAAGATGCTGAATTAATTGTGCTGCGATTGAGACTGCTACTTCCATTGGCCGCTTACCAGTAACCTCTTGTAGTCCTACTGGACAAAAAACTTCGGCATACGACTCAGGCTTGTACCCTTGATGTGCCAGTCTCGCCTGAAATTTGCGCCATTTCGTATCCGAGCCGATGACTCCAATATAATCCCCATCTCCTCGGTTTATGACAGAGCAGAGTATGTCGTAATCGAGTTGATGGTTGTGAGTCATTATCAAATAGCTGGTATCGGCAGGCATGTGTGCTATTTCGTCTTTGGGTTCATCCGACTCGATGATCTTTATGTTTGGTCCTGCGGTTGGTTTGATAGTAGTCATGCGACTATCTATCCAAAAAACGTTGATAGGTAGGGCCTGCAAAATTCCCACTAGGGTTTGACCGACGTGCCCAGCGCCAAAGAGTGCCAGATTCATTCGCAATGGTCTGAACACTTCAAAAAAAATACTACAACTTCCCCCGCAGCACTGCCCAAGACTTGGGCCTAGTTTGAAATGCTCAATACGCTGGGAGTCAGCGGTTCTTAAAAGCATTTCTTGGGCTATCTCTCCTGCCTTAAACTCTAGATGTCCACCACCAATTGAGCCGAAACTTTCTTTACCGGTGAATACCATTTTCGTTTCTGTTTCCCTTGGTGTGGAGCCTCGAGCGCCTAACACAGTAACGAGAACAAATTCAATACCGCTCTTCTTTAGCTTTAGAGAGGTATCTAGCCAATCGGCTTCTGTATTTATCTGTGAGGTCACAAAGCCCTCGAACTGCGAAGGTCATCACAGGCCGCTAGTACTTGTTCTGGTGTTGCTGGAGCATCAAGAACGGGGCTAATTCGATATTCAGCTATACTAGAAATCGCATCACGTATTGCTGTCCATACTGAGATTCCAAGGACAAGCGGTGGCTCACCAACAGCTTTCGAGTGAAAAATAGTCGCCTCCGTGTTCGGGCTGTTTGGAAACAATTCAACATTAAATTCTGAGGGTGTATCGCCGACCGCTGGTATTTTATAAGTTGCGGGACCATTAGAGGCTAGTCGGCCAGTCTGATCCCATTTGAGCTCTTCCGTTGTTAGCCACCCCATTCCTTGAACAAATCCCCCCTCGATTTGCCCAATGTCGATCGCAGGATTTAGCGATTGACCCACATCTTGGCATATGTCTACCCTAAGAACGCGATACTCTCCCGACAGCGTGTCTATGATGGTTTCCGCAACAGCGGCCCCGTATGCAAAATAAAAGAACGGACGTCCGGTAGCTGTTTCGCGGTCGTAGTAGATCTTCGGCGTTCTATAATAACCAGTGGCGGATAGTGAAATTCGATGGTGATACGCCAACTTAATGATATCTTCGAAGGGATACTTTTTCTTCCCAACCAAAACCTGTCCATTGTCAAATCTTATTGAAGAGCGGGGCGTAGAGAAGTGCTTTTCAGCGAAGTCGCAGAGACGTGTTTTTAACTTAGTCGCCGCGTCTCTAGCAGCCATACCGTTTAGGTCGGATCCTGAGGATGCAGCGGTTGGAGAAGTATTCGGAACTTTGTCAGTACGAGTAGCCGTACAGGTTATTCTCGACAGCTCCACACTAAATTCGCGGGCGACAATTTGAGCAACTTTAGTATACAGTCCTTGACCCATTTCTGTTCCACCGTGATTCAGCTGTATGCTTCCGTCGGTATAAATGTGCAGTAGCGCCCCGGCCTGATTCATATGTTGCATTGTGAAAGATATTCCGAACTTTACTGGGGTTAATGAAATTCCCCGTTTAAGCACATCGTTTTCAGCGTTGAAATTTCTAATATCTTTTCGTCTCTCATAATAGTCGCTGGTCTCGGTAAGCCGCGTTACTAAGGGCTTTATAATGTGCTGTTCGATCGTTTGGGCATAATGGGTCCTGTTTCGATTACCTTCATCGGTATAAAAGTTTTGCTCCCTGACTTTGAGCGGATCAATGCCAGTAGCAGTAGCGATCTGCTCGATTACATTTTCAATAGCGAGAATGCCTTGAGGCCCACCAAACCCCCTAAAAGCAGTATTCGATACGGTATGGGTTTTTACTCGATATCCACGCACCCGAACTGCGGGTAAGTAATAGCAATTGTCGATATGAAACATCGCGCGATCAACGATGGCGTTCGATAAATCGGCTGACATACCGCATCCACCATATAAATCTATATCTAGCCCTCGAATACGGCCTTCCTTATCAAAACCAACGCGATATCGGCTCTCGAACGGGTGACGCTTTCCTGTGGATGAAAAATCATCTGCTCGCGCTAGGCGCATTCGAACTGGTCTTTTTGTTTCATTGGCGAATACGGCAGCAAGGCATGCCCATTGGTTAGCATGAGTTTCCTTCCCACCGAAACCTCCTCCCATACGTCGTACTTCAACTGTGACTCTCGAATGGTCAATTCCGAGGACTTCCGCTACGAGTTTTTGTCCCTCTGATGGATTTTGACTCGATGTATGAATAAGCATATTTCCATCTTCTTGAGGTATCGCAATTGAAACCTGTCCCTCTAGATACATTTGTTCTTGTCCACCACTAGCGAATTTGCCCTCTAGAGAAAATGGAGCATTGTCAATCGCCAACTCCACATTACCTTTTTGTTGGCAATGCATTGGACTTATATAGCTATCAGCTTTCCTACCGGCTTCTATGTCTAAATTCGCCGGTAGCGGATCATATTCGACCCGAGCGAGCCGAGCGGCACGGCGCGCATCAGATTGACTGGTTGCCGCGACAGCAAACAGGACCTGCCCGTAGAACTCAACACTGCTTTTAGTAATTAGGGGATCTCCAGGCATCACAGGCCCAATATCCTTTAAACCCGGAATATCATCCGCAGTAATTACGCTAACTACCCCGTGTGCGGACCGGACCGCATCCAGATCCAAAGATTTAATTGTTGCATGACTTGCATGGGATAAGCCCACGTAAGCGAACAGAGTATTCGAAGGCAGATTAATGTCATCGGTGTAACAGGCCTGTCCAGTAACATGGAGATGAGCACTTTCGTGAGGTATGGCCGTACCCGCGTGACCTTGAGTTAATTTGGGTTCGACCCCTGGTGCGGAGTCTTTACGTAACATAGTCAGCCACCCGCAATGTTGCATCGCCTTGAATTGTGGCTAGATAGGCACGAAATAGGAGGTTTTTTGCAAGCTTCTCCCGATAAAGGGCGCTTGCTCGAACGTCGTCTATTGGAGAAAATTCTTGGGGTATTGCAGCCATGGCTTCGCGTATCGAGGATTCTGTTAGCGCTCGACCCTTAAGAGCTTTCTCAGCTGTGATGCTGCGCTTTGGTATATCTGCTAGACCCCCGTATGCTATTCGCACGTCGCTTACAGTTTCGCCATCGAGGCGCCAACGAACTGCCAGACAAACCGCGGAAATATCATCTTCAATTCGTTTACTCACTTTATACACCGCAAAATAGTCCGAACTATCTCTTAGGGGTATTTGAATGCTCTCAATGAACTCAGATTCTTCAAGAGCCGTCACTTTATAGCGGACAAAAAAGTCTTTGAGAGCGAGCGTTCTCTGCTGAGCGCCCTTACGTAGGGTTACCGTCGCATCGAGTGCGAGCAAGGGAGGTAAGGTATCGGCGATCGGTGAAGCGTTCGCTACATTGCCACCGATCGTACCTTGGTTCCTTATCTGTACGGACCCCAATCTATTCAAGAGCTCTTTTAACTCTGGCCAGTGAGAAATCAGTGCTGGTGATACGTTGCTATAGGTCGCCGCACCCCCGATGTGCATTATGTTTTTGGTAACCTCAATCCTGGTCATACTTTCAATATTACCGGTGTAGGCTATGAGCTCAGGCTGCGCAAGCGCTTGCGTGATCTCCAATCCAAAGTCAGTCCCACCAGCCAATAGTCGAGCATTAGGATGATCGAGCAGGATCCCGGCGAGCTCGTCTACTGAGGTTGGCGCGACGAAAGCACGAGAATTAGCCTGTAAACCAGGGTCTGCCTTTGGAAGACTCGCAAGCTTCTTAAGTATTTCCTTCTCGCTCTTATCGAATTCATCAGTATTCCCATTTTCATACATGGAGATACCTGCATTTAAGATTGGCTTGTATCCCGTGCAGCGGCAGAGGTTTCCCCCCAGAGACTCAATAATTTCATCCCTATCCGGGGAAGCGTGATTTTTAAAATGGGCAAACAAGGACATCACAAATCCTGGAGTGCAGAAACCACATTGTGAGCCATGACAATCGATCATTGCTTGTTGGCATTGATGCAGCGCCTGGCCTGAGGAAAGATTCTCCACTGTTATCAACTGTTTACCGTGAAGTGTCCCAAGCAACGTAATGCAAGCGTTGGAAGTCCGGTATTGTAGCTTCTCCTCATGGGCTTCTGCGATTACGACTGTGCATGCGCCGCAATCTCCGGAGGCGCACCCTTCTTTGGTTCCGGTGCGTCCCAAATCCTCTCGAAGGTAGTCCAAAACGGTAGTTTCTGGGGGCAAATTTTCAGCTAAATGTGGTTCACCATTGAGTATAAACGAAACCATAACTTTTTTTAAAACCTAACAGTACTGTCAAAATTTTATCAGAAGTTGGGAATATGTTCTATAGGGGAGGCTGACAAATTATCTCGCTTAGATGCCAAATAATGCGCACCAAATGGGCGCATTATGATTAGTGCTTGCCTCTAAATGTGAATAATCGCCCGCACTGATCTTTTGTGAAGGCCTCGGTTGCAACTGTCCCTGAATTCACATGCCCTTATTCCTCAATCATTTCAGATAGTTATAAATCCTTCCTTTGACCAGGTTAGGTTCCGTTCGATTACAAATAGAAAGAGGGAAATTGGCATGATTCCTGCGATTCGACCAGATAGATACTCGATCGGTAGTTAAAGAAACACCTTTCGCCAGGAGTATCAGTGGAAAAAAATTCATCAGACAAGTGAATCAGGGAGATTAGATAGAATGAAAATAAAGGAACACGCCCAACCGAATGTTTGGCAAACATTACGTCCATTTGTAATGTTTTTACTATTGGCTATTGCTTGGCAGAGCTTCAGTCAGGACGAAGCGATAGAGGAGGTGGTGGTAACAGCAGAGCGAGATTATTTCTCAATACTGCCCAATCAAGCTTCCGACAGCTCCTATGGTTTGATTATGAGTCTGGTAGATACTCCGCGTTCTGTGTCCGAGGTTCGAGAAGACCTCATTCAGAAATTCGCCCTTCGAAGCGTTGACGATCTGGTACGTCTCACTCCAGGGGCATTCACCAGCTCCTTCTTTGGTATCCGCGGCGCGATGGATATCCGTGGTGAGCCGGCGGACAATTATTTCCGGGGTTTCAGAAGGATTGCCAATCCAGGGGCTTTTAACACGATTGTAAGAGGCGCTCAAAAACTGGAAATTCTGCGAGGGCCGGTATCGCCTCTTTACGGTACGGGTTCTATCGGCGGACAACTTAACTACATACCAAAGTCAGCAAGGAGCGAGGGTAGCAAGTATATTAGTGGTGCAACCGGTGATATTGGCGTTACTTTAGGATCCTACAAGCAGAGAATTGTTTTTGGTGAATTTGGGATGCCCTTTACCATCGGTGATAGTCAGGGAGGATTTCAATTATTCGCTGAGATAGAGGACTCCGAATCGTTTTATGATTTTTATGAGCCGAGTAGTGAGCTTCTTCAGGTCGCTTTCGACATTGATGTGAATGCGGATACGACATTAGAGTTTGGATTGCAGTATCAGTCTAGTGATAGTATTCAGGTTCCAGGATGGACGAGGGTTACCCAGGATCTAATTGATACGGGAACCTACATTACAGGGAATCCGCCTTCACGCAACAGGAATGGCGGCCCTGACTTGAGACCAAACGAATCTGGCTTCCCATCTTCTGCTGCCGGAGTCGGTATTAATGATTCTTTCACTGGCGTTGGTACCTTTTGTGTACCATTCTTCGGTTTTAATCGGGCGGTTTATAACGGGCAAGAGCTGACCTGTTTCGGTGGAAACAGTACACCTTGGCTCTCACCCTTAGAAAACGTAGGTTCCGCGAAAATCGATCACAGTAGAACCTTTATCGATCCGATGGACTACGCGGATACGGACGCCCTTACCTTATATTTTGACGTTACGCATACTTTCGATAACTCCATGGTATGGCGGAATCAGTTTTTCTACGATTACATGGAGCATACTAAATTCCAGAGTTGGGGATTCACGGCTTTGTATCCTGACGCTACCATATTCGAGTTACGTTCGAGTCTAAGCTTCGAATTCGAAAGCGATGCTGTGCTTGCAGACAATGTCGTGGGTTTTAGTTTCCGACGCGAAGATCTCGACAAAAAGCACGCTTACTTTGATGAAACCTTCGATTTCCGCGATATGATTGTCGGGGCGACGCCGGAGGATCGAATCACGAACGCGGTGCTCAATCCATTTGAAGGCGTAACTTTTAATACCGATGCAGATGGTAACAATACCTCTATAGCCTCGGGCGATCCGGGGCGTAACTTTAACGAGGAGGAGGTTTCTGTTGCAGACAACTTCGGAATCTTCTTCTTGTCGAATATAGAAATCGATAACCTCATTATTTTGTTAGGAGCACGTTATGACAATTTTGATGTGGAAGCCGAAGAGATAGCGCTGACCCTTATGAAAAACCGCTGGGATGAAGGTTTAGGGTTTGTAACAGATAGTGTTGATGAGCTGAGCTATAACATATCAATGTCTTATCGCACCGATTCCGGATTTGTACCTTATGTAACCCGAGCCTCAGCAAACTCTCTTAATGCGAACCAACTCGGTGGCGTGATTCCTTCATCCGTGCCGACTGATGAGTACTTAGCCGCATCAGACCTTACGGAAATAGGTTTTAAATTTTCCGGGTTTGACGACAGAATTTATGCTGCGTTTAGTTACTTCGATCAGGAGAAAACGGAACGATCTGGGCAACTTTCCACCGTTACCCAAACTTATTCAGAGGGTTATGAGTTTGAATTGCGTGGGATTATCACGGATGAGCTGTCCATAATCGCCACGGCTACTCAGGCGGAAGTTGATGAGGTAGGAAACATCTTTACCGTTATCAATGGCGCGGATTTCGCCGCACAAAACGGTCTATTACCCGCGCAGGTTTATGGCGGGCGCATCTCAGCAGATCGAGACACACTGACTGGGCCAGGTGCAAAACTCGAACGTGGAGGCCTGCCTGATCGTATCCTCAGTATCTACGGAACTTGGAATAGTGAGTTATATGGCGGTGAGGTAAACGCTTCTATTGGATTCACAGCGGTCGAAGAGACCTATATGGACGCCATGCAATCAGTGTTACTGCCGAGTTATGTGGTATGGACTGGTTCTGTGGGCTATATCAATGATCGATTCTCTGCACTAATGCAAGTAAATAACCTAGGCGATGAGGAATACTATACTTCTGCTGATTTGTTCGAATCAGTCGTTGTTAAACCATCCGAGGGCCGCACAGTCTCGTTAACAGTGCGTTACGCTTTAGGAGAATAGAGTTTGCTTACCATGGGCGCGAGACGGCGCTGAATCGCGCCCCGTGGTATTTATAAAAATGCGAATTTCGCAGTAAAGGTAACAGCAAGAAACCAGACTCCTACGTTGATCTCCTTGGCTCTACCAGCAGAAACTTTCAGGACGACATAACTAATAAATCCCACAGCGATCCCATGCGCGATAGAGAATGATAATGGAATCATAAGGATCATGATAAGCGCGGGGAGCAGGTTAGTTGGGCTATTCCAGTCGAGGTCGCGCATACCCCCCATCATGACAAGCGCTACGTAGATCAGGGCGCCAGCAGTTGCAAAGGCGGGTACCATTCCAGCGAGCGGTGCGAAAAAAATCGCGATTACGAATAAAAGCCCTACGGTGCATGCTGTCAGTCCGGTTCGCCCTCCGGCCGAGACTCCCGCGGCGCTTTCAACATAAGAAGTTACTGGCGAGCAGCCAAAAAAAGCTCCTGCAACGCTACTCGTGCTATCTGCTTTTAAAGCACGGTCTATATCCTTGATATTACCCTCAGAGTCCATAAGTCCTGCACGCGAGGCCACACCCATTAATGTGCCAGCAGTGTCAAATAAGTTGACGAACAATATTGCTAGGACGACGCTAATCATCGTTATTTCAAGTGCACCTCTGATATCTAATTGGGCGATGGTGGGTGCGATTGAAGGGGGTGCTGAAACGATTCCCTGATACTCTGCATGCCCAGTGACCAACGCTATGAGAGTAATACTCAAGATGCCCAGAATGATTGCTCCGGGGATGTTACGAACGGCTAAGCCCATGATGATTAGAAAGCCCAAGCAGGCCATTAAAGGTTGCGGAGCAGTTAAGTCTCCAAGCGTGAGCAGCGTGGCGGGGTGGTCTGAAATGATACCGCCATTCATGAGCCCAATAATACCGATGAATAAGCCTACTCCCACACCCATCGCGATTCGAAGATCTTTCGGTATGCTCTCTAGTATCCAAGCCCGCAGCCGTGTGATGCTCATCAGCACAAAGAGGATCCCGGCTAAGAATACAGCCCCGAGAGCTACCTGCCAGCTATATCCCATTTCGCCAACAATGGTGTAGGTAAAGAATGCGTTAAGCCCCATTCCTGGGGCCAGGCCTACTGGCCAGTTGGCATATAAACCCATTAAAAAACAGGCTACTGCGGCGGCAATACAAGTTGCTACAAAGCTTGCACCATAATCCATGCCCGCGTCCGCCATCATTTGGGGGTTCACAAAAATAATATATGCCATTGCCATAAAGGTAGTTAGTCCCGCTAGGATTTCCTTGCTGAAAGTAGTGTTCAATTCTTTGAGTTTGAAGAGACGATCCATTTTAAAATTATCCTTCTAGTGATAAGTCTTGATTAGACGTTTTGCCAGCGAGTGGTGCTTATTTTTCTTAGAGTCTATATCAAATCCTGTGATTTGGCCTTCCTCAACCCGCCAGCTTCCAGAAATCATTACGCGATCCGCTTTCTGAGCCTGACAGAGTAGTAGTGCAGCAAGCGGATCATGGCCTCCGGAAAAGTTCAGGTCATCGAGTCTAAAAAGCGCAAGGTCCGCTTCACTTCCTACCGCGAGGCGGCCTATATCCGTTCGCCCTAAGAGTGCTGCTGACCCCTTCGTTGCCCAGCGTAAAACATCTTGATGAGAAATTTTCGCCGCGCCGTATTTCAATCGCTGAAGGTATAGCGCTTGTCTTACTTCAGCAATCATATTGCTTGCATCGTTTGAGGCAGAGCCATCGACGGCGAGTCCAATAGTAACGCCCGCTCTTTCCAGTTCGAGAGTTGGACAAACGCCCGATGCGAGAACCATATTCGATGTTGGGCAGTGGGCTATACCGATACCAGAACGACCCAACCTACAAACCTCTTCTTCGTTAAAATGAATTCCGTGGGCAAGCCACGTATTTTTGTTGAGCCAGCCAACGTCTTCTAAATAATCTAAAGGCCGTAATCCAAACATATTTTCACAAAAGTGATCTTCGTCCTGAGTTTCGGCTAGATGTGTATGAAGACGAACGTTATACGCAGTCGATAGTCTTGCGCTCTCTTCCATCAAATTCCGGGAAACTGAGAACGGCGAACATGGAGCCAAAGCAATCTGAAGAAAACTGCCATCTTTTGCGTCATGATACCGATGGATAAGTCGTTCAGAATCTTCCAGAATCATTTCTTCACTTTGCACGGTGCTCTGTGGCGGAAGTCCGGCTTCATCCTCGCCGAGCGACATCGAGCCTCGGGTTAGCGTTACGCGCATGCCCATATGTCGGGCTGCCTCAACTTGGATATCGATTGCTTTTTCCATTCCTTTCGGAAAAAGATAATGGTGATCTGCAGAGGTAGTGCAGCCAGAAAGAAGTAATTCAGCAAGGGCCACTTCAGATGCAGAGTAAAGCATCTCTGGTGTCAGTCCTGCCCAGATCGGATAAAGTGCTCGAAGCCAATCAAACAGCTCTTTGTTTAGCGCTTGAGGGACAGCTCGAGTGAGGGTTTGGAAGAAATGATGATGAGTGTTGATCAGGCCCGGTAAAACTACATGGTTACTGGCATCAAAAATCTTATGAACAGGCAGGGATGGTTGCTGTCCCTCTGATAGCACTTCGATGATGACATTTTTTTCTACAACAATGCCGCCGGCCGCAGAGTCCTCAGTCGCGGTGAAGATTCCTAATGGATTTTTTATCCAAAGTCGTTCAGTGTCACCACTCATTGACACATTAATCCATATTGGAACGAATAGTTGATGGTGTTTTTTCCGGTAATAAAAAGCTTAGAGTCATCGCCGTAAGACCTGCTGTTGCTGGGGCTGAGTTAAATATATTCTGCATTAGTTCAGGGGTTTGCGACAGGACGTCAGGAACCATATTCACGCCAAGTCCCAAACCGAGCGATACCGCTATAATCATCATTTGTCGGCGGTCAAGATCAAGCCTTGTAAGAATTTTAATACCCGCAGCGGCGACAGTTCCAAACATAACGAGGACTGCGCCACCTAGTACAGGTCTTGGGATCTGCTGAAAGATTTCTCCTAGTCCTTGAAACAAACCAAGGAAGATCAGGATGCCGGCAACGTAAATGCCTACATGGCGGCTTGCAATTCCTGTGAGCTGGATGACTCCAGTATTTTGACTAAAAGTGGTGTTTGGGAAGGAATTGAGTATGGCGGCGATCATAGAGCTTACACCATCGCCAAGCACGCCGCCTTTGATACGCTTAATATAAGAAGGCCCCTCAACGGGTTGCCGAGAAATGATACAGTTTGCCGTGATATCACCGGTTGTTTCGACCGAGCTAATTACGAATAAAAAAGCGAGCGGTATAAATAATAGTAGTTCGAAGTCAAAGCCGTATTTAAGCGGCATAGGCACGGCGATCGCAGAGCTCATTGTAAAGTCAGAGATACTTAACTTATTCATTAACAATGCTGCCAATATACCCGCGATTAAACCGATCACAATGGAAGAGAGTCTGATCCAATCGTTCCTGATATTGTTCATTGCAATAATGACTACAATTACGAATAAGCCTAGAATCAGATTATCCGTATCACCAAAATTTTCGGCACTTAAACCACCCGCAAGGTCGGTCATGCCGATTTTGATGAGACTTATCCCGATGGTGGTGATTACAATTCCTGTTACCAGCGGCGTAATGACGCGCTTCAACCGTGGCAGAATCTGACTAAGACCTATTTGTACGAAGGATCCAAAAAAGCAAATGGTAACAATGAGAGCCATAATTTCGTTTGGTCCGCCGCCAGCATTCTTGGCAAGAAAACCTGCGCTTAAGATCGCTCCTAGAAAGGTAAAGCTGGTTCCTTGCACACAGAGCATTCCAGCTCCAATACCCAAGGGTTGGTAGGCTTGGATAAACGTACCCAGACCAGAAGCGATTAACGCCATACTGATAAGATAGGGGATTTCCGTTTCTAGTCCGAGTATGCCCCCGATCACGAGGGTCGGGGTAATGATGGCCACAAACGATGCGAGCAAATGTTGTATAGCAGCAAGCAGCGATTCGAAGAAAGGCGGTTTGTCCTCAAGTTCATAAACAAGCTCTGATTGTTTAACGCTGTCCATAGCTGATGCTCCCATTTTGAGGTCACCGTTATTGTCTACCCACTCATCACGTAATACCATATTTCGGCGCTTTTTATTACCGGTTTATGATTTTTTTCCTATAATCTGGCCGTTACTTTTATTCTTCGAGGACAAGTATGTCAAAACATCAAGCATTGGATACCTTCGGTCGGTCTGGGAATCCGGTATTTGGGAGTAAATTTGATGGGGATCCGCAATTCAAAGATTTGCCCGCTTCTCAAAAGATGACTTTGGACGGCACCGTTAATAAAACAGGCATTTTATTACTTCTCTGTTTCATAACCGCAGCTGTAAGTTGGAATAATCCGAATCCCGTATTGATGTATACGGGGCTGGGAGTGGGCTTTATAATAGCTTTAGTTACTAGTTTTAAACCTACTGTGGCACCTACCACCGCCCCGATATATGCATTAGCTGAAGGCCTCTTCTTGGGCGGAATCACAGTCATGTTTGAGGCTGCATACCCGGGTATTGCGATACAAGCTATTGGCTTAACTTTCGGTACGTTGGCTTCTTTATTGGTGTGCTATAAGACTGGAATAATTAAACCAACAGAAAATTTTAGACTGATGATAGTTAGTGCTACAGCAGGCATAGCCCTTTTATACATCGTCAATATGTTCATGACCATGGTTGGTGGAGGAAGTGGTATTGGCTTCATTCATTCCAACGGATTAATGGGGATAGGATTTAGCTTGTTTGTCGTTGGCATTGCAGCCCTCAATCTCGTTTTAGATTTTGATTTTATCGAGCAGGGTGCCGAGGATGGTCTTCCAAAGCACATGGAATGGTTTGGAGCATTTAGCCTGATGGTTACTTTGGTCTGGCTTTATTTAGAAATACTGAGATTGCTGGCAAAGTTAAGACGGGGTTAGATGGACTTCAACACGTTTTTTTTTGGCGGATTAGCCCTGATCTCATTTGCAGTGTTTTTTTATTTAGGTAAATTTAAGGCATCTAAAGCTCAGACTGAACGCGATGACCGTGTTGACTGGTCAAAAAGAGCACTCAGCTTCAAAAGTTTCCTCATAATTGCTTTGGGCGTTTTAGTAATCTTTTTTTTATTGAGCTAGTTATCAAAGATTGCTGTCCCGTCGGTGCAAACGCTGTTAGGTGACCGTCAGAGGTGGTGCCAGTTGGAAATAGCCTATCTCAGGGTTTTTTCCTGGTGGTTTCCTTGCGCTTCTCAAACCGAATGCTGTTAATATTGAAGGCCTATTACCGGTTTGTGGCGTCCCCTAGGGGAGTCGAACCCCTGTTGCCGGGATGAAAACCCGGTGTCCTAGGCCTCTAGACGAAGGGGACAATCTTCGTGAGAAGCGCGAAATTCTATGTAGCGAAAAGCTTTTCGTCAAGTTGTGATTGATTCTTAAGTCGAGCTATATAGGACGAGCAGGAATTTTGTTTTATTTAAGATGGGAATCATCAGTTTATGGTCAGAAAGAAGCCGTTATTGTTGATCTGTCATTATTGCTATGCATTGGAACTGATCCTTCGTCATTAAAATCGTCGTATTTACCTTCACGCAGCACTGCGTGCCCATAAAATCTCAAAGGTCTCTATCTTTTATCCTGATAGGATGAAGATATTATTGGTAAACTAATAGTTCTAGGGAAAGGGGGATCAGCTTTCTAAAGGATATTTTTAAGAATGGTGAGTAGTTTAGGTTCAGAGAAGACAGAATACATAACCTCGTATCAGCCCTCATTACTAGAAAAGGTTTCAAGAAAAAAACAACGGCATAGGCTGGGACTGAAGGCCAAAAAGTTACCTTTTGGAGGTCATGATGTCTGGAATGCATATGAATTTACCTGGCTAAATCCGAAGGGAAAGCCAGAAGTTGCGCTCGCTCAGCTTAAAATCCCAGTAGTGACCACAAATATCGTTGAGTCCAAATCGCTAAAACTATATCTCTGTTCGTTCAGTAAGACGTCTTTCAAAAATCAAGCAGAACTAATTATTACCTTAGAGGCTGATCTTGCGAAGGCTTTCGGCGGTGCTGTGTCTGTAATGCTTAAAAATCCTGATCAAGTATCTCGAGAAGGAATCAAATCTCGAGAGGGCAAAAGTATCGACGATCTAGATATTGATATCTCAGATTATCAAATCGAATCAAGTCATTTAGTTTCAGAAGCGGAATCATCGGCGAGTGAGATGCTCTATACAGATTTATTTATGTCACTCTGTCCGATTACGGGACAGCCTGATTATGCAACGGTTTCGGTCACTTATAGCGGCAATCGCATCAGTCATAAAGGATTATTACGCTATCTTGTATCCTACCGAGATCACGCGGACTTCGCTGAGCAGACCTGTGAGCGAATTTTTATCGATATTTCGGAACAGTGCAATCCGGATGCACTGGCAGTTGGCCTTCAATTTAGTCGGCGAGGAGGAGTTGATATCAATGCTTATAGGATACGAGGAATAAAAGAACCCGACTTCATCAGAAACTGGCGTCAGTGAAACACGAATCCATGGCGTGAGAGGCAAGTGTTTTAATGTCTGACCCTAACTGAACGGGTAGTAATTACTTTATAGGAATTATTTATTATGGATACGTTAGCGGCACTTCACAACCGAATATCTTCACCTCGACTTTCAGGAGAAGTCAGTGACGAGCATCTTCAGAATATTTTTAAAGCAGCCTTACGTGCTCCAGATCATGCTCAGTTAAAACCTTGGCGATTTCTTATAATCAAAGAAGAAGCTCGGAACAAATTGGGGGAGTTATTTGCCCAGGCGGAGAGGGAAGAGAATCCTGAACAAACGGTACAAATGGCTGAAAAGGCGAGATCTAAACCGTTGAGGGCTCCAGTCATCGTGGTTTGTGTTGCGAAGCTTGTTGAACACACCATTGTCCCCGAGGTGGAACAAATTCTCTCGTGTGGCTCGGCGGTGCAAAATATGCTGCTGGCTGCCTATGCGCAGGGGGTGGGAGCAATGTGGCGCACTGGAGGTATGGCTTATAACGATCTAGTTAAAAAGGGACTCGGGCTGACTGCTAATGAGCAAATAACTGGTTTTCTTTATCTGGGCCAGACAGAAGGGAGGAGCAAAACTGTCCCAGTACTTAAGGTTGATGAATACTTCTCGGTTTGGAAAGGTTAGTTGGTGCGTGACGGTGACTATGCGTTATACTGTCTGCTCCACCTTGGTCCTCCCGCAATGAATAGTTGTGAACCCCGCCAGGCCCGGAAGGGAGCAACGGTAGCGATGACTTTGTGTGCCGGGATGTGGCTAAGGTGGTCTTAAACGGTCTTCGCGTGTTATCGAACAGTACCAAGACACTGGGGCCGAATCTGAAAGTCCTTATTAATCGGCCAAATCAGTATTAACGGAGAGGTGTCCGAGTGGTTGAAGGAGCACGCCTGGAAAGTGTGTATACGGAAACGTATCGAGGGTTCGAATCCCTCTCTCTCCGCCAATCAAATGAAAAGAGTGTTACTGACAGTTAAGACTCGGCATATATTCGGTAGAATAAAAATTTAGGCAAGACTCGACGACAGGCATGATCTAATTAGTCTTTTTTCGAAGCTAGTAGAAACTCCAAGGGAATATGTAATCGGTCTCTCCACGCGCTAATCATATGACCCTCACCCTCGAAGACCTTACTGACCCAGTCGACCCCATGAGAGAAACCACGCTCTTGCATAATGGCGTTCATTTGTTGATGTCCTCGCCCGTACTGCGCATCCAAGGTTTTGGTACCGCGATCAAAGTAGATTCGATGTTTTCCCGCTTTAGGCCAGGTATCCTTATACCACTCAGTTACATGATCTCCGCCCGCAGGCCAGTGGGTTGAAAGACACGCTGCGCCGCCGAAGATTTCTGGATATTCAGCAATTGCGTAGGCAGAGATCATGCCACCCATACTTGATCCCATAATATAGGTATTGGCTCGGTCGACCTTCGATTGATAATTGGTATCGATGTATGGTTTTAATTCTTCAACTAAAAACTGCAGATATTTATCTGAGGTAAGGCTTTCTATCCAGGCTTCCTTCTTGAACTTCATACCATCAAGACCTGTTCCTCGGTTATAACCTTCGAACATCTTTTGAGGCATATACTCCGTTCCTCTTTTCGTCGGCAGGTTCCAAACAGAAACTAAAATCACGGGTTCAATTTTGTTGTCATAAACCAAGCTTGAAACCGTCTTATCGACATTCCAAAAAAGCCCTCCGTAGTACCAGCCCATTAGTCCATTTAAAAAACCTTTGTTGAGGGGTGACGTGGAGTTGTCAAACATCATTTGTCCATCATGGAGGTACATAACTGGGTAGCGTTGCTTGGAGCTCTGCTCATATCCAGGTGGTAACCAGACATCGATCGGGCGGTTCTCTACAAACGCAGATTTAAAACCGTCAATATGATGAAATGACCCTACTTTGTGATTTTTGTTCGCGATCAGCTCCTTACTCGCCTTTCAGAATAGCTCTATGTATTTTTTAAACCGCTTCCCAGTGAGTGTGTGTGGTCCATATAAACCGTCATAGGCGCTTTTGATCACTACGGCCTTACAATTGATTTGTGCCAATGTGATAACAGTAGCGTATTTCGGAAAAAAATCAGTAGGATTTTTTTTTTGGTGACCAACACATGCGATAAAAGTAGATATACCGTATTCATGGGATAAAGCCTTGACTGTATCGTTGGTATCGTCCACGAGAATTTGAATATCTACACACTTTTGCCGAGAGTCCTCATTTTGTTGTGGCGAACTACCTTCCATCCCCAATTCGCGATAGTGGACGCGATGGTTGTCCGTGAAATAAATATTGCCATGATCAATGACAGGCAGGGCGGAATACTGATTAATGTTGTCGACAAGCCTTTTTATTAAGGGATGCGCATTACTCGACCGATCAATACCACGTAAAAATAGCTCCTTATCCCATTGTTCCCGTAAATCAACGTGAAAAAAGGAAAAAAAAGAGGCCCTTGCAAATCCTGAATTGCTTTTGTAGTAGGGCCTAACCCGCGACAGAGAGGGTGTAAAGGCGCTATCGTTCGCATAAAACGCAGGATCAACCATATCTATTCGCTCAATGATTGGCTCCTGGTCGTTTTGCTCTCTTTTACTCATATGCATGGTTTGGTTCTGAAGTGGGGCGGTTACCGCTCATGCCTAATGAGGCTTTGTGCGCGTTGTTTAGCCTACCCTATATTTATCTATGCCTTTTTGTGTTCCTTCCTTTGAGTTACTTTCAAGGTTTCAAATATCAGCAACAACAACTTGCGTCTGTTTGCCTAGACCCTCTATACCTAAAGTTACAGTATCTCCTAGTTTTAAATAAGTTGGAGGCGACATGCCTTTTCCAACTCCCGGTGGTGTGCCCGTTGAAATGATATCGCCTGGTTGTAAAGACATAAACTGGCTTAAATATGAAATAAGATGCGCGACACCATAAACCATCGTACTGGTATTACCGGTCTGCCGCCGCTCTCCATTGACATCGAGCCACATATCCAACTTCTGGGGGTTTGCAATCTCATCTCGGGTAGCCAAATAAGGACCAATTGGACCAAAGTGATCACAGGATTTTCCCTTTGTCCATTGTCCTTCACATTCATCTTGAAAGTAACGTTCTGAATAATCATTAATTAGGCAATACCCGGCTACGTGGTCTAATGCCTGATCTTCAGATACGTATTTGGCTGGTTTACCGATAACAACACCTAACTCAACTTCCCAATCCATTTTTGTTGAGCCCCGCGGCAGGATCGCTGAGTCATTTGGTCCGCAAATGGCCGAAGTTGCTTTCATAAAAATAACTGGTTCTGTTGGCACGGGTAAGCCCGTCTCCAACGCATGATCAGAGTAGTTGAGCCCAATACAAATAAATTTTCCCGTGCCAGTAATACACGCACCGACGCGCGGGTTGTTTTCGACGACAGGTAGATCGTCTATCTTCACGTTAGCCAATGGGCTTAAGTCGGACAATAATTTGGAATCAATATCCGAACAATGACCAGAGAGATCCCTCAAAATTCCGTTGTCATCAAAAATACCCGGTTTTTCTGAGCCATGTTTGCCAAAGCGCGCAAGTTTCATAATATCTAACTCCTTGGAAAGTTTATGCCGACCATCCCCCATCAATGATATGGGTCTGTCCAGTGATAAATTGGGCTTCATCGCTAGCAAGATAGGTAACGAGCGCCGCGACCTCTTTAGTTTTAGCAATTCGTCCCATGGGTTGTCGAGCGATAAACTCACGCATCGCTCGCTCATAGTCCCCAGTGGCTTTCAGGCGCTCATGTAGGGAAGGTGAGTCGACAGTGCCGGGACAAATCGTATTACACCGAATCCCTTGTGTTACATAATCTGCAGCCACTGATTTGGTAATACCGATCACTGCAGCTTTTGACGCGCTGTAGGCAAATCGGTTAGGCACGCCTTTAAGACTCGACGCGACTGAGGACATGTTAATTATTGATCCCGAACCTTTCTCAATCATTCCAGGTAAAAAGGCGGAAATCATCCGATACATCCCTTTTACATTGAGTGAAAATGCGAAGTCCCATTCGTCTTCAGTGCACTCAAGGATTGTCCCGTTATGAACGAATCCAGCACAGTTAAACAGCACGTCCACAGTACCGATATCAGCCGCGAAGTTGGTAATTGCTTTAGCATCGGTAACATCCAATATATAAGTCTCCAGGTCGTCGAATGTCGCCAATGTTTCTGCGTTGATATCGGTTGCTATAACCCTTGCTCCTTGCAGAGCCATCAATTCGGCACTGGCACGTCCGATGCCTTGACCTGCAGCAGTGATGACACAAGTTTTATTGGTTAGTGTGAACATTATTAACCTCCTTACAATACAACCTAGGACTGGCTGAGAGCTTTTAGCTACTAATTTACAGCCTTAGAGTTTAGATGACGCAAGTTCCTCTTTCTTCTTTCCTATGTCTTACGAGATCACCTCTATTCTGACCGCTACGGATTTAAAAGCTGGAGTTTTACTTCTCTCATCCCGATCTCGGCCAATGAGTGCGTTCGCTTCGGGGTAATAAACCATAAGATCTCCATCCGGTAGATCAAAGGCCTGGACGCTAACAGCACGCATCTCTCCGTACGCTGAGACTAAATCAACTGTATCATCCTGCTCAAGACCTAAACTGCAAATCGCTTTTTTATTCATCATAACAACCCAGCGCTTATTGACGCTCCTGTAGCTATCTTTTTCTTCATAGATGATCGAGTTGAACTGTCCCTCACTTCGGACACTCATCAAACGAAAGGGGTAAGTTTCACTGCACGCGCTCTTTGGTAGAGGGTGAACTCGAAAATGTGCTTTACCAGTGGCAGTTTTAAATACTGGGCTATGCATGATGCGGTTATTGATATGGAATTCCTTTTTGGCGACATCGATACTCTTCAAGTCCTCCATACCAGGTACGACTGCTGCGATCGTTTTTCTTATATTGCTATGTTTTCTGAATGCTGAGAAATCAAACGATATCTCTTTTTCTTTAGAACCTTGTCTAAAGTGAAAAAGGTGCTGCGCGAAATGGGTGAGGACGTTAACCTCAGAACGAACGTTGTCTAAACGATGTATCCCGCCGTCACTTAATCGAACAAAGTTAAACATAGATTCTTGAGTGGTCGATTGAAACTCCTCATCTCGCGCTGCCACAGGAAGGATAATGCTTTCACTATTCCCGATCCCGTGGATATGACCTTTATTAAGAGTCGTTGTGAGATGTACCTTTAATGCTATCTTGTCGAAGGCTTTTTCAGCCCAGGAGGTATTTGGTGTAGCTTGAAATAAATTCCCCCCCATAAGTAGAGCAGCATCAATCTCTCCTCGATCTGCCGCTTCAACGCACGCTAATGTGTCCATCCCTGGGGACCTCTCGAGATCCGGCAAGCTGACTCCAAGCTTTCTCTCTAGGTTCTTTATAACGTCATTGGCGAGGACTGGTTTTACGCCGATTGTTCCAATACCTTGTACATTACTATGGCCGCGGAGGGGTAAGAGTCCCGCATATTGTTTCGCTATCATGCCTCTTAAGAGAGCTAAATTAGAGATGTATTCAACGTTCTCAACGCCATGTCGATGATGGGTGATTCCCATGCCCCAGGCAAAGACTGTATTCTTAGATTGTTGATAGATCTTGCCTATCAATTCAAAGTCGAAATGCCGAATACCGGTGATAGCCTCTAGTTCAGACCAGGGAGTGCTTTTGATATCTTCTAAAAAAGGTTCATAGTCTTCGGTGTATTGCCGCACAAATTCTTTCGAAACGCCTCCGCCTTCGATTACTGCTTTGGCAATGCCCTTAAGAACTCCGATATCACTGCCTATATGGGGTTGCAAGTAATATGAGGCAATTTCGTCACCACCGATAATGAGAGATTTTGGACTTTTAGGTAGGGCAAACCGAACAAGCCCTGGTTCTTTGGCGGGATTGATGATGATGACAGTCCCACCTCTGGCCCTGCAGGCTTGGAGTTTGTGCACGAATCGGGGGTGGTTAGATGCTGGATTAGCACCAATGACAAAGATACAGTCACAGCCATCGAGGTCTGCGAGTTCAACTGTAGAAGTTCCCGTCCCGATGGTTTTAGCGAGTCCGACACCTGTGGCCTGGTGACAGTAATAGGAACAGTTATTCACATTATTGGTTCCATAGAGTCGGGCTAATAGCTGAAGTACAAAACCTGCCTCGTTTGATGATCTGCCAGACGAGTAAAAAAAGCTGCGCTCTGCGGGAACTTTGGCAAAGTGTTCCGCTGCGCGACGAATGCCCCAATCCCAGGTAATAGGTACAAATTTGTCACTATTTCTAGCTTTAAAAAGTGGGGTGTTAAGACGACCTAAATGCTCCAGTTCGTGAGCCGAAAGATCCTGGAGATCAGCAAGACTATAAGAAAAGATTTCTTCGGGTATCGGTTGTTGAATATCAGTGGACTGAGCTTGCACACTCTTATTACAAACGGCCGGGAACTCTCCTTGTTCGTTTGTCATACCACCATTTTGGCCGCCCATACCCAGACCGCAAGCCTTGCAGGTATTTTTAGCAGTGAGCGCCTTGGCCGATTCCCGTAAACCGATCCGCTTGACCGTTTTCAGGGTGTAAAGAATTTTTTTCGCTCCCCCTCCAATGGTGGGTTTTGCCTTTTCCCTCACGGACACCTCCAACATGTTGTGGCCACTTTACCCAATAGTTTGACATGGGGAGGCCTAAACTTAGTTTAAGGTAATCTATCACACCCGACTATCCCGAACTGGCCTTGATTTAGGAGGTTTGTTTTCTTATTTCCAGAGCTGCAGAGAGGGAAAGTAACAACCATGCGGTCATAATACTGATTCCGCCTATAGGGGTTATGTTGAAAAGAGCGGGGAGGTCAAGGGACACCCCTAGATAGATACTGAAGCTAAATAGGCATGTCCCAATAATAAAAAGGGTAGTACTCAACATGAAGTAACGCATCCTTGTAAACGGACTCTCGCTGAGAACTGCGAGCCCAAGCGCTACTATCACGACTGAGTGTATCTGGTTATAGCGTACGGCGGTCATGGCAAATCGAAAGTGTTCCTCACTGATACCTTCTCGAAGGCCATGCTCTGCGAATGCGCCAAATGCGACGGATATGAACCCCAAGAGCGCGCCTAACGAAAGTATCAACTCCCTTCTCCACTTACTGCTAGCTTGCAGTGTTCGAGACGCTTGAATCGCCAACTGGCGAACCAACGATACGAAAGACAAGCGCATTGATAGATTAGGGGAACGGATGTAAGCCTTGCTAACAGTCTCCAACGGTTAATGTTGCTCCAAATTAGGATGAACGCATCGACCCCTACATGCAATTTACCAGAGTCATCCGTTGCGTGAAGGTGTTTCAGACCTTGCACAAAACTAATGCCGTGCTTCTTCAAAGCTTGGGTTGACTCTGTTATGTCTTGCCAATCGAACTTTTCATCGTCAGAGACGCGTTTGTAGTGGTTTATTTCCCGTGAACACAGTCCACACTTTCCATCATAAAAAACCGTAATCATTTGTGCCTTCCTACCAGCCTGTTCCGCTTACGTTTCCACTATGAACTTGGATTTAGAGCTTAAGTTATTAGCTGAGTGAGAGCGACAACTGCTTGGTTCCTGGCGTCCTGACCATTAAGTTCTTTTCACAGGCGTTATTTTTGCCACACCGATAAGGGACTCCACACAGTCCATTAACGATTCGTCGAAACCCCGGAAGCTTACCCCTGTGACCGCTTTCATTCTATCGTTACGAAGGTCACATTGTGCCCAAATAGCGCGATATTTCTTCTCTCGTGCCTGAAGTTTTTCAGGATGAATTTCTACAGGTTCGGTCACCTTGAATTTGAGTTCTGGAAGCAATCGGTCAATACCCCGACACACATCCTCCACATCGATCAATTCGGTAGACCAGGCAATGTAACGCTCCCCATTCTTTACCTCAAGGCTCTCAAGTAGTCCGACATGACAGGCTGCCGTATCTCGCACATCAACTGGATTCCATGGTCGATAAACCCATGTCTGTTCGTAACTGCCCAAAAGCATTTCCTGGATATGTCTTTGCCAAGGGCCGCGGTCCTTTTGATGAGGGGCAAGGATTGGACCCACGTTATCTCCGGGGCAGCATGTAATAGCTTCCCAAAACCCGTTTTGCTTTGCCGCCTCTGAAAACGCATGCTCTGCGATAATTTTTCCCATCGAATAGCCCTGTCTCTCCGCAGTTCTTCTCGGATCAAGTTCGTCTGGATAGCGCTCTTCATAAAGCACGGGACGCCGAACTAATTCATCAAGATTCATCTCGGACATAACAGCCGCGACACTTGAGGTAACAACTACCCGGGAGACAGTTCCTGATTGATTAATGCTATTTATAATGTGATCACAGATCTTCTTTATGTAGTCATGATCTGTATAAGTACTAACATGTGACACGTGCGCGACGGCATGACATCCTCTAAAGATTTCATCAAAACATCCTGTGTTATCGATATCCGCCGAATGCAGAGTGAGACGACCCGAGCTGAATCCTGGCATCTGGCGAAGAAAGTCAGTCCTTTCTTTATCATTGATGTCTCTCACGCAGGCCCTCACTCGATAGCCTTTGTCCAAGAGTAGACGAACTACCCAACCGCCGATAAAACCTGCTGCGCCTGTAACTGCTATTGTACCGCCACGGGGGACTGGTGCCATAAAAACCTCTCTCATTTTTCATGCTATCGACTCAGCATAGATAACTAGGGTGGGGCTGTCTATTCTCCGAAGGCTCCATTGTCTTTTAAAGCAGTAATTGCTGCTTCGTCAAACCCTAACTCTTTAGCGATTTCTTCGTTGTGCTCACCGAGACCCGGCGCATTATAATTAATGTCCCCGGGTTCTTCTTTAAATTTGAGTGGTGTAGCAATGTGCCCATTCCCCAATTTGTCCACAACAATCATTTCTCGGTATTGAAGCTGGGGGTCTTTTAGGGCTTCTTTTAAACTTTTCACTGGAGCGAAAGAAGCATCGATATCTTCAAACCACTCAATCCAATAACTCTGGTTATTTTCTAGAAACTTCTTGGCAAGGAACTGTTTTAACGGATCTTGCTTCGGGCCAGTCGGGGCCTCGCAGAGGGGCAGCAAGTCGGGGCGCTTAAATTTTGCGAGAATCCGTTCTGCGAAGTGTTTTTCAGACGCACCCAGAACAATATGCTTACGGTCCAAAGTTTCATAAATGTTGTAGATCGCATGACCGCCCCATACCCTTTCCTGACTAACTTTGGGATCTGATTGGTGAGCAAATACTGAGCCCAAATTGTTTGGTATACAAGAGATCAATGTGTCCATCATGGCAAGATCGAGGTAGTCCCCTTGGCCGCTCTTTTCTCGGCGCAACAGACCCATTAGTATTCCCGATAAGCCCATCAGTGACGAAAGCATATCCGCTGATTGGAGTCCCGGCATTGCCGGCTTGCCATCACACCCCAAATTAGTGCTAAGGAGTCCTGAATAGGCTTGAATAGCCAAATCATGTGCCGGTTTTTTGGCGTAGGGACCACTCTGGCCAAAAGCAGAAATAGATGCGTAAACAATTTGCGGATTTTTTCCTTTGACTGTTTCGAAATCGACCCCTAAACGTTTGGTTACACCTGGTCTGAATGACTCTACGATTACGTCTACTTCGGTTGCAAGCCTTTGGGCAATCTCTTGCCCTGCTTTGGTTTTTAGATTTAATTGGATGCTTCGTTTACCACGATGGGTGTTAGAAAAATACACGGAAACACCATGGCGTTTCGGCCCTATTTTTCGGTTGGGTTCCCCACCGTTGAGCGGTTCGACCTTAATCACATCAGCGCCGTGATCGGCCATTATTTGAGTGATCATTGGGCCTGGTAAAAATAAGGACAAATCTAGTACTTTAATGCCTTTAAGCTTCATTTTTTATCCTCTCCCACGGTAATGGCAAAGACCATCGCTATACAGCATTAATTATATAGCCCTGAAATATCTTTAAGCTTTGTTTCGATTTCTCAAGATCCACCCAATTATGAGCCGTCAGAAGAAGACAGCCAAAACCACCCGACTGCTGCTGGAGTTCTCTGATTTTGCGGGTGGCGTCCACGTGAGTGCCAATGACGCCCAGACCTGTTTCGATGATTTGGTCAACGGAATTGCTTTCCTTGGGTATTACGAAAGTAGTATTTTCTTGTAACTCTTTTACCCATTGCTTCAAACCAAATTCCACATCACGCCGAGCATCTATATTCGTTTCTGCAAGGTGCATAGGTAAGGTTAATGACCAACGAGCTCGGTCACAAATGTGTTCGTTCTTTCTCGCATTCTTCTCGTAAAGCTCCCAAATATAAGGCAGGTTATTGAAGCCATTCGTTGTGACGGCTCCGAGAGTTAACATACCTAGTCCAAATCGTCCTGCTAGAACTGCCGCAATTGGGGATGATTGACTTGCTACGAAAATCTTTGCAGGCATCAGGTAGACATTTTTCTGTCCACGATGGTTTGAGGACAACCTATTGTGTTGCTGCTCAAGTGCCCGATCAATAAACTTGGACTTAGCCATTTCAATGCAGCTTACCAAAGAATCGAACTCAACATTATCGAATCCAATTTGAGGACTATCTGGGGGCAAAAACCCTGGTCCGATACCAAACGCGACCCGTTCCCGAGTTATACTATCTAACCTTGCCATTTGATTTGCGAGAGAGAGCACCTTTTGATTACTTGGTCGGGCGATCCCGAAACCAATCTTGATATTCTGGGTTAGGTCAGTAGCGACTGATATTAAATTCATATACTGGGAGGCGCTTTGACTATTGTCTAAAAAGTCCTCCGCAAACCATGCGTAGTCAAAGCCTAACTTATCTGCGTACTCCAGTAAGATTAAATTTCTTTCCTCACTTTTCTCAGATCGTCTTTCAAAATGTCCTATTGGCGGAAAATAGATACCGAATTGCATAGTCAATGATGATGTATTGTGTTCTGGAACAAGTATTCGATAATACTCGAATTGGCGGTACTAACGCGTTTGAACTGATTCTCAGTATATTGACCGATAGTTCGCTCCCAGAAACAAAGGGCTTCCTTGTTTCCCTTCAGTACTCCCAGTCTCCAATTACCTGGGAACATATCCCATAAACGAACTGCCATCTTTTCTCCTAATCCCTGGCGACGCAACCTGTTCAAAATAAATAGGTCACTGATTTCTGTGACGGGCTCGCCATTCGATGGATCCTTATCTGCTCGCACTAATGCGAACCCGGCGATCTCCTCCTCTTTATAGAGAAGGAATGGATAGCGTTGTGGATTCTGCCAGTAATGTTTTAAGTGAGGATATACGAATCGACCTTCAGAGGTGCTTACTCTTACGTCAAATAACTGAATCTCTTTGAGATAAAGCTGTAAAAGGTTGTCAATAACATTTCTTTCGGTTGCCGCAGCAATTCGTACCGATGGTTTCATTTATAGACTTTTTGGAAACAGTATCGCTTGATCAGGAAAGTCAGTAAAGATTCCATCCACACCGAGCCTAACCATTTCGCGAACATCAGGGGGTTCATTGATTGTGTATACGAAAATTTTCAGATTGGCACCTTGCGACTCTTCTACCAACGAAACGCTAACGAGACTGTGTTCTACAACAATTGCTTCAGCAGATAGCTCAAGTGTTTTGCTGACTAGTGATTTTATCCTCTGATCCCATATAGCGCCGCGTCTAAAATGAGGATCCGTTTGGACTAATTCGGTATGTTTGAAGGAGGAAACCAGAAATTGGTCTCGGTTTGAGGACCTCTTTCGAAGCAGCGTACTTACTGCACGTGCTGTACCCGTTCCTTTCAATTCGATGTTTACACTGCATTGCTGACCGACTAGATCAAGTACCTCTTGAAGTGTTGGTATTTGTTCCCCTTTACCAGCATCGAGAGAGCGCAGATATTTAAAAGAACTTGTCGAAACTGAGCCCCTGCCATTTGTAGTTCGAGAGAGGTCGTCATCGTGGATGACGACGATCTGATTTTCCACTAAATACACGTCGAGTTCGATCCACGTGCAGCCAAGTTCAAGTGCTTTTTTAAAAGAGCGTATAGTATTTTCAGGCTCGTAGCCGGAGGCGCCTCGATGACCAATAACCAAAAAGTTATGCAACAACATCCCCTTTTTTAATTTAACGCAGAAAGAACGCTCCCTTACATCGACTTCATGAGGACTTACTAATACAATTGGCCAATGGCTTATCAGGTTCTCGCACGAAAATATCGTCCTTCCAATTTTACAGAAATGGAGGGGCAGGAACATGTTTTACGAGCATTGATAAATTCCCTTGATAGTAATCGACTTCATCACGCGTACCTATTTACTGGCACTCGTGGTGTCGGCAAAACAACAATTGCGAGGATTCTAGCAAAATGTCTTAATTGTGAAGAGGGCGTAACTTCAAAGCCTTGTGATAATTGCGAAAGTTGTAGGGAAATTGCTGAAGGCAGAAGTGTTGATTTGATCGAAGTCGATGCGGCCTCTCGAACGGGCGTTGATGATATGCGCGAGCTATTAGAAAACGTCCAGTATTTACCCACTGTGAGTCGTTTTAAGGTCTATTTGATTGATGAGGTACATATGCTTTCGCGGAATAGTTTCAACGCGATGCTAAAAACCCTAGAGGAACCGCCTGAACACGTTAAGTTTCTCTTTGCTACAACGGATCCGAAGAAGTTACCCATTACTGTCCTCTCTCGATGTCTACAGTTTAATCTGAAAAATATGAGCCCAGAGCAGGTCGTCAATTACCTATCGGGTGTTCTCGTCGAAGAGAGTATCCCCTATGAGGAAAGTGCGCTATGGCCCCTAGGATGGGCAGCTGACGGAAGTATGAGGGACGCTCTGAGCCTTATGGATCAAGCCATTTCTTACAGTGATGGCAATATTTCAGAATCTAACGTCAAGGCGATGTTAGGCAATCTAGACCAAAACGATAATCTTAGGCTTTTAGAACGAGTTTTAAAAAGAGATTCGGATCAAGTCCTTGCTCAGATTGCCGAAATGTCAGAATTTGCACCGGATTTCTCGACTCTTTTGGATGAGCTCCTCACCTTATTGCATCGGTTACAAATAAAGCACTTAGCGCCGAAAGCCCTCGATAACAGCTTTGGTGACAATGAAATCCTCGAGTCCCTATCTGAACTTGTAACGAATGAGGATATCCAGTTGCTTTACCAGATAGGTATTAATGGCCGAAGGGATATGCCTTACGCTCCCACTGATCGAAGCGGATTTGAGATGACGCTACTCCGAATGATAGCTTTTACGCAGCTTGAAATTGATGAACTGGGGTCGCCAAGCAATGGCGATGGTAGTGACTATAAAAAGGTGGTGTCAGATATTGTAGACAGCCTGGAAAATGGTCCGAAAGCGAAACCAAGTAGTGGGACACAGGGTAAAACTCAAACGAATAACTTGAGCAATCAAGAGAAGAAAAGCCCTAGCGCCAAGGCTTTACCTACTATTAAAAAAATCAAAAAGGAGGATGCGGCGAGTTGCGATGTCTCCTTACAGAAGGATAAATTACCTTCTCAAGAAACATCACCTCCTCAAGAAACATCACCTCCGTTAAATATCGAAGGAATGTCATGGCAGGAGATCCTGAATAAACTAGAACTTGGAGGGGTCACGAAGACTCTTGCTTCCAATTGTTCTTTGGCGGGTCATGGAGACCATAGCCTTAAGCTCGTTCTTGATGAGCAGCATGCCAGTCTTTTGAATGAAACACATGAGGCCCGAATCTCCTCGGCGCTTGGTGTTCTAACGGGGACGGTAGTTGACGTGAAAATAACGATAGGGCTGACAGAGGGGGAGACTCCTGCAAAGGCAGTCGCAAGAAGGCACCAAGAACTTAGGAGGGAGGCGGAGCAAGTGATCGAGAATGACAGGGTAATTCAGACACTTATTAAAGACTTTGACGGAAAGTTAGATCGCGCTACTATCATGCCTTCTGGATCAGGCAAAGTATAATGAAAGGTCTTGGTGACATAATGAAACAAGCGCAGGAAATGCAGCAGAAAGCGCAGAAGATCCAAGATGAGATCGCGTCTGCTGAAGTCAACGGAGAGGCTGGTGCAGGTCTGGTAAAGGTGGTGATGACCGGACGATACGATGTTAAATCCATCGATATTGACCCAACCGCCATGGATGAAGATAAGGAGATTATTGAGGACCTGATTGCATCGGCGGTGAATGATGCTGTTAGGAGGGTAGAGAACAACCGCAAGGAGCGGATGGCTGAGATAACGGCAGGGATGCCCTTGCCGCCAGGGTTCAAATTTCCCTTTAGTTAAAGGAAAAGAATGCAAGGATCTATTATCGATGAGCTGAAGGAGTCTCTCCGTGTTCTGCCAGGGGTCGGTCCAAAAACGGCGCAGCGTATGGTGTTGCACTTGCTTCAGCGTGACAGACAAGGTGGTAGGCTTTTGGGGGAAAAGCTCCTTGAAGCAATGGAGCGTGTGGGTCATTGCAGACTGTGCAGAAATCTCTCAGAGTCTGATCTATGTGCTGTTTGTGAAAGTCCGCATCGTGATCGAAGTCAGTTATGTGTTGTTGAATCTCCTGTCGATGTGGTTGCGATTGAACAATCTGCTAGTTATCGGGGTTGTTATTTCGTATTGATGGGTAGTCTTTCTCCTATTGATGGCATTGGCCCAGAAGAACTCGGCATGGACGTCCTGGTTGACAGATGTGATGATAATGTGACAGAAGTAATTTTGGCACTTAGTGCTAGTGTAGAGGGTGAGGCTACAGCACATTATGTTTCGGAGCTTCTAAAGCCAACAACCGTTCACGTGACTCGTATCGCTCGAGGGATTCCAATCGGGGGTGAGTTAGAGTTCGTCGACGGAAATACCCTAGCTCTCGCTCTCTCGGGGAGAAAGCCCCTCTAGTGCAATACCAGCTTATTACCGAAAAAAACCAACTTCATCAATTTACAATGATTTGCTCCGAATCGCCGGTACTAACAGTAGATACTGAGTTCGCAAGAGTTAATACTTATTATCCCGAGGTTGGATTAATTCAAATCTTTAATGGGGAGCAATGTTTTTTAATCGATCCCATCAGCCTCCCTGACCTTAAACCTCTCCGCAGGTTAATGCTGTCGCCATCGATCATAAAGGTCTTTCACTCTTGCTCAGAGGATCTTGAGGTGTTCCAGTATGCCATGGGGCTTATTCCGAACCCAATTTTTGATACTCAAATCGGCGCCGCTCTACTGGGGATTGGATTTTCTGCAAGTTACCAGAGCTTGGTAGGCCATTATCTTGGCATTGAGTTATCGAAGTATGAGACACGGTCGGATTGGTTGAAACGTCCATTGACAGAAAACCAGCTTAAATATGCTGCACTTGACGTGGTGCATTTATATGATGTTTATAACGCAGAATTGGAGGCGTTATCAGAGGCTGATAGGCTTGGTTGGGCGTCTGAAGAGTGTAGCAGTTTGGGTTCACAAATAGCGACAATGGTTGACCCGCAGCAGTTTTATAAAAAAATTAGGGGAGCTGGAGCACTGAATCGTCTTCAATTAAACGTTTTAAGGAGTCTGTCTTCTTGGCGTGAATTAATCGCTCGTGAAAAAAATATACCACGCAACAGAGTGTTGGATCAGAAAGCATTATTAGCGATCGCAAAAGTTCCGCTTTCCTCTAAAGCCGAACTGCAAAAAGTCGGCGGTTTCACCTCTAAACAAGTGAGAATGTATAGCGATGACATCTTTAGAGTTTTAGAGGAAGCTTGGATTCAAGAAGAGCAGTTTTGTCCTCAGCTTATTCCGAGAAGTAGTGGGTCAGTTAACAGCAGTCATTTGCAACGACTAAAACAAGTCGTGAGGGAGCGCGCGGAATCCTTGAATGTAAGTCCAGAATTTTTGGCGAAGCGTCGCCATATGGAGGAACTATTAAGAACGAACGAGTTGCCAAAGGAGCTTGATGGTTGGAGAAAAGACGTCATAGGCGAGCCCTTACTCCATGAGATGGCCTCTTTCTGAGCATGAAAGTCTCTGTATACAAAACGTTTAAGTATGAAAACTTTTTTCTATATGTTAGCGAAGCAGAGGGGTTAACGCGGGTACCTCAATCTCTCTTATGTAAGTTTTCAGATCGATGTTTAGTACTCAATTTTGACCTAACAATTGACGTTTCTTTAGCAAAAGAGGACCCCGAGAAAGTGCTCGATAACATAAATCGAATGGGGTATCACTTGCAGTTACCACCTGTATTTGAACATCAATGAGTTTCTGGCGCGAAAAATCACTTTCAGAAATGACTAACGAGGAATGGGAATCGCTATGTGATGGTTGTGCTCGCTGTTGCCTCCTCAAATTCCAGGACGACAAGGAGTTACGGTACACCTCTATCGTTTGTAGGTACTTGGAGCAGGAAAGTTGTCGCTGTGGTGACTACAAAAACCGAAGTCGACTTGTTCCAACATGCTTACGACTCGATCCTTCCGCGATTCCAGAGTGGCTGCCGACCAGCTGCGCTTACAGGCGTATCAATGAGGGTGCTGACCTAGAGTGGTGGCATCCTCTCATATCGGGAAGCCAGGATACTGTTCATGAGGCTGGGATTTCAGTTCGTGGTCGTGTAACTTCAGAGTCTCATGTTCACCCTGAGGAAGTAGAAGAGCAAACGATAAGGTGGATAGAGTTTTAATGCTTGAGAGTCAATATTTTATAGCTTGGTCGATTTATCTATTATCAGGCTTTGTTTGTTCCGCTATTTGGTGGCGTCTCACTGGCCGCTTAATGCATCGAGGTTGGCGCGACTTATGTCGGGGTTTCTTTGTGGTATTAATTTTTACACCTTGTTACTCCGGAGAGACGTCAGAGTTTTTCGCACCCGCGTTCATCGTATTGGTAATGGATTTCCTATTAGAGGGGACAAAATCAGGTTTAAGAGGAGCCCTAACACTATTATTTTCCTCATTTGTAATGTTGCTCACGTTGATGGTTAGAGCCCTCTTTTTAAAAGCTAAATAATAGTTTCGGAAGGGTTAAAAACTGGCATATTTTGCTTTGAGTCGCTATATTCTGGGCTTTTATCCCGATGTAAAACGTTTATGAAATTCGCGAGCACAGAAACCTATATCGCTACAGAGGAGTTACAGATGGCTGTTAACGCTGCTGTAACATTAGAGCGGCCTTTACTTATAAAGGGAGAGCCTGGAACCGGTAAGACAATGCTGGCCGAAGAGATAGCATCTTCCTTGGGGATGAAAATCATCACCTGGTACGTAAAGTCAACAACGAAAGCTCAGCAAGGTCTTTATGAATATGATGCAGTCTCACGCTTGAGAGACTCTCAGCTAGGCGAAGATCGAGTCCACGACATTAATAATTATATTGAGAAGGGAAAGTTATGGGAAGCTTTTGAGGCAGATGAAAAGGTGGTTTTACTTATCGATGAGATCGATAAAGCTGATATCGAATTCCCGAATGATTTGCTGCTTGAATTGGACAAGATGGAGTTTCACGTCTACGAGACTGGGCAGACTGTAAAAGCCGAAAATAGGCCAATCGTGGTAATAACCAGTAACAACGAAAAAGAGTTACCCGATGCTTTTCTGCGGCGATGCTTTTTTCACTATATCCAGTTCCCCGACCGAGAAACTATGCAGGATATTGTCGACGTTCATCATCCAAATATAAAGCAAGAGCTTGTAAAAGATGCGATGGAAATTTTCTTTGAAGTGCGGAAGATCCCCGGGCTAAAGAAGAAACCGTCAACTTCAGAGCTTATAGATTGGTTAAAGCTTCTTATGGCGGATGATATTCCAGAGGAAATACTTAAGGATAGGGATACCTCAAAAGCGATACCGCCGCTATATGGCGCATTAGTCAAGAATGAACAGGATGTGCAGCTCCTTGAAAGGTTAGCCTTTATGAATCGGCGTAAAAGTGAATAGCGTAAATAAACAAATGAGGTTAGCCCTGTTTGTTGATTAACTTCTTCTTGGCTTTAAAGAAAGCCCGCATCCCAGTAACTATAACCGAGCTACTTCACTTACTTGAGGTCCTAAAGGCACGCCTTGTTTACGCTAGCATGGATGATTTTTATTATCTTAGTAGGATGTCTCTAGTAAAAGATGAACGTCACTACGACAAGTTTGATAGGGCTTTTGGTACCTACTTTAAGGGTCTTGAGGATCTTTCGGGCATGGTGGCTTCATTAATACCAGATGACTTTTTGAGGCGAGAGTTCGAAAAGTCACTCTCTAAAGAGGAGTTGGAGAAGATCAAATCACTTGGCGGCCTTGAAAAACTCATTGAGGCGTTTAAGCGTGAGGTAGAGGAAGCTGCCAGAGAAGGTAATGGAAAAGAAGGGAAAGGTGAGGGTAAAGACGGTCAAGGGGAGGGCAAAGAGGAGAAACGTCGAGGAGGAGCTAGGCACAATTGGGATAAACGTGATTACAAGGCGTACGATGATAACGTAGAGCTGGGAACTCGAGGTATGAAGATAGCATTGCGACGGTTACGTAAGTTAGCGCGCACCGGTGCGGATACTGAATTCGATATCGATGGTACGATAAACAAAACAGCTAAGAGTGGTGGCTTACTGGACATAATTATGCGTCCAGAGAGAAAGAATACCGTCAAGGTATTGTTGTTTCTTGATAGTGGTGGATCTATGGATGCTCATGTCCGTGTTTGTGAAGAGTTATTTTCAGCTGCTCGAAGTGAGTTTAAGCATTTAGAGACTTATTACTTCCACAACTTTATATATGATGGCGTATGGAAAGAGCATAGAAGGCATGTGCAGGAGAGAATCGAAACCTTCGATATTTTGAACAGGTACAATCATGAATATAAAGTTATTTTTGTAGGTGATGCTTCAATGGCTCCTTACGAGATCACCCACGCGGGGGGTAGCGTTGAGCACTGGAATGAGGAGGCAGGTGCTATTTGGATGCAGCGCGTCATGGATACCTTTGAAAGGGTTATCTGGATTAATCCCATTCTCGAGGAACACTGGGAATATTCTATGTCTGTCGCGATAGCAAGGAAATTGGTTGATGACCAGATGTTTCCGTTGACAGTCAGCGGTATTGAAAATGGTATGAATTATCTTACCAAGTGAACCTTAAGTCCCCAGAGCTTGGAGCACGTATTGCAACCTGCATGATTCGGGATCGTTTTGCCCTAAAGAGGGCTCTTAGCTAAAAACGCTTTGCGTCAGTTCAAGCGAAAATAGAAAGATCACACCATCTTGCTCTAGAGCGAGAAAACGCATTACCTTCCGTTAACTACCCTGAAGCACTCCCAATCTCAAAGTGCTTGTCCGATATCGAAGAGGCAATTGCAAGGAATCAGGTGGTTGTCATAGCCGGTGAAACCGGTTCGGGCAAAACCACGCAGATCCCAAAACTTTGTCTAGCGATGGGGCTGGGAATTTATGGAGCCATCGGCCATACGCAACCCAGAGTGGTCGCTACTCGAACTGTTTCTCGGCGTGTTGCATCGGAACTTAATACCCAAGTGGGCAAACTTGTTGGATATAAAGTGCGCTTCGAGGACCGCACCTCGCATGAAACTCAAATTAAAATTATGACGGATGGGATTTTGTTGGCAGAGACGCAACATGACCGTTTTTTAGAGCAATATCAGGTCCTAATAATCGATGAGGCTCATGAGCGCAGCCTCAATATAGATTTTCTACTTGGGTATATCAAAACAATTCTCCCTAAGAGGCCTGATCTGAAAATTATTGTTACTTCAGCAACGATTGATGTTCAGCGTTTTTCTGATTATTTCGAGGATGCGCCGGTTTTAGGGGTCGCTGGCAGAACTTATCCCGTCGAAGTTGCTTATAAACCTCTAGAGGAAACCAAAAGTCAAGACACTGACCAGCAGCTATACCAAAGCATAATAGATGTACTTTTTGATATAGATATTGAGAATAATCGAAAGTCTGCTCCAGGTGATGTCCTTGTTTTTCTTCCTGGGGAAAGAGAAATAAAAGAACTCTCAAATGAGATTAAAAAATCACGAATTAAATCATTCGATATTTTGCCGCTTTACTCCCGTTTAAGTGTTGCAGAGCAGAATCGGGTCTTTGACGCTCGAGGTAAACCAAGAATAATATTAGCTACAAATGTGGCCGAGACCTCACTGACAGTTCCAAGAATCCACTATGTCATTGATCCTGGATTGGCCCGAATCTCAAGATATAGTTATAAATCCAAAATTCAGCAACTACCGGTTGAAAAGGTGTCGCAAGCGAGCGCGGAACAAAGAAAGGGCCGATGCGGGAGAATTGCTCCTGGTCGCTGTATTAGATTGTATTCTCAAGACGATTTTCAAGCTCGACCTGCTTTCACGGCTCCGGAGATTATGCGCACTAACTTAGCAGCTGTCATCCTTCAGATGCTGGTATTGCGGCTGGGAAGTATTGAAAAGTTTTCATTTATACAGAGTCCTGATCGACGACAAATTAGTGACGGGTTTCAATTATTATTTGAGCTGCATGCGGTAGATAAAGAACGTCGCATCACACGGATTGGCCGACAAATGGCTAAGTTCCCCGTGGATCCTAGGCTATCCAGGATGCTTATAGAGGCTGCTAAAAGAGATTGCCTCACTGAGTTGTTAATCATCACTAGTGCCCTTTCTCTTCAGGATCCCCGAGAGCGGCCTTCCGAGCATCAGCAGAAAGCTGATACTACTCATAAGCAGTATTGGGATGAGAAGTCGGATTTTCTCGTATTTCTGAACCTTTGGAACACATTTGAAAAACATCAGAAGGCATTGAGCCAGAGTCGGCTGAGGCACTATTGCCGCTCCAATTTTCTCTCATATGCAAGAATGCGAGAGTGGAAAGATATCCACTATCAGCTTTCTACAGTATGTGACGAACTAAAGCTCAAGTTAAATAAGTTACCAGCAGATTACAAATCCATTCACCAGTCTATTCTGAGTGGGTTGCTAGGGAATATCGGTCAAAAAGATAAAGACAACACTTATTTCGGTGCTCGAAACAGAATGCATTTTATATTTCCTGGCTCCTCCCAGTTTAAAACGAGACCTAAGTGGATAGTGTCTAGCGAGCTTGTTGAAACTACGAAGTTATATGCCCGCTGCGTAGCGCAAATTGGCAACGACTGGGTAGAAAAGCTTGCAGATCACTTAGTGGTTCGCAGTTTTTCAGACCCATTTTTCAATCCCGCTCGTGGTCATGTGACGGCTTATGAGAGCGTCTCTTTATATGGACTGCTCATCGTGAATCGTCGAAAAGTCGATTTCGGGAGGGTAAATCCGATAGAGGCGCGAGAGATCTTTATTCATGAGGCGTTAGTGGAACAGCAACTTTTATCCTCATTACCGTTTTTTAAGCACAACAAAAAGTTGATTGCTGAAATAGAAAAGCTTGAATCGAAAACTAGGAAACGGGATTTACTAGCTGATAATCAAACAATTTATGCCTTTTATGATGAAAGATTGCCAGAAAACGTTTGTAGTGCTCGTGACCTTGAAAAATTTATAAGTATAAATGAGCGCTCTCTTTTTCTTGACAAGGACCAATTACTTAAGCAGCAAGTCAATATCTCTGATCAGATCTACCCAAACTCACTTAAGATCGCTGATACGGAGTTACATTTGGATTATCAGTTTGACCCAGAACATCGAGAAGACGGTGTAAGTGTTAGCATACCAGTAGCTATACTTAGGCAAGTCTCAGAAGCACAGTTGGATTGGGTAATTCCCGGACTTTTGCGAGAAAAGTGTCTTGCTTTAATAAAGTCGCTTCCAAAAGCGTTGCGAAAAAATTTCGTTCCAGCGCCGCAGTACACCGATACTGTTTTACCGAAGCTTAAGTTCGACGGTCGCAGCCTCAATGAAGTTTTAGCAGAAACATTGTTTCGTCTGTCGGGAATTCGCGTGACTGCAAATGACTTCAACATTAAAAATCTGGATAAACATCTCTCGATGAATGTGCGTATCGTCGATGACACGGGGAAAGTTTTAGGCGCTGGAAGGGACCTGAATGTGCTGCAAAAACAGTTTTCCAAGGAATCTGATTTAAACTTCCGTAAACGCTCGCGACATGTCTTAGAGAAGGATCACTTAAAGGATTGGTCCTTTGAGGATCTGCCGGAGTACGTTGAAGTCAAGCACGGTGATATTACGATCAAGGGTTACCCCGCACTTGTCGATAAAGGAACCCATGTAAATTTAGAAGTTCTCAATGCCAAACTGGCTGCGAGGAAAGAGATGAGTGCAGGATTGCTACGTTTGATAATGTTACAACTAGAACATCAGAGGAAGTACGTCGAAAAAAACCTGTTGGGCTTCGAAAAGTACTCTCTTTACTATGCAACACGTGGTTCAAGAGAGCAGTTGGTGGAGGAAATAGTTTCAACAATTTTCAGGTATACCTTTATCGAAGGCTTATCGATGATCAGAAATGCCAAGACGTTTCGAGATCGCCTGATGCAAAAGGGTCGTTTGATGACTGTTGCGGATGAGGTCTCATCAATCCTAGGTCAGGTATTACAAGAATCAAACCGGATAGAAAGTGACCTAGAGAAAATTGTAACTGATCACAATCGTTACGCCTGCGATGATATTAATCAGCAATTAACGAGGTTGCTTGACCCGGGATTCCTGAGGCAGCTTCCCTTTCACTGGTTAAAGCAGTACCCACGCTACCTTAAGGCTATCCGTTTCCGAATCGATAAACTGTCTTCTAATCCGGCACATGACCGCAACGCCCTAAGAGAAGTAGTCGATTTTTCTGGGGCGATCACTGACAGCTATCTAGAGGGTTCAGAAATGGAGTTATATCGTTGGATGGTCGAGGAGTTTCGAGTCTCGATGTTTGCACAAAAACTAGGGACTAGTTTGCCAGTTTCGGCAAAACGCCTTCAGAAGCAGCTGCGACTTATCGAATCCGAGGAGATCAAGCCTGCGGGCTAGGTTGCCATCCACTCTTTTTCAGTTGCGGGCAGAAACTTTTGCTTGAACGAAGTCGCTGTTGTCAACATGCAGCAGACCCGCGATGCGTCTGATGATATGTTCCTCAAATTTGTCTATACGCCCATCTGCATATGCGACCCGCCACAGTTGAACTACTAATTCCTTCCTACCACTATAGTCATAGTTTTCATTTAGGAGGCGAGTGAATTGGTGAAGATCATTGGCTTCTTCTATTGCATCCTCGGCTAGCTCGATAAGATTGCTCAGCTCTTCCTCATTGAACTCGAACAACCCTTGTAGTATCGAAATGATCGATTGTTTTTCGTCCTCTGTGCGCTCCTCGTCGCTTCTTGATACCTCTATAAGAAGAGCAGCCGTTGCGAACTCGATTCCCCGCTGTTCCTTTTCTTCTCCCGCTTCTTCGGAAAGAAAGTTTTTGGTAAAGAATTGCGTGAGCTTGTTAATCATTAAATTGCCCCATGGATAATATTTTCGGTGACTTTCGAAGCCTCTAACGCATTATCGAGCACACTGATGTTTGCATCATCTTTAAACATGTGAGTACTTAGATAGCGACGAAACTGTTTCGCTCCTCGGATTCCCGTGAAGTAGCCTAAAAGATGCTTGATCATGTGTTTTATTGCTACCCGGTCATCAAGTTGTCTGATTATGTATGATCTATATTCTCCCAAGATGTCGAGCTGAGAGGGAAGTGCGGTTGAAAAGGTGGCGTTCTCAAGATGCGCTAATAGATATGGATTTGAATAAATCGCTCTTCCCAACATCAAGCCATCTGTTTGCGGTTTCAACTCTACAAAGTCCGCTAGAGTCTTGATTCCTCCATTTAAAATAAATGTTGCGTCTGGTAGCTCCTTCATGACTTGATAAACGTAATGGTACTTGAGTGGAGGGATATCCCGATTCTCTTTTGGTGTCAGACCTTTCAATATTGCCTTTCGAGCGTGGATGATGAAAGTACGGCACCCGGCCTCGTAAAGAGTAAGGACAAAGTCTTTAAAAAACTGATAGTCATCGCTGTCATCGATACCTATCCTGGTTTTTACTGTCACAGGTATGTCTACAGCGCTACTCATCGCTTGGTAGCAGTCTGCGACTAATTCCGGTTTTGCCATCAGACATGCTCCGATACCGCCTACTTGCACGCGGTCACTCGGGCAGCCACAGTTGAGATTTACTTCTTGATAGCCAGCTTGTTCAATCAATGTGGCGGCCGTTGCTAACTCTTTAGGATCGCTTCCACCCAATTGAAAACTGCAAGGGGCGTCGTTACTATGATCGAGGAATTTTTCTTTTTCTCCATATAATAAAGCCCCAGTAACGATCATTTCACTATAAAGCATGGCGTTTGGAGAAAGTAGGCGCAGGAGAAATCTGAAATGTCGATCTGTACATCCCATCATCGGCGCTACTGATAATCTTCTATCCAAGATTTTCATACTGATTTAAATGAGGTAGTAGTTTAACACCCCAACGTCACTTATGGTCCGATTCTGTGTGCAGACCTGCGTCTGTAAAAAAGTTACAATGTCTAATATGAAAGTTCGTACAAGAGTAGCGCCATCGCCCACGGGAGACCCGCATGTAGGCACAGCCTATATGGCACTTTTTAGCTTGTGTTTTGCTCGCCGGTTTGGTGGTCAATTTATACTTCGTATTGAAGATACCGATGCAGCTCGGAGCTCGAAGCAGTCGGAACAAAAAATTATAGATTCACTGCGCTGGTTGGGACTTGATTGGGACGAGGGTCCTGATAAACCTGGACCTTTTGGCCCATATCGTCAAAGCGAAAGGCTGGACACTTATAAACAGCATATCGATGTTCTTCTGTCGCGTGGACATGCCTTTCGCTGTTTTTGTACTCCTGAACGTCTAGCGAGTATGCGAACTGAACAGATAAAGAACAACGAAACCACCCGTTACGACGGATATTGTCTTTCTTTGTCGGAAGAGCAGGTGCAGGAAAAACTTGCATCTGGTCAGGAGTATGTTGTTCGGATGAAAGTTCCAGAGGAAGGCACATGTATCGTTAAGGATCGATTGAGAGGTGATGTTCCAATTGAGTATTCACAAATCGACATGCAGGTACTACAAAAATCTGACGGTAACCCAACTTACCATCTGGCCGTAGTTGTCGATGATCATCTAATGGAAATTACTCACATCATTCGCGGAGAGGAGTGGATCAACTCAGCGCCAAAGCACAAACTGCTTTACGATTATTTTGGATGGGATATGCCAGAACTAATCCACATGCCTTTGTTGCGTAATCCTGATAAAAGTAAATTAAGTAAGCGTAAAAATCCGACAAGTATTGGCTTCTATGAACGCATGGGTTTTCTCCCTGAAGCAGTAATTAACTACCTCGGTATGCTTGGTTGGAGTATGCCCAACGGAGAAGAGAAATTTTCGCTTAGTGAGATGATTAATCATTTCGATCTGGAAAGAATTTCTCTTGGCGCGCCAATCTTTGACACTGAAAAGTTAAGATGGCTAAACGGCAGGTGGCTTCGGGAAGAGCTCGATGATGACGCATTTGCGGATAGGATCAGTGAATGGGCATATAATCGGGAAAATCTTAAGAGAATTATACCTCTTGTGAAGGAGAGGGTTGATGTTTTCTCCGAAATTACCGATATGATAGCCTTCTTTGCGTCTGGCTTGCCCTCTCTTTCGGAGGATGATTTAGCGGTCAAGAATCTCTCCGTGGATCAAATAAAAAAAATTCTACAATTTGCGCTATGGGATATAGATGCTCTAGTCGACTGGGATAGACATAGTTTAAACAAGTTGTTTGAAGATCTGGGAGAGGATTTAGGTCTTAAAATTCGAGACGTACTCTCACCGATCTTTATTGCGATTTCTGGGAAACCAGTATCTCCGCCATTATTCGATTCGATGGAAATTATTGGGCCCGATTTAACTCGCGCGCGGCTAAAAAATGCGCTCGATATTTTAGGTGGGGTTTCTAAGAAGTTAACCAAAAAATTGGAAAAAGAGTATCAGGTACGAAGGGGCTCTGGGCGATAATGCAGCAAGCAGTTGATTTGTACGAAGAGGGTGAAGAATTGAAAAAGCTTCTTGAGACAATCCCTCCGGAGAACTGGAACCTGAAAACGCCATTTAAGAAATGGACTATCAATAATGTTATCCAACATCTCCACGGAGCAGACAAGGCAGCAATGCTATCCTTAGCGGATCGTAGTGAGTTTCTGACGATCAAATATAATCGGAAGGCTCAAAGAACTGTTATGTCTCCAAATATTCATGGTCTCGAATTGCTTGACTCTTGGTGGCGATGCTTCAATGAAATGTGTGAGCAACTTGGGGACAGTGATCCAAAGCGTCGACTAACCTGGTTTGGTCCTGATATGGGTTTGATGATGTTCACCACCGCACGACAAATGGAGACTTGGGCGCATGGTCAGGATATTTATGATTGCTTAAACCGAACAAGAATTAATACTGATCGCCTAAAGAATATAGTAGTGATCGGTGTAAAAACCTTTGCGTGGACTTTCATCAATAGGAAGATGAAACCTCCAAGCCCTATACCTTTCGTGAAGTTAGACGCTCCCTCTGGTGAGATCTGGGAATTTGGACAGCCCTCAAAAGAGGACTACATTTCTGGCGCAGCTGTTGAATTTTGTCACGTTGTGACGCAAGGTCGGAACATACAGGATAAAGATATCCATTTAAAAGTAGTTGGTAAATCGGCGCGGCAGTGGATGGAGATAGCGCAATGCTTTGCTGGTCCACCTGAGACACCACCTGACCCGGGGTCTAGAACTTCCCAGTTGAATGGTTCGGATTAAAGAGATACGATTTCCCCCGGAATTGGGGCTATAGCTCAGCTGGGAGAGCGCGTGACTGGCAGTCACGAGGTCGGCAGTTCGATCCTGCCTAGCTCCACCACTCTTGCTCTTATGGTTCTCTTAAACAGCTGATTTATGTAAATAATTAGCTATCCACGGAGTACATACAACCCAACTAAGATACATGAAATGGTGGCACGGTGAGCTTAGGATTCTTGATCAAACTTATAAAAAGAATTGCTCAGACGAGTTTAATAATTGCCTTTCCTTTGCTCTTGAGTGCTCAATATATCGATACTAAATGGACTGTTACCGGATATTTTGGGGAGTTGTGGTTCGCAGACGAAGCAAACATTTATGGCAAGCAACAAGAAATTTCAAAAGGATGGGCAGATGGTGTCTTCTACTCCTGTGATTACGCCGGGCAGTCCGCGACTTACAAAACCTATGCAATGACAGAATTCCTCGGCAACAAGGAATTTGAACTCGCTAACCAGGATAACGCATTTTCGAAAGTGTTCGCAGAACATGGTCTACTGAGTGATGATACAAAAGTCTTTGTACATCGAATTACATGTAATGGAAAAAAAGTTTCAGATAGGAAGGTGCTATACCCCTTTATAACCCTAGATGGCTCTAACAAAGCATTTTATGTCTACGAAGGCGCAATCATTAAACTAGAATCTGGTGAAAAAATTTGGCCATTACGGCAATAAGTCTCATTGCCTGTTGCCAAGATATTATCGGCTTGGAGGAAAACCTTTGAATGCTAGTGAACGAAAAGCAGGAAATATCTATTATTTCCTTCTTTATATTTTCATTTCTTGCATGCCTTGTCATTTTTACTCCGAAAAAGGAATAAAACCCCTAGCAAGCTAATCATCGAATTTCTCTTAGATTTAATAGGAGAGGGCACTTCGCAAAGATGGAGGTTTCAATTTCAACGGCTGAAAGTTCCTCTACTCAAGCTGTCATCTCTGTCACTGGTCACCTATTAAAGTCTGATTTTGTATTCCTTCATATCAACAATACTTTCTAAATCTGATGCCAGTTTTTTGTGACCACCATGCCTCGCCATATCGCAAAGATTACATAGGTCATCCGGAGGCCCAACAAGCAGAGTAGGATCGGCTCCTGAATCCAAAAGAAAATTGATCATCATTCTGTCGCCATGAGCATATACGGCTTGGGTTATGGGTAACCATCTTTGGGCTGTCCAAGGATAGTTTATAGTCCACGGATGATCCTTAATAACTCTTTTTAACGCTTGAAGATTATTTTCAGCTGCGTAGTGTTGGGCTTGAAAAACCTTTGCGAGTTCACTCATTTCTATTTCTTTCGGGTTTTCATTTTCATACCAATTATGTGCTAAGTCAGAAATTCGTTGCATTTCATTGATGTGCTCATTCAAACAGGCATTTCGAAATGCTGTCAGATCTGGCCATTGTTTTTCATCAAATTGCGTTATGGTCATTTGTTTGGTTCTCGGGCTCACTTCAATATCAGCGTTGTGTTAGGCGGGGTAAGTTGGCAAAGAAACTAAATATTAAATTTATTTACAAATGGACATGAACATTTTTAATAATACGAATATATCATTTTCTTGGATACGTGACATGCTCCCTATTACATTTATGACGTGGCTCATGCGGGCTTGTAAGTGTCTGATGAAAACATTATTGAAAATTTGGGTTCGGCTTCTACCCATTCCGCCAATTTGCAAGAGAAGTTGCCGCGAGCTAGTCTGGGCTGCTTTTCGCCGATCCGCTACACATCAAAGGAGATAGCAGGTAAACCTATGAAGAAAGGATTAAAATTTATCATTGTTGTCGTTACAGGCATCATCGTTGCAGGTGTTGTTGGAACCATGTCCTACTGGGGCTACCTTGTATACAAGTATGGACAGCACCTACCGACCGTTGAGATTATGGTGAATGGTGGTAAAAGAGAATACAACAGATTTATCCCAGAAAATCCTCCTGAAGGTCCCTTATCACTCGTCGTCTTATTGAATGGCGGTGGCGTAGAAGCCTGGCCATTCCCACAACAGCGTCAATGGGAAGCACTTGGTGAGGAATTTGGGATTGCTCTCGCGGTTCCCGTGGGTAAACGTTTGCCGGAAAATGAGAGCGCGTGGCAACTCAATACCGATGCTGATTCTTATCAAGACATAGACTTTATCAATGCAATCATCAGTGATATTGAAGAGAGCCATCCACTCGATGACAAAAAAATTTATGCGGTAGGCTATTCCCTTGGTTCAATGTTCTCTTATGAACTGGCGTGTCAGATGAGCGATCAATTTGCTGCAATAGCCTCGTTCGCCGGTACCATGCCGGTCATAAAGAAGTCCTGTAATCCGCAAATCAATGTACCCATCATGCACATTCATGGTCTCAAAGACCCCATTATTGCTTATGGAAATACATGGGAATGGAAAGAGTGGGACTCGGTTGGCGAGATGCATGATGTTCCAGGTTTGCTGCAATTTTGGCGCGATCGGTACCAGTGCCAAACCAAAACTGTGAATGAAAATATGGATGAAGTACACTTCGTTTACGAACATTGCGATCAGGGGGCAAGAGTCGAACACTATCGATTAGTGGATGGAGGACATGAGTGGCCACAAAACCTGGGTGAAGTCTCGACCCACCGCGTGATCTGGTCTTTCTTTGATAATATTACAACGCCTTAGTAATCCAGGGTACATCAGGATTTAGCTTTGGGCATTTTGGCGATTAGGATAATATAGTCGGTCCGTTCTAGGCACCAGCTAGATAATATCCCCGGGTACACGAGGTGTTGCTAGTTTAGGAGGGTTCTTAGTGTTGATATCAGAAGCCATGCAGGGCGCCATGACGCCAGTTTTCTTAATAGTCGGTGTTGGTGGCCTTCTAAATGTCATGACCAGTAGATTAGGTAGGATTAAAGATCGAGAACGTTTCATTTATTCAATCATTCATAATGCGAGCGGCGATGACCTTCTCCTTGCTAGGTCTGCAATTACAAAATTAGCCAAAAGAAGTTTCTTGATTTCAATGGGGATTTGGCTTTCATTAGGTAGTGTTCTGTTTGTTTGTTTGCTCATAATTACAATGTTCTTAGGTGCAATGATGGCGGTTGAAATATCTTTTGCGGTAGCATCGTTATTTATCGTCTCTCTGCTATTGCTTGCAGCCTCACTAATTTTTTTGGTTTACGAGGTCTTTCTAGCTACGAGAACGATCCGTAAAAATGAGGCTTCAAGTGAGGTGGTCTTCGCTAGACTAAAATCATTATCTAATCTGTCTGAAAGTTAATTACTAATCGAAGGGGGCGTTCGATTGGAAACTACTTTCCGTAATCCCACGACGTCATTTTGAAATCACTCAGTTCGATATAAACGCCGTCATCACTCATGGTTTTCGCAGACTCCTCTGTCTTCGATCCACGGGATTGTGCTGCTAGTTGCGAGATAGTCAGGCGCTCTTTTTGGTCTCGAATTACGCGCGCATTACCTCTCAATAGTACTCCTTTCAGCTCTCGCATGGTGGTTCCACTTTCCAGGCTGATGGATACTCTTGGATTACGTTCTATGTTGACAACCTTCTGGGTGTTATCCCTACATCCCATATAAATTTTATGGTTCACTCTGAAATAACCCACAGGCACAGTGTGAGGGTAACCATCACACCCAATAGTAGACAGCATTGCCCATCCCGGCTTTGAGTCGATATATGCTAATACCTCGTCTTCGGACATTTTATCTGGCACGTTTCCCTCCGCGCTTTGGTCTATGACTATATTAAAAGAATGCCCACAAAAAGCACCTTCTGTTACTCTTATTGAGTATCTCTCGTTGGTCTGTAGAAAAAAAATGCTGCTTTGGTGTAATCTCGTCTCATAATTTCGTTTACTTTAGTTGGAGCCAAAAAAGTTGTCGCTCCAGAAAATAAGCTTTCAGGTGCGAAGATGAGAGACAAATTAATATTGCCTCCGGTTGGTCTCGGTATGTGGGATTATGGCGGTCTTCTTAATCCAGATCATTCCCGTGATCATTCTGAGCTAAAAGCGATAGAGCAGGCTATTAGTCTGGGATATAGGCACTTTGACACGGCAGAGATGTACGCTGCTGGCCACTCGGAAGAATTGTTGGGGCGTGCTTTGATGGGTCTCAACCGAAGTGATTTTATAATCACTAGCAAGGTCAAGCCGGAAAATCTATCCTACCGAGGAATTCTCCATGCTTGTGATGGCTCGCTTCGGAAACTTCAATCTGACTATATTGACCTATACCTAATCCACTGGCCAAGCAAAGATATACCTCTCGCTGAGACGTTTCAGGCACTAAATAGGTTAGTTCGCGAGGGAAAGGTACGCAACGTCGGTGTTAGTAACTTTGACCTGCCATTGTTGGAGGAAGCGGTGAGAATTTCGGAAACACCTTTATTTGGGAACCAGGTTCTTTACAGCCTTTTCCATCGAAAACCGCAGTTTGATGGGACTTTGGAGTTTTGTCAGGAGCATGAGTTGACGCTTACAGCTTATAGCCCTCTGAGAAACTGCGATTTCAATCATCCCACATTAGTGGATGTTTCTGAGCGGCTCTCCGTTACTCCCCAACAACTCGCAATCAACTGGCTAATACGGCAGCGAAATGTGGTAACGATCCCGAAGTCGAGTAACAGAGAGCGACAAAGAGATAACCTGGAAGCGGTTTATTTGGAGGTAGGCGAGTACGATCAAAAATTATTAGACGATTTAATTTGAGCATAGGCCATAGCAGAATAGAACTGGCTGAGATCACCTCGACAGCGATGATGAGGACCTATGTAAGTCGCTAGGATACTAAAGTTAATGCCATTTGGGCGATCAAACCCTCTTAGGATTTGATTCTCGAGGGAAATTTCCGCGGGATAGGAGAATTTATGATTTCGAGCCCTAAGAACGAGTTCGAAGATAGCAAGAGAACAAGACTAAAAACGTCCAGACGTATAAGTTAGAGAGTAAAAAAAGCGAGGGTGCTCTAAAAAATTTGAAAAAAATCAAAAGATAAAAAAGCAGATTGTTTTATCGCTGCTAAACTTTTATCGTGCGCCCGCAAGGCATTAGGCTAAGAGACAATAATTAAATTTAGAACGGGAACAAAGTGATTACCACAGCAAATATTACCATTCAGTTTGGATCAAAACCTTTATTCGAAGATATCTCTGTAAAGTTTACAGAGGGCAACCGCTACGGCCTGATCGGTGCTAACGGCTGTGGTAAGTCAACCTTCATGAAAATTCTAAGCGGTGAGCTCGAGCCGACCTCTGGTAATGTATCAATCAATTCAAATTTGCGTATTGGTCAACTCAGTCAGGACCAGTTTGCATACGAAGAACTTACCGTCGTCGATACAGTTATCCTGGGCGATAAAAAGTTAGCGGAAATTAAAACAGAACGTGACAGGATTTATAGCTTACCGGAAATGACTGAAGAAGATGGTATTAAAGTCGCTGATCTGGAAGTTCAGTTTGCTGAATTAGATGGTTATAGTGCTGAAAGTCGTGCTTGCGAGATTCTCTCAGGGGCGAGCATTGACGAGTCTCTTCATTATGGCCCGATGAGCGAAGTAGCACCGGGCTGGAAGCTGAGAGTATTGTTGGCCCAAGCTCTCTTCGCGGATCCTGATATCTTGCTACTTGATGAGCCGACAAACAATCTCGACATCCACACAATTCGTTGGCTCGAAGGGATATTAAATGAGCGGAAAAGCACTATGGTCATTATTTCTCATGATCGACATTTTTTAAACGCAGTTTGCACACACATGGCCGACATTGATTATGGCACTATAAAAGTTTACCCGGGAAACTATGACGACTTTATGATTGCCTCGACTCAAGCGAGGGAGAGGGCCCAGTCTGAAAATGCTAAAAAGAAAGCACAGATTTCTGAGTTAAAGCAGTTCGTTAGCAGATTTTCTGCCAATGCCTCTAAGGCACGGCAGGCTACTTCGAGAGTCCGACAAATAGAGAAAATAGAGCTTTTGGATATTAAGCCCTCAAGTAGAGTAAGTCCTTATATTAGGTTCGAGCCAGACTCTAAACTTCACCGCGCTGCCCTAACCATTGAAAATCTCGGTCACAGTTTTGACGGAGAAACCTTGTTCACAGAAGGGAATATGATTCTTGAGGCGGGGGCACGATTGGCTATTATCGGTGAGAATGGTGTTGGAAAAACAACTTTTCTTAGATGCTTGATGGACGATCTTCAAGCAGAATCAGGCACAATAAAGTGGGCAGAGAATGCTTCTCTTGGTTATTGCCCGCAGGATACGACTGCAGAATTTGAATCAGAATTAAACCTTTTCGACTGGATGAGCCAGTGGCGTAATGAGAGCCATGATGAGCAAATTGTTAGAGCCACGCTTGGTCGGTTATTGTTTTCATCTGAAGACTTTAACAAAGGTGTGAAAGTTTGTTCGGGCGGAGAGAAGAATAGACTTCTTTTTGGAAAGCTAATACTGTCTTCGCCCAACGTAATGCTTTTAGACGAACCCACGAATCATCTAGATATGGAAGCCATTGAGGCTCTTAATCTGGCGCTGGAGCACTATGAGGGTACGCTAATCTTTGTTAGTCACGATCGAGAGTTTGTGTCATCGCTTGCGACTCGAGTTATCGAGATAAAAGATCAGCGCCTGAACGATTTTCAGGGGACATACGAGGAATATTTACTTAAGCAGTCTCTGTAAGTTAGGTGTGGAGCTTGTACTTCGTGAGCATTTTTTAAAGTTACCATTGCACCTTGAATACCCAAGCATGTTCCCCCTTTGGATGTTCCGGAAGTACAATCCGTAATGCACCTTCCTCGACTGTATCTTGGCCCCAACGCAGGCTTTTATCGCAGCCCAGAAGCTGAACTTTTGAAATGGGGCCAATCGCTCGTAGCTGAACCAGGCTGGGAATAGTTATTACATTATTATCTTTCGGCCACTCAAGTAGGTGTACATAGACCGCATCCTTCGCCCGGGTAAATCGATACTGATCATGGCCATGGATTACCCATGGACGAGTTCCATAGATTGCCTCCCCATTAATATCGAGCCATTGTCCTATTGACTCCAAGATTTGGACGGTAGCGGAGTCCAATGTTCCGTCTGCTTTGGGAGGTACATTCAATAGAACGTTACCATTCTTACTCACAATATCTATCAACTCGTGAATTAATTCTTTAACAGGCCGGTATGAAATCCCGGAGTTATACCCCCAGGGACCAGTTGATGTATCGGTTTGCCAGGGCAATCCGCGAATATTATCAAGACGGGTGCGTTCTAAATCGAGGGTAGTTACCCCATCGACGTAGATACCGTGATCTGGCAGATCCTTGACGCACATCACGGCCTGCAAGTCGCCGTTATGCTCTTTTATGCTGTCATTATAATAGTGGGCTATAACGTCCAGGCCAGTCTGTCCATTATCCTCCCCTGCGAAGGGGATGCATCCATCAAAGTAGAGGAGGTCAGGGTGATAGTTATCTATAAGATCTTTTATACGTGCTGCCCAATGTTCGCACCAACTCTTTGGCGCATTAAGGGGGTGGCGTAAATCAGTATCAGTATGAGGGTCTAAGTAAAAATCACTGTAGCTAGTATTGTTACCATCGAATGGGACACCCACTTTCGTACCCGAGCAATCTGCTCCCTTGTTGGTGTTAAACCAGCTCCAGGTTCGCTCGAGATGAGTAGTGACCCCAAAACGCAATCCTTGATTGAGTGCAGCCTCTTGCCACTGACGCGTAATATCCTTTCTGGGACCCATATTGACACTATTCCAACGATGAAATTTTGAGTCCCAAAGATCAAAGTTGTCGTGATGAACAGCACAGGGGGTAAAGTATCGTGCACCCGCGCGTTTGAAAAGGGAGACCAATTCTTCCGGATCCCATTTTTCTGCGGTCCAGAGAGGAATCAAATCTTTATACCCAAATTCAGACGGATGCCCATAATTCTGTATATGGTGCTGGTAGTCTGGGTGTCCCTCAAGATACATATTTCGGGGGTACCATTCGCCACGCTCTGGAACTGAGTAGACACCCCAATGTACGTAGATGCCAAATTTTGCGTCTCTGAACCAGTCAGGACATTGATAACCAAGCAAAGATGCGATGTTTGATTGGAATTGAAATTTTTTATTCATAAATTTTAAATTTAATTTCCCAATTTGATTTACGGTTTCAATAAGTTCAGGAATGACAATAAACGAAGTGCCTGGCATCCAGACATTTTAATGCTTGGAGTCCTTCATCTGAAATCGATGGTTAAATGCTTTTTTTTCCGAAGCATGGCTTCTTTGACCGTAGCCGGTAATCGGTAACTTGCTCCCATCTATACTTGGATCAATATAGGCCGCATACCAATCATCTAGCTCTCTACGCATTTCTGCGATGAGATTCGCAAAGCCGGGCTCGTCAAACAGGTTAACGCTTTCATTAGGGTCGTTACTGACGTCATATAACTCATGTGCTCCTGCTGGATAACGCCAAATAAGTTTCCACTCCTTGGATCGGATCATACGAACAGGACCATATTCATCGAAGACGAATATACGATCACGTTCTTCGCCCACGTGCCCTCTCAGTATTGAAGCAAATGATCTACCAGGTAATCCTCTTGGAGAAAGACTAGCATCACCGGCATAATCTACTATCGTTGATATCCAGTCGTACTGGCTCAACAGTGCTGAGGAGACCTTATTTTGTGGGACGTAGCCGGGTCGACTGATGATGCAAGGAACCTTTACACTAGTGTCGAATAGATTCTGCGGCCAAGTGCCGTTTCCCTTACCCCAGATACCGTGATGCCCAGTATTCATGCCGTTATCACCCATGAATACAATTAGGGTACTACTCCTTAGGTCCTGGCTATCCAGCCAACTGAGTAGGCGACCGATATTACTATCCATTGCCTCGATAGAGGCAAAGTAGCCTGCAAGGTCTTGCCTACGTAACTCTGAGGGATTAACTTTTTTCCTTGCCTCAGCGTCGCTGGGTGACAAAAAACTATAACGTTGAAATCCGGATGCTAAGGGTTCCTCTGGTCCTGGTGTCGATTTAAAAGGACAGTTGTCATAATAATCATCCCAGAGCTCTTCAGGGTGATGTTCTCTACCCCAAGGCTTGTGCGGGGCGGTATAGCATATATTTAGACAAAAAGGGGCTTCTTCTTCGACTTGCTCTTCAAGGAATTTCAGGGCGTTGTCAGTAAAAAGGTCTGTTGCGTATGTATTTTTAACGCAGGTGTGGTCGCCATCCTTTACCAAAGGTACATCGCGGTAGCTGCATTGTCCGAAAGGCATGGGATACCATTCTTCAAAGCCACATTGCGCTTCCCTGGCATCACCCAGGTGCCATTTACCTGATAAACAAGTTCGGTATCCCATATCGGCCAGTAACTCTGGATAACAGGCGTTGCCCTCGAGGAACGGAATACTATTTGCGGGAGAGTTTGGGTTTGGTTGGCCCTGACTATCATGTGGCATAGAAATGAAATCATGTACTCCGTGTTGCGAAGGAATTGAGCCGGTAAGAATTGATGCCCTCGCAGGAGAGCATACTGGGGAAGCACAAAAGAAATTATCGAAACGGATACCGTCATGTGCCAACCGATCTAGATTAGGTGTACGTATTTCTTCATTGCCAGCACAACCCATTGCCCAAGCGCCCTGATCATCACTCAGGATGAAAAGAAGGTTTGGCCTGCTTGGATTGCGACTTGCCACCTGGTAATCCTACGATTGATAATTAAGCTTTTAAATAATATCAGATTAAATAGTTGGAATACCTAAATAGTAGACAACGCTACTGACTAGTTATATTTTGAATCTACTAGAGCAATAAATAGGATCCAATACATCTTCGCACCTCACTTATCAGGCCTAAGCATATGTTTTCCTTAGAGCGACGTGAAATTTACTCGAAAAGATATTTCAAAGACTTTCTTAAAAAAAGGTCTTTTGGACAATTTTTAATGAATCAGAAAAAAGCGATTTTTCTTCTTTTAGTATCGTTTTATGGTTTCAGTGCGTCTGCTGAACCAGGTCATATCCCCAAGAAAATGCCAGTTGTTAATGCGGAGCTAGTTGGCATGTCAACTGAGGGGCTTAATCGTATCGATGAGTTGATGCAAGAACATATAAATTTGGGTCATATTCAGGGTGGTGTCACTATCGTGGCTCGCCGCGGTAGGGTTGTCCACTTCTCAACGCATGGTGAGATGGATTCGATTAATGGACGAGCGATGGAAACTGATACGATTTTTGCAATTGCATCAATGACCAAGCCTGTTCTCGGGGTTGCTGCAATGATAGCGATCGAGGATGGCTTAATAAAAGCAAGTGATGCGGTTTCAAAATACATCCCCGAATTTAAGGATATGAAAGTAGTTGTTCGAGACAAATCTTTAAACGCAAAAGGTAAAGATGGATTTAAAGCAAAACTAATAGTTAGAGAGACGGGTCCGAAGTCAGAGCCGAGGCTAGAGGCCCTAGAATCTCCGGTGACAATTCACCACCTACTGACCCATACCTCTGGCCTTGGAAAGCTTCGGCAATCCGAAAAACCGAAGAAGGATGATACGCTTGCTACATACATTCCCCGACTTGCTAAGGTGCCTCTTAATTTTCAACCAGGAACACATTGGGAGTACAGCTTAGGCCTTGATATCGTCGCTCGGGTGATTGAAATTGTTTCCAAAACACCCTTCGATATATTTGTACAGGAAAGAATTTTTGATCCTTTGGAAATGAGTAATACTTTTTTTTATGTTCCAAATGAGAAGAGATCCAAAGCTTTCGTCTATACTGGTATCGCTGCCAGAAAATCAAAGGACTGGTTCAAGCCCACCAAATACGTTTCCGCAAGTGCTGGATTATCAAGCACGGCAGAGGACTTCCTGCATTTCCAGCAGATGCTCCTTAATGGGGGAGAGCTGTTTGGACAACGTGTACTCAGTCAGGATAGCGTTGATATGATGAGTCGTAATCATGCGGGAGATCTTTTCGAGCGAACTGGCAAAGGTATTAAAGGTATTGGAATGGGGTATACCGTGAGCGTTGTAACAGATTCTAATTTAGCGAGGAATTATCGAGGTAAGGGTTCTTTTGGCTGGGCTGGCGCAACTCGCACAGATTCGTGGACTGATCCTGAAAACGAACTTGTCGCGGTTTATTTTCCCGCTAAGCCAAGAGGAGGAAATGTGTACAAAGATTTCCAAAAAGCCGTTTTACAGGCCATTAACAAGAATTGAATATGAAGCCAAACATTGTTGTGATCATGACGGACCAGCAAAGAGCTGATGTTTCGAGACGAGAAGGCTTTGGCTTAGACACCACACCCTTTTTGGATAGCCTGGCTAAAAAAGGAACTTGGTTTGATCGAGCATATACTCCGATGCCAGCATGCTTGCCTGCGCGTGTAAGTATGTTGACGGGCCGCTATCCTAGTGCCACCCGCGCAAGAACGAATCATAATGGGAACGATGCATTCTATCAGTCGGATTTGTATGACATCTTACGTGATAACGGATATCAAACAGCCCTATGTGGAAAAAACCATTCTCATGTCGATGCGTCTAGGATGGATTATTACTTCTCCATGGGGCACCACGGTGGATTGGGTGCAAACCGTACACCCGAGGAAAAAGCCTTTGACAGACACTTAGCTAGCCTGAAAATGCGGGTGGCCTTTGATCCAACACCTTTTGATTACAGTCTTCAGTGCCCATATAGGACTGTAACTGCTGCCACAAATTGGATCGATAGTATTTCTATCTCAAGTCAGACCAATCCATTTTTTCTATGGTTATCTTTCCCGGAACCCCATAACCCCTATCAGGTATCGGAACCCTATTTTTCAATGTTTCCTCCGGAAACAATACCCCCAACCCTGTCCGATAAATCCGCGTTGGAAGTAAAGGGATTCAAGTACCAGTGGCTACGACACATTGGTGAGCTCGGATTCCCTGACTACGACGAGCAGCTTCCGCAAGCACGATCGAATTACTTTGGTATGCTCAGACTTATCGATGATCAGGTTAGGCGGTTCTGGGACTACTTGGGGGCGCATGATCTTCAGTCTAATACAATTTTGATATTTCTCTCAGACCACGGTGATTATGTTGGTGAGTATGGTTTGATGCGCAAGGGGGCAGAGTTACCAGAGGTATTGATTCGGGTACCTTTCTTTTTTGTCGGTCCAGAAATTATTCGATCCTCCGAGCCGCATCCTGCCCATATCTCAACCGCTGACCTCGTGCCCACCGTGTGTGAAGCAATAGGAGTTGAGATGCCCGCTGGGGTTCAGGGCCGCAGCTTATGGCCGCTACTAACTGGGCAAGAATATCCCCAGGCTGAGTTCAGAAGTGCATATTCGGAACATGGATTTGGAGGCTTACACTACACAGATGAGGAGGACTTTGATCCCAATAAAGATTCTCTGCATGCAGAAATAGGTTTTGACGAATTAAATGGTTGGTCGCAGAGTGGGACGATGCGGGCAATACGTAAAGGTGATTGGAAATTAATATTTGATATGCAAGAACATGGTCAGCTCTATAATCTGGCTGACGACCCAGTGGAGCTAGACAACTTATTCGACAACCCGGAATATGCACAAGTTCAATCTACGCTTATTGCTGAGTTACTCGGATGGATATTACGTACCGAGGATCCTTTACCTCATCCTCCTCGACGATATCAATTTAAATCTGATAGGCGAAACTACTGGTCACCCCATCGCTAAGCTTTTACTTATTTATACTCAAAGCTTTTAGTATAAATAAGCCTATATTTCTCGCTGTTAAAGTAGGATTCGGTTTCTCAAGTAATCCCAGAAGTTTTGTTCTTCGGCCGATTTTGATAGTGTAAAAGAATCTTATGTCTAGACAAATACGTGGATAAAAGTAAGACGACTACAAAAAGTGGATCTTGGTACGGACATGCTTTCATCCTTCAATGACAAATTTCGCTTTAATTAAGGAATTATATTAATGATTAATACATCTCTGTTCGATCTAACGGGTAAAGTAGCGTTGCTTACAGGTGCGTCAAAAGGCATGGGGAAATCTATGGCTGAGGGTCTTGCAGAACATGGCGCAAAGGTAGTTGTTTCAAGTCGTAAGTTCGATCAATGCGAGGAAACAGCTGCCCAAATTAATGAGAAATGTGGAGAGGGCAGGGCCATTCCCATTGCATCAAATATTGGTTATAAGGATCAATTGCAGTCACTTGTCGACCAAACACATGAGAAACTTGGCAAAATCGATATTTTGATCGCAAACGCCGGCGTTAACCCCTACTACGGATCTATTTTGGATATTCCTGATGAAGCTTATAACAAGACCATGGAATCAAATGTACGCTCAAACTTATGGCTAGCCAAAATGGTTGCGCCTGACATGGTAGAGAAGGGGAAAGGTTCGATCGCTATTACTGCTAGTGTCGGGGCATTTAGTGGGTCTGAGACTCTGGGGACCTACAATATTTCAAAACTTGCGGATATTGCGTTGGTCCGTAATCTAGCGCTGGAACTAGGTCCTAAGGGTGTCAGAGTGAACGCTATCTGCCCCGGTTTAGTGAAAACGGACTTTGCGAAAGCACTATGGGATAACCCTGAGGCAGCAGCTCGGGCTAATGAGGGTACGCCCATGCGTCGATTGGGCGAGCCAGACGACTTTAAAGGTATTGCGGTATTTCTCGCTTCTGATGCTTCTGGCTGGATCACTGGCCAGGCGCACACGGTTTGCGGTGGCACTAATATGTGGGGTTAAAGTACAACCTCTTACTTCGCTTCGGCGTTCCAGCTTCACATATCCCGTGAGTAATATTAATGCCAATAATTAATGAGCCAATTAGTTTTTTGCGCGGTCCCCCAATCAAAAATCGTTTCATGCTGGCGCCGTTGACGAATTGTCAAAGTCATGAAACTGGAATTTTATCGAAGGAGGAATATCAGTGGCTAGTTATGAGGGCCAAAGGGGGTTTTGGGCTGGTCATGACCTGTGCTACTCATGTGCAAGCGGTCGGTCAGGGTTTTCCTGGTCAGTTAGGAATTTTTTCGGATAACCATATAACAGGTCTTGCAAAGCTTGCTCGGGGCATAAATCGTGAAGGCAGTGTTTCCATCCTTCAGCTGCATCATGCGGGGAAAAAAACCGAAGCTAAGCTGGTTGGGGCAACACCAGTTTCCCCGTCGGGAGATGTGAAAAGCGGAGCCCGAGCACTAGCTCATGAGGAAGTGTTGCTGCTTATTGAGGATTTTGTGGAAGGTGCTGTTCGAGCCGAAAAGGCAGGTTTCCATGGCATTGAATTGCATGGAGCACATGGCTATCTTATTTGCCAATTTTTGAGTGGAGAAACCAATTTAAGGAACGATGAGTTTGGTGGCAGCTTTCGAAATAGAACCCGCTTGCTATTTCAAATCATTGACGGCATCCGAGCGCGCTGCAGTGATGACTTTATTATTGGAGTTCGGCTTTCGCCGGAGGGAGTTGTCAAACTTGAAGAGTCCGTTACTTTAGCCCAACAGCTCCTGTTAGAAGAAAAAATTGATTTCCTCGATATGTCTTTATGGGATGTTTTTAAAGATCCGCTTGAAGAGGTTTTTAAGGGCAGACCTTTGTTGTCTTATTTCACTCGCTTGAATCGAAGAAATGTTAGGCTCGGTGTTGCTGGTAAGATTCGCACGCCTGCCGAAGTCGAAATGGTTATGAGAGAAAACGTTGATTTGGCATTGCTGGGGCGCGCGGGGATCTTGCACCATGATTTCCCAACTCGCTACTTCCAGGAGAAAGATTTTTCGCCAGTAAAGAATCCTGTTACCCGGGAATACCTGCTGTCAGAAGGTGTATCAAAAAAATTTATTGCTTACCTGGAGAGTTGGCCTGGATTCGTTGCCGAATAGCTTTTGAGGCTCCGCGGGTCTGGACTTTAACGTGGTGGTACATGTTTTTAAGTAATAGTTGTCGTGTATTGTTGTAGCCTGATTCGATTATACTTGAGACTACGAGGTGATTTGGTACTCAAATAATAAACCTATAACCTAAAGGGAAAAGTAGAAGATGTCTTCAATTAGACCTAACGATGGGCCAGTAGCAGTTACTGGCGCGGCCGGTTACATTGGCTCTCATATCGTACTTACGTTGGTCAAACATGGCTATCAAGTCCGTGCATGTGTGCGAGATGCGAGCAGGTTATCTAATGTTGCCCATCTAAGTCTTATGAACAGCATTGGCCCGGGGTCGGTGTCTTTGCACTCCTGTGATATGGCTATCCCTGGAATTTACGATGAGGTGTTCAAAGGCTGTGTCGGTATTTTTCATGCGGCAGCTGAGATGGGTAACTTAGCTGGTTCTACCCCTCAGAAGGTCTATGATGGTGGCCTTCTTGCGACTCAAATGCTCATGGAGTCTATCAAGAAGGCTCGGACCGTCAAGCGTCTTGTCTACACCAGCTCCTTTGCGGCTGTAAGCAATCCGCATAACAATGAACCTTTCACAGAAGAATCCTGGGCAGATATGAACCAGGACATGCGGCCGCCGGAAAAAGCATGGACAATGGAGGTAGTAGCCAAAGATCGCGAGGTTGCTTACGCGATGACGAAAGTGGACTCTGAGCGCTTCGTATACAAAGCTGCCCAAGAAAACAATTTTGAGGCGTTTGGGGTGTGTCCATGTCATGTGATTGGACCTTTATTATCGAAGACACATATGCGTCCATGGACATGGCAGACCAGAGTAGGTGATATGATGTCGGGTTATGGTCATCCGCGGATGTTTTGGAATATTACCGATGTTCGAGACGTTGCCGAGGCTCAGCGTCTTATTGCTGAATGTCCAGAAAACAGTAACGGTGATCGTTATAATCTTTGCGCTGCAGACGAATCTGGGACGCTTACCCAGCCAGAAGTGCAAGCACATCTGCAAAAGTTATATCCTGGTATTGCAGTGGCAGGTAACTGGAGGGATGGGAAATTTCGGCGTGGTCCCATAGCTTTTCTTCAGAAGGCGGTTTCTCAACTAGGACTGAAACCCTATCGAGTGGAGCAAACTCTTAAGGATAATGTCGATTCTCTCTTAGCGTGGGGGCTTATTGAAACTAGAGAGGGGGTCGAAAATTGGCAACGTGAAGGTAATGAATTAGGTTTATCATCTAAGTGGAGCCCCCATGAGTATCCTGCTTTAAGCCCAGCGCAGAGAACATAAGCCCAAAAAAAGCGGCTAGAGGGGTCTTAAGCGGCGATTTTTGGCAATTTAAGTGCGTTCATATGCCTAAATTTGACAATTTGTTAAAAAAACCTTTATCAAAGTAGCTGGTTAATGAGAAACTATTAGATTGAGGGTTATGGAGTGGTGGAATTTGTGCTTTAAGAGAGATTTCGCCGCGTTAACTAAATTTCGTTATTCAGTGGGGATTTAAAATGTTGAATATGAAAGTGTTCCTGAAATCGGCCTTAGTGCTGATCCTATCAGGAAGTGGGACGGCTTACGGTGCAGACGTTATGGTACTGAACGCCGATGACTTTGTCGGTATTTCGTTTTGGCTGGCAACCGCAATTATGCTCGCCTCAACAGTCTTTTTCTTTATAGAGCGTGGTGACGTTGCGGTTAAATGGAGAACTTCTCTTACGGTCGCGGGTCTCGTTACAGGTATTGCTTTTTGGCACTATCTTTATATGAGAGGCATCTGGGTCGCAACAGGCGACTCGCCAACGGTTTACCGTTACATCGATTGGTTGATCACAGTACCACTGCAAATCGTTGAATTTTATTTAATATTGGCTGCGGTGACCGCTGTTCGAACTGGATTATTCTGGCAGCTGTTAATCGCCTCGGTAGTAATGCTCCTGGGCGGTTATGGCGGGGAGACCGGTGTCCTGTCGCCAGCAGTTGGTTTTGTTATCGGGATGGCCGGATGGCTTTACATCATCTACCTAATCTTCTTCGGCGAGGCGAGTAAGGTCTCGGCAGAGAGCGGTAACGCGGCGAGTCAAATGGCGTTCTATTGGCTCCGATTGATTGTTACCGTCGGATGGGCCATCTACCCTCTAGGGTATTTCCTTGGTTACCTTGCAGGTGGTGTGGATAACGATAGTCTAAATATTATCTACAATATTGCAGACCTCGTTAATAAGACCGCGTTTGGTCTCGCCATCTGGTATGCCGCTACGCAAGTTAGTAAGTAGTCTTAATGGCAAGCTTTCAAAGGGATTAGCGCGAAGCTAATCCCTTTGAATCCCTCAAACTATGGCAAGTGTTCAGTAAGCGTAAAGGGCCCAGACGGGCAATTCGTTAAAAAACCTTTTACCTTATGCAGTAGTGGCTTCACACAAATTGTTATTGAATCAGGGTTGAGCGGCTAACTGAAGTCTTGCCGCAGTCTGCGTGGCTTTGTCACCTTGCTATCGCCGGCGTTGCTGGCCTTTTCCGGTTGCTGGCCTTTTCCGAATTACATGTTTCCTATAAACTCTCGATTTGAAAACGCTGGTAGTGATAATGCCTAGTTTAGGTATAGTGGTCAGGTGAGGAGTTAATCATTGAGGTTTAGCCAAGAGCATGTCAGGCAATGGCGAGAGGAGGGATTCTGCATTATCGAGAATTTCTTCACTAAGGAAGAGTACCTTCCGCTGTTGGCTGATTTTGAGACGCTCTATGGATCAGTTGCACCACCTCCGGGACAGGACAGAGCAATGGTAATCCCAGAAGATGATGAGAACCTCAAAGAATTGAAGGGCGAGGTTTTTAAACACATAGACACCCTGCCATACTGCGGCTCACCAGAGCTCAATTTGTGCTCTTTGCATCCGGAGCTAATTGATTTTGCGAAAGCACTCTTGGGTGTCCCTGACGTTCATCTGTATCAATCTCATACTTGGGCCAAGTATACTGGTCTCACCGATTACGAGCAGACCTTCCATTGTGACTTTGGTAATCATACTCTGACCTGTCCTGCTGAAGAGGAAGCACTGCGAACTGTGGATTTTATCTTTTATCTGACGGATGTGAGTGCTGAAGATGGAGCTTTGCGTTATGTAACCAAGCCCGATGCACGAGAAATCCTCGGTCATGACTTACCAATTTCGGGGATTGAACTTGACGAACATTACGCGCTCGTTGAGCGAGAAAAAATAGCGGCAGTGCCTGCTGGTTCGCTGCTTGCTCATGGTATTGATACATTCCATCGGGGAACAAACTTGACCTCTCCCGGAGGCCGAAGATTTTCTATGACAGTGGGTTTTAAGGCAGCAGGAAACGATCAGATTGCTTTCCATGCCTGGCAAACAGGACCTGGACGACCATGGGAAAATCTTATGCCTTTTGCGAATCCAGATCAGCTCGCGTGTCTTGGTATACCCTTACCCGGAGACCCTTTTTGGACCTCGCGCACAATTGAGGTGACTGAGGCTCGTTGGCCGGGCATTGATATGACACCCTATAAGCGGTACTTGGTGGGCTCTGAATAACCATATCTCAAGACCGATTCCTGAGAAATTATAGTTTCGCAAAGAAATCCCAGATCAGTTCAGTGGCGTTGATACCGGAATTATCCATCATTTTTTTTACCTCATTGGCTCTTCCAGGCCAAACATGATCATGATTTTCAATTCGATAGTAGTGCACGCTGGCTCCGCCATCTTCCGGTGTATAGATAGTTCGTCTTGCATTTTCAGTAACTTGAGTTGTTTCTGGTATTACTGAACTATTTAGATTTGCGAAATATTCAACGATGGATTGTGCACTTGGGATATCATATTTACTTTGACCTCCAATAGGTACCATGGAGTCCTCGGTACCATGAAAATGGATAATTGGCGTTGGCTTTGGAGGCCCTTTTCTAAATACTCTTTTATGGAGTAACCCCGAGACTATTGCGGCAGCTTTGAACATGTCTCTGGCTTGAGCGATTAACGAATAGGACATATAGCCTCCGTTAGAGAATCCTGCGACAAAAGTTTTCTCGGGCTCTGTGTGAAATTCGTTGTGAAGATGCTTGGCTAATGAGGTAAGAAAGACAACATCATTTTGACCATCAAAGAGGTTGTCTTCGTCGGTATCATTCCACTTGTTCGTGAAGGTAACGGCAGCCCCATCTTCGCGAGTGAAATCGGTTCCCATCAACGAAAACGTTTCCCCATCTTTACAACTAGCTGTTTTTTCACTAACTGCCTTCAACCAGTCCCTCATAGAAGCAAGTTTGTCATCGGTAATGTTCTTATAGCTATCTTGCTCGATTCTACTCTTTGTATGGTGAGACTGAGGATAGGCTACTAAAAATCCATGTTTGTCAGCGAGTTCATTGAAACCTGTTATATAGGTCCAATTGCTGCTTGAGGTCATTCCATGAAGTAAAAAAACCATTGGTGGATTATCAGGTAGGTTTTTGGGTCGGTATAGTTTATAGGTCCTGTTGAGGCCGTTATTCTCGAATACGAAGTCTTGATCTATGGACATTTATTACTTCCTTTTAGTTTTATTTCATCGAGGAGTACGCTGCTTAGGTCTCGGGGTTTGAATGTCTGTTTGACAGACATCAAAGCGCAGAGAAAAAATCCCAGATAAGTTCAGTAGCGTTGATACCAGAATTATCCATCCCTTTTTTTACCTCATTTAGTCTCCCCGGCCAGACATGATCATGACCTTCAATGCGGTAAAACTGTGCCTTTGCTCCCTTATATTTTGGAGAGTATATGGTTTGGACAGTGCTCGGAGTAACCTTTATTCTTTCGATAGTTACCGAATCGTTAATCTTGGCGAAATATTCGACGATAGACTGGGCGCTCGGGGATCCCTGTTCCTTGTTTCCTTCAATCGGTACCATGGAGTCTTCTTCACCATGGAAGTGTATCACTGGCGTCGGACGCTTCGTGCAATTTTGTAGAACAGTTTTATCGATCAAGCCCGCTACGACGGCAGCTGCCTTGAAAAGTGTTTTCTCTTCGCATACTAAGGAGTAGGACATGAATCCGCCATTTGAGAAGCCAGAGACAAAAATCTTTTCTGGATCGATGGAAAACTTCTGTTGCAGAGTTTTAGCCAAGGAGGTAAGGAACGCTGTATCACTCTGATTATCAAATAGACTGTCTTCATGTGTATGATTCCACATAACCACATGAGTGACGCCCACTCCGTTGGCCTGGCAAGTGAAGTTCATGGCTCTGTATGTAAAGTCTTCACCTTTCTTGCATTTCGCTATTTTCTCAAACATCGGGACCAGGTGCTTTGGCATCCCAGGTTGCTTAGCTAATGACCCATCTAGTCGAGCTTCTTTTTTATGAGACTGAGGGTAGACCATTAGAAAGTTGTACTGCTCTGCTAATGCGTTAAAGCCAGTGGTATATGTCCATCGATTACTAGAGCCCTGTCCGTGAAGCAGTAATAACATAGGCGAGTCTTTTGGTAAGTTTTTCGGTCGATAGATTTTGTAGCTTCTTTCAACTCCACCATGAAGGAATATTTGATCTTCGCCGTTACCTGTATTTTTCAGGTTAACTTCACTCTGAGCAAAACTCGCTGCGATTAGTAGTCCTAGTATTAAGAAAGCTCTTTCCATCGTTCCCCCTTATAATAAGTTGAGCCAAGTACAAGGATAAATCTGGCGTGGTCATTAGTTTGACTTGTTAGGTCAGAGTTTTGAGAAGAAGTCCCAGATTATCTTACTCGCATTGATACCGGACTCATCACTCACTTTTTTGCCACCGTTGTAGCCTCCGGGCCAAATGTGGTCGAGTTTTTCAATTCTATAATATTGAACTTCCGCACCTCCGCTTTCCGGAAGATAAACTGTCTTATTGGTGTTTTGAGTGACCTGTCTCACTTGTACTCTGACCGAATTATTTAAATTAGCAAAATGTTCAACAATCCCCCGAGCATCTAAAAAATTATTTTGCTCTGAACCCGATATTGGATTCATCGAATCCTCAACACCATGAATATGAATGATTGGCTGTGGTTTCTGGGGGCATGACTGCAACACATTATTCTCAATTAACCCAGCTACTACACCTGCGGCCTTAAAAGTATTACGGCCTTGACACAACAAGGTATAGCTCATGAAGCCGCCATTTGAGAATCCAGCGACAAATGTTTTATCTGCAGTTGTTTTGAATTGTTCCTGCAGGCTAACCGCAAGCTCAGTTAGAAATTTCACATCACTTTGGCCATCGAATAAAGCATCCTGATTTCCTGAATTCCAGCGCTTGTTATATGTAACGGGTAGGCCATCTTTACAGGTGAAAGTTAGATACTTCACGCGAAAGGTATCACCATTCTGACAGTTCGTCGCTTTTCCTCGAGCCAAAGCAAGAATTTCCTCCATCGAGGCTTGTTTATCTGAGGACTGCGCCTTTATCGTCTCCTCATCAAAACTAACAAGTTTTTGGTGTGAATCGGGGTAGACGACCAAAAAGCCATATTGTTCGGCGAGCTCATTAAAGCCGTGAAGATACGCAGAGGTACTGTTTCCGTTCATCCCGTGTAGAACAAATACCATAGGCGCATTTTCTGCTAGTTTTGTTGGTTCGTAAATCTTGTATTTGCGTTCCATCCCATCGTTTAAAAACAGGTAATCTTTACCTACGGTCATCTTGAGTTTTTTGTTCGTGTCCTGACTACAAGATGTCAACAACAAAGCAAGCGCTAAAAGACTTAGAAGAGTTCTCATGAGTATCCCAAGTGGCTGAAAACTCTATTATACACTAGCGAAACTTGTTGGCCTGTTTAATGATTGCGAAGATCGTCGTTTAAAGCTGTTGAGCATAATCAAATCCATGATTACATTAGTTGGTTTATTAAGAGGGTTCTTGCATTCTTCAAATCGTCTGCCTAGACTGAAAACACAACTGACCTATTGTCAGTCGCGTCATCGCTAGTTGCGTCACTTACCAAAAAAGCTTGTGACTCTTCTTCGGGCTAATGTTCTTTCGAAAAAGTTAATTTCTGTATGTCGTACCGTGTACTTGCTTTCTTAAGCGTCAAATAAACATGCGTCTAAGGCTCTTAACTCAGTTGGCGCGTTATGGACTCGCCTTCAGGAATAGCGATGACATTTGATGACCTTGGTTTACCAGAGCCAATTATGCGTGCCGTTCGTGAGAAAGGTTACGTCAATCCGACCCCTATTCAGATAGCTGCAATAAAAAAAATTTTAAAAGGTTCCGACCTAATGGCTTCTGCTCAGACAGGAACAGGAAAAACCGCGGCCTTTACCTTACCAATCTTACAGTTACTGACAAAGAATTCGAGCGCACGGGACAAGCCGAGGGTACTTATAATCGCTCCAACACGGGAGTTAGCAGCGCAAATCTATGAGACCGTAAATTCTTATGGGAAGTATTTACCCGTTAAGTCCACAGTGGTATTCGGTGGTGTAAAAATCGGTCCGCAAATTCGAAAGTTGAGGCAAGGTGTCGATATTTTAGTAGCAACGCCAGGGAGACTTTGTGACCTTCATAATCAAGATGCTGTAGATTTTGGAGATATCGAAGTATTGGTTTTAGATGAGGCTGACCGAATGCTGGATATGGGTTTCTTGCCAGATATTAAGCGACTGCAGAGTCACTTACCGAAACGGAAGCAATCGCTACTCTTTTCTGCAACTTTCTCGCAGGATATAAGGAAGTTGGCCAAGACCATGTTACGTAATCCGGTAGAGGTTGATGTGGCTACTAAAAATACTGCAGCAGATACTGTTAAGCAGTATTTGTATGCCGTAGATAAATCGCAAAAAGCTAAGCTACTGAGTCACCTGATAACTGAAGAAGGCTGGCACCAGGTGCTCGTGTTTAGCAGAACAAAACACGGCGCGAACAAACTGGTTAAGATACTAGCGAAGGATAGTATTAGGGCTTTACCGATACATGGTAATAAAAGTCAATCTCAGAGAACAAAAGCGCTAAATGATTTCAAACGCGGGAAGATCGATATTTTAGTTGCGACGGATATTGCTGCAAGGGGGCTTGATATCGTGCAGTTGCCATATGTTGTCAATTTTGATCTTCCGCAGATTCCAGAAGATTATGTTCACCGAATCGGTAGAACGGGTAGGGCAGGACTAGAGGGAGAGGCAATTTCCTTGGTTTCAGCTGATGAGATAAAACATCTTCGAAACATCGAGCTTCTTATTAAACAAAATATTGTCAGAAG
>JAYZES010000014.1:0-41375 GCA_036337195.1 Pseudomonadota bacterium
GAGCTATAAAGGGTTTGCCGCCTCCTAATAGGTGCTAAGAAGGAGATTTGCTTTGGTAAGTGAAGATCTTGCTATTCATTGGTTCAGAAAAGATTTGCGGCTGACGGATAACCCTGCTCTTTGCCGTGCAGCCTTACATAAGGCAGTAATGCCGATCTTTATACTCGATACGAAAAACGTCCACTCTTACATGCCGGGTGGCGCCAGCCGTTGGTGGCTGCATCGATCTTTAGAGGCTCTCCATGATACCTTGGAGGGAAACCTATCGATTTATGAGGGCGACCCTCTTGAAGTCCTCCAGGACCTTTGTATGCGTCTGCCGAGTAGGTCAGTCTATTGGAACAGACTCTATGAGCCGTGGGCTATGGAGCGCGACACCGTTATTAAATCCGCACTTCAGAAAAATGAGATCCAGGTTACTACCTCGAACGCCTCATTGCTTTGGGAGCCCAGAGATATCAGGAAAGAGGACGGGAGTGCCTACAAAGTCTTCACACCCTTTTATCGTAAGGGCTGTTTAAAACTGGCATCACCGCGCGAACCAATGAAAAGGCCTGAGCTTGGCCATTCAACTCGCGATGACCGCGAGCACGTTCTCAATATTGAGGATTTGGATCTCCTTCCAAAGAGCTCTTGGTTCCAAAGATTAGATGCCCGCTGGGGCGCTGGAGAAGAGCAGGCGGAAACGCGTTTGAACACGTTTTTACAGGAAGGATTGCCACAGTACAAAGAAGGACGAAATTTTCCGAATAAACCGGCGGTTTCTCGACTTTCGCCATACATACAGATGGGTACCATGTCTCCCAACCAACTTTGGTACGGAGCACAGAAACGCGGCGATGATAAGAATATAGACCATTTTTGTAGTGAGCTTGGTTGGAGAGAGTTTGCGTACAACCAGCTCTACCATAATCCGGATCTTCCAGTTAAAAACTTACAGTCCAAGTTTGATGGGTTTCCATGGATTCTAAAGGGAGACCACTTGGAGGCCTGGCAGAAAGGGCAGACCGGCATTCCTTTCGTTGACGCGGGGATGCGTGAGCTTTGGCAGACAGGCTTCATGCATAACCGAGTACGGATGGTTACAGGGTCCTTTCTAGTCAAGAATCTTCGAGTTCATTGGCACCATGGAGAAAGGTGGTTCTGGGACACCCTCATTGACGCAGATTTGGCTAGTAATAGTGCCAGTTGGCAATGGCTCGCAGGATGCGGAGCCGACGCTGCCCCATATTTCCGAATCTTTAATCCAGTATTACAAGGGAAAAACTTCGATCCCAACGGAGACTATATTCGCGAGTTTCTACCCGAGTTAGCGAATCTGCCAAAGAGGTTCCTTTACAGCCCTTGGGACGCTAGCCAAGAAACGCTACAAAGTTCAGGAATTACCTTGGGAGTTACTTACCCTAGACCAATAATCGATTTGAAAGACTCCAGGGATAAAGCTTTAGAGGCATTTCAGTCTCTAAAAACATCAGCCTAATGGGTTCCCTTCATCTTATTTTCGGCGATCAACTATCTCACTCCATATCGAGCTTAAAGGGTTTCGAACCTTCGTTGGACACCGTGTTTATGTGTGAATGCTTGGATGAAATGACCCGAGTGAAACATCACAAGAAGAAAATCGCGTTCCAAATTGCCGCAATGCGGCATTTCGCTCGCGAACTCGAAGATCTGGGTGCCAGCGTTAATTACATCAGCCTTGATGATCCGCAAAACACAGGTTCCCTGGAACGGGAGATCGAGCGCTCTCTTCGGAAAAGTAGCTGGAACGGTATCGTGTTGACCAAGCCCAGTGAATACCGCCTGCTTCGAAAGGTTGAGCGATGGCAGGAAAAATTTGGTATACCGGTTGAGGTGAGAAACGATAACCGTTTCTTAAGTTCAACCGAGGAGTTTGCGGAATGGTTAAATGATCGCAAGCAACCTCGCATGGAACATTTTTATCGGGAGATGCGTAAAAAGTATAACGTCCTTATGGAAGGTTCCAAACCAGTTGGGGGTAAGTGGAATTACGATACAGAGAATAGAAAAGTCCCGAACGCTTCAGCAAAGGTGCCATCCCCATATCACAGTGATGTGGATCACGAAACAACAGCAATTATAAATTTCGTAGAAGAACATTTCCCCGACCATTTTGGTGAAACAGAACCTTTTCAGTATGCGGTGACGCGTCAACAAGCGTTAGAAGCGCTTGACCTTTTTATTGAGCAACGCCTTCAGCAGTTCGGAGATTATCAGGATGCGATGATAGAGGGACAGCCGTGGATGTACCACGCGCATATTAGTCTTTACTTGAACATAGGTCTCTTGCTACCTATGGAGTGTATTGAGGCGGCTGAAACAGCTTTTAATAATGGAGAGGCCCCACTGAACGCTGTAGAGGGATTCATTCGACAGGTAATGGGTTGGAGGGAATTTGTTCGAGGGATCTATTGGGCAGCGATGCCTAGGCTTGCCTCTGAAAACTTTCTGCAAGCGAGGCGGTCCCTACCTGCATTTTTTTGGACAGCCGAGACAAAAATGAATTGCTTGAAACAGTGCGTTCTTGAAACCAAAAAGAACGCTTATGCCCATCACATTCAACGATTGATGGTGCTTGGTAATTTTGCTCTTCTCGCGGGTATTAGCCCTGAGGAGGTTAACGAATGGTTTTTGATTGTTTATGCAGACGCTTATCAATGGGTAGAGCTGCCCAATGTCTCCGGCATGGCATTGTTCGCTGATGGTGGATATCTCGCTAGTAAACCTTATTCGGCAAGTGGTACTTACATAAGTAAAATGTCTAATTATTGCGATAATTGCAGCTTTCAGGTTAAAAAGAAAAACGGAACCGAAGCATGTCCATTCAATTACCTGTATTGGGATTTCCTTGCACGTAATCGAGAGAAACTAGTCTCCAATCACCGACTTGGGATGATCTATAGGACCTACGATAGGATGAGCGATGAGAAGAGGGAATTGATTAAGGACGATAGCCAGTCCTTTTTAGAGGCCCTCTCGTGAGAAGGAAAACCGATCTTCCAACAAAAATATGCCCGGTTTGTCGACGAGCATTCCGATGGCGAAAGAAGTGGGAAAGAGTGTGGGATAACGTAAAGTATTGTTCCAAGGGCTGCGGAAAAAGTAAGAAATACTGAATGCATCGCTCGGTTAAGACTCGCGATACTGTACATGGATCCCGTATGACCGTTAGGAGAAGAACCGTGGCATTAGCACGACATAACTGCATCTAAAAATATCGATTGGGCGTATCTTTAGTCACTTACTAGGAGGTTTAATGTTACTTATTTACGTCATATTATTCATTTTTCTGCTGCTTCCTCTTCTGGTCCAGGAGAAAAGCACAAGAAGAATCCCGATTCCGATCAAATCAAAATCTCTACAAAAAAAGACGCGGTAATAAGGCGTCGTTTGATACCGTCCTCCCATCACGCGTGTGAAGGAACCGACATCCGCTTGACCTTGCGAATCTTGCGTTTTAGAAGACCTATTTATCCCACTTAGAGGCTGATTCTTCGTCCCGACCGGGCCGCGATTGGGGGAATATGTTTTAATAGAATGTTTTCGCTAGGGGGTCCAGTATGCAATGGGTAGAATTTCAAGAAAGAGCAGTTGAATTTGAGCGAGAATCAAGCGACTTTTCTTTTATCGTTGCCGCTGACGGAGGGCTGCTCTCATTTGACGATCTCGGAAAGTTGGTCCTTTCAAACGACGGAGATGATCATGCGGTCTGGGTGCACAGTGACCTGGGATTCAAGCACGTGATATCAGGCAGGGAGATTTCTGTCAAACAGAAAGAAGGTTCCTATCTTATTGAATACCCTACTTTGACGGTGTCCGTCGACATTGTGCGTGGGCCTGAAAAACTTCCCTCAGAATATCTTAGTTCCTTAAAGCGAGACGGTTGGGTTTGCTTGACCAGCATCCTCCCTTCATATGTAGTAGATCGACTTCAACACATTGCTGCTACCGACGCTTATGAACATTTGGACAGGAGAACCGATTTGCCTGCGGTATGTCAGGACGCGGCGGTTGGCAAGACTATCTGTGAGCCAGTTTCTCTATGGCTGATTAGAGAGTATCTGAATACGCGAGATCTGCATTTGGCGCATCCACCAAACTGTATCGCTCTCGCACCGTATGACAAGGAGAACAGAGTGCAAGGTTGGCACTCTGATATTCCATATGGCCGTGTAGATGGCGTAGATCGGAAAGGACCAATCAAGGCAGTGCAGCGGAATGTGTGTATATCGGACTTTAAAAAAGAGAATGGCGCCACTGCATACAAATTGGGCTCGCACGCTGAGGACTTAGGGCCCCCAGAAGAATGGAATCCTGCGCATGGAGGAGAAAACCCTGTAGCGAGGCCTTACAGTGGTCCCGAAGCTAGTGTCATCGAGGCCCCTGCGGGCAGTATCGTGCTCTATGATGCCAGAACTTGGCACCGAGCTGGCTTTAATCTCAGTGGACACAAAAGAGGAGCTATGCTCATGTCATTTCAGACGGCTGATGTGACCCCGAAAAAAGATACCCGACCAACTTGTTCTAAATTACATGCAAGTCCTGTCTATCAAGACTTGAATCTGCGAGAACAGCAAGAAATCACTGAACTCATGATGAATCAACCTAACTAGAATTATAGCCTTGACTTTACCCGGTCGAGATGGGACTCTTTTTATTCACATTTACGTGGCTACTCGCTAATGGCTGTTTTCGGAAAAGACACGGAGGCCGTGGGAAAGTTTGCAGGGTCTGTTCCTGTTCCAGAATTTAAGGAGACTAGCTTTAGTTCATCGAAGCCTTTAGACCAGGCAAAGGTGGCTATTGTAACCACAGCCGCTTTATATCGAGAGGGTGGATCGGGTTTCGAACTCGGTGATGGAGATTTTCATTATGAAACATTACCGAGAGAAGCAAGAGATTTAACTCTGGGACACGGCAGTGTTAACTTTGACCGTGGTGGTTTTGCTGCCGATATCAATGTTGTCTACCCGATTGATCGCCTGTATGAATTTGTCGAGGAGGGTATCATTGGCTCAGTGGCGGAAAATCATTACTCTTTTGCGGGTAATCAATCAGATACTGTGTCTGAAATCAGGTTGGATTCTGGTCCTCTTTGCGCCAAGGAGATGATTGAAGAAGAAGTAGACGTTGTTCTACTAACCGGCACCTGACCTATGTGCCCGCGTACCTTGTGTACGCTAGCACATGTTTTTGAAGCGGCAGGTCTGTGCACTATCGTCATTACCCCAATGCGAGAAGTAGCAGAGCGAATGAAAACACCGAGGATGCTCCACACCGTCTTTCCGCTTGGTCTTTCCCTTGGAAAACCTAGAGATAGGGAATTTCAGGCAGACGTCTTGCGAGCTGCATTTGAGTTATTAGATGAAGCAACAGGGCCAGTTATTCGAAAGTACCCAGTCACTATCAGCCCGACCGACCATCAACCAATATCCTGCTCACTTCCACCAAGAGTGAATACCGACGTGCACCCGGCGGTTGACGAAGCTCAGTCTTTAAAGAAAGCCTACGATAGAGCTCATCAGAAAAATGGTCGAACCTCGGTGGGAATGATTATGAGTGCTGACAAAATCCCGGAGGCGCTAGAGCGTTTTGTGAAGATAGTCGAGGGAGAACACTGGGAGGAGGTCGGATTTGCCCCCCGGTCCATGTATCCTACGGTTCAAGACATCCGATCGTACTACGAAGAGCTCGCTTGTGAATTAGCAGAAGGCCCTATAGAACCTTGGGCGACTGAGGAGTGGTTTTATGATCAAACAGAGGCAGGAAAGTTAATTTTAACCGCACGTCGAATAATGCGAGATAACAAGGTAGAGCAATCGGTATGGTTCGGTCTGGCGCCGGCGGGAAGAGAATAGACACAGATAACGCTGACTTATATTTTGTTTTTGCGCAACTGTTTTTTCTTTAGCTTTTCGATTCGACTCTTCGTCGTGATCGGATTAGATTCGACCTGACATTGGTAATTAGCTCCGCTTGCGTCATCTTCAAGAAGGAGGGTGCTGCGATTAATCTTTAGATTATTGCTCGTGATGAAGTCAACGGTGGTCTTTGGGTTCCAGTTGCAGGTTAATGGGACTATGTTTTGGCTGTTGATTTCATCAACACACATTCCAACGTAACCGATCCGATCTCGCCTTGTGTATAAAAGAATATATCGTGTATGCATCAACGAATTACTATCCGTTAGGTGAATGCAACGTAAAGCTTTAGACAGCCTATCAGTAGTAGTGTCACTATTGGCTATTGTAAAAATACCCAACAAAGATATAAGCACCAGCCTTTGAATCCAAGAGAACATCATATTAGTTTACCGCTAATGCTTAGTTGAGGAGAAGTACTTAGATGGTTTGTTCGCTAGGTCTTCCATAAATAGTTGATGCTTCCCACGCCATCATCTAAATAAACTTTATGATTATTCTCTCTAAGCACTTACGGATTCGAACTATAGTTATCAATTGAGCAATGGGTATTCAAGTCAAAAAATGTAGTCCTTTTTAATAATAATCGCAGACAGAGGTTGGGTCCTAAAATAATTCGGGACTCATTCAGGAGCGCAAGAATGGTTTAACTTAAGTAGTGAGGGTTAAAGGCGAATGTCTTTCTCTGTGAGTTCCAGATAGTCTCCGGCTTTGAGGTCGCCAAGCTCCAATGCACCCACTTGTTGTAAGTGTTTATTTACGATTTGGATATTTTTAGAGTTGCATATGTTTATTAGGTCTCTAAGGCTGAAATGTTTGATGCTGAGCATCAGTGTCTGCTCATCTTTTTTCTGGATATCGATTTCTGACCCCATCTGTCTTTTTCCCGAGATTAAGAAGGCTTTTTTCATCTTCAGAACTTGGTCATCAGTAACGATTTCTTTTGTTTTGAGTTGATAAACTGATATTTTTTCCAGCGTCTTTAGTTTTGTTCGATTCACCCACCGGGCATTGTCGCTTATTAGTACTAACCCTGTTACATCATCACTAAGCATATTTCCCAAGTAATAGTCCTTTGCTCTCGATCTTTTTTTGATTAAGTTCAAGACCGATTTCTCCTCTGACTCTACTGTCGTACAAGTGAAGGATACGGGTTTGTTTAGCATAAAATATTGATACTTCACGATTGAAATCGGATTACTATCAAAAGTCACATTATTATGATCGAAGACTTCAAAATTAGGATCGATGATCACTTTACCATCGACACAGGTTCGTCCCCTACGAATAGAGTACTTGGCTTGGTTACGGCTCATTGCAACTGCAAGTGTTAAAAACTGTGTCAGACGCATTTTTCGATAGTTACTAACATTCTTATAGCCGTGAATAGGTTGAAAGGGATTTTAGGTTTAGCAAATTAACTTCCTTTTTAATAGCGTACAACAGGATGGTCCTCTCCTTCGAATTAATAACGCTAGTACGATAGTGCCCGTTCCCTTGAAAGCTTGCGCCTCTAGATTAGTTATTAGTTAATACTCCGCAATCAAGTTTAGCTTGGCTAGAGGTTAATTTAGCTGCTTCTGCAACATCGTGCGTTACCAACAAGACTGCTACACTCCGTTCATCAAATATTCTTATCAGTTCAGTGTATAGTTCTTCTTTTAACTCTTGGTTAAGAGCGCTGAACGGCTCATCCAACATCAAGAGCCCTGGTTCGGGCGCTAAGGAACGCGCAAACGCGACCCTTTGTTGCTCGCCTCCCGAGATTTCCCCCGGGAATTTATCAAGAATAGTGGTGATTTTAAATAAGCTAGCTAAGTCGGCTAAAATACTTTGTTTATGAGGAAGTTTGTCGATTCCAAACATAATATTTTTTTTGACGGTGAGATGAGGGAAGAGAGCTCTCTCCTGTAAAACCATTCCTAAATTTCTATCTTCTGTGGGGGCAGTCACGGCATTATCCGAAACGATTTGTCCATTAAGCGATATTCTACCTCGCTTAATCGTTTCAAATCCCGCAATGCACCTCAATAGGGTGCTTTTTCCAGAACCTGATTCGCCCAGCACTGCTATTCTTTGCCCTGCACGCAAATCGAGAGAGATATTCTTTAATATCTCGTGATTTTTATAGGCATGATACAACCCTTCAATTTTAAGAACAGGATCACTCATCATTAATCTGGCCTAGAAGATCTTATCATTTTCGTTAAAAAGATAAGTGGTATCAATCCAATCAGTACTATTGCTATGGAAGTTCCCGCTGCTTGATACATCCTCTCTTCTGCAGCATACATATATGTGGTTACGGCAAGTGTCTCAAAATTGAAAGGCCTCAATACTAAAGTAGCAGGAAGTTCTTTTACTACTTCTGAGATGACTAATAATACAGCGGTTAAAAAACTTGCTTTCATTAAAGGGAAATGGATCTTTCTAAGAAGTCTCCATCCTGAGGAACCTAATAGTTGCGCAGAGTTGTCAATAGAAGTACTTATTCGCGTGTAGCCTGATTCAATCGCAGAATTAGCAAGTGCGTAAGCCTTTATAATGTAGGCTAGTAGCAAACCAACTAATGATCCCGTTAACGCGATTTCGAAAACAGAATAAAACTGGCTATCTAAATACACGAATAATTTCATTATTCCGACTGCAAGAATAAGTCCGGGAAGTGCATACCCAATAGATAGTAAAGATTTAATCTTACCTAACAAATCTCCTGTATTTAAACGAACCGAAAAATTAAGTACGAGCGCTAGACAGGCACAAATAAGTCCTGAGGAGACTCCTAGAATAATTGTATTAAGCGAGGTTTTTAGGAATCTGGCATTTAATAATTCCATATTAGCCTCAATTGCCCAAACGATCAGTTGTGTAATTGGTAAAACAAAGCCTATGAAAATTGGGCTGAAACAAACAACGAAAGGGACTAATGCTTTTAAACCCTTAGTGTCAACTTCTGCCAACATTGTGAATGTGGAATTATTGGTTGTATGTTTTACGTCTTTCCTCATTCTGAGTTCAATAAAATAGAAGACGGCAATTACGAAAAGTAATAGTGAAGATAGCTGCATTGCCGTGTCTAAATCATACAAGCCATACCACGTTCTAAAAATTCCCGTTGTGAATGTTTGGACTGCAAAATGGTCAACTGCTCCAAAGTCGGAAAGAGTTTCCATTATCACTAACATTAGCCCGCCGATAAAAGCAGGCCGTGCTAAAGGAAGCGCGATTTTATAAAAGACCTGAAATTGACTGAGGCCTAGCAATCTCCCTGCTTCTCTTAAAGATCTAGATTGATTTAGGAAGGAGTTTCGGGTTACGAGATAAACGTATGGGTATAACGTAAACCCAAAAACGATTATGGCTCCAGGGAGGTTCCTAACGTTTGGAAAAAATGTAAAAGTTTCTCCTAAATCAAATATCTGCCTTATGAGATTATTAGCATCCCCGTAAGAATCAAACAAACCGGTAAATGTATACGCAAGGATGTAGGGAGGGATGGCTAACGGTAGGATTAAAGCCCACTCAAAGGTGCTTTTTCCGATGAAACTGTAGTTAGTTACGACCCACGCCGTTGATATTCCTATCAGAAGTGCCAGAAAGGCAACGCCCATAACAAGGCATAGCGATGTAAATGTATAGTCTAAGAGGACGTAGTCCACCAAATGTTGCCAGTTGTCCGAATAAGGCCCGCTTATGCTTGAGAGAACAACAACAATTGGCACGATGAAAAAACCCGCGACCACAAAGGGTAGGATTTTCCAGTAGATTCGTGGATGGGCCCCCAAAGGAACCCTTAAAAGATAGGTATAGAAAGATTTTTTTATTTCCAGCCCACCCTGTCCATAAGCCTTATTGCATCCGGATTCAAATCTCCAAACACCTTAACCGACGTGGCATCTTCTTTGAAATCGACGCCGAAGCCCGCCATTTCCTTACTCACTGCAACGTCCACTATAGGATACTCAAAAGATTTATTCACCATATATTCCTGGACCTTGTCTGAAAGTAAGAACTCGAGGAACAAGTTCGCGTTATATGGATTTGGTGCATGTTTCAGAATTCCAGCACCGCTTATATTGACGTGAGTACCCTTTCCCTGTTGATTTGGGAAAATCATTCGAACTTTTTTTGCCGCTAGTCGCTGTTCTTCACCCGCGGACCCAGAAAGCATAACTCCTATATAGTAACTATTAGCTACCGCTACATCGGCTTCGCCATTTGCAACAGCGATTATTTGTGCTCTATCATTACCCTGTGGTTTTCTGGCAAAGTTTCTTACGAAACCCTCTGCCCAAGCTTCTGTGGCTTGCTCGCCGTTTTTTGCGATCAAAGATGCGACTAGAGATTGGTTATACATATTACTTGAGCTTCGAATAAGAACTCTGCCGCGCCATCGTTCATGAGATAATGATTCATAAGAGATATTCGCGATCTCGCTTTTTGAAACTGAGCTTGGGTTATAAAATATGACGCGGGCTCGTTTTGCAATTGCTGTCCATTCATCGTTTGGGCCTCTGAGATTCGATGGAACGACACGAAGGACCGTAGGGGATTCTATTGTTTGGAAGAGACCTTCTTTTTGAACCATCCAAAGATTGCCAGCATCTACCGTGAAGAATATGTCTGCAGGAGAGTTTTTACCCTCCGCCTTCAATCTTTCCAGTAAAGCACCACCCTTACCAGCAAGGATATTAACTTTGATGTTTGTGTTCTTAGTAAATTCCTCATAGAGATCATAATCAGAATCATAATGTCTTGACGTGTAAACATTGACCTCCTGCGCGAACAAAAAGCTATTTATGCAAAAGGAAAGTAAGAGGGTAGATGACACTATTCTTAACATGCTTAATACTTGTTTAAGTGAGAATGATTCTCATTATAGACCAAAGTGTCTCCTATGATTATTCTTATTTAATCTTTTAAAGAGAGGCTTAAATTGCTCACTTCGCTTAGTTACCTCAATGTTCTTCTGAGGGCAAGGTGTTAATGAGTAGCGGGCACTACGAACAACGTTGCATTTATGCCAAACTGTTATAAAACTAGGATCAAAGAGAACGTAGTCATGGAATTTTCTGATCTCATCGGTGTAGCAAAGCAAACAGCTGCTGACGTAAAAGATAAGATTGGCGATCCTTCGAGAACGGTTAACGACGCCGTCTCGGAGCTTATCAGCAACCTAAACGAAGCCTTACCGTGTCTAGCGAAGGCAGGCTATCGAATGGACGGTTTAGATATTGAAGTTGGGGTTCCACCCAAAATAATTCCGCATTTCGCAGTGGATGAAGTTCCCACCGAAGCGATAGAAATATCAATGGTTGAGCTGGAAGGCAATAAGGTAGGTTACGCTCTGCTTAAAAGTTTACTTCAGGCAAAGGGTCTTCAACAGAAAATAGAAATAGAAGGAATGAAATTTTCCCGCATAGAAATTGAGGTTGGACTGATTCCGGCCGTTAGACTTTCGTATAAACCAGTCGATTTGAGGGGATAATACTAGGAAAAGGGCTCGGATTATGTTGCTTCCTAAGATGAAATCTTCATGGTGAGCCTCGGCTAAATAGAAAAGATCCTGACTACCTTTTCCGCCGTAAAATTAGGCCGTCGGGACTACTTGTACCCGAGCTAAGCTTTTTTTCCCTCTATTTCTTCTAACTTTTCGCGAAGCTTTTCTGCCTCTGCAGTGAGAAACGAGTATTGCCTAATGTTACCATTGCGTTGCGCCTGCAGAGCTTCCTCTAACTTCGCGTGATATTGTCTACGCAACTGCTTCTCTGGATCCCTTTTCATCCAACCAAACATAATCTCTCCTTGTGCTTAAATCTTTTTTCGACCAGGTTAAATTAGACCTCAAAAAGCCTGATCACTTAACTGGGAACACTCTTCTGTCATTCGCTGAATCAGAGCGTCTCTGCGGCCTGCTAGGAGGAGGTCAAACTATGAAAGAGTTGAAACTCCATTGAGCCCAAAATTAGCCAACTCTGATTCTATACTAATCTAGATCATGGCGACGCCGATACTGTTGATTGAACACTTCTTAGTACCTATGAATTGTTAGGACTATAAGATTAACTTATAGTTAATGTTCTATCGTTAAGAGGACTATCCTATATGGGTTGGTCTATCAATAGGCCTACTGGCCTCACTTGGCACAATAATAATCTATCGACAAAGGGTTATACCTTGTTCACCCCTCACGGTGATAGCCATACCTACTTAATTGATATTCAAGGTAGAATAGTTCATGTCTGGAAGTTTTCCGATATAAAACCTGGTTATGGCCGCTTGTTAAGTAACGGTAACTTGCTGATAACTGGTTCCGATGTCGATTTGCCAGACCCACCTAAAAACGAGCCGACAAAACCACCACCACCATTCGAACGGCATATAATGCGCTTGGGTGGTTATCATACAACTCTGAGAGAGGTTTCCTGGGAAGGCGATACTGTTTGGGAGTACGTCAATCGGGCGCAGCACCATGATTTTCATCGGCTTTCAAACGGTAATACTATTGTTCCAGAGTGGGTTGAGTTACCTCAAGAACTCCACAGAAGGGTAAAAGGGGGATTCAAGGAATATAGGGAGCAGCTCCCAAGACTTCTCGGTGACGATTTAGTTGAGATAAACGTTAAGGGAGAAGAAGTTCGTCGTCTTCATACTTGGAAAATGCTAGACCCGATCAAAGATCCTAACCGCCCTGATAAACGCCGCTGGGAGTGGACTCATCTTAATGGATTAGACATCAATGACACGGGTGAGATTGTCATCTCCTGTCGATGTAATGACCGGGTGTGTGTAATCAACGATTTCGGTGAGATGATATGGAAATGGGATAAAACACACGGTCAGCACAATCCAACCTGGTTAAAAAACGGTAACATTCTCATTTTCGATAATGGCGATTCAAGTTCGCGTGTTATTGAGGTGAACACATCTAACAGTGAAATTGAGTGGCAGTATAAAGGAAAGCCAGCACATCAGTTCTACAGTGGACATATCTCTGGAGCCAATTCGCTAGACTCTGGCAATGTGCTAATTTGTGAAGGGACTAGTGGAAGAATATTTGAAGTAAATCGCAATCGGGAGGTTGTTTGGGAGTGGATTAATCCTTTCCTCAATCATAACAGGGACGGAGAAACTACTGTAAGTATCTATCGGGCTCACCGATATAGCCCCGATCATCCGGCGCTTATAAATCATGATCTTAATCCTGACGATTACTCCAATCTAAACCGCACAAATAATCTCTTGTGAATCGGTGGTCGATAGATGCTCGGGCTAGCAGCATACCTAGGTCTGAGTCCTAAGTTAGCGATCTGGATTAGCTCTTTTGTCGCTTTACCAAGATCCTTTTGGTAGGCTGGAAAGGCCCTGGGTAGAGAAAGTGAAGGTACGGCTTGTTTTAGGGCTTGATGATTACCTTGTCTGATGCCCAATGATGATAGTGAGTGAATGTCTTTTGGATCTCAGGTAGATAAAACATAAGCGTCAATAAGTATCTTTGGAGTGGAAATATAATGAAGGCCCCCAAACAGTTAGGTCATTTGGTGATCAGAGTAAGAGATCTTGATAAGGCAGAAGAATTTTATACCCGTATTGTTGGCTTGAAAATCATGCAAAAGTATCCAAATAAGGGTTTATTCATGTCAGCTAACGGGGAACTATCTCATGAGTTAGCTATTTTTAGAGCAGGTGACGATGCTCCGGGTCCAGACGAAAAGCGAGTAGGACTCGTTCATATGGCCTTCCAGATGGATTCTCTAGATGACCTGAGAGAAATCCATCGAAGATTAAAATCGAATAATATCAAGATTGTTGGTTACGGGGATCATGGACTATCGCTGGGCGTTTACTTTCTTGACCCCGAAGGAAACGAAATAGAAGTTTATTATGAGGTTCCCAGCTCAGAATGGATCACAGATGGACAGCACTTATTTGATCAGAAACAGATACATTTTGGTGATCAGAAGAAAATCGCTGATTTCCTCGAGATCACCGATCCTAGTGTGATTAGCCAATAATTTTTTATGAATCATCGGTGTTAGCCCACGTCAAAAATCGTGATTAAACAAAGTGGTAATCAAATCAATATTTAAAGGCCCGCTAAAAATTTCAGTAAATGCTCATTGACTTCATCGGGTCTTTCTTGCTGTAACCAATGACCTGCACCCTCCATTTTGATTATTTCTGTCAGGTTGGGAAGCGTAGTCCGCATGCTTTCAACTAAGCTTTCTTCATTGCCTGCGATAAGATCATGTTCGCCAAACATGTATAAGGCAGGCTGCTTTATGGTTGCTCCAATAAACGGAGCTAATATTCCAGGCAGCGAGTCTATGTTTCGGTACCAGTTCAGACCACCACGAAAACCGCTTGCCTTAAAGGTGTTTACATAGTGATCGAGATCTTCCTCCGTCAGCCAATGGGGAAGCTCTTTTGGTATCGGCATGAGGGAAGACATGGATTCTCCTTTTGGGAAATGACCATCCCATCCAAAGCTTCTAATCCCGTCCTTTACTATGTCACCGGAAACGGAATAAAAGAAACCGAGCATTGAATGCCTGATATCTGATTCGAGATCTAATTCGGCAATTCCAGGTTCTTGGAAATAGGAACGATAGTATTCCCGCTCTCCGGCATTCTCAGCCATCATCTTGGTAAGAACAAGATCGTCAGGTACTTGCATCGGAGGATTGTAGGGCACACTTAGGACTGCCACAGCCCTGAAAATATCGGGGCGCATTAGCGCAGAGTACCAGGCTACGGGGCCGCCCCAATCATGCCCAACTACTACCGCCTGTTTTTCGTTTAAAGCATTAACTACGCTTACTACGTCCCCAATAATCTTAGATAGACTATATGACGAGATCATTTCTGGCTGACTCGTTCCCCCATAGCCTCTCATGTCCAGGGCAACAGCACGATAACCCGCATCGGCTAATATTGGTAGCTGATGTCGCCATGAGTACCAGGATTCTGGGAAGCCGTGACAAAGTAGGACCAAAGGACCATCCCCGGCTGCGACGCAATGAATACTAATGCCGTTTGCTTGTATATCTTTGTGTGTTAACTCTGCCATTGAAAATTTACCGTTAGCTGCTAGCGTAAGAGCGACATTTTAATGGGGATCATGTTATCTTACAAAAATAGGGGCAAACAAATTTCCCGATTTTCGTTTACTCTAATTCGTAGGGGTCCTAGCATGAAAGAACCTGATTTCGATGGGCAACTAGCTATTAAGGGCTCTCCAGGTTCTCCTTATACTAAAAAGATGCTTGCGGTTTTACGATATCGTCAGATCCCTTATCGGTATCTGCATACCCATATTCAAGCTCAGTACAATCTTCCATTACCTAAAGTTTCACTCCTCCCGACTGTATATTGGCCTGGCATGGATGGAAAGCTGGAAGCAATAGTTGATACGACCCCTATCATTCGAGAGTTAGAGCGGATATATCCTGAGCGATCAATCATCCCAGATGACCCCGTGGTTTCATTTCTGGACTATTTAATTGAGGACTATGCTGATGAATGGGTGACGAAAGCAATGTTTCACTATCGATGGCATTTCGAAGAAGACGCCAGCTTCGCTGGCAGTATGTTACCAAGGTGGGGTCAGCTCACCTCTGGCGAGGATGATCTATCAAGAATGAACGCTTCAATTCGCGACCGACAGGTGAAGCGGTTATATGTAGTAGGTAGTAATCGAATAACAGCACCGGTGATCGAAGCTTCATATATACGATTACTTGACATATTGAATACCCATATTCGATCTGGTCCTTATATCCTAGGGAAACGTCCCTCCGCATGCGATTTTGGCCTTTATGGTCAGCTAACTCCGTTAACACACTTTGATCCTACTTCCGCAAAGATTTGTGTTAAGCGCACGCCGCAAGTTTACGCTTGGGTTGATGTCTTGGAGGATTTATCGGGAGAAATAGTAGATGGGAGTTGTTGGTATGAACGTGATGGATTGCCTGAGACTATACTTCCTCTGTTAAAGGAGATTGGTAGAGTGTACGTCCCGGCCATGCTCGCTAATGCTGCAGCGATAGAGTCAGGATCTAAAGTTGTGACTACAACGATAGACGAACAGAAATGGGAACAGAAACCATTCCCTTACCAAGCTCGCTGTTTAATGTGGGTTCGTCAAGCATACGAGAATTTAGATCAAAAGGATCGCGACGATCTGAATCAAATTATTTCTGGAACTGGTATTGAGAAGCTATTCCACAGCCTGTCATGATTGTTTAGCCATAAATGTGAACTATGTGGAAAGTCGCGAGTTGGGGGCTTCGCAAAGCATTTAGCGAACAATCTATCCTTCCCGATGCTGTAAGTATTGAGGAATGCGTCGCGTTGGATGGACCCAAACGTATGGAGTGTATTTCTAAGATCAAAGAACTAAGCTTTTATTGGGAAACGTTGATAATTTACTGTCTTTATTGCCCAGTGGGATCATAAAAGTATTACTCATCATATGCTTTCCCAAAAGTCTTGACCCGTTATCTGGCTCGAGACATATTATAAAACGTTGAAGGAGCCCTCGATTTACTAAGAGTTAAAAAATTACAACAAGTTTGAAAGTCTGTCGTTCCTTTCTTTGGTTGTATTAGCTTCTATCTCTGCGATTTGGTCGGTAGTGAACTCTACATTTGCTAGTATTTCGCCATTGCCCTCACCTAATTCTGGCGCACTTCCCTTTATGCTTCCCGGTGTTTCACTCAGAGATACGAGGTTTCCGACCGTTTTTATGGTACCGATACCTTGTATTTCGACTTCAGCTAGGTAGTCGTTAGCAAAATTTTGTTCATCTTCTAAGACATCTTCCCATGAACGAACCGTTTCCCAAATGATATCAGGCTGGGTGTTCAGAAACTCCTCCCATTCCTGAACTGTTTTATCTCGGAAGGCATTTGAAAGAACGTTTCGGATCTCAATACTATCTTGTTCGGTTAAACCTTCGCCAAACCGCTGCCCTGCAGTTTGAAAGCGTTCGTCGATAGGGAGATCCCAGGTCTCCATAAAAATACAGAGTGCGTCCCAAGCTTCCTGACTCATGAGATGTGCTAAGGTGATCCATCCTCCGTCCTTTGTTTCGTATACTCCATAAAGTCCTGGTATGTTTGGGTAATGGTTACCGTCGCGTTTTAATGTTGCCCCAGTCATTGATACCTGCGTTAGTTCCCACTGTTGCAACCACAACGAGGCACCAAGAGCGCTTGTTTGAACTCTTTGTCCGCAACCGTAACGTTCTTTAGCTAATAGTGCAGTGATAACACCGAGGGCCAGTTGCATCGCCCCGGCTGTATCTGTAATTACCGCTCCTGGAAACACAGGACCGGAGCTAGCAGTTCCTGTATGGTAAAGAAGTCCCCCACGCGCACAGGCTGCCCCATCAAGCATAGCTTTATTTGCATCCGGCCCTTTGGGTCCGAAGCCATTAACTGAAGCATAGATCAACTTTGGAAACTTTTCCTTAAGTGCATTGTAACTCAGCCCCATTTTTTCCAGTGCGGATTCACGATAATTGGTAAGGAACACGTCGGCATCCTTGAGCAGGGACAGTAATGCTTTTGTACCCAATTCAGTATGTATATCTAAACAAATTGAACGTTTCCCTCGATTAACTGCGACGAATTGCGGGGACATCATATCTAGAGGGTTGTCATTTTGCCTGCCTCTGATATATCTTGAACCGTCGCCGACTGGGGGTTCGATTTTTATAACCTCTGCTCCCATATCTCTAAGGTATAGGGCTGCAGCTGGTCCTTGGATAGCGATAGTCATTTCGATAACAGTAATACCTTCTAAAGGTTCAGGCATAGGATTACTCCGGTTGCGAATATATTTTAAGAATGCAGTAATTAGACTCTTAATTGAAGAAATGATTATAAATTGGCGGGCTTATACATTATGAGTCAGAACTTCCAATGACAAAGTTGGTTAGCGCAAATGAGCTGAGTGAGCTGTTATATGAGCCTAACATTGCTGATATAACAGGTCAGAATATGCTTGGTCTCGACCTGCGAGGGATAGAGTTTTCCGAAAGTGAGAGTCAACTATTACGGTCATGGATTCCAAAGCAACCAATCCCAATAATCGGATTAGTGGATGGTACGAACTCGATCTCAGATTATCTTGATATTGTTATGGATAATGAGCAGGAATGTTTGAACATAATGAAAAAAATTAATCACCATCCGAGAGCGAGTGCAGTTCTTGTTCAGGTTACTCGGGCATCAGAGATTGCACCCTTTCATCATGGTCTTTGCTTGGAGTCACTTGGATATGCGACGCTCCAAAGCGGATCAGAGTTTTCGAGCTGGTTAACGGTTAATGGCAAGGTTTTTAATAGCAACTCTATAGATGATCAAGCTAATCCTATCTTACTTGAGAGGGAGGGAGGAGAACTCAGGATCATACTGAACACACCCGTTAATAGAAATGCTCTTTCCGTGGCGATGCGAGATGGTCTAACAGAGGCCTTTAAAATGGTAGCTATTGATGATTCGATAAGTCGTGTGTTGGTATCGGCAAGCGGGACCTGCTTCAGTGCGGGTGGTGATCTGTCAGAATTTGGAGGTATTACGGATTTTTCAGAGGCCCATGCCATCCGGAACCTGCGGATGCCAGTCTATTACCTCCTGCCTCAAAAACACAAATATGTCACGGTCATACATGGTGCATGCATCGGTGCAGGGATCGAAATCTTCGCGTTTTCATCGGTTATTCGAGCAAAACGCGATGCTTTCTTTCGTTTACCGGAGATTGAGATGGGACTAATTCCAGGTGCCGGTGGTTGTGTTAGTATTCCTCAGCGAATTGGACGACAACGCACGAATTACTTAGCAATTTCCGGTAAGGAAATTTCGGCAGATCAAGCACTGCGATGGGGTCTAGTAGATGAGGTTTTCGATTAAAAAGATTCATTTTGCGTTCGATCGTAGACTATATTTCCGTCGATAATGGTCATTCGAACATTTTGATCTGAGAGATTTGATTTTAAGGATGACCATGAAGCATCTAGAAGGCAGCAATCTGCGGCCCGGCCTTCTTTAATGTGTCTGGGCTCAAAGGGGTTAGATAAATCCCCAATAAATTTTTCAAGAGCAAGATCTAATGGTATGCGCTCTTGGCTGCCAAGAAGAAAACCCGATTTAGTTTTACGGCGTTCAGCCGATGTAATGGCTACCCAAGGGCTCGGGTTGCCGAAAGGAAAATCCGTGCCAAATGCTACGGGTATGTCAGCATCTAAAAGCGTTTTGCAGCGGTAAAGGAATGAATGTTCTTTTTCTGAAATGTCCATGAGGTAATTATCTCCTCTTTCATGAATGAAATTAGGCTGAGTTACTACACCAAGATTTAGTTCGAAAAGTTGGTCGATCAGAATGGGAGGTACTACTGAGGCGTGCTCGATTCTATCACCGCAAATAGTCCCCGCTGTTTTGAATGCTGCAAGAGCGAAAACTAATTCAGTTTCAGTTACACAATGTACTGCTAAACCGCGATTGGATTTATGACTCGTATCAATGATTTCTACTAGACCCTCGAAAGTTGGCAAAGAGGTTTCATGCAGATGTACCTTGGTTTCCCCAAGACTGATTCGGTTAACATCGCTTTGCTTTTTGCTCAAAGATGGATCGCCGGAAAGCCTCACTTTTTGCAGAAGATCGCCTGAAGCCTGTAGACCCTCAAACTGATCCCAAACATTTGAATCGTTAGTTGGAGTCATGTCATTGATTCCAGTGATACCCAAGGCTGCTAACTTTGTACTTGCGGTATTTATCGGAGGTATCTCGTTACACGTGATACGGCCCAATATTTCGTCTGCATCGTAAAGACGACCATCTTTTTTATTGAGTAGCTTTCGGTCGTGAGAGCGCAGATTTGTTCCCATTGCTTGAACAATTTCTAACCCTAGACTATTTAAAATCCACAGTCTTCCTGACCTATGTTGTACTCGGATCGGCCTTTCAGGTCCGTTCTTGTCCAGCCAACTTCGATCAAGATTTTCTAGTACGCTCTCATGGTAGCCTGTACCGCGTAACCAGGTATTACCGATTTGCTTATTTAAGATATTCGCTAGTTGTTCTTCAGAGTTTACAGAAGGCGGACCGCAGCAAACTGAGCTGAGCGAGGCAGCATAAGAGAATAAGTGTACATGGTGATCATTTAGGCCAGGAAGGAGAAGGGCACCTTTTGCATCGATAATAGTAGAACCTTCGGCATTTTTGATGTCCCCAATGCTAGTCACAATCCCGTGTGAAACAAGTACATCATTAGTACGGCCTAGGGAGGAAAGGAGTTCTGCATTCGTAATAAGGAGTTTTTGCCTAGGCACTTGTTAAGTGAACCATTCGCTAATGATTCGCCTCAGTAATTTCCCAGTTTCATTATATGGTAAATCAGCGTAGAAGCGGATCACCTCTGGTACACGAGACGAGCGAAGATGCTGTTGAATGTGACTAGAAATTTCCTCTTCTGTAATTTTTGCCTCCGTCACCAATACAACTGCAAGCGCAACGGCTTCACCCCATTCCTCTGAGGGTATACCGACGGCAGCGACATCCCGAATTGCTGGATGCCGATGCATTAGATCCTCGATCTCCCCAGGCGATATATTTTCCCCTCCACGAACTATTACGTCATCTACTCGGCCAGCGAGATATAGGAATCCATATTTATCTAGGTAACCAGAGTCACGTGTAGGGAACCAACCATCATTTTTTAATACGTTAAAATCCTGGTATTCACCCGATACCTGAGGACCGCGGACATAAATTTCGCCGGTCTCCAGAGCGTCTAGTTGCTCTCCGTATTCACCACGAATTTCAAGTTGAATAGAAGGTATAGGCTTGCCAACAGAACAAAGCCTCGCACGGATTTCATTGTCCTTGCTGGCCATTGCTTCGCGGTGATCCTCGGGATCGAGTAATGTGATAGTTGAACTAGTTTCCGTTAGACCATAGGCGTTGGTAAAACTTACGTTTGGAAATTTCACTAAAGCCTGTTCGATAATCGGCAGTGGCATTTTTCCGCCTCCATAAGCAATCGATTTCAATGATTCTAAATTTAACTGGTCGTAGTCCGAGTTGCTGAGGGTTTCAATAATGCGAGTTAACATTGTTGGCACGAGGAAAGCGCTTGTTACTTTCTCTCGTGAACAGAGTCTTAGCCATTCAGCTGGATCAAAGTTTGGAAGCTGAATAATATGCCTGCATGCATAAATTGAGCTCATAAGCGAAGATATACCAGCGATATGGTAAGGGGGTACAGAGACTAACGTGGCTTCTTCTTCAAGAGCACTCATAAACTCTACTGACCCGAGGATATAAGAGACGAGATGCTCATGTCTTAAAATTGCTGCTTTCGGATTACCCGTGGTTCCACTGGTAAAGAGTTGTACAGCAACAGCAGACGGATCCTGGACACAATTTAATTCAGGTTCATTATCCTCGAAGACGTCTGTTAAGAATTTATTTGATTTTTGGAGAGTTCGATGACTACTTAAGTCGGACAACTGAGAATTTTCAGTAATCAAATAGACTGGATCAATGCGCGCCAAGAGTTCCAAAATTTGTTTTTCACTTAATCGGTAGTTAATAGGTACATAGGGTATGCCTGCCATTGCTGCTCCCATTAAGGCTATTGGCACGGCAGGGCTCGATTCCCCAATAAGGGACACGAACTTACACTCAGACCTCAAAAACTTATTAGCTGCGCATTTTGCGGCAATATGGAGCTCCGAGTAGCTGTAATTGCTACCCTCATGGGTAAGCGCACACCGGTCAGGACACGCCTCGGCAGCCATTTGTAGAAATAAAGCGATATTCATCTATTAGTCTGAAGACGGAAGTTTCTTTGTATCCTTGGTCATTAGTTCCTCACCGTTACAGTAGATAGAACCTTTTCCGCTCTTAACGCAAAGAACTTCAATTGTCTCGTCTTTATTAACATATCGCTTACCAATAAGACATCCGCGCATTTGCTCTTGGTTTGCCTGGGCTTTCTTTGGCTCCTCCGACATCGGTGCTCCTCCACAGGTGAGGACATTTCCTGACATCGCTTTAATCACCATAATTTCTGCATCACATACTGAGCTTTTGAGTCTTGATCCTGGTTTTAACATTTTAGTTACTCCCCTTTTTATCATTCAAGTTTTCTAGCTAGCAGGCTCTTAGTGGTTTAACTTTAGTTGGAGTATACGTTTGCACTTAGCAAGACTCATCCACCTCGATCATTGTTAGTCTTTGCTGGCTTCTGTTTACTCTTGATAAAGTGGCTTCTGGTTATTTAGTAATTGACTTTTGTACTTGTAGGGTGCGCTCTGCCAGTTCATGCATTTTGATTTCTTCAAAACCGAACACCTTTGGTTTGATTGTGTCATTAAGAGGAGAAACAAGTGTGGAATTCAGCCCCCTGGCACCCCTTGCTGCGCCAACAATTGAACCACAGGTGGCCCCATTACAGTCCGTATCCCAAGCTCCTTCAACAGAGGTACAAATAGATTTATGGAAATCCATTTGTCCATAGATCATCGATCCGATTACCACCAAAGCGTTATTAACTGTATGGACCGGGCTAAGATCTCCGTAGTGAAGCTGTACCCAATCCATATAAGAATGGAAGTCGTTACATCGAGTGATTTCATCAAGGGCTGCAGTAACGGCCTCGGACAGTCGACAATTACGTGGGATCTCGGATAGTCCAATTGCTACAAGCTCTCTAGCATCATGCACAACAAATGCACTTGCTATAATGGCGGCAAACATCATTTCTCCGTAGATTCCGTTGGCTCGATGAGTCCAATGAGCATCTCGCCAAGCAAACTCTGCGGCTAGCTCAGGATTACCTGCACATGCATAACCCCAACCATCTGCTCTTATTTGAGCCCCTATCCATTCGCGATATGGATTTCTGTGTGTGCTGGTGTAATCTGATGTTACCCAGTCGACTGACTCGCGTCCCATCAAAACACTTCTTGGTACGGCATTGTTATAATTTAGAATTGCTTGGGTTTCGGCAGTACAGATGGCGTTATAGGGCAAGCAATTATTCCACGCATCCGCAACATTTTTCCAGGTGAATTCGCTGCCATGTTTTTCGAGGACATGTAGTGCGATTAATGTATAGTGAATATCATCATCTGGTTCCATAAATTTTATATTTTCTCTTTGTGACTGGGGGCAATGGATTGAAAGTTCATCCCCCGCATCAGCACCGCTAAAGTAGAAATCTAACGGCCAATGTCCGCGATTTTCCAGATATGTTCTGATTGTCTCTCTTCCATCCATCCCCTTTAGTCCCCGCATGCCAATTCCCTCCACCGGCTTTCCAAGCGCGCAGCCACAAGCACGTCCTGTCCACGCTCCGTGCAACTGATCAAGAATCCGTGCGCTACTCAAGTGCTCTAGTTTTCTTGGTCCATCGGGGCGAGCACTTTTTATGGATTCAAGGTCATTGGGCTGTTCGTAATGAAAAGCTGTTGATCTGGGTAATTTACCAATTTGATCAAAGAGAGGATCGATAGCTGAGGTATTCATCCAATCTCCTTCCTTATCCAGGACAGCCACCTTTTCCCGGATTTCGTCTGGTATTGGATGCCCCTCATACTCTCGCTGTACCAGTTCCTCTTTCAATAAACTGAGCGGTGAAGTCCAACCTGTAAACATTAATCTCTCCCTCAAATTAAGTGTTAGAGGATACTTGAAACACCCGCTATCGACCAATGGTCGTCTAGCTTGCCGACAAGATACAAATGGCTTTGTTTTTCCCCGTCGTCGAAAGCCACAGCAGAAGACACGATTGCACCGCTTGAACTGGTCTGCAAGCTCTGAGTTACGGAGGCTTTTATTTTTCGATTTTGATCTTTTTCCCAATATTGCTGCATTTCCAGATCATTCTTAATAATACTCACACGTCCCACGTCAACGACTATGAAGGGAAATCGGCAAAGCTTTAAGCGATTAACATAATCCCCTTGCTTAGCGGCTTCAATAAATTGTTCAATGATGTTTGCACAATGATCACCAACAAGATCCCTCGAACCCTCAAAGGCTTGAACACTAAATCGGGCTTGAATACCCCAAGAATCTTTAGGTTTGGTCATAATGTAGGCAACTCTGTTCGACCGTATTGGTTTGCCGTTCTTATCGTAGCGGGTCCAACCACCCAATAAATGGACTTTACGTGAGGATTCGTGAAAACGGACAGGCTCCCGACCTCTTGTTTCAACCCAACCGGTAGCTTCGCGTGATGTCCAATCGGCTTCTGCTGCATATTCCTCCGGTGTTTCTACGAAGAAGGAAGTACTTTTTGCGTCCATTTCTTCTAGCCTTGTCGTGGGTGTTATTCTGACGTGAGGGTAGCTGTTAACGGCAGCCCATGCTTCTTTATCGCGAGCGCGGTCGGCTCGAAAAAATCCGAAGTAGGCGGCTTCTGGTGATTCGAAATGACGAGGAAGATCAGTCACCGTTAGTTAACCCTGACCTGCTTCTCATTGATAATACTTTTTCATTCAACTTATTCTTCTCCATATTGGCTTGCCTGGGTTGCATGTCTGGTTTAACGTTCCATTTTATTAGATTCTAGATAATTGTGCTTTAACCTTTTTACTTGTTTTCTGAGGGGGGATATTGTTCGAACTGGCCGTCATTGCTGATGATTTGACAGGAGGAATGATGGTTGCGAGTCTTCTAGAGAGGGAGGGCGTTCGCTGTCCCTTGGTGACTTCTATTCAAGCCCTGAATGCCTTGGATGATAAAGTCGACGCGGTTGTGATTGGGTGTAGACTGCGAATTGCGCCAACAGATTGTGCAGTGGCTGAAGTTCGTAGGTATGGAAAGATGCTCCTTAAGAAGGGTGTGAAGAGGATTTTTTACAAATATAGTGCGTTATTCATGTCGACGGACAGAGGTAATATTGGTCCAATTTCTGAGTGTCTTATGGAATTGACTGGTGCTGATCATGTGCTTTTTTGCCCTAGATGGGCCGGTTGCACTATTTATATGGGTAGGCTTTTCGTGAATCAAGTTATGTTGCATGAATCTGGCGCAAGTCGAGATCCGGTAACACCTATGACTAATTCTAATTTGGTTGAAGTATTGCAAGCTCAGAGTAAGGTCGATGTAAGTCTCCTCCCCTTAAATATTGTTCGTGGCAGCAAATCAGAGGCGTCAGATTTTCTCAAGGCGAAGGTAAGTGATGGAGTATCTTTTTTTATCACCGATGCCCTTAATAACGACGGCGACCTGTCTCGTATAGCAGAGCTGGCGATAGATATGCCCTTTTCCACGGGAGCAGACGGATTGCCTATGTATCTAGCGCGACTGCTGTGGGAGGATAAATCGAGTAAAGAACCGAATACCATCTTGCCACCGGCGCCAGGATATACAGCAGTATTGGCAGGCAGCTGCAGTGGGAAAACGAATAGACAACTAAAGAATTTCGAAAAAGAATACCCGCTCTATCGAGTAGATCTTCTCGAAGCCTCAAGGAATGAACAAGTCGTTGACGATATCATGGACTGGGCGAGCAGTCGGCTGACTGATAGTCCCATTGGTATCGCAACAACAATCGATAATGCAGAGCTTGCTCGAATACAGAATGAATTAGGGCGAGACGTAGCAGCGAAGTTAGCGGAGAATATTCTCGGGCAGTTAACATCGAGATTATACGATCTGGGTGTTCGTAAATTCATTGTAGCGGGCGGTGAAACGTCAGGAGAAGTCATCGCTGCATTGGGACTCGATAAGCTGCAGATTGCAGCATTTGATTACCTCGGAGGGGGATATTGTCATGCCGGGGGACCAGATCCAGTATCTTTAGTTACTAAGGCAGGGGGGCAAGGTGAAGAGGATTTTTTTGGGCAAGCTATTGAGAGATTGCACATAGCAGATGGAAGAGTGGTTGATCGTATTTAGAGTTTCGATTGCATTATCTGCGCTTGAAGAATAATTTGGGACATTTGGCTGGTACAAAATTGGAGTTAAAACAGTGGATATGCGATTACAAGAAGAAGGGGTGAGTCATCCCTATGAGCTCGCTGATACCTCAACACTTAACGAGGCATGTGAGGTCGTCACAGAGCTGAAGGCCCGTCAACGTGAGCAAAATAGGATTGCCCGCGAAGCAGGAATTGAAAATAAGAATATAAATCCATTGATAGATAGGCATATGGACATTAGTGTCATTAAAAATTTATTTTTTGATCAAAATGTGCAGAGCGTTCTAAACGAAAACTTAGGAACAGATCTTTTTGTTTGGCGTACAAATTTTTTCGTGAAGAAAGAGGGTACTGGTGATAATAAATGGCATCACGACCGACATTTTGAAAATGGTGACAAACCAATAGACATTTTTAATACGAACAATCATTTTACCTTGCTGGTAGCGTTAACTGACATTGATAGTGATGCCGGTCGGATAGAATACCTAAAAGGTACTCATCGCCCGATTCCGGGTTTCGATAGAGACATACCTCGTCATTTTCAAGAAACTCCAGCGGTTGTCCAAAATAGAGTTACTCCTTTGCTATTTGAACGCGGCCAGTTCGTCGTTTTTTACTCCTCACTGATACATCGTAGTTTAGCTTTTGGCGAAGGGGCGGGCCGTATTTCTATGGCAGCGCGGCTCGCGAGGGTAGGGACAAATTTCCCAAGGTATGGGGCTTCAAATCCAGCAGGAGGAGCGCAAGCTGAAGCCGAACCAATTGTTTATTATCGGGAGTCTGGAATATTGGGAATTAACTAGTAATCATCATTCGTTTTTTATTTTACTGTATTAACGTTGATGAACTGTGGTAAACACAAGCTTGGTGAAGCGGCTAAGCGCTGAGGTTACAATATCGCGATCTAGGAGGTTATGCCTCATCTTGAAGTAGGGCAATACGAGTGTTAAAGGAGAGGGTTTACTCCAGAAAAAAGTGATCTCAAAAAAGACCCCAATGCTCGGAATTTGTATGGTAACAAGTGTCTTAGTTAGTAACTCGGAAACCTCGTCAAGCGATATACCGCTTTAGCCCTATCCGAAAACTGATCCCATGATTCTTTTGGCAGACTACTGACATCTGCTTGAAAATTATCTGGAAGTAAAAATGGTCTATAGTAGACAATACTTAGCATTGTTCTCGGTTCTTTTGTTCTGTTTGGCATGCCTCTATGCCACGTACGCATATCACGAATTACAATAGATCCTGATGGCATTAATAACGGCTTTGAGATTTTCTCCGAAGACCTTTCCTTGGAGATCCTCAATGTAGCCGTTTCATTTTTTTCGCTATCAACAAGAAAATGAGATCCAGGCCATATTTCTGTTGCTCCATTTTCTATCTTGAAGTCATCAAGAGCGATGTTGACAACAATCAGTAACGGCGGTACCGGGACCTTAATCTCGGGAAAAATATGCCCACAATCACGGTGGATGTTTTGTGCTTTACTACCTGGAAAAGATGTATTGCAGCCATAGGGAAGGCATCCGAAAAATCGGTTCCCAAAAATCCTCCGGAGTATTTGAAAGACAAAAGGATTTTCAATAATCATTGGATCAATGAAAGGCATCGACAATGGCGAGCTCACTCCTCCATGACCGCGTTGACAACCGAGTTTCTTCGAAGTTGTTTTATACTTTATCGCTAAGGCTTGATTTAAGGCTTTTCGGACTTTTTTTAGGCAATTACTTGGAAAGGCCTTTTCTAAAACAACGTATCCTTGATCATGAATGAGCTGCGATGCACGTTTTTCAGAAGATTGCGTCAGTACCCCTGCTTTTCGTTCTTCTCTAGAAAGCTTCATGACTATCCACAGTCCTAGTTAGGACACCAATAAACCATATCTTCGAAGTATCCGTCAATCCATCAAGAATCGTTCAAGATAGTTAATGAAGCGAGTAAGTTTTCCTTGCTTAGGTATCTCCTCGATTTATTAACTTAGAAATTAACTAGTACTTTTGTTTTTTTCCTCGGTATATTGATAAAAACCTAAGAGGTGAAACTATGGCTAACGTGACCTACGAAACACGCGATGAAATAGCGGTCCTAACCATGGATGATGGTAAGGCTAATGCCATCAATTGTGAAATGATTGAAGAGATTAATGCGCTCTTAGATCGAGCTGAAGGGGAAGCGAAAGCGGTATTAATCATTGGACGAGAGGGCATTTTTTGTGGTGGTTTTGACTTGAGAGTCATTCGCTCAAAAAATATTGAGCTTAAGCGAAAGCAATTTTTGGAGGGAACTAGATTAGCTATGCGACTATATGGTTTCCCGAAGCCCGTAGTTGCGGCCGTAAGCGGTTCGAGCGTTGCTTTAGGGGCATTCTTATTACTAACTGCTGATTACCGAATCGGAGTTAATGGCTCGTTTCGAATTGGTGTAAATGAGGTGGCGATCGGAATGTCGTTACCGCCCTTCGCACTTATGTTAGCGGAATCGCGAATTAGTGCGCAGTTTCTGACGAATGCTATTATCAGTGCTACCCTTTATAGTCCTAAAGAAGCTATCGCCGTAGGGTTTCTCGACGAGGTAACTAAAAAACGAGATTTATTAAGTCGATCAATAAAAAAGGCTCAGAGTCTGGCTCAGCTGGATGTTGATACCTTTTCTAGAGTAAAACTTGATATTAGGGGAGCACAAATCCGTAAGGTTCTTGAAACGTTGCCAAACATGTAGTTTGAAACAGATATTTTTTGGTCTGTGTCCAAGGAGAGAAACCATTTGTCCAGAGTGGAGAGTGGTGGTTGTATCACTAGATATGTTTAGGTACCCTAATTAATGGCCGTTCACAGCGGTTGCATGGGAGCCATTTTCTTAGCCTGTTAAATCCTAAGCAATTATTATTTCGCTTTAGATTAATTAACGTCTGCATCCCAATTGTATGCTCTTTTTGCATTCTCATTAAAAAATAGGGATTGAACGTTTTCTCTTAAGTTGAGGGAGTTTAACTCTGTGCGCGCGCGTTCCCAGGTAATGGTCGGATACTCTGTACCAAACATCATCTTCTCTTTGCCTCTTGTATTAATGAAGTGTATGAACTGCTCTGGCCAGTACTTCGGTGCAACGGCACAGCAACTCATGAAGATATTATCCCAATGCAGTAGGGTAGATATGGCTTCTTCGGTCCATGGTTGTCCACAATGTGACATGATGAGTCTTAGTTCCGGGAAATGGAATGCAACCTCGTCATAATAGATGGGGTTTTGTACCCACCCAGGATTTCGCGGACCAGGCATGCCAGCATTCATACTGACGGCAATATTAAGTTCACACGCTTTTACGTAGAAAGGCCAATAAATGCGATCTGTCGGAGGCAACATGTATCGAAATGGCGGGATTCGAAGACAACGTACTCCATAGGTTTCGTGGTAGTGAACGACCTTCTGGATCTCCTTAAGGTTTCGTCGAGGGTCTACAATCATGGCGGGTAAAATTTTTCTGGGGTATCGATTATGAGCCTGACTTACCCAAGAAGCGTACTTTTCCTCCATAATAGAAATTACGCATGCACCAACACCGTTTTCGTTCAGTTGGTTAAGAAGTTGGTCTACATCGTCTATCTTTCTTCGGTATTTCAAATCTTTAAAAAGATAGCTGGTGGTTCCTTCCTGATTCTTATCTAGAAAATGTGAGTTAATTAGTGAGTCGATTGCTCTGACACTCATCTCATTATTCCCGTATTAAATTGGTTACTAAATATACACAGGAAGTATTCATCCTGATAGCATCATTCTTGTACGAGCTAAAAGATAGGTAAGAGCAAACATGTTTCATCGAATAGCAATATTGATCCTTTCATTATTAATTCCCAGTGTTTCTTTTTCTTGGGAACTTGTACAGGAAGAGACGCAGGTTTTACCCCTTACACCAGTAACGAAGACGATATGGAAGCAGGTTGTGGAGCCCAAAGGTGAATATGACGTGGTTTCAATTAACCGTTATCGCAATACAGAAGTTGCGACAATAGCGGCTGTGTTTTTTTTACCCGGTGAGAATATGAATGGGGGACTTACCATTTTTAACGAGCGCCACAATCTTTGGTTGTATTTGGTAAATAGAGGTATCGATATTTATGCCATGGATTATCGTACGCATTATGTTAGTCATGAGGTTAGACAAATAGAATTTATGAAAAATTGGTCGATAACGACATTTGTCGATGATGCTGCTATGTTAGTTACCCAAGTGAGGTTGCTCAATCCTCAGCAGCCCCTTTTTATTTGCGGATTTAGCAGGGGTGTAGTTTATGCATATGCGCTCACGGGCAGAGAGAATTTCCAAGGTCTAATTGCTCTGGATGGCGGATTTAAACAAGCCAACCCTCAAGGTTTTGATTTGGCATCGGCGCTTAGGCAATTTGACCTTAGAGCTGATTTTGCGAGTGTGCTATCTCGAAGGGGGTATGCTGGGAGAACAGCGTTCATGAGATCTGTGATCGATGATCCTTCCGGCCCCGCTATCAGCGACCGCTATGATACCATTGGCGATGAGCTTGCGAATGCACTTTACCGAGCTTTCGGTGCTGGCGCATTAGCTAACACAAAGGATGGGGTATCATCTATTCGCGTACTGGCACAGCAGATGATTGACTATGATTGGTACTTCCCAACCATTCAGCATCTTGAAGCGCAGTCAATTGCGCTTCAAGATGACGATCCGTTCACAGAACTAGACGACCACTTTGGGAATATGGATTTGCCAATTATCTATTTTGGCGCCTCGAATATGGAGGCTGAATATACTTTGAGCGGTTTCTACTCCGCTATCCGGAGCGGCTCTCGTGATATTACTCTGAACCTGTTGGAGGGTTATGGTCACGCAGATGTATTGGTTTCAAATTCTGCGAAAGACGATGTTTATCAAGTGATCGAAACTTGGATCAAAGATCGAGTTAATTGATTCGATAAAAACTTTTGCACAATCGTGTCAAAAGTTAATGAATTAAAAATCTTGACCATAAAATTTCATTCAGCCTAGGTTTTTAGTATCGTGAACGACGGTGTAAAAAACACAATACTTTTCAAATTCAATATCTTAGCAGCAGCATTATGTTTTTTGTTAATTTACGATCGGGATATAGAGGAAATTCCGTTATTGAAGTGTTACGGAATGTTCAAAATGATTTCTGCAGCTTCTGAAATAAGCCGCAGAGTATGCAATAGTGCTCCTAAGGCCTACTTTAGCTCTTTGATGGATGAAATAATCTTACTTACAATGCCATACTCAATTGCTTCTTCGGCGGACATCCAATAGTCTCTATCCGTATCTTTCTCTACCTGATCAATCGGTCGTCCGGTTTCGTTAGAGATGATTTTATTGATACGCGTTTTAGTCTTCACGATCTGTTCCGCTTGGATTTTTATATCCGTTGCATCTCCTCGTGATCCGCCGGATGGCTGATGCACCAGGTATCGAGTATTAGGGAGTGAGAAACGATTTTCTTTTTTAGCAGCTAGATATATATTGGTTGCAGCGCTTGCAACCCAACCTGTGCCAACAACACGAACTTTCGGTTTAATAAACTTGATCATATCGTAAACGACGTCACCAGACTCAACGTGTCCTCCTGGAGAGCTAATATAAATCGTGATTGGATCATCGCTTTCAGTCGAGAGTGCCAGGAGTTGTTCTGTGACCGAGCGGGCTATTTTCTCGCTTATTTGTCCAAAGATGGAGATGGAGCGAGATTTGAATAGTTTCTCATCCATAAAGTGCATAATGGGTGCATTGCTACTTTCATTGTCATTTTTCATGACATTTTTTCCAAACGTTTTTCTTAAGGAGAAGCATATCAGTGAGGGCAGCTTTGCGCTAGCGTTGCCTCACCTATATAAGCGCTTGTTATGTGAAGTGGTCCAAAAAAATTTCTGGAAGAAGGCGGGGGTATTTTTTTTGTCCTGAGCGATCTCAATAATATCTTAAAGCTACTGATAATTTTGTTTGTAAAGCTTAACTTCGTTAAAGTCAGTTTGCTCATTTAAATCGGGGAGCGTTGTTATCTGTCCACAATCGATCAAGGTGTAGCCCTGTCTTTCGAGGTTTTTTATTCGCGAGTCGGCAAGTAAAACCTCGCGGCCCAGCTTAGGAAGAGTCTGAAGTAAAGAAAAATTATCTCGGTCGTATAGGATGTCGGCAGCGATTATAAGATCTACTTCATCTTCCAAACATGCAATATCGTTCAGATATTCCAGCTCTACCCTATTAAGTTTGGCGTTTGCTTCGGTTGCATTCAAAGCCATAGGATCAGTATCGCAGGAAATAACCTTCTTTGCTCCGGCGATTTTGGCGGCGATCCCGGCCACCCCAGACCCGCAGCCAATGTCTAGCAGTGTCTGGTCCTTAAATTCATAAGGGTGCTTAATGATATATTCTGCTAGCACTTGGCCACTAGCCCAACAAAAGGCCCAATACGGGGGAGTATCCATAATCGCGAGCATTTCTGTGTGAGCAAGTGGTCCTCTTGGGTAAGAGGAGTTTAGTAAATACAACGAGATCTCAGGGCAAAGTGGTAAGGATACTTCTTCAAGATAAGCAGATTTTACTATCCTAGAAAGGTTGCCACTTAGGCTTTCGAAATCGATGTTAGTCTACCGTTCAGATTACTTCCTGGTTCGTTTACCTTCGAAAACGGGAATTGGCTCTTTTTAAAACTATTTATCCAATCGTAACTGTCATAAGTAGGAGAGACTATTCGCCGCTCTTGATTGCGGTAGTATAACCTGATTTGATTAGCGTGCACTAACAGGGGAGACTAAGTCATGCCAGATCACTTATCAGATGAACTGCTCCTTAGGCGGAAAAGTGCTGAGGCGTTTATACTGAAGGTAATCGACCCGCTAACTAAAAAGTTTGGCGCAGATATTACTTCGAATGACGTACGAGCCAGGGTTGTGGCTGCTTCCAAGCGCGAGGGGTTTTACTATAAGACCCAACCAGCGGAATTCGGAGGTCAGCCAGCGGGCATCATAGAATTGACCATGTTACGAGAGCTCTGGGCGGCAGCTAACTCTCCACTCACAGATTATATCTTCGGCCCCGGACCAGGTATTCTTCATGCAGCCGAGGGCGATTTGAAAAAGCAGTACCTTGATCCGGTAATGCGAGGGGAAAAGCGAGGAGCCTTTGGCTTTACAGAGCCAGATACGGCAAGGCGGCCTACGTGGGGGCGAATTGACGGCCAAACCATACTAGTCACCGGTCAGAAATCCTATGTCACGGGTGGGGCTGAAGCAGATTTTGTATCAACTCTTGTTAATATCCAGGATTCGCATGGTGGTAAGCTAGGGACCGCGATGTTAGCGATCGATATGGCTGCAGAAGGGGTGGTGGTTGAGCGAGAGTTTGCTTCTATGGAAGGAAGTGGACATATCTCGCTCACATTTAATGCGGTGCGCGTGCCTATCAGTAATGTTATTGGAGAAATTGGTCAAGGTTTACCTCGGGCTCTTGAAAATATAGGAAACGTCCGATTGATGGTTTCTGCCCGCGCAACTGGCATGTGCATGTGGGTGATTGATTTTGTTAGGCAACATTTATTGGCGCCCCACAGAACGGGTACTCCTCTCGGGGAACGTGAAGCTGTGCGGCTTAGGTACGCAGACATGCGCATTGAGGCCTTCGCAGCAAGGAGTGCACTTTATCGGACAGCGCGAATAGCTGAGTCAGGAGAGAATGCTGTAAATGAGACCGGTGCAACAAAAATTTTTTGTACAGAGGTCGCGGGGCGAGTAGTGGACATGGCTGTTCAGCTCGTCGGTGGGCAAGCCTTGGTGCAAGGGCATGCTTTGGAGAAAGCTTACCGTCAAGCCAGGTCTTTACGGTTGATCGAGGGAGCCAATGACCTTTTGCGGATTAATCTTGCGAAAGGTAGCCTTGATCTGGGCAAGGGTGCGTTGTGAACTTAAATCTGTTGCATTAACCACGGTGTATTTACCGAATTGAACAGATTGGAGATTACATAACTGTTCATCGTTATAGAGGATTATTTGACTCAGCTCTGCCTTTTCCCTCTCGGCAGGTGACCCCCAAACCAGATAATTTCTCCGCTAGATATTGTGCTTGTCTCTCACAGTACCCGCTTTGATTTTCCGCATTCCATGGATACTCAACGGTACCCTCTTGCGTTTTAGTGTAAACAACCCTGCATGGTACGGCTTTTGGTGGATCTAGGTACTCAACACTAATCAAGCGCAAATCTTCTCTCTGACCACATACAAAACTATTCTTTACCTCGTCGCTTCCGTGTGCCCCACTGCTAACCAGAAGTATTACGGCTACTATGACTTTTAATTTAAGGATATAAGTTGTCAAATGACCCTCCTGCTGAAACCCTTATCCAGGCTGATTTGCTTAGATTATTGTAGCAAGGTTCGAGATACAAATGCTTCCTAGCCCGTCAGCAAAGGTTCTTGCTCAGAAAAAGCATATTTTTTTATTTTTTGAAGGCATAGAAAGGGTTGAGCAACGTATATAATCCCGCGAGAGCGCTAGCAATTGTAGAATCAGTCCAACTGACTTTTTATGAATTCATAAATTAAGAACAACTTCATCATGGTCAATTTTTTAGAACGCGATATAGAAGCCTTTTGGCGGGACGGATTTTTTATCCGCAGAGACCTGGTGCAGGAGAAACAATGTATTGAGTTGCGAGAGATAGCTGAACAACATCTTGCGAATCAACTTGCACCAATAGAATATGAGGTGGATGTACAATACCCAGGCTCGCCTATGAGCCGCGATGCTGAAGGGGGTAAAACGCCGAGAAGACTTCTACAGGCGTTTTCTCGTCATAACAAGTTCCGTTGCTGGGCTCAATCCCAGGCGCTTGTTTCGATTCTTGTGAAGTTATTTGGTTCAGGAGATCTATCTCTTTCCCAGTGCCATCACAACTGCATTATGACAAAGCAACCAGGCTACAGCAGCGAAACGCGTTGGCACCAGGACAATCGTTATTGGTCTTTTGATGAGGAAAATCTCATCAGCGTTTGGTTGGCGCTGGGTGATGAGGATAGCCAAAATGGTTGCTTAAGAGTTATTAAGGGATCTCACAGAGATGAATTTGATCCACAGCGTTTTGATGATGCTCAGTTTCTGCGAACTGATTTGTTAGTGAATGAAAAGTTAGTAGATCAATCCATACCATTGGAGTTATCTGTTGGTGATGTGCTTTTTTTTCATAGCAAGCTGTTGCATTCAGCTGGCAGAAACTTGACAAGGAAGAGCAAGCTATCGCTTGTCTTCACCTATCACGAAAGAAAAAATCGGCCGATCCTAAATAGCAGGTCTGCGAGATTTCCAGATATTACTTTAGAGTCTCTATGAAACCTGCAGTCAGGTCGTGAGTAATACCTTTACCGAAGAGTTTTCTGTTAAACTTCGCTGGGGCGAGCTGTTTGAAGTACTTGGGTTTGAGTAAGCCAAACACCATTGTACGATTCTAATAATCTATTGAACCACGCGGTTCCCCCGCTACTTTTTAAATTCGGTTGCGCGAGCGTGGGTCTCGCTCTTCAAGGTTTGGGGTGCTATGTCAGTTGTTGATAAGCTAGTTAGTCAGGAATTAGAGGGTAACACTGTTAGAGATGTAGTCGTACGTTTCGCCGGGGACTCTGGTGATGGAATGCAGTTGACGGGTAGTAACTTTACAGAAGCCACTGCAATCTACGGTAATGATCTGGCGACATTTCCAGATTTCCCAGCCGAGATTCGTGCCCCTGCCGGCGCAACGTTTGGTGTTTCAGCTTTTCAGATTTATTTTGGGTCAGAGGATGTGACCACTGCAGGCGATGAAGTCGATGTCCTTGTAGCAATGAACCCGGCTGCGCTGATTACCAACCTTAGTGATCTGGTCTATGGCGGGCTAATCATTGTCGACGATGGTTCTTTTACTGATAAAAATCTAGTGCGTGCTGGATATTCTAGTAACCCGCTTGATGATGGTTCTTTAGACCCCTACCGACTCATTTCAATTGAAATTGGTAAGCAGGTGCTTGAGGCTGTTAAGCCCTTTGGCTTGTCACATAAGTTCGCTCTTCGCTGTAAAAATATGTGGACCCTCGGTTTGGTCATGTGGCTTTTCGATCGGTCACGAGATAGTACTATTGACGGTTTACGATCCAAGTTCTCAAAAAAACCAGAAATTGCAGAAGCGAATGTTGCGGCTCTCAACGCTGGACACTCGTATGGTGAGACAGCTGAACTACCGAGTGGTGTTGAGGTTTACAAAGTGCCGAAAGCCCATGTGCAGCCTGGTTTGTATCGCAATACAACAGGGACAGAAGCGCTAGCTTTCGGTTTGTTGGCAGGAGGCCAGCTTGCAGAATTGCCCCTGATGTTTGCGTCTTATCCAATCACTCCTGCATCCAATTTATTGCATGCGCTTTCGAGCCAGAAACAATTTGATGTTGTAACATTTCAGGCGGAGGATGAAATCGCCGCCGCATGCGCCGCGATTGGAGGATCTTTTGCTGGTTCCCTTGGCGTTACATCTAGTTCTGGTCCAGGTATATCTTTGAAGGGCGAGGCCATCTCCCTAGCGTGTGCAACCGAGTTGCCTCTTGTTATTGTAAACACTCAGAGGGGTGGCCCGTCGACGGGCTTACCAACCAAGACCGAACAATCGGATCTCAATCAGGCGCTTTTCGGCCGTCATGCAGACACTTCTCTACCAATCATAGCTGCAGCAAGTTGCGTTGATTGTTTTGATGTCGCGATAGAGGCCGTACGTTTAGCGACGAAGTTTACGACCCCGGTAATTTTATTAAGTGACGGTTACATCGCGAATGCCTCAGAGCCCTGGCGAGTTCCAGACTTTGACGAATACGAATCCTTCCCAGTCCAGTTTGAGACGGATGCTGAGAACTTTACCCCTGCAAAGAGAGATCCCGAGACGTTAGCTCGTGTTTGGGCGAAGCCTGGAACACCTGGTTTGGAACATCGTATCGGGGGAATAGAGAAAAGTTTCGAAACAGGGGATATTTCGTATGATCCTGAAAATCACCAAAAAATGACAGATGTGCGGAAGGCTAAGATCGATCAGATTGCTAATTATATACCTGATCAGCAAGTTAGCCTTGGCAGAGAAGTTGGGGCTTTGGCGGTAGTGGGCTGGGGTTCCACTTTTGGTGCAATACATCAGGCGGTCAAACGTTGTCGTGCTGACGGGCTTGAAGTATCGCATATCCATGCCCGGTATATGTGGCCTTACCCAAAGAATTTTGAGCAATTACTGAACGGTTTTGAACAGGTTTTGGTGCCGGAAATGAATGTGGGACAGTTCGTTGAAGTCATTCGATCAAGGTTCTTGATTGATGCAAAACGCTTAAATAAAGTTTCTGGTCAGCCATTTAAAATTCGTGAAATTGAGAAGGCAATTAAGTCTTTATTGGAGTCATCGACATGAACGCAGAACAGAAGTTAACGCTCAAGGATTTTTCTTCAGACCAAGAGGTGCGTTGGTGTCCGGGTTGCGGTGATTATGCGATACTGAAAACTATCCAAAAGCTTATGCCTAACCTGGGTGTGCCCAAGGAGAAAACCGTATTTATTTCTGGTATCGGTTGTTCCTCGAGGTTCCCTTACTATATGGAAACGTATGGTTTCCATACTATTCACGGGCGCGCGCCAGCAATAGCGAGTGGAGTAAAGTTGGCAAACCCGGAACTTGACGTATGGGTGGTAACAGGAGATGGAGATGGGCTTTCGATTGGTGGCAATCATTTACTGCATGCCCTCAGGCGAAATATCAATCTTCAGATACTACTATTCAATAACGAAATTTATGGCCTCACCAAGGGACAGTATTCCCCCACTTCGCAAGTTGGCACTATGTCTCCGTCCACACCGAATGGCTCTGTTGACCTACCCTTACGTCCCTGTACTTTTGCAATTGGTGCAGGAGCACGATTTGTTGCACGTAGTATCGATACTGAAGCCAAGCATCTAACTTCTGTACTCGAGAGAGCACATGGCCATAAAGGCGCCTCCTTCGTTGAGATTTATCAAAACTGCCCCGTGTATAACGATGGAATTTTCGACTATATTAAGGACAAGAAAACAGCAGCAGAATCAAGACTTATACTTGAGCACGGAAAAGCTCTGACGTTCGGCGACGACGATCAAAAAGGAATTCGACTGGATCCAAGAAACATGCAGCTAGATGTGGTCACTATCGGGGAAAATGGAGTCGAGGAGGATCATATTTTAGTACATGATGAAACTAATAAAGTCATGGCGCAGATGTTAGCTGACCTGAAGGGCCCAGACTTCCCGGAGCCGCTTGGTGTCCTATATTGTAATCCAACGGAACCTTATGAAATTGGCGTCTATGCCCAGCGGAATGAAGTCAGAAAGAGCCTAGGTAGTCCTGATATAAACGCATTACTGCGCAGTGGTCATACTTGGAATGTAGAAAAATAGGATGTAATGATGCCTTTACCAAAAATAGGTTGCCTCGCACCTGCATTTTCTCTGTCGGACCAAAATGGCGATAAAGTCGTTTTGAAAGACTTTCGGGGGGAGAAGAATGTAGTACTGTACTTCTACCCGAAAGCATTGACCCCTGGCTGCACTGTTCAGGCTTGTGGTATTCGAGATTCCAAACGTCAATTATCTTCTCGAGAAGCGGTAACGTTGGGGGTAAGCGTCGATCCTGTGGACCGGCTGTTGAAGTTTTATGAGAAAGAAAAGTTGAACTTTCGGTTGCTTTCAGATGAGGATCATGAAGTTGCTAACAAGTACGGTGCTTGGGGTTTAAAGAAATTTATGGGCCGCGAATACATGGGTTTGAAGAGGATGACCTTTATCATTGGCAAGGATGGCAAACTCAAGCATATAATGGAGAAAGTAAAAACAAAAACGCATCATGATGACCTGTTATCCTTATTAGATAACATTGTCTGACATCCTCAAATAATGACTTACCACAAGCGAAGGCAGAGGAGAGTCCTTGGGAGAGTGTTGGCGAATCAGGTTCGATCAGCCCTCATTGTTCTCGCTGCATCGGCTATGTCCAGGATGTGAGGGTCTCGGATCCCAAGTGTCTTGAGGGCTTTCTCTAAGCAAAGGAGATATTCGAGATTATCTCCGCTTGGTCCTCGCGAACTGAGGATTTGGCTGGCTATTTCAGCAGCGTCTGCGCCGCCGAGGAAATTTGTATTTGTTGTATCGGCAAAGTAGGTGATACCGGAGACCTTTTTTCCACTATCTAAAAACAACTCTACCTCCAATCGCTCGTAACCTCCTCGCTCTCTATAATCAAGCGCAGATAGCGTGCATTCAAGAGTTTCCTCAGGTAGCCTATAAGCGAGTCCCCAGCACCGGTGATTTTGCGAGTGAATCAACGTCACCACTCTCCCGGGGCTCTCGGGGATACCTCTGTGGTCGGTTGACCCTTGATAGAAACGGCGACTCCAGCCAAGAACATAAGCTCTTTTTTTATCTACATAAGGGAAATCAACCTTCCATAAAAGAGAACCATATCCGAAAATCCAAACATCTTTTCGCATTAAGCTCTTCCCATCGGTAACATCCTATTGTCTGTTGCAGAGCTTACGTTAATTGGGGCTGTTAGACTAATGACTATTGTTAATTCAATTCGAAATGTTAGTGAGGCTGCGGGCTTGGCGCTGATTAATCTAATTACTTATTTAGGAGCCAGCACTAAAATTACCCAGTCCTATGGTTCTCATCCGCGCCAGGTCTTGGATTGGTATAGGGGGAAAGGAAAGAATCGTCCGCTCGTAATTTTTTTTTATGGAGGAAATTGGCAGATGGGGCGGCGTTCTGACTATCGTTTTGTGGCCGGTTCGTTACTGGATATTGGATGTGATGTTGTCATTCCTGACTATCGTCTCTTCCCGGAGGTTAGATTTGGAAAAATTATTGCTGACGCAAGAGCTTCCGTTGACTTCATTCTCGGACAACGAGACAAGCCGGTTTTTATGATGGGGCATTCAGCGGGTGCGCAGCTAGCCGCGTTATTAACTTTGGATAGTCATCGGGATCATGTTCTCGGTTTTATTGGTTTAGCCGGGCCCTACGATTTTTACCCCTTTACTGAAAAACAACATTGGGACATTTTCGCTCCCGCCGCGGAGTATGGCAAATCGCAGCCGGTTAATTACGTGAACCCATCAGCGCCTGCGCTTTTTTTGTTGCATGGCGAAAATGATCTTAGAGTGCGCAGAGGACACTCAAAGAGCTTGATGGAAAAGCAGCGTAATGTTGGGGGTAAAGCTGATCGAAAGGTTTATGCGGGTATGGGACATATAGGTATTGTATTGTCGCTTTTTAGGTTTCATCCAAATTGGAGGACAGTCGTCTCTGATATCCATAAATTTATCGAGAATGAAACTAGGGAAATGCAGCTGTGATTGAAGAAGTTCTCGTGCACACAAATAAACAGGGATTGCATGACATTACAAAACCCGTTGCTGATTCGGTCGCTGCTGCAGGGATTTCTGAGGGTCTCTGTACCCTATTTATCCAGCATACTTCTGCTAGTCTCTTGGTTCAAGAGAACTATGAAGCAAGTGCGAGGAGCGATCTTGAGGTTTGGCTTAATAGGTTGGTGCCAGAGAATCCTGAGCAATATAGCCACAACTCTGAAGGCCCCGATGATATGCCTGCACACATTAAATCTGCGTTAACAGCCACGAGCATAAATATACCTATTTTAGATGGGAGATTGGGATTGGGCACTTGGCAGGGTATTTTTTTGTGGGAACATAGGCGATCTTTCAATACGAGAAAAGTATTGGTGCATCTGGCCTGAGTATGCGCCTCATTATTAGTCGACAACTCTCTAATATTTGGAGCAGAAGTCGGCTTATGCCAATCCATTTTCTAAAGCAACTTCTATAACCCAGCTAATATGTGATAAGAAAAAACGGGAAACCCATCATTAGCTGGGTTACGAATCGACGTGCTCACGGGGGCTCGGAGATACTTGCTCGATTTGTTACTCTTTAACTATTCAGTGGAATGAGCCGGCAGGCGGGATCGAATTGACATATTTCCCATCCAATACTGAGACTTTTAAATAAGCTTACGAAGCGCTTTTCACCACAGAGTCGGAGAGAAGCGTATCCCTGGGTTTCCTGCTTGCTAAGGAAAGTATAAGAAGTATTAAGGTCAAGCAGCCTAATGCTATTGCTTGCATGTAAAAGAAACGGATGGGTCGTTATTGTCATCGAGACCGCTCCTGCTTTCGGCAGAAGTATAACCGTGTTGGAGTAACCTACTATTCGTAAGGTGGGTTGAGTAGCCTGACTAATTTAGCAAGCAATTGCGACTGATGATAAATCGACTTCCCGTGACTGAATGTTTTGAAGCCATCGTAACCGTGGTAAACACCCATCCCGCTTGCTCCAACCCCACCGAAGGGCAGTTCTTCTTGAGTCACATGCATAATTACGTCATTGATCGTAACGCCGCCGGAAATAGTT
>JAYZES010000015.1:0-182186 GCA_036337195.1 Pseudomonadota bacterium
AGCTTTTTTAGTGTAGCCGTCAAACTTCGATTTGTCGGTGACCTCAATTAGCAATAATCCTGTGTCGCCTCGCTCTACCTCTACACAATAACCGTCTTGATTTCTAACTATAGCTTCGCTCGCAACGTCATAAGCGACAATTTTCATTGGAGAAATACCAAGGCCCACTGTGAAATCTTTATTAAAAACATTGGCAAAACCGCCATTCCCCTCACTCGCCGCGTAAAATTCTCCGACTCGCTCTATATTGAAACGCTTCTTAAATTCTAACCAGATATCTGGTCTTAAACCGTTACCCACTACACTGCGGATAGGATTTTCTCTATCGTTTTTCTGAGGTGGTTGGGAAACCAGGTAGCGAATAAACTCTCCGATGTAAACAAAGCTGGTACAGTGGTACTTTCTTATTTCGTCCCAGAATGCTGTTATGGATAAGCGTCGTCGAATGACAGTAGTAGCTCCAGCGCTGAACGCTGCTGCCAATCCCAGTATTAGCCCTGTACCATGGTAAAGGGGCAAACAGTTATAGATTCGATCTTTTTGACTTAGCCTTAAAAGGGCTTTATGTGAGAGCTCTGCCCCGGTAAATATTCTCCTGTTGGGTACTACTGCTGCTTTGGGTAAGCCTGTTGTGCCAGAAGTGAATATATAAAAAGCTATATGACCTAATGTTATTTTGTTAACCTCAGGAGGTGTGGTTCCGTCCAAGTAGGGATCCTCAGAATCTAGTTCGGTTGCCCACTCAGGAATTTTTGATCTTTTATTATCGGGCACACACAAGTAATCATGTTTATCTTCCAACCTGAGGTCGTCCCGTACTTCTTCGAGCGCATCAGATAATTCGGTTCCGAATATACACTTTTTTGATTCTACAAGATTAATGCAATGAATTAACGGCTGTTTGGTTAAATTGGTATTGATCAAGCCAGCAATGGCACCAAGCTTACAAATTGCAACTACATTTACGACGAATTCTATTCGATTTTGCATGAAGAGGCTGACGCAATCCCCTGTACTTATGCCCAGACCTTTTAAATAGTTAGCTATACGATTTGATTGCTCATTTAATTCGTTCCAAGACAGAACTTTTTCCTCAAATAAAATTGCCGAATCATTTGGATATGAGCGAGCGTTACGTTCCACTAAAAGTGAGAAAGACATTATCTCTTCGTCGGAGCGTGTTTTCGCGGTCGTTTTGTTGATTATAACTTTTAAGTCGCCAATGATATCGGTCAGTGAACCCATCGTAACCCCACATTATTTGATTTGTTCAATATAAATCGATAATACGTCCGCATAAGGTTCGTAACAAGGGACAAAATATAGGACATTTGCAAATGACTGAGAAATTTGTTTTAACCTCTATTAAGCATGGGGTTGGAGAAATTATTTTGAACCGGCCAGAAAAGCGTAACGCTCTTACTGGTCCTGTTGTTGATGATTTGAATTCTTCGCTTCAGATGCTGATCGCTGATAGCTCTTGTGCAGTTATTGTCCTTCGCGGAGCAGGAGGAGTGTTTTGTGCAGGACTGGACACTGATGCTTTCAGTAAAAATCCCGCCCCTCCGTGGCGCCAAGCGTTCCAGGAAGATTGGACCAATCTTCATAACAATTTCTTCCTTTGTCCGAAACCAATAATAGGGGCGTTGGAGCGATATGCGATCGCAGGTGGAGCAGCACTTGCTCTTGCGTGCGACTTTCTTGTTGTAGGAGAAAGTTCATTTCTGCACGTCTCTGAGGTGACTATGGGACTAATGGCCCCAATGAACATTGCGTGGTTAGGAATTAGACACTCGCACGCATTAGGCCTTAGGGTTGCTTTGCAAGGAGAGCCTGTTTACGGATATGAATTAATGCAACTAGGGATTGCAAATCAATGTTGTGGGGACTCAGAAGTTCTTAGTATGGCAATAGAGCTAGGTCAGAGGTTGGCTAACCACAATGTTGAGACACTTCAGAGTATGAAATGGGCTTTGAGAAAAGCAAAAAGTCTTGTGGATTTTCACCAAATATTAGAGGAGATAAACAGCAGATAGAAACTATAATTGGTATTGTGTCCTGGTACCGAAAATCTTGGATAGTTTCGAGACTTTGAGTTGAATGAGTTACAAACTTAGGTGGCGGATTCGCCGAACTACATTGTTTTTGCAGGGTTTTTGGGTAGCGAAAAAGGGTCAGATGTCGAGAAAATCACATCTTTAGCGCTGTTTCCAACTCTATTTGCTGGTCAAATTACGTTTTTACTCCATACTTATGCACATTTGATGGGGTCAGTTTGCGATTCTGTTCCTCTCGCCTGAGTTGAATCTGACTACGTTTTTTTATTATCGTAAGTCTTTGAAAAGTATAGAATTTAAGGAAGTTGTATAAAAAGTGATCAATTGATGAAAGGGTTATTTTCTGGGGCTTGAGGCACTATTTCGGTCAGTTATCACCAGAGTTATCCACAGAAATTGTGGAAAAGATCTGGGACGAAGTAAGTTAGTATTCACTATTTTAAATATTCTGGGTTTAAAGGTCAGTAATTTTGCAGTTTACCCGGGGTAGGGCATTAAACTCCTGATCCTTGATGCGGTTTAATTGAATTAAAACGGTTCTAAAATTTCGGGGTAGGTGGTGGCAATGCGGGAATTTTTAATTAGAGCAAAGGGTTTGCCAGTTGACCCAAAAAAATTTTTTTCTTCCACCGGTGTTGGAGGGCACGCAGAGTATCTCGCTGATGTGATAAAGCAAACTCTATTGACCGCGAAGGGTCACCGAGCAGATACAAAAATTACTATAGTTTTGGAAAAGTCTACTGATTACTCGCGCGCTATAGAGATTGACGGGTCTGCTCTCGGTAGTCTCCCGGGATGGCAAGAAAAAGAAATATTAGAGTTTTTAACTGAAGGTTTAAAACTCGGACGGAAATTGAAAAAGAACGAGGTGGTTGCATTTATTGAGGGAGTTAACATAAGAGCCACTAGCTTTGAAAAACTCGTTCGTGATCATAATGAAACACTGGCGATGCTAGAACCTGGAGGAAACGATATTCGTCTAGAGCCGAGATTAGAGAATTTGCTATTTATATTAACTGATCATATACCCATGGAACGCAATATGCGGAAATTTCTTAAGAGGCTGGGGGCTAAACCCTTGTCTTTAGGGCCAGTCACTTTGCATACATCCCAGTGCGTTACCTTGATTCATAATGAAATTGATCGGCGAATTACTTAACTGGGTAATGGACACTATCCTATTGTTTGACTTAACTGATTGAGGAATAATCAAAGGCTATTTTCTGAGGTATATTCCATGGCCAATAATTCGTCACAGAGCATAATAAAGTCTATAGCAATCCTTGGTGGTACCGGAGATTTAGGCGGAGGGCTTGCCAGGCGTTGGTCGCGTGTAGGCTACAAGATTTTAATTGGGTCCCGTACCGAGCATAAGGGAAAGGCTGCGGCGGAAAAATTGCTTAAGGAATTTCCGGACTTAAACGTTTCTGGTCATGAGAATCCGGATGCAGCCTCCAAGGCTGATCTAGCAGTATTAGCGGTTCCCTTCAAGCACCAGATCAGTACCCTGTCTACTGTAAAATCAGTATTGAAAGGGAAAATATTGATTGATGTAACAGTACCTCTCGTTCCTCCGAAGGTCGGAACCGTTCAGTTGCCTTCCAGCGGATCCGCAGCTCAAGCCTCGCAAGCATTTGTTGGCGATGAGGTTCAGGTTGTGTCTGCTTTCCAAAACGTTGGTGCCCAGCATCTGAATGAAGATCACGATTTTACTTGTGATGTTCTTGTGACTGGCGATAAGAGAGCTGCCAGAGAAGTCGTTATTAGTTTGATAGAAGATCTTGGATTGAAGGGATGGCACGCTGGCCCTTTGGCGAATTCGGTTGCTACAGAAGCGCTTACTTCTGTGCTTATTACAATCAATCGACATCACAAAATAAATGGCTCTGGTATTACTATTACTGGTGAGCCTTCCCTCGACTGATGAACCTTTGTTTCTATGGTGTAAGTGGTATCCCGATGGTTAAACCTGGCGATAACCTCGTGACTCTAATAAATGAGGGTCTTGTCGAGATGGAGGAAACTCTTGAAAATCAAGATGTCGTCGTAATCGCGCAGAAAATTGTGTCCAAAGCAGAAAATCGTTATGTCGATTTGAATAAAGTATCCCCGGGGGAAAGGGCGAAGCAGATTGCTATGGAAGTAGACAAAGACCCTCGGAAAGTGCAAGTAATTTTGGATGAATCCCGGGAGGTAGTTCGTGCCTGTCCCGGTATACTCGTTGTTGAGCATCGTCTTGGTTTTGTTCATGCGAATGCTGGCATAGATCAGTCAAATATCACTAACGAATCCGGAGATGATGAAGACTTATGTTTATTGCTACCTTTGGATGCGGATGTTAGCGCAAGGAGGATTCATAACGAAATCCGAGAGCGTTTTGGTATCGAGGTTGGAGTAATCATCAACGATAGTATGGGAAGAGCCTGGCGGATGGGTACGCTAGGGTTGGCCATTGGCGTTGCTGGATTCAAGGCTCTCGAGGATTATATTGGCAAAACAGATCTCTTTGGTAAAGAGTTAGCAGCAACTCAAGTTGCGGCTGCGGACGAGATGGCCGCGGGTGCTTCGTTGGTGATGGGTCAGACTACTGAGAAAACCCCGGTAGTTCTCGTGCGGGGGTACGGCGCTTCAGACCCGAAGGAGGAAACACAGCGAGGTATTGGACCCTTGTTACGACCGAGAGATATGGATCTGTTTCGTTAATAGATCTATGGAAAAAACATTTGATAATATTGAATATATCGCTTTGTCTGGTGGTGTTGGAGGAGCTAAGTTAGCGCTGGGCTTATCGAAAATACTTGCGCCTAGCAGTTTATCAATAGTGGCGAATACCGCTGATGATTTTAAGCACATGGGTCTTAATATTTCTCCTGATCTTGATACGATCATGTATACGCTTGCAAACCTGAATAACCCCAGATTGGGTTGGGGTCAAACGAAAGAGACTTGGGAGTTTCTTGGGGCTTTAGGTCGGTTGGGCGAGGAAACGTGGTTTAAAATCGGAGATAGAGATCTTGCAACTCATATCGTGAGAACGATGGGGCTGAATAAAGGCCTAATGCTGAGTCAAGTAACAAAAGAGCTTTGCTCTAGCCTTGGGGTAACACATCACTTAATACCAATGACGAATGATACGGTTGCCACAGTTGTGCGCACTAACTCTGGTCAAAATATGCCTTTCCAACAATACTTCGTGCGCGAACGCTGCAACCCAAAGGTCATTGGCTTCGAATTTCAAGGTATAAAAACGGCAGCGCTCAGTCCTGACTTTTTGAAAAGTTTAAAGTCCCCAAAACTGAGATTGATTATTATATGTCCATCAAACCCCTATGTTAGTGTTGATCCAATCCTTAATATGACTGGCGTAATAGATATTATTGCTACAAGGCGAATCCCAGTAGTCGCTATCTCGCCAATTATTGGTGGTCAAGCATTAAAGGGACCTGCAGCCAAAATGATGGAGGAACTGGGGGATCCGCCCTCTGCAATTGGTGTTGCCAAGCATTATCGAGCTCTTTACCGGGATATGTTGACTGGTTTCATAATCGACGAAAAAGATCGTATCTTGGAGTCAGATTTGACTAAGATGGGTCTGCTAACTACCGTGACTAACACAGTCATGTTAACGTTACAGGATCGAATCAATCTCGCACAAGAAGTATTGCGCTTAGGAAGCCGCTTAAACACATGACTACTACGGCAGTACTCCCGGTCAAACAGCTTGCTCACGCTAAACAAAGGCTTCGTGGCCTTCTGTCTAGTGAGGAAAGAACTCTATTATTCCGATCTATGGTAGAGGATGTTTTAGTTGCTGTTGAAGTATCCCCACTTATTGATGAAATTTTGATGGTAACAAGTGATTCTGAGTTAGGAGATTTAGCCTGTGCTTTTGGGGCAACGGTAATGCAGGATGAGGGCTTGTCTGGTTTAATAGCTTCGGTTTCAGCAGCGGCTAATCGTCTTGGTAACTCGATCAATGATACTTTGGTCTATATACCCGGAGATGTTCCACTATTAGCTCCCGAGGACCTTGAGATAGTTCTAGAGGGCTTCGGATCAAGCAGTACTCACGAGATTACGTTAGTTCCGGCAGATGATTTCGGAGGTACAAATTGTATTGCGTGTACTCCCCCCAATTGCTTAGAGTTTTGCTTCGGTAAGAACAGCTTTCGGCGACACCTGGAGACAGCGAAATGCCTCAGGATTACTCCGGCAGTTTTGAAGCTAACACGAATTGGTTTGGATATTGATACTCCTTCGGATCTATTAAGGCTTTCACGACTGCTTTATGAAAGTTATCAGGATAAGGTCACTTTCAGATATTTATTAGATAGCGGCATTCTGGAGAAGTTCTGTCCTGAATTTTTGGGGATTACTAGGAAGTGAGAGATAACAAAGTATGGTAAATATCAACGCGGCAAGCTTACTACCCTCCGATGATGAAGTATTAGATTTAGTATCTACGGAAAATGAGGGGTCTCTGCTACAAACTGCATCCACTCAAAGGGACCAAGAACACCCAACGAATATCTCCTTCTCAAAAAAAGTCTTTATTCCTCTGACCCATCTTTGTAGGGACGTGTGCCATTATTGTACTTTTGCGCAGGTGCCGAGCAAGTTAAAAGCTCCCTATCTTAAACCCGACGAGGTAATGAGGATCGCTAATAGTGGCGCTAAGGCAGGCTGTAAGGAAGCTTTGTTTACTCTCGGTGATCGTCCAGAACTCCGCTACCAAATAGCAAGAAAGGGCTTGAAAGATCTGCATCAGGAATCGACCTTGTCTTATTTGCGAGACATGGCAGATCTCGTATTCAAGGAGACAGGACTATTCCCACATTTAAACCCTGGGTTAATGACTGGTGAGGAACTTAGGGAGCTCCGTAAAGTTTCCCTGTCCATGGGTATTATGTTGGAAAGTTCTTCAGAGCGTTTGCTTGAGAAAGGCATGCCTCATTATGGATCCCCCGATAAAGTTCCTGCGAAAAGACTGGAAACGATTCGTCTCGCGGGTGAGGAGAATGTCCCCCTCACCACTGGTATTCTTATCGGGATTGGTGAAACTCGCCGAGAAAGGGTCAATTCTTTACTCAAAATACGAGGTGTTAATAAAGGGCAAGTACAAGAGATTATCATTCAGAATTTTCGAGCAAAGCTCGGAACTTTAATGGCTGACGCCCCGGAACCAAATATTACAGAGTTATTGTGGACTATAGCGATTGCGCGATTTATTTTCGGTCCTAAAATGAACATTCAGGCCCCTCCGAACCTGAGTCCAGGTGTTTTAAGCCAAATCTTAGGTGCAGGTATTAATGATTGGGGTGGTGTCTCCCCAGTCACCCCAGACTTTGTCAATCCTGAGGCTCCATGGCCTCATGTTGCTGATCTTGCTCGAGAGACTGAAGAATCTGGAAAAGTTTTGATTGAGAGGCTGGCGCTATATCCAGAGTATGTTCTTAAGAACAAGGATTGGATTGATCCTAGATTTCAGCCTTCACTTTTGAAAGCGGTTGACGGTGAGGGATATGCAAGGTCCGACAATTGGGTGGCGGGTAGTTCCATGGTCCCGTTAAAGAGGGAGATGGCTAAAGTAACAGAACTTCCCAGACGTAAGATGACCCGGGCACTAGCGGATATTATCAATCAAGCTCTACTTGGTGAAGAGTTATCCGAAGATCAGATAGTCAGAATGCTAAAAGCTCGCGGAAACGAATTCACCCATATTTGTCAAACAGCAGATCGGCTTAGACAAAAAGTTGCTGGCGATGAAGTTACCTACTGCGTTAATCGTAATATTAATTACACGAATATCTGTTACTTTAAGTGCCAATTCTGTGCGTTTTCCAAAGGGAAAATGAGTGAAAATCTTCGCGGCAGACCCTACGATTTGTCTACTGAGGAGATAATGAGAAGAACGTCAGAGGCATGGCGGCGGGGAGCAACCGAAGTATGCCTGCAAGGGGGTATTCACCCAGAATATACGGGTCAGAAATATATTGATATTTGTCATGCTATCAAGCAAGTGAGTCCTGAAATACATATACACGCGTTTTCGCCCTTAGAGGTTTGGCACGGTGCTTATACTTTGGGTGTAGAGATAGAGACATTTCTTAAGATGCTCAAGGAAGCCGGTTTAGGCACCCTACCTGGAACCGCAGCTGAAATCCTAGATGATGAAGTCCGTGCTGTGCTCTGTCCTGATAAAATTACTACTGACCAATGGCTCCAAGTTATGGAGGCAGCTCATGCGCAAGGAATACAAACCACCGCCACTATAATGTGTGGTCACGTTGAAAGATATGAGCATATTGCGAGACATTTATTGCGTATCCGTCGTCTACAGTCTAAAACAATGGGGTTCTCTGAATTCGTAATCTTACCATTTGTTCATATGGAGGCCCCGATCTATCTGAAAGGACTCTCTCGCAAGGGCCTCACGCTTAGGGAAACTGTGCTAGTTCATGCAATTTCCCGCTTAGCGCTTAATCCATACTTTAGGAATATTCAGGCATCCTGGACAAAGCTTGGCCATGGTTTGTTAGGAACTTGTCTCCAGGCCGGGGTAAATGATTTGGGGGGAACCCTTATGAATGAGACAATTACTAGAGCTGCTGGGGCAAGTCATGGAGAGGAAACGGCTCCAAGAGAGATGGAGCGAATAATACTTAGTATTGGTCGTAAGCCTAGGCAGAGGACTACAAATTATGGCGAGGTTAGTGAGTTGAACAGAGCTAGGTCGTTTGCAGCTGAAACTCTGGAAGAACCTACATATAGTGTGGTAAAAAAATACGAGCGAAAAAAAAAGACCGAGAAGCGAAGTTTGTATCGGCCAGGACTTGAAAGAAAGATTACTGGTGAGGATATTGTTTAGGTCAGCATGTTATAAGAGGAGTAGTAAATGGTCATGCCCCAAAGAATCGCGTTAACGCTATCAAATTCGGCCGGTGCCCTAGCAACGATTAATGATGCCCTATGGGCAGAATCAGAAGGCTATGACGATGTTTGGTTTGCTGACACAGGGATGGATTCCTTAACCATGGCCTGTTCTGTCGGTGTCCAAACCAAACGAGTGCGTATAGGAACAGCTATTATTCCTGTGTTTACTCGGACACCAGCTGTTTTTGCAGCGACAGCTCATGTATTGCACCAGGTCAGTGATGGTAGATTTATTCTTGGATTAGGTTCCTCCAGTCAGACTATGATGGAAAACTGGAACGGACAGGTATTCGAGAAGCCGTTGACCCGAGTTAAAGAAACTGCCCAGCTCGTCAGAAGTATGTTGGAGGGTAACCGTTCTGATTTTGAAGGCGTGACCCTGCACAGTAAGGGCTACCGCCAACCGCCTCTACCGGAGGGCAAGCCACCGATTTATCTGGCGGGCCTTCGGGGTAAAATGCTCGAGATGGCAGCTGAGGTGGGAGATGGTGTCATCCTTAATTTATTTCCACGCTCTTTTTTTCCCACTATGCTCGAACATATCCGGATAGGTGCTGAGCGTGGCGGCAAAAAGCTGGAAGATATTGAAATAGTTTGTCGTCATCAGGTTGTTGTTACCACTGATCTAGAAGAGGCTCGCAATAGGATGCGAACACAGTTTGCTCCATACTACGCTACGCCAGTTTACAATAATTTTCTGGCTTGGTCGGGTCATGCTGATAAAGCAAAAGTCATTAAAGAAGGTTGGGCCGAGCGTGATCGTAATAAAACCACCGGTGCGATGGATGACCAATTGGTGGACGAGTTAGCATGTATTGGTAGCGCGGGACAGTGTCAAGATCGTATAAGAGAATATGCTGATATGGGTATAACGACTCACATTATTTCATGCCCATCACCCGATGCGCTTCAGACAACGTATGAAGCTTTCACAGCAGAGAACTTTTCGTTTTAGGGTTCTTTCTACCTAAAATTGCTAAGGTATAAGTTTGGGTTATAGGATTACGGCAGTTAGTAGTATCCGGGAGATCGGCGTGACACAGTGGGATTTATGCGGCAATCCCAATGGGTTACCACACGATCCCTTTCTCACTTTTACCTTTTTAGACGCTTTGGAAAGAAGTAAGTCGTCAATAGCAGATACTGGTTGGACCCCTTATCATTTAAAGCTTGAGGACGAGAGAAGTTCATGTGTGCTGGCAGTGGTTCCCATGTACTTAAAGAACCATTCTGCAGGGGAGTATGTATTTGATCATTCTTGGGCGGATGCATTTGAGCGTGCGGGAGGAAAATATTATCCAAAGTTTCAGATAGCTATCCCTTTCACACCAGCGACTGGACGACGATTGCTTATTCGAAGCGACCAAGATCAAAAGCAAATTGGAGGCTATCTCGTTCGAGGACTAGCTCAGATTGCAGCAGAAACCGGCGTTTCATCAGTTCATATTACATTTACCGATAAATTACAGTGGGAACTAACTGGTAAGTTAGGCTTTTTGAGGAGGACGCATAAGCAGTATCACTGGCAAAATAGGGGATATCATAGTTTTGACGATTTTTTGACTGATCTCTCTTCCAAGAAGCGTAAGAATATAAGGAGAGAACGTAGGGCTGCTTTAGCTAATAACGTTACGATCGAACTTCTATCGGGCAGAGATATTTGCGAGTATCACTGGGATGAATTTTACAAGTTTTATATCGATACCTTGAGCCGTAAATGGGGATATCCGTATTTGACGAGAAAGTTTTTTTCGTTGATCGGAGAGTCCATGGCGAAAGATATATTGCTCATAATGTGCAAACGAGAGGGACGATATATAGCTGGTGCGATCAACTTCATTGGTGGGGAGTGTCTCTTTGGTCGAAACTGGGGTTGCATTGAAGATCACCCTTTTCTTCACTTCGAAGCCTGTTACTATCAAGCAATCGAATACGCGATTCACAATGGTCTAGCGACTGTAGAAGCTGGTGCCCAAGGGGAGCACAAATTAGCTAGAGGGTACACACCTAACCAAACATATAGTTCCCATTGGATCGTCGACCCCTCTTTTAGAGAGGCAGTTGATAATTTCTTGGAGGCCGAGCGGGAATGGGTGGAAGAGGAAATTCATTGCATACAGGAGCATTCGCCTTTTCGGAAAGCTTAAGTGTTGGACGCCTCGACGATACTTGTAATTGATGACTTTAGTTTAGCGTTGAACTCCTCATCAGATTGTTGGAAGTTTAGTCCCTCAGTAAGGGCTCGGGAGAAGCTTGCTACTACTCCTTTTTGCTGGGCTAGTCTCTTGTTTGCTTCCTCTCTGGGATAGCCACCTGATAGTGCCAAAACACGCAGTACATTTGGGTGTTCCACGCACTTAGCATAAAGATCATTTGTATCGGGAAGAGTTAGCTTAAGCATTACTCTAGCGTCTGCGTCGAGTTGATCAAGGTGATAAAGAAGTTCTGATTTCAGAATATCTTCAACTTGCGCTTTGTTGTCAGTATATATATCTACTTCAGGCTCAATAATTGGAACCAGCTCTGCCTGCAGTATCTGCCTTGCAATCTCGAATTGCTGTTCTACAAGTCTCTTTACACCGCTGGTGCTCAAAGTTTTGATGACGGATCTCATCTTGGTCCCAAAGATTCCTTTGCTTTTTGCTTTTAACAATAATTCATCTAATTTTTCAATAGGCTTCATCAACTGTACGCCATCGGTTTCTTCGGCTAAACCACTGTCAACTTTCAGTATTGGAATGATATTTTTTTCTTCCCACAGATATTCGGTAGTAGGACGACTTTCAATTTCATTATTCATCGTATGTGCAAACAAAATTGCCGCAATGATGTTTTTTCCGTCAAATGCGCTGCTAGTAATGATGCGCGTTCGCATTTCATGCACCAAAGCAAACATCTCGATGTCATTTGACCACTTATCGTCTTCGATACCATAAAGGTTCAGTGCTTTAGGTGTGCTTCCACCACTTTGATCTAACGCAGCAATGAAACCTTGAGCTGAACCCATTCTTTCCATTTGTTCTTGATTTAACACTTTATTCTCTCTCTTTATTACACAATTCAATCACCAAGACCTTCTCTGTTTCCTAAGGATAGTATCTAGTGCATTGGCAAACAACTGCCGATCACTCGCACTAATGGGCTCAGGACCTTTTGTTTGAACTCCGGAAGCGCGCATTGTATCCATAAAATCCCGTAAATTTAATATAGAACCAATATTTTCCTTAGTATATAAAGTACCGCGCGGGTTGAGGACCTGAACGCCTTTGGCTACTAATTCTGAGGCCAGTGGAATATCGGCTGTAATAGCTAGATCGTTAACGTTGGTCCGATTTACAATTTCATGGTCAGCCACGTCAAACCCTTTAGGAACTTGAAGGAATTGAACCCGTTTTTCACTGGGAGTGCGAAGGAAAGTGTTTGCAACTAGGATTACGGATGTTTGGGTTCTAGCAGCTGCGCGAAATAGAATTTCTTTAATAACTTTAGGGCAAGCGTCGGCGTCTACCCAGATTTTGAATGTCAGTTTTTATCCTCCTTTCTTATAAGTGAGATTACTCAAAGACACGATTCGGACTCAACACAAAACATTCTCCTAGCCGAGTTTTGCGTGCGTTAAATTTATTATTTTAGGAATGACTGCTTTATCTATGAAGCGTTTGCTTAGCATCCTCTAAACGACTCTGCAGTTCTTCTAATTCTTTTGAAAGTTCTTTGGGAAGTCTATCGTGATAATCCTCATAGTATGTCTTGATCGTTGGTATTTCCTTTAACCACGCATCAATTTCAACTTTTAGTAGGTGGTCTATCTGTTCTGAAGAGAGTTCTAGTCCTGAGCAATCAATTCCGTCCGTCGGAGGTAAGTTACCAATTGGTGTCTTGATTGCCTCTGCCTTGCCCTCACAACGATTGAAAATCCATTTTAAGACCCGAGAGTTATCTCCAAACCCAGGCCACAGGAACTTACCATTCTCGTCCTTACGGAACCAATTAACGCAATATATCGAAGGAAGCTTTGCATTGGCGTTTTTTGCTAAATTTATCCAATGTTGCCAGTAATCTGCCATGTTATATCCGCAGAAAGGTAACATCGCCATCGGGTCTCTTCGCAGTTCACCAATGTCTCCAGCCGCTGCTGCCGTCTTTTCGGAGGATATTATGGATCCGAAAAATACGCCTTGAATCCAATTGGAAGATTCATTCACGAGGGGGACGACAGTTGCTCTTCGACCCCCGAATAAAATGGCGCTTATCGGTACTCCTGAAGAGTTCTCCCATTCTTCTGCCATAGTCGGGCACTGCCTTGCCGATACAGTGAAACGAGCGTTAGGGTGCGCCGCCGTATTTTTGCTGTCTGGAGTCCAATGCTCACCTCTCCAATCAATTAGGTGCCCCGGAGGAACCTCTGTCATTCCTTCCCACCATATGTCTCCATCATCAGTTTCTGCAACATTGGTAAAGATACAATTCTTCCGCAGAGTTAGCATTGCATTGGGGTTCGATTGCATGCTTGTTCCAGGGGCAACCCCGAAAAAGCCTGCCTCTGGGTTAATAGCATAGAGACGGTTGTCATCACCAAAACGCATCCAACAAATATCGTCTCCTATTGTTTCCACCTGCCAATTTGGGATGGTTGGAATCAACATGGCCAAATTTGTTTTACCGCAGGCACTTGGAAAGGCACCAGCGATATATCGAACTATCCCTTCCGGATTTGTGATCTTTAGGATGAGCATATGCTCGGCTAACCAACCGCCATCGCGGGCCATCGTAGATGCAATTCTAAGAGCGAAACATTTTTTTCCAAGTAGTGCGTTCCCCCCGTAACCCGAGCCAAAAGAGAATATCTGACGTTCCTCAGGAAAGTGGGCAATATAAAGCTGATCTGGGTTACATGGCCATGAGGTGTCAGCTTCCCCTTGACCAAGAGGTTTTCCCACAGAATGCAGGCAGGGCACAAAGTCGCCGGACCCGATGGTATCAAGAACCGTGTGCCCCATACGTACCATAATGTGCATCGAAGCTACGACGTAAGGGGAGTCAGTAATTTGAACTCCAAGATGTGACAGAGGAGAGCCTAAAGGGCCCATTGAAAAGGGGATCACATACATCGTCCTGCCGCGCATACAACCCCTAAATAACTTGGTCAGTGTATCCTTCATATCCTTGGGAGGCATCCAGTTATTATTTGGTCCTGCATCTTGTTCTTCGCGAGAGCATATAAAAGTGCGACTTTCAACTCTGGCAACATCATCCGGGTCTGAGCGCACAATATAGCTGTTTGGACGCTTTACGCTGTTCAACCTTTTGGCAGTTCCCGCTTCAATAAGAAGTTCCCACATTTGGTCATATTCTTCCGAGCTACCAGAACAGACAACAATATCATCGGGCTGACAGAGGTCCTTTACCTTTTGAACCCAGGCGTGAACTTTCGGTGTCTCTAGCATGTCTAAAATTGTCCTAAACAATACGATTGGCGTAGTTTTTCTGACTTTCTGCGCGGGATCAGCAAGAATAACTGATTCACAACTTTGGTGCTATAAATGAATTAGTCTGAAGCTGCCAAAGTTAAGTAGTGAACCTGAATATTCGATAGTCTGATACCGTGTAAAATCAGAAAGCCCGATATCAATTCAAAGGCTTTTATAAATGATAGCGGGTAGTGGTTTTAATCCAAAATATCGAGATAAAGCCGACGTTAAAATGCTTAAGAGAGTGTAACAGGCTTCTTTGCCAGGATTTACATTTGATAATCTGAAGCAAGCGACTGACCGCCATTGCGCAAGGTATTGGAGGATATGAGATCCAAAGCTCTATTCTAAATTGGGGAAGAACAAACATCGCTTAAAATAGATAATTTATGAGAGCCTAGCTCGTTAAGGAGTCGAAAGTAACTTAACAAGCTTATTGGTGTACCGTAATATTAGTGAAGTTCATGAAGTAATATTAATCCGGTGTCCTGAATTAGAAATAACCTATAGAGAGTCCCTGTGACATATATTTTAGAAGGCCTAAAAGTTGTTGATGCGGCAACCTGCCTTGCTGCCCCGGCCGCAGCAACGTTGCTCTCTGACTTTGGAGCGGATGTTATCAAGATCGAATCACCTCAAGGAGATGGTTCTAGGCTTTGGCAAGGTAAGAGTGGAGCTAGTTGCAGCTGGCTCTTATCTTCGCGTAACAAAAGGGGCATTTGTGTAGATCTCGAAAAGGCAGCAGGAAGAGAACTTCTAAAGCAATTATTAACCTCTGCAGACATCTTTTTGACGAATTTTTTAGAGCATGAAATCAGACGATTTGAAATAGAATACGAGGTTCTTCGACAGACCAACCCTAGGTTGATTTATGCCCATGTATCCGATTACGGTGATAGAGGTCCAGATAGAAATCGGCGTGATTCTGGTATAGCTAGCTGGTGGGCTCGAACTGGGATTCTTGATGCGTTATCCCCCTTGAATGAGCAAGCTATTAACTCGACCTTAGGTATTGGAGATCATGTTGCTGCTTTGGCACTTTTAAGCTCAGTGATGATGGCCCTCTACCAAAGGGAGAAAACAGGGAAAGGCAGGTTTGTGTCTACGTCACTTGTTGCAAGCGGCTGTTATGCGAACGGTTTGGCTTTGCAAGGCGCAATCAGTAACAAGGGTAAAAGGTTTCAGGAAGAGATAGAACTCACTAGGCCGTGTACGAGGTGCTATCGTACTCGTGACGATAACAGCGTGATTTTGGTGGTTGTGTCCTTGGTTCAAGAATGGCCTATTATTGCAAAAGCTTTGGGTCATAAAGAATGGCTTAGAGAGACAAAATTCCGAGAAACGGCTGTCACTCAGCGGTGCCGTGAAGAAATGTTATCACGTATTGCATCTGCGATTGGTGAGCTCAACCTCAAAGACTTGTGCCAAATGCTCGATCAGCATAACCTATGCTACTCTATTGTAGAAAAAGCTGGTGATGTTATCAGCGATGCCCATCTTATCGAGAATGAGATTTTTGTTAAGACGAAATCTGATTTGCCTGAATATGAATGGACAGTTAGTAATCCGATCTTTATCGAGGGGTTTGAAAAAAGGCAGCCAACGGAAGGGCCTGAGATTGGTGAGCACAGTCTACCGATTCTCAAGGATATGGGCTTTAGTGACAGTCAAATAAAGGATTTGATTACCGCTGGTGTCGTACTAAAGTCAAGCTAGAGTAGGACTTTCAGCTAGTGTACTACTCTATTGTCTAGCTCCAAACCTAATAGTCGTTGACTGATCTGCTGCCTTAGGTTCTTGTCCGTTGATTGGTAAAGTACATTCGTATAAGTGTGATGGGCGAGTTCTAAGTTTCCTTGCATTTCGTAAATTGCTCCAAGCTGAACATTGAACTCCAAGGCATCTGGTAACAGCAAGAGTTGATGATCAATACAGATTTTACTATGACTCCAAGCCTTCTTTTGCCAGAAGATTTTCTTAAGGTTGTCTAACAATCTCATAAGTATATCGCGGTTAGAAGCGCGAGCGAAATACTCGTCCTTTAGCGTTGCTTTGGCTCCTAAGTGTTGCCTCAGTAATGTAGCACAGTCTGTTTTGCTAAGGAGGCGGCCTGAGAAAGGGTCAACAATTACCCGCTCTCCTAGTTCATAACAAATCAGAAAATGTTGCGGGAAGTTGATGCCGTGGACTGGTATTCTAAGTCGCTTGCCTAAAGTGATGTGGATTAGAGCTAGACTGATTGGTATTCCTCTTCTCCTCTCGATAACTCGATTAAGATAACTGTTTTCGGGGTCATAGTAATTGCTGATATTGCCTGAAAATCCCTCGGTGCCATGAATAAATTCAACGAGACTATTTACAGAGACCTTGAAAGACTCTTGCTGAATTTGTTTAAACTTATATGTTAGATTTTCGATAAGGGAAAGGTAGTAATTAATGTCGATATTATTTTGCATTTGTGCCGCTATTAGTAAGGCTGCTTCATCGAGACTAATTTCGTTATCAGAGAGTCCAGCAACTGCCGCGAATCGATTCATTAATTGACTGACCATCTAGTTATCTTTACAACCTTCTCGGTTTGGGTCAAACGAAATCATCGCGTTGCATTGCTTTCTTATTTTGCTTTTTAATCTTCAATGCACGATGTGCCTTAGATGCATCACTACCGATGTGTGTTTCGCCTCGTTTCTTAGCGAGGCGGACTTGTTTTACCCTTTCTTGCAGGCGTTTTCGACGGTCTTCAGTTAGAGTTTTGTAGCAGAGATGACAGCTGATTCCCTCTGAGAAGTAAGGTGACTCTTTGTCCTCCTGCGAGATCGGAGTGCGACACGCATGACATTGATCATATCGACCTTGACGAAGTTGGTGATTGACCGTAACTCGATCATCAAATACAAAGCATTCGCCTTTCCAAAGTGATTCATTCTCCGGTGTTTCCTCCAGATATTTGAGTATTCCACCCTGTAGGTGATAGACATTGTCAAAACCCAGGGACTTAAGATAGGCAGTTGATTTTTCGCAACGGATTCCGCCAGTACAATACATTGCCACTTTTGTACTCTTGTGGATTTTTAACGTTTTAGCAAAAAGCGGAAATTCTCGAAAGGAGGTTGTTTGTGGGTTTAAGGCGCCGTCAAAAGAACCCACCGCTATTTCATATTCATTACGGGTATCAATTACAACTACATCAGGGTCGGAAATCAAACTATTCCACTGTGCTGGTGTGACGTATTCTCCTGCGTAGTGCCGAGGGTCGATATCTGGTAATCCCATGGTTACGATTTCTGCCTTTATTTTAACTTTAGTCCTTTTGAAGGGAGATTTATCCGTCTTCGATTCCTTAATCTGTAAGCCATTAAATCTACCATCTTTCGCTAGGAACATGAGTACTTGGTCGATGGCCTCACGACTTCCCGCTATGGTCCCATTGAGACCTTCATCGGCTAAAAGTAAACTTCCCGTAATCTGGAGCTTTTGGAGTAACTTAAGTAGTGGTTCTTTCAACGCTTCGTGGTCATTAAGCGCTACAAAACGGTAAAGAGAGCATACTATGATCTCTTCTAACTGCACATCTTGTCTTTTTTCTTTATTCAGAATCATTCAAGCTCTCAAGGATCGCTTTACACAAGGGTTTCATTTTATATCTAATTAACCCGAACTGTGTTGGGAAGATTTTGCTTAATTATGCGGGAGATATTAGCTAGTGATTTGGAATTTGCATAGCTGTTTCTAGCCACTAAAGTAACGTGTCTTAATGCTGTTTCCTCTACTAATGGTTTTGCAATAATACCCATACCTGTCATGTATGGACCGGAGAGCGCCAAGGCAGGGATCAAAGTACAGCCTCTGCCAGTGCTTACAAGCTGTAGAAGTGTTTCCATACTTGTGGCTCGAAAGTTGTGCTCAACCAAGGGTCCGTATCGGGCCAAGAGTGCTCTAACCTGCTCTGATAGGCAATGTGAGTCTGACAATAACAGGAGATTCTCATTTTTAAGTTCTCTAATAGGGATAACATCCTCATGATAAAAGCGATGGTCGCTCGGATGCACTACCCAGAAAGGCTCACTAAATAAGGCTATGGACCTAAGGTTATTCTCGGGAATAGAAGTAGCTATAATTGCTGCGTCAATTTCATGTTTTTCAAGTTGTCTCATCAATTCTCCGGTGACGGACTCCGAGACTATTAGGTCCAGCTGAGGAAACTCCGTAGAGAGGGGATTAAGAAAGTATGGTATTAGGTAGGGGGCGATGGTAGGAATCATTCCAAGACGAAAGTCGCTAGCCATTTGGTCCTGATAATCATTAGCAATCAGTTTGATTTGATCAATTTGCTCTAGTGCACCTCTCGTCTTGGCTATGACAGCTGAACCCGCGCGCGTGATTACAACTGATTTGTTATTGCGCTCAAAAATAGATATTCCCAGCTCGAGCTCCAGTTTACGAATCTGGGCGCTAAGAGTGGGTTGGCTGATGTGGCAAGCTTTAGCGGCTCGACCGAAGTGTCGAGTATCTGCAAGAGAAACTAAGTATCTAAGATCACGAAGATTCATAGATGACATCTATCCTATAGGTCACAACCATTGACTTTAACTATAATATTTTGCGGACAAAAAATCAGTAGGTCCGCGACCGGTAGTTTAATGGTTTTCTAAAAGTGCTAAAACTGAGGACAATTTGAGAACATTTCTACTCAAGGGTCGCAAACAAACTAGCTCTTACTGCTTGGCTAACAGGTCCTTTCAAGGGGAACTCAATGTTACGCTTCCATATTTCGTTTGTCCCAGAGAGGAGAAACCAGTCATGCCTATGGGCCCCTTGCTTACTTGAAGATGTTAGCGGATCTAGCAAATGGTTTAACGATAGATCCACGGCTGAAAATCTCAAACGAACGATTGGTACAGATAGCCGTAAAAACAATATTTAGTCCCCGGCCATGACAAAACCGCTCGAGATATAAGAAATTGATCAGTTGAAAGATTGCCTGGAAGGTATCGAGGAATGGCATTGTAGGCATCACCCGCCATTCTGTCCTCCGATCGGTTATTGTTGGTATCATGGTTAACGGAGACTATTTTCTAAACCGGTGATCAATTACCAAAGGTTCGCGCCGAGTCAACCATACGAAAAGCAATTACTGACCATATTCTGAACAGTTTGCCTCCGCTTTCAGGCTATAATTAACGTTTCTTTTATTCTCTTTTCGTCAAATAAGACTGTTATGGGCAGAAAAATGGCAAAATTCACTCTCAGATTTGTACTCGCATGTTTAGTCGTTAGCTGCACGAAATCGGGTGACGAAGTTGCGGCGGAGGCTGCTCGTTCAGAGCAAATATGTAAAGCTGCAAAAGAGTCCCGCAAGGCTGTTGCCATTAGAGCTAGAGAGCTGGGAATGTCGCGCGCCGATCTAGGGAAGGTTGTTTGTGAGGGACGTCCACTTGACCAAATGATGCAGGCTCAAAATGATTTTGGAAAAGATAGGCTGTCTGATGAACAGAATCGAAAGGAGTTGGGAGCTGCCCCACAAGATAAAAAGATTGGAGGGAGCGCCCGAACTGCTTCGAACTTCAGGGACCGACCTATCCCTGTTGCGGTAGCGCAGGTGAAAATAGGACGGGTAGATGCTTTTTATGCTTCGTCTGCATCTCTCCAAGCAGAAGAGGAAGCGTCAGTGGTTGCGCGTACTGAAGGTATCGTAAAGGAGCTGTTTGTAGAGGAGGGTGACAATGTTACTCTGGGGTCCCATTTGGCTCAGTTAGATACGCGGCGCCTTGAGCTTGAGGTCGCCAGAACCAGGAAGAATATTGAAAGTTTTGAGAGGGCCTACCTAAGAGCCAAGCAGCTTTATGAAAGTAAGATGATTTCCCCTGATGCTTATGATCAAGCTGTTTTCAGCTTTGAAAGGGAAGAGGCGTCACTGAATCTTCAGCTTTATGAACTCGAAGAAGCAACAATAAAAGCTCCTATCGAAGGTTTCATCACAACCCGCCATATTAAACTTGGTAATACTTTGAGACCAGGGGATCTTGCTTTTGAAATCAAGCGAGCGGCTGTCATTGAGGCTGTAATAAATGTCCCTGAAAAAGAGATGCTCAAACTCAGGAAAAGACAATTAGCTTTTGCATCGGTAGATGCCTTGGGCGGTTCACAATTCAAGGGTATCGTGGATCGCGTTTCTCCTGAAGTTGATTCAAGTACCGGTACTTTTCGCGTGACCATATCACTAGAGAATAAAGATAATAGATTGAAACCAGGAATGTTTGCGCGGATAAAAGTTCGTTATGATTCGAAAGAGAAAGCGTTGCTTTTAAGAAGAGATGCAGTGGTAACACAGAATAGTGAAAGTGCTGTTTTTGTTGTCAAAGCCGGTCGCGCAATACGGCAGGCAGTAGATCTGGGTTATGTGATGGGGGATGAGGTCGAGGTTCTTGATGGGCTATCTGACGGAGATCAGGTAGTTGTCTCAGGGCAGGGTGGATTGCGCGATAGGGCACTTGTACGCGTAGTGTCTCCCTAGCAATGGTACTGAGAAAATGGGATTAATTTCCGGGTCTATCAAACGTCCGGTGACCGTGACAATGGCGGTCTTCGCGGTGGTGCTATTTGGTACGATTTCGTTAGATCGTTTGGGGCTGAATTTACTACCAGAGCTTTCTTATCCAACTCTTACCATTAGAACGGAGTTTGACGGGGCGGCGCCCGCTGAGGTAGAGGAGCAGATTACTCGCCGTATTGAGCAGCGAGTTGGAACAATAAATGGCCTGCGCAAAATGCATTCCATTTCAGCGGCAGGCAGATCGGATGTCGTGCTTGAGTTTGTTTGGGGCACGAAGATGGATCTTATATCTATTGAAGTGCGGGAAAAATTAGATCTTGTTAATCTACCGTTAGATGTTGAGCGTCCATCTTTATTACGACTTAATCCAAACCTAGATCCAATATTTCGCCTTGCACTAACTCGAGAAGATACATCATCGGATCCTGTGTATGATTTGCAGGCATTACGCCGCTTCGCTAGCGACTACTTGAAAAGCCGTTTAGATCCCGTTGAAGGCGTTGCTGCGGTAATCATTGGCGGTGGTTATGAAGATGAGATCGCGGTACATATCGACCAGGATAAGTTGGCTCGATTGGGCATAAGTATTCAAGAACTTGGCCAGCGACTGCAAAATACGAATATAAATCTCTCAAGCGGTCGATTAGTAGATGGTACACAAGAGTATCTTGTGCGCACTGTGAACCAGTTTTCCTCTGTGACAGATATTCGAGATACTATCATCTTTCAAGATGGCACTCGTATTCTGCGTCTTGCGGACGTCGCTGAGGTACAGGAGAATCATAAAGACCGTGATTCAATAATGCGGGTCAATGGGCGAGAGGCAATCGAGATCTCCCTTTATAAAGAAGGTGGCTCGAATACCGTGGCGGTCTCTGAAAATATTCAGAAAAGACTGGATGACGTTCAAAAACAAATTCCAGGAAGTTTCAAACTTATCACGATATATGACCAGTCTATTTTTATTAGTGCCGCAATTAATGAAGTCAAAACTGCAGCTTTTATTGGCGCCATACTAGCCGTACTCGTTTTATTCCTTTTTCTAAGAGATCTTCGAAGCACAATCATAATCACAACCACCATACCTATATCTGTTATGGCCACCTTCGCACTAATGAATCTTAATGGTATAAGTTTGAATGTGATGAGCTTGGGGGGCATCGCGTTGGCTGTGGGTATGCTTATGGATAATGCTATCGTAGTCTTAGAAAATATTTGGCGTCATCGAGAAACGGGTAAGTCATTACAAGAGGCCTCTGACACGGGCGCATCGGAAGTGGGCGGTGCGGTTCTAGCCTCTACCATAACTACCATTGCTGTGTTTCTCCCGCTTGTTTTTGTAGATGGCATTGCAGGACAATTATTCAAAGACCAAGCTCTGACGGTAACTTTTGCACTCGTTGCCTCGCTTATACTAGCATTTACTTTAATCCCAATGCTGTCCGCAATTGGCGGGCTTGGATCTCACCAAAAATTCCGCTCTGGAACTCAACCGCCGTTATGGCTGCGCCGCCTTAGACTTCCTTTCACTACTGTCTTTATTGAAATACCAAGACTCTTGTTGATATTTGTCATTATTTTTATCAAAAAATCAAAAGCACTAGTGACTCGTATCGGTCAACCTTTGCTTGATGGCTTTGACAGAGTTTATGAAAAGATAGCGAGTCAGTATGGTCAGTTATTAATTCTGTCATTGAAACATAGAAGTATCACAATTCTTATTGCTGCCTCCTCATTTATGGGTAGTGTCCTCCTTCTGCCGACATTATCTCTTGAGTTGATTCCTCCTCTTTCCCAGGGAGAGTTCTCGGTTCAGTTAGAAACAGAGCCAGGAACGAGAATAGAAAAGACCGATGCGATTCTATGGAATGTACAAAAGACACTTAATCAGAGTGAGCTCGTCGATAAAACATATGCTATTGCAGGTACGGGTGGCCGTTTGGACGCCTCTTCTGTTGGTGGAGGTGAGAATATTGGTGAAATAAATGTAGTCATGGTTAAAGATGCCAATATTGGAGCTGAGGAGAGGGTTATGGACTTGGTTAGAGCTAGTCTCACTGACGTTCCAGGAACTGAGTATGTAATTAGCCGACCACAGCTTTTCTCTTTTTCTACTCCTTTAGAGGTAGAAATCGCGGGTAAAGAACTGACTGAAATAAATAAAGTCGCAGAGCAGTTGGTTGGATCTATGAATGAGTCTTATTTATTTCGAGATGTTGAATCCTCTATGCGAACGGGATATCCGGAGATACAAATTGAGTTTGATCGAGAACGTGCAGCTAAGTTTGGTCTTTCGGTGCCGCAGGTCGCAAATCTTGTTGCTAATAAAGTTAAAGGGAATGTCCCTACTGAATTTACCTGGCAGGATAAAAAGATTGATATTCGTGTACGCCTTGATAACGAGGATCGGGATTCTGTCGAGGATATTGAAAATATCTTAATTAATCCACAGAGTGAAAGTGATATGAGGTTGGCTAGTGTTGCCGATGTCTACACGGGAGTTGGTCCGGTGGATATTCAACGTATTGGGCAACAAAGAGTTGCTTTAGTTAGCGCCGATTTTACCGGAGGTGATCTTGGAACGGCGGCAGCTGAGGTGAGAGAAATGCTGTCTATCATTGATCATCCTAGAGGCATAAGTAGTAGGGTGGGCGGTCAAAACGAGGAGATGGACGCATCGTTCCACTCCCTTAGATTCGCTCTTTTGTTAGCGCTGATTATGGTTTATTTGGTCATGGCATCTTTATTTGAATCCCTGCTTCATCCTTTCATTATCATGTTTACTATTCCTTTAGCTGCCGTGGGAGCTATTTTAGGACTTGCTGTAACTGGTACAAGTATCTCGGTTGTGGTGTTTATCGGACTGATTCTTTTGGTCGGAATAGTTGTTAATAATGCGATTGTGCTTATTGATAGAGTGAATCAGCTTCGTGAGCAAGGTATGACTAAGAGGGAGGGTATTATTGAGGGCGCAAACCAGCGACTACGTCCAATAATGATGACAACATTGACTACTATTTTAGGATTATTTCCTATGGCAATTGGTATCGGAGAGGCAGCAGAACTGAGAACGCCGATGGCAATTACGGTAATTGGTGGATTATTAGTTTCTACTTTTCTTACGCTGATAATTATTCCTGTAGTGTATGACCTAATCGATCGTAAGGCCATGGGCTTGGGGAGTCTCAGTAATGATGTATTGGATCCTGAATCATGACTCTCCCAAGGATGTCTATTACAAGACCCGTTACAGTAGTAATGACATTTATTGGGCTGGCTATTATTGGAATATTCGCCGCTTTTAACCTACCCATAGAGGATTTCCCGGAAACGGAATCGCCATACATCGGGATGCGAATCGATTATCCAGCGTCACCTCGAGAAATTGAGCAAAACATTACCCGTCCTGTAGAAGAAATTCTCTCGACAATGGCGGGAGTAGATCGTCAATTCAGCTACACTCGATCCGGCTCTCTCCGCATGGGTATGCTCCTTGATATGAATCAAGATACAAATGGTAAGCGAATTGAGGCGAAGGAATTAGTCGAAAATATTCGCTATCTATTGCCTGATGATATGGAAAGAATTCAAATGAACTCATGGGATTCGAATGAATCACCAATCCTTAACCTGTTAATAGTTGCTGAAGATTTGAGTAACGATCAGGTTTTTGATGTTTTGGACCTCAAGGTAAGATCTGAGCTTGAGCGGATTCCTGGCGTAAGTTCAGTCAGTCTTTATGGGATTGTACAGAACAATATCCGTATATCTGTAGATGCGGGTCGCGTAGCCGCTTACAACCTTGATCTCAAAGACATCCAACGACGATTACAGCAAGAAAATTTTTATTTGTCAGCGGGGACAATTGATTCTGGTAATAGCCAATTTCGAGTTTATCCGATGGGTCAATATAAAAGCCTTGAAGAAATTCGTTTGTTACCAATGAATAATACCGGTTTGGTACTACAAGATTTTGCCTCTGTTCAACTCAAACCTGACGAAGATAATAACCGCAGGAAAGTGAACGGAGTACCTTCTCTAGGCATCTCAGTATACAAGTTGCCAGAGGCTAACCTTGTTGCCGTCTCTGCTGCAATCACCGCTAAGATGGAGCAAATAAAGCAAGACAAACAGTTAGCGAATACTACTTTTTATCCTTTAGATAGCAGTTCCGAAATGGTCATTACGTCAGTAACTAATCTTCGTGATAGTGGTTTCCTGGGAGGGCTCTTGTCACTTATAGTACTTTTCTTGTTTCTTCGCCAAGCCAAGATTTCATTACTAGTTGCTATGACGGTACCTCTTTCGCTATGTGCGACTCTTGGTTTAATGTATTTTTCAGGAACAACTCTGAATATTTTATCGCTAGTAGGCTTAATGCTTACGATAGGTCTATTGGTAGATAATAGTGTTGTGGTCTCCGAAGCAATCTCATTAAGACGACGTGATGCTGGTACAAATCCAAGATTGGCAGCGGATAAGGGCACGTCAGAGGTTGGTCTAGCAATTTTGGCCGGTACGTTAACAACAGTAATCGTTTTTATACCCTCGTTTATGAGCAATAATCCGGGGATCTCAACGATGCAGCAAAATGTGGCGATACCTCTTTGTGGTGCTCTTCTCGCTTCACTCCTAATCGCTCAGACGCTAGTTCCTGCTGCCCTAGCCCGGATAAGCCTTCCTAGGGAAGAAAGAAAGCATCCTGTCATAGACTTTATTGCTCGACACTATGAGCGATCGGTTCGTTTTACGCTTAACCACCGATTGTTAAGCTTTTTATTAGTATTTTTGATCGCATACAGTGGATGGTTTGCTTACCAGCAAGTCAACATTGATATGAACCCTAAGCAGGAGGCACCAAGGATAAGCCTCCAGATGCGTGTAAGTGGTTCTCCAGAAATAGAATATATTGAAGCATATATTGACCGAGTAGAGGATTATCTCCTTTCAAATAAAAGGCGTTTTGAAATCGAAAATATTTTTGCTTCGTATGACACGGATCGTGGTGATATTACGATAAATCTGGATGAGGACGGTTCCTTGGCCCCGGCTATCATTCAGAATATGATCAGGGAAAATCTTCCTGAGCAGCCAGATATAAGAATGTGGTTTGCCAATAAATCACGTGGTTTTGGTGGTCGTGGCAGAAGTGATGCAGGACTTGGGATAAGACTTATTGGTGACTCCACGGAAGAGTTGCTTCGTATTGCAGATGATCTCGTGATCTTGTTTGAACAAAACCCGCGATTGACAAATGTTCAGCACGATGGTGAATCAAATCGCAGTGAAGTTCTTATTAGGTTGCGGCCCGAGCAGGCGGAAAGTATCGGTTTGACGCCCCGAGACGTGTCCGAGGCCTTGTCAGCCGGACTTGGTGGACGCAATATGCGTCGAGGATTTATGGATAATGGTAGGGAGCTGAGTATTTTACTCGAGCTAGAGGGGCGTGAAGACGCTGATTTGGAGACGCTCAAAAGCTTTCCTATATATATTTCTGCAGGTGTGATGCTCCCACTTGAGACAATTGCAGATATTTCAATTGAGAATACAGTTAGACAGATTAAACGTGAAAATAGAGAAACCTTGCTTAATTTGAATTTCGAAACTCGCAATAATGAATCACCTAAAGTTGCCCAAGCCCTGATTAGGAATGTAATGGATAACTATCAATTAGCGCCTGGATATCGCTGGGAGCTGGGAGAGCAATTCCAGCGTGATAATGAAGACTATCGAGATATGATCATTAATTTTGTACTAGCAGTGATATTAATCTATATGTTGATGGCTGCATTGTTTGAGTCAGTTTTGTTTCCGACGTGTGTTATTTTTGCGATTGGTTTCTCTTCGGTGGGGGCTTTTTTAACTTTATGGTTAACTGGTACCACAATGACCGCACTAGCTTTGACAGGCATGGTGCTGCTCGCAGGCATTGTGGTTAATAACGGGATCGTATTATTAAATAGGATTATCCAATTGCGTTCAGAGGGGATGAATAGGATGGAGGCGATAGTGTTGAGTGGTCGCCAGCGGCTGAGGCCTATTCTAATGACGGTCTGCACTACGACAGCGGGAATGGTGCCTCTGGCAATTGGTGAAGTAAGAATAGGTAGTGTTGGTCCGGCTTACTTTCCTATGGCTCGAACTCTTATTGGGGGTTTAGCTTTTTCAACGATCATTACGTTAATAATACTCCCATTGCTTTATGTTGTGATGGATGACCTGAAGAGTGCAACGACTAGATTCTTGAATGAGACATTACGTCGAGCCGAAAATTTTCACTGACTAATCAGGCGAGAACCGATACCGAAGTTTCATCACAAGGAGTTCGGTATCGGGTTCGTTAAGTGAATCTCCCAATAACGAACTGAACCCATCAGAAGTTTCATTCCGATATATGTTCCTGCCTCGATTATAAACAATAAAAAGATCTGATAGTGGTCCTATTTCCCATCGATAGCGAGCTTGTAGGATCGCGTTGCTAATAGTGAAACTGTCCTCATTATCAGTTTCAGGACGTGTAACTTGTTCTAACCACGCTCCGTTAGAGGGGATTTCCCAATATTGCCTGTCACGCGCCTTTATAGCTATCCACTGAAATCTGAGCTGAAGTTGTTGGCGAGCCGAAAAAAAAGCGTTAAGTACTATTGAAGGGCTCCATTCTTCGGAGTCATAGGTAGTAAACTTGCCCTCGCCATCATGCAGTAGCCACGAGTCTTGCTTCACATAATTTGCTCGAAGACTCAAACTTAGGCTGCTAGTGGGTCGGAGAGTTATTCGGCTCTTAATCTGTTTTCGATACCCCCCTTCTGATTCTTGTTGCAGCCACCAGTCTAGATCGTAGGATAATTTCTTCGATGGATCACTTTTCCATTGGCCGCCAGTTGACCATCGTGAGGCACGTTTAAAGCTGCCAAAGCCACGACTCTTACGATCATCTATGGTTACTGGGTTGTATAATAAGCCTAATGAAATATCGTTATTATTGTTGAATTTCCACTTTCTTTTCAGATAGAAATCGCTACCTATTCTTTGATAATCGAGATTTTGTCGATATCGAATATTTATTTCAGATTCCCTCTCATGTAATCCTGGTATATCCACTTCTTCAAGCTCGTATTGATAGCTTATCGCGATTTCGTCTGTTCTTTTTAGATAGCCTAAATCGTTGAGGTTTAGGTCTCGGTCCGAATAGTCCGCCCCAATTCGATGAGTTTTACCATTTTCTGGAGAAAATTGGAGATGTGATCTTATACCGAAACCCATCGTATCCTCTGCATCACTCATCATAATTTGGCCGCTTAAATTAATTCGACCATCATCTGTTAAGAGATGGGCATCAATACCTTGCGTTACTGCGCTACGATTTGGATGAGAAGCAATTGCTCCCAACCAGCCTAAAGAGCGACGACCATTGCCTTTAGTATTCTCGTAAATAACCCGAGCAATACCGAGGTCCCGTCCGGCAAGAGTAACATTTGTGAAACTTTCCAATTGGACTTCAGTATTATCCTCCCTAGCTGTGAGGATACCATATCGGACATCTCCAACTTGTCCGGTAGCTTTGACTGCAGCTATTAAATCCACGGGTTTTTTACTATCGTATGCCGATACACCAGTGAGATCATCGGGAGCACCTTGACGAGAACTTAGGTTTGAACCGATTCTTCGAGTATTCAATAAGGTGGTAGACGAGCCTTTACGGGAGAAAGTAGAGAATAGTGCTTGGCTCTCCAGAAAAAATAAACGCTTTTCTGGGAAAAAGGTTTCGAATGCCGTTAGATTAACTACAACATCATCCGCTTCAACTTGGCCAAAATCAGGCTTGATAGCGGCACTCACTTTGAGGTAGGACGAGGGTCGCCAGAAGAAATCGATCCCAGATCGGTAGTCCTCATCCTTTTTTATGTTATCTATTGCAGTCGAGGCATAGGGAAACAGGCTAATTCCAGAGGATGGTTTTAGAGGTTTGACCCTAAAAATATTAAATGCGGATAAGAAACGATTTTGCTGCATAGATAGGTAGGGGCTCGCCCATCTTTCTCCAAGTTGACCAAGAGTGCGGCTAACGTAAAGGCCGATCTTCCCTGACTGAGAGTCGAATGGTGGCAAATCCATAATTCCCCATGGTATGAAAAGCTCCGCTGTCCAGCCTTCATCTGTGACTTGTGAGCGTCCATACCACGCACCATCCCACTCCCTTTTATAAGTTCGCTCTGGTAAAACGATGCCATCAGATACTGAATTACCGAGACTTACAGAAAACCAGTAGCCATAAAGTCCCTCTCCCGATGGATCGATGACAATTTGCATACTATCCCTGCTAATCCATGCGTCTCTGGAGGATAACCTTCTTAATAAGGTCTCTCTGGGTTGCTCGTTTACCATCCCTACATAGAGCCCTTCCTCGCTATAAAAATAGCGGACATGAGTACTATAGCGACCAGGTTTGCCATGGTCAGGTTGAATAAGCACAAGATCATCGTAAAAGGGAACTTCCTCCCAAACAGACTCAGTTAAATGGCCATCAATCTCAAGTACGATATTTTGACTATCAAAAAAGGGTATGTGTCTGTCTGTGGGATTTGCGTAATTCTTATACGGGGTCAGGCCAAGAAATAATACCACCGCAAGCGCGGTGTAACGATAAAACATCCAAGAGTTACTAACAAAAACTTAAGACCAGAGTAACATTCTATAGTCTATTTGTCAAAGTTGCTAACTATTATATTAGGGTGCGTCGAAGAATTCATTTGAAGTAGGTATTTCAGGTACCTGTACTTTAAAAAGGTAGTATCATTTGTCTTTTTTGGAAATAGGGGAAACAGGTGTCATTTTTCGAGCTAAGACAATATCCAATTTACCCTGGAAAGATGGATGATTGGGTCACGTTTATGGAAGGTACGATAATCCCTTTCCAGGTTGCGCAGGGTATGGTGATCACAGGAAGTTTTCGTTGTGACGACGAGCTGACCTATGTCTGGACCCGCCGATTTGAAACCGAGGAGGAACATACAGCACTTTATGACAAGGTTTATAAAAGTGATACTTGGATCCAAACGATAAGTCCAAGGATACCATCTATGATTGATCGATCAGGTATTAAGGTTCTTAGACTGATTGCCACCCCGAAAAGCGCCACACATTGAGAAATAGATGATATCGCGTATCTTTTGATTAGCTCTTATTTTACTCGTTGTACGCCTAAGGTTACTGTCTTACGAATACTCAAGATCCCGAGATTGCAACGTCAGAGAAGCGTATGTGAGGCATTAGAGAGGTCCTTCCTTGATTCCAAAAAAGCTGGTCACCAACGGCGGTAACTTTTTTCAGCATATCGTAGAAGTTTCCAGCTATGGTTATATTCCGAACTGGACAGACGCGAGCACCGTCTTTCATTAAATAGCCAGATGCACCAAAACTAAATTGTCCTGAGATGGGGTTAGCACCAGAGTGTAGTCCTGCTAGGTCAGTAATCAGAAGATATTCGCCCGCATACAATATTGATTCACTATCATTTCCTTTACCAACATGGAGCTGATGGAGATTTATTCCTAGACTTGATTTGGGAGAACGACTAGCGTGACCCGTTGTCCTTACTCCGAAATATTTTGCTGTGGCGCTGTTATGAGCCAACGTTTGCAAATATCCATCCTTTATTAGGGAGGTAGCCACCGTTTTTGTTCCTTCAGAATCGAAAAGGGTATAGCCAAAACCATCAATAAGTTGCGGACTGTCGCTTACATTAAGTTGCGTTTCCGCGATTAATTCCCCAACTTTGTCCCGCATTGGGTTTACCCCGTCTTTTGCCGATTGAGCAGAAAACATTGAGGCAAAAGTACTAAATAATTCGGGTTGGTATTCTTGATCGAGAATTACATCATAGTGTCTGGTGGGTATCGCCTCTCCGTCCAGCAGGCCAGCGCATCGACTGTAAGTCTCTTCAACAATCTCTAGGTAATCAAGTTCTCCAAACTTGCGGGAAACTTTTCCTGAGCCTTCCATTACAGTCTTTCTTTCATGTTCCATGAGCGCATGCGCACTCGCACTACAATAGCGTTGTTTGGATTTGGCATATAAGCCTGAAGTAGTGAATACAGAACGCTGCGCAATGGAATCGCTTACACCATTATATGGAACATTTTTAATTTTTGCCTTCGCCAAAAGTTCCTCTTCCATTGAGAGCGTAAATGCGATTTTTTCCTCGATACTAACGTTATCAACGGGACACAAAATTTCATCATCAGTCCTAAGGGAACCGCTGATATCGATGATTGTTTCATCGGGCTCGATTTTTGCGAGACTAGCGTTAAGAAGAGCCTGATTAACCATTAAGTCTAGGGCATTTTCATTGGATGCTTCGCTATAAGCTGTTCCGACACGACTTTCTTTCACGACTCGAAGGCCAAAAATAAGATTTGAGCTGACCTTTTGCTCTTCTATTTGTCCTTTTTGTGCTCGAAGCGATAGAGTTTGTCCCTCGTCTATGATTAAGTCACCTTCAGCTCCCTTTTCTCTTACGCGCTCGAGGATATTGTAGGCACTGCGTTCAATATCCATTTATGCATTACCACCGACAAGAATGTCATCTACCTTGAGTGACGGTTGTCCAACCGTAGTTGGAACTGCACCAGAGATGGATCCACACATACCACACGCTAGTTCAAAATCCTTACCAATCATTGATATTTCCTTAAGAACAGCCGGTCCTGTACTGATTAAGGTTGCAGCTTTTACTGGATATTTGATTTGGCCGTTCTCAACGTAATAGCCTTCCTGGACAGAAAAATTAAATTCGCCGGTACCAGGTTGAACGGAACCTCCACCCATATGGGAAGCATAAATTCCTTTATCAATAGAGGAGATCATCTCTTGAAGATCGTTCTCTCCTGGTTCAATAAATGTATTTCGCATTCGCGAGGCTGGCGCAAATCGGTAAGATTGTCGTCTCCCAGAACCAGTACATTCAAATCCTGTTTGCGCTGCTCCCAATCGGTCGGCGAGAAAAGATGTTAACTTTCCGTCCTTTATCAATTGAGTCTTCTTAGTTGTAAGACCCTCATCATCAATATTTATTGACCCCCACTCATTAGGTAACGTTCCGTCATCTACGGCATTTACTAGAGGACTAGCTATCATTTCTCCCATTTGGTCATGGAATACTGAGGCTTTTTTAGCTACTGCTGTGGTCTCTAGGAGGTGTCCGCAGGCTTCATGAAAAATTACGCCACCAAAACCATTACCTAGTACTACCGGCATCCTACCTGATGGGCAAGCCTTGGCGCTTAGATTAACCAGCGCTTGTCGTGCCGCTTCGTCCCCCGTTTTTTCAGCGTCTATTTCATCTTCAATCTCCCAACCTTTAAGTCCTCCATCATTAGAGGATCCTGTTGCCTGTTCTAAACCATCCGACGCGTAGGCTGTTAAGCTCGATCTTATATAGTGACGAGTATCATCCGTATGTAATCCCTCACTGTTGAAGATTGCTATCTTTTGCTCACGTTGCATACAAGAGCCGCTAGTCTGCGAGATTATGTTACTTGTAGCGCGAGCGTTTTGATCTGCGTTAAGAAGAAAAGCAATTTTACTCTCTATCCATGGATCTTTTGACAAGGGTTTTTTTGCGGGATGAGCTTCACTTATTTTACGATAATCGAAATTTGTCCGTTGAGTTGAAGGGTCACGGCGATCCTTGGTAGCAAGTTCCCTAACAATACGTTTTAGTTCAGTATCCTCTATCTTATTTGTGTAGCCATAAAGAACCTTGTGTCCGTAAACTAGTCTTATCCCAATACCAAAATCTATCCCTGACCTAACGGCCTGCACTTCAGCACTTAGAGTGCTTATAGTGTTTACATGATTTTCTTCCACAAATAGTTCGGCGAAGTCTGCCCCGAGGAACAGCGCGTAGTCTATGACCGAGTTTGCAATTTGAATACCTAACATTCTATAACCCAGGAAAAATAAGTGATATTAGTCTATAGATTTCGAGTTAATAATTACACCATCTTACCGGTGACCTTATTGAACTATTACCGATAGGTTTTGGAATGACTTCGCTAATAGAGCGGGTTAAGAACCGAGTTCGCAATTTACTTTCCAACTGGATATTTGATAAAAACGCGGTGTGGCTAAAAATTTGTGAAGGTACCCAATATCAGAGTATATCGTCGTTACGGCAGCTTTAGCTGACGCAAAAGAGATTATTCTTCTCGGTATGAGTGTGGCTTCTGTACCCTTTTGAGAACGATTACTAGCCGTAAAGCACTTTGCCACGATCTATGTTTTCAATAAGCATCGCCCTGCGTCTTGCCTCTGTTCTGAGAAGCAGCCTACTAGAAGCCTCTAGATTAAGCGGCACCGCTATCTGGCCGAGGGCAGGGGGCAAATGAAGTCTTGGAACTCATACAGAAGCTTTGGCAAGGACACGATATCAGTTATATAGGCGAATTCTTCAAATATGACCGAGTTACTGTTTCTCCTCGACTAATTAATTGGAATATTTCACTATGGATCGGTGGTTAAAGCTTAAGGGAAATGGACAGAATAACCAGATAGGGTGCTAGCTGGTTAGGAGGAATCGGGATACCAGAGGAATCAGCGAGCGTTGTTCACGGCATAGGAGGAACCGTTAAAGAAATTGGGATAGAGTTCTGAAAATGATCGCTACGGGGCGAGTTTTCCATTTCGATTTGGTAATAAAAAGACTAGGTAAAAGAGTTAAGGCCCGTAGAGCAAATGGTGTTCCTGATAGAGAGGATATTATCAAGGGGATCGACCAGCATTTTGAAGAAGGATACGCAAAGATTGTGACGTTCCCGATCGTGAGTGATGAAAGAGAGACGAAACACCAGACAAGACTGGTTATTGATAAGATATTGCCTACATGCTGATATTTTTGTAGAGGCTGATCATTCAATTAAAAATATGAAGATGGTATGTTATCCAATTAAGAAATCTGCGGAGCAAGTTTTTGTCTGATGAAAAAGTAGCGGCTAAGTCGGGAATATTTTATTCGAAAAATCCTTCCGGTGTTGTTGGTATGTTTCGGGGTAAGGAGGTATTTCGTTATAAAACTGTGGAAGAACTCATAGAAGTACACATCAAGGCTATGAATGCCCTTGAAGAAAAACAGGAATCTGAGTTAGAGAAAAACTATACATTATAGTTGTTCAAGCCTACGCATAAATTTATTCAGGATTGATATACTGAGGTGATCGTTTTTCAAAATTAGCTTTTACAGTCTCCACCTGGTTTGGACTACCAATAAGCTTCTTTTGCAGTTTCTCTTCGAGCGTAAGTCCAGTATTTCCAGTTTCATGCCAAGTGGCTTCGAATAACTTTTTGCTTGCCCTCACAGCATTTGGTGACTTGGTGGCAATAAGCTCTGCTAAGTTCAGAGCAGATTTCAGAGGTGAATCACTTAGCTGTGTGATAACACCAAGGCGAAGCGCTTCTTCTCCTCCAAAAATCCGCCCTGTAAAAGTTAGTTCCTTAGCAATGTCTAAAGGTACTAGCTCCCGCAATGTCTGGGTGATCCCGCAGTCCGGTATTAGTCCCCATTGAATTTCCATAATCGAAAACTTGGCATCTGGCGCTGCGATACGGATATCAGCACCTAATGCAAGCTGGAGTCCACCGCCATAAGAGACACCATGTAGTGCCGCTATCACCGGTACGGGTGCGCACTTCCAGACCATGCTTATTTTTTGAACAGAGTTTCCCGGAGTTGTGTCGGACGAAAAACTTTTTGTTGTTATTAAACTTTTAGTGCTACCAACCATTTTCTTAAAGCTATCTATATGAAGTCCTGCACAAAACCCCCGGCCATTTCCAGAAAGCACGATAGCTCGTACTGATTTATTAATACTTAGTGATTCTCCTGTTTCTGTAATCGCCTCAAACATCTTTGGTGATAGGGAATTATATTTCTCTGGTTGATTTAGTCTGACGTCAGCGACACCATTACTATGGATTTCTACGGTGATTAATTTTGACATGACTTCTCCTCAAAATTGGGGCTAACTTCTGTTTAGAGGCATGCGATCACCTCCCTCTAATCTCACTGGCGTCTCGCTCGAATTAGCCCCTCTTGCATGACTGAGGCAAGCATTTCCCCCTCAGCAGAATAAAAGGTACCTCGAGTAAAACCGCGCGCACCGGCGGCCGCTGGAGTCTCTCGTACAAAGAGGATCCATTCGGATACAGAGAAGGGTCGATGGAACCATATAGCGTGATCCAAGCTGGCTATTTGCATGTTCTCGAGACTAGAGACTTTGTGTGGAATCATTGCCGTGGATATTAATCCCATATCAGAGGCGTATGACAGAAGAAATTGATGTTGTGGATCTTTCTTGGAATTAGTCTTATGCCGATAACGAATCCAAGAGGCCCCGCTATTTGCTTGCGTTATTTTTATTGTCCTAACCTCGAACGGACGTTTTCTATGAGACCAGTGGGTTGCTTTACCTTTTCGTTTTGCCACTTCATGATCATCTTCTAACTCTTCAGCTTGAGGAAATGACTGATCGAGATTTATCTGATGAGACAGGCCCTCTTCTAATATTTGGAATGAAGCATCCATACTAAATATGGCTTCCCCTTTCTGAATTGCTTTTATTCTCCGAGTAGAAAAACTTTTACCAGTTCGTATACGATCTACTTGGTAAATAACAGGGTGTTCTGTATCGCCAGGGCGAAGAAAGTAGCCATGGAGAGAATGACAGATTCTTTCATTTTCTACTGTCCTATAGGCTGCACTTAACGCTTGCGCTAGAACCTGGCCCCCAAATAACCTTCTATATTCTCGGTACTCATTTACCCCCCTGTAGAGGTTCACCTCAATACTCTCTAAATCAAGGATTCTCCTTAAGTCGGATGACGGCGTTTCCATTATACGACAGCGATAGCTATGGATTCGTTGGTCACTTGAACAGGATAGCTCGTCAGAGCCTCCCAAGCGGGTGCAGTTTGAGCGGATCCGTCCTCGAGACTAAACTCCGCTCCATGATATGGGCATGCAATAAAGCCTTGCTGCATACTGCCACCCTCCAAGGGCAGGAATGCATGGTTACAAAAGTAGTCGATAGCATAATATTTTCCTGCATGCTTGCAGAGTAATATATCTATTCCATTTACATTCACGTGGATTTGGCCCTCGTCACCAAGTTCCGCTGTAGAGGCGACAATGTGATATTCAGACATAGATAACCGTTCTATAAGTATTATTGATTTTGTAAGTTTTTGGCTTGGACCGACACAACAGTCTTTACCCAACGATATCATATGTTATCTTTTTATAGCATGTAAAAAACGGGACCAAATGTCTATGTACGATTATATAATCGTAGGAGCAGGATCGGCGGGTTGTGTGCTCGCAAATCGTCTATCTGTAAACAGTCGAACTAAAGTGTTGCTTTTAGAGGCGGGTAAAAAAGATTCTTCTCCATTCATACATATGCCTGCCGGGATTGCTCGCCTGATTGCAACTCGCGATTTTAATTGGGCCTTTCAAACTGATGAAGAAGTTGAACTTGATAAACGACAAATTTATTGGCCTCGAGGAAAAGGGCTTGGTGGATCAAGCTCAATAAATGGCATGATCTATAACCGTGGAAACCCAAGAGACTATGATCATTGGCGACAGCTGGGTAATAAGGGCTGGGGTTATGATGATGTCCTTCCTTATTTTAGGAAATCGATGAATAATGAGAGGGGAGAAGATTTTTATCACGGGATTAATGGTGAGCTTAATGTTGCGGATGAAAAAGCAACCATACCAAGCCATGACTATTTTATTCAGGCAGGAATAGAAGCTGGATACAGTTACAATGCTGACTTTAATGGTGCCACTCAGGAAGGCTTTGGTCCGTTTCAGTTAACTAAAATTGGCAATCGGAGATGTAGTGCGGCCCAAGCCTTCCTTTCTCCTATTTTAGATCGCGAGAACCTAACAGTTGTTACTGAGGCGAAGGCATTAAGTATCGATTTTGAGGGTAAAAAAGCGATTGGCGTCACCTATCTCAAGCGGGGTAAAAAATATCACCTGAAGGCGGCGTGCGAGACTATTATTTCCGCGGGTGCTGTGCAAACGCCTCAGCTATTGCAGCTATCAGGTATTGGAAACTCAGAAGACTTAGCTCTGAATGGTATCCGTTGTCTCCATCCTCTAAAAGGGGTCGGACAGAACCTACAGGATCACCTTGATATTATGGTGCAGTACTATTGTAAGGATCCGAAACTTTCGGCAGCCAGATACATAAAAGTAAGTAATATGGTGAGGGTTCTATTGCAATATATGCTATTTGGTAACGGCCCTGGGGCTGAAAATGGTTGTGTTGCTGGGGCATTTATAAAAAGCCGAAAAGATATCGAAATGCCAGACTTACAGTTTCATTTTATACCTTTGATACTCAGTGATCATGGTCGTGAAAGATTTACTGAACCTGGTTTATCAATTCATGTGTGTCAGTTACGACCAGAGAGTCGAGGTGAGGTCAAACTTGCTTCTAAAAACCCCTTAGACAATCCATCGATTAAGGCTAATTATCTTAGCGCCCGTTCTGATCTGGATACTCTAGTGGAGGGTGTTAAGCTTGCGAGGAAGATTTTTCAGGCAAAAGTTTTCAGCGCGTTCTTGGGAGAGGAATTCGAAGCGAGCAGAGGTGCTGTAGGTGACGAAGATATTGCCTCGTTCGTGCGAAAAAATGCAGAGACCATCTATCATCCAGTCGGTACCTGTAAAATGGGAAATGACGATCTAGCGGTTGTGGATGAACGACTTCGAGTTCATGGTTTAGACTCTTTGAGGATAGTAGATGCCTCTGTGATGCCAACACTCATTGGGGGTAACACAAATGCACCTACAATAATGATTGCCGAAAAAGCAAGTGAAATGATCACTAGCGATAATGCTAATTAAATAATAGCTAGCGCAGATCTGGTAGATGGTAGTCCTCATTTTTTAAGTTTTTTCGAATTGTTTTCTTGTCGATTTTGCCAGTGGAGGTCAAAGGGATTTCCTCACAGAAGATAACGTCATCAGGAACCTGCCACTTAGCAAAAATTGAAGCGCAGTGTTGCAAGATAGAATCGACTGACAAGCTAAAGTCTTTGTTTCGGACAATAAGTACAACAGGACGTTCATCCCATTTTGGATGAGGTTGAGCTACAACGGCCGCTTGTCTTACCCCGGGTAATGCCATAATGTGATTTTCTAAATCAACAGAGGATATCCATTCTCCGCCAGATTTAATTAGGTCTTTTGAACGATCTGAAATGATTAGGTACTCTTCGGCATCTATTTTGGCTATGTCTCCTGTTATAAGCCAGTCCTTGTAAAATTTATCGGGCTGAGGATCATTAAAATAGCCACTACAAACCCAGGGGCCACGAATCAGCAGCTCTCCCACACTATTGCCATCGTGTAGTTGGGTATTCCAATTTTCGTCGACAATATTTAGTTCTAGACCAGGCATAGGTAAACCTGCTTTTGCAATATTATTGAAATGGTCTTTTTCGGGTAGCTTTAGGTGGGAGCGCTTTGCTACTTTCCTGGATAAGGTTGCAAGCGGGTTCGTTTCGGTCATTCCCCACCCCTGTATGACTTCTACTCCTAAGACTTCCCAATACCAGCGTATCATCGATACAGGAGGTGCAGATCCACCACAGGTTACTCTAGAAAGTTTTGATAGATCATATTTTTTTTCTTGGTGTTGCTCAATCCAGGCCTTGAGTCCCTGCCAGATAGTGGGTACTCCTGCAGATATAGTAACTGCTTCCGAAGCCATCAGTTTTGCGAGTTGTTCTGTGCTCGTAAATCTATGAGGCATTACTTGTTTACAACCGAGCATACACGCAGTAAAAGGCAGTCCCCAACCCATTGCATGAAACATAGGAACAATACCGCAAACGGAATCTAAAGCGGAAAGATGCATCGCGTCAGTCATGGCTTGTGCCATTGTGTGTAGGTAGGTCGAACGATTGGTGTACATAACGCCTTTCGGTTTTCCGGTTGTGCCGCTTGTGTAGCATAGGCCCATTGGTGCCGTTTCTTCTATGGTTGGCCACTGAAAGTCTACAGGATGGTCAGCAATGAAGTTCTCATAATCGGTTGATTTAGGTAACGTCAGGTCACCATCACATACAATGACGAGTTCTACCTTGGGCGTATTTTTTAGTATCGGCTCAAGTACTGGCAGAAGATCGTTATCCACGAAAATGACTCTATCTTCAGCATGATTGATTATGTAGGTAAGTTCTACGGGGCTTAGTCTGATATTCAGAGTATGGAGTACAGCCCCCATACACGGAACTGCTTGATAAAGTTCCAGATGCCGATAGTTATTCCACATGAAACTAGCGACACGGTCCTCTTGGCATATCCCAAATTTAGCGAGGGCTCCTGCGAGTTGATTTGCTCTATCCCAGGTCGTCTTTAACGTTTGCCGATGAGTTCCACTTTCTTGCAAAGTTACAACTTCTACTTCAGGGTCAATTTGTGCACCTCGGCCAAGAATACGAGACATAAGAAGTGGCGTTTGTTGCATGGTCATGAATCGATTCCTATCATGTTTAAAGAGTCCCTAAGTTTTGATTATCAAAATTTCTCCTGAAGCGTTAACAGGGTTTTTTAGGAATTTCTCTACAATAGTAACTTCTTTGTATCTTTCCCTAGCTCTTTCTACAAGGTCGGTGAATGGGGATCGGCAAGGGTCAGCAATCATTACAGTGCCCACTCCACCTCTTTTTGCTCGATGAATCAGTTTTAACAGCGTGTCAGTCATTTCGTCCCAAAAACAAATATCTGCACCAAGGATCATATCGAATTGAGAAAGGTATGCTACCGACAACTGTTCAAATTTTTTTTTCTCTGCGGTCATTTTTATATTATTTATTGTTGCGTGGAGCTCTAAGTAAGGAATTACATTTTTATCTGCATCGATGCCATGGACACGGCAATTGAATTTCTTTGAACAGAATAGTCCTAGCAACCCCCAACCACACCCAATTTCTAACACTCTCGTTGATGATGGTATTGGATGTCGGCGTAAGTAATCCATAAGCAAGAAACTCGAGTTCCAAAATTTATTCCCATGAATTTCTGCAGCATAACCTTCGCGCTTTAGTCTTCTAATTTCTTTGTGGCGAGCATTTAAGATTTTTAGACCGAAGGCTTTTCGGGAAGAATGATTGGACATAAGCCTTCCTTACCTAAGGGCGAAATGAGTCCAATCCTTGCTGATAGTTCAAGAAGGATTGTGACGCATTACGGTTTACTAGAAATCTGCCATACATGGGATGGTGCAGACTCCTGACTTCATGTTCAACATCGAAAAGTTTTTTCCCTGAGCTGGGGTCAATAATAGTTTGGAACCGATATTGGTGAGCATCGCTTTCCTCTGTGATTAACCCATGACGATGAAGATATGCATGAGGGGTTGAAAAGTTCGAGACATAAATGGCGATGTGATGCCCGTCGTAATCCAATTGCCGTTGGTTTTCTTTGAATCTTAGGCTTTGACCTCTACCTACAGCGATTTGGCACGATGTTTTTCTCACTATAGATTTACAGCGGAATATTTCCTCATAGAACCGAGCTATACCCTTTGTAGTCCCAGGTGGCACAACAAATTCGACATATGGAATTCCAAGTTTCATATTGAACCGATTCCCCGAACCGTAGCACTTAAATTTGTTACCCCATGGACAGGTAACTGATATAAAACCTTTCGCGCTTTGGAACGAAAATCTAGTCCTTATCAAACGTCTTTCTACAGAATGAAGGCGTTCTGCTAACGCCTTCAGATCAGGTAAGACAAGTCCGACATGACCTCGAATTACCTGCGATTTTTTTGTTGGTAAATGGAATTGTTGGTTCCCTGCATTGATCCAAACATTAGTTGGTCCAAAATCTATGTAGGGATCTCTTGTCAATCCCAATCCATTTACGTAGAAAAGAGTTGCGAGCGTCTGATCTGGAACCGTAATATTAATATGTTCCATCGCAATGATGCCACCAACGTCCTCAGCAGCGCGGTCGAACCGTTTTCCGCTTGCCATAAATGCTCCGGTAATAAAATCGAGAGTATAACAGCACTTTCTAAACGAAACCTTAGCGAGTTTTAGAGGTAGACCAGTCCCCTTGCGTTCCTTTGACTTGAATCAAGATTACAGTAGACGGTAGTCATTTAGTGCTACGAAGGTCCCTCCATTACGAATACAAATCTCGCGCATCAAAATTGAAAATCGAATAGCTGATGCTTGATTTCTTGGTGGCAGAGAGAACAGTACTGGGAAGCCAACTGCATGAATACGAACGAGTCGATTACCATCTGAGTCTACCCTATTAATTTTATCAACGACTTGTATAACTTGCTCTACAGATCTTCCTGAGAAGTCATCACCAAAGACATAAAGGCTTATCCGTCGACCCGGTTTATAGAAAGTCGATATTGCCTTCGTGATTCCTTCAACGGGACTAGAGTTACTAAAGACATTCCAGTTTTGTAAGCGATTTAAAATTGCGCTCCGTCTTGCTGCCGTATCTGGTATCCACTCATTCGCGTACTGTGAGAACATGTAGTTTCCCATATCATTCATCACTTGAATGCCTTTAAGCTTGGGGTAGACCTCGAGAGTTTCCGAGACTTTCTGTAAAACGAGTGGCCATGCGTTAGTGTACATACTTCCAGAGGTGTCTATGATAAAGATCACGTATTCGCTATCTACAGGTATACCACCAATCGTATTGTCGCTTTTAGTGCGTGTGTAATCCTTCAGCAGGCGCTGCATTTCTTCGGTCAGTGTTTGCTTGGCGATATTCAATTTGGCCTTTATCGTTTCTTCGGCTTTGGTTTTCCTTACGATGATTTCATACTTTTCTTGCAGTTGAAGAAGCTCTTCTTGTAATCTAGTTACCCGAAGCATTTCTTCGTTTTCCAATTCTTGCCGACGGATTATTTCTGTTCGCAAATCTCTATTATCGTTACGCTTAGTTAAAATATCTTCTTGTAACGAAATAAGATAATCCTCCAAGTTGCCGATGCTAACTTTAATATCACTTGGGTCGAAAACTTTTGTTAATACGAGGAGAAGTATTAGAGCGCCAAAACCACAACTGATAACATCTAAGAATGACAAACTCAGTCCCTCAATTTCCCTGCGTTTTGTTTTCATTAAGGCCAATCCTCCGACGGAGCCAGGAAGGAACCTGACGTAATTTGTGCTAAACGCCAATACGATGCGGCAGCTAAAGGATCTCCTTCCATCGGAAATAAGATAATATTTATTGGAGTACTCCCTGACAATTGAGAAATCGCATCTACAAAGAGTGCATTTCTTTCTTGGCTTGAAACAACGTTACTTTTTGGTATATCGAGGCCTTGAGTGGGTAGGCCATCTGTAATCAGAAATATATTGTCGGGTGGTGGTTCAAATAATCTCACTTTAGCTAACGCACGATGAAGAGAAGTCCCTCCAGTTGGAATGACTTGGTTTAAGTAGGTCACGGTCTCTTCGATATTATCTCGATCTTGAACTGATAACCATTTGGTATCTTGTTCGGGAGTCGCCGATTCAACATCTTCATTAAAAGTATACAACTGAAAACTCGCTTGTCTGGGAAGGTTGGCGATTAACCATTCACTGGTCCTGACGGCCCTTTGCCACTTCTCTGATCTTAGTCTAACGTCTTTTGGTAAATTGCGAGTGCGAATGACATTCACGATCGTTTTATCTAGCATGCTTGCTGAGGCATCCAGGAGAATCAGGATATGTCTACCGCCAACTTTTAGCCCCGTTAAATATTGCCTATCGCCGTCTCCGCTGAAACTATATAGATCGTTACCGCCTTCAACATCTTCCGATTGACTTGTTTGGAGGAGAGCAGTTTCCTCCTCTAGTTGTTTAATTTCTTCTTTTAACTTTGCAACCTCGTCTTGATTATTCCCTGTGAGGGAAGCTATCTTTACTTCAGTGCTAGCGATAACTGCTGTGAGTTGTTCTATAAGTTTCCGCGTAGCCATAAGTTGCTGGTCTGTTTCATCGACGGTCATACTTACTTCATTGATGTTCGATTTTTCCTCTTTGATTTCCTCTTCTAATTTATTTATCTCAGCAAGCAGTTCGGTTCTGAGGTCTGGATTCACTGCTTGGGACGCATTATTAATTACGACGAAGATGAGGATCACAGCCCCGAACCCGCACGACATAATATCCAGAAAAGAGAGGCTAAAGATATTGGACTCGCGGCGCTTTGCCATCAGTTTGCCGAGATCACCGTCATAGTGTGATCTCCTAAGCTTATGGTATCTCCTGGTTTTAGCGCTGTCTGTTCAGCTGCAGGAACATCGTTGATTTTGATTTTGTTGGCTCTATGGATGTCCACATAAACACTCGACCCTTTGGGATAAATAGAGCAGATCGGGTTGGATGTATCCTGTGTTAGACCACCTGAAATGTCCTCTGCTAATTTGAATACTCGCCCAATGGCTGTTGCGTGGTTACCATAAAGTAGATGAGTTGCCTGATTTGTTATTATTGTTTCTTCTAAATTTGAGGCTGCTTTGATGGGCAGATTAACGACATGCGTGATAGTGCCGCCCTCAGAAATGATTTTGTCGACATGTTTGAAAGTGCCAGCAATGGCCGCATTTGAGGGTAACTCAATCAACTCAATTTTTTCTAAGAGGTTGAGTGTGTCCTTGATACCCGGCACACCGTTGAAGCGGTGAGAGAGAAATAAGGTGGAGGTTTCGTTCATGCTGGCTTGTTTACGAATAGCTTGTATTATTTGAGGGTAGAGAGGGGCACACGCGGGCATAAGTTGATCTACGGAAATAGATACCGACTGGGTCAGTCCATCGAGATCTAGATTAAAAAGGCTATTGCGTTTCGTTTCGAAGCTTTTCATCCAATCAGGCAATTGGTCATATAGCGCTTGTTCGCTTTTAGCATCATGAAGTGGGTCATACCTTTTAACTTGGATAAACTGCTTAGTGATTGCGTTTGCCCACCTGTCTAGTAGTGTCGCCATACCGGTTTCACAAACAGTAACATGATTAGTACGGGATAAATTAAGGCTATTTGACAACCTAGTTAGTGTTATGCGGTGAAGGTGGATGTCGAGGTAGAGGGAGACATCCCGCAGGTTTTGGGTACAGGAAGCTGCAATGGATAAGTCAACGACCCCAGCGGTTGGTATCCCGCATTCCTCTGCCATACCTAAGAGGAGGCTGAGGCTGGTTCGATTATAGAAGCTCGGCACGACGAAAACGACACGATCTACACGTCCCCTTATTTCCTCCCAAATAAGCTCGAGATGGGCAAAAGCAAGATCTGCGTTGTGTCTAATAGAATCCCTAGCATTGGGGATTGGGTTTGTATTGAGATTATTCCAGAAATGGTTACTGGTCCAACTTGGCAATAATCGGATTAATTTTAAGGCGTCAGTTCCAACTAAGAGCTCACCATTATTGATCAACGCACATCCTGGACTTGTAACGACGATTTCATCGTCGCATGAGACTTGGATGCCTAGATCATTCAACTCGATAATACCTATTGTCACTTCGTTGTCCTAAATCAGGTTTGGAGGTGTTGAACTAATCTTTTGTCGCAGTATTCTTCCGTATCCAAAACGATTCGTTCCTGCGTAACCTGAAGATAGTGCAAGAGGAACATAACAAGGATACTTATAAGAAGAGCGACAAAGGTTGAATTGAACGCTACCCCCAAGCTTTGCGTAACGCCCGCGATATCTCCTTGTGCAGCCTTGTGTGCCTGTCCCAAGGCTTGGCCAATGCCTCTCACGGTACCCAAAAAACCGATCGAGGGAATAGCCCATGCGATATACCTAATCATTGATAGCTCTGAATCAAGCCTCTCTGATTCTGATTCACATATCGCCCTTATTGAACTAGAGACGTCTTGTATATTCCCTGTTGATCGGAATCGATGTAGCGCAGTTAAGACTGCTCTTGGAAGTAAGTAGTTTTGTTGCTTTTCCGGTAATGCTTGTATCGGCCGAGAGTATTCGCGGGCGTCTTCTGCGAGAATGCTTGTACCTTGATTTATTGGTACAAGATCGGACTCTAGTATCTTCCTCTCATTGAAAGAGGATAAAGACTTGTAACCCATTAAAGAAATAGCCCAGAGCATTAGAACGAAACAGCATTCTTGTTCTAGATCTTTAATGACCACGTAAATTGATCTTTCAGGGATATAGTTGGGATTCTCATTGATTTGGATTGCCTGTTCCTCCAAAACGGCAGCGGCGTTTGGTCTTACTACGGAAACGTAAACGGCATGGACTAGGATAATCGCAATGAATAATGAAAATATATGGAAGATAAACTCAAAGGGTAATTGTTTCTTCATAATGCTCCTTAAATATCCACTGGAAAAGGGACAGCATTGTCAGTGCTTATCAACTCGCTGGGGATAAAATTACGCAAGCTGTCCCCAGAAGTTGTTTCCTGTGGGTCCTCTGCTTGAGGAGTTGGCTCTTCCAGCTTGGCTATGGACGCAACAGTGGGTTGTGTTGCTTTTCCTGCAGCTTCTTCGTCATTGTTACTACCAATCCGATCTGCCGCAGTAACGGGTTCTCCGTTAATGATCATAGAGATCAGTAGACTGATGGAAAAGCCTAAAAGAGTATATTTCATTCCGCATACCTCGCTATTCTGAAGCCCACGTCTGGCCTGCCACTTTTACCATAGTCTCTGTATGTCCATCGTAATTCACTGAAGCGTCCACTCGTGTAGCTGGCACCTCTAATTACATAATAATCACCTGTTTGCGGTCCTATCGGATCAATAAAGACACTACTCCCAGCATTAGTCGCATAAAGATCGTTGACCCACTCTGAAACATTACCATTGAGGTCCTGGATACCAAAAGTATTTTCCGGGAAGCTTCCAACTGGTGCGGTTCCCCTATAACCATCGTTGTACCCGACGATATAGTACGAGGACATATTTGCTGCAGATTCATCTGCATAATTCCCGGCGTTTGGTGGCGGCGGCATAAAGTCACCCCAGGGGAATCTAGTTTCAGTATCACCCTGATTGTATCGAGCAGCCCAAGCCCATTCTGCTTCGGTAGGAAGACGAAATCCTGTATTCATTGGTTTCTTAAGACGCCAGCTGTTGTCCGCTTTTTCATAAGCGACCTCAAGATTATTCCGCTCGCTAAGCCAGTTGCAGAATAAAACACTTTGTTCCCAAGTTATGTTAACCACGGGTCTATTGTCACCACTTAATAATGACCGACCAAGCACTCCAGAGTCATGTGAGGGATCAAATTTTCTGAAGATTAGATTTGTGATTTCGTTCGTACCAAGATAGAAGGGACGTACGAGCTGCACCTGTTTTTCAATTTCATTTGTTCGCCTCCCTCGTTCCCCTCGGCTTGAACCCATTTTAAATCTATCTGGGATAATCAGCTTTGCAGTTAGGTTCTCCATTGCTTCAATTGCTGAGGGAATAGCAGCAACTTTAGCCTCTGCTTCGGTTTTCAACTGTATAAACAGGTTTTGCGTTAAGCCAGCTTTCGGGATAATTATCATATCTTGAGTGGCGAAACCGGGTTTTTTTATCTGGATTCTATGTTTAGTTGCCGGGAGGGTTAGGCGCCTAGTATTACTGCTGAGTTCACGACCATCAAGTAAGACGGTTGCATTGTTTGGTTCTATCTCCAACTGGACGATACCTGAAACAGGAATTAGCTTTGAGTTGATTTTAAGGCGTTGACCGGGATTGACTTCCACGGCTTTTTTAATTGGCTCGAAGCCAGCTTTAGTTAAAAGAATCTCATAAGTTCTATCTGGTTCCAGTGTCGATAAAAGAGGGCTTTGCCCTTGATATCTTTCATCTATCGTAATGTTTGCGCCCGCCGGATCCGTAATGATTGATAACTTACCATCTAATTTGAGTAGGTTTATTGGATCTACTGTTATGACTGAGCCAGCAGTTGCCGTTATATCGAATTGCCAAACTTTGAAGCCAGCTTTACTCAAACTGATTGTGTGATCGCCCTGAAGAAGTTCCACTGTCGATGGCGTTTTTCCAACTTTCTCTTTACCAATGATAATATCTGCAGAGGTCGGGTTTGATGAAACATTGAGTTCTGCCCATGCGGGGGAAAGATTTACCGTAAGTGTTTGCTCTAAATTGCGACCCTCTATCTGCATTTTGGTACGATAAGGAAGATACCGCTCACTCTGAAACAAAATATCATGCAATCCTGGTTCGATTTCAGTCCTTAAGGGCGTTTTACCTTGGTAAACTTGATCTACAAAAACGTCGACGTCGTCGATTGGTTCTGAATTCGCAATCAGGACGCCTGGCAGTTTTTTCATCGTAAGCTCAATCGCTTGATTGGATTCTTCTCCCACCGTTATGGCCCTTTCGAGATCCCTATATCCCTCAGCCTTCGCTCGGATCCTGTAGTTACCCGGTAAAATTAAGAAACGGTCACCCAATCTATACGTAAAAATGCCACCATCGATTTCCAGCGATTCTGGTGAGGGGGTAACGCTTACTTTTAACCCTCTAGCTTGAAGCGTAAATAGTGTCACGAGACAAAGTAACGCGAATAAAAAGATTAGACACAGGGGTAAGGGTTTAAGTATCCAATGTCTTTTCTTTTTTATTCCGACCGCTTTCTTAAAGCTGATTGCTTCTAACTTGCTATTAACGTCAATATTTTGCTCGTTCATCCTCTAGATTTTTTCTTTACAGCTGATATTGATAGGTTTAATTGGTGCATTTGCCAGTAACGTTAGGGTTTGTCGGACGTCGCGATACCCTCTTCGTTTGCCAACGATGGTGTAGGTCCCGGGGTAAAGCTCTAGTTCTTCAGACCTCACCTTGCCAAGACGCTTAACCTGGTAGACAAAAATTTCTGTGTTGCCATCTGAGGAGATTATTACTTTAATAGGTATTCTAGCTAGAGAGATCAATCGAGATAGCGAGCCCATTTGATCAGCAGTGGCGGGGCTGCTCGCAGCTAAGATGCTCGCATCCATTAATGTTTTTTTTGCCTCTTTTAGTTGATCGTCATCCTTCATGACTGTTGGATCATCCAGGAAGTATTGCAGCCGATTTTGTAAAGCGAGCCTTTTTTTTGCTGCATCCAGCCCATTGAGCGCAAAAACTAGTGAGTTATCAAGTCGTAGGACACGCTCGAATTGCGAAATCGCTTCTTCCCAGGCCTCCTCTCGTACATTTTGCTCTGCTTTAAGCTTTAGCATATTAATCTCATCCCTCTTTTCCGCGAGCTCGACTTGCAGCAGTCCATCTTCAGGCTCGGATGATTTTGGAAAAATTCTCGTCGCGGCTTCAAAAGCAAGTCTAGCTGCTCCGTAATTTTTGCGTAAAAGCTCGGAGAACGCTTCCGACATTATATTTTCAAATTCGCGTTGCCGGAGGCCTTCTTGTATTCGCAAAACACCTTCCGATGCCGGTTTCCAAAGCGGGTCTTTGCCTGCAGCCTCCTCGTAATACTTGAGTGCAGTCTCCAATTTGTTTTCTTTTTCTGCGAGCCTAGCTGAATCAACGATTGCTTTTACAGATTTCAGATTTTCCGCCCTTTTGAGCTGAGTCTTAAGTAAATCATTTTCCCAAGCGAGTGCCGTAGCTATTCTGAAATTGGTTACAGCGAGTTCTGCGTCGCCCTCCTCTAGGGCTCTATTTCCAATATTGACTTTCTCCTGAAGAATCCTTTGAGTAGATGCATACAACGCTTCTAAACTTTCCTGTGTAGCCTTGAATATACGAAGAGCTTCTTGATATTCCTTGCTTCTGAAGGCTTCGTCTCCCAGAAGAACATCTTCTGCCAAAGAATCGTAGACCTTCTTAGCCCACAGTTCCACTTTGAGGTCCTCAAGCTTGATTTGTAGCCGGAGTATCTGATCTGCGATTTCGATGCTTTTCTCTTTCGCAAGTTCTATTTGGGCTAATTCAAATGGTGCGTATCGATCTGTTGACCTCGCGCTTGGTCTAGAGTCTCCTTCTTCGAAACTTTCGACAATCTTTCCAACAGGCTGCTCAATTATTATCGCTTCGTTGTTGGGGAGGTAAAAGAATACCAGACCTGCTAATACAACAAGGATAAGTAGCGCAGATCCAACTGTTTTGGCAGGCATATCTTTTTTTCTTGAGGTGTTGATCCCTAGAGTTTTTAGTCGCGCTTCACGTGGGGGTTCCTGCTGTACTGCAAAAGACGTATCGGACGGAATCCACAAAGATTCAGCTAGTTGTTCTTCATATTGAACGAAAACTTGTTTAATTTCTAAAAGATCATTTGGTCTTTCATAATGAGAAACCTCCAACATAGCTTTGACGACAATCCGCAGCTCTGGGGGGATCAGGTTGATATCTGGTTTTCTCTCGATGACCTCTTCACCAGCTAATAGCCGGTAGATTATGGCCCCTAGAGAATAGATGTCGTCTACTTTATTGGCGCCTTCTTCCACCTTGGGCGCGGTGTAACAATCATTTGAATTGCCTAATCTAACACCAAATTCACTAATCCAAAGATGCCCCTTTTCATCGAACATTATCTTATTGGGGCTAAGCTTTCCGTGCACTAAACCAAGGCTATGAGCATAACTTAGCGCATCTATCACCTCTCTTATTAATACTAAATTCTCTGAGAGCGCCCTATTGTCGAGCGGAACAGGCTTTGTATTCCTCAGAAACTGCTGACACAGGTAGGAAACCTCTCCTACAATACCAGCATCCAATGTACGAACAATGTTCTGGTGATTAAGGCCCTTACTCTTAGAGATAAAAGCGATAGTGTCCGAAACCTGTTTTTCACTTGGAACATCTTTGTATAACTTTAGGCAGACGCGTTCATTCGAGCTTCTATCAAAGGCCAGCCATGTTATCGCTGACGAGGTCTCGGCTACTAACTCGAGCAGTGTATATCTGTCAAAGTCTTGTCCTTTTTTCAGGTAAGTCATAGCACAAAATCTTGATTACTGAAGATCGTTGGTTACGCCAGTTTCCTCGATATATATTGCTTTAAGTAAATCACGCCACTTGCCAAACTGGACTTCGGCCGAACCCTTGAGTTCGATTGTTTCGCCCTCTACTTTGAGTACAGAGGGCCCTATTTCACTTCCCAGGGACTGACCTAATTCTCGAAGTGTCTGAGCATGAATCTCCGCATCTTTACGTCTGTTAAGTCCGCTTCTTATAGCAGCTATCCCACCGGAAACGACGCCTGAGGAGGCAAGAGTTTCTGCGTAAGTAGAACTCTCGCTACCTGCATAAATACCTGCTGCGACCAGTGCGGCCCCACCAATCAGTCTGTTTCTTGATTGTTGCTGGAGCTGTCGCAGCAGGATCGCTTCTTCATAAGTAGCCAGACGCCATTCGTCGTAGGACTCTCGCATATTCGTGTAAAACCGACCATAATATTCGTCCATCGTATCCACGAAGACATACTCTCGCTCTTTAATTTGTCCAAGCCGACGCATCATGGTGTCGTCCTCTGCAGGCAGCTGAACAGGGATAAATCGCCCATTATTCTCGGCTAAATAGCCCTCAAAAGCATTGGGGGCAAGATCCACAGCAAATCTCAAATTTGCAACCGTCTTGATTTCACTGATTTGATTAGGGGAAGCTTGTTGTCTGACGAGAAGTATGTCGTTGGCAATCTCGTTATAAAGATCTTGGAAAGGGTCTTCTTTAATTACGTCGTAAGAAAATTTACTTGCGGTATCTTCGTAGATTTTATTTACCCAAATCTTCCCAGTGGCGTCGACAACCTGAATATTGATTCGGAGTTTTTCCCCATCAGAGATGAGGATCTTCCCGTTGATGTGCAGTCCTACCGTGTCTGATGCTTTGGGTGTGACTCGGACCGCCCCCCAATTGCCCGTCAGTTCAAGAGTATCCTTGAGATGGTAAGCGATATAGCCGGATTCTGCCCTCCTAACATCTGGTATTATAAAACCATTGTCCAAGTCTTCTTCCTTGGATGGAATATTAGGGTCGAATGGGGTGATGCCAATGTCGAGCACTAATTCGTCTGCCTGACTCCCATCCGCTTGTATCGCCGGGGTTGAATTCGCAGTAATGACCTTTGTCGACGTGCAGCCCGCTAGTATCAAGCTCAAAATTATAAGGGAGGTGCTGAAGTTTAGAGCCATTTGTCTTCCTCTATTAAATGCTAGTTCTGTAACGTCTATATTCTTCCCAAAGCTTCTTCTTTACTACAGGGTCGCTTTCTGCCAAAGCTGCTTCCCTCAATTGTTTCGCAACGATATCGTCCCCCTGAGCTTCTGGAATGTCCTCGGGAACTGACTCCTCACCGGAATTTACGACTTCCTTATAATCCCCTTGTTCTAATGTTAAACCACCTTTTTCACCCCTTTCTACTAACAGATCATTAGAGGCTACGGTAGCCTCTGACTCCTCAGAGACCTCGGCAGCAATGCCAGGACTTGGGTCTTTTCTTGCTTGCACCGGTGCTGGCGTTGAGTCGGACAATATGCGCTTTCTTTCTACCAGCGTATCGTCAAAAATAACCAATGATTCTTGCAACTCCTTGTCCAGTTGACTCAGTCCTTCATTTGTTCTGCGCTCAGGATTGTTCCCTTCGGTTCTTGAAGTCAGTACAGGTCCTTCACCAAGAATTTCTGATGCGAGAACGACCGCTACGTTGGCTTCTTGAAGAGCAACTTCTGAGGCTGACACGACCGCAACGATATCATCATCTAGTTGAGCAGTATCCTGTAGGAGCTCTTTCAACTCGACCAGATTTTGTTCGGCGACGATTATGGCCACCCTTGCGTTTGTTAGCTCTGCCTCGACTTCGGTGGCTGCTTCTTGACTAGGAGCGGTTTCCACCAACCGACCTGCAGTCTGCAAGGCGACAGCGGCTCTTTCTAGAGCGTGCTGAGTTTCTCTAATTTCCTCCTCAAGAGGAACCTTAGGATCAATTGGTTGCGGTTCAGAATTTTCTTCCAAAGGAACCGAGGGAATTAGAGGATCGTCGTTGACATTGATGAAGTCTCTACTCGTCTGGCTAATGCTATCTCCTGTCTCCCTTAACATTTGACCTATTTTTTCTTGGGATTCGCGAACGTCATTGTTTTCAGAAGATGAGGTAGTGTTTTGAGGGGGCGCACCTACTTCGGAGGGACGCGGGCTTGGGTTCTCTTGGGAGGACGGCCTTGGCATCGATGGAGGACTGGGCATTGATGGAGGACTAGGCATCGATGGCGGGGCCGACGGGGTCGGCGGCTGCGGAGGGTTAGTTCCGCAAGAGACCAATAAAGCAAACGCAAAAACTAGCGAGGGTTTGAGGAGCACATTATTCATAGTTTCACTACGCCTTTATCAATTATTTGGATGCCTTCAGGATTATGCTTGAAACATTGTAAGCTTGTGTCTGTGTGCCAATTATTTTTTACTAAGAAAAATATCACAAGTCTGTTTTCCCGTCCTAAAAATTCCTGAATGGTGTTATATTTGACAAGAGTTCCCTATCAATCGTTCCTTTTTAAAGTCGTTAAGATCTAATACGTATAAAACGAAGTATAGGAATTGGAAGGCTTTAGGCATAGGATTTGAGAAAATGACAGGAAAATCGAGTTTGAGAGGCTACACCGAATTGTTCGGTCTATCCCTTGGAGTACAACTTGGTTAGATTTGTGGCTCTGAAGGGGAGAACTCAAGGGATTCGTTGGTCCCAATCTCCTTCGGTCAAGGAAAAGGGCAAAGCCTTTGGCTTGATGTTGTTATCTTTGTTTTTGGTCTTAACGCAAAGCGCATGCACGAACGTGGTTGTGGTCCATGGATCTCTGCCGACACCTCTTGTAGAAAAGATACCGGCCCGCTTGGGCGTTTATTACTCTGAGGAATTTCAATCATTTCAGCACAGGGAAAATTTACCCCAGTCTGGGGCTTTCGAAATAGACCTGGGAAAACAGAACCTATACTTTTTTCGAAATTTGTCCAGTGCTCTCTTTGCCGAAGTAAGGGAAATCGATTCACCCGAGTTAAGCGCTGAACAAGGATTAGAATTGGATGCAGTAATTATCCCAAGCATCGTAGAATACGGCTTTCTTGTTCCAGCGATGTCAACACTGACTTTTCATGAAGTTTCCATAAGGTATCAAATCCAATTAAAGGACCGATACGGCAAAAACCTCGGCCTCTGGAGTTTCGTGGGATACGGAAAAGCAGAGGCCTCAACGTTTGGCGCCGGTGAGGCCGTGGGGGAGGCCACCATGCTTGCTATCCGAGATGGCGGCGCCAGAATAGCGACGGAAGTTGCACCTGCTATAGCGACCGCTTTGAAAGAAGCAGGAATAGGGCATCAGAAGGAATTGGCCAAGTGATTATCCGATGTACCGTTATTTTATGTTTATTCCTGAGCGGCTGTGTAACCTCCAGGATAGAGCAGTCGCGGGATACGGTGACTGGTATACAAGCGGACGAAGCTATGGTGATTTTAGGAAGAGCTAGCTATAACGATAGAGAAACGAAAGCTAGCTTTACGGAGTGTATCGAAGCTGAACTATCTGCAGGTAGAGGAGCCATTCGGTTGATACCGCAGGACAAATTTAAAGACGATTTATATCCTTGGTTTGAACCAAGAACAGCGCCTGCCAGTGCATCCGATTTGGGGCGTCTGTTTGCTGAACCAGGAGTAAGAGCGCGTATTGACGAGGCTAAAATACGATATTTAGCATGGATAGAGGGTGATACCCTCACTACTGATAAGGGCGGCTCCATGAGCTGCACGCTCACAACTTTTGGAGGGGGATGCTTTGGAATGAGTTATTGGGAACAAGACGCATCGTATCAGGCGTCGATTTGGGATGTTAATCAACTAACGAGCGCCGGAAAAATAAGTGCAGACGCCTCCGGAACTTCCTATATTGCGGGCCTTGTAATTCCTATCCCGATAATAGCAAGGCCAGGGAACGCGGCGTGTAAGGGTCTAGCGAGTCAGCTGCGGGAGTTTATTCTGGGAGGAAATTAACGTTATTAACTGTCAAGCGGAGCATGTCGCTCGGTAACAACAAATCGTTGTTTAAATACAAGGTTGGGCGTGTCCACAAGCATTCCGTCGATGATTCTCGGCCGAAACCGAGTCTCATAGAGATGCGTTCGCAGACTTCTAACTTCGTCGTTCGGCACGTTCTTGCTTAGGAGTTTCACATTCCCTACGCGCCCGTTAGACTTTACAGTGTACTCAGCGCTAATAAACAATTCTTTGTCCGAGTCCTCCGCGGTGGTGGGTCTTTTATCGAGATAAACTATGGTTCTCGCTCTCGGCCAAAGCCGCTCCGGTCTTCCAAATAATTGAGATTTTTTCCCTTTGAATTCCTCATTTTCCTGGATCAGTTGCCAAGCTCTGAGATACAAGTCGGATGCACGCTTATCCGCGGTTAGGGTATAGAGATCGCCCACTCTGATTATTGCGTTGACTTTGTCTTGTGTATCGGTCGCGGGGTTGCTTACTATTAGTGCTAGTGCGCGCTCTGCCGCTTGTTCTGACTTTTTATTGCTGCGTTGAATGTATCGTGTCCTGGCGATCCCTTGCAGTGGTTCGATAAGTCTAGGATCTGTATTACTGAATTTTTCTTCAATTATTGTAATCGCTTCCTCGTACATGCTGATCGATCTTCGGAATAGTGATTGACGAAGATGACTTAGTTGCCCATTCCCAAATTGACCAGCAGATGCTGCCCTTTCACCGAAATAACTTCCGAGCTCCACTAATGTAGGAAGTATTTCCTCACTTCGGGAACCATAGGTTTTCTTCATGACTTGTAGAGTGAATAATTTTTGCTTATCGGCATTAAGATAGTCGCCGGTCCGAACACTTAGCTCAAAAAGCTTTTTTATTATGGGTAATTGGCTAACAGTATAAACTCCGTCATTGCGGTGAGTAATGTGTTGTGCGCGCCTAAGTTGCTGCCTCGCGCGGTCAAGCCTTTCCATCGTGCTTAGTATGTGTGATCTCACCAAAATTATGTCTAGGAGCTCGGGACTAAATTGTGGCAGGAAGGATTCTAAATGTGCGAGTGCTTTCTCCGATATTTCAAGTGAATCCTCGTATTGTCCTGCATAAGTAAGGATTATGGCTAGATTCGTTAAAAGCTTCCCATACGCTATGGGTTTTATCGTCTTGAGCGACTCATTGTTCTCGACTATCTCCTCCGCGAGGGCTATCGCTTCTTCAAAATATCTGTCTGCTAAAAGTTCTTCTATATCGGTATAACCTATCTTGGATTCTTTCGAGCCCGTTACTGAAGGAACCAAGAGGTCGAGTATTTCTTCATCCGCGTAGACACATTGGTGCACTAAAAAAAAGATTGCTAGCAGTGTGCTTTTTATTTGTTGCATAACCGATTTGATGAAAACGTCATCATGATGTATCAAAAAAACCTTTGAGTTAGTTTAAAATTGTCCCTGACAACAGGTTGCCCCGCCTCGAGAGCAGGTCTAAATGTCGCTTTCAATAATACTTGCTGCATTAACTTATTTATTCTTGACGGCGCGTTTGTCTCAATGATCTCAACATTTGCCGTACTGCCATCCCTATTGACCGTGAAATCAAGTGTTATCTCGCTCCGTTTGAGCTTTTCTTTATCATTCTTCGAAAATCTTAGAAGGTGCTCCACTTGTTCGGTGTAAAATTGGAATGGATGGCCAATTCGCTCAGGAGTCCTACTTCTACTGTTTACGCTATCAGCTATATTTAGAATATCAAATTTCTTTTTATGCTCTGACATTCGAACGAAGAATTTCTGTGGGGGCTGCTCATCGGCCACGAGCTGTTCCTCTCTGGATAGTCTTACGAGGGTAGGACCAATTGCATCCTCGTTGGTTCGGTAAATGGTTCTAAAGTTCTGATGACGTTTATCTAAAGATTTACCCATCACAATGGGTGAGGGCTCGCTATTTTGATTTTCAACGAGATTGTAGTACCTTTCAGCCTCTTTGAATTTACTGCTGACTAAAAACGCATCTGCAAGCCCGAGGTAAAGCTCATTCGACAGATCTAATGGCAACTCCGAATTATCTTTAACAATTTGCAGTGCCTCCCCTAGAGCTTTCTCTGAGCAACACAGACCTCTTAGCCTTCTTACACTAGCAAGCATTAGGTGCGCTTCGATGAGTCTAGGTTCATTCTTCCGACCTTGGCTCTCCATGCTATCTAACGTCTTTTCGAGAAGCGCCATTGCTTTCTTTAACTGTCCTGTTCTCATATACCACTTCACAATTTGGTACGTTTCAGGTATCAAATCTGGACTATCTTCACCGTAATAACGAGAGCTAATGAAATAGGAAAATTCTTTCTGCATGTTAGCTCTCAACGGTTTATCATCTTCAATGGAAATCTCAGTGAGTTCGTCAATTAGGTCCAACTGCCTGGGTGTGTAGACCCCCTCAGCCCTCCGGAGTAAATGAATTGCATGGTTCAAGACCTCGATTGCCTCTTCTTCTTTTCCTTGTTCTCGAAGGATTTTAGCTTGCCCCTGCAAAGGCTCCAGCAGCTTAATACTGAACTCTCCATACAATGCCTGTGTTTCTTCCATGGTTGCTTGATATTCTTCTAGTACACGTTGGAGCTGCCAGTTTTCTTTGATTTGAACGGGTACTGGAGCCAGATCGTTTTCAGCATTTAGAGCGTTGCCCCAGAAGGTTAGAAGCACTAGCAGGAAGGAATGTCGATTTTTATAGATAATCATTACTTTACCCTAGCAGAAGGTTTGCTCTTTTGCTTGTTTTGACTAGAAATTTTAACGGGAGTTCAGCGGATCGTGTTTTTGCAACGTATTGACCTAGGAGATGTCTATAGAGAGGAGTGGCGTTTTTAGGGAATAGACTAACGGCCTTCGATGATCACCGGTTGCTTTCCTGTTTGAATTGCTCCTTTTTCGCTCAAAGTTAGGAATGTAAACTGTAAAAAGTAAATCGAGAGGTATGGTGATACAGTGAAAATGAAAATTCGAAACCTCATGATTTTAATGTTACTCGCGATGCCGAGTACTAGTCTGTTCGCGATTTCGGAAGAAAAAGAGATCGAGCTGGGGAGGGAAGAGCACAAGAAAATTATTAGCCAGTACGGTGTTTATGAAAATAAGGCGTTACAAGAATACGTCACGATGGTCGGCAAACGTATAGCGGCTTTTAGCAGCCGCCCCAATCTTGATTATCAATTCACGGTTCTAAATGATGCAGCGATTAATGCCTTCGCGTTACCTGGAGGCTTCATCTATATCACTCGTGGCATGCTTACTCACATGAATTCCGAGTCTGAGTTGGCAGCGGTTCTTGGGCACGAGATAGCTCACGTGACTGAAAGACACGCGCTCAGACGTAATCGCGCGAGAACAGGAGTCAATCTGATCAATTCGGTAGCCTCTGCCGTGGTTTACTCCCAAGTGGGGTCAGTGGCCTCTGCAGGGATTAGCGAGCTGGGGAGTATGTATGGGGGAGTCCTAGTCACTGGGTACAGCCGGGAGTACGAGCTTGAAGCAGACGAGGTGGGAGCCAGGTTTATGGCCAAAGCAGGGTATAATCCGCAAGCTATGCTCCGCACGATTGATATTCTGAAGGCGAAGGATCGAATAGAAATCGAACAGGCGCGGCTCGAGAAGCGTAAGCCGCAGATCTATCATGGCTTTTTATCTACGCATCCCGACCATGACACTCGGTACAGGAAAGCCATTGAGGCCTCGATGAATTTGTCCTCTGAGTACAGCGAATTCATTACGACCGACGATTTCCTTGAGAAATTAAACGGTTTGGCCTACGGAAGCACTAGACAGGTTGGAGTTATTCGCGGAAATATTTTCTATCACCCGAAGTTAGGCATTAAACTTAGATTTCCTGATCAATGGCGTGTTAACCCAACGAGCCGTGGAGTTCAAATCGTTTCAAGAACGGGAGATGCCTCTTTCTTTATAACGACAGGACGTCTAGGTAAAGACTCGACACCAGAATCATATGCCACTAAAAATCTGGGTCTTAACGTACGCGAGGGAAAAAGCATTACTATTGGAGATTATCCAGCTTTTCTAGGAATAGCAGATAGGGGCGAATCATTTTATGGCACCAGGCCTCTGCGCTTCGCAATCCTTTTTGATCCCAGAAGACGCCTAGTTTTTGAACTATATGGTAGTGGTCAGTACGATCTTCGTAAAATCGCCAATGATCGAGATTTCATAGCAACGATCTTTAGTTTTGATGCGATGGATCTGCAAGACTTTCGAAAAGCGAAAGTGCCGCGTTTGCAGGTGGTGAGGGCAGAAAATGGGATTACTATGGAGGGCTTGGCGGAGAAATCACCGATTACCAACTACGCCTTGGACAAGTTGCGAGTCATGAATGGACTCTATCCTAATGGACAGCCCGAACCCGGAACGTTAATAAAAATCGTCGACTAGTTCGCACTCTTCCTTGCTAACCTTTAAAAGGAGCCGGGTATTCTAAAATCAAGTAACTCTTCTCAAGTAGAAATGTATCATTAGAACGGGAAAGAGAGTGTGGGACAGTTATTATGTTAGCCCCATCTTTTGACCCATTCGCTTTTGAGACTCGAAGGGGTGTTTTAAGTTAGATTCTTATTAAGTTTATTGTTCAATCCTCAATATCTTTAATAGACTGCTACTTCTCCCACTTAGGTAAAAAGGAAAATCGATGTTTGACAATAAACGAGTGATTGTAACCGGAGGGGCGGGAGCCTTGGGTAGAGCAGTGGTCGATTATTACGAAACTAAGGGTGCGTTCGTCGCAATTCTTGACTACAGCGATGAATTGTTGAACGCGAGCTATCCCCACAAAAATGACAGTAATTGTTATCTGTCTTGTGATCTTACAAATCGGTCGTCTTGTGGAAATGGTCTACGAACTGCGATAGAGCAACTAGGAGGTATTGATATCTTATGCAATATCGCGGGCGGTTTTATGATGGGTGAAGATGTTCATGAGACGTCAGATCAAACCTGGGACTTCCTTTTTGATTTGAATGCAAGATCCATAATGAATGCAGCGAGTACAGTGGTACCAAGCATGCTGGAAAATAATGGCGGTAAAATTGTCAATGTAGCAGCGCGGGCTGCCAATGCTGGACTTGCAAAAATGGGACCTTACATTGCCAGTAAGGCAGCCGTGGCACGGCTAACGGAAAGCATGGCGATGGAGTTGCGAGAGCAAAATATCAATGTCAATTGTGTTATGCCAGGGATTATCGATACGCCTAGAAATCGCAGTGATATGCCAGACGCTGATTTTAGTAAGTGGGTTACTCCATCAAATCTTGCTAATGTCATTGGGTTTTTGACGTCAGATGATGCCATCTCGGTGCACGGAGCGAGTATTCCAGTCGATGGATTGAGCTGACAATAATCTTAAGGAGGGTACGCTGTGGAAAGTGAAAGTATTAAACCGTGGAAACGAAAAAAGGTTAAACAAATAGCTGACTGCAGGGTCTTCAAAGTCTGTGAGTCTGCGTCCGTTTCTCCTTCCACAGCAAAAGAACATCCATTTTTTTTCATAGAATCAAGTGATTGGGTCAACGTGGTGCCAGTGACACCAGCTAACGAGGTCGTTTGTATTCGTCAATTTCGTCACGGGTCGGAGAAGATCTCTCTTGAAATACCCGGAGGTCTTGTGGATCCCGGTGAGGATCCGATAGCTGCAGCATCGCGCGAGTGTTTGGAGGAAACCGGTTACTCAACTGACGAACTTGTTTCTCTTGGCGTCCTTAATCCTAATCCAGCAATCTTCTCAAACGACCTACATACTTTTGTAGCTATGAACGCGAAACCGGTAGCCGACATTAGCAATACGGCCACTGAACACACGGAAGTACAATTGATACCCATGGAGCAAATATCCGATCTCCTCGTATCCGGTGAAGTTGATCACGCGCTTGTGGCGGCCACTTTATGGCGACTGTTGTATCTCCTACAAAGTAACTAGAATTTGAGCGCGGTGTCGATTTGTAACCTATCATAGTTCTGGTTTTTTTCACTCATCTCCTTTTTGTTATCAAAGTAGGTAAGCACTAGTTTCCAAGTCTTATTGATCGCGATTTGGCCCTTCAGAACGTGGCCTTTTACGTCTGTGCCACCGCCACCGACATCAGAATCGCTAACAGCTCCAAAAACGGCATCTGCCTCTAAATCTCGATAGCTATATCCAATCTGCCAACTGGCAGGTTCACTGGCTTTACCGAATATCAGTCCAACCTCCAATCCTTTATTCTGATCGCTCGCTCCCCGATTATGGACATAATCAGCATAAAAAGTCGTGGGCTGATTAGCCAGCGAGGTTCTCAGATGGGCAAAGACTTCAATTTCTTCGTAGTCGTGATTGTAGGTACAGCCCAATAGGGCTTCACTGTCGGTGCACAGAAAACTATTGCCAAAAAAATCGTCATTATCCCCTCTAAAGACTTCTCTCCCCTTGACAGGGAAGTCATAAAATCCGGCTCCAACGGTAAGGGCTGACGATTTAATCTCAGCGGTGTAACCAACCTGAAGACCCAGCATTGCTATCGGGTCGTCTACCTTGCTATCGCTCTCTAACCAATTAAATCCAGTGTTAATGAAGATAGGTGCTTTCTGGTAGATGACCGCAAATCCCTCTGGGTTATAATCGCCGTCCCATATCATCGTATTTTTCTCCGGTCTGAAAAATACATTTTTAAATTTTCCCCCTAAGACACTGAACCCGTTTCCTAATTCCCAAGAGAAGTAAGCGAGGTCTAAGACCACACCTTTAGAGGTTCCCCCACTACCCAAAGTCTGATTAGTCGAGACAGGATCTGATCCTCCACTCGCTAAGCCAATCCCTAGCTCAATATCTCTAGAGGGTTTTGCAACGCTGCTAATTCGTGCACGCACTCTGCTGCGCTCTCGGTCTGGTTTTCCTTGCGTCTTAATGTCCTCATATCGGTATCGAAGATCCCCTTTCACTGTAATCTTTTTTGATGAAGCGTAATCATCTTTCACTGCTTTTAACTGCTTGTTTTCAGCTTCTAAGGCTTCAACTCTTTCTAACAAGGAGAAAAGCTCTTTCTTTATTCGGTCTATTTCGTTTGCTGCGGCTAGGTGCGAGGTGAGAGAGAGGGCAGACACTATTGCGAACCTCAAAAAGAGAAAAAACATATGGACACCTTATGTACTTAGTAAGTTAGTTCTGGCAATGTAGCCTCAACTGCGGACTTGATCAAACCATATGTAAAGTTCACGCAAAGGATTAATAATATCTTTACGTAATCTTAATGAGATGACGCTTCAATAGGGTAATTTAATTGGGAGGAGGTATTGAAGTGAAAAAATTACTGACTATCTTAATCATGGGCTTGTTACTCGCCTGTGCTGACCGTAACGATTCTCTGTCTGACAGCGAACAATCGGGGCTTTCAGGTAAGGTCCGACTCGATGGCTCTAGTACTGTATTCCCGATAAGTGAGGCAGTGGCGGAGGAATTTGGTGCTGTTGAACCGGGGGTGCGAGTCACGGTTGGTGTTTCTGGCACAGGAGGAGGATTTAAGAAGTTTATTGCTGGAGAAATCCACATCAATGATGCGTCGAGATCGATAAAAGAAAGTGAGATAGAGCGCGCCCTTGCCGCCAATATAAACTTTATAGAATTACCCGTGGCGTTCGACGGCTTATCCGTGGTTGTAAACCCCGAAAACGATTGGGTCGACTACTTAACTGTAGAAGAATTGAATCTAATTTGGGCTCCAGGTAGCACTGTTGATGAATGGAGTGATGTGCGGGAAGACTGGCCAAAAGAGCCGCTTCGACTTTACGGTCCGGGGACAGACTCAGGCACTTTTGATTACTTTACTAAAGTGGTAAATGGTGAGGAACAGGCCTCACGTGCAGACTTTACCGCCAGCGAGGATGACAATGTGCTGGTTCAAGGGATTGGCGGAGATTTATTTGGCCTTGGTTATTTTGGTTATGCTTATTACAAAGAGAATCAGGACAAAGTCAAAATCGTTCCGATCGACGGGGGAGGAGGACCGGTTGTACCTACGGAGGACAGTATCAACCTAGGGACGTACTCCCCATTATCACGACCGATCTTTATTTATGTGACGGTTAACTCGCTAGACGATCCCGCTGTAGCAGAGTTTGTGAATTTCTATTTGAACTCTGCGGGACAACTTGCGTCAGAGGTTGGTTATATTCCGCTGCCGTTAGCGGTTTATGAGCGAGCCTTACAAAGAGTCGCCAGTAGAGAAACAGGCACGGCTTATTCTGGCTCCAATAGAGTCGGCACGTTACTGACGGACTAAATAGTGGGAGAGCAACTAAAAGGGCGCCCCAGACTAGGGGAGAAAATTCTTAAAGGGGCCTTCTTTTGTTGCGCCAGCATTTCGGTTGTCACCACAATTGTGGTGATCTGTATATTAGCATTTGAGACTTATGGATTTTTTGTTGAAATCCCGATCACAGATTTTTTATTCGGGACCGAATGGACCCCTCTACTTCAACCGAAATCTTATGGTATTTTGCCTCTACTCTGCGGAACCTTGATGATTGTGGTTGGGTCCTCCATCGTGGCTTTGCCGGTAGGTATTGCGTCCGCAGTGTACCTCTCAGAGTATGCTAGTGATCGAGTGCGTAATATCGTGAAACCTGTCCTCGAAATTCTTGCTGGGATCCCTACTGTGGTTTATGGTTTCTTTGCGCTCACTTTCATCACGCCGATGCTGCAAAGTATTTTTGAAAGTACTCATGTCTTTAATGCGGCTAGCGCAGCAATTGTGGTTGGGATTATGGTATTGCCTATGGTGGCATCTATGTGTGATGACGCGCTGCAGTCAGTACCCGATAGCCTGAGAGAGGGTGCATATTCCCTAGGAGCGACCTCCTTTGAGGTCACTATACGGATTGTCCTGCCCGCAGCGCTGTCCGGAATCTTTGCGTCGTTTGTTTTGGCTATTTCACGAGCAATCGGTGAGACTATGGCTGTTACCTTGGCAGCAGGGGCGACGCCAAACTTTACTTTGAATCCCCTCGAGAGTATCCAGACGATGACTGCGTATATCGTCCAAGTGTCGCTTGGTGACACGCCTGCCGGCACGCTAACCTATAAGACGCTTTTTGCCGTAGCAGCGGTGCTATTCACCCTTACGCTAATCCTTAATCTAACGGCCAGTTCGGTTATGCGTCGCTTCAAAGAGACGTATGAATGAAAGATAACAATCTCAATGGAAGACACCTTCTCGCAAAAATATTCCGCTGGACGTGTATAGCTGTTACTGGTTTCGCAGTGCTGATTCTGGGTATCTTGATCTATCAGGTGACGGTTATGGGGTTGCCTTGGCTTGATATGCAATTTCTGGACAGTTTTCCTTCCCGCTTTCCAGAAAGAGCAGGGATCAAATCTGCATTTTTTGGGACGCTTTGGTTGGTCAGTTTGACAGCTTTATTTGCGATACCAACGGGAGTACTAGCTGCTATCTATTTGGAGGAGTACGCAAAGCCTGGCAAGGTCACCCGATTCATTGAGCTTAACATTGCTAATTTAGCAGGAGTGCCCTCAATTGTTTATGGTATTTTGGGCCTTGCACTATTTGTTCGCTTTTTTCACCTTGAGCGCAGTGTCGTTGCTGGGGCATTAACTATGAGCTTACTAATTCTTCCAGTCATTATCATAGCCTCTAAAGAAGCGATTAAGGCAGTACCGCAGTCCCTCCGACAGGCCGCGTACGCTGTTGGAGCAACGCCTTGGCAAGTTATAAGGCACCACGTACTACCAAGTGCTTTGCCGGGTGTATTAACGGGTGTTATTTTGGCATTATCCAGAGCGATTGGAGAGACAGCGCCGCTAATAATGATTGGAGCATTAACTTATATCGCTTTTATCCCAGAGGGACCCATGGATGAGTTTACTGCTTTGCCAATTCAGATATTTAATTGGACAGCAAGACCACAGCTCCAATTCCATGAATTAGCATCAGCCGGAATTATTGTTTTACTCGGGGTGTTGCTAGTAATGAACTCGGTCGCGGTTTATATCCGAATTCGGGGTGGTAGATCTAAAATGTAAGTTATTGATATCTTGTGTCAAGGAGCAAAATCCCTTGCCATGATGACTAGGAAAAAAATGGAAACAAACGAGCAAAAGTCTACGATATTAGATATTCAAAATGTCTCCATAAGTTATGGTAGCGAACTGGCAGTGAGAAACGTCTCGATGCCGATTTTTGAAAAGACAATAACCGCAATTATTGGCCCCTCTGGCTGTGGGAAAAGTACTTTGCTCAGGTCGTTCAATCGCATGAACGATTTTATAGGAAACGTTGAGCAAAGCGGAAATATTATACTCAGCGGCCAGGATCTTTATGAATCCGGGGTCGATCCAGTCGAGGTGCGGCTGCGCATCGGTATGGTCTTTCAGAAACCAAATCCTTTCCCTAAGTCTATATTCAGAAATGTAGCATGGGGTCCCACCATCAATGGCTTGTCCGGTAATATTGAAGAGAGAGTAGTGACTGCGCTGAAGCAGGCGGCGCTTTGGGACGAGGTAAAGGACCGGCTGCATGACTCTGCCTTGAACCTATCCGGAGGGCAGCAACAAAGACTTTGTATTGCTCGAGCGCTCGCGATGAAACCGGAAGTTATCCTCATGGATGAACCTTGCTCCGCTCTAGATCCGGTATCAACGTCGAGAATTGAAGACCTGTTGTTTGAGCTGAAACGGGAATACACGATAGTTATCGTAACCCACAATATGCAGCAAGCAGCGCGCGTTTCCGAGTATACCGCGTTTTTAGAGAATGGTGTTTTGGTGGAGTTTGGAGATACGGACCAGGTTTTTACCAGGCCTGAAAATCAGCGAACTGAAGAATATGTAACCGGAAGGTTTGGGTAGGTATTTATGAAACATCTAGATAAAGACCTCTTGCGACTAGAGAACAGAATCGCCGAGCTAGGTAAGCTCATTATTGAATCAACAAATCGGTGTATTCGATGCATTGAAACTTTCGATAAAACGTTGACTGCGGAAATCGTCGATAACGAGTCAATTATCAATGAGATGGAAGTCGATATTGAGGAAGATTGCCTGAAAATCTTGGCTCTTCATCAGCCAGTAGCGTTTGATTTACGGTTCATTATAGTGGTTCTAAAGGTAAACAACGACTTAGAACGAATGGGGGATCAGGCACTAAACATTGCAGAGCGAATAAATTTCCTTTCTGATTTGGATCGTTTAGTTCTAGATTTAGATTTCAACACCATGGGTGCCATTTGCAGAAACATGGTGGAAAAATCTCTCGAAGCACTCAAGCAGAGGGATGTAGAGCGAGCCCAAGAAGTGGTGGATATGGATGATGAAGTCGACGCCTTGCATTCCCGAAATTACCGTGTCTTGCAAAAAGCGATGGAGGTGGATCCAAAAATCGTGACCACTGCAATATCTTATTTGACGATCTCCAATAATATCGAAAGACTGGCAGATCTTGCGACTAACATTGCAGAGGAAATCATATTTATGGAAGGCGGGCAGGTGGTAAGACACCAGGCAAGCGAGGAATCTTTTAAGTCACTCTGAGGTTACCATTAGTATTATGGAGCTAAATTAGTAGCTCCGAAAAGGGCGGCTTTAATATTAATATTTCCTTGTTTCATTGACGACTTGCCGTGAGAAAAGGATGGATCATTGATTCGTTACACTGAGCATGTTCCCGACCCTTGTGAAGAAGACATTATTACTAAGTATGTCGATGACGATATTTTAGTTTTAGAGAAACCTTCAGGCCTACTAACAGTTCCAGGCCGAATAGTGAAGGACTCTGTATTAACCCGTGTTTTGTCAACTTATCCAACCGCGACAGTGGTCCACAGACTTGATCTTGACACCTCTGGGCTTTTGATCCTAACGCTATCAAAAGAAGCAACACGCGAACTCAACAGAAAGTTTCGAGAGAGACAAGTTCTGAAAGAATACGCAGCGACGGCATTTGGCGTGTTTAAGAAGCCAGAGGGAGAAATTTCTCTGGGTATTAGGCCTGATCCAGTAAATCGTCCAAAACAAGTGATAGACTCACTCGGAGGTAAGGCAGCGTGCACCCGTTATAAACTATTGAGAGTTCACGGAGGACATTCGGAACTTCTCCTCACCCCTCTCACTGGTCGCAGCCACCAGTTGCGTATTCACCTTGCAGCTATTGGTCACCCTATACTTGGTTGTGATCTTTACGCACATGACGAGGCGCGACAGCTATCCAATAGGCTTTTACTCCATGCGGCTAAGATAAGTTTTCAACATCCTAAAACTCAAAAGCCAATGTCATTCTCCAGCCAAGTACCTTTCTAAGCTTACTTGTTATCTGGCATTAGCTTTGGATTGACTCACATCATTTGGTCGCAGTGTTATTCTGGCTTAGTTGACAGTAAGATTGCTCGTGTTGGGGCGGGGTATTGTTCAATGGTCAAGTCTGTATTCGTAGGGTCGAGGAAATCTTCAAGAGATTGAAATTGCATCCATTCTGTTCGTCGTTGCTCATGGATGCTGGTTTGGGTGATATCGACAGTTCTCACATCTTTCATTCCCAAAGCTTGTAACCAGGCTTCTGTCGCGGCACTGCTTGGTATGGACCATACGTTCGCCATGCTCGCGTAACGGTCTCGGGGTATAAGAACTTTTGACGAATCTCCCGGAACTATTAGTGTTTCCAGAATCAATTCTCCCCCTGGTCTCAGGAATCCAATCAACTCTCGCAAATGCTCCTCTGCCGAACGACGATGATAGAGAACACCCATCGAAAAGACTGAATCGAAGCTATTGAATTTCGGTAATTGCTCAGAGCGTAGTGGTAAGTACAACGCTTTGTTAGTAGGGAAGAGTTTTTGTAATGCCCTAAATTGATAGTAAAATAACCGGGTTGGATCGACACCCAACGCATATCGCGCGCCTTCTCCGAGACTCCGAAACAGGTAGTAGCCATTTCCACATCCGATATCGAGTACTTTTCGATCTTTTAGTGGAGCAATATGCCTGACTAATCTTTGCCATTTCAGATCGGATCTCCATTCAGCATCGATATGCACTCCAAGAAGATGAAATGGTCCCTTACGCCAGGGCATCAGATCCTTAAGCGCGTTTCTTAGATATTCATCGTTTACTCGATCACCACTGGTAACTTGGACCACATCGTCTGAAAAAATGGCGTCTGAGTCCAACAGGGTAGGTATGTTAAGCAATACTTTTTCCCAAAATAAGTCCTTCCCATGGGGCTTAAAATGGTTCTCCAAAGAAATCGTTATAGATTGGAAATGCTCTTCCGTAATAAGTGGAGGACGGGGTATAAAGAGTTTGTCCAGAGACATAAGTGTCAGTAAGTTCTAGATGTCATTGGGCGCCATTTTTGGAAGTCATTTCACTGCTATCAGGCCAGCGAAGTTAAGGCATTGAGAAATCACCTCAGTTTTTCGAAAGCCGCTTCGTTTCGCACGTCTCCTGAGTTCAGGGATGGTGTCCGATATTAGAACATTTTCTAGAGCTTCTCGCTTCTGAGCAATCTCGAGTTTGCTGTAGCCGTTGGCAAGTTTGAAATCAAAGTACAGCCTATCAAGCAGTAATCTTTCATCGGCATCCTCAAAGGTTACTTTCTCGAAAAGAATGAGGATACCGCCTTCCGTTAATCCGTTTACTATTTTTTTAAGTACTGCATCTCTATCTTTAAGAGGTATAAACTGTAGGGTGAGATTCATTATGACTAAAGATGCATTTTCGATCTCGGTATCAAGTAGATCTTCATGTCGAATTGCAATATTTGATTTGTATTGTAACGATTCTAGATTAGCCTTGCATTTTTCTACCATGGGAAGAGATTTTTCTACACCAATAACTTCGCAATCGCTTGGTAAAAATGCATGAATGTATTTTATTGTTTCACCTAACGAGCACCCTAAATCATAGAGATTGGTATATGGCTTAGCGAATCTCTCAGCCAGCAATTTGGTGAGTTCTAACATGACGAAATACCCAGGAATCGACCGTTCAAGCATATCTTGAAATACGCCAGCAACTTGGGAATTGAATTCGAACTCTTTTAGATCGGTGATAGGCTCTGCGTAAACTTTATCTACTTTAGAACTGTCTCTTTTTTTCATTTCTTCTTTTTCGACAAGTACTATGAAATATAAGATGAGGATTCTGAATGTTATCGGTGAATGGCTGATAATTCGAGAGGAACAATAATATTTTTTTTTGGGGCGGTAAACAGAGTTGACATCGTATTACAGATACGAACCTGAGTTATAAAAGTACAGTGTTGCCAATTAATTGGCCGAACCGGTAAGACGCGGTTTGTCTTCATGTTTTAGAACTTGTTAGTTGGATATATGGGAATAAGCTAATGAGAGAGAAGGAAGAGTGCCATCATATAGAGGTACTATTTTGGCAGAGAAAATAGCATTTTAGCGCAACCGATATTCATAAAATTGTAGGCCTTCTCTGAAAGGTGAGGATGAAATAGCTTTCTCTTAGTAGTTGACCTATGAGTCCTTCAATGCCTACACTTTCTAAACTATTGAAATTGCCTAAGGAAAGCTTTTTGTCACTGAATCACTGTCGTATCCTGCATACCTCTGATATTCACCTTGATGACTCTATAGGAGGTAAAGGTGAGGAGAGTTTCGCCCAGCTAGGTCTCATAGACGTGGTGGATAAGTCTATTGAACTTGACGTTGATCTTTTTTTACTTGCAGGAGATTTATTTGACCATAATCGCGTAAAAGATCGCTGCCTTGAGTTCGCGACGGAGCAGCTGGCGCGTGTTCAATGTCCCCTAGTGATGATAGCCGGCAATCATGATTGTTTGGCTGATTATTCTGTTTATCATCGATATGAGCCAGAAATAGCAGGAGATCATATTCACTTCATCAGAGATCCAGCGGGTGCGGTGCTCGATTTTCCTGAACTAGGAATCAAGGCCTGGGGTAAAGGTATTATAAATCATCAGCCCGATAATAGGCCGTTGGAAGTAGTACCCAAAAAAGAAGGTACCTCCTGGTATATTGGTTTAGCACACGGTTACTATACGAATCGAAGTGCTGACATTTACTCCTCATTGATCACTGCGGAGCAAATCGCAGCAAGTGGGCTTGATTACCTCGCGTTGGGCCACGTGCACGTATTCAGCGAAATGATGCACGGACATACTCTGGCGGCTTATCCGGGCTCCCCCAATATCAGCCAAGGAACACGGGAAACGACCGCTGCCTTTATAGAGCTCCTGCCTCGAGAGGGTGTGAAAGTCAATCGGATTGAACTCGCTAGTCAGAATCAGCTTGTTACCAGAGAGCCTAAAGAGCTAGCACTGCCATCATTCTTGGGATGACCTGCGGAGCAACTTTAATTGTGAATAGTTGACTCACCAAACGAATGTCTTTGCCCATAGAAAGGAATGCAACATTTCCCTGGCAAACAACTCGTCGGCTGAGACTATTAGCACTATTGTTTCTTGTGTCTACTAAACTATTTCTAGTCAAAAAGGTCACTGCGACCCACTGCGAGAATAACTTAGCTGTTTTATGTTTTTTAGACAGATATCTTTGGAGCGTTTAATTCTAAGGTTATCCTCAATCCATTCTTGAAAGCACATTCCAAATGGTCCTTGACACCCAGGCGAAGCCACTCAAAAGTATGAGGGGTATAAATATTGTTAACACCAACTCGAACTTATGCTCTGCAATCTTATAATGAACATGTGCAGAGAGTAGATCGAAATACTCGTTCGCTATTTCGTGTGCTCTATCTTCGTTAGCACGATCATGTAATATTATGCTATCTCCATTTGCTATAACTATCTCAGTCGCGGTGCTGCCATCGTTCATAAAGGATTGAAAGTCGATCCTGTAAGTATTCGTCTGAGGTTTTGACTGCGACGTTTTGACAATTCTGACAACATCGTTCCTCGACTTTTGTGAGAGTTTATTCTCAAGATTACCAAAGAGATGAGGATTGTGCATAGAAGGCCAATCCTTCCAGAAAATGGCACCGACAAATAGTGAGTAGGCTATACCAAAAGCAATAAAACCTAATGCCCATCGCATCGGGAATCCTCATCTAATCGAAGATCTTTTAGCTTAACGGTTTTTTAAACAAATTATCGATGTCTTTTTCTCTGATCTTTCGGGTGGGACAGTTAAAGGAAAAAGGTTTATCAGGTTAGATATCGGAAATCTCGCTGAGAACGAGATGTTTTTTCTCCATATTGTAAGGCCGCACTTGCGGCACTGCTGAAAAGCTAATAGCTTTTGGCTTACTTGACTTTCTGAAGATCTATTCGTTTTCCTTAGCTCTTAAGCGCATGAGTTCTGCTTGTTCAGCTTGTGCTTTTTTCCAAATCATACTCGTGCGCTCGTTCGGACCAAAAGCACTTGGTGGCATCAAAATATTGATCTGATTTTCGGTAAGCCCCTTATAGTGGTCGGAGTTATAGTAGCAGGGGCTCCACGCAACTGCATGTGGACAGTACTTATAAAAAAGGGTCCGCCGTTCTCTATCGCTTCCTGTATTCCATGGTACCGTCCCATGCTGGCAAGCTTCAGTAAAGATGATCGCATCACCCGCGGATGCGGTAACACGGTCAACATAATCAGGAATTTCGGATGCAGCAAGACCGGGCAACCCGGTTGCGGTCTTTTCGAAGGGTGGCCTGGGTTTGCATGTTTCGGGCACCTCGACATTCGATTTGTGGCTCCCCGGTATACATGCGAAGCCACCGTCTCCAGGGGCAACCGTATTTAATTCGAATGCGACGGCAATAAGACCATTAAAAAACCGACCGTTGCTATAACGATAGTAGCACTGACCTCCATCCGTTGGGCCCACAAGATCTAACTCCCCCCCAGCACCTTGACCTCCCCCGTGCAGAAATAAAGGATGACTAGATTCCTTATTGGAAATGAGCATGTAGTCATGATCTAGCCTGTAGTTAATACCGAGTAACGTCTCTAGGTACGGGGCAATAGTAGGAATATCAATGAGATCAATAAAGGGTCCTCCCCAGTCAAGAAGGGCAGGAGAGGACCAAGCCATATCTTCGTCATTTGCGAACCAAGTTCGATCTGATCCGCGCTGATGATTCCTCTTTTTTCGACCACCCTTGTGGGACTCAAAGCCATTTACCTTTTCATCAACAATTTCGGATAAGTCCTTTACCTGTTCAGGAGTAAGAGCATCCTCCACCACAAGATAGCCCCGCAAATCAAAAAGATATTTTTCTTCTTCGTTCATATTCCTTGAGTCAGTGATAAGCTGATCCTGATAATTACAGCGCCAGCTTCAAAAGTAAATGTGTTTTACTGTAAACCTTCCTATTTTTAACCTCCATAAGTTGAACTTGATGTCCCATTAGTTCTCTCTTCTGGTGTAAGATCAGAAATTTGATAGAGAGGTTAATTGAATGAGTGAGCTTCCTCCCGCTCCAGCTAAAGTTCGTATTCGGCAAATTGCATTGTGCGTACCTGACATCAGGCCTGTTGAAAGACAAGTTGAGCAGGTCTTAGATATTACAGCCTCGCACCGAGACAAGCCTGGCCCGCCCATTTGGATGTATAACGGCGTGTTCCCAGTAGGAGACTCATTCTTAGAAATATTACAGCCAGAGCGACCAGAGGCACCGACGACAAAATTTCTTCAAAAACAGGGAGGGCCAGCTGGATATATGCTTATCCTTCAAGTGGATGATTTAGAAAAGGCACGCGCCCGGGTTGATGCCCTGAATATAAGAGTTGCCTGGGATATGGAGGTCGCAGTTCGACATGGGGTTAATGTTGGTGCTCTGCATTTACATCCAAGTGATACGCGTGGTCCGCTCACTTCTCTTGATTGGGTCGAGGACTGGGATGATTGGGCTTGGGCAGGTGCCGCATGGAAATGGCACCGGAGAACGGATGTCGTATCCGGTATTTCGGCGGTAGAGGTTTCTTCCTCTGATCCTGATGGTGTCGCGGCCCGTTTTGCCCAACTGTTAGGAAAAGAAGTGAGTGACGATTGCTCAATTGCTCTTGAGGAAACAAGTATTCGATTTGCTCAGGCACCTTCTGGAACTAGGGATAGACTGACTGGTATCGATATGACTTCATCAGATCGCTCCCGCGTTGGTGAATCTTACGAATTTGCGCGTACCCTCGTGCGCCTAGTGTAAATTTGCGTTGGAATGAGGGGGCTCAGTCTTTTCTATAGTCCTCGCGTAGGGAGTCGAACGCTTCGCGGGATATGTAGGTCAAAGTTTCCGTTGGATCCATTCGGCCAATTGGACCATGGCTATAAGTAGCAGCGATTACTTTGCCATCATTCGCTAAAACAAATTCGCTGGGTTGTATGAATTCCATTGGCCCTATCGCACTCCACCAAGACCCTAGTATCTCAGCTTGCTCTTTGGTTACTCCATAAGCGATTGGGAAATCGACGGTCTCTGCTACTTTCAGCGTGTTTTCTTTACTATCTGCAACCGCGGCAATAATATTAGCCCCTTTGCCTGCGAACGCGTCACGGCGTTCGTTGTACCCGTTTAGTTGTCGGATGCAATAAGGTCACCAATATCCTCGATAGAAAAGCATAATTGTAAGTGGCGCATCAAGATCTGTCGGTAGCTTCAAGGATTTACCAGATGCTATATCAAGGCTAATTTCGGGAAAGAGATCCCCGGCGATAAGTTTTTCCATTTCTTTTATCTACCTTTTTTCTGTTTTACTTGTTTCATTCTGACCATTTGACAATGCTCAGCAATATCTTACTTTTAATGCCGTAATCTATGACCTCCATCAAGATTGAGTACCTCACCAGTAAAATACGAGCCAGCACGACTACAGAGCATGATAGCAACACCAGCGATATCCTTAATATTACCATAGCGATGGGCTGGGATGCGTGCTAATTCCGCCTTGTATCTTTCTGATTCGGCATCTTGCCATGCTCCACGGGTCATTTCCGAGAAAAAACGTCCGGGAGAGACCGCATTAACTAGGATATTCTCCTCGCATAGCGCGAGTGCGAGAGTCGGTACTACATGTTCGACAGCGTTTTTACTCGTCGAGTAAGCCAATACCCCTTCTATCGAATAACTTGCCGCGACCGAGGCTATAAATATTACGCGCGAGGGGTCCTCTGATGTTGCCTTACAACCAAGTAAATGTCGTAGTTTTTGGGTTAGAAAAACTGGGGACTTGAGGTTCAGATCCATCGTCATATCCCAGGTTTCTGGCTTCAGCTCGCTGAATGGACCACCGGTTCCAATACCGGCGTTATTTACTAGGACATCGAGGTATTTCTCCCTCTCTTGCAGACTAATTGCCAAAGCCTCGACACCATCTATTGAACTCAGGTCGCCAATGATCGGAATACACTCACCTTCCCCCACCATAGAAAGTTCTTTTGCTTTTTTTACTAGCGCCCCTTCGGAACGGGCGGTGATGTATACTTTTGACGCGCCTGCTTCCAAAAAACCTTGTGCCATGTAGCTACCCAGCCCAGTTGAGCCGCCTGTGACCAAGCAAACTTTCCCTGCCATGGAGAAGATATTTTCTATCATTGTACTTCCTAAGATAATTGTGATGTGAATTGAAGTCGCCCGTATCCAAAGCAACCGTTTTTCAGATCTTCATCTACCAACAAGCTCGATTCAGTTCCAGTGACACTTCTTCGAACATCATATTCTAGCTATTACGACATGTCGAACCGGAGCAATTTCTCAAGTTTACGCAATTCACTAGGGAATGTGAGTAAGCAGGTCTGCTCTAGGATCTCGCCCAGCGGAAAAAGCCAATGTCCTCGAGTTGTTGTTTCAACCGACCAACTTCAGATATCGAAAGTATATTTAGTGGTAGTCGCGTCGGACCGCATTCCAATCCAATCAAACCCATAATTGCTTTTTGTCCTTCAATACCACCAAATGGCGCGAATGTTTTTACCATCGTGACCGAAAGGCTTTGCAAATACCGCGCCTTGACTAGGTCATTAACTTGCCAGGCCTCGATCAGTTTTAGGTAAAGTGGGAGCGCAAAGTTGTAGGTACTTCCTATGGCACCAGAGGCTCCTGATGAAAGACCCGCTAAGAGCATTTCATCTGTGCCAAAAAATATTTTGATCTTATCGCTCGAAGCATGCAGTATCGATTGAAGATCATGCAGTCTGGGGTCGGTAAATTTTATTGCATACATAGATGGTAATTGGATGCTCGCCATCTCGACAAATTCCTCAAGATTTAGTTGTAACATCGACTTTGCTGGAAAATGATAATAGATGAAAGGTAAGTCTGGGGCTCCCTCGATGATTACTTTTAAGCTATCGACCAAAGCCCGAGTTGAGTTCGGTTTAAAATAATTAGGAGTCATAGCTGAAATGCCAGCCGCTCCAATTGCCAGTGCATGCTTAGCTAGTTCGCGAGCGGCAAAAAGGCTATCTTGACCCACATGAATAAATACAGGAACTCTGCCATTAGCAGCCTCGATATAGGCCTCTGCCACAATCATTCGCTCATTATTGGTCAATGAGGTTCCTTCGCCGGTTCCTCCACAAACATAAAGTCCTGACACGCCTTCCTCCACTAATCGGTTCACAATTGGTGAAATCGCAGTGATGTTTAGTTCTCCACTATCGTTCATTGGCGTGAAGGTTGCTGCTATTAACCCAGACCAGTTTGCAGTATTCAACGGATGCTCCACTCTCTTTCTCTGGGAAGAGTTTCTCAAAGTTCGAGATAAAGCACTAGGGGAATAGAATTCTTTCTATTTTTACGGGATTATTATCTTAACCAGTCCTAAAGGGGTTAATAATATGAGGTCAAAGCATCCAGACGAGCGAAGATATCTTTTGCTAGATAACCGTATCATTGAAGATACAGAAAAAACTGAGCTTATGCTCGGGACTGTTGAGAAGCACCCTAGTAATCCTTTGTTTGGAGAGGATAAACCCTGGGAGGCTCGTTTTGATAATCTCTATGCCAATATAATTTACGATAACGAAGAAAATTTATATAAATGCTGGTACAGCCCTTTCATCGTCGATAACTCAGCTTTAGGGATGAGTCTTGATGAGCGTCGACAAAAGTACTGGGCTCCAGAAAATCGGGAGATGGCACTTTGCTATGCAACCTCTCTTGATGGAATTGTCTGGGAAAAGCCAGAGTTGGGGCTTGTTGAGTTCGAAGGAACTAAAGCAAATAACATCTTGTGGCGGGGTGAAGTTCGGCGAGAGGACGAGGCAAAAAAAGTATGGAGAGGTCCTCATGGGACTGGAGTATTTAAAGACTTGCGGGAGCCGGACCCCAACCGACGTTACAAGGCACTACTCAAATCAAATATTTTGTCTATCGCTTACTCGAAAGACGGTATTCACTGGGATCCTGCAATTGCTTGCCCAGAAGCAGATAGCGCTGGGGATACTCACAATAATGCTTTGTGGTCTGATGATCTCGGGAAATATGTGGGGATTACTCGGCAATGGGGAAAAATTAGTGAAAAGCATGTACGCCAGGTTGCGAGGACTTCCAGTGATGATTTTGAGAATTGGGAAAAAACCGAAATCGTATTAGAAGGTTTAGATTCCACTAAGCAACTCTACTCGATGCCTATTTTTCATCACGCGGGCTTGTACCTAGGAATCGTTGCGATCCATGATCAAGATACTGATCGCGTTTGGGCAGAGCTTACTTGGAGTCCAGATACGAGAAAGTGGCATCGGATCTTACCTGGGGTGCCTTTTATCGCCAATGAAGGTAATGAGTTCGATTATGACTGGGGTTGTATCTATACAGCAGCAAATCCAGTGTTCTTAGAAGATGAGATTCGAATTTATTATGGGGCTAGTGATGGCCTGCATACGGGCTGGCGGAATGGATTCCTATGCCTGGCAACTATGCGACCAGACGGTTTTGCAGGGTACAGCGCAGGTAAAGAAGTGGCTTCAATTACCACAACGCCAGTATTGAATGGAGATCAGTTCAAGGTATCGGCTGATATCCAACACGATGGAGAACTTATGGTACGATTATTAGACGATGAGAAAATCATAGTTTGCGAGAGCCAGGTTTTCACTAACAGTGTTACAGATGAACCCATAGTCTGGCAGATAAAAAAAGAAGGGCATGATATAAAACACGGAAGGCTTGAATTTGTTTTTCGCAATGCGATGGTTTATTCATTTTGCTCCCAACTCTAGGACAATATTTACAAACACTTTTCTGCATCATAAAGAATTTGTAGCTACAATAGGGGATTGTGTCTCCGCCCATAGCTCAGCTGGATAGAGCACCAGGCTTCGAACCTGGGTGTCGGGAGTTCGAATCTCTCTGGGCGGGCCAACTCCTTTACTTCCTTTAAATCAAACAGCCATGAAAAAAACTGACCGAAGTAACGAGCGATCGAGCAATAGTGATTTAACAGCTGGTCCAATCACAAGGCACATGGCTCGCCTTACTGGTTTCCTCATGCTGTCTATGATTTCGTATAACGTTGCAACGCTCGTTGAGACTATTTATATCGGTATGGTGGGTACGAATGAACTGGCTGCTATTAGTTTTACCTTCCCGGTAGTGATGATTTTACAGTCTGTGGCCTTTGGTCTTGCTGTCGGAGCTGGATCGGTGGCAGCTCGAACTGTTGGGGGTGGCGACATCCTGAGGGTGAAAAGACTAGGTACCCATTGTCTTCTTCTAGTAACCGTTCTTTCAAGTTTAATTGGTGTCATCGCATATTTCATTCTGACACCGATCTTTATGGTTTTAGGTGCCAATGAGCAAGTTCTTCCACTCATTGTTTCTTACTTGACAATCTGGCTTTTAGGCTTGCCCATTTTCGCTATGACGAACGTGGGTATAACTTTGATGAGATCAACGGGTGATGCTGTTAGCCCAGGCTATCTCTCGGCAATCGGTGCATTACTGCACATCGGTATTGCACCATTCTTTATTTTCGGACTAGGACCTTTCCCAGAGATGGGACTGCAAGGTGCAGCGTTGAGTTTCGTTATTGCTCGATTCTTTGAAATAGTAGTGTTTTTTTATCTCTTCGCGGTACGCGACAAAATGATGTTATTTGGGTTGGAGGGATTCAAAAGATCAATCGGAGATATGCTGCACGTTGGTTTACCTGCTATTGCGGCAAACCTAATTGTACCGGTGTCGATGGCAGTCATTACTCGGTTATTAGCGGGCCACGGAACAGCTGTTGTTGCAGGATTTGGGGTCGCGATGCGAATCGAATTTATGACAATCATGGTAATTTTTGCAGTGTCGATTAGTCTATCTCCTATAGTTGGGCAAAATTGGGGTGCAGGACTGTATGATCGTGTAAGAGTCGCTATGCGTACTGCAAATTTTTTTGTTATTTGTTGGGGGGTTCTGTCCTATTTAATTTTAGTGGCATTCGGTCATGTCTTCGTTGGTCTTATTAACAGTGATCCTTTGGTCCAAACCGCAGCCTATAACTATTTGCGAGTCGGGCCTTTAGCGGTGGGTTTGATGGGGGTGATTTTTAATGCCACCCATTGTTTTAATGCTTTGGGGAAACCGATGCCGCCTTTAATCCTCTCTCTTCTAAGAATGATTATTATAAAAATCCCGGTTGTTTTGGTTGGCAATTATGTTTTTGGTTACATGGGAATCTTTATCGGTACTGTAATTACTACCGTTATTGTGGCAATTATTTCGTCGCAATGGGTTAATCGCACTATCGATAGACGTATCGAGCGATCTTTAGCGCGCGCAAAAGATTCTGCGTTAAAAGCCAGATCATGGGAGGCGGTGGAAATTGAAACGAAATAAAAGATTCAAGGTTACTTGATTAATGACCGCATACATAATTAAGAGAGTGTTACTTATTTTCCCAACCCTGTTTGGCATTATCTTAATTAACTTTATCATAGTTCAATTCGCCCCAGGTGGCCCTGTAGAGCAGATAGTTGCGGAACTTACGACGGGTAGTATGTCAACTACTTCCAGTATCTCAGGTGGTGGTGATTCAGGAACGAGTGCTCAAATAGAGATTGGTGGATCTAGTAGGACTGTCGCCAGCTACGGGCTTGATCCAGATTTGATAGCTGCCTTAGAAAAGCAATTTGGTTTTGACAAGCCCCCACACGAGCGTTTTTTCAATATGCTAGTAAATTATTTGAAACTTGATTTTGGGGTGAGTTATTTTCAGGATAGGCCAGTGCTAGAATTAGTGCTCGAGAGGCTTCCAGTCTCGATATCACTTGGCTTGTGGTCTTTATTATTGATCTACACTATTTCCATACCTTTAGGAATTGCTAAGGCAGTTCGGGATGGATCAAGTTTTGATTTTTGGACCTCTAGCCTTATTTTTGTGGGATACGCTATTCCAAGCTTTTTATTTGCGGTTCTCCTCATAGTGCTCTTCGCTGGTGGGAGCTATTTTGATCTTTTCCCACTTCGAGGTTTAGTTTCTGAAAATTGGGAGGAATTGAGTTGGACCGAGAAAGTTTTAGATTATCTTTGGCATCTAGTTCTGCCGGTTTCAGCACTTACTATTGGAGGATTTGCGACTCTTACAATGCTTACAAAGAACTCATTTCTTGAGGAGATTAGCAAGCAGTTTGTATTGACAGCGAGAGCAAAGGGAATTTCTGAGCGACGTGTCCTGTATGGGCATATTTTTCGAAATGCGATGCTCATAGTGATCGCCGGGTTCCCCGCAGCATTTATAGGTATCTTTTTTACAGGATCATTGCTTATCGAAGTTATTTTTTCTTTGGATGGAATGGGCCTACTGGGATACGATGCGGTTATCAAACGTGATTATCCTATACTCTTTGGCACAATGTTTGTATTAACGCTAATTGCTTTGTTTATGCAACTCGTTGGTGATTTGACGTATGTTCTTGTAGATCCTCGTATTGATTTCGAAACAAGGGGTTGATTGTGTCCCCACTTAATCAGCGTCGCTTGCGTAAGTTCAAAAGTAATAAGCGTGGATACTATTCGATAATCCTATTTTCCGTCCTTTTTGTTATTTCTTTATTTGCCGAATTCATTGCTAATGACAAGCCCGTTATTATGTATCTCGAGGGTCAGTATTATATGCCTGTACTATTTGATACTACGGAGCAAGACCTAGGCGGCGAGCTTCCAATTGAGCCTATGTATAAAGATCCATATATAAGAGAGCTAGTAATCGAAAAAGGCGGATGGTTGATCATGCCGCCCATACCTTTCAGTTATCGAAGTTCAGATCTATATATCGAGAGCGCTGCACCGGCACCACCTTCTGCGAGGCACTGGTTAGGAACTGATGATTCTGGTAAGGATACGTTAGCAAGACTTATCTATGGTTTTCGGCTGTCGGTATTATTCGGGATTTCTCTTACGATCTTGAGCTCGATAATCGGTGTTGCAATAGGAGCAATACAAGGATACTTTGGCGGCTTCGTGGATCTTATCGGACAACGGCTTGTAGAGATATGGACTGGTTTGCCCATTTTGCTAATTTTGATCATACTGGCCAGCGTTGTTAAGCCTAATGTATTCTGGTTACTAGGAATTCTGACTTTATTTAGTTGGATGCCATTGGTTGGAGTAGTTCGTGCGGAGGTATTAAGGACTCGTAACTTTGAGTATGTGCGTGCAGCTCGTTCATTGGGAGTTTCAGATTTGGAAGTTATCGTCAGGCACGTTTTACCAAATGCTACGGTGGCAACGTTAACATTCCTCCCGTTTATTCTTAGTGGTGCTATAACGATGTTAACAGCACTCGATTTTCTCGGCTTCGGTTTGCCGTTTGGGTCACCGTCTCTCGGTGAACTCTTGGCTCAAGGAAAGGCTAATATCCATTCGCCATGGCTTGGGCTTACTGGATTCTTTACTTTGGGTTTGATGCTAACGCTATTGATTTTTATTGGTGAAGCTGTCCGCGATGCTCTCGATCCACGTCGACAAATAACTGGTGAATACCAAGTCTAGGATTGCTTTTATCAAACTATAGTCTCGGTTGGTGGACGGTATCTATATCAAAGTTGCGGTGAAAAAGCGGGTTGGTAATTCTTAAAAATGCGAAATCATGAATTAATCAGCTGGCTAACTTAAGCACTAAAGTAGTATTGCTTATCTGACTTAGTTTCTTAGTTGGCTTAAAAAATATCTAAACTATGAAAAAAGGAAGAGATAGTTAGATCGTCTTGAACCTTAGCAGCGAGCGGTTATTCTGCTAGTCTGCTGTCAACAATTTTAATATAAGCAAAGGAAACAATTATGCTTGATCTTCATTTCTGGCCAACGCCTAACGGCAAAAAAGTCACTATTTTGATGGAGGAATGTGGGCTAGATTACAATCTCATCCCGTGTAATATTGCTAGAGGGGACCAGTTTAAAGAAGAATTTTTACGTATCTGTCCTAATAACCGAATGCCAGCGTTAGTTGATCATGATCCCGTTGATGGCGATGGGGCTATATCTGTATTCGAGTCAGGCGCTATCATGTTATATCTAGCAGAGAAAACGGGTAAATTTCTGCCCAAAGAAATGAGAAGTCGGTATAACGTTATCCAGTGGGTTGTTTGGCAAATGGCTAATCAGGGACCAAAAACTGGCGAGTGTGGACATTTTCGTCGGACAGAGGGCAAAGGTGATATGAGTTATGGGATCGCTCGGTTCACTGATGAAGTCAATCGTTGCTATGGTATCTTGAACAACCAACTGTATAACCAAAGATTTATTTGTGGAGATGAATACACGATTGCCGATATGATTTGCTACCCGTGGACTATTGGTTGGAAAGCTCAAGGGCAAGACATTGATGAATTCAAATACTTCAAACGATGGTTTGAGGAAGTAGGGGAAAGGCCAGCGGTCAAATTAGGAATACAGGCAGGGAGTGCTTTGCCTAAAGAAGTTCCAGATATGAACGAAGACGAGAGGAAGCGACTAGCTAATATGCTCTATAATCAGCGGGCTCGGCCAGCCCCTAAAACTGGTGGCTTGCTATGAGAGAGGGTAGGGCTTTGAGGAGATCTCAATCGCTATCAGTTACCGCTCCAAGCGAAGCTGAACTTACGAGGCGCGCGTATTTAGCAAGGATTCCTCGCTCCGCATATGGTGGAGGCTTTTTCCATTTCGATTTACGTCGAGCTAATTCATCTTCCGATAAACAAACGGATATGGTGTTGGTCTCGGCATCAATGGTGATCTTATCTCCATCCTCTAACAGAGCTATTGGACCTCCATCGAAAGCTTCAGGCGTAATATGGCCGATAACGAATCCATGCGAGCCACCAGAAAATCTGCCATCAGTGATTAAGGCAACATCCTGAGATAGGCCTCTGCCCATTATAGCGCTTGTGGGTGAGAGCATTTCTCTCATTCCAGGGCCTCCTCTGGGTCCTTCATAACGAACTACTACAACATCACCGGATACTACGATGCCTTTTAGAATTGCCTCCAGAGCTGCCTCCTCTCCCGCAAAGCAACGAGCTCTTCCTACAAACCTTAAACCCTCATGGCCGGTTATTTTGGCCACCGAGCCCTCGGGTGCTAGGTTTCCCCTAAGAATAACAAGATGACTATCTTTTTTTATTGGTTCAGATAGTGGTCGAATAACTTTTTGACCATCTGGATAAGCGGGAACATCCATTAGATTCTCTGCAAGGGTATTCCCGGTTACTGTCAAACAATCGCCATGCAATAGGCCTTCATCTAGCAGTGTCTTCATTAGGGGTTGAATCCCCCCAATTTGGATAAGTTCGCTCATGGCGTATTTGCCAGCTGGCCTCATATCGGCGAGCACAGGAACTCTCGAGCCAATTTTTGTAAAGTCATCTAAGCTAAGAGGGATTCTCGCCGCGTGAGCGATTGCGAGGAGATGCAGTACCGCATTTGTCGAACCCTCAAGAGCAATTACGACAGTGATCGCATTTTCGAAAGATTCTCTAGACAAAATATCTGATGGTTTGATACCGGCCTCAACAAGCCTGACGACGGCCTTCCCTGCCGCGTGACTATCATATCGTTTATTGTTTGATACAGCCTCCTGAGCTGACGAATTCGGGAGAGACAAACCTAAGGCTTCGATTGCGGACGCCATAGTATTTGCCGTGTACATACCTCCGCAAGAACCTGGTCCGGGTATCGCCGTAGACTCAATCTCCTTCAGCTTAAGTTCGTCGATATTGCCTGCTGCGAATTGGCCTACTGCTTCAAAAACGGAAATAATATCTCTCCTTTCCTTGCCCATTTGTATTGTGCCACCGTACACAAATACTGCGGGGCGATCTAAACGTGCGATAGCCATCGCGCACCCAGGCATATTTTTATCGCATCCCCCGATTGCTACAAACCCATCAAACCCCTCTGCACCAACAACGGTCTCTATCGAGTCGGCGATCACTTCTCGAGAAACCAATGAATACCTCATTCCCGGTGACCCCATGGAAATCCCATCGGACACGGTGATTGTATTAAATGTTATAGACTTTCCTCCAGATTCATCTGCGCCAAGAGCTGCGGCATCAGCAAGTGTGTTGATATGCATGTTACAAGGAGTGAGGTTACTCCATGTCGAGGCGATTCCAATCTGGGGTTTTTTGAAGTCTTCCTCAGAAAAGCCAACGGCGTATAGCATCGAACGTGCTGCTGCTTTCTCTACACCGTCAACAACTCGAGAAGAATATCGGCGGTTGTTTTTCTGCTTGGTCATTGCACTACTTGTCTCTCTCCGGGAGTGAGATCAGTATACCATGGCAGCTTTTATCTCAGAAACGGGCAGCGCATTCTTGAGGACTGACTACTTTTTTGTGAGGCTACATTACACCGATTAGGTAAACTACTGATGGCTTAAGTTAGTCCCTGAATTTTGTTGCATCCAGGTTTGATGCATCTCTGCGTAATAACCGTGCCTGCCGATGAGTTCTGTATGGGAACCCATCTCAACTATTCCTTGATCTTTTACTACCGCAATGATGTCCGCGCGCATTGCTGTGGCGAGGCGATGAGCGATTATGACTGCTGTTCTACCCTGGAGTAGATTATCAAGAGCTCTTTCGATTTTTGATTCACTTTGTTGATCAATATTGGAAGTGGCTTCATCAAGAATGAGGACCCGAGGTTTGCTCAAGAAAGCTCTGGCTAGAGCGAGTAGCTGACGCTCACCTGAGGACAATGACGATCCTCTCTCGTGACAGGGTGTATCGAGTCCTTGTGGGAGACGCTCTATTAGGTCTTCTATACCAACTGCTTTACAAGCTTTCATAATGTCATCGCTTGAAGCATGCATGTTGGAAAATCTAATATTATCTTTGATTGACCCATGAAACAGGAAAGGTTCTTGTGGCACTACTCCCAATTGACTGTGTAAAGACTTAATACTGAGATCTTTAAGATTGTAGTCATCAATCAGTATGCTGCCTTTATTAGGATCGTAGAAACGGGCGATGAGTTTAGCTAATGTTGATTTTCCTGCACCGGTTGGCCCGACAAAGGAAATAATCTTGCCTGCCTCAATATGAAGAGATAAGTTCTTTATCACCGGTTCGTTCTCATTATAGCTGAAGCTTATATTCTGAATTTTAATATCACCGCGCATATCTTCGATCTCGATTGGGTGGCTCTTTTCCTTGACAGTCGGGGGTGTACCCAAGAGTTCTCGTAGTTTGATTACTGCGGCATTACCAGACTGAAACTCGTTATAAAGTCCTACAAGTGAGTTGATTGGCTTAAAGAATCTGGACACCATATTGGCAAAGGCTACGAGAGCGCCAACGGTGAAGGTACCTTGAGGATCTAGTTCTGGATTGACGTCAACTAAGATAAGGTAGCCAACTGCCAAAATAATAATGGTAGTGGCAGAGTCAACGAACATAGTAGCTGAGGAATAGGTGGCAGACGCTCGAGCAGTGTAATTATTAGCATCACGATAATCGCCCACGCGGTTCCTGTGGTTGATGATATTGTGTTTCATCCTATTAAACGAAATTACTAGGCGCATTCCAGAAAGACTTTCTTGAAGGTCGGACAGTACATCAGCAATACGGTTTCGCACATTCGCATAGCCCTTCGAAGAAACGGTTTTAAACCATATAGTCATAGCCAGCATCACTGGCGCTGCTATAACGAGTAAAATAAGAGTGAGTTTGACATTAAATGATAAGAGTATTCCTATTATGAAGAGCAGAGACAGTGTCTGGGCTACAAGATTCACAAGGCCATTTTGTAATAGGTTTGATAAAGCCTCGATATCACTAGTCATTCGAGCCATCAGGCGCCCTGCTTTTTCCTTGGTAAAAAAATCGAGTGATAATCGCTGAAGATGAGCGAAGACCCGGATGCGTAATTCGTACATCAGTAGCTGTCCAAGTCTACCGACGTATCGTTGGCGGAAACCGCTTACGAAGCCAGCGATGAATAATGAGAAGATCCAGATTGTTGCTACCCAGATCAACACGCTGAAATCCTTAGGTATGATTGCCTCATCGATAGCAACCTTGATCAGGTAAGGACCCAAGAGAAGTAGTGCTTCAGTCATACCTACGAGACCCAAAGCCCCCAGCATGCGATATTTATAGGGTGAGAGAAAATTAAGTAGTGAAAATGGTTGTTGTTCACTCGCCTGATGGCTGAATGTCAAATTGAGGTCGTTAAAATCAGGTTCATCCTTCATTAATGCATTTGTTTTTTCGATCATTTCTGGAGGGATGCCAGCAAATGGGAGCCCAGCTGCTGAGGCGTGTTTGGAACCAAATCCCTTCACGATTTGGACCCGCCTTCTGATAAGCGATTTTGCTGCGATAATATCTCACTGTATCGTGGTACAGTCTCAAGTAAGTGTTGGTGGGTGCCAGTGGCGATGGCTTTCCCTTCGTCGATTAGAACGACGCGATCCGCTAGGCTGATGGTCGACAGTCGATGTGCGATGAGTATAGTGGTGCGCTCAGTCATAAGATTTACTAAAGCGTCATGTATATCGGACTCAACCTTCACATCAATAGCACTGGTTGCATCATCTAGAACCAAAATAGGTGGGTTAACCAACAGTGCGCGTGCGATCCCTAATCTTTGTCTTTGTCCGCCCGATAGCGTATATCCGCGTTCGCCAACGACGGTATCGTAACCTTTTTCCATACTCTCAATGAAGTCATGCGCCTGAGCAGCTTTTGCAGCATTTATGATTTCTGCCTGGGAAGCATCGGGTTTTCCATAGGCTATGTTATCTCTAATACTTATCGAGAAGAGGAAAGGCTCGTCTAGAACCTGTCCCACATGAAAATGTAAATTTTTTAACGCGAGGTCACGGATGTCAATGCCATCAATCTTGATACTACCGCTAGAAATTTCGTAAAAGCGAGAAAGCAATCTCACAACTGTGGATTTTCCTGAGCCGGTGCGACCAACGATTGCTACTGTTTCGCCAGATTCCACCTTGAAACTAAGGCCGGTTAAAACTGGATCGTCTTTATAAGCAAAATCGACATTATCAAACTCAAGAACTCCTCGGGGGTTTTTTAGTGTTAACGTATTTGCACGGTCAGTAATTTCTGGTTGTTCATCAAGAATTTCGAATATTCTTCCCGCAGACGCTTTTGCACGCTGTTCCATTTGCAAGAGCAGTCCTAGGAACCGGAAAGGTGCTTGGATGATCATTAGGTACATATTAAACGCGACCAAAGCACCGAGTTGTACTTCACCTTGTATGACTAACCAACCACCATATACCCACACTAAAACCTGCCCTAAAACTGTTAGGTGTTCTATTATGGGATTAAAAATAGAAGAGACATCAATGGCGCGTACTTGCACCCACTGAAGCTTTTTTGCGGCCTTCCCAAGAAGAGTTAGTTGATTCTGTTCTTGGGCAAAGGATTTAACGATACGCTGACCATTTATGTTTTCATCTACGATTACTGCAACGTCCGCTTGATGGGATTGCGTTAGCCATGACAATGGAAACATTATTGCTCGGAGCTTCATACTAAGCACATATACGATCGGGGTTGTGACTAGAGCTGCCAATGTCAGGGTAATGCTTACTGATAGCATATATACGGCTGCGAATACGAAACTAAGCACTGAAGTAAGAAGCATTGGCGACATCATCAAGAACATTTGAATAGCTTTAATGTCACTGTTCGCTCGCGAGATTACCTGTCCCGTTTGGATATTGTCATAAAAAGAAAAGGAGAGAGTTACCAGGTGGTTATAAATGACTGAACGAAGGTCAGCTTCTAATTGATTAGAGACTCGACTCATCTGATAGTTTCCAAGGAAACCGAAGATAAATCGTAGGGTGGTAAGAGTTATCATTACAATTACTAGAAATAAAAAGTGATCAGGTTGGTTTCCCGTTATCGCATTAGGTAACTCATCAATGATTTGACCTGTCATTGCGGGCAGAGCGACACCCACCAACATTGCCAGTATGGTCATGGCTATGCCAATAGAGAAGGCCCACTTGTTCACCCAGAGAATGGGAAAGACTCTTTTGAACCAGTTTTTTGCCCTGTCGGTATCAATTGTCGCGCGCGGATTTTCGAAGCGAGCTTCTACGTTTATAGGCTCGAAATCAAGAGAAGGTGCTCCCGCCTGTTTCTGGGCAGCATCAATAAGTGTGGCGCTCAAACAAGTATTTCAGAAATGAAGAAGGTTAAAGCATACTATTAAGTGTTCACTTAGGGAAGCCATGATACCTCAATTACAAAAGATCACCTGCCGTTTAGGTCGGTGGTTCCCTGGGAGTTAGCTCGTATTCAAATCGCTTTCTTTTATCTGGAGATAACGCTTCAAGCAATGTACACCAAAATAAAACAAAGGGGTATCTGCTAAGGCGACGCAAAGTTTAAACAGGTAGTTGTGAGCCATTAGTACAAACATCGCACTGACACTAATAGCCCCTGCTAAGAATTGGGCTCCGAAGGTGACCGTAATTACCATAAAGGAATCGACTCCTTGACTAACTATTGTGCTACCGTTATTTCGCAACCAAAGATGTTTCCCTTTCGTTAACTTTTTCCAGAAGTGGAACATGTAAACGTCACAATATTGTGCCGCTAGGTAAGCCATCATTGATGCGAGGACTGCCCCCGAAGTTGTTGCATAAATTAGCGTGAAAAGTTCTACAGAGCCTTCTACACTTGCTCCAGTAGGAAGCGCTATAGCTTCAGCCAATTCAATTACCTGCCAGGGTGGTTGGGTCTGCTCTGCTACGGAAGGTACTTTATTCGCAATCCATAATGTTGCGATAATGAATCCGTTAAGTAATAAGCCTACCGTCACCAAAAAATTCGCACGAGCTCTCCCGTAGAGTTCACTAATTAAGTCCGTACATAGGAAAGTTAAAGGATAGGGTAACACTCCTATTGCCAGACTCATTGGTCCAAGTTGCACAAATCGGGTTATGCCCAAAATATTCAGCATGGTCATAGCGCACAGAAAAAGGCCAGCTAATACGAGAAAAACTCTTTCCCTTCTTTCTCTTATACCTTCAGTAATTTCCAAAAAGTTCGGCCTCTACAATCATTTTTATGCTTCAATTTGTCCAAGATTTGCGTGTATTGTTGCTCCGTTTAGTACCGAATTTTTAGCGGCAAATAAAACTGTGTTTGCGATTTCTTTGGGATCAATTAGACGTCCAAATGTGGATAAAGTAGATAAACTAGAGAGGATTTCATCATCATTACTAACATGGGCCCTAAGCATTTCTGTATCGGTGAACCCAGGACAAATACAACACGTATGAATTTCAGTGCCTGCCAAATCCTGACAAGTTGCTCTGGTTAATCCCACCACGGCGTGCTTACTCGTGACATAGCTGAAGGAATTGGGCACCCCTTTTTCTGATAGTGTTGAACCAATATAAATAATGGAAGACCCTGGCTTCATTTTCTTAATCAGGCACTGGTTAAAAATTACCGGTGCAACTACGTTTATCCTAAGCACCGTCGAGAGGACATCTGCAGTGGTCTCTCGAGCATTATCAACCACCATTGCGGCTGCGTTATGAACGAGACAGACTTCCGTTTCTCCTTCGACTATCTCGCTAAGTCTCGCTATTATTTTCTTTTCTGCTTCTGGATCACCAAGGTCAACGGCATAGCTGCTTACTCTTTCGTCTGGACATTTGGTGCGCGAAAAATTGAATACGTCGTATCCCGTATCACAGAATAGACTTGCTGTTGCTAAACCAATACCCTTGCTCGCACCGGTGATCACAAGAGCCCTCATGCTAGTTTCCATGTAGAGCAACCGCTCTGTCCTGGACTCGAAGATACTTTCACCGTGACCTCAATAATCCCCTTGCCACTCAATTCACTGCGGTTGGTCAATAAATTTAAAAAATAGTAAGAGAGCTCCTCCACAGTGGTGTTGGCGATCGGCAGGATGATTAAGTCCTTTTCAAGGAACAGAAGACGTTCATTGTTAAAAATCGCTGCAGTATATTCTCCTTGTTTTTCTAATCTAAGATGGGGCGATTTGGAGGGTAGGATAACGTGTTCATCGAGCTCGTCGCACAGCTCTCTTAGGACCTTCTTAATAATGCCATAATCGAAAACAAGGCCATCTTCGCCTACAGGCGCAGTGATCTCGCATTCAACCTGAAAGTTGTGCCCATGCAGATTTTCACGTTCTTTTTCACTGAAGATGGTAAAATGCCCAACGGAGAAATTCAGCGCTTGTTTTCTAATTTCTATGCGGCTGTAGCGTGGCACATTTTTGGTTTCTGCGTGCTCGGGGGTCACCCTTGGATCCAAGCCGCTTTACGTTTTTCTCGAAACGCCGCCATACCTTCGGCGCCCTCTTCAGACTGAAACATTCTTAGACTCCACTCTGCGCATTCCTCGAAGTCCTCTTCTAATGAAGGCTTTGGCTTCCTATTCACTAGCTTTTTGGTTTCGACTATTGCGTTAGGCCCACCAAGATTTATCATTTCGACTTCCTCTTGCACTGCAGCGTAGAGGTTTTCACGAGGGACGGCGCGGTGTGCCAGTCCTACCTCAACTGCTCTCTTTCCATTGAATCTCTCTCCGGTCAGCATCAGCTTCATGCCGTGATGAGGACCTAGCTTTGGAAGGCATACGACAGAGATATTAGCGGGGATCACTCCAATTCTAACTTCGCTAAAACTACAAATAGTTTCTTCCGCTGTTATGACTATATCGGCTGCACCAATTAGTCCTAGACCTCCTGCAAATGCGGCTCCATTGACAGCGGCGATCACCGGTTTATTGCTTTTAACGATATAGCTGAGCACCACCGGATAGGGTATGCTTCTCCCGCCTGCTATCTCAGATCCCGGTGGATTTTTTAAGTCGGCCCCTGCGCAAAATGCTGGATCGGTTCCAGTAAGTACGATACAGCGCACCTCATCATTTTCGTTAGAGTTGACCAAATGGTCATAAAGCTCCGTTACAAGGACAGCAGATAAGGCATTTCGATTTTCTGGCCGGTCTAGCGTTATCCACGCGGCTCCATTTTTTATCTCGTACCTTGTGGCCTCGGTGCCTGCCATTGATTTCTCCTTTCACATGCATGTATTCGACTGAGAACGGCAAAAGGATAACAAACCACCAACAACGATAGCCAGTAATTCTTAAAACACCTTACTACTATCGTTGTTGGTTATTGAACGAATCAATAATCTCATTGAGAGTTTTAGAGGGGCGCATGGCCGCCTCAGCCAATTCTGGATCGGGACGATAATATCCACCAATGTTTACGGGTGCTCCTTGAGCTTCTAATAACTCCGAGAGGATTTTATCTTCATTGGTAATAAGATCGTTTGCTAGGTTGCCGAAGCGCGCCTTGAGGCTGGGATCCTGATTCTGAGCAGCTACAGCCTCTGCCCAATAAGTAGCAAGGTAGTAGTGGCTTCCTCTATTATCCAGTTCATTCACCTTTCTCGATGGAGACTTATTCTCCTCCAGAAATTTCTCGATAGCCTCATTTAGTGTGTCTGCTAGAATCTTTGCGGATTTGTTATCGAAGGATTCAGAGAGATGCTCCAGGGAGGCACCAAGCGCGAGGAACTCTCCCAGCGAATCCCAACGTAAATGTCCCTCAGTTTCGAATTGTTGAACATGCTTAGGAGCTGATCCTCCAGCACCTGTTTCAAAAAGACCACCTCCGTTAATTAGAGGTACGATAGATAGCATCTTTGCGCTCGTTCCAAGTTCTAAGATCGGAAACAAATCTGTTAAATAATCTCGGAGAACATTGCCAGTGACCGAAATGGTGTCCTCTGATCTTCTCATTCTTTGCAGGGAGAAGGCAGTGGCAGCGGCAGGCGCCATGATTTTATATTCAATATCGGTCAGATCATGTGTCGGAAGGTACCTTTTTACCTTATCGATTAAAACCTTATCATGGCTGCGTTTTTCATCCAGCCAGAAAACAATAGGGGAACCTGTAACCTTTGCCCGGTTTACTGCTAATTTGACCCAATCTTTAACTGGATTATCCTTTACTCTGCACATTCTCCAAATATCACCTGCTTTAACGGAATGCTCAAGGAGCACTTGATTAGAACCGTCAACGACTCGGATACTGCCATCTTTAGGCGCTTCGAAAGTGGTTTCATGGGATCCATATTCTTCGGCTTTTTGCGCCATGAGGCCTATATTTGAGGTCGAGCCCATCGTCGTAGGATCGAAGGCACCTTTGGCTATGCAATGCTTAATGGTCTCATCGTAAACAAGGGCGTAACACCTATCCGGGATCACTGCCTTCATGTCGTGAAGCTCTCCATCTGGCCCCCACATTTTACCAGATTCCCGAATTGCTGCGGGCATGGAAGCATCTATAATAATATCGCTTGGGACATGCAGGTTCGTAATACCTTTATCTGAATTTACCATAGCAAGATCAGGGCCCTCATTTAGGCATTGATCAAGGTCTTTGTAAATTTTCTCTTGTTGTTCTGCACTCAGACCTCCCGCTTTTTCATAAGCATCGCCGATACCGTTATTAGCGTCGACTCCAAGTTCTTCGAAAATAGCTGCGTTTTTCTCAAAAGCTGATTTGTAGTAAGTGCGCACGGCATGACCGAACATGATGGGATCTGAAACCTTCATCATTGTAGCTTTCAAGTGCAGAGAAAATAAGACACCATCTTCTGTCGAAGCTATTTCTTCCTCAAGAAATTGACAGAGAGCTTCTTTGCTCATAAATGCAGCATCTACAATTTCGCCTTCTCCCACCGGTACATCACTTGCCAGCACAATCTTTTCGTCTCCGACAAACTCGATTTTTAAAACATCATCTCGTGACATAACGGTTGATATTTCGCTTTCGTAGAAATCCCCGGTGGTCATATGAGCTACATGCGACTTTGAGTTTGCAGACCAAACTCCCATAGTGTGAGGGTGTTTCTTTGCATAATTTTTTACTGCACGAGCAGCTCGTCGATCTGAGTTCCCCTCCCGAAGTACTGGATTTACGGCGCTACCTTTTACCTTATCGTATCGAGCTTTAATTTCTCTTTCGGCGTTATTTTGGGGTTCCTCGGGATAGTTCGGCAGGTTATAACCGTTCTTCTGGAGTTCTCTGATGCTTTCATGCATCTGGGGGTTTGATGCACTGATATTAGGTAACTTTATTATATTTGCCTCTGGTCTTTTTGACAGTTCACCGAGCTCTGCGAGGTCGTCTGTCACACGTTGATCTGTCCTTAAAAGCTCAGGAAATTCTGCGATAATGCGTCCCGCCAGGGAGATGTCTCGAGTCTCAACTTCCACGCCCGCAGCATCACTGAATAGTTTTATGATTGGAAGGAAGGAAAACGTGGCGAGTCTTGGGGCTTCATCTGTTTCCGTATAGATGATTTTGGGAGTTTCTGTCATAAGTTGCCTTTTTTCGTTGGATGTCTTTCGGACAACCGTTCTTACATTGATTTACCCTTTAGGATAGGCGTATTTCGATACCGCGAGCAGCCTGAAAAAACAAATCGTACTGCTTTTTTTTAAAAAATAAAATTATAGTTCATAAATTGTGAATACGCATTTACTGCGTGCTAACTAGTGAAAACTTCATTAAAATTTATTGAAGTTAGGAGATTTAATAGCGCTAAAGCACTGCCTATGATATTTTTCTGCGCTTTTTACAAATGGAAACTAAAATGATCCCTTTTAGCCAAAAGTCTTTCCTTTGCGGTGATTTTCGATATCCGCGACAAATGTTAGCTGAACAAGTTTACGAGGGGCATCTTTCTGTCCATGACGACGATATGGCGAAGGACCTGGGGCTTAGTGGTGCTCCAATTGAGGGGCCCACCCATTTCAGTCAATTTGTACCGTTGTTGTATGAGGTTTTCGGTAAAGTTTGGTTTGAGCGAGGCTGCATAAGTGCTCATTATCAGAATATGGTAGTTGAAGGTGAGGAAGTTCGTGCTTTCGTTTGCCCAGGTGAAGCAATTTGTAAAATATGGGCAGAAAAGCGCGATGGAACGCCAGTCTTGAAGGGTACAGCAAGTATCGGGCCCGAATACCCAGATTCTGAACTTGACGTGCGATTAGCCAAGCTTCGACCAGTTGAAAACTTGGTTATTCATGCCGATGTTAAGGTGGGGCAAAAGATTACAGAAAAAGATCCAGTCATCATGGGGTTTGATCAGATTATGGGTGATATGTACCCATTTTCTTTAAAACAAAAACTGCAATGTATCACTGAAAATTGCGATTGGTATAGCGATGCTGATGCCTCCCCATGGGGTCGAGCGATTATTCCCATAGAGATGATAAGTGTTTTGACTCATTATACTTCTCGTAAAAATGAGATACCTGTAAAAGGCCCTGCCGTGGGATTGTTTGCGGATCAAGAGATTAAATTGTTAAAAGGACCGCTTTTCGTAGATCAACCCTATCGTCTGGAAAGAGAGGTTATTGCCCTTTCCGAGAGTAGGAGAGTAGAGTCGCATTGGCTTCGCACGTATATCTATGACGAAGAGGATCTGGTTGCCGAATGCCTATTAAATTCTGCTGTGTTAAAGAATTCTTATGCGCCCTATGAGTCAGAAGCTCGAGCTTTGGGTAAAAGTATCGATTGAGCAGGATCCAATGGTTTGTATCACGTCCTTCTTATCGGTTGGGACCTCTATCCATTGGGTACGGCTGCCACCGTTCTAATTGCACCCTGGGCATTACAGTTGGGTTTACTGGACTCATCGGCCATTTTCCCCGCAAGGCCAATGAGATTTCTCTTGCGGCCCGATATCTCGTGGCGGGACGCATGCGGCTTGTCGCAGAGGCCACGTGCGGTGTGAGCATTACGTTATCCATTTTTAATAGGGGATTCGCCATATCGATGGGTTCTTGTTCTAGGACATCGAGGCCAGCTCCGGCAATCTCCCCCTCACGGAGGGCCGAGATCAGGGCTTCTTCATCAACAACACCTCCTCTGCAGGTGTTGATAAGATAAGCAGTATCCTTCATTTGAGAGAATGCTTTAGCACTCATTATATGGTGAGTTTCATCATTCAGCAGGCAGTGAAGGGATAGGTAGTCAGAGCGGGCCAGAAGCTCTGAAAAGGTAACTGGCTCAACCCCGTCGTTCGTCATCTTGGTTTCTGAAACGTAAGGGTCATGAGCGATGATATTTAATCCAAAAGATTTAGCTCGACGCGCGGTCGCTTTAGCGACATTTCCATAAGCAAGAAGACCCAGCGTTTGCCCTATTAGTCGGGGAGTGGGAGTCAAGCTTGGTCGGCCTGAATACCACTTTCCTTGCTGTATAAAGCCTTCCTGAATTTTTAGTTGCCGATAAGAACCCAGAAGCAGAGCCATTGCGTGGTCGGCGACCTCTTCAATAAAGATATCAGGGGTATTAGTCACTACGATGCCGTGCTCAGTGGCAGCATCAACATCTACCATATCAACTCCAACGCTACCAACCCCGATAATCACGCATTGGTCTAGTGATTCGATAATCCTTCTCGAAATCCGAAGTCCCCAAGAAGTCAGCAGGGCGTCGGCGTCGTGAGCTCCTTCGATAAAAGATTCTTCAGAGCTGCTATCAACCTCTACAATCTCTGCAATAGCATCCAAAGCCTCTAATTCTGCCGCATACCTTAATCTAAGTTCTTCCGGATTAGCTTGGCGAGGGAACTGAGCAACTACTTTTTTTTTCACTTTTTTCTCCTGCTATTGAGCGGGTGATATTTCGCTCATTAAAACACGCCCTCACTTGAAAGGCGAAAAGAGCTTCATCAGCCTCCTTGAAGGCGCGGGAGGATAAAGATTTCTGATCCCACAGGCAGCTTTTTGGAGGGGCTATCACGGTATATTTCTCCGTCAATTGACACAGCAATCCCGAGCTCCATTTGCTCCTCCATTTCGGGGAAGGTCTCGAGAAGCTTGCTAACTAGTTCACGAATAGTGCAAGCGTCGATCTCGACTACTTCTGCCCCATTGGCGCAGGACCGTAAAGATCCTGTTAGGTTAACCTGCATTGTAATCTTTTAAGAGCTCCAGCTAACATTAATCGGGTGCTCAGCTACCACAGGGATCAAAACTGACCCAGGGGTAGGCTGATTACACTGTTGTTATGCTTCGGCTTCCTCAATCGCCTGAAGTATACGCGGCGGAGACATCGGAACATGCGTCATACGAACACCGGCTGCGTTAGAAACTGCATTTCCAATCGCTGCTAACGGTGGCACAATCGAAGTTTCACCCACGCCTCGAATTCCATATGGATGGTTTGGATTAGGAATCTCCAGTATCTCTGTATCGATAAACGGTAAGTCGGAGCAAACTGGAATACGGTAGTCTAGAAAACCAGCATTTTGTAATCTCCCGTCATCACCGTATATGTATTCCTCATTGAGTGCCCACCCGATGCCTTGGGCCGCTCCGCCTTGGAATTGCCCCTCAACATAATCTGGATTGATAGCTTTACCGGCGTCCTGAATCACGGTATACCGAATTATCCTTGTTCCACCAGTCTCAGGGTCCACTTCGACATCACAGATATGACTCGCGAAGGAAACTCCAGCACCATCGGCAACTACTTCATTATGACCAGCGATCGGCCCTCCTGTTGCTGCTGCTCGAGCGGCTATGTCTTTCAGAGTAAGGGGAGGCAAGTTGTCATTCTTCTGACCAATAGCTCTCGCTTCACCCTCTACCCATTCAACTTCTTCTACGGGAATATCCCATGTTTGGGCTGCTCGTTCTTTCATCTCCTCAATGGCCTCTCGCGCGGCGAAAATCGTTGCCATTCCTGACGAGAAGGTACCACGACTACCTTCTGTAGTGTCGTTATGTCCAAGCGAGGAGGTGTCTGCGACATTTGCTTTTACTTGATCGTATGGAATACCAAGCTCTTCTGCACATATCAACGACATAGATGCTCGAGATCCGCCTACATCCACCGTTCCGAGAGTTAAGTTAACCGTTCCGTCCGCGCTGATATTAATATCAGTGCAGGTCTGACCGCCAAAGTTGAACCAAAAACCACAAGCCATACCCCTACCTTGATTTTTCTTTAGCTTAGCTCTCATATGCGGATGGTTTTTTGCTGCCTCTAAAGTTGGACCGATACCGATGGGTCCATAAGTTGGTCCATAGGAAGCTCGCGTTCCCTCTTTGGCTGCATTTTTAATCCGCAAGTCAATAGGATCCATTCCTATAGCGTCTGCCACGAGATCCATAGTGCTCTCTACTCCGAAAGCTGCCATTGGTGCTGATGGGGCTCTATAAGCTGCTACTTTGGGTCGATTAACCAAGACATCATACCCAACCGACTGCACGTTCTTTAAATCGTAGCAAGCGAAGGCTGTCATGGCACCAAGTTGTCCCCATTGCCCACGAAAAGCGCCATCTTGATATCGGATGTGGGCCGAACCCGCCGTGATTGTGCCGTCTTTTTTTGCCCCGATCTTTATATCCATCGATGTTGAGCATGTGGGTCCACTTGCTTTAAAAACTTCATCTCGGGTCATAACTGCCTTTACTGGACGATTTGCTTTTCGTGATAAAGCCAATGCGATTGGCTCTATCCAAACGTGAGTTTTGCCTCCAAAGCCACCACCGATCTCGGAGGATGTAACCTTGAGTTTTGCCATATCCATTCCCAGAAGTGCTGCGCATACCGTTCTGTATGTGTAATGTCCTTGAGTTGTCACCCATAGTTCGCCGTTACCGTCTGGTCCTACTGAGGCAAGGCATGCATGCGGCTCTATGTAGCCCTGGTGCGTTTGCTCGGTTTTGTAACTTTTCTCGATTATTACGTCAGCTTCATCAAAACCTGTTTCAATGTCACCGTGACCGAATGTTGATACTTTACATACATTTGAAGGTTCCGTTGGTTTTGGGTCGATGCCTCTGGTGAAAATATCCTCCCTGACCAGAGGCGCCCCGGGTTTCATAGCTTCATCAACATCAGTTACGTGGGGAAGTTTTTCATAACTCACTTTGATGAGTTTTAGGGCTTTCTTCGCCGTTTCTTTGTCAATGGCTGCTACCGCTGCCACTGCATGGCCATCGTAAAGTACTCGGTCACGAGCCATGCAATTCTCGAGAACATCTAACTGTGCACCATTTGTATGGTCTGGGAGGTCGGCGCTAGTAATTACTGCTTTTACCCCTGCTAGCTTTTCTGCCCTTGACGTGTCTAGTTTCTTAATTTTTGCGTGAGCATGAGGGGACCTCAAAAATAAAGCGACTAGTTGTCCTGCGGCTGAAGCGTCTGCTCCATACTTAGCTCTTCCTGTCACCTTATCGACGCCATCGGGACGATTGACGCGGCTACCCACTAACTTAAATTTTTGATTCGTAAAACTTTGATCGTGTGTCATATTTGACGATTCCTATAGGTATATTTAGGATTTATTTCTTTTTTCTGAGGTCTTTTGATGCTGCCTGAACAGCCCTCACAATCTTGTCATAGCCAGTGCACCGACAAAGATTCCCAGCCAAAGCGTACCGAATTTCTTCTTCTGTCGGATTCTTATTTTTATCGAGTAATGCCTTAGCCGCAACAAGAAATCCTGGCGTGCAAATTCCACATTGCAGTGCAGCGTGATTAATAAATTGTTCCTGTAAAGGATGGAGCTTATCACCGTCTGCAAGTCCTTCCACCGTGCCAATATTCCGACCGTTTGCCTCCACACCTAACACAAGACAGGAGCAGACCAGTTCTCCGTCTAATGTGATGCTACAGGCACCACAATCGCCAGTTCCGCAACCCTCCTTCACTCCAGTCAGACCGACGCGGTCTCTTAAAGCGTCCATAAGAGATTCATCGGTTGGACAAGCGAATTGGACAGCGTCTCCGTTCACCGTTGTATTAACTAATGTGCCAGTCATTGTTTACCTCCTGCTCGCTTGAAAGCGATTTTTGCTGCTCTTTTCGCTAAAACACCGGCAACTTTTGTTCGGTACTCCACTGTACCACGCTTATCGCTTATTGGATTGCACGCTGCCGAACATGCTTCGGCCATCTTATCCAAGGACTCGTCGTCTAGTTTGCTACCGATGATGGCCTTAGCCGCTTTCTGAACAAGAACAGCGGTCGGGCCTACTGCACCCAAACAAATTCTCGCAGTTTTTACGAGGCCCCGCTCTAGCGTCAAGTTTACACCAGCGCTAACCACGGCTATGTCCATCTCTGTCCTCGGAATGAATCTGAGATAGGCATCTCCTGATTTTCCTGTTCTTTTGGGAAGGTTAATCGATTCGACAATTTCGCCTTTGGCGAGGGATGTTTTCCCAGGACCCGTTGCAATCTTTTCTACTGGCACCGTTCTCCTTTTGTTGGGACCTACAACCACGGCTTTTGCACCCGCGGCTATCATAGCAGGTACGCTATCCGCTGCAGGCGAGGCATTGCAGAGGTTCCCCGCCATTGTCGCTCTTCCCTGAATCTGATCTGAGCCAATAAGGTTGGCTGCTTCGACAACCCCGGGCCAAGCTTTTTTAAGTTTTTTGTTTGCGTTCAGACGCGAGCCTGAGACCGCCGCTCCGATCTTAGTGCCCGAGTCCGTGGTCTTGACATCCTGCATGGCTGGTATGTGCTTGATGTCTACTACGAGAGCAGGTTCACTGAGTCCAGTCTTCATTCTTACCAGCAGATCTGTTCCGCCCGCGAGAACGCAAGCTTCACCTTTTTCTTCTGCTATGAGGTTTGCCGCTTCTTTCGTTGTGGTTGGTGCTTCATATCTCATACTGTTATTTGCTCCCTCTGTGCTCTTAAAGCTCGATCAATCATAATAACTTCGTGGATTTGAAGGAATTAGTTTACATGAAAATTAGCAGATTAGTGAGTGTCGTAAGTTTCTGTTTTTACTGCTTTGTGGATAACAGAAATAGGAGTATCCTTTCGGGAGGCTAACCTGTCCTTATTAGCCCTATAAAGCAATCCAATAGGGATTGTGAAAGCAAATTACAGTACTGGCTTATTGGCAATTTTTTGTAAGGGAATGTCCTTGTTTGAACTTCCACAAATGTGTGTTGTAGGGTCGAGAAAGTCTCGGGCTAAGGTTTTGAACAGATATCTAGTGCTGAAGTGGAGGAGCAGTTGATGAAGATATTAGTGATTGCAGACATCCATGGTAATGCTGAAGCCCTTCGAGCTGTCCTAAACAAAGACGGGGATGCCGACCGAACCATATTTCTCGGTGACGCAGTGCTTCCTGGCCCCCAGTATAATGAGACGATTGAGCTCATGAAAAGTATGCCGCCGGGAATCAACATACTTGGCAACCACGATTATGAAGTCCTAGAGCCTTCACTTTTTGATGAGTGGCCGCCGCATTGGCTGGCGTATAATAAATGGATTCTGGATCATTTTGACCCAGCGGGCTATGAGTACATAAAGACCTTTTGTTCCGAAGGTGAGTACGAACAAGATGGGATTCCTATGTTGCTGCGTCATGGTTACCTATCGGGCGGGGTGAGACATCTCGTACCTAACACGCCAGAAGACAAGTTCATCGAGTTAAGTAGTGGTAGCGATTGTCAATATGTCCTTTTTGGCCATTCACATATACAGTTTCGGAAGACTGTTAACGGTCAAGAATTCATAAATCCGGGGAGCGTAGGTCAAAATAGATGCGGAAGGCAAGCCGCGTGTTACGGATTGTTCGAGGACGGTGTGTTCAGACACTGCCGAGTTTCCTACGACAACACGCCATGGCTGAAAGCTATCGATCGTATTACTCCCCTTCATGACTTCCCAGAGTTTCTTCAGCGCCAGAAGGATAGAATGAAAAGTGGATTCGGTATTGGAGAGCATGAACCTTGGAAACGTTTCTCCGAGGAGGGGTACTGGTAGGCTTGGTTTCGAGAATGTATAACTGCCTTTGCTCTGGTATCTTAAGCTGGTATTGATCCTGTTTAGGTGCAATTGGGCTTGATCTATGAGTTTTAGACAAGAGAAAGTTCGGTCCCTACGCAGATACCTCTGGGGTTAGCCGACCTTCCACGTTTAATAGTCCCCATATGTTTGACATAGTTTAAAGAAAAGCCGGGATCATAGGCAAACTATTGCTCAGGCACTAATCCCTAAGGTGCGCTTTTCGTGGGCGTTGGGTTTTTTTTTAGACATTTTTATTTCGGTATTATTTTTTTCCTATATTTCTGACTACCCAAAAGCATCCAGCCAAACAGAACTAACCATCACAAACAATTGGGGTAAACAGGCCTTTTTTATGAGAGACGAAGGAATTGTCCGGGAGCAGTCCAAGACCTAGATTCCGGATATGTGATAACTTTCGAAGGATATAATAACGAAGTCACGAGCACTAAATTTTGCCTAAAGGAGGGGTTAATATCTGCATTCGTTGATTTCCTTTATTAATGCAGGGCCTTTCATCACCAGACCACTGTATATCTGGATCAGCTTAGCTCCGGCAGCAAATTTATCGTGAGCATCCCTGGCGCTCATGATGCCACCAACTGCGATGATAGGAATGGTACTTCTCAGGTGCTGCTTAAGTAACTTGATTACCAAGGTTGCTTTTTCCGTCAGCGGTGCTCCGCTCAGGCCACCCGTTTCAGATGCATAATTACTATTCGACAAATTTGTTCGATCCAAAGTAGTATTCGTTGCAACAACGCCATCTATTTTGTGCGCCAACAAAGCTTGGGCAACCGATGTAACTTCTTCTCTTGTCAAATCCGGCGATATTTTTAATGCCAGAGGAACATAACGATCGGTGTGATTAGACAAGGCCTCTTGCTTCTGTTTCAGGGCGTGAAGTAGCTCTTCTAAGGATTCCCCAAACTGCAACGTACGAAGCTTTGCTGTGTTTGGTGAGGAGATATTTACTGTAATGTAGTCTGCGCAGTTGTAAATGGTATCCATGCAAGCCAGATAATCAAACTTAGATTTCTCCAATGGTGTATTTTTATTTTTACCGATATTTACTCCAACAAGACCTTTTGACCTTCTACCGAGAAGATTTTTCTTAAGATTCTCAACACCTTGGTTGTTAAAACCCATTCGATTAATAATCGCACCGTGTGATTTAATCCTAAAAAGTCTGGGAGATGGGTTACCAGGTTGGGCTCGGGGGGTTACTGTACCCACCTCAACATGACCAAAACCCATGGCATGAAAAGCATCAACTGCTTCCCCATCCTTATCGAAGCCGGCGGCTAGTCCAACTGGGTTGGGAAAGTTGAGTCCCATAACTTTCACGGGTTTGTCACTTAATTTTTGCGTGTAAAGCCACGCTAGAGGGGTGTTGGCGCTTCTCTTAAGAAAACTGAGAGAAATATTATGTGCTGTCTCAGGTTTCAGAAGGAGTAGAAGTTTCTGGGCTGTGTACGTGAGCATTAGATTTTTCACCGGTAGGTGTATCATATCATTTCGATCCGAAGGAATTATATCTTGCATGTAATTCATTGAAAGTGGTACGTTTTTTTAAACGTCGACGACGTCATGGGCTGATGTTAGTAAAATCTATCCAGGTTCTGTAAGGAAAAGAAAAACACCGATTCACGAGAGATTTTACGTCTTATAGGTTTTTTCTTGGGGTGAGTTAAGCGGCAGCTGTCACAAGGTTTTTTAGCGATCGGTTATGTGCATGGACGGAAGGTATCTTTGTTCAAAATAAGTGCATAATGCACTAAAAAAGTGCTATCTCTCCTGCATTATCGCCTGCCTTTGGCGCAATGAATTATTAAGCAACTGATTTGCAAAGAAATTATAAAAGTGGCCCGGATAATGCTTCCTAAAAATCCATCTGGCTACACCGCGGGTGGGCGTCAGAATAAACATACACGAAGTTCATCATGGAGCAAAATATGACTTTCTCAAAAAAAATTCTTGCCGGGGCACTTACCATGTTGCTAAGCGCGGGCACGATAATTCCAGCAGCTTATGCGGAGATTTCCGCGTCTGCAGCGGTTGCGACCTCATACCTTTGGAGAGGCTACGACCTGGGATCAGGAACACCGGCAGTGATGGCTGACCTCTCGTTTAGCGAAGGTGGGGCATACGCCGGGGTTTGGATTTCTTCAGGCGATACTGGGGCCGGGACAGAATTCGATTTATTCGCTGGATTTGGCGGCGAAATTGGGGATCTGAGCTACGATATTAACGTTACAAATTATTTGTATCCAACCGGTGATTATTCAGAGACAGATGGTGACATTGGGGACTTTGTGGAACTCATACTCACTCTTGGTTACGGTCCTGTTAGCGTGAGCTATTATGACAACATCGCCGGTGACACTGGGGGTTACGCGCCTTCCGAAGATTACAGCTACATCAATGCCTCGCTGGCTGCGGGAGACTTCAGTTTCGCGATAGGTGATCACGATTTCGGCGATGATACAGACGCTACTCACTTGGACATTACTTACTCCTATAACGATAATATCTCTTTCACGATGAGCACTTGGATCAATTACACCGGCGACGAACCCAAGACAACCTTTGTCGCGGCGTACGGGATTTCAATCTAACGAAAGCGGTAGGTAAATTAGTATAAAGGCTTTTCGAATCACTGGAAGGTTGGCCGGTGATTCGAAAGCGCCCTTGAAAAAAACGGTAGGTTTAGTCAAAAGCAATGAGTATTTCTGTCTCGAAGCGTTTTAATACTTGCGAATTGCCTGTGGGTAAATAGCCAAACATTATTTCCTCCACGCCCGCTTCTTCAAATTCACCGATACGATCGATCACGTATTGTGCAGGGCCCGCGACCGTGCCAATCCCAAATTCGCTGATCATCGCCTCTGCTCGCCTCCTATCGTTAGTAATCAAGCATGGCATTGTTATTGTTCTTCTAATTTCCTTAGGGTCTCTACCGCATTGTTCGCAATGTTGTTCGAGAATGTTCGATTTATGCTCATAGTATTCAAGTTCAAGACCTCCTCCTTCCCAGCCATCCAAATTCATTACATCCCCGTAGCGCGCTAGAGTCCGTAATGTACGCTTAGGACCAGTGCCACCGACCATGATAGGATTTGGTTTGCTGCGGTCATAATTCGCGGGGGAAAGTTGCGCGTGTTTTAGCTGGTAATATTCACCTTGGAAATCTACCGGGTCTTGTCGGTGAAACAATAGCCGGATCAATTCGCATGCCTCTTCGAATTGATCTTGTCTTTCTTTCATTATCGGGAAATCCCAACCATACGCCTCGTGTTCCCTTTCATACCAACCTGCACCGATACCCAAGGTAAATCTCCCTTGACTTATTGCGTCGATGGTCCCTGCGATTAACGCCGTATGGGCAGGATTACGATAGGTGTTACCTAGAACTAAGTTCCCTAACCGTAATCTTTTTGTCATGCCGGCAACCGCTGCGATAGTGGTTAGTCCTTCAAAAGCATTTTTCGATTCTTCAACTTCATCCCCACCGCCTCCCGGTGGTATATGGTGATCAGCGAACCAAATACTATTCCATTGGCCTTCTTCCATGGTTTGCACTGATGCGACGATATCCTGCCACGTAACCCGATAAACATTGACCTGTACTCCAAAATCCATGTTTGACCTCTCAAGTTAAGCCAAGCGTTAACGAAGGATCGTATTAGTTTGCTCTGATATAATCTACTCACACCGGTCACCAGGACAGTAGATGCCGTATTGGTTGTTCTTGCTTATCTTAAGTTGTCCCGTAGCTTTTTCTGATGATTCCTCTACAGAGGCACGAAAAATTATAGAGGACATGGAGTTTCTGTATCGAGGTGTCGCTTCTCGTGCGACCTTAACAATGACAGTAATCACCCCGCGTCATAAACGCACGCTCAAGATGAGCAGTGCATCATTGGGACAAGATTATGCTTTATTTAGAATTCTTGAACCTAGGAAGGAGTCTGGGATCTCCACCTTGAAGAGGGAACAGGAGATGTGGAACTACTTCCCGAAAATAAATAGGGTAATTAAGGTTCCTCCCTCGATGATGATGGGTTCCTGGATGGGTAGTGATGTTACCAACGACGACCTTCTTCGGGAAACAGAACTAATTGATGCGTATGACTTGTCGATGAAGGTGAGCGAATCTGATTACCTTATTACGTTGTCTCCGAAGTCAGATACTGTCACGGTTTGGGCAAAAATTGATTACCATGTAGATCGTAAAGCAATGCTCCCCAAGCAGCAGATTTTTTACGATGAAAGGGATAGAAAAATACGTCGTATGGAGTTTAGTGAGACGAAAGATTTTGAGGGGACGCTTCTACCCTCGAGAATCTCTGTCATTCCAATCAATAAGCCTGGGTATAAAACGGTTGTGGAGTATACGAGTCTCAACTTCGATCCGCCTGATGTCAAAAAAAACATGTTTACTCGTCGGAATCTTACAACGCGTTTCTGATGTTACTAAAGCTAGCACTTCGTAATATTTTGCGACAGAAACGTAGATCATTACTTACGGGTCTCAGTATCAGTGGTGGCTTTGTGCTGAGTGTTTTCTCTTTTTCTTTGACGGAGGGCACCTATGAGAATGCGATTGACTTTTTCACCCGTGATCACACTGGCCACATACAAATTCACTCTGGTGATTATCACGAGAGACCAAAGATTTACAAAACTATCAGTCAGCCTGAGGCTGTCGAAGCAATCATTAAAAACGAATCTAAAATTAAAGCCTTTGCTCCCAGAATTTTTGCGCCGGCCCTAGCCTATGCAGGAAGCGAGACATCTGTTGTTTCGGTGATTGGGGTTGATCCTTTCCTAGAATCTAAAGCATCCAGAATCGAGGAAAAAGTGAGCTCAGGGAAATATTTTGATCAAGAACCAACCGGCAGGGGTCTATCGAAAGTAATGATTGGTGCCGGTGTCTCAGTTTCCCTGGATGTTGGAGTCGGAGATGAGATCGTATTAATATCTCAAGGTGCCGATGGTTCGATTGCCAACGATCTCTTCGAAGTGGTTGCGACAGTTGGTACGAAGTCATCTTTCGATAACATGGTTGTTTATCTGCCCTTAGATGTAGCCCAGGACTTTATCAGTGTTCCCAATGAAGTCCATGAATATGTTTTGGTGACGGCGAACGCAAGTAGAAGTGTCTTCCTCGCCACTATCCTGCAACAAAGGATTGATTTGTTGGACGTTGACTTAACCGTTTCGCCGTGGCAAGTAATTGAGTCTAGTTTTTATAAATCAATGCGGGCCGATCAACAAGGCAATTATTTTATATTAGCGATAATCATTTTTCTTGTATGTATTGGTGTCCTTAATACTGTGCTTATGTCTGTCCTGGAAAGAACCCGAGAATTTGGTGTGCTGATAGCTATTGGAAGTCGTCCAAATGACATATTTAAGATGATCTTCATAGAAACAATTTTGCTTGCAACGCTAAGTATGTTGTTTGGTCTTATACTCGTGGTTCCTTTACTAATTTTTCTTACACAAATAGGCTTCGCATTACCTGAACCGATTGATATGGGTGGAGTGCAGTTCCATGATTTGAAAGGATCGGTGAGTGTCACCGTATTACTTGGGCCAGCACTGATCATTTACGGATTTGCTTCTGTGGTAACGATCATCCCCGGATTCAGGGCTTGTAATATCACACCAAAAGTCGCCATGAGCAGTCATTGACTATGTTAATCGTTAAACTCGCCTGGCGTAACTTATTGCGTAATAAGCGTCGCACATTGCTGACCGTTATGCTTGTTGGTTTTTCTCTGGTTTCTCTAATACTAACCGACGGCATGGTCAAGGGTATGCAGGAGAAGTTAGTTGGCAGCATTACGCAGACCCTAACTGGTGAGGCTCAAATACATAGAAAGGGGTTCAGGGAGGAGTTGGATGAGAAGAAATTTATTGATGATCCAGTTCCTATAATAAACCAAATCCGTCTAAACAAAGATATTCAGACCTTTGCGCCGCGGGTTGTTTTTGGGGGGATGATCGCTTCCCCTTATAATATTAACGGAGGCTTAATCTATGGGGTCGATGCAGCTCGTGAACTAGGTATAAGTAAAATTAAAGAAGCACTAATTGAGGGCGCTTACCTATCAGGGTCACCAAGAGAGATACTTATAGGGAAATCAATGTCCGAAATATTAGAGGTTTCTCTTGGTGACCGAATTGTAATCTCAGCAGCAGAAGTGAAGAACGGTGAAATCAGTCAGGAACTGTTTCGAGTCTCCGGTATCTTCGAGTTTGGACTATCGGACCTAGATAATAGTTTGGGCTTCATAAACCTTAACGTAGCCCAAAGCCTACTTGGACTTAACAAGGGTATCCATCAAATTGTGGTGCGTTTCAAGAACCCCGAAAATGCATTGGATCTGCAAAGCTCCTTCTATCAGAATGCAAATTCAGGGAATATTGAAGCATTAAGTTGGAAAGACTATAACCCTTCCATCGCTTCTCTAATCGGGATGAGTAATTATGCGACAGTTATCATTGGTGTAACACTGTTTCTCTTGGCAACTTTTGGGGTTATTAACTCATTATTTATGTCTATTTATGAGCGGCTTTATGAGTTGGGCGTTGCCAAGGCGATAGGAACAAGTGGCCCCGAGCTAATGAGTTTGGTTATCTTGGAAGCATTTTTACTCGGCGTCATAAGTTGTATTTTTGGCTCATTAGTAGGATATTTCGCTAATTCCTGGTTTGCGGTCCACGGTATTCCTTTCGGTACCTACGACTTCAGTGGAGTTATCTTGCGAGGTATTCACACGAAGGTGGCTCTAGGGCAATTCACACTGCTGCCAAGCTGCGTCATTATACTAGTTTTAGTCTCTGCCATTTATCCCTCAATCTTTGCAGCGCGTATCATGCCTGTAGATTCAATGCGTCGGTCGCTATAGGAGATTTGTGAAACACGTCATAGAAACTGAGCACGTTTGCCGATTCTTTGGGGAGGGCGAGGTAGGGGTGGCGGCTCTCGATGATATATCCATTAAAATAGAGCAAGGTGAATTTTCGGCTATTATTGGCCCCTCTGGGTCTGGAAAGACAACATTTCTGCAATTGGTTGGGGGTCTCGATAATCCAACTTCAGGCAGGGTATGGCTCTCGGGTGCTAATATTGCTGAGATGACTGGTCGCGAACTCTCTGATTTTCGGAGAGACCATATTGGATTTATATTTCAATCCTACAATTTGATACCCGTTCTATCAGCAGAGGAAAACATTGAGTATGTGATGTTGCTCCAAGGCGTATCCGCAGATAAACGTCATAAGAGGGTCCGTGAAGTGTTGTCCTTAGTTGGCCTGGAAGGGCTCGGGGATCGACGTCCAGCACAGCTATCGGGGGGACAACAGCAAAGAGTCGCTGTTGCTCGCGCGATGGCATCTAGTCCAGACATCATTTTAGCAGATGAGCCAACCGCTAATCTCGACTCGGCTACCGGGGCCGCGCTGCTCGATGTTATGCGACGGTTAAATGAAGAGCAGGATATGACATTCGTCTTTTCTACTCATGACCAAAAAATTATGGATCGTGCTAAAAGACTAATTCATTTACACGATGGTAAGGTTGAGCAAGACGAGACTAAATAGCATGTTGAGACCAATGTTAATGCTTTGTTTTAGTGTATCTAGTTTTGGGGATGTTAATTTTTCGGGTCATATAAAAACAGTTGCAGTTACGCAGGAGAAGACTTTCGAGGCACCCCGGTATTATCAATCTCAAAATAATCTTCGGCTTATTTGGAATGCCAAAAAAACAATTTTGGCGTGGGAAATCCACTACGAATTTAATCCGACTTTCATATCACGAGAAGCACCTAACCAGTATTCAACTCTGATAGATAGTGAAGATCGTTATAGAATTTCGGACATTGCCCAACGCCTTGATAAATCGGAATCCAGACATATGCTGACGCAGAATTTGGATCGATTTAATATTCAGATGCGATTACCCCACGGTGATTTGACCTTGGGAAGACAGGCTATCACCTTTGGGAGCTCGCGCGTCATTGTTCCTACAGATATTTTTGTTCCCTTCGATGTCAGAGTATTCGATCAAGAATATCGTATGGGTGTAGATGCAATACGATACCAGTCACCCATTGGGGAAGTAGGTGAATTTGATATCGGAATTGTTTTTGGAGAGTCCAGGCAAACATCGGCAGCTTTTATGCAGATAAGCAATACTTATTCGAGAAAGGATTTACACATTACGGTTTTAAGGTTTGCCGAGAAAAATCTGTTAGGTTTTGGGTTGGAAACGGCTCTAGGGCAGTTTGGATTCTGGGTTGAGGCTGCAAAAGTTTTTGGTCAAAGAAAATTCGTCAGAGCATCATCAGGTTTTGACTACGCTTTTTCAGATCGCGCTTTTGGTCAGATCGAATACCACTACAACGGTGTAAAATTAGATCGGCCGCAACAGGAAGAAAAGTATTTGGGAGGTACCGGACTTCCAGTAGGGGTTGTATTGCAAGGGGAGCACTATCTAATACCTAATTTTTCTTATCAGCTCGGCCCGCTTTGGACGATAGGTTTTCAAGGAATATTTAACTTAAGCGATCACTCATCTTTTTTATCAATGTTTACAGCTTACAACCTAAGAGAAAACCTGGATGCTAATTTCACTTACTATCATTTTCAAGGTCACAGAGATACTACCGAATATGGCGTTAACCCAGACATGGTTTATTTTGGTTTGAGCTACTACTTTTAACGGCGCGATTTTATTGCCTAATTCAGCTATTCTTCAATCACCTTACGATGAATCGAGGAAAGAGTTGTGAAGAAGATGCGAGCGGCTCGACTAGTCGAGCCTCACAAGATGGTTTGCGAGGATGCAAATCTTTACGAGCCAACAAAGGGCCAGGTTGTCGTGAGAAATCAAATGGCCGCTATTTGTGGTTCTGATTTGCACCAGGTTTTCTTTACTAGGAGGGCGCCTGATGATTTCCCAGGGCTTCCAGGCTGGCCAGGTCACGAAGGAGTAGGGGAGGTCGTTGAGTCGTATGACGAGACTGTACGAGTGGGAGAGCGAGTACTTACTATCCCAGGAGGCGGTTTCCAAAGGGGTTTCGCTGATTATCAGACGTTGCCCGCATCTTGGTGTCTTAAGCTTCCTGATTATGATGGCCCAGAAGAGGATCTACTGATGGCTCAGCAATTTGGCACAACCATATTTGCATTGAGGCGGGGCAACATGGATTTTATCGGCAAAACAGTTGCTATTCTCGGCCAGGGCTCTGCGGGGATGTTTTTTGCCTGGCTAGCAAAGAAATTTGGCGCTGAGAAAGTAATTGTCTCTGATTTGTCTCCAGCGAGATTAAAGCAATCACCTGTTTTTGGCTCAGATATCTCGGTTCTAGGCGATCCCGATGGTAAAGCCATCCGTGAAGCCGTCTTAGACTCTTCAGATGGTCGAGGCGCTGATATCGTTATAGAGGCTGTTGGTCGCACGGAAACAATTCGGCAAGCGATTGATATTGCGGGCTACCGTAGCAATGTCGTTTTTTTTGGATTACCAGATACTAATAGAGATGTACCGTTCAATTATGCGCAGTTTTTTATGAAACAGGTTCAAATGTATGGGGTAGTGGACGCGCAGGGTGAAGAAGATTTGAAGTCATTTCATACCGCACTTGATTGGATCTCGCGACGCGAAATAGACGTTTCAAAAATGGTAAGTCATAAATTACCGCTGGAATCTATAGATCAGGCTCTAATTTTGGCGCATGAACGCGACGAGGATGCTCTCAAGGTGACCCTGACCTTCTGAACCATTAAACCCGGCTTTTTTTTGACTAGAGGGCGATGCGAGGTTTCAAGTGGTGTCTGCAGGAAATAATCGTAAGACAATCTTTGCTGACGGCATAAATCAGTCGGTTAGACACATCAATTTTACGAGTCCAAAGTCCATTTAGACTTCCGATAAGTTTTTCTGGTTGACCAAGGCCGTCTACAGAGACTTTTAATATGTCTTTAACCAGTTCATTAATGCGGTGGTGAGTCTCTTCGTGGTGATTGCACCAGTATTGATAATCTAACCAGGCGGCTTTCGTCCAAATTAGTCTTTTACTCATCGATAAGCCCATTTTCTGATGTTTGTCGCTGATTATATTGGCTGACTGCTTCATTTAAGTGGCTCGCATTGACCGGATATTTTAGGAGGTTAACTGTTTCCATAAGACTATTAAATTGCTTTAGAGATAGTACAGCCATATCCTCGCCATTCCGTCTGGATATTATTGTAAAGTCCGAATCTATTAAAACCTGATCCAGAACTCTCTTGAGGTTATTCCTGGCTTCAGAATAGGTCACTATCCGCATAAGTTTTTACCTCACATACACCATATATTGTACAGGATATTGTACATAATTTGCATGCTTATTCCTACCAAAAAGCCGCACACCTCGGATAAGATGAACTCTAGGGTTTATGGTATCCTGCCTGAGCAATGAAGTTATTAATATCGCGGAAAGGGAGAGGAAATGATTTCGGTAAAGAGACTTAGTATTGAAGATGCTCGCATTCTGATCGAGGGGGCAAGAGACAAATCTGCAGAGATAGGCTTGCCAATGTGCATAGCGGTGACGGATGACTCGGGTAATTTGATAGCCTTCGAGAGAATGAATGGGGGTAAGGCCCATAGCATCGTGGTGGCGCAGGACAAGGCATTCACGGCTGGCGCAGCGAGAAAAGCCACACATGAGTACAATGCTGCGAATACCCCAGGCAATTTGGCTTTTGGAATCCACACAGAGCATGGAGGTAGAGTCAGCACTGTTGGTGGTGGACTGCCTGTCATTGTTGACGGTGAATGCTTGGGTGGTATCGGGGCCAGCTCGGGGACCCCTCAGCAAGATATGGAGGTATCCCAAGCGGGCATAAACCACTTCTTAGCAACACTTAACAAATAACGAGGCAGTAATTTTGAATTTAGTTGAAACGTCCGTTTGGTCAAATGAGCAATTGTCACTCGGTGAGGGGCCTTTGACTCACCATTTGCGGTCAAGTTTAGTTTGGTGCGATATCAACGGCTCCGCTGTTTATGAAAGGGGTTTTACCAGTAATGAAACGCATAGGTTTCAGTTTCCAGTTTTACCCTCAGCCGCGGGGATTTTAGACGAGAAACAAGTGTTGGTTGCTACTGAGCTCGATTTTCGAGTATTAAACTTAGAAAGTGGTGCTACTGAAACTGTACTGGAATTTCCAGAAGACCATCTTATGCGTACTAATGACGGTCGAGTGCATCCTAGTGGAGCATTTTGGATCGGTACTATGGCTAAAGATGGTAAGGGACGGCCTGGCGCAATCTATCGTTTTTTTGAAGGGAACTTATCTGTTTTGATAGAGGGCATTGTCACGCCAAACTCTATTTGTTTTACACAGGATGGCACTGCTGCCTTTTACACTGACACTCCGAATCGTATTATTTGGAAGGTGCCCACTGATCCTGCAACCGGTGAGATCACAGGAGAGAGAGAAGTTCACGTGGGGCCGAGCATCGATTCTCAAGGTCATCCCGATGGATCCGTTTTGGACGGTGAAGGAAATCTTTGGAATGCTCGTTGGGGGGGATCTGCCATAGAAGTTTATGACCCAGACGGAAACCGTATCAATTCTTATCCGCTGCCTGTAAAACAGCCAACTTGTCCGGCGTTCATTGGGCCAGAGTTGGATCAAATCGTGACAACTTCAGCGAGGGTTGATTTGGAAGATCCGAAGCGAGAGGATGGATGTGTCATTAAAATTCACACCCCAGTGAAGGGAGTGAAAGAACCAATCGTAAAGGCTTAGTTATTCAGCTCGTTTTTTAGGTGCTTCAAAAGAATCTATCGAAGGGGGGTTAAAGAATTGTGTCGATACCAAACATAAATCTCGCGGACCTCAACCGTGCGATTGCAGAGATCGTTCCAGATCGTGAAGCTATAGTTTTCCGTGATCGACGTTTTACTTTCAGGGAATTCGATGATCGTACCAATCAGCTAGCTAACGTTTTGGTGTCCAGAGGTTTTGGTTGTCATCAGGAGCGCGAACTACTAGAGAATTGGCAGAGCGGACAAGACCATGTGGGTTTATATCTCTACAATGGGAATGAATATTTAGAGGCCACTATTGCCTGTTACAAGTCCAGGACTGTACCGTTCAATATCAATTTCCGTTATGTGGATGAGGAGCTTATCTATCTCCTTAATAATGCACACGTAAAGGTGCTTATTTATCATTCCTCGCTGTCAGAACGAGTGATGAACATTCTAAGTGAGGTTCCCTCCCTATCTCTATTGATCGAGGTCGACGACGAATCAAAGGGTACCGCAATTGCTGGAGCACTAGCTTACGAGGAAATTTTATCTACCGCCAATAAAGAATTTCCAACAATTGAGCACAAACCAGATGACCTTTACATGATTTATACGGGCGGAACTACAGGAATGCCAAAGGGCGTAATATGGCGCCAGGCAGATATGCTGGTAGCGGCTTTAGGTGGAAAGACCTCAAGAGGGACAGTTATTGAAACTTTACAGGAGTTTCAGGAGCGCGCGAGGAGAAGCTATCATCGTTATTTAGCATCACCACCATTTATGCACGGAGCGGGATCTTGGGTAGCATTAAAAGCTCTTCATGGTGGTAGTACAGTAGTTATACAGAGCGATGTAAGGCGTTTAGACGGTGATGATATCGTCGATACCTGTATTAGAGAACAAGTTGATGCACTCATGATTGTTGGGGACGCATTCGGACGACCCATTGTAGACGCTTTGGTAAGGAAGCCCAGGTCAATTCCCTCGCTAAAAAACATTATCACTGGTGGCGCTGTTACCAGTGTGACGTTAAAGGCTCAGTTGCTCGAGCTTCTCCCAGATATCAATATTATCGATGCAGCAGGTTCTTCAGAGACCGGCACTCAAGCTCAACACGTAAGTAATTCGTTGTTGGGGCCGAATACTGGGAAGTTTGCTTTACAGAGGGGTAATGCTGTTTTGAGCGATGATTTGACTACCATTCTGCAGCCAGGACATGATGGTCTTGGTTGGTGGGCGCAGACAGGTCATATCCCAATGGGGTATCTCGATGATAGGGAAAAAACTTCAAAAACTTTCATTACTATTGATGGTCTGAGGTATTCTGTTCCCGGAGATAGGGTGTGTTTGCTTGAGGACGGGACACTTGAACTTCATGGTCGAGATTCTGTGACCATAAACTCAGGCGGTGAAAAAATTTTTGTAGAAGAGGTCGAGCAAGCGTTAATGCAACACCCCGAGGTTTACGACGTAGTTGTGACCAGCCGTTCATCTGATCGCTGGGGGCAAGAAGTTGTTGCAATAATACAACTTCGTCCTGGTGCTGAGGTTTCTGAGAAAAGTTTATTACAAGAGTGTGGCAATCATATTTCTCGCTACAAATTTCCAAAGGCATTTATATTTAGAGATCAGATAATTAGGAATCCAAGTGGTAAAGCAGATTATCGTTGGGCGGCGGCGCAAGCTGCACAAGAATGAGTTGCATTGTCTCAGTTGCGATACGACATCCATCTAATTTATTCGAGCGAGGACATCTGAAGGAAGCAATCCAATAAACTAGCTGATGAGCTCAAGAGCACTAGTAGCCACTCGACCAACCCCCGCTCTGTAGGCCTCGAGATCCATCTCTTGATCGCCCATGGCACCCTCCAGGAATCGTTTATAAACACCCTGCATAATGCAACCAATTCTCCAGTGTGAGAATGCACGGTAGTAGTTGATATCTAAAAGATCTCGTCCTGTTCCTGTCGCGTACCAATCCATCAGTTCATCTCTCGATGGGAATCCTCCAATAGCTGTTGGCGGTGCTAAACCGCTCATTTCTTCGACTTCGTCTTGAGTCTGCCAAGAATTCAGCAGGTACCCGAGGTCGGCTAATGGGTCACCTAAGGTGCATAGTTCCCAATCAAAAACGGCCACAACCTTTCCTCCTTGATGCATTAAGTTACCGGCTCGATAATCACCGTGCACGATAGCTGAACCAACCTGGCGAGGTTTTCGTTCGTGAAGTAAGGTTAAAAGTTCGTCCATGCCGGGTTCTGAATGAGTTTTTGTTGCTTCCCATTGCCCAGTCCACCGCTTGAGTTGACGATCAAGATAGGCCTCGCGACGACCAAGATCACCAAGCCCTACGTCATTGGGTTCAATCAGATGAAGAGCGACGAGCACCTCTACTGAATGCTTACCAAACGTATAACGATTCTGCTCTGAAATAGTCTCTGCAGCGTCTACATTGTGAACTACGGTTCCTTCGACACAGGCCATGACAAAAAAGTCAGCACCAGTTACCGCCTTGTCTTGGCAGAGTCCGAACGTCTTCGCGACAGGTACATCAGTGCCATGGAGGGAGGAGATAATTCTGTGTTCGCGATACATGTCATGCGCACTCTCTAGCACATGTCCAAGAGGAGGCCTCCTCAAGACAAATGCTTTACCCTCCTGATCTGTAACTTGGTAGGTGAGATTAGATTTGCCTCCTGAAATTAACCCAAAATTAAGAGGAGGTGATATATCCGGAACATTATCCCGAAACCAATCGGTTACCTGATCGTGGTTAATCCCTTCCATTAAAGTACTCCTGCGTAGTAGCCTGAGCTAAATTTTACCCTGAGCTTTAGGCCCCAGGCTATGTTTACTTGCTTTTTGACCATTAGTTTTAAAATCATTGACGCGCTCAAAGATTTTTTTCAATCAACCCCATTTTGGCTTTGGATGACTCTCTCTAAAATTCGATGTCTCAATTGCACCTCTGTTGATTGGTAGCTCTTATCTCCGGCAAGATTCTCAAGCTCGTCTGGATCATTTTTGCGATTGAACAATAGATAGGTGTTGCCTTGCTGATTTAATGCGATTTTCCAATCATTATTTATTAGCATAAATTCGCCTACTATTTCTGATAGACCATCCTCTCGGTGATTGTCACCCTCTAATGTCCCGCAAAGAGACTTAGCGAAATGTTTATAGTTGGTATTTCCCTCTATGAGTTCCAATAGGGTGGGTCCAATATCGCTAAGTTCCACAATGCTGTCGTTGATACGGTTTCCTTTCATGCCGGGGATTTTGATAATGAGAGGGACTCTTACTGATCCGTCCAAGAAATTCATTTTATAGATGAGGCCGTGGTCACCGTTCATTTCGCCATGATCAGAGGTAAATGCAATAATTGTATTCTCCAGTTCGCCTCGGTCTTTAATAACTTCAAGGATCTCTCCAATTTGGTGGTCAATTAACGTGATATTCCCTGCGTAATTGGCCCTCATCGCATTAACCTCATCAGGGGTAAAATTGGGACTCCATTTCCCATTAGTAATTTCATCCAAAAATCCTTCTGAACGTCCCTTCTTTTTGGTCGCAATTTTCGATATCGCTTTAGGCATTGATTTTGGGTCATACATGCTTGCGTAAGGCTCTGGCGTATCCCAAGGTTCATGAGGCCCACCAAAGCTAACCCAACAGAACCAGGGTGCTTTGGAATCGTATGCCTCCAGATATGTTTTTGCTTGCTGTCCCACATAGACGTCATAGTAATAATCAAGAGGCAGCGGGGAAGGGCGAACAATATAGGCTTTGTTTGAAAAACGATTTTCGACATCAGCTTTGTAAGGGTCTAACAATCCTTTGCGATCCCAAAGTTCAGTCATATGGCTTAACACGTGTGCGCTAGCCCGAGGTCCACTAGTTTCATTTACATCATCGAGTCCCCAAGCGTGGAGAAGATGCTCTTGTTTCCTGAGATCACCTCTATGAGGATGTAAGTGGGTTTTACCAAAAAGACTCGTGCGATAACCTCGCCGTTTTATTTCCCGCATCCAGTTTTGACTGTTTGCTGGCATCGTATAGTCCTGATGAGTCCAGACCCCGGTGTTGTGAGGGTACTTCCCAGTGGCAAGACTGAGTCTTGCCGGAACACAAACAGGGCTGGTCGTGATGCATTGAGTGAATAGTGTCCCTCCCTCTGCTATACCGTCGATATTTGGTGTTTGGACCCACTCACCATCTTTGCCTACGGTGTCCCAGCGCTGCTGATCCGTCATTAGAAAAAGAATATTTGGCTTTGGCCTACCTGACTCTATATGTCGCATAGGGATTCATTTTGTTAGACCATGAGTGCTTGGTCTTGCTAAGAAGTCGCAAACATGATTCATTAATATTTTTAGGAAATATATCATGATTGTTGAGCAAATCTGGACTGGAAACTCTTTTCGTAACTTTAATTATTTAGTCGCGTGTCCAGATACTGGAGAAGCGCTTGCTATTGACCCTTTGGATTATCGTAAGTGCCTTGATTTGGCCGAGAAAAGGGGTTGGGAGATCACCCAGATTTTGAACACCCATGAGCATGGTGACCATACTGGTGGTAATCACCATATGATTAAGGCAACTGGGGCCAAGCTTTTAGCGCATGAAAACGCGAGGGCACACATAGGCGGTATGGATGTTGGTTTGAAAGCTGGTGATTTAGTTAGAGTAGGCAAATCTGTGGAGCTAACGGTACTGGATACGCCTGGCCATACTATGGCCCATGTTTGTCTGTTATCCCAGACGGATATTCCTGCTCTGTTCTCAGGAGATACGCTATTTAACGCAGGTGCGGGTAATTGTCATGGGGGAGGGCATCCGGTCAAATTGTATGAAACATTTATTAATCAGCTAGCCAAGCTCTCTGAAGATACTTTGATCTATCCAGGGCATGATTATATGGCAAATAACCTCGAGTTTACCCTTGCAAGAGAGGCTGATAATAATAAAGCGAGAGTATTACTCAGTGAAATACGAGACCAGGACCCAAACAATGCCTTAGTTTCTAGTCTTGCTATTGAGAAAGAAATAAACACCTTCTTTCGACTACGAAGTCCGTCTTTAATTGCGCAGCTGGTAACAGATTTCCCAGGTCTTGAAGACAATCCAGATCCCGAAACGGTATTTCTGAAACTTCGTGAACTTCGTAACAATTGGTAGGAGGATACACGACTCGGTTAATTTAACTATCTTTTTGATGCCAGACGGGTGAAAAGGCAGAATAAGAGGGTACTATTCAATACAAAATAGATGCAAGTGGCCGGAAAGGGTCAAAAGAAACCCTGTTTATGGTGGAAAAAGTCATTATTTATATAAAATGGCGTTTTTAACGTAAGTTTTTGAGTCAAAGTATCCGCACTAAAGGTTTTCATTCCGTTAAAAGCCCCCTATACTGCACTTTGCTCGAAAGTACACTATATTTATGCACACGCCGGTTAATCCTGTTTCACATAAGTACTAGCACATTTCAGCGAAACCGTTCATCCACGACGGATGAATAAAATATGACTTGAAGGAACCAGGAAGTAAATATGTCTACAACGACAGGAACCGTTAAATGGTTTAATGAATCTAAAGGCTACGGCTTTATATCCCAAGAATCTGGCCCTGATGTGTTTGTGCACTTCAGCGCGATTGTTGGCGATGGTTTTAAGACCCTCGCAGAGGGACAAGCTGTAGAGTTTACTGTAACGCAAGGGCAGAAAGGCCCGCAAGCAGAGAACGTAGTGCTAGCTGAGTAGTTCAAGCTTCTCAAGTAACAAGTTAGTGCAGCCTTAAGAATGAGGGGATGATTTATAGGAGCAGTGTTTGAGCGAAGCTCTCTGCGCTCGGCTGTATCCCGACCTCCGACAATAAAAAGCTTCGCACCCGCGAGACATTTCGCAGGTGTAGGCGCCCTAGGGTAATCGTCGAAGACTATTGCCCACGGTGTATCTGCGTCGCTTTCTTGTGCCTCTTAACACAAGCAGCAATTTTTTGAAGAGACGAAAGGTTCCCACATTCATTTGGGTCAAAAATAACCGCTGTTGTCCGGTAGTTTCTGCTCAAATAACCAGCACGGCCTTACAGAAAGCACTAATAGCCTCGGAGAGATCATTCCTCCTATTATCACCAAAACTTTCGGTAAAACAGAAGGATAATCTGAGCTCGCTTAAACCGGCCCGGGGATTTCGTAACTTCGCATCGTTGGGATAGAAATCGAACATCGGAATAACAACGACGCCATGTTCGGAAACGAGCCACCTCACAAAGTCGTCATTTGTGATAATGCTTGGATTGAGGAAGCGGAATACCGTAAAGAACCCCGCCTGAGGTATTGTCCATCTGTAGCGCTTGGGGAACTTGCCCAATCCTTTAGACAGACCTTCCATAACAATTTCGCGATTTTCGCTATAGACCGTCTGTTTTTCTTTCGCTACCGTCCAAAGGGATTGACGCGGATCCATGTTTTCATCATGTAACATAGATTCAAAGGCGTAAAGTGCCTCGGGATTGTGGAATAGGATATCAGCACTCGACTCTGTAAGAAGAAGGTCTCGAAGAGGAATGACTTCCCTGTCGCTAATCTCTATGCACGCTTCGGTATAGAGAAATCCTACTCGGGGTCCTGGAAAACCGATTTTTGAACCTGTGAAGAGATGTATAGTTCTCTTAGGATCCAAAGCTACGAATGGCTTTGGTCGTTCTGTTTCTTCTGCGTAACTGATATAAACATAAGGAGCATCCTCTAAGATAAGTATCCCAAAGGTTTCCATGACCTCCAGAACTTCCTGTCTTCTCTTCTGTGAGAAAGAGAAGCCGCCCGGGTTGTGGCCGTCTGGAATAGTGTAGTAGAAAGGCACGAGTTTGCCTTGTGATCGAGCGCTTTTTATTTGAGAGATCAGTTGTTCAATAATAGGGCCTTCAGAATCCATATCTACACTGTAGATGGAAGCCTGAGCGGCTAACTGCGCACGCGCAATAAAACCCGCGTACGTCGGCGCGTCAGTCAAGTACGCGACCTCAATACCAGGACGTTCGAACAGTGAACATACGAGATTTATTCCTCCGCTTGCGCCTATCGTTGGAATCAGATTTTCTGATTGCATTGAAAAGCCCCAATCAGCACCGTAAATACGAGCAAAATGTTTTCGTACAGACACTGGTCCAAGAGTATCTGTATAAGCGTAAGATTCTCGGAGATGCTCTGAAATAGAACCTGAACCCTGGCATGGCAATTTCTTGTCAAGGTGCGCGAAATAGCGGGTTTTATGTGCCAGGAAGTTGCGCGGATCCGTCACTTCGGGATGTGGGTAGCCAGCCCCGAGATGATGAATTTTCAAGCCCTTACCAGCGGCTAGACGCCTTAACTCTGGTAGTGCAGCCGCCATTTTCCGTGTAACAGAGATGGCTTCCTTTTTTAAGCTTGAAGCAACAAGGGCCTTCTTTTCATGCATATGTTTGTTCGTGACTTTTTTTGCCGGTTGAGCAAGAATAAACTAGGAGCTTAGTAGTTGCTACGGAATAGTTTACGATAAGTGTTTTTGTGACCGTTTTATGTATTATGCGCAGCAAGCCTTAAACCTTGTGAGGATAAAATGACCGAATTAGCGTCCACCCCAGAAATGTTAAGTAACGCCGCTGAGAGTATCATGTTTGTAGTGAATCGGCCTGAACAGGTCATGGTTCGAGGCAAGGGTAGTTATTTGTGGGATGCGAACGGAAACCGTTATTTAGACTTTATTCAAGGTTGGGCAGTTAATTCGTTGGGTCATTGTCCTCCGGTTTTGGTCCGAGCGATTAACAAGCAGATGAAAGAGCTCCTTAACGGAAGTCCTGCTTTACTCAATGATCAGATGATCGCCGCTGCAGATCTATTAGTGAAAAACTCCTGTTTAGACAAAATCTGGTTTGGTAATAGTGGTGCTGAAGTGAATGAGGGTGCTATTAAGCTTGCTAGGAAGTACGGCGCCGAGCACTTAAACGGAGCCTATGAAATTATCACCGCAAATAATAGCTTTCACGGAAGAACTCTCGGACTGATGTCTGCCTCCGGAAAAGAGGCTTGGCATAAACTTTTTGAACCGAAAGTCCCTGGATTTGTTCATGTCGACTTTAATTCTCTTAATGCAGTGATTGAGGCGGTTTCTGACCATACCTGCGCCATAATGATGGAACCTATTCAAGGCGAAGGCGGTGTCTACGTCGCCAGTCAGGAATTTATGTCAGGACTACGCAAACTGTGTGATGACAAAGGCATTCTTTTAATACTGGATGAGGTTCAAACTGGGGCTGGTAGGACCGGTCAACTATTCGGCTATCAAAATTATAATGTTGAGCCCGACATAATGACTTTGGGTAAGGGCTTGGGGAGTGGTTTTCCAGTGGCTGCATTTTTGGCTAAGGATCACGTTTGTGTGTTCGAGGCGGGAGATCAGGGCGGCACGTTTGGAGGTCAGCCTCTTGCTATGACAGCCGCTTATACCGTTATAAAGCATATGTTAGACAAGAATATTCCTGATAGAGCACGAAGACGAGGGAACTACCTTAAGAAAAAGCTGCGAAAACTTGCCAAGGAGACTGGCCTTAGTAATGTGCGCGGGACCGGTTTGTTAGTCGCAGTCGATCTCCCCCATGACCAGGGTGCTGCTGTGGTAGCAAACGCTTTCGATAACGGCTTGCTGATTAATGCCCCAAAACCAAATGCTCTGCGTTTCATGCCAGCTTTAACAGTAAGTAATGCTGAACTAGACGAAATGTTATCCACATTAAAGGGCGCATTGCAGAGTGTCAGTTAAATCGGCTCCGCAACAACCTTGTTTTCAATAAAACCTAAGTTTTCAATTTCAACCTTAACGATATCTCCGGGCGAGAGCCACGCAGGAGGTTCCATTGCGGCTGCAACTCCACTCGGGGTTCCTGTGGGGATCACGGTACCAGGTTGAAGGGTGAGCGCCGTAGAAATGAATTCAATGATTTCAAAGCAATTAAAAATTAAATCATTCGTGCTTGAGTTCTGCCTTAGTTCGCCATTTACCCATGTTTTAAGATTCAATTGGTGTGGATCACCGACTTCTTCTTTAGTCACAATAGCAGGTCCCATCGGACCGTGGGTATCCCATGATTTCCCCATCGTAAATGAAGCCGGCGCCCCGCGTGCCTGCCAATCTCTGAGGCTGACGTCGTTAACAATACAATAGCCAGCAATATAGTCTTCTGCGTCTGTTTTTTTTATACGTCTAGCTTTTTTTCCTATGACGATGCCGAGTTCCCCCTCGTAATCAAGGAATGCTGATTCCGGTGGTGCGTGGATATCATCGAATGGACCATTGGCACACGTTTGTTGTTTGGTAAAGACGAGAGGAACCTTAGGTAAGGTAGAACCTGTTTCTTCGGCATGAAGGCGATAGTTGAGGCCGATCGCTAAAATCATAGGTGGAACAGTAATAGGGCACTGTAAACGGACTTCATCCATCGAGTGATGTATGTTGGAACTCTCAACTGACTGTGCGGCTTGCATCGCACTAGTCCCGGCCTCAAGAAAACTCAGCATATTTGTAGGAAGGTCTGGCGCTGCGATACTGAGATCTATGATGCCCTCGTGAGTTTGAATTCCTATTCTCGTTTTATCGTTTTGTCTAAACGTGACTAGACGCATAATCTTTTTCCAATTTAATTTTGGATCTCATATCGTTAACAATATTTTTTAGCTAACTTAGTATGTTGCTATTTTTATAATCCCTCTGATTACTCGATTCTTAGGGTCTTTGCAGAGGGGCTTTACTCGGGAACTAGTCCGATGAAGTCATACTGTATCCGTTCATCGTCACCACGCACCTCCCAACCACTTCTCTAGATGCTAGCATCTGCATTGCGGAAACGGCTTCGGTAAGCGGAAATGCCTTACACACGTATGGTTTAATTTTTCCCGTATCTGCAAGCTCATAAACTGCACGAGCGTTTTGTTTTCCTTTCTCGGGATATATCCTTCCATATTCTCCTGCACGAACCCCGATTACGGACAGTTGCTTGATTAAAATGAGATTAACGGCCGCACGGGGCCATTGGCCACTGGTAAAACCAATCGTGAGTAGACGACCGTCAGTATTGATGCAGCGCATGGATTCATCGAACACACCGCCGCCTACGGGATCAAAAATGACATCAGCGCCTCTCCCATTAGTAAGAGATTTAACTTCATCACGAAACCCACCGATTTCCCCATTAGGCATCGAATAGTTGATTACGTGATTTGCACCGCGCGCTCTTACGACTGCGAGTTTATCATCGCGACCGCCGGTGGCGATGATATTCGCGCCTAAATGCCTCCCCAGATCGACAGCGGCCATGCCAACTCCTCCCGTCGCTCCGTGGACAAGAAGGTTTTCCCCGGGTTTGAGATGACCTCGACAGGTTAGTGCAACCCACGCGGTCATATATGAAGTTTGAAAAGATGCTGCGGCTGCATAGTCCATAGATCGTGGCATTGGTCTAACTGTGCTCGCCGGAACGTTCCTCACCTCGGCAAAGCCACCATAGTCGCCACTTAAGATTACCTTATCTCCTAAACTAACAGCACTGACGTTACGCCCCACTGCAGAAATATCGCCTGCAGCCTCCCCTCCAGGAGCGAAGGGTAGTGGTGGTTTGCGTTGGTACTTTCCTTGGATCTTCAATATATCCGTGAAATTAACGGCGCAAGCTTTAAGTTTGACCTGAACTTCGTTTTCCGAGGGTGGTGGTAGGTCAACCGTATCAAGGGTAACCTTGGTAATGTCCTCGTCTATTTTGTGACAGCGCACTGTTTTAATTTGCATAATACGATTTTATTCCTGTACGTGCCCAATTGGTAGGCAACGACCTTGAATTGAGACGAGGCAAATTGTTACAAACACTTATGAGAACGCTGACGTACGTGATCTCTTTGCTTATACTTCACGGAATTACATAAATAATCTTAGGAATATCAATGAAACTAGCGTATTTGATGACTATATCGCTTCTTGTTCTTGGAATTATGGTTTATCCCGAGATCACTCTTGCTCAGGCTGGGACTGATCAACGTTTGCCCACAGTAGATAAGTCCAATCCGTTATGGAAGCAGAGCTTGACGAAACCGGAGCTGATGGACTTCAAACGCGGCGACAAGTACTACTGGGATCTTGAAACCAATGTAGGTGAGATAAGTTTTCAATTATTTGTTCAGACTGCTCCTATGCACGTCACTAGTACTATTTATCTTACAGAATTAGGCTTTTATGATGATGTCATTTTTCATCGCGTAATTACTGGTTTTATGGCCCAAGGAGGGGATCCAACCGGAACCGGTAGGGGTGGGCCTGGTTATAAGTATGACGGGGAGTTCAGCCAAGGCGTCTCTCATGATCGGCCAGGACTGCTTAGTATGGCGAACGCGGGGCCTGGAACCGATGGTAGTCAGTTCTTCATAACTTTTGTACCAACCCAGTATCTGGACGGTAAACATACTATTTTTGGCTCGATGGTTTCGGGCCAGAAAACTCTCGATGCTTTAGAAAGTCGTGGTAGCCGAAGTGGAAAACCGACAGCTCCTCTAAAAATAATCAAAGCGTCTATTCGAAGAGAAACGATGGATTAAAAAACTCGTAATTTGAGTTTAGTATTGGCGAGATGAAGTTTGGTGGCTGAGCTTTGGGAAAACTTAATTTTGCCGGAACGCTTTTGAATCTCACTAACTCTCGGAGAATGTATGGATAGTTATTTATTTTCTGGTCTCAAGGTGCTCGATGTGGCAACGGTAATCGCCGCGCCAGCTGCCGCAATGATTCTTGCCGAATTTGGTGCCGATGTAATCAAGATTGAGTCGCCAGAGGGGGATTTGTTGAGGAGGATTGAGGCGATCTCAGGATTGCCCGAAGATAAACAGGACTACATGTGGCAGTTAGATGGCAGAAATAAGCGCAGTATTGCTCTTGATTTAAAGACAGAAGAAGGAATGGCTGTAATGCATCAATTAGTCTCTGAATGTGATGTGTTTATAACAAATCAGCCATTTCCCTTGCGAGATAAGTTAGGTCTCAATTATGAAGATCTAAAGCTTATTAACCCCAAAATGATATACGCTTCATTGAGTGCTTACGGTGAGACCGGTTCTGAACGAGATCGAAAGGCCTTTGATCAGCTTGCCTACTGGGCTCGAGGCGGACAAATGGATCTGATGCGCGATAAGGAATCACGACCTGTCCAAGGACTTGCTGGTATGGGTGATCATCCCACGAGTCTTGCAATTTATTCAGGTATTGTGACTGCTCTGTTACACAGAGAAAGAACAGGAGAGGGTGGGTTAGTTCACACGTCTCTAATGGCCAATGGTATTTGGTCAAATGGATCCACTATTCAAGCCCTTATCGGTGGGGGCAATGGCGACTTCTTTCGGGAAGAAAGGCATTCACCGCGTGTCCAGTTAAGGGTCTATCGTTGTAGTGATGATCGTTGGTTGCAATTGAACATGCTTCGTAGCTTGGATGAATTTGATGCTTTGGTAATCGCTTTAGACGCGCCTGATTTAATGTATCGTTTTGAATTAAGTGAGTTTGAAGATCTTCTGGATGTTCGTGTTGAGTTTGGGGAAGCTCTTGAGAAGATCTTTATTACCCGCAGCTCTGCAGAGTGGTTAGATATTTTCGCACTCCATGATATTCCTATAAATAGGGTTGGGAAAGTTGAAGAAATTTTGACGGACGAGCAAGCGATTCAGAATGAAATGCTAATAAAACCGACTGATCCAGAGATTACCATGCCTCTTCTAGTCAAACATCCTATCCAGATCTCCTCAGTCCCTCAAGTGGAGCCCAAAAGGTCACCGCGGCTCAGTGAGCATGCCACAGAAATACTGCAGGAACTGGGTTACGACGATTTAGAAATAGACAAGTTGAGGGCTAAGGGAGTAATTTAAGCCAATAAACTTTGCCACTAATGGTAGAGTTCCTCTACGGTAAAAGTGTTGTTTTCTGGTTGGTTGGAGTGAATCCATGAGAATATCCATGCTGCTATTTGTGCTATTATGCGCGGGCTGCGGAACTTCGGTTCCGCTAGTGGATGCGGGCCCTGGTTTTTCCTTTCTGAGTTCTATTCGATTCACCACTGGCCATGGTTGGGAGGGTCAGTATGTCCGTTCAAGATTGACTGCGAGGTGCGATGGCGAATGGGGTTTTGGTGAAGCGAGGATTATGCAGGGGGAAGTTCCCCCCGGTATGATTTTTGATGGGGAGGACTTTTCTGGGACCCCGTTTGATGCCGGTAATTGGTTGCTTCAGGTACGAATTTTTGAACCCGAATGCAACGGTGTTATCTATGCTGATCGAGATCTTTGGGTTAATTTTTCAATTAAAGGTGATCGTAAGCGGAGCTACTAGATTATTTGGGTTTTGAGTTACCTGAACCTCTTACTAAAGTATAGGTTTCGCCAGCATCATAATCACCGAAACTTTCCTCTGTACCTCCGGGCCAAATAACACGAACGTCTTTTACAAAAGTTGCGGTCCCCAAGCCGAAATGAACTCTTGGATCATTTGATGCCAAATAGCTCGCGGAGGGCTGTACATCACGATTCATTTGGATAGCATCAAGTTTTGCTGACACTGTTGCCCCATATGCATCGCGTCCATTTGTCTTTACTTTGAATCGTACCCAATTATTCTTAGCAGCTATTGTATTCATCAACAGGTAAGGTGCAGCGTCACGATTAGTAATGACAAGGTCAATACTGCCATCATTGTCTACATCGCCAACAGCAAGGCCTCGACTTGTATGCTTGAGCGAGGGAAATACGCCACCTTGAGGTTTCACCTCGGTAAAACTTACCCGACCGTCCTTTAATACACCTTTAAGTAAGGCATTAGGCTCAGCGAAACCATCGCCCTCTGCGGGTTCTTGCATCTCCACTTTGCCATTCACCTCATACAAATCAAGACGGCTATCGTTATCTAGGTCTGAAAAGGTCACACCAAAGCGAGTGTGTCGCATACTCACCGGTACGATACCGATCAGACTGGTGGCATCAAAAAAATAGCTCCCTTCATTACGAAAAAAAGAATCACTTTGCCGAACAAGATTAACCACCAGTAAATCAGGATCGGAATCATCATCGATGTCAGCAGAAGCTACTCCCATTCCTGCCTTTGCGATACCATTTGAGTCCATCGCGCAGCTCCATAGCAGACATTCCTCTGTAAACGTGAGATTGCCCTGATTTATCCAGAGCTGATTCACTAATGTATCGTTCGCAACAAAGAGATCAATTAGTCCATCTTTATTGAAATCCGCACCGACGGTGCCTAACCCATTGCCAAAGGCGACATTAATACCAGCTTCTTTCGTGATATCAGTAAAGGTTCCATCGCCATTATTACGATAGAGCGTATCCATGGCGGGAGCATCATAAACTGTTGGTCCACAGTAGGTTACGAAAAAGGCCTTCCCATAGCAGTCTTGCTCGATATTTTTTGACCAATGCAGATAGTTGACAACGAAGAGATCAAGGTCGTCGTCGGCATCCAGGTCTAAGAATGTTGCAGCCGTCCCCCAGCTTTCATCACCAACCCCTGCCATCTCTGTAACATCGGTAAATTGACCGTCCCCATTATTTTGCAGAAGTTTATTCTCACCAAGATTAGTGACGTACAAATCGAGATCGCCATCGTTGTCATAAACTCCCGCGGCCACCCCCATACCATAGCCTTCTTTGTCCTCCGCGCCAGAGTTCTCCCGTCGATCGAAATAGCCATCGCCACGGTTAAGGTAAAGCTGGTTTGCAGAAAACTCTGAAGCTAGTACCTCATCTACTCGGCCACTTTGCACGAGATATAAGTCCAAATCATCGTCACCATCGATGTCCACAAGCGCGACACCACCACCCATCATCTCTGGCATTAAAGGACGACCGTCAAAACCAGAGTGGTGCACAAAATCAATTCCTCGAATCTGAGTTTCTTCTTTAAACCACGGTATTTCAGAAGGCGTGCAACCCGACATCAAAAGGCTAGCGCAGGTAATTAATTGCCATTTCATTGGAGATCCTTCGATTGTAGTGCTAGCGTCTCTCGACGACGAGTTATCTTTTCAAGTTCGGATGGTTCTGCACCATATTGTTGTGCCTCTAGCTGCGCCTTTCGGGACTCTTCAAATCTGCCGAGCTCAGCTAGACTTCGTGCCACAAAAACATAACCAATAGCGAAGCTGGGTTCAACTCTAGTAACGTTTTCAAAGTATCTTAAAGCATCTCCCCAATTATTCATTTCTATTGCAGTGAGACCAAGATAGAAAAGTGTAGTTCGTTTTTGCGGTTCTAATTCTAACGCTCGAGTGAATGCATTTTGAGCATCATCGAATAGAGAAAGACCAAACAGAACTCTACCTCTTTGCTCGTGAGTATAGCCTCGCGCTGGGTTCAATACGATCGCCCGGTCAATATGTTCCAACGCCTTTGCTAGGTTGCCTTGGCGACGATAAAGATTACCCAACGTTATGTGGAAAGGGATATAGTCTTCGTTCAACTTAATACCGCGGTGCAGAATTTCCAGCGCACGGCTGGGTAGGCCAGCGCGATCGTAAGCAATTCCGGAGGAGTTCATTAGGTTGCAAGACAGCACAATCCCTTCCTCACTACCGCAGGAATTTTCTGGATAATAAATCTGTAATCTTTGCAAAATGACAAGCGCTTCGTTAGGACGTCCTGAAGCTGATAACTGCTGCGCGTATTGGAAACTGGAATGTCCCCGCAGGTGGTCGCTTCTTGATGCCAATAGGTTGTCGGTATAGTCGAGTGCTGCAGCTTCTTTTCCTCGAATCATTGCTACACGTGCTTCATCAGTCCTGTCCAGCGCTCTTAAAACCTCTCCTAAGGTCCTGTAAATGTATGGATGAGTAGTGAACTTGAGAACAGTATTAAGCTTCTCTAGCGCTTCATTGTAGCGACCCAAAGGAATGAGGACCTGTGCTAGACCAAATTCGCTCTCTACGCCAGGATTAAGTTCATTAGCCCGTTCGAAAGCAGCGATGGCCTCTTCATATAGTCCAGCTTTAAGTAGCCAAGATCCCCGCCATAGCCAACCCGGTGCGTATTTGTTGTCGATATTCAATGCTCTCTCAAGGAGCACTAGGGCTTGTTCGTATTCACCCCCTTTAACAACCAGATGAGCACTGTAGTATGGCCAACGAAAATCGGTTGAGTCGAGCGCTGCCGCTTGTTGATAAGTCAAAAGGGCCTCTTCCTGAAGACCGTTAACATCATAGGCCATTCCCAGTCGACCGCGTGCTAAGGCAGAGGTTGGCATCGCGCGTGCAGTTTCAAGTAAACCATCTAAATATATGGAGAGATCTTTATCTGGGGAGTTACTCTGTGGAGCTACGGGTTCTTCGACTTGAGCACAGCCTCCTAAAGAGAGTAATGCGGTGATGATATAGGAAAGAACCGTGAGAGTATGTGAAGAATTCATGAGTCCCTTACATTACGGAAAATTGTATTACAATTCAATTTCCCGGGTTGATGCACTTAAACTAGCAAAAAAAAACGCACCCTTGAGGGGTGCGCTCTTTTTTTTTGGAGTTCCTCGTTAAAGGATCTCCTTCCCCAGTATGCTTACAACTGGTAGTTAACCGTCAAGCCAATACGACGTTCGTCTGTAACAGTCCCTTGCACTGGGCCAGTTACACCGTTTCCGTCACGAGGTGAATAAGTCTGAACCTGCACCCTGTCTAAAACGTTTGTTATCCAGAACGAGGCTGACAAAGATCCGGTTGGTGATCTCCAGTTAGAACGAATATCCCAACGTGTGAGCGAAGGAATCTTATAAATATCGAAGTTCGCTTCATCGGGATCCATTTCATCACGCCAGCTGTAGATGGTGAGAACATCTACCGTGCCCCAGTCTGCGTTGACAGGTACGTCATACTTTAATGTCGCTGACAACTTGTGCGGAGGCTGGTTACGAAGGTTATTGCCCTTGAAGTTCGTCAAACCAGAAACATTGAATAGCACTGGCTCACCATTTGCGTTCAGTATTGGGGTTCCATCCGGACCGTTGAGTGACTCCAGACGTGAGGGCATGTTAGTGCCGTCTGGTGTACAACAATAGTTCGTCTCGAATTCACCAAAGCTGGACGTCATGTACTCATAGAAACCACGAAGGACGAGCCGATCATTGATCTGCCAAGCGCCTTGAACTTCTAATCCAGCGATGGTGGTACCGCTTATCGCTGACGTATCACCGATAAATGCTGAATTACTAGAATTATCGATCACTAGCTCTTGCGCTGTACGTAACCGTCGGTCTTGAATCCAAAAGGTCTCAAAGTCTTGGAAATAGGCTGTAGCTTCGATCTGAACAGCGTTATCAAAGAAGAGGCCTTTTAAACCACCCTCATAGTTGATCATGAGTTCTGGATCCATTGCTTCTCCAAGCCCGTTACCAAAGCCGGCAAATCCACCAGCGCGATAACCTCTTGAGATACGACCGTACCACATGTAGCTATCGGTTGGTGCATACTCAAAACCGAACGCCCAAGTGGGCTCTTTCCAAGTGACTACTTTTGAGTCTCTGAAGGTTCGGTCGTCGGGTATTGCGTTCCCGTCCGCGTCTTTATTGATGCCTATATAACCACAACAAGTCTCATTCACGGTGCTATTTCGGAAGATACCTGCAACAGTGTTGTAAACTTGTCCGTCAGCGTTGGTGGATTGACCTGCTGACGTAAAGTCGTTCTGCAGGTGCTCTTTGTGGTCCTCATTAAAACGAAGACCTGCAAACAGCATCCACTGGTCGTTAAGCACATATTCAGCATTACCGTAGAATGCTGATTGCTCATACTCGACATTACCGTAAAACGCTCCAGCCACGCCGCTGCCAACGATATGTGTACCGCCATTGGTTACGTCACTGTGGTAGGCCGTAGTGGGCGTTCCATAGCATCCGCCAGTGTTATAACCCGCTACGCCGGTTCCATTGGCAATACCTCTCGCCATACCCGTGAGACCATCATCACCAGTTTTCACTGCTAAGCAAATCGCAGTGGTATCTTGGTAGAAAGTATCGTTGTTGTTTCTGGCAGAGCCGGTGTTTGGGCCATTATACATATCGCGATATACATAAGGACTGTCACCGGATAGGTAGGTATAACCGAGTGTGTAGTTGAGAGGTCCATCATTGTTAGACACGATCCTAAACTCATGACTTTCCTGATCAGAGGTACGCAAGTAATTCGTTATAGAATCGCTATAAACGCCATTACCAGCGCCGTCTAGAGCGCATCGTGGATGCGTTTGACCTTCCGTGAGCTCTCCACTCAGAACTCTAGGATGAATAGCGGAGCAAACCCCACCTGGCTGTCGGTTAGTGCCGTCGCCATCAGTGTTCTGATCTGTTCCAGTGTCTCGATCACCGTACAAATAGATCAGTTCGTGGGTATCGTTCAGGGCAAATCTCGCTTCGAGAGAGATTGTTTCCTGAAAATTATCTTGCTTTAAAGGCGCGTTCACTTCAGTGACGAGTTCCAAATGCTTGCCTTCACACACCACCGGCAATCCCGCATCACGAGTTCCATCTAAGTTGAACCCAGGACAGTTAACAATAGCGGCGTTTTGTCCCAGGCCGAAGTTTGGATTAACCAGATACACGATCTCACCGCTGGCATCGGTAATACACTCATTAGTCGCCTGGTCTCTCTCACATCGTGGTGAACCGTCTGGGAGTAGTAAATACTGGTCTAGGGCATTACGTGCTCCTATCGCAAGCGATACACGCTGTACACCTTTATCCTCGAGACTTCTGTAACGTGCGGTAATATCCCAACGATCATTCTGAAACCGAAGCTGAGGAGAATACTGGAGTCGGTCATCCTCTCCTGCATCTGGCCCTGCTCCGACATTCTTAATCAGTCCATCACTAGTCAATCGGTTGACAGCAACACGATAAGAAAAACCTGTGTCCCCGATGGGTCCACCAAAAGCAAGGTCGATTTTTTGCGACGCTTGGTCGGTGAATTCTGCACTGGCCTTCATGTCCCAAACATCCGTCGGTTTTTTCGATACAAAGTTAACGGTACCCGACATCGCCGTTTTCCCGCCAGTTGTTCCCTGTGGGCCACGAGCAACCTCGATACGTTCCATGTCGAACATTCCAGAATCGAGCCCGTAAGACATCGGGTTGAAGATGCCATCTACGTAGACCCCTACAGAAGAGTCCTGGAAGAAGTTAATACGACGGTCGTTATTGACTCCACGCATTGTTAAGTGGCCATCTTCGTTCTTACCAGCAGAACTCCGAACACCTTTTTGTAGTCCAGGTACAAGAACTTCTAGGTCATCAACGTTCTGAATACCAAGTTCTTCTATCATGACTCCATTAAAACCTGTTACTGTCATCGCGCGGTCAAGAGATGATGTCTCCCCCCTTTCTCCGGTAACGATGATTTCTTCGATCGCAGAGTTGTCATGATCATCTGCGTAAGCTGAGATTCCCGTCAGGGTTAGCGCCAATCCCAATGGCACGCACTGAGTTAATTTCTTAAACATCCGTATTTCCCCATAGTTTGAAGGACGAAGGATCGCCCAATGTCCGTCATGATGCCATTATCGGCAGTAAGTTCAACTTTTTTTTTTACAAATCCTTAGTTTTTTCTTAATTTTTTAAAAAAATGATATTTTTCATATAGTTACTGCTTGGAACCTAGGCAAAAATTTTTCTTCTCCATGCGATTTTAGTCTTTCAGGTTTTCAAAGAGGCCGCTCAAGACGATTATGAGGAATATCCCTCGCTATTCGTCTAGTATGCCTTGATCACATGAATACCAAGCGAATACTCACTTCTATGAAAGCACCTCATGAAGGATTAAGGGTTTTAGATCTTTCTGATCGTCAGTCAGGCGCATTTGCCGCACGACTCTTTGGTGATTTTGGTGCGGAAGTTATCCTTGTTGAGAGCCCGAAAGGGCATCCTTTAAGAGGAGAGCCGCCCTTTTTGGAGGGTAAAGCTGGTCCTAATCGCAGCGTTATGCATTCGTTTACCAATTGGAATAAAAAATCGATCGTAGTTGAAAACCGCGAGGAATTCGCCGACTTGGTGGCGAGTGCGGATGTTGTGATTACAACCTCAGACCCATTGAAGATCCTACCTGACCTATCCCCAGATGCGGTTCACATCTGCATTACTGCGCATGGCCTTGCAAGCCCGCTCTCAGGAAAGCCCGGTAACAACTTAACAATTAGTGCGCGCACGGGATGGTCCTACATTAACCGGTATCGAGGAGAGCCGCCTCTTCAGATGCCGCGAAACCAAACCGGTTATATAGGTGGAGTAGTGGGATACCTCTGCGGGGCAGCCGCGTTGCGCCGACGCGAAGCGGGGACTGCTGCTGAGGTTGTCGATGTGAGTGAGCTGGAGGCATTCATGCTCACAGTGCATCCTTGGGGGGTCAGGTCAGTTTATGCCAATGCTGGTGAGTCAAAAGGTTCAACTGGGATTCGGCCAAGGGGACGCGCCGGACCTCTATGGGATGCAGCAGACGGGCGCATGAATTTTGGTATTGCCGATTTCCGTAATTGGTCGCAGGCCATGGAAGTGCTAAGACTGCCTGCAATTGGGAAAATTCCGGAGTTGATACCGGATATTGGGCGTCACTCCCAAGACCTGCGTTTCGTAACGCGAGCGATTGCGGAAAGTCTGCCCTCCCTTCGTCGATGGCCAACATTTCATCAACTCGCTCGGCTTCGCTGTTTGACCGGAGTGATGCAGGATATCCAAGATTTGGTAGAAAACGAACAGCTGCTGGCAAGAGGTTTTATTGTTCAAGCTCGGCTCGACGGGCAAACCGTTCGCGCCCCCGGCGCTCCGGGTATCCTTCATCCCTCACCATGGAAACTCCGTATCCCTGCGCCAGAGATAGATGAGCATCGTGGGCAAATCACTGTGGAAAAAGAGCCCTCACCTCACCGAAAGGCAGCGGTGGTTCTAAGCGAGGAGGAACTTTCTGAAGGTCCTTTGTCGGGCGTCAGGGTTTTGAGTTTTGGTCAAGCCTGGTCGGGTACTTTTGCTACCGAGCTGTTGGCTTTGCTCGGCGCAGATGTTGTGCAGTTAGGATCGATAAAGCGCCCTGATGTTTTTAGACGCTTGACGGGTACTGTCCCCGAAGGGGTTTTGGATACGAATCGTTTGCAACATCCCTTAAATACGCAAGGCGAGTATAACTCCGTTAACTTGAACAAGCGGGAAGTAACCCTTGATTTGGGTCAGGAAGTGGGTCGCGAGCTTCTTTGGAAACTTATTCCCAAGTTTGATATTTTGGTAGACAATTTTCGGCCAACTGTTATGCCGTCTTGGGGTTTTACCTTAGAGAAGTTGCGAGAAACTAAATCGGATATTATCTGGGCGTCTGTTTCCGGATACGGAGAGTCCGGTCCCTATTGGGATTATCCCGCCAATGGTGCCACAACCGAGCCCATGTCAGGTCTGTCGTCTTTGCATGGTTATGAGGGGGATTTGGGGATGAATACCGCGGGACTTTACCCTGATCCGGTTTCGGGCTACTTTCTAGTGGCTTCGATCATGGCCGCCTTGACGCACAAAGATCGGACGGGGGAAGCACAGAGAATTGACTTGTCGATGATGGAGGCGCTTGCCCATGTTTGTGGTGATGCGTTTGTCGAGTTGGATGCGTCGGGAAAGATTCCTCGACCCGGAGGGAATCACCATCCTCGCATTGCGCCACACAATTGCTATGATGCGGCTGATGGGCAGTGGCTAGCTATCGCGACAGAAACAGAAGCTGCTTGGCGCCGTCTTGTTCAGTATATCGGCGATTCTCGATTATTCGCTGATAAGTTCGCAACAATGAACTCTCGTAAAATAAATGAAGAATCCCTAGATACGATTCTTGGAGAATGGTGTGCTAGTCAGAATGCAGATATCACGGAGAGAGAACTGGGTAGATTGGGGGTTAGTGTGGCTCGGGTGAGGACACTCTATGAGCTTTTCGAAAAGCCAGAACCAGATTTCGTTGAAAGCGGGTTCTTCTCGTTTGTTGATCACCCAGAAACGGGGCCTACTTGGTTGCCAGGCAGGCCGTGGCGCTTCTCTGCTGCGAGAGGATCTCCGTTGCGACCTTCGCCCTGTGTAGGGGAGCACAGCAAGGAAGTACTCATGAATGAATTGGATCTGAGTGAAGAGGAGTATCAAAGGTTGGTCGATAAGGGTATCACTGGTACTGTTTATGAAAGGTAATTTAAAACAAATGCATTTTTGGAGTCATCATGAGCTTTAAGTCATTACTTATTGCAAATCGCGGGGAAATAGCAATCCGGATTGCGAGGGCTGCATCGGATCTGGGAATACCTAGCGTCGCGGTATACTCGGAGGACGACAGTGCAAGCCTGCACACACGGGTGGCTGATTTGGCGTACCAATTAGAAGGAAAAGGCGCTCGTGCCTATCTTGATATTGAAGCCATGATAAGTGCCGCTAAAGCCAATGGCTGCGATGCAGTCCATCCCGGATACGGGTTTCTCTCGGAACAAAGTGAGTTTGCAAGTCGATGTCAGGAAGAGGGAATTACATTTATCGGACCAACCGTTGAGCATCTAGAATTATTTGGTGATAAAGCGCGCGCAAGATCGGCAGCTATTAGTGCCGATGTGCCCGTGTTGAGGGGGCTAGATAAAGCAGTATCTCTTGAAGAAGCAAAGGCTTTTTTTGAGGACTGTGGGGGTTCAATGATAATAAAAGCTATTGCTGGGGGTGGTGGTCGGGGTACGAGTGCCGTTACTGACGAATCTGAACTCGAGTCAACCTTCGATCGATGCCAGAGAGAGGCGAAATCAGCATTCGGCATAGAGGATGTTTATGTCGAAGAATTCGTTCGGCATGCGAGGCATGTCGAAGTGCAGATCGTGGGCGATTTGCATGGAGGCATAGCACATTTGTGGGAACGAGAATGCAGTATTCAACGCCGGAATCAGAAGGTAATAGAGATTGCTCCAGCCCCGGGACTAGACGTTACTCTGCGCGACAAAATCATAGATGCCGCCGTCCGTTTTGCTAAGAAGGTAGAATATTCCAGTCTCGGCACATTCGAATTTTTAGTTGATACTGCTCATAACACTGATGAGTCGTTCGTATTCATTGAGGCGAATGCGAGATTACAGGTTGAGCATACAGTTACGGAGGAGGTTACTGGTGTTGACATCGTGCAAAGCCAAATTCGAATAGCGGCCGGAGAAAAACTGGTTTCTTTGGGTCTTGATCAATTGAATCTGCCCCGAGGTTTCGCGATTCAAACCCGTATCAACATGGAAACATTTCGAGAAGATGGCGCTGTACGGCCGGCAAGCGGGGTATTAACGGCCTACGACGCTCCGAATGGGCCGGGTGTTCGTACTGATGGGTTCGGCTATGTGGGCTATAAAACGAGTACTGCTTATGATTCTTTGTTGGCGAAGGTGATCGTTCACTCGAGGGGCGACGATTTTGCGAATGCTGTTAATCGTACGGCGAGAGCTTTATCTGAGTTTCGGATAGAGGGGGTGGGGAATAACATCGGCTTCGTACAAAACATTCTCGCGCATTCCGATTTTGTCGAAAGTCAGGTTCACACACGTTGGGTAGAGCAGCATATGTCAGAGCTTGCCATCTCATCGTCCAATCTCCCGAAACGATATGTAGAAGGGTCAGCGATAATCGATTCAGAAGCTCACAAGCCATCTAACGGGTATGCTGGGGCGCGAGTTGATATGAGTGATCCGTTGGCGTTGTTCGACCATGATGCAAAAGTAAAGGCTTATGAAAATACAGATGCCGATGGATCGCAAGATAAAGATGCCAAAGGACCAGACGGTACGGTGGGTATGAGTTCTCCTATCCAAGGAACAATTGTTTCCATCTCAGTCTCGGTTGGTGACGAAGTCCATGAGGGACAGGCCTTAGCTGTTGTTGAGGCGATGAAAATGGAACATGTTATCGCATCAAATATCGATGGGATTGTTCGAGAGATAAGTATGGGGATTGGTGATATTGTGCTCGATGGATTTGCTTTTGTTTTTATCGAAGAAGCAGAAGTGGCCAAAAACCAAACCGCATCGGTCGAGGAGGTTGATTTAGATTACATCCGACCCGATCTGCAAGAGAGTCTTGAGCGTCATTCCTATATTTTTGATGAAAATCGTCAGGCAGCGGTTGAGAAAAGGTATGCACGAGGCTATCGGATGCCACGTGAAAATATTAGTGAGCTAATGGATGAGGGTTCGTTTAAAGAATACTGGCCATTGATTGTTGCTGCTAGGCATACTCGACATGATATCGAAACTTTACGACAGCAGACACCTGCTGATGGTCTGATTGCAGGCACGGGGACTATTAATGCAAACCTCTTTGGTGAAGAAGCCGCGAGAGCGATGGTTGTGCACTACGATTATACAGTTCTCGCGGGGACTCAAGGTAAGCGTAACCATTATAAACAGGATCGAATGTTTGAGCTGGCGCACCGTTTTAGAATGCCTCTGGTGCTGTTTGGCGAAGGCGGCGGAGGACGGCCGGGCGATGACTCGCGGGGTCCGGCGGTCGCTTTCGATACAAATACATTCACAACTTTTTCTCAGTTAAGTGGGCTAGTTCCGCTAGTCTGCGTAGTTAACGGCAGAACATTTGCGGGTAACACCGCCTTAGTGGCGTGTTGCGATGTCATTATCGCTACGAAGAAATCGACGGTGGCCATGGGTGGTCCTGCGATGATTGAGGGTGGTGGTTTGGGAATATACACGCCAGAGGAAGTGGGTCCGATGTCATTTCAGGTCCCCAACGGGGTGGTAGATATCCTCGTTAAGGATGAAGAAGAGGCTGTCCAGGTCGCCAAGAAATACCTTTCATACTTTCAAGGGGCTGTTGAGAAGTGGGAGGCTCATGATCAGCGCGCGCTTCGACATGTAATTCCCGAAAATCGTCTGCGTCTCTACGATATGAGGGAAATAATTAAAACCATTGCTGACGTGGACTCAGTTTTAGAGGTTCGAGAAAAATTTGGTATTGGAGTGATTACCGCATTTATTCGGGTTGAAGGAAGGCCGATGGGAGTCATTGCGAATAATCCTCATCATTTGGCCGGAGCCATTGACTCTGATGGCGCAGATAAGGGCGCAAGGTTCATCCAACTTTGTGACGCGTTTGATATCCCGATACTTAGCCTTATGGATTGCCCCGGCATGATGGTGGGCCCTGATGTTGAAAAGACAGCGTTGGTTCGGCATTGTACAAGAATGTTTAATGCGGGGGCGAATCTAACGGTTCCCTTATTTGGCGTTGTTGTTCGAAAAGCGTATGGCCTAGGAGTTCAAGCAATGTGTGGTGCAAGCGCTCTGGTTGGTTTTTTTACAGTCGCTTGGCCAACTGCAGAATTCTCGGGTATGAATATTGAGGGCGCTGTAAAACTCGGGTATCGAAACGAGTTGGCGGCGATAGAGGATCCCGAGGAGCGTAAAAAAGAATTTGAAGATCGCGTTGCACGTTCCTACGAAAGTGCTAAAGCAGTAAACGCAGCGGCGGGTGGAGGTCTTGACGATGTCATTGATCCAGCGGAAACACGCAGTTGGTTAGCCGCAAGTATCAAGCGTGTGCCCCCAGTAGCGCCGCGCGTGAAGAAGAAATATCCTTTTATAGATACTTGGTAACGCTCAGTGGATTAAGGTTTTTGTTGAAGGATCTAGACGGCGATAAAAACAACTTTTCCGAGCTCTTCCTGTCTCAGGATGTTTCGTGTGGCAGGCTCCCTGGCCTTGCATGGTAACTTTATAAATAAGAGCATCTTGATCGCAGTCTGTCAGTATCTCAATTATTTCTAAGAAATCCCCCGAGGTTTCACCCTTAGTCCAAAGTTCATTGCGAGAGGTGGACCAGAAAGTCGCCATTCCCTTTTCCATCGTCGCGTCTACTGCCTCTTGATTGACGTAAGCGAGCATTAGGATGTCGCCATCTGCTACATTTTGAACAACGCAGGGAAGAAGGCCTCCGCGCTTTAGGAAATCAAGGGCAAGTTCTGCGCCTTCTTCAATGCTGTGTTTATCCAAAAAACTCTCCCCTTCTTCCATTCTTCATGATTCCACCATATCCTGAGTAAATACTTTGGGTACAGGAACCGGCACAATTCCATCTACCCCCATTCGCAGTAGTTTGGGTGCAAGAACGTTTAACTGCGATTCTTGAATAACAACAGATACGCTACACCAGTGTTCATCGACGACCGGACTGACGGTCGGTGATACCACTGCAGGTAAGAGTTTCTCAACTTCCTTCCAGACGTGCGTCGGGACGTCCATAAAGACCATATATACCGGTTCCTTTTCCGCTTTAAGTACCGCGTCGATACAAATTCCAATATCTTCGATCTTGTTTCGAAATGTTTTATTCTTCAATGCGTCCACATTGGCTATCAATTGTGGGTTAGATGTGAAGATCTCCGCTACGATATGATTTCCATTAGCTTTTAAAGTTTCACCGGTTTCAGTTATATCGGTAAAGGCGTCAGATTCACCCATGATTACTTTGGCTTCAGTCTTCCCCTCAGAGCGAAGAATATCTATGGCTTCAACACCAAATAATTCTTTCATTCGCCTTCGTGTGAGGTTAGGTAATTCAGTTGCGATTACTTTACCATGACAATCCTCTGGGTTTTCAATCCCCTTTTCTGGTCTGGAAGCTAAAACTATTTTAGAAGGTTGATTGGTCCTTTTTGAAAAAATAAAGTCCCGTACGACTGTCACAGAATTTTCTTTCCCTGCTTCATAAATATAGTCTTTACCTGTGATTCCGCAGTCGACGATTCCCTGGGAAACTTTCTCAGGCATTTCTTTTCGATCTAGTATTCTAAAAATTATCCCGTTGTCGTACGGTGTCGTCAGTTCATATTGGCGAGACCTTGGTAGCGGATAGCCTGCTTTTTCTAAAATTCGCAAGACTTGTTCTTGCAGACTACCGGAAGGAATCCCAAAGTAAACGCAATCCTCCTTCTTCCCAAATTTCATTTTGTTTTTCCTGTTTTATTTTCTTTGGAAACAGCAAGTTCTCGATATTACCTTATTCAGCGCGTCAAGCAGAACTTATTTGAAAGAGATTAGTCGAGATGTCGTGTAAGCTTAGGTTGGACCATGAGTAAAGCCCAGTATTAATTTTTTCCTTGAAGAGGAAGGTATGAGAAGTTTTATTTTGAGTTGTTGGCTAGTGGCACTGTCACCCTCAGCAATGGCTAGTGTGGATAGTAAACTAACCGAGATCGCGAGCATCGAAGGGATTACGGAATACGAGCTTGATAACGGCTTGAGAGTATTATTGTTCCCAGATACCAGTAGTCCGACAATTACGGTGAACATAACCTACTTGGTTGGATCCCGGCATGAGGGCTATGGTGAGACTGGCATGGCGCATTTGCTGGAACATCTCGTTTTTAAGGGTACACCGACCCACCCAGACATTCCAAAGGAACTCACCGAGAGAGGAGCGAGAGCTAACGGTGGAACGTCCTACGATAGAACTAACTATTACGAAACATTCCCATCATCGGAAGAAAATTTAGAGTGGGCGATCAGTCTGGAAGCTGATCGAATGATTAACAGTTTTATTTCGGCAGAGGATCTGCAGTCTGAGATGACAGTAGTCCGTAATGAAATGGAATCCGGTGAAAATAGTCCATTGCGTATCTTACGGGAACGTGTGCAGTCTGCCTCTTACCTATGGCATAACTATGGTCAATCAATTATCGGAGCTAGATCCGATGTAGAAAATGTTCCCATTGAGCGCCTACAACAGTTTTATAAAAAATATTATCAACCTGATAATGCTGTGCTGGTCATCGCTGGAAAGTTTGATGAAGAGCGCGCGAAAGAGTTTATCATTGCAGAATTCGGTGCTATCCCAGCCCCAATTCGTTCCGGTAGTAATGTAATTTACCCAACCTATACGGAGGATCCCCCTCAGGATGGTGAACGAACAGTTACGCTTAGGCGGAAGGGAGAGACTCAGTTTGTTATGGCGGGCTACCATGTTCCTGCGGGATCGCATGAAGAATTTCCCGCAATTGATATCATGAATCATGCATTATCTGCGCCCCCGTCGGGTAGGCTGCATCGTTCGCTTGTCGAGACCGGTCTTGCGGCCAATGTAGCGGCTTCTGCTCCCCAATTGCGTGAGGCAGGGCTGAGTTTAATTTTTGCAGAGGTTCGCAATGATCGCGAATTGGATATGGTCTGGGATGTTATGCAAAAAACAATATACGATATGGCGCAGGGTAGAGCACCGATTACAGAAGAGGAAGTTGAGAGAGCGAAGGCTTACCATCTTAATTCGATCGAGCTGATGTTCAATGATTCAAGGAGTACGGCGTTGCAGTTGAGTTGGTGGGTCGCCATGGGAGATTGGCGCTTACTCTTTTTGTACCGAGATGGCTTAGAAAAAGTCACGAAGGATGCTGTGAATCGGGTTGCCTCCAATTACCTCAAGCCACAGAATAGTACGGTAGGGTTTTTTATCCCTACCGAGCAGCCGGATAGGGCTACAATTCCCAGTGCCCCCAACATAGCCGATTTAGTAGAGGGCTACAAGGGTAGAGAAGTCGTAGCAGCAGGAGAATCCTTCGACCCTACCCCGGACAACATCGAAGAAAGAATCGTCAGAGTGACGCTCAGGAATGGTTTCAAGTTAGCGATGCTGCCCAAGAAAACTCGTGGAGCGAACACAAACATATCTTTGCGATTGCGTTTTGGTAATGAGAAGGACCTCGCCGAAAAAGCTAGTGTTGGCGAGCTGGTCGGTGGTATGTTGATGCGAGGGACTAAACGCCTTTCTCGGCAAGAACTAACGGACGAGTTTACCCGGCTAAAGGTAATTGGAGGATTAAATGGGAATGTTTCTTCGGCTGCCGGTAGTATGCTCACGACTAGAGCGAATTTGCCTGCGGTCCTTCGTTTAGCATCAGAAGTTCTCAAAGAACCGCGCTTTGACAAAGAACAGTTTGATGAGCTTAAAGAGCAGGTTGTTGCTTCTCTAGAAGGACAAAAATCGGATCCAGGAGCGCTGGCGAGCAACTCCTTGGAACGACATCTATCCCCCTATCCGAATGGTCACCCTGCATACACCCCAACAATTGAGGAAGCAATAGCCATGACGCGGGAAGTTGAGTTGGAAGAGCTTGTTCGTTTTCATCGGAAATTTTTCGGGGCATCTAATGGACATATGGCCATAATTGGTGATTTCGATCCAGATGAAACCCTGACCCTAATAGAGGAACTCTTTGGTGACTGGGACTCCAAGTCTTCATTTCAACAGATAGAGAGAAAACACTTTGATGTGGCAAAAAAGAAAATAACAATCGATACTCCGGATAAAGCAAATGCTTATTTCCTGGCTGGCTCAAATATTCCCATGAGGGATGACCATGAGGATTTTCCATCTCTCCTACTTGGCAATTTTATGCTTGGGGGTGGTTTTCTAAGTTCTCGATTGGCGGAGCGCATTCGTCAAGAGGATGGCCTTAGTTATAGTGTCGGTTCTCAGTTTTCCGCTGACCCCATTTATACTTACGCCCAATTTGGTGGTTATGCTATTTATTCTCCCGAAAATGCTGATTTGCTCGAAGTTGCCTTCCTCGAAGAAATTCAGAGAGTATTGGAAAAGGGTTTTTCCGAGAGCGAGGTGAAGGAGGCAAAGAAGGGTTTTATGGAGTATCAAAAAAACCTTTTAAGTAATGACAGAACATTGGCAGGATACTTGAGTAATCGCCTTTTTCTTGAAAGGGATATGTTTTGGACTAAAGCACTTTTGAAGAAGCTTGATCAACTAGAGCCTCATGATATAAGAGAAGCTATGGCTCGGCACATCACTCTTGATAGCCTGTCAATAGTGATAGCAGGCGACTTTGAGAAAGAATAATATTCAGGAAAGGTTTTTTGTGGTTGTAAATAAATCTGGTCACTTGGGGGAATACAGATTATGAGTTTTGACCTTTTGATCAAGGGCGGCGTCGTTGTCGATGGTTCGGGCGGTGCGTCATACCCTTCGGACGTCGGTATTCGAGAAGGAAGAATAGCCGCAATAGGTCGTTTGTCTGAACGTGCAACTCGTACAATTGATGCCGAAGGACATGTTGTAACGCCAGGATTCGTGGATGGTCACACCCACATGGACGCGCAGATTTTTTGGGACCCGATTGGGTCCTGTTCCTGCTACCACGGCGTAACAAGCGTAATCATGGGCAATTGTGGATTTACCCTAGCCCCGTGTGCAAAAGCTGATTCGGATATGGTTTTTCGCAACTTAGAGAGGGCCGAAGACCTCTCTCGAGAAGCTATGTTGACTGGTATTGATTGGACTTGGGAGACTTTCCCAGAGTTCTTAAACACGATAGAGACCCTGCCAAAGGGTATCAACTATGGTGGTTATATTGGTCATTCTGCGGTTCGTACTTACGTTATGGGTGAGAGGGCTTTTTCGAATGAGGCGACCGACGATGACATTTGTAAGATGCGAGCCCTTGTAAGAGAGGGCGTAAAGGCTGGAGCACGCGGTTTTTCTAGTTCCCGAACCGTTCATCATACAACAGCCGATGATAAGCCTGTTGCCAGTCGACTAGCGACTTGGGATGAACTTCGAGCGCTAGTCGGAGAGTTGGGGAAGCTGGGTAAAGGAGTTTTTGAAATCGCTGGAGAGGGGCCTAGCCCGAGAGATCCAGAGAAGCTGCTCGATTATCAGTGGAGATTACGCGACTTAGCTGTGGAAACAGGCGTAACGCAGACCTGGGGTATGTTCAGCAATAGGGCCGCGCCTGAGTTGTGGCGTTCGTATATGGATTTACTCGATGAAACAGCCAAAGCTGGTGGACATATGTTCGCACAGGTACACACACGCGGGCTAGACACAATGCTCTCCTTCGAGAGTAATACACCATTTGATAACTGGGATCACTGGCGCGAGTTTCGAGTGCTTAGTTTGGAGGAGCAAAAGGTAAAATTGCGGGATCCTTCCTTAAGGGCAAAACTTGTCGAGGTAGCTAGTCAGCCTTACCGAGGACCAAAAGTTCTTGGCGCTGAACCCCGTCCTCCGAGGTGGGATCTGATTTATGCAATGACAGATATGCATTACGACAAACCTTCGATGGCTGAACTTGCGAAGCGGCGGGGTGTCCATCCAGTGGAGTTGATGATTGACATGGCATTAGAGAGAGACTTCAAACTTTTCTTTCGCTCTCCTCTTGCTAACGAAGATATGGATGAGGTGATTCAATTAATTAAGCATCCTAGATCTGTGGTGACCTTTTCTGATTCTGGGGCGCATGTATCCCAAATTATGGATAGCTCGTTGCAAACCCACCTAATGAGCTACTGGGTTCGAGACAAGCAGGCACTAACTTTGGAGCAAGCTGTGAGGGAAGTTACCTACAATCCTTCCACGATCTGGGGTCTACATGATAGAGGGTTGGTTCGGGAAGGTCTGGCTGCTGATTTGCTTGTTTTTGACCCCGACACGATTGGGCCAAGTATGCCAGAAGTCGCTCGCGATCTGCCGGCAGGAGCCCTAAGAATCAAGCAGACTTCCATGGGTATAAAAAATGTGATCGTAAACGGCGAGATCTTATTAACAGAAAATCAGTATTCGGGCGCAACGCCTGGCCGGTTACTGCGCAGTTGAATAACTACTTGGTTATTTTTGGAGGTTGAATGAATCAGTTTGAACTATCGAATAAGGTTGCGATTGTTACTGGTGGAGGCGGGACGTCCCATGGTATTGGTGCCGCTGTTGCTATAACCCTGGCGAAAGCTGGCGCTCGAGTAGTGGTGGTTGGCAGAAATCGAAACAGCTTGGACAAAGTGGTTAAGATGATTAAAGGTATGGGTCGTGATGCAGTTTCTATCGTCGCAGATGTTACCGATCCCTCTCAAGTTGATCGGCTTATTCTTCAAGCTTCGGATGTTTTTGGCAGCATTGATATCTTGGTAAACAATGCTGGGGAAATCTCGTTCGGAAATCCAGAAGACCTGTCTTATCAAGAATGGTGTGATTGTATGTCGCTCAACTTGAATGGTACGTTTCTTTGCAGTGTTGCGGCTTCTAGAGAGATGATTAAACAGGGTGGCGGAAAGATTGTTAATATTGGTTCCTCGTCAGGTATAAAGGGTGAGGAAAATGCTGCCCACTTCGCGGCATCAAAAGCGGCTGTTATCAACTTGACCCGATCGCTTGCCATAAGTTGGTCTGTCCACAATATAAATGTGAATTGCGTATCGCCCGGCAGCATTGAGGTTCCAGAACAGGGCGTTCCTGGTATGCCTGAAGAGGAGAAAAACAGGCGTCAACAATTACAGTCAGCAGAAGTAAATTCTTTAGCTTTGCCGGGTAAGCCTCAGGATATTGCTAATGCCGTAGTGTTTTTTGCGTCATCAGGATCCGACATTATGACCGGTGAAAACTTAGTGGTGCGCGGCTCTGAATGGGCCTCGGCGTATGCTTAAGGAGTTCTAGTATGACATTCGAGTTAGAGGCGTTTAGCCTAAAAGATAAGATCGCAATCGTTACTGGCGGAGGTAGCGGCATTGGTGAGGAAATCAGTAAAGCCTATGCTAGGGCTGGTGCGCATGTGGTCGTCGCAGCTAGGCAGCAGGATAGGTTAGATCGCGTTGCTGAGGAAATTCGAGGTCTTGGTCGTGATTCGCTTGCTGTCTCAACTGATGTGACAGAGCCAGACCAGATAGATCGATTAATGGATAAAACCATAGAGAAGTTTGGTCGGTTGGATATTATGGTTGCTAATTCCGGCGGTGCAGGAGGTTTTGATTTGGATAAAGCTTCACTACCTGAATGGCAGCGACAGATAAAGCTCAATCTAGATAGCGCCTTCTTGTGCGATGTAGCTGCAGGAAAGGTTATGATTGGTCAGGGTACTGGGGGGAAGATTATTAATATTTCCTCGACGGCGGGAATCAATCTTAACCCTGCTTTACCTGCTTATGCAGCAGCGAAGGCAGGTATGATCAATTTTACGAAGACACTAGCCTTGATTTATGCGCGAGGAAACCATCCAATTAATGTGAACTGTGTTGCTCCAGGTTTCACTTCAACGCCAGGGATTCGGAAGGCTGGACATGTTCCACCAAATATCCGGAAAGATGGTACTCGTGTGCCGCCGCTACTGATGCCCAATGAGCCGCATCACGTGGCAGATGCGTGCGTTTTTCTTGCGTCAGAAGCAGCCTCCCATGTGACGGGCGAGTTGATGGTTATCCGAGGAATGATGCATATGGAGCGCAGTGACGATGTTACCCGAGACCGCGCCTACCTAGTTAAGTAACCATTCTGATTGTTTGCCCTTCGTCTAAGGTAGCTATATTTTGGACCTGAGTTATTATGTTAATTAACAACTTTTTCGTTAAATCAAAGTTGGTTAATTATGGATGTTTCTAAAGCAATTGCGTCAAGGCGTTCAATTCGGAGTTTTCTTAGTCTGCCGGTATCTAATCAAAGCATTTCGAAGCTGTTGATCGAGGCCTGCCGAGCCCCAAGCGGGGGCAATCTTCAACCTTGGAGAGTATTTGTTTTGAATGGAAGTTCGATGAAAAATTTTCTGAAACATGTCGAAGAGACTTTGGCATTGGAAAAACCCGAATATTCGATTTATCCACCAAAATTGAAAGAACCTTACCGTTCTTCTCGGTTCAAGTGTGGAGAGGATATGTATGCTCTTTTGGGCATTACGCGTGATGATAAAGCAGCCAGATATGCTCATTTGGCTCGTAACTTCACGTTTTTCGATGCGCCCGCAGCTATTTTTGTTTATGTTGACCGCATAATGGGACCGCCACAATGGTCTGATTTGGGTATGTTTCTCCAAAATTTTATGCTCTTGGCGAAGCAAGAGGGTCTCGACACTTGTGCGCAGGAGTCTTGGGCCAACAAACCCTCCACCGTGGCCAGTTTCATTAATCCACCTCCTGAATTGATGCTATTTTGTGGCTGTGCGATCGGGTACGCCAACGAAAAAGCCGCCGTGAACCAATTGGTAACCGAGAGAGAACCTTTTGAAAACTGGACAACATTCTTGTAGCCAAACGGCGCACTTTTCTAATGTTTTGCTTTAGATTTGTTTCTAGCTTAATTCGACGATAGCATGTTTTAAGAGAGATCAAGTTCAGGAAAATGGTGAAGAAAAACGAATGCAAATTATCAAGTCAAAACTGAATAATCGATCTGAAGAATATCTATCTAATCGTGAGGAGATGCTTAAAGAGTTGGCTTTCATTGCAACTCTTCATAGCGAAGCGGCGGAAGGTGGTGGTAAAGAAGCGATGGATCGACTGCGATCTCGTAATAAATTGCCGCTCCGTCAGCGTATTTCGCTTGTGCTTGATAGGGATTCGCCATTTCTTGAGGTCAGCCCGCTTGCTGCTTACAATTCTCATGTAAAAATTGGTTCAGGATTTATCGTCGGTATTGGCGTTATAGCTGATACAGAATGCGTAATTCTCGGCCACGATCCCTCTGTTCGGGCTGGTGCGTTTAACGCTTGGAACAGTAAAAAGCTCATGCGCGGTATCGAGATTGCGAGAACCAATCGATTGCCCTACGTACAGTTTGTGGAGTCCGCTGGAGCCGATTTGAGAGGTCGTAGTGGGAGCGATGGAAGTAGCAAAGGTGTTGGGTCTGGTAAGAGTGACTCGTTAGAGAAAAGAATTAAAACGGCAGCTACGACAAGCCATTTTGCAGAGTCAGGAAGGCTTTTCTACGAAATTACTGAACTATCGCAGATGCGTATTCCAACTGTATCTGTTGTTTTCGGCGCGTCTGCTGCGGGCGGGGCGTATCAGCCTGGGATGAGCGACTACAACATTTTTATAAAGAAACAGTCCAAGGTTTTCCTTGGAAGTCCTCCTCTAGTCAAAATGGCAACCGGTGAAGACGCGAATGCAGAAGATTTGGGTGGCGCGGAAATGCATACTCAAGTGTCTGGACTGGGAGATTATCTTGCCGAAGATGAGCATGATGGCATACGAATATGTAGAGAAGTAATTGGGCATCTTAACTGGCGCAAATGGGGTCCTGGCCCCAGTCTTCCCGCAGATCCACCAGTGTACGATATGGAGGAGCTACTAGGTATTGTTAATCGCGATCTCACAAAGCCTTTCGATATGCGTGAGGTCATTGCGAGGATCGTTGACGGGTCGAGATTTGAAGAATTCAAACCGCGCTATGGACCTACCTTGGTTACTGGTTGGGCTTCAATAGACGGGTATCCAATTGGAATTCTTGGAAATAATGGGCCGCTTATGTCTGAGGCCGCGGAGAAAGCGACGCAGTTTATCCAGCTCTGTAATCAGATTGATACTCCTTTGCTATTTTTACATAACATCACGGGTTATATAGTTGGAACCGACTTTGAACGAGGGGGAATCACCAAGAACGGTTCGAAGATGATAAATGCCGTTGCAAATTCTACGGTGCCACACTTTTCCGTTATACCGGCTGCCTCTTATGGTGCAGGGAACTACGGAATGAGTGGGCGGGCTTATGGCACTCGATTCACTTTTATCTGGCCAACAGCAAAAATCGCTGTCATGGGCCCGAGACAGCAAGCGGGGGTGATGACAATCGTGGGACGTCAGGCTGCAGAGAGACGTGGCGAGATTTTTGATGAGGAGGCAGATAAGAAGCGCGTTGCCGCAGTTGAGTCTACTTTAGAGGAAGCCTCACTAGCACTTTTGGCAACAGCAGCGATTTCGGACGATGGATTGATCGACCCTCGAGATACTCGAGCCCATCTTTCGATATCTTTATCTGCCGTGCATTCCAACAAAATCGAGGGAGCCAAGGGTTTTGGCGTTTGGCGAATGTAGCCATGGTTCATCGGATTAAAAAATTATTAATTGCAAATCGTGGGGAGATCGCACGGAGGATAATGCGTTCGGCACACCATATGGGTATCAGTACGGTCGCTATCTATGCCGATGGTGATGTAAATGAGCCGTTTGTGAGAGAAGCTGATCAAGCTGTCTCTCTTGATGGGGACACTTCGCTTGATACCTACCTAAACCAAGATAAGGTCATGGCGGCGGCCAAGAGAACCGGTGTGGATGCAATTCATCCTGGCTATGGTTTTCTATCAGAAAATAAGACTTTTGCTGCATCGGTTATTGAAGCAGGAATAATTTGGGTGGGTCCCTCTGTCGATGCTATCGCCGAGATGGGGGATAAGCTATCTTCTAAAAGTCTTATGAATAAGGCTAGAGTTCCTACCCTACCTTCCATTGAGATTGTCAAAGGAAGCGATATTGTTAAGCTGGCCGAGGATATTGGTTATCCACTTCTCGTGAAAGCATCAGCGGGCGGCGGGGGGAAGGGTATGCGCATTGTTTTATCGGAGACAGAATTGCTCGAAGCGGTTGCGAGTGCGCGGAGAGAAGCTGCTACCGCTTTCGGTGACGACAGGATCTTCCTTGAAAGGTGGCTGGCTTCTTCTCGACACATAGAAATACAAGTTTTTGGGGATCACCATGGCAATCTTGTTCATTGCTTTGAACGAGAATGTTCTATTCAAAGACGCCATCAAAAAATCATTGAGGAAGCTCCGTCCTCGGTTGTAAATCATGAACTAAGACAAAAAATGGGTGACGCGGCAGTGGCAGCAGCGAGGGCGATCAATTACTACTCTGCTGGGACTGTTGAATTCCTGGTTGACGGGCAAGATTTCTGGTTTCTCGAGATGAATACTCGTTTGCAGGTTGAACACGCGGTTACAGAAGAAATTACAGGGATCGATCTCGTGCGAGAGCAAATACGCATTGCCCAGGGTGAGAAATTAGGTTTCAAGCAAAAGGATATCACGATCGATGGGCACGCAATTGAGGCAAGAGTTTATGCGGAAGATCCTGAGCAAAATTTTTTACCAACATCTGGACGGCTTTTATTATTCGAGCGATCAACTTTGGCTGACGCTCGCTACGATACCGGAGTGGAGACTGGAAGCACCGTTGGTATTGAATTTGACCCGATGCTGGCCAAAGTAATTGTTCATGCTCCGACTCGTGAAGAGGCAGCCTTAAGACTTGCTCGAGTGCTGGAGACGACCAGAATAACGGGTATAACCTCAAACCGGGATTTCCTAGTCGAAGTATTACGAACACAAGCTTTTCTCGATGGTGATACCACAACCGATTTCATAGGGCGAATTGATCCACCGCGAAAGTGGTCTCCTTCTCGCTTCGATGTTTTTGAAGCATGCATTGCGGCGGCGATGGTTGCGCAAGGGGATCGTAGAGCGAAAGCAAAGGTGCTTTCTCGTTTGCCCAGTGGATGGCGAAATTCGGAAATGCCCCCACAGATGGTAGCGTATCTTTTTGATGGAGAGACGTTCATTCTAAAATACCAATCGCAGCGCGATGGCAGTTATCATGTTGCCATTAATGAAGATAATTTGTCCGTCACAGTCAAGCGTAGGAATGGTAGAGAGATCTCTCTTGAAATACAGGGTCGTTTAGTTCCATTTACTGTTTTGGCAGAAGATAATCTTTGGTTCGTTCATGGTCCAATGGGCCAAATTGAATTATCTGAGGAGCCGAGATTTCCTGATCCCGATGCCACAGATGTAGGGGGTGGTCTTTCCGCCCCAATGCCAGGAAATGTTGTGGCAACTTATGTCAGTGAAGGAGATTCGGTTGCAGAGGGACAATTACTACTTATATTAGAAGGAATGAAGATGGAACATCGGATTGAATCACCACATAGTGGTCTTGTAGAACAAATGTTTGTTGTTGAGGGTGATCAAGTCAGTAATGGTCAAATGTTGGTCGTGCTTTCAAAAAGTGCCGAGCCTAGCTCCTAAAAAGAGAAGTTGTTTAAACGCGTCCAAGTAGTTTCTTCTGGAGATCCAGTTGTATAAAGAATTTTTGAAAGAGCCACTACTGCATTTTCTAATTATTGGGAGTCTACTTTTTGTCATCTTCGAGTTTCTGTCCCCAAAGGAGGTTGACGATACTGTTATACAAGTGGGTGACGAGGAACTGCTAACACTTATTCTATCTCGCGACCCTCGTCTTAATAAGAAGTCTGCAGCTAAATATCTAGGATCGCTAGATGCAGACCTTAGAAACAAGTTATCTGAGGATTATATACGAGAAGAGGTTATGTATCGGGAGGCTCTTGCACTAGGGCTTGATAAAAATAGTTATGGAGCGAGACGCCGTCTAATTGCTCAGTTCGAGTATATCAATCAGAGTTTTATTTATGATGCTCTTCAGATTTCTGAGGAAGAGTTGGAGGATTATTTTTCGCAGAATAGGGATCGCTACATGGTTCCACCAAAGGTGACTTTTACTCATGTCTTCTTTTCCCGAGACCTCCATGCAGGGGCTACCCATGATTTAGCAAAAGCTGAGTTGATTGCACTAAACAGCACTCGCTTACCTTTTCATCTTGCAGCTTCGCGAGGCGACCACTTTCTATATCATCGAAATTACGTTGATAAAGATGAACAAGAAATTGCTTCGCACTTTGGTTCCTCTTTTGCCTCGAATGTATTTGCTCTCGAGCAAGAAGGGAGATTTTGGCGCGGTCCTTTCAAATCGGAGTATGGGGTACACCTCATTTTAGTTACGAGTAAGAATGAAGGATATTTACCAAATTTTGATCAGCTAAAAGACAGGCTGATCGACGATGTTACTCAGATAAAGGTTAGAGTCGAACTCGATCGTTTATATGGTGAATTGAAGAAACCATATCGGATAAAAATCCGGGAGCCTAATACGGACCTATGATCAGTTTTATTTTGTGGTTTTTAATTGGGAACTCAGTTCTAGCGGATGATTTCAGGCCTCTATATATTGAGCTGAAAGAGATAGAACCTTATCGATATACCCTGCGTGTGAAAGCGCCACCACAGAACTTAGCCTCGAATAAGCCTTCCGTTCAATTTCCACACTTTTGCCAGCTAGAGCCGAGGACGAGGGTTGTATATAGGTGCACCGAGGATCTTGCAGGATCGCTTATTTCGTTTTCTTATCCAAGCTATGGGGTAAACAATTCAACTGTTGTAAAGATGGTTTTTCTGAGTGGCGAAAAATATACCTTAACGCTATCCGGCGGTGTTTATGAGTGGGTAGTGCCGGAACGAGAAGAGGTATTAAGCATTTCAGCTCAATACACTTGGTTGGGAACAGAACATATTTGGATAGGTTTTGATCACTTACTTTTTGTTCTTTGCTTGATTTTGATTGCTCGAGACATACGCAGAATATTAGTAACTATAACTGGCTTCACGTTCGCGCATTCTATTACTCTTGCACTAGCTGCTCTTGACGTGGTCAGACTGCCTGTCCCACCAATAGAGGCAGTGATTGCCTTAAGTGTTTTGTTTTTAGCAGCAGAGATAGCGCGAGGACCAGGAGATAATCTTACATGGCGCTATCCGATTATTGTATCGAGCTCCTTTGGATTGCTCCATGGTCTGGGCTTTGCGGCAGTACTCAGCGAAATTGGATTGCCACAGACTGAGGTGGTCGTGGGACTCATCTTCTTCAATATTGGAGTCGAGATTGGCCAAGTGCTTTTTGCCCTTATTATTATTTTTGTTCTTAATTTCCTCGAGGGTCGGGCCTGGTTCCAATCTTTTGGTAGAGCTTTAGCAGGTTATTGCATTGGAATCGTTTCTGCATACTGGTTTATAGATAGAAGTATCAGTTTCGTCCTCTAAACTTTTGGAATCATTTTGTCGTCCATCTGGGATAGAGGCCGCCTTAACTTCCTCTTGGAATCCTCAGTCTCCTTTGATCATTGTAATCAACTGCCTTAGTTTTTTTTGCGAATTTGATCGGTTTGTAATGAATTTAACGTGTTGGCTTGGATTTGGTGTTGGAGGGCGCACTAATTCAATGGACCAAATAGGCTCAATTTCATTCGGTATCATAGAGTATCGAGCATCCATTATCCTAGTTGGATGGTTAGGATCAAGAGCCAGGTAATCCCTTGAGAATTCGCGAAATCTATCGATATCCTTGGCTTGCTGACTTTCTTGATCAAGATTTGGAAAGTGTTTTTTGAGACTAAGTTTCTCTAAAGATTCCCCGGGTATCAAATGTGTTTTAGTTCCCAATCGTACCGCATCAACGAAATAGCGGTTTTCTGACTCATAGATGATTTTCCATAGTATAAGATTTCCGAAGCTAGGTTTAGCTTCAATATTGATAAGACTATGCCCGCGATTGGAAGCTAATTGCTTTCCTAGTATTTCAGCACGCTCTTTCTGCAAAAATCCAATTGCGACGTAACTAAGCATCCAGATTACCCCAAGTTGTGCAAATAAAGGTTTCCTTTTTTTTGCAGCAAGAAGAACGCAGAAGATCAATGGAAGGGTTGCCAATGGGTCTATCACAGAAATATTATTCCAGGCAAGACGAGCCTCTGAAAACGGCCAAAAGAGCATTGTTCCATATGATGTGCACGCATCGAGAAGCCCATGCGTCAAGTAACCAAGAAAACAGAAAAAATAGGTTTGTTTAAAAGTTAGGTTCCTCACGAAAGGGTAAAAAGCTAGGCAACAGACTAATGCGCCGATTGGAACAAATAACAATGCATGGGTAAATTGCCGGTGATAATCGAGAAACAATAACGGGTCGGTCGAAGAGCGAATGAAGACATCAAGATCAGGTGCTATACCGCTAAGAGCGCCAATTATTGCAGCACTCCTCACCTTCTCGGCTGGTGCAAATGATTGAGGTAGGGCTGCACCTATTGCGCCCTGAGTGAATGGATCCATAGTTGGTTAAAATAATTTACGCCGCTTTTATTATGCTCCTATTCTGGTTGAAGAATACATTTTTTATATTTGCGACTATGCTTACTGATTTGTGTCTAATTAGATAGAAAAGTCTTTAAGAACTCACCGATGCATTGGAAAGATACTCTTGCCCAAAGTACAAACCCGTAAAGCCTAGTTTCACCATGACCTAAACACAATGATAATTTTCTCGTGAGAATGGTAATATCCTTTTAAGACAGGGCTAAATAAGAAACAGAGTGCCCACCACAAAGCCGCCTAAAATCGCGAAGCTCAGTGATTGAAAGAGCTGTCGCTGAAGCATTTCATGTTTTGGTCGGCAACCTTTCAACCTCTTTTAAATATTTTCGAGCTTGATCCAACTTAGCCTGCGTAAATTGTATTACCGTGCGAAGCTCTTCTACCGCAATGCGGTCTTTTATTGCTTCAGGTAAATGAATATTGAAGTCGATTTCTAGGTCTTTAGTCAGTTCAGCGTCTTTCTCAACCAGTATTCCCTCAATACTTTCAAAGCGATCGCGGTAGGTTTCCTGAACTATTTCTAAAGCCTCATCAAATTGCTTCTCAGCAAATTTTGCAAGCACTCGATCCAATCTCTGCTTTATTTCAATAAGAGTTGTTGAGGGGGTAATCGCTTCTCGAGTTTCAGTTTCTTCAAGTAGCCCCTGATCCTGATACTGAGCAGCTAATTTAATAGCCCCAAGAGATTGCCATAAGACTTCTTTAAGAGTTTCTAGTTCGTTGCGAACTACTGGAACGGGCTCCTTAATTTCTAAAGCAGTTTTTACTGCGAATAAACTTTGCCAAATAGAAGCATACAGCGGGATGTAGTTACTTTCGATGGCAGAGTGGAATTTCACCGCTTCCCAATGATCCAAAATGGTCTCGGCTTGCGCAGAATCAAAGCCAGTATCTTCATATCTTTTGAGAATCCCCTCCACTTGGTCGAGCAGCCACGCAATTTCGCCTGCATATTCGTCAAGATGAGCTTGAAGATCATTAACATGGTCGCCAACAGGACCGTCGGCGTAAACGTGATTTACCGAGATCACGCAGCAAAAAACAATTTTTGAAATTAAATGTTGCCAATAAAACATAAGTTGCTTCCATCTGAACATACAAAAAAAGTTTATGCGGCTTATGCAATCTCTCTAAAAAACCAGGCCACCGTTGCCCAAGGACGGGTTATGCATTTAATTGTTACCACATCAGTTAATCTAAATGATAACAATTCTCATTTCGGTTGTCGATTGGTCCTGATTTTCAATTCTGCACAGATGCAAGTATCGGTTAACACTTAGCAGAAGGATTTCTACCGCCTAGAGAGATGCTTAAAAAATCTTTTTTATTCCTAAAGAAGTTCGCGACTTCACATAACACCGGCAAAATGCAAAGATGATGGCTTATTCTATCTTATGTAGTAACTTGGATCTAAAATTAAAAATAACATTGACTCTAGTGTTCGTAGTTTTAGTAGCCCTGATCGTTTTTGCCAGCCTAGCGTTCATGATTTCCGCGGGTTCAGACCCCGAAGTCCTTTCACAGCGGGCTGAGGTTGGGGCTTCATACGGGGGTTGGGTAATCAGCTCTGAATTGCTAGAGATTGCTTTAGCCATATCTGCGTTCGCTATCGTGAGTGGGATGCTTCTTAGTTGGCATCTCACACGGCGTCTTCATAAGCTTGTTGCGTTGGTTAAGAAAATTAAAGAAGGCGAGCTAACAGCAAGAACAGATGTTTCCGGTGATGATGAGATTGCCTATCTTGCCGATAATCTTAACGACCTCGTGAGACATTTAGAAAATGAAGACATAAGATCTAAAGATGGTTGATTTCATTGATTTTATGAAGTTATTTGGTGGGTTCGTTTATCTCCTCGTGGGTGGAGACCTGTTGGTCCGAGGTTCTCTTGGGTTGGCTCGTGAAAAAAACTTATCGCCTGTAATTGTTGGAATGACTATAGTCGCGATGGGAACCTCCGCACCAGAACTTATGGTTTCAGGCTATTCCGCCTTATCAGGACATCCTGGAATTGCAGTTGGAAATGTAGTTGGTAGTAATATTGCTAATGTTTTATTAGTTATGGGGATACCAGCTCTAATATATCCGATATCTTTTGCTCAAGATGGCCTGTTAAGACAGACAAGTCTGATGGCAATAATGTCCTTCTTATTAATCTTAATGCTCATATTTGAGCCAATAACCAAATTGGAAGGCATATGTCTTCTTATCATTTTGGCGTTTTTCCTAGTTATGACAACGCGTGGTGCGGCCGTAATGCCGGGTCTAGATGACCCTGAAGAAGAGATGAAGAAAGAGTTCGGGTTACCCTCCAGCACAGCTGCCATAATCCTGTTAGTGATTTTAGGCATTGTTATGCTTCCGCTTGGAGCTAACCTTGTTGTTGATGGTGCAGCAGGTCTCGCTGCAAGTTGGGGGGTTTCCGAGGCGGTTATTGGCTTAAGTCTTATTGCACTAGGTACCTCTTTGCCTGAACTTAGCACTACAGTAGTAGCTGCATTTCACAGAAGCTCAGAAGTTATAATTGGTAATGTGATTGGTAGTAACCTTTTTAATATACTAGCGATACTGGGCTTTACGGCTTTACTCACAGACATACCCGTAGATCCACAATTCATTGCATTCGATGTCTGGGTAATGCTTGGATGCGCTATTCTTCTCTCGTTATTCGTTTGGACTAAAGCAACAATGGGTAGGTTTTCGGGCGTCGCTTTACTAACTAGTTACTTTACGTATTTATTTTTTATTTATTGAACCTATCATATTAGTCTGTATTTGCTGTGGTAGCACCGATTCCGACTTTGCAATCATAGGGCGAGTAATTGGCGCCCAATGGCTACCAGTCATACTGCAAATTGAGGCTGACTTGGCGACCTGAGGCAGGTGTCCCGGGAAACTGCTGAAAATCTTCGTCCAAAATATTTTCTGCAGAGGCAGAAATTGTTAACCCATTTATAGCATTGGGAGCCCAAATTAATGATGCTGACGCAAGATACGATGTCGCGGAGGTATCACGCAGGGGATTTTCTTCTTGGAGTCGGAATTCGTTATCCATACGAAAATTGATTTGGTCTGATAACTGGTACCGTAAAGCAATGGTTGCGCGTTGACGAGCAAAATTCAATGCGTAAAAACTTGCATCCACTAAAGCATCACCATAATTTGGGTCTTTATCTAAAAAGGTATACCCTGCATTGATATCTATTCCTCTCCATGAATGCCCCAGAAGAAGCTGAGCTCCACGCACGTTGATGTCTACGCTATTGGCCTGTCTTGAAAATGGTGCGTCGCTTGAAAAGGTCCAATCAACTAAATTCCGGTCACGCCGATAAAAAAAAGAGAGCTCGGCGGTACTCGTGTTTGACTCGAATCCTAAGTCTAGTGATAGTTGATCTGCACGTTCGCGTCCCAGCAGTGCATTACCACCAAACATTCCCGTAGGTCTTGAGTTTAGTACAGTGTAACCAGGAAGTTGGGAGCCGCGGGCATACTCAAATTTTAGATATCTTGAGCCTATGCTCGTTCTTTGAACAAAATCAACTCCAAGTGCAGGAGATACTGCATTATCGTCTCGGTTCGATATATCAACAGATGCTCCTGTTGAAAAGATCACTTTGTATCCATAGGTGTCTAGAATGACCAGCGAGGGGAAAAGGCTTAGAGTGAGGTAGTTTCGAGAATTAAATTTTCCCTCGGTTAAGTCAGTAGACCTAACCACTTCATCAGAGATAAGCTGCAAAGCATAGTTCACATCCCAATTACTGCGATAAACTGACCCACTTACACCAACGCCATAAACTTTTGTTTTGTGGTCATAGGACCCGATTGTGCCAGACTCTTTCGTGGTTCTATCGAAATCATAGTCGTCATCTAACAATCGAACGTAGCCTCCTGCCTCGAGCCATGCATTCTTCATCTGACGACGATGATTGGCTAGGATCAGGACCGTTTCTGTATGGTCCGTTTCGGAGAGGGTAGCAAAACCAGTGTAAGCCCCTGGCCAACCGAAGAATTTTTCCTGATAGGCTACGATTAAATCGGATTGACTATCGATAGTCGCTCTCTGAATTTGAACATTTAGACGTTCGAAAGAATGGTCCCCATCTGGGATGCTACCGTCTCCTTGAGAGAACGCTGCGGACCCCTGAAATGCAAAATTTGGGCTTTTTGTGCCCGAGTTCGTAAACGCCGTGTTTAGGACTACGTTACGCAATTTATCACTGCCAACACCTGCTCTCGCAGAGCCGCCATTTTTGACCTTTGGTATACTGTAAGCGACGGTTGCGATAGATGAGTTGAACCCTCCGAGAGTATTTTTCAGTCCTAGTTGTACTTCCGGCTGAGACAGCAAGCGCGGATCGATTGGAATATCAGCGGCGTAGTGGCCGGTCTGAGGATCGAGGATCGTCAACGGACCTATTTTGAAACCAATATTTTCAAACAGACTACCTCGAGTTGTAACGTCGGCTTGTCCTTCCGCTAGACCTCGGATCTGGAGTTCAACTGATGGGTCAAACCGCAAAGCAGTTACGGTGGCGGCATAGGTACCCGCGGGGTTGTCAAGAGCGACTCTTTTCGCCTTAACTTCAATTTCTTCAATCCACTCTACTTCGTTTTCTATGGGCTCTCCAGCGCCAAAAACTGATGCTGTAATCCCAAAGGACATAAGTATTGCAACTAAACTCCCTGATAAGTTCACTGCTTTCTTCCCCCTAAAAGGTTTCTCTTGAATACTCACTACTATTTTTTTTTAAAGGATACCCTCAAATATGTTCTTCCTTCCCTAAGATAGCCCATAATTGAAATGTAGTGCAAAGCTTAATGAGATTACTATGAAACTCCCTAAGACCTTTGTTCTCGCCTTGTATTTGTTTGAGCTCAATAATCTGGAATAAGGAGAGTAGGACTGGATAGCATACTTTCTCTCAGTCCCTTGTTGGAGAAAAGCATGTTGACCCCCGCCGAAATGAGTATAAAAGCCTTCATCAAACTATAAAAGGGGTCTGTCGCTTATTAGCTTTTAAACTTATGTAGGCTTGCCGTAAAAGCAAATGCTGAGGTTTTGTGTTCTGGTAGCGTCTTCAGCTCGAAGAAAATTCAATTTCTTTTTGCGCAGTGCTTGTGTAGCGAGAATATCGATACTGGTTCCGTCTAACAGAATTCGGCATTGAAGATTTGCAGCTTCACCAGGGAGATCTCGCCTCAATATTTTTCGTAGAAGTATTTTTTTTATGAGTGTAAAGAGCAATTATTTATGATGGTTAACTGTGTACTTGGAATTAAATCCAACATTCAACAACACCCTTTACTAATTTTGGAACCTTAATGCATTTTTTCGAAGATATTCCCGTTGGCTATTGCAGTGAGGTTGGCAGCTGGCAGCTGACTGCTCTAGATGTTATTGAATTTGCAAAAGTCTGGGATCCTCAGCCATATCATACCGATCAAAAAGCTGCTGAGCGATCAGTGTATGGTGAACTAGTTGCTTCATCGCTTCATATTTTTGCAATTTGTACTAAGCTTTTTCACGACCACTCGGACAGAATCCAAGTTATGGCCATGCTTGGGAAAGATCGGGTTAAGTTACTGGAGCCCGCACGAGCCAATGATCTTCTAATTTATAACACCGTTTGTATAGAGGCTAAAGCCTCAAAAACAAAGCAGGATCGAGGAATTATTGTGCTCGCAGATACCGTGGTTCGAGAAGATGGTGAAGTTGTTATGACTCAAGAAGTGACTTTGATGGTAGCACGATCCTCTGAGCAGAAATACTGTTTAGAAATTTAATTGTAACTCAGGTAAATCTTTTATGAATTGTGATTAAAACGTCGGCAGCCTTGCAATTCTGAAGTACTCTCTTTTTAAAATGCAGATCATTCTGCACAGGTAAGGGTTTCAATGGTTTCAACAAAAACCGCTGCAAGTTTGTTTGATGTTGCGCGTCCTGTTATTAAGTTGCAGTTGGCCCAATGCAAGTCTGTTGCTAAAGCCTGTATGCTAAGGGTACTTATTTGCTAAAAAGGTCTCATGAAGAAAAAGCTAAGCTCTTTAATGCCAATTCTTGAGTGGATTGATGGTTATCGTCCTGATCATTTTCGCGCTGACTTCGTGGCAGGTATCGTTGTCCTTTTCATAACGGTTCCTCAAGTCATTGCCTACGCATTTCTTGCAGGACTCCCTCCGCAGGCGGGACTTTATGCCTCCCTAGCTTCTTTAACGATTTATTCTGTTTTCGGGAGTTCGAGGACGCTTGCAGTCGGTCCTACTGCAATTATTGCGATGATGACGCTAGAGGTTGCATCGTCTTTCGCGTCACCAGGCAGCGAAGAATACATCTTTATAACTGTAAAGCTTGGGTTTATTACTGGTTTCGTACTTCTGGTACTGAGATTGGTTAATTTTGGGAATATTATCAGCTTTCTTAGTCACGCAGTGGTTACCGGATTCATAAGCGCTGCGGCGATTATCATCGTAATTAATCAGCTACCACCTTTAGTTGGACTCCCGAGTTCTACAAACACTTCATTATTCGGAGTGATTTCCCATATAGGAACCGATACCATCAATGTAGTAGTACTAACAATTTCGCTTTTTTCCTTCTTGTTGCTCATTGTTTGCCGCCTAGGGCTGGGGAGCTTTTTTTTAGCCTTTGGTTTTTCCAAAGCGTGGTCCTCAGTATTAGTAAAGTCTGCTCCAATGTATATCATCATCGCAGGTATAGCTGTCACGAGTCTTTATAACTTGGATGAATTATATGCGGTGCCCGTGGTTGGGGCTGTGCCGGTAGGGCTTCCCAATATATCACTAGTTTCTCTCTCTCTAGCTGAGTTTGGGGAGCTTCTGCCGTCTGCGTTATTGATCGCCATGGTGGTGTTTATGGAAAGTATCTCTATCGGATCTGCTATGGCGAGTAAGAGGAGAGAAAAGGTTTCGCCGAATCGTGAACTCATAGGACTAGGCTTTACGAATATTGGTGCCTCCACCTTTGGTGGCTTCCCAGTTGCCGGCAGTTTTTCTCGAACGGCTGTGAACTTTACTTCTGGCGCACGAACACCAATGGCATCAATAATTACTGCAATATTTCTGGTGCTAACGTTATGTTTTTTTGCATCAATGTTTTATCTCTTACCAAAAGCGGTCCTATCTGCCATTATCGTGATATCGGCATTACAGTTACTCGACTTCTCAGCGATTCGAAAGATTTTTGCCTTTAATTATGCTGATGCTGTGACATTCTCCTCTACGTTCTTTGCTGTTCTTATATTCGGTGTAGAGTCAGGAATACTCACTGGGATCGCGATCTCATTTGTTTTACTAATTCGTAGCAGCAGCAAACCACATATTGCGGTTGTTGGAAGAGTGGGTGACTCCGAGCATTTTCGGAATGTTTTGAGGCATGAGGTTACAACCACTTCGTCTCTTTTAGCTGCTAGGATTGATGAAAGTCTCTATTTTGTAAATGCACGTTATATCGAAACATTTTTTCTAAATGAAGTCGCAGATAGGCCCAATGTCAGGGATGTCCTGATAATATGCACCGCGACCAACTTTATTGATACGGGTGGCTTAGAAATGCTTGAAGCATTATCGGAGAATCTGGAGGAAGTAGGCGTTAAGCTACATTTGGCGGAGGTTAAGGGTCCAGTTATGGATAAGCTTAAGGAAACCCATTTTTATCAGCGGATGAAAGGGGAGATTTTCTTCACGACCGACTTGGCTTTTCAGAAGTTAGGAGGGATTTGAATCAAGGGTTTTGCATGAAATAAGCAAGGTTTAGTGTGATCCGTAGGGTTCTTACAAAGAGTAAATGCTTACTTCGTAATCGATCAGATTTTCTTGAATAAAAATGAATCTTCCGTGAATGCCCTTACCAGACAAGACTGCTGGAAGCCAGTAGCGATCATCCTCCCACATTTGGTCGTAAGGAACGTCCTCCTTGGTAAACCAGATTGGCTTGGCTTCCGCCGTTTCTTGTGGGGTGCCCATATAATCCGAAGCAATAAAAACGTGACCGTGTAAACGCGGCATATCTTCTGAGTGGAAAAAAAGTTGACCTGCAGCTTGCACGTTAGTGGGTGTGATACAAAGTTCTTCTGCCGTTTCACGAATTGCACACTGCTTGGGCGTTTCGCCTAGCTCGAGCTTTCCCCCTGGACCATTGATTTTTCCGGCACCAAGACCACGTTTCTTATGGATTAACAGAACTTCGGTATCTTTTATCACAAAAAGTAATGTTGCTACTTGTTCGGGTTCCCATGATTCCCAGTCGACATCTTTTATGCGCATTGGTGCTTTTTCAATTTTCGAGGAATAATATTAGCAAATATATGGTCCGTCTAATGGAGGATTCCCTAGAGCAAGGCTAGGAACTCTCTTGAAAACGCAATTTTAGACCCAAATCATGTAAACTATTACGGAAATAGCAGCGTAATCAAAGTGTGAACGACAACATATTAAGAGAGATATAAGAATTATGACCTCGATGCCAGTTTCAAGCCAGCTTCCAGTAGTCTCTACTGGCAACATGCCTGCGTACATCGATTCCTTAAAGAACATTCCTAAGTTGTCGAAAGAAAGGGAAGTTGCACTATTCAAACGATACAGAGACCATAACGATCTTGAAGCAGTACGCGAGATTGTAATGGCACATCTGCATTATGTAGTCTTTATCGCCCGTGGTTATTCGGGCTACGGCTTGCCAATAGAGGACCTCGTTCAACAGGGAAATCTGGGCTTAATGAAGTCTGTCAAACGCTTTAGTCTTGATCACGACGTGCGACTAGTCTCATTCGCAGTGCATTGGATAAAAGCGGAGATCCACGAGTACATCCTCAAGAATTGGAAAATAGTCAAAGTCGCGACCACCAAGGCGCAGCGAAAATTGTTTTTTAACCTTCGGAAGGCTAAAAAAAGGTTAGGGTGGTTCAACGGCGACGAAGTTAATTTGATAGCGAACGACTTGGGCGTGAAACCTCACGATGTCGTCGAAATGGAGCAGCGACTCTCGGCTTACGACGAGAGCTTCGAGCCCGTTGATTCGGATCAAGAGGAGTCAGGTTCTGGCCCATCTAGTTATCTCACGAGCGGAGAGGAAGGTGATCCTGCGTCTTTAGTGGCCTCTTTAGAGCTTTCAGAAATGCGGCGTAGGGGGCTAGAAAGGGCTCTCTCTTCGTTAGACGAGCGTTCAAGGGATATCGTAGTTCACCGTTGGCTCACGGACACCAAGCTTGGCCTAAAAGAATTGGCTGAAAAATATAGCATATCCATGGAGCGAATTCGTCAAATCGAGGCTCGAGCTATGACCACTATGAGACCCTACTTAGACCTTTAAATCTTTTTCGTATGGACTTGGCAACACCCGGTCCACTTTGGAGATCACGAGGCACCTTCGGGGTATGAGCTCAGAAGAAACATAAACCGAAGGGAAGTATATGGATCCTCGCCTTCTGCCCAGAGAAACAGAGCCCTTAAGGGAGTGCGTTGGCCTCTTACTTCACGAAAATGGCGTGTTAGGAACCTGCCGTTTCGAGGAGGCACTCTTAAAGGGCCTTTGGGGTAGATTTCCCAATCTGGCACTCTTTTGAGTAGTCCGCACGCTCTTTGTCTTTGATATCCTCACTCTGAATTGAAGCTTCACCAAGTCACTCGACTGAATTCTTTAAAGCTTAGATCACAGCCTTCCTGGGGACGGAGCAAAAAGCTTTTCGGTGATGAAATCCTTCGCATTTGACTTTTAAAAGTAAGTTGCTTCGTTTGCTTACTTTTTTAGAGATGAAATTAGTTGTATTCAAAAGACCGAAGCTTAAAAGCATTTAATGCCAAATAATACCCCACTAGAGATTGCTTGCATTTTTTTTAAATCTTGTCACAAGTTTTACCCTAGCCAACTTGGGGCTCGTATGCGCTGGAAATATAAGATCGCTAGTAAAAGCTATTGGATTTTCTAAGCTTCTGCGATTGCATAGCGTTGGTAATAGTTACCTTCAGAAGTTAGAAAAACCTCATTAAGAATGGGTAAGTCTAAACAGTCTGCCTAGCCTTTCGTGCGAATATATTTTTAAAAAAACCCACTTTAAGGGTAAAAGAATAATAATTCGGATTTATTTATAGAATTATTTCTTTTATAAATGACTTTTTTCATATTTAAAATGGGAATAAGTGTCTTATATCGGATTAATACAGATAATCATAAATATAAATCGATAAAAATGTGATTAAAGGCATTAAAAATTTTTTTATAAGGCTAAAATATATATGAAGTGGTAAATATACACTGGAAAAGATATAAAATACGGGTTTTAGTCTGCTTTTCATTTTTAAAATTAAGCTTCTTCGTCCCCAATAAAAAAAAAGGTTGAACGACCGGTTTACGATGACCTTTTTTAATGATGTGCTAAAATAAACCTAATTTTGATGTCAGTCGTAAATGTTTGGATCGCGTTTTAACCATGTCCTTTGTTTTTAGTAATGACAGTGAACATTGATAGTCAGCGCTGCCGAGCAAGGCCGATAATATTAGTAAGTAAATCCTAGGAGGAAACCCATGCCAGATTTGGCAGATGATCTGAACAACTTAGTTATGGATCCAGCAGCCCAACCGCTGTTGGATGCAGTAAAGAAACATATTAAAGAAAACGTGGAACCAATCTCAGAAGAATTTCATGCCTTGAACGATGAAAAAGAAGATCGTTGGTCATGGCACCCGAGGCAACTGGAGTTATTAGAAGGTGCCAAACAAAAAGCAAAAGACAGCGGTTTGTGGAATTTCTTTTTGCCGGATGCGGAGACGGGCGAAGGGTTGAAAAATTTGGATTATGCCTACATCGCAGCTGAGCTCGGCCGATTCCCTTTATCATCAGAAACTCTTAATTGCAGCGCTCCTGATACTGGTAACATGGAGGTACTAGAGAGGGTAGGGACCCCCGAACAAAAGGAAAAGTGGTTGAAACCGCTACTGAATGGTGAGATTCGATCCGCTTATGCTATGACTGAGCCCGGACTTCCGTCATCTGATGCGAAGAATATCAGCACCAGTGCGGTTTTAGACGGTGACGATTGGGTAATTAATGGAGAAAAGTACTATATCTCAGGTGCTGGGGATCCTAGATGTAAAATTATGATTACTATGGTTAAGACCAGTCCTGATGCTGCACCTAGCCGTCAACAGTCGCAAATTTTGGTCCCCAAGGACACTCCAGGCGTTAATATCTTAGGGCCTATGCATGTCTTCAACAATGATGACGCGCCCCACGGTCACATGCATATCAAGTTCGATAATGTTCGTGTGCCCAAGGAAAACGTCCTTCTGGGTGAGGGAAGGGGTTTTGAAATCTCCCAAGTTCGTTTGGGTCCAGGAAGAATCCACCATTGTATGCGATCGATCGGTCAAGCAGAGAGGGCTCTGGAATTGATGGTTAAGCGAGCAGGTTCTCGGGTGGCCTTCGGAAAGCCCATCGTGAAACTAGGCAAGAATCTTGAAGTCGTTTCAAGAGCCAGGATCGATATTGATGCCTGTAAATTAATGGTCCTTCGAGCTGCGAAGGCGATGGATGTCCTTGGTAATAAGGAAGCTCGGGTTTACGTCAGTGCGGTGAAAGCTATGGTGCCTGAGATTACCTGCCGTATCATCGATCAGGCAATTCAGATGCATGGTGCTACTGGAATCTCCAAGTGGACTCCTCTTGCACAGATGTATGCTGGCCAGCGTACTTTGCGTTTAGCTGATGGCCCGGATGAGGTCCATCATATGGTCGTTGGACGAAATGAAGTTCAGAAATACGACCTCTGGTAAGGAAGCTATTCTTTGATAGAAAGGCCTTTTATAGGCCTTTTTCTCGAGGTTGTGAGAGGGGAACCCGATGGACGGTTCTTAAAGCCTGGCGCCACAGGGACAATGTATAAATTTAGAGGAATCTCAGACTATTATTGGCTTGCGAGGAGCCCTCTCTTGTTGTTAGTAGCAGTTATCTAGAGGCCGCCTGATCAATCTTATAAATGGCGGCCTTCCAGAACACCACCGCTTAATACTCAACTATCACTTACGAGGTTTCCCAGTCCAGTTGGGAGCGCGCTTCTCCGAGAACGCCAGAGGGCCTTCAATAAAGTCCTCTCCGTTAGTCATCGCTTCAATGGAGTCATAGTGGTGCTCCATAGATTCCTGCAGAGATGCCATAGAGAGGCTTTTGTAGGCTACATCTTTACTCGCGCGAATGGATAAGGGCGCACAAGCGGTGATCATGTCTGCCCATTCTCGAGTGCGCTCCATCAACTTGTCATGAGGGACAACTTCGGTCACAAACCCTAGCTGATAACCCTCTTCCGCAGGAACATGTCGCCCGGTGAGCATCATGCCTAGCGCCCTTTTTGGCCCAATCTCTCTTGGAAGCCGGTTCATTCCACCAGCCAATGCTGCTAAACCAACTTTGGGTTCTGGTAGAGCAAAAACTGCTTTGTCGGAGGCAATGATAAGGTCGCATGCTAAGGCAATCTCAAAGCCGCCTCCCATGGCAACACCGTTAACGGCCGCGATAACTGGTTTTATCATATCGAAGCGCGAGGAAAGACCCCCAAAACCCTTTGGCATAGGCACTCGCTCTCCGCCTTCTGCCTGATATCGTAAATCATTGCCTGCGCTAAATCCTCTACCCTCCCCTGTGATAATGGCTACCCACATATCGTCATCGTCATCGAACTCGTCAAACACTTCACCAAGCTCGGCATTACCTGGGGGATGCAAAGCATTCAGACGTTCTGGGCGATTAATACGAACAGTCATAATGTGATCCGCTTTTTCAACAATACAGAATTCTGGCATTACTACTCCTCATTAAGTCTGGCATATAAGATGCCTGACAATAAGTGTTCCTGGGTAAAGGTGCAAGAGGACTTGATTGTATAGAGGCGTTAACCGGATAATCCCCTCTTTAGGAATAATTTTCTGGAGTTCTTTATGACGATTGTATCCGCTGAAATATTGCGTGAGTTAGGTACTTTTGACACACCAACAATTTGTAACGCTATTGAGGTGGTTGATCCTGAGCGGCGTAATAGGGGATTTAGTATAAGACCTTTTTTTTGCGCTCATCCGAATTTACCAACCGTTGTCGGATACGCGAGAACAGCCCGTATAAGATCACAACACAAGCCAACAAGCGCTGGCGATGCGATTGGTTATTATAGATATATAAGTGAAGGTGGCCCGCTACCTAGTATTATAGTTATTGACGATGTGGATGATATTCCTGGGTATGGCGCATTTTGGGGGGAGGTCAATACTAATATCCATTTTGGATTAGGGTGTATTGGTCTTATCACTAATGGGAGTGTTCGAGATATCAAAGACTCAGCCGAGAATTTCCAGATGCTGGCGGGAATGGTAAATCCCTCTCATTCTTGGGCGCATGTCGTCGATTGGGGTAGTCCCGTAAATGTGCATGGCATGGAGTGTGAGGACGGTGATCTAATCCACGCTGATATGCATGGCGCTTGTGTGATCCCAGAAGGGTTCGAGGAACGTGTAATTGCGGAGGCTAAGCTTATCGCAGCTCAAGAGGCCATCCTTATCGAGGAAAGCAAAAAACCAGGATTTAACGTAGACAAAATTATAGATGCTTATAAAAGGATGGCTGAAATACACTAAACGATATCTTTAGCTTAAGTTGGCGATGATACGTTCCGATTCCTCAAGATTTCTAATGATATCGCCTCGCATTTTTATTAAATCGACGCCAACTGCACTTTTTTGGTCTTCCATATAACGGGCATAAACCCCATGCACTATGGCTGCCGATTTCCAGCGGTTGAATCCCAGATAAAAATTGAGATTTGAGAGATCCAGACCCGTAATTTTGTGATAACGCTCAGCTAGGTATTCTCGGTTGGGGAACCCTGGCTGAGCGGTAATAGAATCAGGGTTCCTAGGTGCAGAACTATCTGAAGTCTGCCATGACATAAGCGCATAGGCGAGATCGGCTAATGGGTCCCCTAGGGTAGAAATTTCCCAATCTACAATAGCAGTGATCGTATCATCCGACCCCACGAGAGTGTTATGAAACCCATAATCACCGTGAACTAATCGAGCTAGTTCCTGTTCGGGTAGGTTATCTAGGAAGAACCTTTGTAAGCGATGTGCACGGGGATCATCTAGCTCTGCTGCCTCACAAGAAGATGTCCAGGAGCGATACCATGTTTTAACCTGGCGAGCCACATAGCCTTCTTTTCTACCAAGCTTACTCAATCCGATTTCATCGGGCTTAAGATTGTGGAGTGCCGCTAACTTATCAATAAACGAACCCGCTAATTTTTTCCTACTAACCTCTGGCACCAAGTTGTTTAAGTCATCAGCGTTATATAACGGGCTTCCTTGTACAAAGCCCATAATATAAAACCAGGCTCCCGTTATACTTGTGTCCTCACAAAATGCGAGAGGTTCTGGAACGGGCACATCGGTGCCAAACAATGCTGATATGACCGCCCATTCTCTCGACATGTCATGTGCCTTGGGTAACAGCTTGCCCCTTGGGGGTCTCCGGATAACGGCTCTCGTTCCGTTAGTATCTTCGATCTGGTAGGTAAGATTAGAATGCCCTCCTGGCAACTGGGTCCATATAAACGGGGGTTCAAGAGACGAAACGTGATTTTTAACCCAGGTCTCTACACTGATTACATCATAGCCTTCGGGCTTTAAATCGTTCATTCGAGTTCAATTTTTAAGAAAGGTAACAACTTACATGGGTTTGATTGATTTTGCACTGTCTTGTTTGTCACAAAATCCAGTCTCAACTAATGAGCGTAATGTCACCGTTGAATATGGTTGCACTATCATATTTAACTTGTCCCCATAGTAGTCTGGTCCCGCGTACAGTAAGCTTGTTTAGCCAGTGCTAGCAACTGTATTTTGGGGGCCAGGCTTACTTCATTTTCAGTCTTTCTTTGTCGGTGACGGAGCCAGGGTCCGCTGGCTCTAGAATTCAAGACTCCCGTGAAAAAAAATAGAGTGGGTATCAAATTCAAAGCTCTATGAAGGCATAGGATCTGTTGGTTACGAAATTAGGTTAGTATTAGCCAGCGGAGGAAACTATGAGTATTAAAACGAATAAACTTGGTAAGAGCGATTTGTTGCTAACAGAAATGGGCTTTGGCGGCGCACCATTGGGGGGTATTGGTAGAAGAGCTTCGGACGATCAAGCGATGGAAATCCTTAAGGCAGCCTTTGAGTCTGGAATTAGATACTTTGATACTGCTCCTCTTTATGGGCATGGTCTCTCGGAGAAGCGTATAGGAAAATTTTTAAATACCGTCCCCCGAGATAGTTTTGTGCTCTCTACCAAGGTGGGTCGGCTATTGGTCCCAGAAGAAGAGGGAATACGTGATCAGATGATGCTTGATGAGGAGCCCTTATCAATCAAATATGACTACTCATACGAGGGCGCGAGAAAATCACTCGAGGCGAGTATGACCCGGCTTGGTATTGATCATATCGATTTACTGTTGTGTCACGATATTGACAAATGGACCCACGGCGACGGTCAGCCAGAGATCCTTAAAAAGGCGCAGCAGGGTATACTGCCAGCATTGTGCGATCTGCGAAGTGAAGGAGTTATTAGAGCGATTGGACTTGGTGTAAATGAGTCAGAAGTTTGTAACCAGATATTGAATAACTTCGATATGGATTGTTTTCTCCTCGCGGGTCGGTTTACTTTGCTCGAACAAGGGCCTCTCGATGACTTGCTTCCTCGATGTATTGATAACAACGTTTCCATCATTATAGGTGGCCCCTACAATTCAGGCATGCTGGCGAGTGCCCAACGAGGTAATGCGACCTATGACTACAAGCCAGTAGATGATTTGCGGTGGGAGAAAGCGCAGAAAATTCGGAGGGTATGCGATGCTCATGAGGTGGACTTGAGGGCGGCTGCTCTGCAATTTCCACTCAGACATCCTGCTGTTGTATCAATCATTCCTGGAGTCTGGCGAATGGAGGAACTGAGGTCGAATTTAAACTTTCTTGATGCAAATATACCAGGATCTCTTTGGAAAGATCTTTCGGACGCTGATCTACTGAGGGTAGATGGTTTAGACCTGTAATGGTAATTAGGGAAAAACAGTTCCCCCTTTTTTTTCGATGGTTTATCCTGTCTGCTCGCTTAAACCCAGCTTTTTATAGAGGAGAGAAAAATGGCCAATTTCCAGTTTATCGAGACTGATAGAGTTGGTACGGACGACCGTGTCGGTAGAATTACTTTGAATAGACCAGAGAAAATGAACGCTTTGAGCCAAGAACTTCTCTATGAGTTGAACGAGGCCTTACATGATATGGAAGCCGACCACACCGTTCGGGTAATCATCCTGAGAGGGTCCGGACGCACCTTTAGTGCCGGGTATGACCTGACGCCAGCCCAGGGAGGCGCAGATGCGGTCGTGCGAAACCACAAGAGACAGGATGAGCAAGGGCGAAGACTTGTCATGGGAATTCGCACCGGGATGCAACAGATTACCGACATTCACATGTATTTTTGGAATATGTCAAAAGTTACTATCACCCAGGTCCATGGTTATGCCTTGGCTGGTGGTTGCGAACTTGCGATGATGGCAGACCTCGTTGTGGCAGCGGACGACGCACAATTAGGGCACCCAGGCTGTCGCGGGCTGGGTACTAGTCGGACTGGAGTCATCTGGCCACTTGTATTTGGCATGCGGAAGGCAAAAGAGCTCTACTACACTGGAGAGAGTGTTTCAGGTGCTGAAGCGGAAGAGATTGGAATGATTAATTATGCGTGGCCCATGGATGAGTTGGAAGAGCGCACGATTGCATTTGCAGATCGTATCGCCATTGCCTCTGCAGATCACTTGGGTATCTTAAAAGTAAATATGAATCGCTTCTATGAGAACATGGGAATTTACTCTTCAGTGCGCAGCAGTACTGACCTTGACGCAGCGGGACAGTTCACTGAATTTTCATATGGATTTCAGGACCGTATGCGAGAAGGTGGCCTAAAGGAAGCCCTGACCTGGCGTGACGGGCCTTATAAGGATTCAGATTGGTATAAGCGATAAAGGTATCTATGGAACCTTTGGAGGAATTGAAGCTGAAGCAGCGCAACTTCGTAAGAGAGCGTGGCTGGGAGCAGTTTCATTCCCCCAAGAACTTGGCGATGGCGCTTTCTGTGGAGGTCTCTGAAATATTGGAATTGTTGCAGTGGTCAACAGAACTCGAAAGTGGCTCTCTTAGTCATGAAGATATGTCTGCGATACGCGATGAGATTGGTGATGTATTGAACTATCTAGTTCTACTTTCAGATCGTTTAGATATTGAGCCTGTAGAAGCCGCTCTGCAAAAGATTGAAAAAAATCGTAAAAAGTATCCCGTGGGCATTAAACAAAGTAATGGCCAGAACGAGCGCGTCGACAACAGCGGCTCCTGTAAGTTTGCCGACTAATATTAAGGCTAGAAGTATTGATTTAGTGGTATCAGATTAGTTGTTTAAAGATGTATTTTCGGGGCCCCTTAGAACTGTTTCATCCCCAGGCATTCTAGTTTCTGGCAGAATTTAAAATTGCCATCCCGAATCTCTCTCCTCCCGTTGGTACTCTTTAAGCCAGCTTAAAAACCCAATTACTACGATTACTAAATATATCGCGAACAAAAAAGCAGTAAAATACAATTCTCTCTCGACGTAAATAAAGATAGATATCCCGTCTATAACAAACCAATAAATCCAATTTTCGAGTATTTTTTTCGCGACCATAAATGTTGTGACGATACTTGCCCAGGTTGTGAAGGAATCTAGAAAAGGAAAATATGCGTTACTGAATTTGATAAGAAGCATCCCCGAGGCCAGAGTGGCCAATAAAATTCCAAGAACTGCTAGAACATGAGTTTTTAGAGACCATGTCGTAATTGTAACCCCATTACGCTGGCCTCCACCCCGGGACCATTGGTACCAACCGTAGACCGCCATCGCTACATAGTAAATTTGGAGTCCAGACTCCATATAGAGTTGAACGCGCCAGAAAATCACTAAAAATAGTATCGTAGATATAAGCGCTGCATACCAACAGAGAATGTTCTCTTTCACGACTAGAGTGAGGTAGGCCAAGGCAAAGAGGACCGCGGTCAATTCTATTAAAGGGCTTGATTGGAACTGACTGACTAAAAGTTCTAACATCACAGCTCCCTAAAAATGAAGGCGGGCCGCTATACCCAGTGTTCTTGGCTCTCCGAACTGGTAGTAGGGCTCATTAATCCATCCATTCAATGGGTTATTCCCAAAGTAGAAACCTCTTGTCTTGTATGTTTCATCAAGTAGGTTTCGACCCCATATTGAGACCTCATATCGTTCTAACTCATATCGTAAAGTCGCATGAGCAAGCTTAAAAGAATCTGACTGAATATCATGTCCGTTTGAGAAATAGAATTTGTCTTTACCTTCCAGTTGCAAGTTAAAAGATATTGTCTCTGAAAATAGGTAACTCGCTGAAACCGAGTACTGATAACGGGGTGCGTGAGCCTGGTTTCGGTTTGTTTTTTCCACTGGCGTTGGAGGGTAGGTATCAATGTCTTGTACAGAGAGATCACCAAGTTTTGTGTCGAGCAATCCAAAACTTGCTGTTAGAGAAAGGTTGTCATTAGCTTGATAAGTTAGGTCAAACTCCAGTCCTGTATTGGTACCTTCGTCTACGTTGTCGAGGTAGGATTTCCATTCTGCAGGGGGAAACAGAATCCAAGCTTTGGCCTGCATATCTTTCCTCTCCATATGAAATATAGACAGTGACCAGGCAAGACTCTCCTGTTGAGCGCGCAGGCCTGCTTCATAGCTAAGCAAGGATTCTGATTGGAAATCGAGTCGTTGGTTGAGGAAGCTAGCGATGTCCGAATTCGTCCCGGTACCGATCCCAGCCGCAGCTTGCCCATTAATTCCCCCCGCTTTGTAACCCTTGCTAATCATACCGTACATTATTAAATCTTCGAGGGCGTACTCTAAACTAAGTCGTCCACCCCAAGAAGTATCTGCTGGATTAGCATTTACCCCCGCGCTATCGAGGTAAAAATTATCGTAAGTTTCCCAACGCGCTCCACCAGAAAGACTCAATTTTTCTCGTGCGATCCAATCGACTTGACCATAAAAAGACAGTCTTTCAGTACTGAACTCACTCGAAAAAACGCTAGGGTAGAAACCCCAACTGTCCTCCCAGTGGTCATTATAAAGAAGGCCAACATCCTTCTGATAAGAGTACATCCCAAATATCCAGCTAACATCATTCGGGTGCACCGCTTTTCCTTTGGAAGAAATTCGAACATCTAGGCCATAGCTATCCCTCTGTCTGATATTGTTTTCGCCACCACGAACACCACTTTTGTCCAAATTGGACCAGTCCCAGTCAAATCCATATTCTAGATCAGTATCTTCGCGGAAAAAGTTGGCGTTGAAAGTAAAGAATGCTGAATCATTGACAAGGTTAAATGCGAGAGCATTTGACTGCTGTCGATCATGCCCTGGCTCGTCTGAGTCTGTATATCGAGTATTCTCTAAAGAGAAAGCATCGTAACCATTATCGGTATCAAAAGATGATAGCGTAACGTCTATCCTCATGTTCTGTTTCGGGCGCCAGCGAATTTTCCCTCTAAGCATCTGTTCTTCGAAATTATTAGAATCCTCTATTGAAAGAAAGTTGTTCTTAATAAAGCCGTCACTTGTAAACCGCTGAAAAGCTATTCTCCCGCTTAGATTTTGTGCAATAGGGCCACTCATTACTGCTCCAACTTCCACCTCACTGTAAGTTCCCGCACCAAGGGATAAACTACTTTCAAATATATCTGAGGGTGGATTTGACTCGAGTAGTATTAGACCCCCTAAAGCATTTGAACCAAAGCCTGTTCCTTGAGGCCCTCTGAGTATTTCAATCTGTCGAATATCAAATAGAGTTCCAGCTAGACCTATCCCACTAAAATCTACGCCATCGATAATTAATCCAACTGAAGCATCAAGAGGGTCTTTGAACTGACTCCTTTCTCCTATACCGCGTATCTGAACAAAACGGCCTCTGGATGCGCCTGATGCGAAATTAACGTTGGGTGCTACACCTAATAGCTGATCGAAATGCTGTGTCTTTCTAGATCGGATTTCATCTTCTGTGAGTACCGTAATACTTGCTGGCATTTTTGAAAGTTCGGTATCGCGTAAGACTGCTGTTACAACTATTTCTTCTATGGTTTCACTAAAGGTTTGTGGGATGCTCATTACGAGCAGAATTACTAGCATTATTTTCATGAGTCTCTCCATCGGTTAGAAAAGACCCGGAATGTGACGAGGTGGTAGATGGGGCTTACATCCTTTTCCTACGCCGGCATTAACCGGATCAGGTTCTGGGGTTTACTACCGAAAAATCTTCTCGAGTAGCATCTCAGGTAATTACCACCCCCAAGGAACAAACACTATTCTATGACATTTTTAGGGAGTGTTACGAGCACTAAACAAATTTTTTGCAAAGTGGCACTCTGGTGCGTATTTAGGATTTTGCCTATTTCCATTCTTGAACTATGCTTCTCCTAGCAATCTTGGGATATGATCCTATGCAACATTTAAATGTGCTTGTTGTTGGAGCGGGAATTGGAGGCTTAACGTCTGCACTCTGTCTTGCTAGAAAGGGACACTCAGTAACCATCCTCGAGCAAAGTGATTTTGTTGAGTCCGGTGCCGGTATTCAGTTGAGTCCCAACTGTTCTCGAGTATTACATCATCTTGGTTTAGGAGCTGGTCTCAGCGCTATTGGATGTCAGCCCGAAGCTGTGGAAATCAGGAATTGGAAGTCAGCCGAGCTGATTGCTTCGACCCCTTTGGGGACACTTCGTCAGCTGACTGGATTCCCCTATTACCATGTAGGTCGTGATGATCTGATACGACTGTTATTAGAAAAAGTAACAGAGGAACCACTTATTGAGCTAAGGCGTAATACGCGGGTCGTTCAGTTCTTTCAGTGTTCAAAAGGTGTTTGCGTTTCAGCTGATGGTATAGAAATTCTTGGGGATGTTTTACTTGGTGCTGATGGAATTCACTCTAAAATAAAACAGCTGCTAATCGGAGAAAAAAAACCTCGTTTTACCGGAAACTATGCATGGCGGGCTACTTTACCCGTAGAAAAGTTGCCACCTGAGTTGATAACGCCGGTTGCTAGTTTATGGTGGGGGCCAAAAAAACATTTCGTGCACTACCCTATAAAACGGGGAGCGTATGTAAACTGTGTAGGTATCGTCGAAAAGCGTAAGTGGGGTGAAGAGGGATGGCTGGCGCGAGGTGAACATAAGGAATTTCTGAAGGATTTTGAGAATTGGCATGAGGATATTATTACCTTAATTGAGCACACTAATCCCTCCGCTTGTTATAAGTGGGCCTTATTTGATCGGTATCCACTGGCGAGCTGGAGTGTTGGTAGGGTTGCCCTCTTGGGGGACGCCTGTCATCCAACACTACCTTTTTTGGCGCAGGGCGCTGCAATGGCGATTGAAGATGCAGCCATTATGGCCGACTGTCTGGAACGTTGTGAAGAAATTGGGGTAGGACTAAAACTTTATGAGTCGTTGAGGAAAAAGCGCACTACGAGAATACAATTTCTATCTCGGCAGAACGCAACCATTTTTCATATGTCTGGACTCTTAGCGAGACTTCGTAATAAATTGGTCCCAATGATCCTAGGGGATAATGTGAACTGGATTTATAAATATGATCCACTAAGTGCTGAGTGATAGCTTGACAGTGTTTATGATATGGGCAAATCATAAAATCCATTTAAGTAGCTTGCAGTTCCCAATTGGAGCTCTTTGAGTCTTGCAGAAGGCAATCAAATTTGTATAAAGATGTGAGGGTTTTACTTCTTAGTTCATGCTTATTATTCGGCACTTCATACGCTTGCTCAGATGAAGTTAGGATTGCAGTAGCAAGTAATTTCTCATTAGTAGCTGCTCCTCTCAGTCAGGTGTTCACTAAAACAACTGGTCACGAGATAATCTTGAGTCATGCCTCAACAGGTAAGCTTTATGCGCAGATAGTCAATGGTGCACCCTTTGATATTTTCCTCGCAGCTGACGTTGAACGGCCTTTAAAATTAGAAACTGATTTAATTGCTGTTCCAGGTACTCGGTTTACGTATGCTTATGGTCAGCTGGTTCTGTGGAGTTCGCAAAAATCTATTGATGTAGAGGCAGCACTGAGAGACACAGAGTTCCGTCATTTCGCTATTGCTAACGAAAAATTAGCTCCCTACGGGCGAGCAGCGATGGAATACCTTAGCTATTTGGGGTTATGGGATAATATTCAGAAACGGCTGGTAAGGGGTGAAAATGTTAATCAAGCCTTCCAGTTTGTTAATACTGAGAGCGCTCAGTTAGGCTTAGTGGCGAGAGCTCAGGCAGAAAATCGAGAAGGGACCCTCTATTTAGTGCCGAAGAGTCATTATTCTTCAATACATCAGCAGGCAGTTTTATTACAGGAAAAGCCAGCAGCGAGAATGTTTATGACATTTCTTCAGTCCAGTGAGGGGAAGACGATTATTAAAAGTCATGGATACCTAACGCCATGATTTTTACAGAAGCTGATTTAGTAGCGTTATTTGTTACCGTAAAGCTAGCTTTTATAAGTACCCTTGTTCTATTACTTTGCGGGACGCCGCTTGCTTGGTGGTTGTCCAGAAGCAAGTGGCGCTTTAGATTTTTGATCGAGGCTATAGTTGCCTTACCTCTTGTTCTTCCGCCAACTGTACTGGGATTTTACCTCTTGCTTGGACTCAGTCCGTCAGGTCCTATTGGTTCCTTGAGTTCATCATTGGGCCTAGGCTCTCTAGCGTTTACTTTTCAAGGTCTCGTTGTTGGATCGGTCCTTTATTCCATGCCATTTGTTGTTCAGCCGCTGCAGGATGGTTTTAGAAATGTCGGAATTTCTCGATTAGAAGCTGCTGCAGTTTTAGGAGCCTCGCCAATAGATCGATTTTTTTCAGTTGCAGTCCCGGTGGCTAGGCCAGCGTTCGTAACTGCATCCGTCCTCGGTTTTGCCCATACTCTGGGCGAATTTGGTGTGGTACTTATGATTGGAGGCAATATACCGGGGGAGACCCAAGTAGTTTCAATTGCTATTTATGATCATGTAGAAATGCTTCATTATAGTAAAGCTCATTTACTCTCTGGCCTCTTGCTACTTCTGTCATTCCTGACTTTGACTTTAGTGTATCGTCATCGCGGCTTTAAAGTGGTGGCCTCATGAGTATTTCTGCGCGGTTCCATATTGATCACGGAAGATTTACCTTCGGAGTTGATATAGCAATTCCAGAAAAGGGAATAACGGGCGTGTTCGGCCCCTCGGGATGCGGGAAAACAACATTATTGCGTGCGATTGCAGGTCTAGATCATTTCCCCCAAGGCTACATAAGAATTGGTGGAGAGGTTTGGCAAGATACAACTACTTTTGTTCCAACTTATAAACGTATGGTCGGATATATTTTTCAGGAATCAAACTTATTTACTCATATGACCGTAAAGAAAAACCTTAAGTATGGACTATCTAGAGTCCCAAAAGGCCGTGAGTTATCAATGGATACAATTGTAGATTTGCTGGATATCAGTGCGCTAATGGATCAATATCCGAGGAATTTATCGGGCGGAGAACAGCAAAGGGTTGCTATTGCCCGGGCAATTCTTGCCAGTCCCCGTTTGCTTTTGATGGATGAGCCTCTCGCCTCATTGGACTTGGATCGGAAGCGAGAAATTATTCCATATATCGAAGCGCTCAACCACGACTTAGGTATGCCAATAATCTATGTGAGTCATGATCGAGATGAGATCACTCGGTTGGCGGACCATCTATTGTTAATGGATCATGGGAAAATTATTTCCTCTGGTTCGATAGCAGATGTATTAACGCGAGTCGATCTTCCGCTGGCAAAGAGTGCTGATGCGGAATCAATCATAAGAGCAAAAGTTAGAGATTATGATTCAAAGTATCAACTCTCAATATTAGAGTCATCTGTCGGACAGGTGGTCATTCCAGGGGAAAAATTAGAATTGGGTAGGGATGTACGACTTAGAATTCCCGCAAGGGATGTCAGTCTGACGTTAGTTCACCAGACGGATACAAGCATTCTAAATATTTTTTCTGCAACCGTTGATCAGGTGTTTGGGGGAGATGCCCCACAGGTAATGGTAAAGGTAAGGGCTGGAGATACAGCAATTTTGGCCAGAATTACCCGCAAGTCTGCTGACAATCTTAAACTTAAACCCGGTATGAAAATATTTGCTCAAACCAAGAGCGTCGCAGTTCTAACCTAAAGTAGTTTGAGGTTGCGGCTAAACATGGCGAACAATCTTTCCCAGTGTCTTTCTGCAGATTTTTTTTCATACATACCTAATCGTTGAGGGAAAACAAAGCCATGTTTCGTTCCCGGGTACCACTCAACTCGGTAATTAATATTTGTCTTATTGAGGTGATCCTCTAGGGCTTTAATCTCAGTATTTTCAATATGATCATCGTGTTCCGCACATGCGAAGTATATCTCACCCTTAATTTTATTAGCATTGAGGTGTGGAGAGTCCTTTGAGCCGTTACACAGATTGACACCATGAATCGATGCAGAGGCCCTAATCCGATTTGATATTTGTGATGCTGCTGCGAACGCAAAAGGACCACTCATACAGTACCCTACGCAACCGATAGGACCGTCTTTAGCGTCTCGATCTTCGGCAGTATATTGAATCAGAACTTTGCAATCATTCACGACCATTTGTTGGTTTAGGGCTGCCATATGTTGTCGCTGAATCACTCTGGATTTCTCGCTAAAATCACTAACAAAATCGTTTGAAGTCCTATAGTAAAGATTCGGGAGCATCACGTAGTAGCCTACTGTTGCAAATCGTCTGGCCATGTCGTGGAGTTCCTCGCGCTTGCCGGGAGCATCCATTAAAAAAAGTATGATAGGGTGTGGTCCATTTTCTTCCGGAACTGTCACAAAAGTCGTCATTAATCCATCCGGGGTTTGTATATTCAATTCTTTTTCTTTCATTGTTTCCTCACTAATTTGTCGCTTACTAGAATGCTTAAGGATCAGGTATATCGATCGCAGTTAGACCATTGGCGGTGATGACTCGTTTAACCTATTATGCTGAAACTAATTCTCGACTTTAATACCTAGGAAGATGTTTATTTTTTTAAATATTATCGTTTATCCTGAACCAAGTGAAAGCAGATATATTTTCGCGTAGCATTGCTACTTTCAATTTTAGCTAAGAAGGTCGTCAAAAGATGTCAGAACGTATAACTGTTAGTGGACTTCGTATCGCAAAAGAACTGTATGACCTTGTATCTGACGAGATCATTCCCGGAACTGATGTTGATCCCAAAGTTTTTTGGGATGAGATGGCGGCAATATGTACGGACTTAGTACCACGGAACAAAGCTTTGCTAAGGCAACGCGACGAATTTCAAGAGCTTATTGATAAGTGGCATCAATCAAGTCGTGGCAAAACTCATGATCCCGACGCGTACAAAGCATTTTTGCTTAACATTGGGTATTTGGAGAGGGAGGGAGAAGACTTCGAGATCACGACTGAAAATGTTGATGAGGAAGTTGCTTTAATGGCTGGGCCACAACTGGTTGTGCCTGTAATGAATGCGCGATATGCCTTAAATGCTGCCAATGCGAGATGGGGAAGCCTATTCGATGCTCTATATGGCACCGATGTTATCCCTGAGACCCCTGGGGCTGAGAAAGGAAACAGCTACAACTCAGTCCGGGGAGACAAGGTTATCGCTTATGCGACTGAGTTCCTTAACGCTAGAACCCCTCTTCTTAACGCAAAGCATGAAGATGTTTGTAAGTACACTATCGAGGGGAGCGCTCTAGTGTGTGAGTTGGACTCGGGAAAGGTTTCAAAGCTGGAGAATGAATCCCAGCTAATAGGGTATTTGGGTGAAGCTATTAACCCTACCAGTATTTTGTTGGTGCATAATGGACTGCATATCGAGATACAGATAGATCGTAGCGATGTCGTGGGTGCAGAGCATAAAGCAGGCGTTAAAGATATAGTTCTAGAGTCTGCCGTTACGACGATCCAGGACTGTGAGGACTCAGTAGCAGCGGTAGATGCGGAAGATAAGACATTGGTGTATCGCAATTGGCTTGGTCTGATGAAGGGTGATCTTGCAGAGGAGTTTGAAAAAGAAGGGTCTGTAATTCGACGTACACTAAATCCAGATAGGGTTTATAAATCTATAAATGGTGGTTCCATTACCCTGCATGGACGTAGTCTTCTCCTAGTCCGTAATGTGGGTCATCTTATGACTAGTGATGCGATTCTCCTTGAGGACGATAGTGAGATTCCTGAGGGTATCCTCGACGCAATGATAACTAGTTTGGCAGCGATCCATGATCTGAAGAGTAATGGAGATATCAGAAATTCTCGAAAGGGGAGCGTATATATCGTAAAGCCAAAGATGCACGGTCCGGACGAAGTAGAGTTTACCGTAGATCTTTTTTCTCGTGTAGAAAAAGCCCTTGGACTACCGTCCTGCACTCTGAAGGTTGGGATTATGGACGAAGAAAGACGAACAACACTCAATTTGAAAGAGTGTATCCGAAGGGCTAAAAGTCGTGTTATCTTCATCAATACTGGGTTCTTAGATCGTACCGGTGATGAAATTCATACCAGTATGGAAATGGGCCCAATGGTTAAAAAGACAGTAATGAAGCAACAGTTATGGATTAATGCATATGAGGACTGGAATGTTGATGTGGGGCTTGAAGTTGGCTTCTCGGGTAGAGCACAGATAGGCAAGGGCATGTGGCCGATGCCAGATGAGATGTCCCAGATGATGGAGCAGAAATTGGGACATGCTGAATCTGGAGCAAACACAGCCTGGGTGCCATCACCAACAGCAGCGACCCTGCACGCGATGCACTACCATATGGTGAGCGTGCCTAGTGAGCAAGAAAAACTTCGAGCTCGGTCCCGCAGAGCATTGAGTGAGTTACTAACTATTCCAGCATTATCTGGAGAAAACCTCTCAAGTGAGGAGGTGGCTAGAGAACTTGAGAACAATGCCCAAGGGATTCTTGGCTATGTGGTTCGATGGATCGATCAAGGGGTTGGTTGCTCAAAAGTACCTGATATCAATGATGTGGGATTAATGGAGGATCGAGCAACGCTGCGAATATCATCACAGCACATATGTAACTGGTTGCGCCACGGGATTTGTTCAGAGGATGAGGTGCTTGAAACGTTGAAGAAAATGGCTGTGGTCGTTGATAGGCAGAATGCCGGTGATGATCTTTACCGTAATATGTCGCCTGATTTCGATAACAGTATTGCATTTCAGGCGGCTTGCGATTTGGTCTTGAAGGGAAGGGATCAACCAAATGGTTATACAGAGCCTATTCTTCATGCTCGCAGAAGACAGGCGAAGGAATCTTACGGTAACTAGCTTTATCGATGGATAATGCTAGCTCTCGCTGGCTCTAATACCCTAGTAAACTTTTAAAGGCTGCTTTCTGCTTGACTGTCATATCAGAGAAAATGGGTACGCCCCAGGCAGTTTCAGGGTAATGTTCGAGTTCAGGTGAGCGCCTTAATCTCCATCGACGATCAGGATTACTTCCGAGCGCTTCTCCAATGCCTGGTGGCCATACTGGACAGTCCTTGCGATCATGTTGTTGTGATCCGCATGCTGGACATCTGGGTAGTTTTTCTCTTCCCTTCAGCGATGATTCGAGAGACCACTTGCCATCCCCTATACCGATCTCTTTAAGCTCACGGCGGAGTTTCACCTGCGCTTGCCCTCGTTCTTGGTTCCCTATCGTGTTGAACGGTAGGTAAGAGGAGTGTGCAATAAGTGCCCAGTCGACTGCGACATGAAACCCTGGAAGCTCCAAGCATTCTTTTGGAATAAACGGTCCGCCTGATATCTTTCCATCCTTTATCATTAGGTGGTAGCCAGCGATATCTCGGTTCTCCAAAAGCCGTTCTGGAATATGAGTGTATTCCTCGCTGAAACCCCAAGAATATTTGCCCAGTTCGAGCTTTGCACCAGTAATCAAAGCTACGCCTAATTTAGAGGCAAATTCACACCACTGTGAAGAGCCGAACTCCCATTTCTCGAACTTAGACATAATTAACACTCCCGCGATTTGTGCGCACTTACCTTAACTTTATTTATATTTTGAGCCTCCAAGGATTATAAGGAGAAATATTCTGATATTGTGCATCCTAAATATCATGTACGAGAAGTAAGCGTAATTGAAGCTATTACATATGTGAAATGGCTTACCCTTTATGAGAACGTTAACTTAGAGAGGTAAGGTATCGCAGTAGCAATGTGCTGAAGAGGTGGCTTGTGAATTTTATGAAAAAGAATAGTTTATGTGTTGTGGCTGCTTTATTTGGTTTGGCTCATACATCCGTCGTTGTTGCAGAAGGTCCTCAGCAGCTAGCAGTTGAGCAATCAGCGCGTCCGCTTTCGGCTTTCTTTGGGTTAGACAACAGTCTACCCTTTGGCGCTAATGTCCTGTGTTTAGGCGCGTGGGGTGAGGACGGTATGCCGGTGGTTTTGAGTCACACTGTTAACCCAGATTCATTGCAAGCCGAAGACTTCCGTGTGGTCAGGCAGTCCGGAGCCACTAACACGCCTATGTGTGTCACCCTGCGCCCAGCAAGCGACGTGGATGAAAATCGGACGGTTTTGCTGATTGGTGAATTCGGTGATGTCGATGATGATCCGCCAGTTAAGGTGGTGATCGTAGATGATGTACTCTCAGACGCTAACGATAGCCCCCAGGTGAACTTTCGTGGCACCCAAGTCTCAGTTATTCCTCTAAACGCCGGCCCAGAGATTATTTTGGCAGCGGCGGTGCCAAAGGATGTCTGGTCCCTGTCGGGTCGGGGAACGTCTTGCCCCACCGCGACCAAACAGGTGGTGCGGGTGACCTGGACAGGAGGTGTGAGCCTTCCCAACAGAGAGGAGTTGGGCGAGGCACAGAGGGCGTTATATAAGGTAAGCCTCATTGCTGCGGATGGCTCTCGGTCCGAGGTAAGTCCGGCAGCATTGGCAGAGCTAGGCGACGCCGACAACAACCACTTTCTGTGTTTGGACACAACCACGCCCGCTACCGCCGTGGCTTTTCCTGCCGGGCATTTGGTTGATCCAAACGGTGATTTAAATACAGAATCCAAGGTTACGGTTCGCAGATAGTTTTAAAGGCAATCCCTATTTCTTAAGGCTCCTTTTTTTTCTTTGCTTGATACGATGATCAATCGAAGGAAACCTGACAACACCAACCGCCCTTTTAAAGAACTCTCGTTCTTCTTCGGGGGAGGGGTTACCTACTTTCTGAATCCAGCCGCAGGCGTGTTTTTTATATCGGTAAGCCATAGTTTTTCTCCTTTTTAGTTAATAAAGGAGCATCGCAGGTGAGATCCCTTTTGTTGCCTCAAAGGCCACATCTCTCAGCCACCTTGCCGGGATAGGCAGGTTGGCGGGGCTTACGCCCACTCTTGATGCTCTATAAACAAAAAAACCTGTTTGCATAACGCTAAACAGGTTGTTCCGGTTTAGCAGTTTGTCTTAACGTCGCCCTGCAATCGGTTCAAATCGGCGACAGAAGAATAATATCTCAACGAACCAAATTTGCAATTGGGAAACTTTCAAGAAGAACCGTAAGAAAATTCATTATTGGGAGGGCAACATTTGCATTCCCTTTCATCTTTTGGGACTTTTTGCTTAATGAAATCAAAAAAGGAATTTAACCATGTCCGTAGCCAGAAATTACGCCGGAATACTCAGAAATATCACATTAGGTCAGGCAGGTTCATTTATTGGCTTTATGACCCTTGCTGCTTCACTCTTTCTTGTCGCCTTTGAGCTGAAACAGGCGAGAGATATTGCCGAAATTGAACTAAGCACTCAGCGGTATGAAATGTATAACAAAGTTAGCGGTATTTATGATCTAGATTTTCGTCTGAGAAAAGAAGAGGTGGTTAGGAAACTTCTGGAGGAAGGATTAGAGGCGTTAAGTCCCGAAGAGCTTTCAATAGCTTGGGCAACAGTCGAGGGTATTTTTATCCAGGGAGAATTGGGCTATGAAACCTATAAAATGGGCTTAAAATCTGAAGAGGCTATGGAAAGGGATCTATCAGGGTATGCAAGCATGATTTGCCTTTGGCCTACTCTTTCTGAAGAAATTTGGGCTGATCGGGAATTCGGTTCACAATTAAAAAAACGGGCAGCTGCAAT
>JAYZES010000016.1:0-50605 GCA_036337195.1 Pseudomonadota bacterium
CCAGCAGTAAAGTATGGACCATTTCATTTGATCCGAAACTCATTCCTACATAGAAGATACTGTTTGCGTCAAAGTCAGGACGTGTCTCTAGGTAATCAATCGCCCTATAAGTATCGATTCGCCAATCCAGTCGTATTTTTCGCATCCAGCGTCCTATTTCATCTGGGGACGATTCTTTGGTTAAATTTTTACTAGTTGACGACTTTGCTAGTCTATTCATTGAATATTGAAAAGCCGGCCAAACTACGGCCCTCCCACTTTTAATAATAAAATCGAGCCCAAATTCGCCAATACTGACATCATCGATCTCCGGCGGTGACTGAAAGTAATTTAGGCCAGGATGAAAGATGATAGACTCTAAGGGTTTATACGTATTCTTTGGTCTGAATATTAATATATCCATCTTTGAGGACTCATACCCGAGTTCGACCTGAATTCTTTCTTTGATCCATAGCTCGTTTGACGTATCTTGGTAAAGAGAAGTTGCATTTAATTCTCGCGGACTAATTGAATAATTACTCGCATAGATTTCAAACACATCATCACTCATCGTCTTGTAAGAATAATCTTTATCTTTCGATGTACCCATAGACACCGGGCGATCGAATGGGCTCATATCCTGCGGGCTTAGAAGTCGAACCGTTCTAAAACCATTTATCGAGGAGCGGTCGAAGCGGGGCAAAGGATTTTGCATTGTTGCCATGTAGGTCGGGTCACTGAAAGCACCTCCCATTGTCATGCCTACCCCACCAAAGATATTCCACACCCACTCGCGAGCGTTCCCCACCATATCATAGGTGCCGTAGGGGCCAAGGCCATTCTTTCCGGTCCTCCTAAGCCCGGTATTAGCAAAGTTGCTGTTTGGAATTAGCTTAGGGGAGATAGGCGCTACTATTTCAAAAGGAGGATATGCTGCAGCGGCCCAATGATTCATAGGGGGTAAAATATTTCCGCGAAAACGGGCGTAAGCCAAAGCTTCGTACCAAGTTATGCCGGTAACTGGCAAGTCACCCTCACCATCTAGAAAAGTACCGACTTCCCAACCTGCTGGACCGTTTAAGCCTGTAGCGTCAACCATGAATTTCTTCGCTTCTTCGAAGGTAAGACTTAAGCCGTCTCGAACAATCTCCATGTTCGTCCAGTACTGTTTTTTGTTATACCCTCCAGCATCTACGAATTCTTTATACTCTTTGTTACTCACCTCATTTTGGTCAATATAAAACGGTCTTATACTAATTTCACTCACGTCACCACCCGCCACTGAGATATGTTTTCCCGGGGACACATAAACCATTCCGAGGGGGATTGAGCCTTTCGGTTGCAACTCCATTGGCGCAATTTCAGGTGCGGGGTTGAGCGACATATTATTGAACCGTGGGCTTGGATTTGCTGAAACTAAGTTCATTGTTTCATATCCATCCTTTTCGAGCTTGAGTTCTACTAGGCCGTTGGGTAAACGAAATTCAGATCGTGGGGAGTGACCGAGATACTCCCATTCTCTATACGATTGTTCCGCATACGGTCGCCAATATATGGCCGTATCAGATTGGGTAACTTCGATTTTTGCGATCGTACTTACACTCTCATCAAGAAGTTTTGTAGATGAGAAGAAGGGTGCATACGCATCGATTTTTTGATTTGCTTTCCAAGCTGCGAGGTAATCGTCTTTTTCTAATGCGTTTTGAATGACAGGCATAACTGACGTTTTCACCCAGAAATAAGTTCCGCCCAAGTAGGCGAGAACGAGAAGCCCCCCAAACACACCAAGTATTTTCAACGTACTGAACCGCGAGGAGACCGCTCCAGCGACAATCAGTAGAATTGGAAACCCAATTAAAAATATCCAAATAAGCGTTTGCATAAACGCTTGGTTTAGGCCAAATGGATCTTGAATTAAAGTCGCAACCTGGACAACGACAAAAGCGAATACGGCATAGGCCGCCCCAGTTCTAAATACTGGGCTTTGTTTAAATCCATTAAAAGAGGCGCCCAAATCAATCATATGCTCTATTCTTTTTGTTATATTTTAATTGCAGTAAGCTCTGTAGTTTGTGGCGTAATTTGCCGCAATATTAGAAGCGTATGCGGTAGCAGCGCCATACTCATATTCTGTTTTTAAATCACCTTTTTTGCGTGCGGCATCTGATTTTTGTATATAGTCATAAGACAGCTTTGTAAAACTCTGGGATGCACCCGAAACATTCTTACAGTCCTCTTCTTTCCAAACTTCCTCTTTTGCGCAAAAGGCGATGAATGTATCTGCATGATTGGTAGCGATGACAGAGAGACTAAGAGCACCTGCGGCTTCTTTGTCGGCGATTTCGGTTTCGCCTTTCTCGCGAGCCGCTTCGGATTTGGCTAAGAGTTCTCCAACACCAACGAGATAGAGGCCTGATGCCGCCGCTAATTCATTGCAGCTTGCCTGATCCCATGCGGCACTTATTTTTATTTCTGATACCTCCGGGCTGGTGCAGGAAGCGATCCCAAGCGTAGCTATAATTAGGAACAAACCATATTTTATTTCGTGGGCTATTGATCTGATTCGACTCATATACGTTGTCCTTTTCTGAGCAATTAAGATTCCAAACTATACAAATATCATCTGAAGCGGAGGTTATCAACTGAGAGTTCGCTAATTTTTTTTGCTCCCACTAGTCTCATATCTCGCTCAATATCAGTACGCATTATTTCTAGCGCTCTCTCGACCCCAGCCTGGCCTGCTGCTGCAAGTGCATATAAATAAAAGCGCCCTCCACCGACAGCTTTTGCGCCAAGCGACAGTGCTTTCAAAACGTGGCTGCCACGCTGGATGCCACTATCCATGATGACATCTATGTCATCGCCGACAGCGTTGACAATTTCCGCCAGCTGATCGAAAGAAGACCGACCACCATCGAGCTGCCTCCCGCCATGATTGGATACGACAATCCCAGTGCAACCAATGTCAACTGCCCGCTTCGCGTCGCTAACACTCATAAAGCCTTTGAGGCAGAATTGTCCGTCCCAGAACTGAACTATTTTCTCAACATCATTCCAGGTCATTGTGGGATCGAGCATATCGGTAAAGTATTTCCCTACAGAGATGGAACCGGCTGACATATCGACGAATTTATCGAGTTGGGGGAAACCAAATTTCGAGTGAGTGACATAATTTATACCCCAACTAGGTTTCAGCAAAAATTGCGAGATGCCGCCTAAGGTCAGCTTAAATGGAATTGAAAAACCGGTTCTGAGATCTCTTTCCCTCTTCCCCCCGGTGATGGTATCCACAGTCAGCATGAGTATATCTACGTCTGCGTTTTTTGCCGACTCAAGCATTGACTGGTTGAGCCCTCTGTCTTTATGAAAGTAGAACTGGAAGCACTGAGGTCCATCGTATTGTTTCCTTATGTCGGCAAGGCTTGCAGTACCGAGCGATGATACGCCAAATAGTGTTCCATACTTGGTCGCGGCCGCTGCAACGGCATTCTCGCCCTCGTGATGAAATAACCTTTGTAAAGCGGTTGGAGAACAGTAAATCGGCATCGCAAGCTTCTGTCCCATAATTTCTACGCTTTGATCAATTGTCTCAGTTCCTCGCAAAACGTTGGGTACTAGGTCACATTGCTCAAAGCTCGCTGTGTTTCTTGCGTAAGTGGTTTCGTCCTCCGCGGCACCGTCAATGTAGTTAAAGATTGGACTTGGTAATCGACGTTTCGCTAGTTTTCTAAAGTCGTGAAAGTTGTGGCAATCTTTCAATTTCATTCGTAGTATCCATCCTGATAGGCTTTTCCATTAAGTCCAAAAAGACTCATTCAGTGCTTTTATTGGCGTAATTAGGGCATCATATACAGCATTAAAAAAATTAACTTTATATTACTACATTCTGATTAAGTTATAAGTGAATGGATCTTACGATGAGTCTTAGTACTAGGTGTTTTCGCTAAACAAACACTTAATTGTTCCGTAGAATAGAAAAATATGATTTATTTTTTTCTATTACTCGTTTGTTTCTCACCTCTCTTTATTGGTGTCTTTATTCTAGGTTGGCAGGAAGAAATTCAGGTACGGCATAAAAAATCTGGAATCGAGGGTAGGGTGTTTATTGGGTATTGCTGGACCTACTTTCTATTTGGTTTTTTTGTGCCAATTTTTCGAGGGGAGATTACGATTGGACTTTTCCACTTGATATTATCTTTGTTAACTCTTGGTTTGTTTCAATTGGTGATGCCTTTCCTTTATAACAAGCAATACTCTATAAGGCTTTTAACTGATTCGTGGGTCTTAAGTGATAGTGAGGAAAAAAATAGACTTGCTGAGGATAAACTGCGTTTAACTAAAGTATAGATATAAATTTAAAACACACTGTCCTTAACCCTTAATAAGGGAAAGAACCAGTTCTGGTTGGGCATTAGATTGTGAAAGCATCGCCGCCGCACTCTGCTGCAGTACCATACTTTTTGCAAGACGGGCGCTCTCGACTGCAAAATCAGTGTCTTGGATTCGTGAGCGAGCCGCCTCGGTCGCTAAACCAGTGCCAACTATATTGGAAATAGAAAAATGTAGTCTGTTCTCGGTAACGCCCAGCCGAACTGAACCGCTATTTAAGGTACGTAGTGCAGCGTCGATAGTAGCCAGTGCACCCGATGTCCCATCCGAAACGGTGATATCCAAATTTGCAAGGCTTTTGCTACCGCCGTTACTTATAATATTGAAGCCACCTTCCTCGGGAAACTCAAATTCTGCGACAACGAAAGCGAGAACATTATTTCCCGCAAAGACACTTGCTTGATCCTCGATTTCCCCATTGATTGTGAGAGTTTGAGAGCCATCCTCATTGTCCACCACATTGGTTACCTGATACCCCTGGCTACCTGTTTCGGAGTGCGGAGCATCGAAGTTGGAAAAGAGAAGAAAATCGTTGACTGCGAATTTATTGGAATTCTCATCCCAGTTATTGCTATTTACAGTGATTGAAGAAACGCCCTCCGAAACAGTATTAGCACTTTGAACAGTTGCGAGGGCGCTACCCAAGAACGAAGTACTTACATACGGAGTATGAAAATGAAACTGATCGCCGTCGTTGATGCCAGTTTGAATTGAGTACATTGTGTTCTGGTGGTAGTTCGCACCATTAAAACTTGACTGAGTTGCGATCTTATCAATTTCCGCTATCAACGATTCGATCTCAAGCTGGAGGAATTCTTTGTCCGACTGAGTGTTTAATTCGTTCAAACTCTGGACCGTCAGTTCCCGAATGCGTTGAACGATATCAGTTATTTCTTTGGAGGTTGCTTGGGCGGTTGTAACTAATGAAATCGCATCATTTATATTTTTTACCGCTCGATTTAGTCCCTTTATCTGCGAAGTCATGGTTTCTGCGATAGAAAACCCCGCGGCATCATCAGCAGCTGAATTAATTTTTTTGCCTGAGGCAAGTCTCTCCATAGCTACCCCTGCTTCCTTGGATGCACTAGTAAGCGCCCGGCTAACCCCCGGGGCAGATGCATTAATAGAAAGTATAGTAGTCATAATCTTTACTCGTTTGTTTTGAGCTTAACTATAGGGCCTCAAAACAGTGCATATAATTGTTTTCAGCGGCAAAACTCTGCCGCTCGAGTAAAATATCGGCAACTTTTAGCCGAACTTTAATGATTTGTAGGGATTTTTCACAACAAAAAGCTCTTACAGGTTAAAATTTACTAGTTCGAGTTAGCCTTGGAAAATCTGGTTTATCATGATTGTGGGTATTTTTGGTGCGTAGATTAATTTTTTTTTGCCGCAGCTGAAGATGCGCCATAGAAACCAGGTATTTCAGATGAACAATAATATTTACAAAGTGTTAACGTTAAAGGAATGGGAGGGGGCATCCGTATCAGGCCTTATTGTCACGGACTTAGACCGAAAAGATGGCTTTGTCCATCTGTCAACCGCTAGCCAATTGGCTCTAACGATAGAACTCTTTTTTACACAGTATAATCAGCTGGTATTGCTTCAATTTGATGGAACTGCCCTTAACGAAGGACTTATTTTTGAAAAATCTTTATCCCCTGACGAACGTCCAGGGTTATTTCCTCATTTATATGGAGAGCTGCCGATATCCCGGGTAATTAAGCGATGGTGTATCGAGAGAAGCGCGTTTGCTTTGCCAAGAGAGGTCCTGCTCCCGAGCGAGCAGTAGATCTTTTGCGTTCCCTATTATCTTTCAATATCCCAGCAGATTGACCCCTCAGCGCCCCCTGGACAGGGGGTGATCGGTGTTGATCTGGGTAACATCGATGGCGTTACCACCTCTATTGCATTGGGAGCCGAGAAGGACGAGTGATCGAAACTAAATTGCGAGACGCTACTATCTTCCGAATCATCGATACCATCATAGTCGGTATCGGTGGTTCTCTCGGCATCAAGGGGAAAGGCATCCTGGAAGTTTAAGGTTCCATCGGAGTCTGTGTCTTCTAGAGGTAGGAATTCGCTTCCGGAAAATACTGGATCACGATCAGCGTTATCTTTCCAACTGTTGACAAGAATTGCACCTGAGGCTGGTGTATTCGTCTCAATCCAGGTATTTTCGAAGAAGCTATGATTTGGTGCCTTAACCGTTCTCAGTCCGCCACTATTTCCATCTTCTCCCGCTGCTTCTCGCAGTTCCATAAATCCGGGGGTCTCACAGATATCCATCTCCACTTCGGAGTAAGCGCGCCGCTCAACCAGCTGTCTAACGAGATACTCATTTCCTGAACCATCCTCGATCGTTACCAGGTCTGGTATCTCTCCGGTCGGGAGATCTGCCACGCCGATACCATTAGAGGCGGGACAAGTATCTAGGTTGGTATCATAAAGTACTTGTCCATCCTTGAGGGAACGACATGCCGTTGGCGTTATGAGAAAAAAGTTACCGTCTCCAGTCATATCTTTCCATTGAATGGGAATTGTATTACCAAGGTTGTTTGTTGTTTGACCCACGAATTCTGTTGTAACGCGATCCCCATTTTCATCATAAACACCGTAGCCAAAGGCAGGTACGTAAGTCCAATACTGGGAGCGATTTATACATGCTTCATACACCACTGCTTTAGATCCAAGATTACCAGCAAGGTTTAAATCTCGTGTGCGAACTGAATAGATATGATTTTCATCGAAGGCGATGTTAGTTACCTCAGATACAAGCGGTGTCCCGGACGGGTAAAGGCCACCACCAATCGAACTGTAAGATGTAGATCGAAAAAACTTTGAGACAATCGAACCAAAACCCGTCTTCGACTCTGTATTGTAAAGAATGTCCACTCCGTAAAACTCTTCTTTCTGACCAGGAGCAAGCATTTGGTCTATTAGCGAACTATCTAAATACTCTGCCACTTGATAACGTACTGTATCTTCTGTGAATTGTTCGGAGGTTGAGAACCACTTTAGGAGCATTTTGTTGAGGAGACTGATAATTTCGATATTGAGCGTCATGATTCCGAAGGGGTTCTCCTGAGAGGCCTCTTCGAACACTTCTACTTCTATATTGTTGCGCGCTCGTTCACTGCTCGGGCTTCGCCAGAAATTAAGCTTTAAAGGTGAATCCGGACTTTCTTGCGTGGCTTGAACAACGCCGCCGTCGTTATACATATTGGTCGCACAATCCCGCTCCCTCACATTGGTGAGATAGGCGTGCGACGGCATATCGTTGTTGCGTTCTAAATTGGTGTACTCTCGATAATTCGTCTGAGAAATTAGACATAAGTGCCTGTTTAGCTGATTAAACGGGATATTCACTTGAAATTGATGAATAAGACTCAGCCAGTGATCAGTCCAAACTGGTTTATCTTTGGCCATGTTATCTCTATTCAAATCAGCCAGAGATGTACCCCAGACGCAAAGTAAGAGCATCACTGATAGTTTTGAGAGTACCTTCATCTTCGCTACCTCTCTCTTAATAACTCAATCATTTCTGGTACTGCTTTCGATACTGAATGTTCCGCGTTGGCAGGGAAAGGGTCTTTAAAGTCAGGAATGCCGTCCCCATCGGTATCAAACTCGTTTGGTGAAGTTGATGCTTGAGTTTCATTGCTCTGGCTTCCACTTTGCTCCTGTGGTGGTGACTGAGAATAACCCCCTCCACCTCCTCCGCAACTTATGCACGCCTGCAAAATAATTCCGAGGAGTAGTCCACGTTTCATCAACATATCTGCCTTCTTTATTGTTAACAAAAATATACAGAGAAGTGTTCTAAATTAAAAATTATTTTTGTCAGAGACTAAAAGCCAGTGAAACTGTAGTGCTGTTACATAATCCACGTTTTAGCGGTCTGAAATATTGATAGTGGAGGACTTCGGCGAAACAACTGTTAGCCTGGAGTCTACAACGATTGGGGTTACGGCTTATGATTTGTTCAGTAACCCAAGGTTTGACATTATTCGCAGACTATTTGCTCGATACTGGCATTCCTAAAAACCGGCATCAACAAGAATGTCTACTCGACTGGGTTCGAATCTTGGGTAAAAAGTGTAATTGGATGCTTTAGGATCAAAGAGCACCCAATGAGTCGACGGCGATATGCTCTCGCACGCATTACACTAATATTACTCTCCCGTTTTTTTTAACGACGATAACTTAACGATTTAAGCGGGGAAGGTTTGTGATCCACCATCGACACGTAGTACTTGACCAGAGATATAAGATGAATCACTTGTAACAAAGAATTCTACAGCTTTCGCTACCTCGATTGGCCATCCATACCTTGATAAGGCTCCACTTGCCACCTTTCGTTCTTCATCGGTTGGCCTACTTGCCTCGAACCTGGGGGTAATTATTTCCCCGGGCGCAATTACGTTTGCATAAACCCCATCGCTCCTCAGTTGTGATGCTAGACATCGCATATACTGATGAACCGCAGCTTTGGAGACGCGGTAGGATACGTCAGTGAAACTGCCGGATAATCCCGCAATACTGCCAATTGTGACAATCCAGCCCTCCTTCCGTTTTACCATCTCGGGAGCAACCTCGCGGCAGCAAAGGATACACGTCATTAGATTACGATCTATAATCGTCTTTACGTCGTGCAGGGATATTTCCAATGCATCATTTACTAAAGGTTTACCGGCGTTTTCTGCTGTGACACCTTTTGAGCCAATGTCCCCTCCTGCATTATTGATTAAGATATCGATGCGGCCAAAATGCGTTCTAATTTCACTAACAATGTCCTTGACCACCTCTTGCCGTGTGAGATCACCATGAACTGCCCTAACTTGTACCCCATGTTTCTCAGATATTTCACTGGCAACAGCGGAAAGGGAATTCGCTTCGTTGAGCTGTTGTGTTGATGTAGGTGTCGTGCCATGAATAATTACGTCTGCTCCCAAACTTGCTAAATGATCCGCGATGACTCGTCCGATCCCTCTCGAAGAGCCGGTTACCCAAGCTACTTTCTGACTAAGTCGTTTTTCCATTATTAATTCCTAATTAGATTGAATCCCGCTCGCAAGGCAGGTTCAACTTTACCCACGGTGATGAGCGATTCAGCCATATCTCTGAGTGAGGTATTCAGCTCACGATAGTTAATTCCTAGAGCGCGCGATCGATCATTACGAAGATCTGTACCTGCGTAAAGTTTTCGAAGATGCGAACGTCGTTCCAAACCCTTCTCGTCAAGGTCTTCGGACACATTCGGTGTTGCATAGCCCAATTCCGGTAAAAGATGATCAATTCTAAGGCATACATCTTCAATATCGATTCTGTGTCCATTAAACGCGATATAGCGGTCACCATTGCGAACTGCTACGCTCTCCAGGATAGCTACATGCAATGCCGCAGTATCCCTAACATCAACAGTATGCCATGGTCGATAACCATGTACCGAAGGATCGCACTCCCCACGCAGCATTTTTTTCATTAATCCTTGCCAAGGTCCGCCGTTCGCATGATGTTCTGCCTGAATGGGACCGATATTATCGCCAGGGCAACAGCTAATCACATCCCATCTGCCGCTTTTCATTGCGGCCTCTGTGAATACCCGTTCGGCATATTGTTTACTCCGAGAGTACCCTGATAACCGAGGATTATCCTCGTCGGGATATCTATCCTCATAAATGACTGGTCTTTTTTGCATTTCATCCGGGTTTGTTTCAGAAACCACGGCAGCAATACTTGAGGTTACGACAACCCGGGAAATAGATTGAGCTTTGTCAATGCTTGCTAAAATATCCGCATTGATTCTCGTGACATAATCGTCGTTACCATAGCCACCATCCTTATGGCCCTCAACGTTGATATGAGAAACATGCGCCACCCCGTGGCACCCCTTGAATATATCATCAAAAGCACCGGGGATGTTTAGGTCGGCCGAGTGCAGAGTTAGACGCCCCGAGCAAAAACCGCCCATATTTGTTAGAAATTTGCTTTTAGCCTTGTTGTTTACATCTCGAACGCAGGCGCGAACACGGTAACCCTTGTCTAGTAACGTTCTTACCAACCATCCACCAATATAACCGGATGCCCCCGTCACAGCGACGATGCCGCGCTTTGGAATTGGCGCCATTATAAACTCCTGAAACAGCTCTTTGACCTTAGGACTTTCGTAGCCTGTAAGTAAGATACCACACTGTTTCTAAAGCCGAAAAGGTAATCGGGTTAGAGGTTTGAATATATTTGCTCTACAGCAGATGAGACTTTATTGGTAAGTCCAAATAATGCCGTCCTACCAGACTATAAATTTCAGGCCGTCCTTGCATATGCTGAGAAATCACGTGAATATCTTGGAATCTTTTTTGCAGATCATTGGTCTGGAGTATGCTATCTGTACTACACAGATTGTAAACGAGATCTGTTACCGCTTTTGCCTGGTGTATAGTGTGAGTGCCAGCGAGACGAAGATGGATCCTATTTTCTAAAGAGCAATGTGAATCTTCACAGATATCATGCCAAACTTTTTGTACCTGGGTTTTGAGGTAAAGGTTGGCACTTTGCCACAGTGCTTCTGCTCTCCCAATTTGATCTTGGGTCAGGACGTCTTCACTCATCTTCTTTGTTTCCATCCTTTTTATTTTTGTTTTTACTCTCTTTTTTGCGAAATCGAGAGCTGAGCGAGAAATGCCAAGAGCGACTGCTGCGAAGCCACACGCGAACATTAGATTCAGAGGGATCTGGTAGAGCGGGGGATCTTCTTTTCGTATCTTTACCTCGAAGGTCATGGATTCGGGTACTTGTAATTCTTTAACATCGAATTGGTAGCTTCCTGTACCTCTTAATCCTGCAACGTTCCAATTTTCGACAATCTGCGCCTCGGACTTTTTGAATAAATGCCAAATAGCTGTTTCTGCATCCTTCTTTTTCTTTAGCGTGGCCACACCGAGAAGCCAAGTGGCATGATTGATCCCACTACTAAACCACCAACTTCCTGAGAGAATAAAACTATCTTTTACCTTAACGGTTGTTGACTTAATTTTCGGTCCATTTGCGAGACTTATGTCTGGAGTAGTCCAGACGGATTTGGCGATATCGGTTGGTAAAAACCGAGCGAGTGAGGAGAGCACTGAGCCTTGAGTGACGCACCAACCAGCAGACCCATCGGCGGTGGCAACTGATTGTGCAAATTCAATGAATGTGGGGAAGGAGGGTTGCATACCACCTAAATCCTGGGGCAGTAACAAAGAAAAACCCTGCTTTGCTCTTAAAGCATTGACTACTGTGTCGGGAAGTTCGGTAGCGGTACTTTTAGGACACTCCATCTCGACCGTCCTGAGTAAATAGGGGCCGGGTTCAAGGTCATCTGCCCTCGTGTTTGAAAATGCCGTGTTCTTTTGATGAGTCATACCTCAATCATTATAGCGCGCCGAGTAATGGATCCATAATCCATTGTTTTACTCCTTTTCAACGCTTTAATACTGCCCCCGACTAGTCGTTTTTAAAATCCTGGTTGGCTTCCAAAATAATTGTTAGCTCAGGATGCTTGTCCTCATCGATTAGCTCGCTCAGCCTTTCAATATTGAGACTTTGATTGACTAGAACATCCCGGCATTCCTGAAGTATCCTGAATTGTTCTAAGAGAATAGCACTATCTCCGGCGATAGCCCCTATAACTTCAATCTGCTCATCTATGTCAGCTATTAATTTGTCTAAGTATATGTCTTCGCTAATCATTTAAAGGTTCTTTTCACATAACTTCTTCTTAACTACCCAAAATATTGGCGTGCTAACGGCATAACCAAGTCTAAGCTTCAGACATGGTCATAAAGCAGAAGGACCAGATTCGTGGGTGACAAATCATAGGTGTGGCTTCATGTCAGAAGAGCGTATATTCTCAAAGGACTAGTATGACATAGAGTTTATCGTGCCAAAGCATAATTTCGAGTTACCGAAGGGAACAATTGAAGTTCTAGAAATCGATTCTGTGGCCCTAACTAATAATATTTTGGGGGATCCAACAAAACGTGCGGTCGCGCTTTATCTTCCTAAAAACTATGCTGATGGGGGTAAGCATTATCCATTATTTGTTGACCTCGCTGGTTTTACGGGCAGTGGCTTTGGTCACCTGTCTTGGAAAGCCTTTCAAGAAACAGTACCACAGCGAATAGACCGATTGGTACAAGAGGGAAAAATGGGCGATGTGATCGTTGCGTTTCCCGACTGCTTTACTTCACTTGGTGGTAATCAGTATATCAATTCGCGTGCTATGGGTAACTGGGCAGATTTTCTCACTACTGAAATGATTAGTGCAATAGAGAAAAAATATCCCGTTCGGCAGGGCAGGGAAAATCGTGCTTTATTTGGAAAATCCAGCGGTGGATACGGTGCAATCATTCACGGTATGTATTTCACGGATTATTGGGGTGCTATTGCGTGTCATTCCGGTGATATGGCTTTCGATCTTTGTTATCTTCCTGAGATGCCAAACGTTCTTATGAGAGTAGCTGAAAAAGGTGTAGAGAAATTTATTGATGATTTTAGGTCTCACAGAAAAGTTGGCGATTTTCATACAATGATGATGTTAGCAATGGCCGCGACATACGATCCAGATCCCTATAAGCCCTATGGTGTAAGGCTGCCGGTGACCGATGATACATGTGAATTGGTCGACGAGCGTTGGAAAAGATGGCTGGACTGGGATCCCGTGAAATTAATATCAAACACTGAAATACAAAAAAATCTTCAACGTCTTAGTGGCCTTTATATCGACTGTGGGTCGAGAGATCAGTACAACCTAGTCTTTGGAGCAAGGCAATTAGTCTCTTCTTTAAAAAGTTACGGCATCAAGAATCGATATGAGGAGTATCCGGATAATCACTCTTCTGTTGATTATCGAATGGACCACTCGCTACCGTATCTTTACCAATGTCTGAATACGTAGCTATACCTCGTCCATTACGGTGACTTCGGGTTTCCCTCCCGAGAGTGGTCCTAGCGCTTTGCTAGTTTCACGAAAAGCTTCGTAGCTTCCATGATGCTCTAAAGCTTCGGTATCGGAATATTGCTCCATAACATAGTAAACAGTTCCCTCCTCTCGACTTTTGTGGAGCAGATAGAATATGCAGCCAGGCTCATTCTCTTTTACAACTGCTTGAAGCTTTTTGAAGCCAGCTTCAAATGCAGCATTCATCCCATCTTTACAAGTAAGTTTCGCAATTATTCCTATTGTCATTTCGAACCCTAGATCCATTCTTTGAACAACCATTTTTTCTTCTCGACCAACACTTCGTCAAGTATTTTAATTAGTTAGCGATAACTGAGGTCTTTTTGAGTGTAGTTTCTTTTTGACCCGATCAAGCTAAACTTGATTCGTTATTTCGATTGGAGATCGTAAATTGCCTAGAGCTAGTGAGATAAAAAGAGGCGAAGTTGTCGAGATTGATGGTTCCCCCCATATCGTTAAGTCCCTAGAAGCGAAGAGCCCATCCTCTCGCGGCGCGGTAACATTGTATAAAATTCGGTTCTCCAACCTATTAACGGGACAAAAACGCGACGAATCGCTAAAGGGTGACGACATGCTCACTTCTGCAGACTGTCACAAGATTTTACTGCAATTTTCATATATTGACGGTGATCAATATGTCTTTATGGATAGCGAAGATTACTCGCAGTATTCGCTCCCTTCCGAAAAGCTAGAAGACTACTTGGGATATATACATGAGGGACTTGGAGGGATTAGCGGCCTCTTAGTGCAGGGAGAATTGGTAGCCATAGAAGTGCCTCAATCGGTAATATTGAAGATCATGGATACAGCACCAGCAATAAAAGGAGCAGCAGCAAATACCCGCACAAAGCCAGCTAGATTAGAAACAGATCTAATCGTGCAAGTACCGGAGTATATAAGGACAGGCGAGACAATAAAGGTAAATACTGCAAATGGTAAATTCATGGGAAGGTCAGGGTGATAAGTGTCAAGGATATTCCAGACACTGAGATTGTGCTAACGGCAATTAGGTCGAGTGGGCCAGGTGGTCAAAAAGTAAACAAAGTTGCGACAGCTGTCCACTTACGATTCGACATTTGCGCGTCTTCTATTCCAGGGCACTTAAAGCAAGCTTTGCTAGCGTTGAGAGACCGCCGTATTAGTTCGGGTAAGATTGTCGTGATCAAATCACAGACTTCTAGAAGTCAAGAGTGTAACCGTGTGGATGCACTAGAAAGGTTAGACCAGTTATTAATCAAGGCTCAAAAGTTCAAAAAGCCTCGCAAGAAAACCCGTCCTACTAAAGCTTCTAACCGTAAACGTCTTGATGCTAAAACGCTTCTTGGTAGGAAAAAAAATTTACGTAAGCCTTTTCGCTATCTTTAGTCTTTAAGTACCATCGAAGTTACCTTTCCTTCTCTCAGCTACTGCCCTAATACCTTCTTGGTGGTCATTGGTTCTTTGCAGGGTTTGCTGTGCATTTCCCTCGATATCGGTTGCTCGTTGGACAGCCTCTGCTAGCCCGCTCCTTATCTGATTTCGTAAAGAGACTACGGCAAGGGGTGCGTTTTCGGCAATTTCTGCTGCAAGTTCTAAAGCTGTGCTACGAACTTTTTCGTTTTCAGTGAAAATATCTCCGAGTCCCCAGTCATAAGCTGTTTTTCCATCAATTCGTCTACCAGTTAAAAATAACAAGTTCGCTTTTTGGTTACCGATCAATCTCGGCAGGGTGTGCGTTAATCCGAAGCCTGGGGTAAATCCCAGTTTGACAAAATTCGCCGCCATTCTAGTACTGGAACAAACAACACGAAAATCAGCCATTACGGCAAGACCGAGCCCTCCACCAATCGCCGCCCCTTGAACTGCCGCAATGACCGGTGTTTGGCTGTGAAACAATCTGACTGCCTCTACATAGAGTGGATTACGCGTTCCTATTTCGCGGTCAGCATTGGCGGTGGATGAGTTAAAGTTATTTCCAGCACAGAAATGTTTCCCATCAGAACATAAAACAATCGCTCTCACTTTAGAGCTGTTGTCGGCATCAATAAAACAATCAGCTAGGTCACGGATTAAGTCCTGGTCAAAGAAGTTATTGGGTGCTCTCTTTATTTCCACCTCAATAACATAGTCCCCGCGCAATGTTACGCTATCGTCTCCGTATTGTTCTTTCATAGTTGTGATTACCCTTTCATAATCCGGGAGAGTAAGGTTTCCTTGTCTTTCCATCTTTCATTGAGCCACTCGGATAGATCCTCTATGTCACCCAAACGATAAGTCGTCATGTTTACTTCGATACTTTTGGTTGCTCCGTGGAGACATTCCCAAAAATTACTATTACCATTTGCGTAGACTAACGTGAGATCAATTATTGGAGTGTCGGGATCGCTGGCTTCCTTGAGAATTCGTAGGCCACCTATTCTAGGATTGAGCAAGTGATGGTAAGGCGAATTTTGGGTGTCTCTCTTTGCAGTATTAAAACGCGTACCCTCTGGGAATATGAGTATGGCGCCAGATTCCTTAAGGGATTTATCTGAGAATCGCTGTATGGTTGCATAATCTTTCTCGCGCGCGCCGTGACCTTTGCCTCGATATAAGCGCGGGAAACCGAGTATTAGGCATAGCCATCCAATCACGGGAACCCAAACTAGCTGACGTTTGACGAGAAACTTAATGATTGGACCACGGTCGGTTATTGCGTGATGGATAACCGGAATATCCACCCATGATTGATGGTTACTTATTACAATGGGGGAGGGGTGATTTCCAATTTCCCCCTTAACATTTATGTTGACGCCGATTACTCGCTTCATCCATACCGTATTGCACATTACCGCTCCGTGATAGATGTAGCTGATGATTCGTGACCAAAACTCGCTCCAAAGAGGAAATAAGAGTTTTCCTATTGATACAGGAATGAGGAGTAAAAGCCAGAATGTCAGTTGAAAAAATACCCAAGCTAACGACGTAATGCTAAAAATTTGTAATAGGATTTTCCTCAAACTTTACTCAACTTTTGACCGTCCAATTATAGTTATTGTCGAAAAAATCTGATAAGCCACTGGTTCTGGATCTATTATTTTCCATACAGTGTCTCCAGATAGCAGCGGTACAGAAAAGCTTAACCTTTGCTTTCGCTCGCGTGACTGCAGTGTATATTAGTTGTCGAGAAAGTAGCGCCCTTGTATTTTCGTTAGAATCTATCGGTAGTATAAGAGTCACATTTTCAAATTCCGAGCCTTGTGACTTATGTACTGTCATTGCAAAGCAGGTTTCATGAGGTGGTAATCGCGATATGGGGACAAGCCTTATTTCTCCGGGTCTCTCTATGAATGCGACCAACACTTCCTCACTGTCTTGCCCTTTTACGCAAATGCCGATGTCACCATTATAGAGGTTTTTATTGTAGTCATTTCGGGTGATTAGGATAGGTCTTCCATGGTAAAAAGTGTCAGAGGCTGATTTCAACCCAAGCCTTTCAAGCTCTTTTTCTACGCGCTTGTTGATATCTTCAACCCCCAGCGTTGCTTCGCGCAAGGGAGTAAGTAGACGGGTTTTTTCAAAGATCTGTAGCAGAATGACTGGATCTTTTTCACCATTTTTTAAGTAACGTAAATAGTTTTTAAATTCATCAAGCAGAATGGTGTTTCCGCCTTTATTAAGCAACTTAGATGTCGCATAAATAGATATATTACTATCAGTTTGGGGAAGTGTAGGATTGCGAACTTGTATATGGTTAGCAAGACTACCGATTCCATGGTTATGCGAGAAGCGATGACTTGTGACAAGTCGGCAGAGAGCGTTTTGCAATGGATTTAACGTTTCGTCAACGGGTAGATCAACGCCTGACAAGTTTTTGACGTGATCGCGGAACTCCTTGTTATAAACTATCTGTTGCGAGCACAGGTCTGCTAGCACATTACCAATTTCTACAGAGGGTAATTGATCCGGATCTCCTACTAAAATAAGCCGACAGGTGTCAGGAAGTGCTGAAAGAATACGATACATTAAATTAAGTCCAATCATCGATGCTTCATCAATAATTACAACATCGCAGGGGAGCGAATAAAACTGATTATATTTGAAGTGACTTCCATCTCGACTGATCCCCAATAGCCGATGAATTGTTTTCACATCCAATTGTGTCTTGTTATGCTCTCTAATTGCTTGACTCAGCCGCTCGGCCGCCTTTCCAGTGGGGGCCGCTAGTTCGATTCTCAGAGATGGATCTGCAACCGTTTCCAATAGATCTGTTATCCTCGCGATGGTTACCGTCTTCCCAGTTCCAGGACCTCCGGTAATTATGGTGAGCTGCCTGGTTAGTGCCTGCAGGATTGCTATATCTTGCCAATTAATATTGTCAGCACTACTTGAGAGATTATTCATAATCGATGACATTGCATCGCAATCGACCGCAGGTAAATGGCTGTTGAATTGTATGAGCCGCTTGGCAATAAAATGTTCGTATTGAAAGTAACGGCTCAGATACATTTTATTGCTATGCAGCGTTATTGGAGAGTTGTCAGATCCAGATAGCCCAAGTTGTTGTAATTCTTCAACAATTTGGTTACGAAGTAATTCTTCTTGGGGCAGTTCGATACAGCTATTATTCTCGTAAGTTGCTCTACTTAGTGTAGTTATCTCATTCAGAAGCTGCTCACTTATACCAGGGGTAGATCGTGCAATAAAATCTCTAAAATACGTATCGATATGACGTCTTTCTGTTAGGGTCATTGGCCGTCTGTTCCCACAAGGATATCAAGCTCCGCGATTAAGTTTTGGGAGGGTAAATCAAAGAAGATGCCTGTCGTGTTATCGGTGGCACCTTGCATTCCTCTCAAGAACAAGTATTTAACACCCCCAAAGTTTGCCTCATAGTTATAGTCACGACTATTTGTTTTAAGGTATCGGTGTAAAGCTAGGCAATAAATGAGATATTGAAGATCATAACGATCTTCAATAATAGTTCCGCGGAGCTTATCTTGGGTATAGTCTTCGAATTTATCTCCAACATAGTTCGACTTGTAGTCGATAAGAAAGTACTTCCCTTCGAAACGCACGATAAGGTCAATCAGACCAGTCATTACGCCGGATACATTGATCTTTTCGTTATGTTTTGTTTTTTCTAGATACCCTCCTTTTTTTGCCACGCGAATGAAATCATTATTCATCATGAAAGGGAAATGGAATTCCATTTCGTTAATTCGATCTTTACTTGAAATATCGCTTAAAGAAAAGCCATGTCCTAGGGGAGTCCTTAAAATATTATGGATCCATTTAGTTAACATACCTTCACATTGTTCTTGCGATAGTCCCAGACGAACTGCATAACGTTTGCAGATGCGTGTAATCTTTTCGTCTGATGATGAGAACTCGATCTCTTCAAGCAGACTGTGCAGAGCGATGCCAACATGCCTGCCCCTGGGGAATGTAAATGGATCGACGATACTTTCACTTACGGGAAGATGTGTACTTTGTTCGTCATCGGCATATCCGACTGTATTGACCTCCTCTTCTGCCTCATCCTTTCTATTGAGTCGCTTTGTGATTCCTGTGTAGCTATGTATAAGCCAATCATCATTTATAGTGGGCATCGCTGGAGGCTTTTTAAATGATGCATTATCAGCTTCCTGATATCGTTGGGTAATTGGACTATCTGTGATTGAAGATACCCGGAAGACCCTTTTTGGCAGTTTGGTTTCAATAGATCCGACAATACTTCCGGCATTTGTTTCCAGTTGTAGTAGTTTTCCAACAGCGGTTTCGGTAACTTCATGTACGACCGGAACCCCTAGATATACCAAATAACGAGCTCGGGTGATGGCAACATAGAGGAGTCGCATATCTTCCTCGTGCTTCTCCTTTTTAGCCATTTCTATGATTCGTTCATCTGGCTGGAAATTTAAATGAGCCACATAACCACAAGAATCTTTTTGATGAAATAAGGCTGGTTCACTCTTCAATTGTTTTGATTTAAAAGTTGCCAGGGGAAGCATTACGATATCGTACTCGAGCCCCTTAGATGCGTGAATCGTTGTGATCTTAACGAGATCTTCGTCGGTCTCTAGACGCATTTGATAATCTTCATCTAAACCGGGTTCTGAACAAACTTTTTCTCGTTTGAGCCAGTTCAAAAGAAGCAACATGCCGCCGGGTGTCGCTAAGGATTGCCTCTGCAATAGCTCTGAAAGGTGTCTGAGATTTGTCAGTTCCCTTTCTCCGTTTTGGTGATGTAGCCATATCTGAGCGATTTTTCGCGTCTTGATCAAGCTCTGAATCATTGATGCCACACCTTGAGTATCCCAAATTTCCTGATACCCCTTAAATTCTAAATATAAGCGCTGCCTGGCATCCGCATGCAAATTTAAGTTGTCGATTTCTTTGGCCGAAACGTTTAGTAATTTGGTACCCAAGGCTGTGTTTATCAGTCTTTCGTTCGAGGGGTCTAGGGTTGCTTCCATGACCGAAATTAAATCCTGAGTAGTTTGTTGTTCCAATATCGATTCTTGCGTAACGTAAACGCTTTTAATCCCCCGTTGAGAGAGTGCTTTCCGGGCAGCATTAGCGTCGCTCCAATCTCTTACTAATATTGCAATTTGACCAGCATTGATTGGTTTTTGGTTTATCGTCGCCATTTGGTCTTCGGCAGCATTTAGAAGACGTACCACACTCTCTGCAGTATCTGCCATACAACGTTCCCTTGCCGCATCTTTTGTAAGCGGCTTCTCGGCTTCAAATAGTCTAATTTGAAAAGGGGCAAATGTTATATTGTCTATTTCAACAGCCATCTTTGAAGCCTGATCAGGGCTATTATTGGCTACATATTCGATTCCGGTTTCGCCAAAAATTTGTTTTTGGCTAAAAAGAAAATTAATTGCCGAGATCAGATTTTTAGAAGCTCTCCAATTCGTTGACAGGGTATGGATTTTCTTGGCGGCTTGTTTAGCATTAAGATACGTATAGATATCTGCACTGCGAAACTGGTAGATTGCTTGTTTTGGATCACCGATAAATAAAAGGCAAGACGATGCTTCAGATCCATATATCTTAGAGAAGATATCGTATTGCAAGTCGTCTGTATCTTGAAACTCATCAATCAAAGCAATTGGCCATCTTTTTACTAGCAGCTTTGGTAACTCTTCTGATTGAGAGATGGCTTTCCAAAGTTCAGTTAATAGGTCATCTAAACTAAGTTCATTGGCTCTTGTTTTGAGATCGGTAAGAAGTGTTTTCATCGACGTGAGGAGACGATGCCACAAATTTAATTTAGCTTGTTCCACTAGGTTCCTGCCAGCCCAGACCTTATCAATCATATTGAAAATCGGATGTTCTGGCCGCGTACCGCTCTTAGTTAACGCTGCGCTCAAAGATTCCGTGTTATAAATTTCCCACATTTCATGATCGATCTCTAAATTGTCTTCTACTGCACACAAGCGGGTTACTGCTTCTAATCTTTTTATTGGCTTAGTATTTTTTTTCAAACCAGCCTGAGAAATCTTTCTCGCTACATCCGACTCAATCCAAAGGTTTTTCACTTTAAGTATCGTCTGAGTTATTTCTTCAAGTTCCTGAGAGACATCTTGTTCGGGGGGCTCAAAAACGACTTTCGTCCTGAATATAAACGGCTTCATCGCCTTAACCAGTGTGTTGGGGCTAGACCATATTTTCAATGCAAGCCTTTGTTCGAATGAGGATAGATTTAGAATAATTCGTCGGAAGCTATCTTCTGCAGCTTGCATTAAAAGCACATCACTACTTGGTTCTCTCCTTTGATCAAATAGTGTCCCTGTTTCTAGTGGCAACTCGTTTAGAACACGAGCGCAAAAAGAGTGTATTGTAAGTATCGAAGCATTATCCATCAGCTGACTAGCTGCTGTCAGCAACTTGCAATCGGCTTCCAGATCCTCGCTGTCATTTTTGAGTTCGAGTAAAAAATCATCGCTTGTACTGTCACCACTGAAAACCCGCTTGGCTTCGGTGATCCGCTTTCTAATACGATGATTTAGTTCTGCCGTGGCGGCGTTGGTGAACGTTAAAACTAGAATATTTTCAACACTCAGTGGAGCTTTTATACCACGGCCCAATAATATCCGGATATATAAATTAGTTATCGTATATGTTTTTCCAGTGCCTGCGCTGGCTTCAATCAGTTGCTGGCCTAGAAGAGGGATATTGCGCGTAATGAAATCACTCACAACTGACGCCAGTATCCCACCAAGGGTGCATAGACTTCTTGAGCTTTCTGTTTAAAGATCTCATCAAACAATGTGCTCGAATAGTTAAGTCTTTTCCAATAAGCATCCTGCGGTTCACTTCCTGACCCCCCGTGTTTCCATTCTGCACGAACTTTATTTAATGCTTCCAAAGCTGATTTGCCTTTTCTAATCTCATCAAAATAATCAAAACTTAGTTGCGGTAGGAAGTGCAGTGGCTGACAGGTTCCTCTGTCATGCATCGAAATTAGGTGGTCCAAAATATCTTTTGCTTCGGTATTGGGGATAGCATCAAAAATTGATTGTTTGTAACTGTCTGTATCATATGAGATCGCGACAGTTGCCAAACTGTGTCCACTTGCATTTAAACATAAGTGTTTAATCCAAATATCAAGAAGTTGACGTTTTTGTAGCTTACCTACTCGAAAATCAACATGCTGATTGTCGTAAATACTCGCGACCGAAAACGCTAACCTCCTGTTTTGTAGAGGAACAGAACCTGTGATCGAAATGGGCTTCGCTTTTGATATAGCTTTCAGCGCTTCAGAAACAGATCTCGCTGCTTCGATTTCTCGATCCAATAGCTTTTTTCCATATTCGTTATTTAAAACCTTACCGGTGGCAAATAACTCATTTCGTAATTGATCATTATCCTTTCCTGCAACCATTGCATGTAAAGCACGGGTTTTCAGCTTGTACCGTTCGAGATTATTTATTTTAAAAGGTTCTGATCCCTCGAGTTGTTGTTCCTCATCATCATAGGATATATCCAGTCGCGTGTTAAAAAAGTACTTCGCAGGATGTGTGAGGAATTTAATCAGTTGATCCATAGTTTCTACCTGAAGTTCTTCCAACATCTTCAACGGTTTATCAATAAACGCCGGAAACTGTCGATCTTGATTTAAGGATTCGAACCAGACTTGATTGTAGGAAACTAAACTACCGTCGTAATACTTTTGACTAAATGGCTGAAGTGGATGTTGTATGATCTTAAAATCGGGAAAAATTTCACACACATACTCGAGCAACTCGCTTAGAACTGAAGATGGGGGTCGTTCCAGATTATCCTTAGAGCCTTTCCCCTGAAAGCTTATATAAAGTATTTCCCGAGCCGAAAGTATCGCTTCTAAGAATAGATAACGGTCATCGATGCGGCTAGATCGATCACCTTTGCGTGGACCTGTCATCTGCATCAAGTCGAAAGATATTGGTTTTTGTCTCCGAGGAAAATCCAAGTCGTTCATTCCAATGAGACATATAATCTTAAAGGGGATACTCCTCATTGGGACAAGTGTCGCGAACGTTATACCGCCTCTTATCATTCTCGCATTTTGACGCGTCCGAGAAAGTTGTTGCTCAAGCCATTGGATAATGACTCGATTATTACAAGCATCGGTGAAGCCACTGACGGTCGTATCGGAGACCAGGGTATCAATTGCCCTTTTTAATTGCTCCGAGTCAAGCACCTCGTGATCTTCTGGGAGAAAAAAATCGGACATTATCCTGTAAAGTAGCTCACTCCAGCCGGTGGGGCTATAACGTTTTGAGAGGTCTCCACGGGTTCGCTCTATCAACGTAACGACGTGGCATAAGGTCCCTAAGAGTTCGCTATCGCTTTCACTTATCGGGTGAGCCAAGCAATCGTTATGAAGTCCGTTTTCGATAGCATATCCTAGCATCAGACGGTCTAGTCCAAATTGCCATGTATTGAAATTATCTGCAGGCAAATGCCAGCGAGATGATTTTTCTTCGCCATTATATTCCCACCGTATTTCGGTCTCGTGGATCCAGTTTTCAATTGTTCTTCGATCGGTCTCATCAAGTTGGAAACGTCTGGCAATACTCGGAATCTCTAGTAAGTCCAGAACTTCAAGGTTAGTCAGTCTGGAAGACGGTAAGGTGAGGATTTTTAGGAAAGCCGAAATTAGCCTTGAGCTGTCATAGTCGGTCCGATCAGCAATCCCATAACGGATATTGTCATTAAAGACTGCGCTAATCGATGGTGCATATTGGTTTATATCGGGTGCCATTACTATGACATCCTTTGGTTTAATCGATTCATCTTTGCTGAAAATGCTAAGTAGAGTATCCTTGAGAACCTCTATTTCGCGCATTTGGCTGTGTGCTGAATGGATTTGAATACTTCTGTCCGATTTTACCAAAGCGCGTGGTATCGGCTTATTATCGATTTGCCCACCATGCTCAAGTTTTAAAATATCGTTTTTAATGAAGCCCAGCATTGAGTCACTCTCATTTTCGATAAATAACTCATGTGTTGAAATATTGTCCGATCCAAATAAGAGATCCAAATACTCTCGACCTTCTTTCCCGAAAGAGCTAAGTAAAGGATTCCCCACCGTGAAATGATTTTCATCAGAAAGATCTGGCTCACCTCTATGACTTCCTCTTATGGAACGTTTCGCCAACTCTTTTGGGGCTAAGATATCCCCCCAGTAATGCTCGCAAGGGTTTAGAAAGTAAACATCAATATCAATGACTTCAGAAAGGCATTGAAAGGTTTCTAAATGTAACGGCGCCATGGACGAGACGCCAAAGATGCTGACCGATTTTGGAAGCTCAGTTTTATTAAGTTGACCATTTTTTATCAAGCGGAGTAAACGAGCATGCAGTTTTGCTCTGTGTGTGTCGGCGAGCTCACCGGAGTCTTTGACTAACTCACGCCATAACTTAATTTGCCAATGATTTTCGGCGGGAATTACCGCCCTGGCTTCTCCTTCCTTGTTTTCCCAATCGACCAACCATTCTGGTCGATATACAAGGTATTGGTCATAGAGGCCAGCAATATGGTGACATAGCTGAAAAAGTCTAATATCTTTATCACCGGGTCTCTCGAGATATTTCTCCAAGGTTTCCTCATTTAAGCGAGGGATAATTCTCATAAGGCGCCAAGACAGGAGTTCACGGTCGAAGAGTGACTTCTCCGGAAGATCACTGTCAGTAAGAAAAGTTTGATAGACTCTCCAAATATAGGCGGCCGGCAATATGCAATCCAAATTAGCAGATATTCCTTGGTGTTGAGCCAACTGGAGCTTTAGCCATTGGCCAAGAGCATGACTTTGAACAATAACCGTTCGAGGGAGGAGAACATCGTCAGGACTGTGTCTTTCCTGACAAAACAGCCTGGACAGGACGTCCATTTGGTTAGATTGAATTAGTCGTAGCATGCATTCGATTCAAAAAATTATGACTCTCATCGTACCCGAGGAGCTCGAATCATAAAACCAAGAAATCATCTGAATTAGCTAGGTTCGCGTATCAGGAAGGGGAGGCAAGTCGTGAAAATACCTGAGAAATTGTTCGTGCTCATCAACCCTATCATGCGATTCATTCTTAGATCGCCGGTACACGGGCTATTTAGCAATAGCCTCATGCTGATAACTTTTAAGGGCCGTAAAAGTGGTCGCATATTTACCACACCTGTTCGTTACATTCGGTACGAAAAATCAATTCTATGCTTTAGCTCTTCAGAGAATACTTGGTGGCGTAATCTAGTAGGCGGGGCTAGGGTGAAACTAAACATAAAGGGGTCTGAGGAATGTTATCTTGCAACAGCCATTACGGAGTCTGAGGAAACGAAAAAATGGTTACTGTATTATTTGGAATTATTTCCTAAGGACGCCGCATATCACAACATCCGACTCGATGAGAACAAGCAACTTAACCAGCAGGATCTTGCCATTTCGCTAAAAGAGGCAGTGCTGGTCAGAGCTAATTCGATTAAAGATTCAACCGATTAATTAGGGTGCGAGTAGAGTCATCTAGCTCTTCAGTTTCTCCCTCTTCCAGCAATTTAATAGCGAACTGCTTGCCTAGTTCCACACCCCATTGATCAAAAGAATTAATATTCCATATAGCTCCCTCACAAAAGACTCTGTGTTCATGAATAGAGATCAACAAACCAAGTGCTTCGGGAGAAAGTTCGTCTAGGATAAAAGTTGTACTGGGGCGGTTGCCCGGATTAAGTTTATAAGATTTTTCATCTTGGGATCCGGACATCAAAGCAGCTCCTTGCGCCAACATATTGGTTAGGAGCATGCGGTGATGTGTTGCATCACTTAGGGGGTCTTTAGCCACACCAATAAAGTCAACCGGAACATAGCGGGTTCCCTGATGTAGCATCTGAAAAAGTGTATGCTGCCCACTTGTACCCGTCTGACCCCAGGTTACCGTGGTCGAATCATAATCTATTGGTGCTCCGGCTAGATTGACACTCTTACCGTTACTTTCCATGTCAAGTTGTTGCAAGAATGATGGAAAATAATGAAGACGTTCACAGTAAGGAATAACTGCTTTTGATTGAACATTCAAAAAATTTGTATACCAAATATCTATTATTGCCAGCTGAATGGGCAAGTTTTTGTCAAGAGGGGTTTGCTCAAAGTGCTCGTCTCCTCTTCTAGCACCTTCATGTAAACGAAGAAAATTGGCAGGTCCAATACAAAGACAGATGGTGAACCCTACGGCGGACCAAAGACTATAACGACCTCCAACCCAATCCCAGAATTCTAAAATTTGACTAGGAGGTATTCCAAATTTTATCGCGAGATCTGAGGAAGCTGTTATAGCAAGAAAATGAGGACTAGCCAGTGGGTCCGGAATGCTGAGTTCTTTGCCGATCCAATCAGCGGCAACCTGAGCGTTAATCATGGTTTCTTGCGTCTTGAATGTTTTACTTGAGATGACAAACAAGGTTGAATTTGGGTCTAGGCCGTCTAATAGCGAGCGTATGGGCTCACCGTCTAAGTTGGAGATAAAATAAAATTTTAGGTTCGGGTGGGCATACTCTTTTAGTGCTTCGCAAGCCATTTTAGGTCCTAGGTCAGATCCACCAATCCCGATATTGACGATATTTTGAATTGCTTTCCCCTGACAGCCTTGCCATTCACCAGATCGAATTTTTTCTGCAATGTTTGAAGCCCGCTTCAGTTGGGTTGTGACCTGACTCGAGATGGTTTTGTTATGAAAGTTCGGGTTCCTTAACGCTACGTGAAGAACCGATCGATCTTCTGACAAGTTGATTGGTTCGCCTTTAAACATTGCATCTCTTCTTTCTAACAGCGCCGAAGTCGCAGCGAGACTATTCAATTCAACACGAATCTCATCAGTAATGAGGTGCTTTGAGAAGTCAACATATAGTTTTTCTAATGCAATGCTGTACTTTGAGACGCGTTTAGCGTCTTTGAGGAAGTTACTATGAATAGTGTCTAACGAACTGGATTTCGCTAGCTCAATAAGCTTTTTCCAATGCCTGTTTCTGGTAGGATTATAATGATTTTTAGTTTCCACCCTCGGGATTATACCTCCGAACTTAAGAAAATTTTCAAGTTTTAGTGCCCAATAATTGGAGCATTGAGGTGAATCATTTGGTAGTCAATGATTATAAAATATCGATCTTAATCAAGTTGTAAAATAGAAATTTGTCAAATAAGAGGTCGCTCCAGTGCGCTCTATTCTAGAATGCAAGGCGTTTAGTTTGTTTCGGTATAGGTTCCTATATGACGTTGGGGGATGGGGACGAAATGGTGATACATAAACGTCTTTTTTTGACCATTTTGGTGTTTCTTACCATGGGCTTACTGCTTTATTTTGACGTAAATCAATATTTTTCGCTTGATCGAATCAAGGAGGAGCTAGCCTTGATAGAGAATTATGTTGCTGAACACCCCTTCGCTTCGGGCATACTCTATTTTGGTCTTTATGTATTTCTTACTTCCCTTGCCTTCCCGGGGGCTCTTGTAATGACTGTTTTAGGAGGAGCACTATTTGGATTCTGGGTCGCCTTGGTTTTAGTGTCCTTTGCGTCAACAATCGGTGCGACACTCTCGATGCTGGTAGCTCGATTCATCCTACAAGATGCGATTCAGGAACGTTACAGGGACGAATTAAAGAGGCTGAATCAAGGTATTAGGAAAGAGGGTGGCATGTATTTATTCGCTCTCAGATTGGTACCGATTATTCCTTTCTTCATAATTAATGTAGCGATGGGGATGACAAAGATAAAGGTGTCTACTTTCTTTATCGCGAGTCAACTTGGAATGCTGGCTGGAACGGCTGTATACGTTAATGCGGGTAAACAACTTGGTCAGATAAACAATCTTAGTGATGTGCTTACATTGGAAACAGGTTTAGCCTTTTCCCTTTTGGGGATAATGCCTATTCTGAGTAAAAGGGTCTTGGAACTAGTTCGAGAAAAAAGAGCTTACTCAAAGTTTGTAAGACCGAAGACGATTGATAATGATCTGATTGTTATTGGAGCTGGTTCAGGGGGGCTCGTGGCTGCTCTGATTGCCGTTACTGCTCGAGCAAAGGTTGTGTTGATCGAAAAGGGAAAAATGGGCGGGGACTGCCTAAACACTGGGTGTATTCCGAGTAAAACGCTTATTCGCTCGGCTAGATTTTCAGCTGATGTTCAGCGCGCTGTCGATTTTGGTTTTAAGCCGTTAACGTGTTCGTTCGATTTTACCGAGCTAATGGCAAGGACAAAAAGAGTAATTGCGAAGATTGAGCCCCACGATTCAGCAGAGAGATATGAGAGTCTTGGAGTGGAGGTCTATTCAGGAACCGCTAAGATAATTTCCCCATGGGAAGTCCTGGTTAACGACGAGAAGATAAGTGCAAGAAATATAATTATAGCGACCGGAGCAGAGCCACTGATTCCAGCTATTCGGGGGATAGATCGTGTGTCTTACCTTACAAGTGAGACGATATGGAATCTCAAGGAATTGCCAAAGCGACTTGTTATTCTCGGTGGTGGACCGATAGGAATTGAGTTGGCTCAGACATTTGCTCGTTTGTCCTCCGACGTAACTTTAGTCGAGGGGTCAAACATGATTCTCAATCGAGAAGATTCTGATGTTTCAGAGTTTTTAAAGCAGGCACTTGAATCAGATGGGGTCAAGATACTGACGGATCACCAAGCTGTTTCTATCGAGGGAAGTAAAGGACAGTATCGCATTGTATGTTGCTCTGAAAAAAATCAGGAAGTTGTGATCGCATGTGATGAATTGATCGTTGCAGTGGGAAGAAAAGCAAGCATAGCTGGCTTAGGCCTCGAAGAATTGAACATAGAAATGACCCCAGAAGGAAATATTGCCGTGGATCAGTATCTGAGGACGTCGCTTTCCAATATTTTTGCCATTGGGGATGTCGCGGGACCTTACCAGTTTACTCATACCGCATCGTATATGGCCTCCTACGCTGCGATGAACGCGATGTTTGGATGGTTCTGGAAGTCCAAGATTAACTATTCTGTTGTTCCTTGGTGCACTTTTTCGAGCCCTGAGGTCGCGCGCGTGGGTTTAAGTGAAAATGAAGCACTCAAACAAGGTATTCCGTATGATATCGTCAAGTTTGATGTTTCCCGTTTAGATCGGGCAATCACCGATGGGGAAGAGCGAGGATTCGTAAAAATTCTAACTCGACCACGCAGTGATAAAATCCTTGGAGTGACAATCATTTCGGAGCATGCGGGAGATGTGATCAGTGAATATATATTAGCCATGAAAGAAGGGATCGGTCTAAAAAAAGTCTTGGGAGCAATTCATATTTATCCAACTTTTGGGGAAATGAATAAACATGCAGCAAGTCAGTGGCGGAAAAATAATATTCCTGTTTGGTTATTCAATTGGCTAGAAAAAGTTCACCTGTTTCTTCGGCGGTAAGGTTTTGGATCATGCGGCGCTTAAGGAAGCTATTCGAAGTAGTCTGGTTCTCAAAATTTGTATTTCTGTTTTTGATTTCTAGTCCATCTTCGCCTAGCTCAAATCTCAAATCGGAGTTTGTTGGTTCCAGTCAATGCAAAAGTTGTCATCTCGAGATATTTCGAAAGTGGGAAAGTTCTCACCACTTTAGATCGATGCAAATAGCGACGGACCAGACCGTGCTGGGGAACTTCGATGATCAAACGTTTGTCGCTCACGATATCACCCATAAGCTCTTTAGACGTAACAACGACTACTTCATTAATACCCTCGATAGCGAAGCAACTTACCAAGACTTTAAAATTTTGCATACTTTTGGATTCTTTCCGTTACAGCAATATCTCGTGGAAATTGGAGATGGTAAGCTTCAGGCCTTAAATGTTGCCTGGGACTCAAGACCGAAAGAGCGGGGTGGTCAACGTTGGTTTCATCTTCATCCGGATGAGGATATTAATCCTGAACATCCATTCTATTGGTCAAATCACCTCGCTAATTGGAACAGTCGTTGCGCGGATTGTCACAGTACGAATCTAGCTAAGAATTTCGATAGCGCCTCTGCAAGCTACAGCTCAACATTTTCTGAGGTTAATGTCTCATGTGAGGCTTGTCATGGTCCCGCTAGCGAGCATATGAATTGGACTGAGAACGGTCAGTTGGCAACGAATACAGGTTTTGATTCACAAAAGATTCCCCCTGTTTCTTGGATTCATCATTCTGGCGATGCGATCGCAAGGCCGAAAGGTTTGGTAACGGGGCGTGAGCTCAACATGTGCGGGTCATGCCACTCTCGTCGTGTACAAATCAAGGAAGCGATGCCTCTCGCTAGTTTCCATGATCACTACGCGATCGAGACTTTGGGCCGGGATCTCTACTTTGCTGATGGGCAAATAAAAGATGAGGTATTTGTACTTGGATCTTTTCTCCAAAGTAAAATGCATCGAGCGGGAGTCACTTGTTCAAACTGTCATGATCCCCACTCATCACGAATCAAGATAGAAGGAAACGGGCTTTGTAGTCAGTGTCACGCCCCAAAGGTATTTGATACACCGAGTCACCATAGGCATCCCATAAATAGTGAAGGGGCAGCTTGTGTAAATTGCCATATGCCAGCAAGAACTTATATGAGAATTGATGACAGGAGGGATCATAGTTTCCCAGTTCCTAATCCTCTTATTGCGCAAGCGACTGACTCGCCTGATATTTGTCTAGGCTGCCATCAAGATAGAACAACTGCGTGGTCTACTTCAATGTTTCGCAAATGGGGCGTGAATAGCGAACCAGAGCATTGGGCAGTTAGTCACTTTCAAGCTCGCCGGGTTAATGTGAAATCCCTAGACGACTTGGTGATGTATGCAACTGATAATGGGATTGCCGATATCGTGCGTGCAACATTAGTTGGAAATCTTGCGTCCTTTAATACCAGCCAGGCCATGAAGTCAGCGGTACGCAGCTTGAGCGATGAGGCTGCGCTGGTGCGTCGCGCTGCTGTAGAGGCCCTTCGTGGCAGTCCACAAGAGGTTCGATGGCGCTTGTTGTCACCAATGCTGCGCGATGAATCCAAAGCTGTAAGGATCGATGTCGTCCGCAGTTTAGTACCCTTGATACCAGAGTTGTCGCAACGAAGACGGGAAGAAATGTTCCCTTATCTGGAGGAGTATAGGGAGTTTCTGAAATTACATGAAAATACTCCCGGAGGGCTTATAGAGCGGGCTAGCTTTGAGCTCAGCTTGGAGAACCGAGCAGCGGCGCTCACCAACTATCTGCAAGCCCTAAATATTGATCCAAATCACGTACCCACGCTTGTAAACCTCGCTGACTTCTATCGCGCGAGTGGATTGGAAGATAGAGCGAAGTTCATTTTATCCCGAGCGCTTAAAGTGGCTCCCGATAGTGCTGCAGTAAACCACAGTTACGGCCTATTGTTGGTGCGTCAGCAAAGATATAGAGAAGCTATGACCTACCTAGAGCAGGGCGCTCGTCTGTTAGATAGTCAACCGCGATATGCCTATATTTACGCGATCGCCCTTGATTCGATGGGTAACACTGAGACGTCTATAGATTTTTTATATGAGGCTATAGAAACTTGGCCCAATCAATTCGATCTTCTTGTCACGCTTGTAAGCTATCTGGAAAAAATGGGGCGCGAAAACGAAATTGCGCTGCCACTTAGTTTGTTGCATTCCTTCGCGGCAAATACACCGGAGGTTCAGCTTTTTACACGAAAATACCCATTAGAAAGAACGCAATAATTTGGTTCCTCGTTGATATGAATAGTTTTCAAGACGAGGATTGCTTTGTCGTCGTAGCGTAATTTCCGAAAAGCGAAGTCCCAGTTAGAGCAGCTCCTCGATACGCTCAGAGGGTCGCGCGATGATGGCTTTACGACCTTTTATCGCAACCGGACGTTCCATGAGTCTTGGGTGATTAAGAAGCAGTTCAATGATCTGATCTTTAGTCTTGTAATCATTTTCATTTAAAGCGAGCTGTTTGAACCATTTATCTTTGCGAATCAACTTATCCAGGGGATCTAATAACAGATCAAGTATAGTTTTTAGCTCTTTCTCAGACGGCGGCGTTTTCAAGTATTCGATGGTATGGAACTCTTCATCTCTAGCTTGTAGTAAAGAAATTACTCCGCGCGATTTGCTACAATTAGGGTTGTGATAGATCTTAATCATTTCTTCTCCTATCCCTTATGAGATATAGCTTGGATATTGCACACAGATACCTGCACGGTCTTTAGTGTGCTTAAAGTTAAATCTTATATAAAATATATTGTTATAAAACAATTAATTAAAAATACTTTATAATGTCCAATCTGGTTTTTTATAAACCTTTTCTTAGGATGTTGTCTAATTTCCGTAATCTTGTAGGCAGGCACAACTGTTGTCTTTCAGACGCTGACCTATCTGTTTTTGTAAAGAACAACATCCCCAAATTTGTTTTGCAAAATATTTTATCCTATGTTCTATTCTTTTTTTCTTTTGGCGAGAGTAAATTTTATGTCTAGCTTTAGACTTGATGGAAAGACCGCGATTATAACAGGCGGGGCAGGGGGCTTGGGTCGGTCGATGGTTAGGCAATACGCCGAGGCAGGAGCTAATGTTGTCGTGGCGAGTCGTAACCTTGCTAATTGCCAAGCGATTGCAGAGGAGGTCATTGGATCTGGCGGTAATGCCCTTGCTGTAGCGGTTGACCATACTCAACCTGAAGAAGTCGATCGTCTAGTGGAGCAGGTGGTGGATCATTTTGGCGCTCTCGACATAATGGTCAATAATGCTGGGCGCTGGGGTAAAGGTGGTCCTGCCGAAGATACTGCGCTTGAGGATTGGAACGATATCATTGAACAATGTCTCACCGGGTGTTTTATATGTTGTATGTCTGCGGGTCGCCAGATGCTTAAACAGCAGAGTGGTAAAATTATCAATATCTCCTCCACAGCAGGAAGTAAAGGTAACCCAGGTCAACTGCATTATTCAGCGGCCAAGGCTGCGGTGCTCAGTCTAACGAGTAACCTTGCTATGATGTGGTCGAAAGATAATATAAATGTCAACGCGATTCTGCCAGGTCTAATTGCTACAGACGAATTAAAGGCTTATAACATTATCCCAAAGACAGAAGACGAAGATGGCAATCCTCTTCCACCACTAACGATATGCCCAACTCCAGAGAATGTTGCCGATTTGGCTGTATTTCTGGCATCACCAGCTTCGGATGGCCTCACTGGAGAGGAATATCCAGTTCGAACCTGGATGAAGTCGGAAAGGTTCTGGAAGTAACTTAGATCCCTTCAGATTGGCTCTCGATAAAATGCTCTTATCGACCCCTTGCTTAGCTGAGCTTTCCTCTGTTTTACAACAAAAAAGCCTTATCTTAGGACGCGATATTGATCGGGCTATAAGCTACTGGGATCCAGGACCTACTCGCGCTTTGGCGCTTGTAATGCCAAATAGTACTTCCGAGGTGAGTGAGGTAATGCGGATCTGTCACAAGTATAAGCAGCCAGTGGTTACCCAGGGGGGTAAGACAAATTGCGTTCAGTCTGCCGATCCGAGACCAGAAGAAATTATCCTGTCAACAGAAAGATTAAACCAAATAGAGTCTATAGATATTGTTAATGGAGTAGCGTCAGTTGGAGCGGGCGTCGTGTTGCAGACTCTACAAGAGGCCTGTTTAGCAAAAGATATGTTGTTTCCTCTAGATCTGGGTTCGCGAGGCAGCTGTACGATAGGGGGTAATGTCTCAACTAATGCTGGGGGCATTAGCGTGCTCCGTTACGGAATGATGAGAGACTTAGTACTTGGTCTTGAAGTCGTATTATCTGACGGCACAATCCTGTCTTCGATGAATCAGATGTTAAAAAATAATTCGGCTTACGATTTAAAACAACTTTTTATTGGAAGCGAGGGTACCCTGGGAGTCGTTACCAGGGTTGTTGTGAAACTTGTTCCGAAGCCCCTCAGTTGTCAGACGGCGCTGATTGGAGTCGCTCAATTCTCGGATGTGATTGAAATTCTTAGTGAAACTCGACGTCGTCTAGCAGGGATCTTGAGTGCTTTTGAGGTGATGTGGGGGGCCTACTTTCAGGCAGTTACGGAGGATGGAGGTCACAGCTCACCAATATCGCGATACCATGGCTACTACGTGCTAGTAGAAGCTGAGGGCAGCGATCCCGAGCGCGATGACCACTTATTCCAAAAGATGCTCGAACATCTCTATGCGCGGGGAGTTATTGAAGATGCAGTTGTGGCGCAGTCAGAGGCTGACCGAATCGATCTATGGCAGATTAGGGAGGATTTTGGGGTAATTTTAGAGGATACCCCCGTGTTTCTTTACGATGTGAGTCTTCCTATCAGCTCGATGGAAGAATATGTCGACCTTACCATTCAGGCAGTACAGGAAAAGTGGTCTTCAAGTGAGGTCTATGCGCTGGGTCATATCGCTGACGGGAATATACATTTTTTTGTGAGGCCGAATGTTGGCCCCGCATCCGTTAGCCTTCATCAGGCTTGTGACGCTTTGATGTATAAAGCTCTGAAAAAATATAATGGATCAATATCCGCTGAACACGGTATTGGTATAGAAAAAAAACAATGGCTTTCTCAGAGCAGGTCCGGAAATGAAATTAGTTTAATGAAAGGATTAAAACGCACGCTTGATCCAGAAAAAATACTTAATCCTGGTAGGGTGTTTGATTAAAGGTTCGCAAAGTCTGGATCCCTTTTTTCCAAAAATGCGTTCATTGCTTCCTGATTAGCTGGGCCACCTCTTAAGGTGTCTAAAGCTCTATTTTCCTCCCGAACAGCCATCAGCATGGCTTCCCTATGAGGCGCCATCATTAACTTTTTGGTTTGTATAAGCGAGGCCAAAGGAAGTTTTGCAAGCGTGTTTGCGTGTGCCATTACCTCCTCTATAAAGGTTTCATCAGGATACACGCTCAAGGCGAGACCCGAAGAAACACATTCATCGGCGCTAATCCATTCTGATGAGAGCAGTATCCAGCACGCCTTTTGATGGCCAACCAAGCGAGAAAAAGTATACGTACTAGAGCCCTCAGCTGTGATTCCCAACGCCGAGAAAGGGGCACGGAAACGACTACTTTGTGACACAAAAGTCATATCCCCCAAACCCAAAAGTGTACAGCCTATCCCAACGCCTAAGCCATTGGCGGCGACAATTAATGGCTTCGGAAAATTAATAATAGCCTCAAGCATGCCTTCTAAACCATGTTTTGGCTTTGCGTGCTCGCCAGCAGCTCGTGCCTTTAAATCCGCACCTGCCGAAAAGGCGCGTCCGGCACCGGTTAGGACTAAAACTTTAACATTCTGGTCTTGAGAGGCATCGAGGAATTCTTCACATAAAGCGTCAAAAAGTTCTTGGTTAAAGGCGTTTAATGCCTTCGGCCTGTTTAAGGTGACGATCCTTACAGCATTATTCGTTTCGGAGGTAGTTATGTCCAAGAGCTACTTTCCCTTTTTTGACGCCAATATACCAAGAAGCCTGTCCGATTGGGAGCAATTAGGTGCCCAACCAAGAAAATGAAAACCCCCTTTTTCGAAAGAAGCCCAGAGTTTGAGGAATCGAGGCGACTTTTAACGGACTGCTTTTGGAAATCCCAGTTCCTCCATATTGCTCACAAGCTGCTCGCCTGCTCGCCGGACGTCGACCCGTTTATCGATTTTTCTTATGATTCCACCTTCATCTATATAGAAGGTCCATCGCTTGGCAAATCCAAAAGATGTAAGCACTCCATAAGCCTGACTCATTTTTGTAGTTGAATCAGCTAGAATGGGGAAGGTCGCCTGGTTCTTCTCAGCAAATCCAGTATTATTTTCTAGCGAATCCGTGCTGGCCATAAAGTAAGCAACATCGAATTTCCTAATCTCTTTATCACTGTCACGCAGCGCTTTGCATTCCGCCGTTCAGCCGCCGGTGAAGGCTTTTGGGAAAAAAGCAATCACCACGAAATTTTTTTGACTGAATTGAGATAATGTATAGGTTTTTCCGTCAGAAGCTTTAAGCCGAAAATCTGGCGCAGGATCCCCAACCTCTGGACCTGCATAGAGCATATTGGAAAGAAAGCTAACGACTAGAAATAGTATATGTCTCATAATAATACCCATGAATCTTTTCGTCCCATCTAGTTTATTTTGTGCTGAGTCCTGCCAATCAATTTTTCATAAGTCTGCGAGTCTGGCCGAAGCGCTTTGTGATACCGCGGCGGTCGAAGTACTCTAGAATTTCAATCGCTAGATTCCTTCCTATTTTAGCGGCGTCTCTGTAATCACCAACAGCAATTTCCCTGCTCGAGTCTGCCACTTGCTTTAATAACATTTCCAACTCCACAAGGTCCTCCGAGAGAAAAACTCTATTCTTGGTAGGACGAACCAAGCAGCCTATTTTGCCTAGACGAACCAAGGTCTTCTCCAAAGCACCATAGGAGACGCCCGTTTCTTTCGCTAAATCGAATATTACAGGCGGCTGCAATCCAGACTTTTGTAATACGCTCCTTATCAGAGCCCAGATCTTTTTGTCTTCGTCTGTTAACCCGATATTTACGGCTTTAAGCGCATAGCCACCGTCCTGCCTTTTTACATCATTGTTACTTACTAGTTGCGTTACGATCGTCTGAGCAAAAGTGACGCTCTCCAGGCCAGTAATTTTCGTTATAGATTCTATGGATAATCCTCCCTTATCTGGATTTTTCTTGTGCCATGAATCCAACGAGTCCAAAATTTTGTTGCTCTGCTTACGGAACCATAGTGTCGAAATCAATAGATTATCTTTCTGGATACTATCGCAAGTTAATTGTTTTATTGATTCAGTCGTTATACCCAAAGCATTACTCCAATAACTAATATCAATACCTTCTGGCGATTCCTTGATCAAGTATTCCAATATCTCCTTTTGATAATCATTTTTATCTAAGCAACCAGCTATGGTTCCGAGCAGGGCCGTGCGACCTCGGTTTGATCGCCCACGACTCGGAGCAAAAGGGTCAAGCACTGGTCCACCGCCCAAAGTTCTGCTGGCAGATTGATCTCTTATAATGACATGATCTCCGATACATACGTTTATCGGTTTTGAGACAACTATTTGTGCAATCGACGATTTACCGGGTATTAATTTCTGCTGGTCAATCAAAGCGATCCTTCCTGAGACATGATTTGCTGCACTGTGTACATGTACTGGTGTCCAATGTGAGATCGGTGTGATTTCAGATTTCAGAACACTAAGCTTGATATCGAAACGGTTGGTGGCAGTATCAGCGGTGTTACCGTACAACCAGTTGCCACGATGAATCAATGATGTTGATAGGTTATTTCCGACGATATTAAGCGCGCAACGGTCTCCTGAGCTCGCGGACTCTTGCCGTCTATCCTGTGCACGCAACCCACGAACGCGTACCCTTAGATTACTTGGTTGAAGATTTAAGAAGTCACCCTCAGAAACGGTACCTGAAAAGACAGATCCAGTAACGACTATGCCTGCTCCTTTGATTGTAAAGCAGCGATCTATTGCGAGGCGAAAAAATCCTCTAGTTTTGTTTTCCTCTATTTCGGTTGCAGCTTTGTCTAAGCCCTTTGTTAGCTCGTCAATCCCCGCTCCTGTTAATGCTGATACTGGAAAAATCTCTGAGTCTTTCAGGGCGGTAGAGTTCATTAAAGTTCTAATTTGGTCTTTAACTAGTGCTATCCGGTGTTTGTCCACCCTATCTATCTTCGTTAATGCAACAGCTCCTTTTTTAACCCCGAGCAAATCCAATATAGCCAGGTGTTCTGCTGTTTGGGGCATTGGTCCATCATCAGCAGCGATAATGATTAGTGCGAATTCTACAGCACAAACACCAGCAATCATGTTATTAATAAATCTAATATGCCCCGGGACGTCTATGAACCCGAGTCTGTTACCACTTTGGGTGTCAGCGTAAGCGAATCCAAGATCTATGGTCAGACCGCGACTTTTTTCTTCTACTAAGGTATCTGTGTCAACGCCTGTCAAAGCCTTCACGAGCGTTGTTTTCCCGTGGTCGACATGCCCTGCCGTAACAATAATCATTGGATGTTTTTGGTTAGGTCCAAATATTTTAACTGTTCGAGGAACATTTCTTTGTCTTCAAGAGTCCGTAAATCAAGTAAGAGTGCACCATCATGGATTCGCCCTATCACTGGTTGAGGTAACCGCCGAAATGCGCTTACGAGTTTGCGAAGTGTTCCGTCATGACTAGCTTTTATACTTAAGGCCTTGCTAGGAAGACGCTCCAGTGGAAGAGAACCACTACCAATTTGACTTTCAACATTGACCACACTGGTTTCTGCTAACCCTTTTAATGTTTTATTCAATGGAGCTAGTAAGGTGAGTGCCAACTCTTCGATTTCTTCTACTTGACGTGTTAGCAATCGTAAAGTAGGGAGCTGTTCCTGCAGTTTTTCTGGAGTTTTATAAAGTCTTAGCACTTCGTAAAGGGCAGCTACTGTAATCTTATCGACACGCAGCGCACGTTTCATGGGGTTTGATTTTATTTTTTGAACTAGAGATTTTTTGCCGGCGATAATACCAGCCTGGGGTCCCCCAAGCAGCTTATCGCAGCTAAAGGTAACAATATCTGCACCACTCTCAATGGCCTCGCCAACTATGGGTTCCTGGGGTAGACCATAGTCACACATCTTAATCAGATTGCCACTACCGAGATCCACAACCAGGGGTAGATCATTCTTGTTTGACAGTCGTGCCAGATCGGGAATTGCTACTTCACTAATGTAACCCCGAATCTCATAATTGCTTGTATAAACTTTCATCAGCATTGCGGTTTGCTGACTTATCGCGTTCTCATAGTCAGATAGGTGAGTTCTATTTGTTGCCCCCACTTCTCGGAGAAGGCAACCAGCACGACTCATTATCTCTGGAATTCGGAAAGAACCACCTATCTCGACCAGTTCTCCCCGGGATATTGGTACTTCTCTCGCCAGGGCAAGACTATTAAGCGTGAGTAGGAGTGCTGCCGCATTGTTATTCACTACGGTCGCTGCTTCTGCGCCAGTCAGCTCACATATCAGTGTCTCAATATGGTTATCCCGATCACCTCTGGTACCCGAATTAAGATCATATTCAAGATTTGTAGGGGAGCTCGCGACTTTGATAATTGTGTTAATCGCTGATTGGGGTAACACGGCTCGTCCCAAATTAGTGTGCAGAACAATACCGGAGAGGTTGAACACGCATTTTAGAGAGAAGTTTTGTTCAGTTGTTAGTTGCCGCTCCACGTCCTCTACGAGGTTCGTCAAGCAAAAACTTGATGCGTTGTGCTCACTACAATTTTTCCGCCAATTTTCAAGACTTGCTCGAATCCTGCTAACGACTTGTTTTCGGCCATATTGCTCGGAGAGGTGATGAATATTTTTGTCTTTCAATATTCGGTCTATCGAGGGGGGGCGGCTTGCTTTCTCAAAGGGTTTCATATCAGTAATTGCTCTTTGCTCTCTGGATAGTATTCTTTGACGGGCCTAGCTTCCTTATCCAGAGATCCTCGCTAAGTTCAGGCTGTTGCGGAACTGTGGCAACAAGAATTAGACCGGCAATACTTGTTCCAATTGTAAAATTAACCAACGACCTTTCTAAATAATTGCTATTAGCTATCATTTTTTCGAAATTATTTGGTTTCAATAACTTTAGCATTGGTGCATTTCTGATTTCCTCCCGCACGGTCAAAGACCGTAACACTGCCAGCGGCCTTATTCATTCGGCAGTCCCAACCCATTTCTACGTACCATAACAAGAACCCTACGTTCGAGCATATCGAGTTCATTATTAGCCCGATAGCTTATACAGATCGGTTTTCGCTCAGACTAAGAGCTACCACGAGACCCAACACACAAATTAAACAAAAAAGCATTTTTGGCTCGAGTAAGTTTACATTTAGAGATTCATCTAGATCCGGTTGCCGATTATAAGCTACTTTGGGTTCGCAATGAGAACTCATGCTTATGAGGGAAGTTACCATAAATTCCGCCTGTGTGAATAAATACAATATCTTCTGAGTCGTTAAATCTACCTGAAGCGATTTCCTGGAGCATTCCGTGAAATGCTTTCCCAGTATATACTGGATCCAATATTATCCCCTCTAGTTGTGCGACCTTTCTAATGGTTTCATAAATGGATTTTTCAGCACGGCCATAGCCTGGACCAACATAACCATCGATAATATTGATCGTCAAGTGGTTAGTTTTTAGGATGCCGGGATAGTTTTTTTCCCAGTCGTTAAAATCACTGGAAATTTTTTCGAGAAAATAAGCTTCATCATCGCAAACATTAAAAGCAATCGGTTTTGAGGGTAGATCATACATCTTACTGCCAATGATCAAGCCACCCAGCGTACCTCCTGATCCAGTTGCCGACACGATGTACCCTGGTTGTATCCCTGCTCTCGCAAAATCCTGTTTTAGTTCAGAACAGCATTCTATATAACCCCACAATCCGGTTGAGTTGCTCGCGCCTACTGGTATGAAATGAGATTTATGATCGGGATAATTCTGCTCTATCTCACCAAGAATGTTTTCCAAGTTTGAGAATGCAGTCTTGTGAACATAGCTAACTTTCGCCCCTAAAATATAATCAAGAAGTAAATTTCCATCAGCCACTTTAGGACGGTTACCCCTAAGTATTAGGTGACAACTGAGGCCTAATTTACTGGCGACATAGGCTGTCGCTCGACAATGGTTCGAATGAATGCCGCCGCAGGTGATCAATAAGTCTGCTCCCTCCGAAATCGCTCGCGCTGCACAAAATTCTAGCTTTCGGAGCTTGTTTCCTGAAGCTACAGTGTCCGTTAAATCGTCTCTTTTGACCCAAATCCTCGGGCCTCCGAAGAGTTTAGATAACCTGTCTAGTGGCTGTAGCGGTGTTGGCAGACGAGCTAAATCTAGGCGGGGCGTGTTATGTATCAAGATCAAATACCGTGAATTTCTAAATGACTTTAATTAAACAATAAAACCAGGCTATCTGGATAAAAATAACAATCTCACAACGCTTCACAGATGTACAAAATGATATACTATTTTGATGAATTTTCCCTTCCGCCGTTACTATACCTTTTTATTCATTCTCTGTTTGCTAGGTTGCGGGCATAAATCAATACAAGTACTCAATGGTTCAACTATGGGAACGACCTATACAATAAAGGTTGTAACCGATGATGATCTGAGTGGCCTGCATGAGGAAATCGAATCCGAGCTCGCGAGAATAAATATGATTATGTCCACTTATATTACTGAGTCAGAACTATCGAAGTTGAACAGCGGATCTATCGGCGTCCCTGTCGAGATTTCGCAGGATTTGGCAGGCTTGCTTTTGTTGAGTAAAGAGCTAAATAGCGTCACGAAAGGAGCCTTTGACGTAACGATTGGGCCACTTGTCAACCTATGGGGTTTCGGTCCCATAGAGGAGACCGAAAACATACCTACACCTGATGAAATAGTTGATCAGCTAGACCGGGTTGGATTAAGTAAACTTGGACTAGATGGTTCAACCGCCTATCGAATGGCAGACATTTACGTTGATTTGTCAGGGATCGCAAAGGGCTTTGCCGTAGATCGTATCGCCTCATTGCTAGCCGAAAATTCTTATATGGATTATCTTATAGAGATTGGAGGAGAGCTCAAGGTGGGCGGGAGCAATGGAGAGGACCGACTATGGTCTATCGCGGTAGAGAGACCTGAAATTCTCCAGAGATCGATCTTTCGGACGTTACCACTAAAAAATCTTGCGATGGCTACCTCTGGCGATTATCGCAATTATCGAGAAATGGATGGGCAGAGGTATTCTCATCTAATCGATCCGCGTACCGGATTTCCAATAACCCATAAATTGGTTTCGGTAACTGTTTTGCATCCATCAACTGCTTTCGCCGATGGGTTGGCGACAGGATTTAGCGTACTTAGCTTTAAAGAGGCTATGCAGATAGCAGTTGAGCACAATTACTCAGTATTGTTTATAATCAAGTCAACTTCCGGGTTTGCAGAGTATCGTACGCCAGCACTGGAAAAATATTTAGAAGATTTAAGGTGAAGTTATACAAAATATGATTGAGTTTATTTTCGCTTTTTTGTTAATCCTGACCGTCGTCACCATTATGTCAATCGGTGTTATTCGGGGGCGTCCCCCAATTGCTGGATCATGCGGCGGTCTCAATTCATTGGGTGTCGAGGGAGGCTGCGAGATATGCGGGGGTGATGTTAGTCATTGTAAGCAGCCGAACGGTTAAGCGCCAGTATCCCGGCAGCTAAGTTTCATTCATTGTCCCCGGATTGACTGCGCGCTTCTTTAGCTTTAGGTTGAAATGAAAATACGCTTCTCATTCGGTGTCGCCAAAGTGTGTTCCTACGCGGAGATGCTCCTTTGATAGAGGACTGGAGACTAATGATTGCGTCTCGCTATGTCCTGACTAGATCAGGAGACAAGCTAATGTTGCACACCTCCATAGTTTCTGCTCTGAGTTTGGTTATCGCTGTTGGAGTGTTGATAGTTGTCTTGTCAGTGATGAGTGGCTTTGAGCGAGAACTGCGGGAACGTGTGCTTGGCATACTGCCTCATGCTGTAATCTTCAACCCTGCTATAGATTTAATGACTCTTGAGAAAGAACTTCTTTCTTACGAGGGCATAGTTAGCGTCGCGCCCCTGTTGGAAGATACTGGTTTACTAGTAGCAAATGGCCAAATGGTTGGTGTGTCGATTGCTGGAATAAATCCAGAAAAAGAGGGATCAGTTTCTATTATCGACGACTTTTTTGTTGAGGGCGCGCTGGCTAATTTATCTGAGACACGCTTTTCGATTGTTTTAGGAAAACGACTTGCCCAACATCTAAACCTTGTCATTGGTGACGTTGTAACTTTCATATCTTCTGATATTCATATGTCTCTGGTGGGACCACTGACCAGTGCTCGTGGTTTCAAATTAGTCGGTATCTTCTCTGCAGGTGCGGACGTAGATATGAATCAGGTCTATATTAATATCTCCGATTTAAGCGCGATTCAGCGAGGGAATGGTATTGAGGGGCTTCGACTACTTACGACCGATTTGTTTATGGTAGAACATATCGAAAAAACTTTGCGAGCCGACGAAGTCAACCTAACCTACATGTCAAATTGGACTGAAAGACACGGTAATCTGTACGCCGCGATCCTAATGCAAAAAAGGATTATGTTTCTCATACTGATATTGATGATTGGGGTTGCAGCGTTTAATGTTGTTTCGACTTTAATAATGGTTGTAGATGAGCGAGCTCGAGATATTGCTATTATCCGAACTGTCGGCGCCTCGACTAGCGCGATTCGCCAACTATTTATCATCTACGGCTTAGTGACGGGATTCGTCGGTATAGCCGTTGGCATTATCTTTGGGGTAAGTATTGCCTGTATTATCGATGATTTAGTTACCTTTCTGGATACGGTTTTCGGGTTAGGCTTGATGGATGAGTACTTCATTCAGTACTTGCCAGTGGATATACGTCAAGAGGACATCTTGTACGTCGCGCTTGCCTCTATCATTATCTGTGGTCTAGCAACGATTTATCCGGCGTGGAAAGCAGCTAAAGCCAGTCCAGTTGAGGTGCTAAAGTATGAATCCTGATGGTTCAATTCTGAATGTGAGTAACCTCTTTAAGTCCTTCCGTCAGGGGGAAAAAGTTATCGAGGTGCTAAACGGATTAGATATAGACGTAAAGATTGGGGAGCGAATAGGGATCGTAGGACTTTCTGGTAGCGGAAAAAGTACTCTATTGCATATCTTAGGAGGTCTTGAGCATCCAGACGCAGGCAAAATTTTGATTCACGGACAGAATATTGTTCAGATGGAAGAAACTGAAATTGACCATATCAGAAATGCTCACCTTGGATTCGTTTATCAGTTCCACCACTTACTTCCAGACTTTAGTGCCTTAGAAAATGTTTCTTTACCACCGCTGATAAGGGGAGCATCGAAGTCCGATGCAAAAATGCTCTCTCGGGAGATCTTATATAAGGTTGGATTGGAGCACCGCGAAGATCATTTGCCCGCCGAGTTATCGGGGGGTGAAAGGCAGAGAGTAGCTATAGCAAGGGCTCTTGTGAATAAACCATCATGCATCCTTGCTGATGAACCTACGGGCAACCTCGATGAGAAGACTGCAAGAGACGTAAACGATTTAATGATTTCGTTGAGTGAGAGCTTGGGTACTTCACTTGTTATTGTTACTCACAATTCTGACCTTGCAGAACGAATGGACCGAGTAGTAATGCTGCAAAACGGAAATCTGTCTGAAGTATGAGAGCTTTTTTTTTCATTGGGCTGCGCTATGCCTTCTCAAGGCGGGGTAACAAAGTCCTATCATTAATTACTTGGGTATCGATAATTGGACTGGGGCTTGGCGTAGCGGCTCTTATAGTAGTCGCTTCAGTAATGAACGGTTTTGAAAAGGAACTTAAGCAACGGATTTTAGGAGCAGTACCGCATGTTGTAGTGGAGGGATTGCCAAAAAATCAGCTTGCCGCACTCGATAATGTGATTTCGGTAACTCGTTTTACAAGCCAACGTGCCTTACTAGTCAATGAATCTATAAGTCGCTTGGTAACCGTATTTGGTATTGAACCAGGTGAAGAACATCACATGTCGAATATTCCAAATAAGATGGTCATTGGATCAATTAATGATCTGGCGACGAATCGCTCGGGTATAGTCCTTGGAAATGCTCTGGCTTTGAGATTGGGGCTGACGCAAGGCAGCGATGTTACTATGATACTGCCAATTTTAAGGGGTAACGATAATCTAAAGACCGAGATAATTCGCACTACTTTGATTGGGACCTTCAGCCTAGAATCGGAACTTGATTATAATATCGCTCTCATGAATTTTGACCCCCTGGTTAAACTAATTAATCAGGACCTAATAAGTTATCGATTACGTCTCGATAATGTATTTAATGCTCCATTCATTACCAAAGAATTGGAAGACGTCGCATCGAGAGCAAACGATTGGTCAAGGGAGCACGGAGATTTCTTCAGAGCTGTTAAAATGGAAAAAATAATGATGTTTATCTTATTACTTCTTATTGTAGCCATTGCCTCTTTCACGATCGTTTCTTGTTTAAGCATAGCTGTCAAAGGAAAAAAATCCGATATTGCCATTCTTAGATCTTGTGGACTCTCAAAATATAACGTCACGTTAATTTTTATGATGCATGGTACCTTAATTGGGATTTGTGGCGTGTCACTCGGAGCCCTTGTTGGATTACCACTGGCTTACTACGTTACTGAGGTGGTTTCGGCGCTTGAGAGTTTTTTTGGAGTGCGTGTTCTGGCAGGTACATACTTTGACTCTATTCCTTCGGACATACGTTTTAATGATATAGCGATAGTTATTGTTGCTTCTTTAGTCGTAAGTATTGTGGCAACTATTTATCCGGCTTATCGTGCTTCAAAGCTGAAGCCAGTGGACATCCTTCGGCACTCTTAGTTCTCTATTTTCTGGAAATCAACTTTTGCTTGTTTAAAAAAAGTTCCGCATCAGCAGTATATTTGAACTACATCAACGGCAGGGTCGCTTGAAGAAAGATCAAAAGTATTGACGCAATATCAATCCTCGTTAAAACATCCTCACCAGCAAAAAATCAAGGAAAAGAAAAACTAAGGGTGTTCATTGGTTAGGGTTTACCTTAAGACCATGCTGCTCAAAATTGGAACAGATAGGTCGGCCTTAATCTTTAGATTGCTTTTTATACCGAGGCGATAGCAGTAGGGATTTGACAGTTCAAAGGAATATAGCTCAGAGAACGATGCATCCCTGGGATTTATAAGTGTAGAAGAATCGTCACTAAAATAGACTGTCGAGGAGATTGCTTCGCCTTCTATTCCAAAGTCTCTCCCCCCAATCTCCACGATCTTACTGGACGAAAATTCAAAGATCTTGAAAGATGATGTTCTAGCCCCCAGAAGATGCGCTTTTTATACAAATGCATAGCGCCTAAAATTCTTTTCACCAGAACTCAATCGTCAGTCTGTCATAGACCTAATGTTAGTTTTTTCAGTGCAATGATCAACTGTTTATTTTCCTCTGGCGTACCCACGGTAATCCTGAGCTTGTCTGATAAGCCGTCTTGATTAAAAAAACGGATAAGGATTTTTTTTTCTTTCAACGCAAGATAGAGCTCTTCCGCATTTAGATTCTGGGGGACTGTTACTAAAAGGAAATTGGACTCACTTGGAGCGACTTGACAGCCAAGTTTCTCTAACTCGACATGCAACTTCGATCGCTCTTGTCTTACGAGCCCGCAGTTTTTCTGAGCGTGGTCGCGATCATCAATTGCCTTGCAGCCAATAAATTGGGATAGTCCATCAAGATTGTAACTGTCTTTAGTTTTACTCAACATTGGCTGTATAAGCTGATTCGGCCCGATTCCGTATCCCAGTCTTAGACCAGCGAGAGAGTACCCTTTACTGAGGGTTCTGAGGATAACCACACTATCTATTTCTTTGACGAGTGGCACCGAATTATATTTTTCTCCGGGATCAACAAAATCTACGTAAGCCTCGTCTAGTAAAAGAATACCATCGAGGTCTTGCGCTAACTGGGCTACTTTTTCTTGGTGAACCAGCGTTCCCGAGGGGGCGTGTGGGTTGACCAGCATCGTAAGCTTAGCACCTGCATCGTTCAGCTTGGATGCAAAATCTGTTGGTAATTCCCAATTATCTGAGAATGGTATAGCTTTTAGGGGGCAATCCTGGATTGCTGCGAGTACTGGATATAAGGAGTATGTAGGTGAGGTCGTTCCAATTACTTCACCAGGATTTACGAACGTTGTGATAATAAGCCTGAGTAACTCATCACCGCCCCGAGTAGCAATGATATTGTTTTGCTTCACGTTATGCAGAGCTGCAACTTTGTCCCGAAAGCAATCGGCGTTAGGAGATGGGTACTTTCTAAGAGATTGTGTGGAAAATTCCCTCAGCGCATTTGCGATCGAAGGCGAGGGGGGGAAAGGGTTCTCATTTGTATTCAATTTGATTATGTCAGGGTCAACTGATTGTTCTCCACTCTGGTAACCAGTTATCTCTGCGATATTTCTACGTTCCCGGATCAACAGTATTACTCCTCGTATTCGTCATAGCTCACTTCTAAAATCTCTATCTCTATATCGCCGAGAGGCCGTTTTACCAGAACTCTATCACCGATGGTCCTGCCCAGCAGGCTGCTTGCCATCGGCGAATCAATACTTATCCAACCTTTTTCTAAGTCCAATTCATCCGAGCCTACAATACGAATTCTCAAAATAGTTCCATCAGCGTCACGTAGCTTCAACCACGCACCAAAAAATACTTTGTCCTTATTACTCGGTTTTCGGTCAACAATTTCTAAATTGTCGATCCGTTTAGTAAGGTATCTGATGCGACTATCTATTTCTCGCAATCTTTTTTTTCCGTAAATGTAATCGGCATTCTCAGATCTATCACCTAATGCTGCCGCGTCCGCGACTTTCTGGGTAATTTCAGGGCGCTCTGTTTTATATAAAAATCTGAGTTCATTCCTAAGAGCATGAGCTCCAGCGGGAGTTATGTAGATTTTATTTTGAGGCATTGGTTGACCACAACAAGAATTTGTCATCGATGATGTTATTTTAAAGTTCTCCTTAGGGTCGAGTCCATCCTTATCAGTACAAGGGGCTTGAATGAACGGTCCTTAACCCCAACTTCAAGAGGTGTCGCTGAGTTGTTCGAATATCCTTAATGAATTGGAGCTATTTATGCAGTTAGATAATCTGACGGCGAAACTACAAAAAGCAATGTCTGATAGTCATTCCTGTGCGCGAGCGCGAAATCACAATTACATTATGCCTCAGCATTTGCTGCTTGCTTTACTTCAGCAGTCCGGCGGCTCGGCTGAGATTGCATTAGAAAGATTAGTAGTTAGGCCTCGTCTGTTTATCGAGGATACTAAACATCAACTTGAACAATTGCCTGTATTGCGTGTTATGGATGGAGAGGTAAAAATATCTCCGGAATTAGCCAGAAACATAAAGCTTGCAGAAAAGGAATCCAAAAAAAGAGGGGATCAATATATTTCTTCTGAAATTGCTTTTTTGGCTTTAAGTCGGGACTCAAAATGTCAGGATATCTTCAAGAAACATGGCATCGAGCAAGCAGCATTGGAGAGGGTGATCGACGAAATAAGAGAGGGGAAAAAGGTCCATACTCATAATGCGGAGGATGAGCGTCAGGCCTTAGAAAAATACACGACGGATCTTACCATGCGGGCAGAAATTGGGAAGTTGGATCCAGTGATTGGCAGAGATCGCGAAATCCGACGAACTATTCAGGTACTGCAACGTCGAACTAAAAATAATCCAGTACTGATTGGCGAACCGGGTGTTGGCAAGACAGCGATAGCGGAGGGATTGGCGCAGCGGATTATCAATGGAGAGGTGCCTGAAGGCTTAAAAAATAAAAAGATTCTTTCTCTCGACATTGGAGCACTTCTTGCGGGTGCTAAATTTAGGGGAGATTTTGAGGAGCGTTTAAAGGCAGTTCTTCAAGCTCTCTCTCTTGAAGAAGGCAACATTATTTTGTTTATCGATGAGCTTCATACAATGATTGGAGCAGGAAAAGCAGAAGGATCTTTAGATGCCGGAAATATGTTGAAGCCCGCTTTAGCTAGAGGCGAATTGCATTGTGTGGGTGCAACAACTCTAGACGAATACAGGCAATATATAGAATCAGATGCGGCAATGGAGCGACGTTTCCAGAAGGTAATAGTTGATGAACCAACGGTTGGAGATACGATAGCCATACTGCGGGGACTCAAGGAAAGGTATGAAATCCATCACGGGGTTGACATCACGGACCCCGCAATTATAGCAGCAGCTCGTTTATCCGATAGGTATATTTCTGATCGACAATTGCCTGATAAAGCAATTGATTTGATCGATGAATCAGCAAGCCTCATTCGTATGGAAATGGACTCAAAACCTGAGGAAATGGATAAGTTAGAAAGGCGACTAATCCAGCTAAAGATCGAAAGAGAGGCATTGAAAAACGAGAGTGACCTCGCTTCCATCCAGCGCTTGAGCGAGTTGGAGAACAATATCAATGAAATTCACCAAGACTTTTCAAAGCTTGAAGACCTGCTCGCAAGTGAGAAGCTATCTTTACAGGGGAACCAAAAGTTAAAACAAGATCTTGAAGATGCCAGGCTTGACATGGAGACTGCTCGTCGGGCAGGTGACCTAACAAGGATGTCAGAATTGCAGTACGGCATTATTCCAGAACTTGAGAAAACACTTGATGATACGATGGACGTCGATACTCCCTCAATGCAGCTATTGCGTAATAGAGTGACTGAATCAGAGATTTCTGACGTGGTATCGAAATGGACCGGTATTCCCGTCTCAAAAATGCTTACCAGTGAGAGGGAGAAACTGCTCGGACTTGAGAACGAGTTGCATAAACACGTTATTGGTCAGAACCTCGCAGTTTCTGCTGTGTCTAATGCCGTTCGTAGGGCGCGTGCTGGACTCTCAGATCCAAACCGTCCCAATGGATCCTTTCTGTTTTTGGGCCCCACGGGCGTGGGAAAAACCGAGCTGTGTAAAGCTCTAGCTCGTTTTCTATTTGATACAGAGGGAGCGCTAGTGAGATTAGACATGTCTGAATTTATGGAGAAACACTCTGTTGCAAGACTTATTGGGGCACCGCCAGGATATGTGGGCTATGAGGAGGGGGGCTACCTAACAGAGCTGGTTAGGCGCAAACCTTACTCTGTGATCTTACTCGATGAGATAGAGAAAGCCCACAGTGATGTATTCAATATCCTGCTACAGGTTCTTGAAGATGGAAGATTAACAGATAGTCATGGTCGAACAGTTGATTTTAAGAATACCGTCATAGTTATGACATCAAACTTAGCGTCCGATTTAATACAGGATTTAGCGGGAGGCGAATATAAAGTAATTCAGGACTCTGTAATGGGCGTTGTCAGAGAGCACTTTACTCCCGAACTACTTAATCGTATTGATGATACAGTAGTTTTTCACACGCTGAATAAAGACCAAATTAAATCTATTGCCAAAGTTCAGTTGCATCTTTTAAAGGATCGGTTGTTAGAAAATGATATGTCCATCAACTTTTCGGATGAAGTGATCTCGTTTATTGCTAACGAAGGATATAACCCAATGTATGGGGCTCGCCCATTAAAAAGGGCAATTCAAAAATTCATAGAGAACCCTCTTGCTGAAGCTCTGCTTAAGGATAAGTTTTTGCCTGATGAAGAGGTCTTAGTTAAAGTGCGCGATGATTCGCTTGAAATTGTGCGAAATAAACAGGATGGTTTTGACTCGCCATCCCAGAAGAGTAGGTAGAAATGAGGCTCGGGAACCGAAAAGCTGTACAAATGGATATTTTTAATGTACTGTATAAAAATACAGTTTTTTTGAGGTAAGCAGAGATGAGCGGGGAAATTAACCACCTTGATTTGGCGATGCGGGCCGCCCGGCGTATGAGAAAAGTAAAGCAAAAAAGGGAAAATAGTCGTGTGATTTGTTATCATTTAAAGATGATGCTAGAAGCAAGAGATTACCATTTAGATAAAAATAAAAATGGGCTGTGTATGTCATCGTTCGGTTTTGATAGGGTAATAAAGCAGCCAGATCAAAGACCTCAATCCCTAGTTGCAGAGAGGCAGTATTCGTTTATGTTATCTGGCTAGCGAGCTTATGTGTTTAAAACCAAAACAATGATTTCTCCCGTGCCCATTTATCAAGTGGCCCCGCTATATATCTCTAGTCATTGCATTGTTCAAAAAGCTGT